>NZ_JAKVRD010000012.1 GCF_022814865.1 Shimia aestuarii | reverse complement strand
GCCCCACCCCTTGGAATACGGCCACCGCCCCCTCCCCAAAGAGCTCGAAAACGCCCTTCCCAGCGCGGTCACAATCGAGGATTTATTCAGCGGTCGCGGATATGCTCGGTTCTGTGAAAGCGGCGTGGTCAGAGACTATATCAGAGACTATTCCGCCTTAATTGGCACTTTATGCGCCTTGCTCGCCAACGCGTTTTCGCCTCGCGACGGCATCTCCCTCGCAGGTGGCGTCGCCCGCTCCGTCCTGACTGCGGCCCCCGCCGCTTTCGCCGAAAGCTATCACGCGCATTTCGCACCGCAGGACCCTATCCCGCCAGTCTCTCTGATCCTGTCAGACGACGCAGCGCTCCTCGGCTGCCACGCGGCCCTTAGCCAAACACAGCGCGTCGCACGAGGTTGAGCGCCGCCAACAAAAGCACCACGAGGGTTGCCCGCCGAAAGCTCTCCTGATCGATGCGGTCATGGATACGCCCACCGATCCACATCCCCATCACGGCGGGCGGCACAAGGCTCAGCGAGAACAGGAACGTCGCCCAATTCAACACCCCCGAGGCGATATGCGCGAAGAAAAGCGCCACGGCCCCAAGCCCATAAATCACGCCCTGCACGCGGATTTGCTCGGTTTTCTCCGTATTGAGCGCCGTCAAGTAGAGCACCGTCGGCGGCCCCCAAACCCCCGAGATTCCGCCAATCACCCCGGCAAACCCGCCGATCAGCACCTCGAGCCGCGCTGAGGCCGCCTCGAGATGCAGGCGCAGGCCAAACAATTGCACCAGCACGAACACCGCCACAGGCGCCCCGATCAGAAGCAGCATGATATCCCCTGGCAAGGCCCGCACGAATTGTGCCGAGACCAGGAGCATGACAAACCCCGCCCCAAGGAACACACGGAATTTGCGCACTGACGCAATCGCCGCACTGCTGCCCTGTCTCAAGGATTGCATCCCGTTGGTGACAAGCGTCGGAACGATCAGCCCCGCAAGCGCAAGCTCTGGCGCCATGATCGAGCTAAGGCCGGAGATCAGGATCATCGGCATGGCAAAACCCACCATGCCCTTGACCACCCCGGCGCCAAGGGCGATGGCATAGGCAAGCCCAATGAGCGCGAAAGACATGTCGGAGAAGATTGTTTCCATCCCCAAGCTATATGTCCGTTAGCGCCGCAGCGCAAAAAATCAACGCGCAACAAACGAACAAATACCTGCAAAGCTTGGCATTAATGTTGCGCTGCATGTGCGAAAGAGCTATGTCACACTGCAGCAAGATGAAGGACATGATTCATGGCCCATGACGGACAGGACCTGACGATGACAAACTCCGCTCTTCTCCCCGACCTGACGGCACTCACCGCCGCCTCGGTCGCCCCGGCAGAGAAAATTCTGGAAACCGCAACCGACGCCCTGCGCGCGCTCGTGACCGAAGATGGCCGCGTCTCCGCTGGCCTGATCGAAGCCAACCAGGCGGCTGCACACGGCCTGTCGTGGCTCGCAACCTACGTTGAGGCGCTGCGCCAGATGCAGAAATGGTCCGAGCGCCTCGCCGAAGACGGCAAGTTCGGCAAGATGGAACAACTGATCCTCCAGATCGGCTTTGGCGAGTACCTGAACCACATTTCCGGCGGCATCCCGATGAGCCAGAACGAAATGTTCCGCCTGACCGACCTTGGGCTTGGCCTCGATGCGCTCGCCCCGCTACAAACCGACGCGATACAGACCCTGATGACCAAGGGCAACACGCAGGCCGCGCGCATGGAGCTCGTCGCCCTGATGCAGGACAACGCAGGCCATGCCACCTTTGGCGCCACCGGCCTCGACGAAGACCTCGAGATGATCCGCGAGCAATTCCGCCGCTACGCCGACGATCGCGTCGTCCCGAACGCCCATGAGTGGCACCTCAAGGATGAGTTGATCCCGATGGAGATCATCGAGGAACTCGGCGAGATGGGCGTCTTCGGCCTGACCATCCCCGAAGAATATGGTGGGCTTGGCCTTTCCAAAGCGTCGATGGTGGTCGTCTCCGAAGAACTCTCACGTGGCTATATCGGCGTCGGGTCCCTCGGCACGCGCTCTGAAATCGCCGCAGAGCTTGTCGAAGCAGGCGGCACGGAAGAGCAAAAACAATACTGGCTGCCGAAATTCGCGTCTGCCGAAATCCTGCCGACCGCCGTCTTTACCGAACCGAATACCGGCTCCGACCTTGGGTCTCTGCGCACCCGCGCTGTGAAGACCGAGGATGGCAACTGGGAAGTGACGGGCAACAAAACCTGGATCACCCACGCGGCCCGCACCCATGTGATGACGCTTCTGGCCCGCACCGACCCGAACACAACCGACCACCGCGGCCTGTCGATGTTCCTCGCCGAAAAGACACCGGGCACGGACGAGAACCCGTTCCCGACCGAAGGCATGACCGGCGGCGAGATCGAAGTCCTCGGCTATCGCGGCATGAAGGAATACGAGCTTGGCTTTGACGGCTTCAAGGTCAAGGGCGAGAACCTCCTCGGCGGAGAAGAAGGTCAGGGCTTCAAACAGCTTATGAAAACCTTTGAAGCGGCCCGTATCCAAACCGCCGCCCGCGCCATCGGTGTGGCCCAGAACGCGCTTGAGGTTGGCATGCAATATGCCGAAGACCGCAAGCAGTTCGGCAAATCCCTCGTCAACTTCCCGCGCGTCGCAGGCAAGCTCGCGATGATGGCCGTAGAGATCATGATCGCGCGTCAGCTCACCTACTTCTCCGCATGGGAGAAAGACCACGGCCACCGCTGTGACCTCGAGGCCGGGATGGCGAAATTGCTCGGTGCCCGCATCGCATGGGCCAGCGCCGACAACGCGCTGCAGATCCATGGCGGCAACGGCTTTGCCCTCGAGTATCAGATCAGCCGCATCCTCTGTGATGCGCGAATCCTCAACATTTTCGAAGGCGCCGCAGAGATTCAGGCACAGGTTATCGCCCGCCGCCTGCTCGGTTAAACCGCTCGAAATCGCTAAGAACAAGGAGACCCCGGCCGTTGTGCCGGGGTTTTCTTGTGATTCCGCCACAGTTTTTCTGCAACTGCACAATGCGGCAATGCTGCACTTGCACAATGGGCCGAATCTCCCTTACCCCTAAGGCATGGCATCGACACGTCTCTCTCCCGATAGCTGGATCAACGCTGGCTTTCATGCGCTCGTCGCGCAAGGGTCTTCCGCTCTCAAGGCCGAAGCCCTCGCTCGGGGTTTGAAGACGACCAAAGGCTCCTTCTACTGGCACTTCAAGGATGTGCCTGCCTTCCATGAAGCCATGCTACGGCACTGGGAAGATACGAGCCTGCACGCGCTCGATGTGGCATTGCATAGCGAAGGCACTCCGGTGCAACGCCTGCGCCACTTCGCCCAAGCCGACCCCCGCGCCGCGAATGGCCTCGCCACGCACGGCACCGCACTTGAGCCTGCAATCCGTGCCTGGGCGCATGAGAACGCGACAGCGGCAGAGGCCGTCGCCCGCGTCGATGCGCGCCGGATGGAGGCGCTCGACCATCTCCTAGCAGAGATCGACCTCTCCAACCCTGAGCTGTCCCGTATCCTCTACGGCGCCCGCCTCGGCATGGCCGAGATGTCGGGCCGTGATGGTGTCGACAATGAAAACGCGCTCGGCACGCTGGTGGACTTGATCCTCGCACTTTATGGTTGAGCCATGTTGCGCTTTGCCCTTGCCTTACTTTTCGCCCTGCCTCTCTCAGCCTGTTTTCAGGATGAAACCGTGACCGGCTATGGCGGGGATCGTCTCTGGGACTTGACCGAAATTGATGGCGCCCCCTTCACGCACCGCGCCACCCTGCGCTTTGAAGAGGGTGGCAACGTCTCCGGACAGGCCCCCTGTAACCGCTTCTTCATGCGCCAAACAGCGCCCTATCCGTGGCTTGAGTTTAGCCCGATCGCCGGGACAAAGATGGCTTGCCCGGACTACAAGGCCGAAGCCGCCTACCTCGACTCCCTGCGCGAGATGACCCTTGTCGAGATCAGCGGTGATGTGATGATCCTAAGCAATGAGGCCGGGCGCAAGATGGTGTTTAGCGCGGCAGAAGCCGACGGCTGAAGGCGTCCACCAACCGTCCACGCACCTCTGGCAACGGCTTGTGCCCGAGCTCCGGCGCAAGCTTTTGTTCGAGGAAATACCCTGTCGTCTGAAGCGCAATGAGGATTTCTTCGTCCTCGGCATCGCCCTGCCCAAGAAGGCACGGCGGCAAGGGCAACATCCGATCCGCCCATTCCCCTGCCCCTTGCGCCGACACGGCGCGCCCGCTCTTGGGCGAGACATAGCATAGGCCCTCCGTCGCCCCCGTCACCGCGCAGACACTCAGGTCAAGGCCGAACCCCAACTCCTCAAGAAGTGCCTGTTCCCAGCGCAAGTAGGCCAACGGCCAGACTTCGCCATGACCAAGCAAATCGAGAAGCTGTTCGCTACGTTTGTAAAGCTTCGGGTGCGGTTCGCGTTCAGGCAAGCAAAAGGACAATAGCCCGGTCACCGCGTTCAGCCCGGCCAATGACATACGGTCCGACAAGACAGCAGCCCGGCTGCGCACCGGCTCAACAGTGAATGACCCAATATGCGCCTCAAGCCGTGCTCGCCACGCCACATCGACCTGTCCGCCCGGTTGAAGAATCGGTGTCATCTTGCGGCTCGTTCCGCCCCGCACCACGCCCGCGTGACGCCCATGATCCGGCGTGAACACATCAAGGATCACCGAGGTCTCGCCGTGTTTGCGACAGCTCAGAACGATCCCCTCGTCTCGCCAATCCATCAGGCTTCCAACCCCGGCTCGTCGAGCATGTGACGCCCCTGCCGATCCTCAACCTCAACGACCCAGACATCCGGGTCGAATTCCCGCTGCCGGCCAAGCGCGGCATCGACCGACGCCTCGTCCCCGTCGGCAAGGACAACCCACTTGCGGTCCCCGGACATAAGATCGAAAGAGCGCTGATAGGCAACGGCCTGCCCGTCAAGCGTTGCGAGTTTCACAAGAACCGCGCCCGCCGTATCATCCCCATGCGCCACAACATAGGCCGGTATCCCGGCAAACTCGAGCCGCGCCATATAGGCCTGAACCCAGAACTTCGCGGCGAGCCGGCTCATGCATTCCCGTCGCGGAAATCGAGCCCCATCTCGGAGTAGCGCTCTTTTTCCTCAAGCCAGTTCGGACGCACCTTCACCTGAAGGAACAAGTGGACCTTGCGCCCAAGAAATTCCTCAAGTTCTTCCCGCGCCGCCTTGGACACGGCCTTGATCGTCTCGCCCTTGTTGCCAAGCACGATGCCCTTATGCCCGTCGCGCGCCACATAGATCAGCTGATCAATCCGCGCCGAACCGTCCTTGCGCTCTTCCCAGTTCTCGGTTTCCACGGTGAGCTGATACGGCAATTCCTGATGCAAGCGCAGCGTCAGCTTCTCGCGCGTCATCTCGGCGGCGATCATCCGCATCGGCAGGTCCGCAATCTGATCCTCCGGGTAGAGCCACGGCCCTTCGGGAAGTTCCTCTGCAAGCCATTCCTTCAAGTGCTGCGCCCCATGCCCCTTCTCGGCGGAGATCATGAACGTTTCGGCAAAGGCGAAACGCTCATTAAGGTCTTTCGCCAATCCGAGAAGCACCTCGGACTTCACCTTGTCGATCTTGTTGATGGCAAGCGCGACCTTGCGGCCCTTGGGCAATTCGGCAAGCCCCTCGAGGATCGTCTCGACGCCTTCTGTCACACCGCGATGCGCCTCGATGAGCAGGACAATGATATCCGCATCCGCCGCCCCACCCCAGGCTGCCGCGACCATCGCGCGATCAAGACGCCGGCGTGGGCGGAAAAGACCGGGCGTGTCGACAAAAACAAGCTGGCTCTCTCCCTCGAGCGCCACGCCACGAATGCGGGCGCGGGTCGTCTGAACCTTATGGGTCACGATAGACACTTTCGCCCCCACCATGCGATTGGTCAGGGTCGATTTGCCTGCATTGGGCTCGCCGATTAGGGCAACGAATCCGGCACGTGTGGTCATGTGAGGCCTTCCAGGATGACGTGAAGACGTGTTCCTAGACGATAGCCGCGGCAGGCGCCATAGGAAAGCGCCTTAGCCCTGCTCGAGCCGCTCCAGAAGCGCCTTTGCCGCCGCCTGCTCTGCCTTGCGCTTGGAGGTATCGCTCGCTTCGGCGCTTTCGCCGCTATCAAGGCGCACAACGATGTTGAAGACCGGTGCATGATCTGGTCCCGACCGATTCAACATCTCATAGGTTGGTGGCTTCATGCCTCGCCCCTGCGCCCATTCCTGAAGGCTGGTCTTGGGGTCGCGGGCATCGGCCTCGACCTGATGCACCCGCGCGCCCCAAAGCCGGATCACCATGGCCTTGGCCGTCTCGAACCCCGCATCAAGGTAGACGGCCGCGATCAGCGCCTCCATGGCATCGCCAAGAAGGGCCTGTTTTCTTCGCCCACCCGAGAGCATTTCGGACCGGCCAAGTTTCAGCGCATCGCCAAGCGCGATTTCCCGCGCCACATCGGCGCAGGCTTCTTTACGCACCAAAGCGTTGAACCGCGGGGCAAGTTGGCCTTCCGTAGCCTTGCGATCCTGCGCCAAAAGCGCCTCGGCCATAACAAGCCCAAGAACCCGGTCCCCAAGGAACTCGAGCCGCTGATTGTCGTCGCGTGTCGGTGACGACATCGAGGAATGCGTCACTGCGCGCACAAGAAGCTCCGGGCGGGAAAACTCGTGCCCGATCCGCGCCTCGAGCGCCTTCAGCTCCGCCGCAAGTTTCACTGGATCGCCTTAAAGAACCGATCGCCGCGCCATGTCCAGAAGAAGAACATGGACCGGCCCGCCGAGGAGAACATGACGCGATCCGCGCGCCCAATCAGGTTCTCGTAGGGCACGAACCCAACCCCACGCGCCACTTGCGGCACCCGGCTATCGGTCGAGTTGTCACGGTTATCGCCCATAAAGAAGTAGTGCTTCTCAGGCACGGTATAGATACCGGTGTTGTCCGAAGATTGGTTGGTGATGTTGAGGATCGCGTGTTTGACACCGCCCGGAAGCGTCTCGATCTGACGTTCCTTGAGACATTGGCCGCCATCGCCCACCGGCCCGTTGGCACAACGCGGGCGCAAGCCTTGCGGCCCCTGTGGCCCGGCCGTCTCTTCAAAGATGCCGCCATCCTCAAGCTCGACCGGCTTGCCATTGATCTGCAGCACGCCCGCGATGACCTGAACCTTATCCCCCGGCAAGCCTACAAGGCGCTTGATATAGTCGAAGCCGGTCGCCGGATGGCGGAACACCACGACATCACCACGCTCGGGTTCGGAGCCGAGGAACCGCTTGTTGTCCCCGTCGAAGACACCACAAAGGGTCTTGGCGTCGATATTGACCCCGAACTGCGGCAGGCGCACGGACGGGCAGGACGCATAGGAATAGCCATAGGCGAACTTGTTGACGAAGAGGAAATCCCCGATCAACAAAGTGTCCTTCATCGACCCCGAGGGAATCCAGAACGGCTGAAAGAAGAGAGTCCGGAACACACCTGCGATCAGGAGCGCGTAAACGACTGTTTTGACGGTCTCGATGAACGCGTTCTGCTTCTTGGCTTCGCCTGCCATATGCCTGCCTCTCGGGGTGCTGAATGATGCGGTTTACATGCGGCTCAGGCGCTCAGGTGTCAACCCAACTGCGCGAGAGGCCGCGCCTCGATGACGACAAAGGCCTGTGCCCAAGGGTGGTCGTCGGTGAGCGTGACGTGAATGATCGCCTCATGCCCGTCCGGTGTCATGTCGCGCAGACGCTCTGCTGCCCACCCCGTGACCTCCATCACGGGCTGTCCCGTGCGCAGGTTTGAGACCGCCATATCTTTCCAGCTGATCCCCATGCGAAGTCCGGTGCCAAGCGCCTTAGAACAGGCCTCTTTCGCGGCCCAGCGTTTCGCATAGGTGCCAACGCTGTCTCGTCGCCGCTCTGCCTTGGCCTGTTCGACCTCGGTAAAGACGCGGTTGCGGAACCGATCCCCGAATCGATCGAGCGTGTCGGATATCCGGTCGATATTGGCGAGGTCCGTGCCGATTCCGAGGATCATCTCAGGCCCGCGCTTCGTCCATGAGGCGGCGCATTTCCTTCAGCACCGGCTCCAACCCGACAAAGATCGACTCGGCAATCAGGAAATGCCCGATATTGAGTTCGACAACCTCCGGGAAGGCCGCGATCGGCTTCACCGTGTCATAAGTCAGCCCATGCCCGGCATGGACCTCAAGGCCAAGCGAATGCGCATAGCTCGACATCTCGCGCAGCCGCTCCAACTCGGCGTCGCGCTCTTTGAGACGCCCTTCGTAATGCAGGTCGCAATAGGCCCCGGTATGCAGTTCCACAACCTGCGCCCCAATCCGCGCTGCCGACTCGATCTGCGGCTTGTCCGCGGCGACGAACAATGACACGCGGCACCCCGCCTCGCGCAAAGGCGCGATGAAATCACCGATCCGATTTTCTTCGCGCGCGACCTCGAGACCGCCTTCCGTCGTCCGTTCCTCGCGTTTCTCCGGCACGATGCACACCGCATGCGGCACATGGCGCAGCGCGATCTGCTGCATCTCCTCGGTCGCCGCCATCTCAAAGTTGAGCGGCACCGTTAGGTTTTCCATCAAGGCATCAATATCTGCATCGAGGATATGGCGACGATCTTCGCGCAAGTGCGCGGTGATGCCGTCCGCACCCGCTGCCTCGGCCATCTTGGCCGCCCGAACCGGGTCCGGATAGGCACTGCCGCGCGCATTGCGCACCGTGGCCACGTGATCGATATTCACCCCTAGTCGCAGCATCTCGCAGCTCCCCTGTTTCCTGTTGCTGGAAATCTAGTGCGACGGCTCTCCGGGCGAAACCCGTTTCTCAACCTCGACCGTTTTCTTCTTCGGCCCGCAAGGCAGCCTGTTGCCGCGCCCGTTCGCGCAGCGCTGCCATTTTCTTTTGAATCTTGGCCGTGCGCCGTTTCTGATAGGCGCGGATGACCGGCACACTGATGTAGTAGGCTACGGTTCCGGCAATGATGCCGGGAAGGATTCCACCAACGAGATAGGGAAAGAACACTTCGTTCCAGAAAAGCCGCAAGGCCGTCCAATCCGCATCGCGATCCGTAAAAAGCGCACCAACATTGCGCCAAAGGTCGAGCCCCGCATGCGCGAATTTCCCAACGAGCGAGCGATGCGCGCCTTCGTCGAACTGCGTCCCAAGAAGGAAGTGCCCCGTCTTGAGAGAGATGACACCAATTGGCAGATAGGTCAGCGGATTGCCAAAAAACGTCCCAAGCAGCGCCGCAAGAAGATTTCCGTTAATCAGGCGTGACACCAAGGCGGCGACGACAAAGTGCATCCCGTAGAACGGCGTGAATGTCGTAAAGACCCCTGCCCAAATGCCCCGTGCGATGAATTCGGGCGTACCCGGCAGCCGGCGCAGGCGATGACGCACATAGTAGAACGCGCGGGTCCAGCCCCCTTTGGGCCAGAAGAAGTCGAACACGATCTGGTAGATCGGTCGCTTGTCCCTTCGCTTGAAGACCACCTTTGTGTGTCCCTTGCTACTTTGATCCCGCCGACACCTTTGCAAGGCTGGGGTCTCTGTATCGTTCTATCTCTGCCACATCACTCTCGGCCGCAAGGGCCATCATGAGCGAATGCAGGTGCTCTGCATCTCTTAGATCAACATGCACCAAAAGACGGTAAAAATCGGGCTTCCTGTCGACGAATTCGAGGTCCGAGATATTCGCCTTGTTCTCGCCGATCAGCGTGCAGATCCGCCCAAGGACACCCGCATCGTTGCCAATCGTGATGTTGAGCATCACCGTATAGACAGCCTTGTGCTTGCCCGAGCTCCAATGCAGGTCGATCCAACGATCTGGCTGTTCCTCGTAATTACTGAGAGACTCGCAATCAATCGCGTGCACCACAACGCCTTGGCCACGATAGGTGATGCCGACGATCCGCTCGCCCGGCAGCGGCTGACAGCAGGGCGCGCGGTGGAAACTCTGGCCTTCTGAGAGGCCGATCACAGCGCGATCGCTCGCCACCTCGTCGCCCTCTTCCGGCACGAGGTCGGGATAAACCGCCTGCACGACCTCATACGCCGTAAGCTCTGCGCTCCCCATCCGTGCCAAAAGCTCGTCACGATCCTCAAGGCGCAAAGTCTGCGCCGCCATGTCGAGCGCCTTGTCCGTCGCCTTCTTGCCAACATGTTCGAACGCCGCCCGAGCAAGTTCGCGCCCAAGCTTGATGAACCGTTCCTTGTCGACCTCGCGCAACGCGCGCCGGATCGCGGAACGCGCCTTGCCCGTAGTCGCAATGTCGAGCCATGTCGCCTGTGGCGCCTGGCCTTCTGCGGTGATGATCTCGACCGACTGGCCGTTCTTGATACGGGTCCAAAGCGGCACGCGCATGTGGTCGATCTTTGCCCCGACACAGGCATGGCCGATCCGCGTATGGATTGCATAGGCAAAATCGAGCGGCGTCGCCCCACGCGGAAGTTTGACGACTTCGCCCTTGGGCGTGAAACAGAAAACCTTGTCCGAATACATCTCGAGCTTCACCGCCTCGAGGAATTCGTCGTGATCATCCTCAGCACTGAACTGCTCGGCCAGCGTGTTGATCCACTTTCCCGGATCAACGGCAAACGGGTTCTCCCCGCGCACGCCGTCCTTATAGGACCAGTGCGCCGCAACCCCGGACTCGGCCACGTCATGCATCTGCTGCGTGCGGATCTGCACCTCGACACGGCGACCATTGCGCCCCGAGACCGTTGTATGGATCGACCGGTAGCCGTTGGATTTTGGCTGGCTGATGTAATCCTTGAACCGGCCCGGCACCGCGCGCCAGCGCAGATGGATCGCCCCAAGCGCCCGGTAGCAATCCACCTCGTTCTTGGTGATGATCCGGAAGCCGTAGATATCCGAAAGCCGCGAGAACCCCTGATCCTTCGCCTGCATCTTGCGCCAGATCGAATAGGGCTTCTTGGCGCGGCCAAACACCTCCGCCTCGATCCCAAGCTCCGCGAACTCCAACCGCATGTCATTGGTGATCCGCTGGATTACATCCCCGGTTTCTTTCTGCAGCGTGATAAAGCGGCGCATGATCGACGCACGCCCCTCGGGGTTGAGCACCTTGAACGCGAGGTCTTCAAGCTCTTCGCGCATCCATTGCATCCCCATGCGCCCTGCAAGGGGGGCAAAGATATCCATGGTCTCGCGGGCCTTCTGCACCTGCTTCTCCGGGCGCATCGCCTTGATCGTCCGCATGTTGTGCAAACGGTCGGCGAGCTTCACAAGGATCACGCGCAGGTCTTTCGACATCGCCATGAAGAGCTTGCGGAAGTTCTCGGCCTGTTTGGTCTCGCTTGAGGAAAGCTGCAGGTTGGTCAGCTTTGTGACCCCATCCACGAGCATCGCAACCTCATCCCCGAACCGCGTCGCGACTTCGGAATACGAGGCCTTGGTGTCCTCGATCGTGTCATGCAAAAGCGCCGTGATGATCGTCGCATCGTCAAGATGCTGCTCGGTCAGGATACAGGCGACTTCGATGGGATGGGAAAAATAGGGCTCTCCGGAATGCCGGGTCTGCCCTTCATGCATCTCGCGGCCAAAATCATAGGCCTCGCGGATGAGCTTTTCATTGGTCTTCGGGTTGTAGGTGAGAATGCGTTCAACGAGCTCATCAACCGGGAAAAGCTCGAATCTGTCTTCCATTCTCTCCTACCGACGCCTCTCGCGCTTAGCCTTGGCCTTGCGCTTCCATGAGGGCGCGAAGGAGTTTTTCTTCTGACATGTCGTCTTCGGCAGGCGCATCGCTTTCGGCACCCATGAGAAGCGCCATGCGATCCTCTTCCGGCTCGTCGACCTCGATCTGGGTCTGGTAGCTCTCGATGAGGCGCTCACGCAGTTCATCCGCAGTCTGGGTCTCTTCCGCGATCTCACGCAGACTCACGACAGGGTTTTTGTCGTTGTCCCGGTCCACGGTGATCTCCGCACCAGAAGACACTTCGCGCGCACGGTGTGCGGCAAGCATCACAAGTTCGAAGCGGTTCGGAACCTTGTCGACGCAATCTTCAACGGTCACGCGGGCCATGTGGGACTCCATTCAGTCTGGGACGGGTCAGAAACCGAGTATCTAAGAGGGATGGGCGACGAAGACAACCCCACAATCGCCTGATTTCAAAGGGGCCGAACCTCTTTTCGGGCGCTTTCGGGCAATGCAGCAAGCATTTCGGCAACGCTTTGCCCAAAAACCGGGTGAATCCAGTCCGGCGCCACATCATGCACGGGCACAAGGACAAAGGCCCGCTCGTGCATCCTAGGATGTGGAAGAATCAGTTGCTCCGGGGTGGCTTTCATCTGGGTGTCGAGATCAAGATCACGCCATGCGGCGTATGTATCCTGATCCGGCAAGACCTGCGCCCCGCCTGCGATCAGGTCGATGTCGAGTGTCCGCATACCCCAACGCTGCTGCCGGGCACGCCCGAACGCCGCTTCGATCTCGTGCAACCGGTCAAGTAGCGCGCCCGCGTCAAGCGGGCTTTCCACAAGCGCCGCCGCGTTGATGTAGTCCGGCCCTGCACCCGGCGGAAAACAGGGCGTCTCGTAGAGGCGGCTCGAATCAACCAGCCGCATCCCCTCGCCATCCAGCATTTTTAGCGCCGCACGGAGCGTTTCTTCGGGCGAACCCTCCTCCGAAGGCAAGTTTCCGCCGAGTGCAAGTATCCAAAGATACATCTTATCCATTGTTTTTCCTGTTTCAGGGGTCAAACCGGGGTGTTCTTTAGCTTGCAGCCCCCTTTAAAACCACTACCCTTATGCGATGTCGGCGCGCGCTTCCTGAACACTCACTGGATTTTTTCGTGTGCGCCGCGACATTAGAAAGGGACTTTTTATGTTTTACAAAGACGAACGGCTCGCGCTGTTCATCGATGGCTCAAATCTATACGCCGCAGCAAAAGCACTCGGATTTGACATCGACTACAAACTCCTGCGGCAGGAGTTTATGCGACGTGGCAAGTTGCTGCGCGCGTTCTACTACACGGCGCTTCTGGAGAATGATGAATATTCACCGATCCGCCCGCTGGTAGACTGGCTTCACTATAACGGCTTCACCATGGTGACCAAACCGGCCAAGGAGTACACAGACTCCCAAGGACGCCGGAAGGTCAAGGGGAACATGGATATCGAGCTTGCTGTGGACGCCATGGAGCTCGCGCCGCATGTGGACCATATCGTGCTGTTTTCCGGAGATGGGGATTTCCGGCCGCTGATCGAAAGCCTTCAACGGCAAGGCGTGCGCGTGTCTGTGGTCTCCACGATCCGTAGCCAACCGCCGATGATCTCGGATGAGCTGCGCCGTCAGGCCGACAATTTCATCGAGCTTGATGGACTTCGTGAAGTGATCGGCCGACCGCCGCGCGAAACGGCCCCGGCCGAACGCGAACCGGCATATAGCGCCGACTAATGAAACCGGGGCCGCGCGCCCCGGTTTTTCGTTTGTCCCGCGCCTATTCGTTGCGCGCGTTGTGGGCCTCGACAATCTCCTCTGGCCAGGTGCTCTTGATATAGGCGAGCACCTCGACAATCTCCTGATCACTCAGAACCCCGTCGAACCCCGGCATATTGCTTTCGTAGTCTCCACCGACAAGCGCCTCTGGCCCGTACTTCGTCAACCTGAACAGAACCATGTCCGGATGATGCCACGTATGCCCCGAAGGATCGTGCGGCGGGGCAGGCAGGCGTCCGTCCGGCCCCGGCTGACGCCAGTTCTTTTCCCCCTCAAGCCGATCTCCATGACAGCTTGCACAGCTGTCCGCATAGACCTGTGCACCCCGCTCAACAGCAGCGCCATCGCGGTAGGGCAGAAACCCTTTGCCCTCCGCATGGGCCATCATTCCAGCCCCTCCAGATAGCCCCATAAGAGCCCCAGCCAGCACACAACAGGCCTTCCACATCGTCGGTATCCTCCACTATTTGCGCTCAAGCCATAGAACCTTCCCATAACTGGAAGGCCAATCACGAGTTCGCGACCGGCGCAGGCTGGACGTTGGAGGGTCAAACCCTTACCTCTGTGCCAAGGACGAAAGGACGCGCGCATGACCAAACCCGCCCTGACACTTTACCTCGCCGCTCCGCGCGGCTTCTGCGCGGGTGTCGACCGCGCAATCAAGATCGTCGAGATGGCGCTCGAGAAATGGGGGGCGCCGGTCTATGTCCGACACGAGATCGTGCACAACAAGTTCGTCGTCGATAGCCTGCGCGAGAAAGGCGCGGTCTTTGTCGAGGAACTGTCCGACTGCCCCGATGACCGCCCGGTGATCTTTTCCGCCCACGGCGTGCCCAAGCTCGTCCCCGCCGAGGCCGAGCGGCGCAACATGGTCTACGTCGATGCCACCTGTCCGCTTGTCTCGAAGGTGCATATCGAAGCCGAGCGCCATTCCGAGAACGGCCTCCAGATCATCATGATCGGCCATGCCGGACACCCCGAGACCATCGGCACCATGGGCCAACTCCCGGATGGCGAAGTCCTCCTTGTCGAAACCGAGGCTGATGTCGAGACCATTGAGGTCCGTGATCCCTCGAAACTCGCTTTCGTGACCCAGACAACCCTTTCCGTCGACGACACGATCGGCATCGTCGCGGCCCTCAAGGCCCGCTTCCCCGAGATCGTCGGTCCGCACAAAGAAGACATCTGCTACGCGACCACCAACCGCCAAGAAGCGGTCAAGGAAGTCGCGCCCAAGGTCGATGCGATCCTCGTGGTCGGTGCGCCGAACTCGTCCAACTCCCGCCGCCTTGTCGAAGTGGGCGCCAAGAACGGCTGCGCCTATTCGCAACTCGTGCAGCGCGCCGAAGATATCGACTGGCGCGCGCTCGAAGGCATCCGCGCGATTGGCATCACCGCTGGCGCCTCCGCGCCCGAAGTCCTCGTCAACGAAGTGATCGACGCCTTCCGCGACCGTTTCGACGTGACCGTCGAAATCGTCGAAACCGCCGTGGAACGCGTGAACTTCAAGGTGCCGCGGGTCCTGCGCGAAACCGCCTGATATTGACCGCGCACGCCATACCGTGTCAGCTGCCCGGAACATATTTCTGATCCCGAGGCGCCCATGATCTCCGCTCAATTCCTGCTGACGGCCCTTGTCGTCGTCATCGCCCCCGGTACGGGTGTCATCTACACGCTCGCCATGGGCATCGGCCAAGGTCACCGCGCCGCGCTCTGGGCCGCACTCGGCTGCACCTTCGGGATCGTGCCGCATCTCGCGGCGGCGACACTCGGCCTCGCGGCTGTGCTCCACACGTCGGCGCTTCTGTTCAACGTGGTGAAATTCGCCGGCGTCGCTTATCTGCTCTACCTCGCGTGGTCCGCGCTGCGCTCCGGTGGTGCGCTCTCGGTCAGCGCCGAGACCCGCTCCCGCCCCGGCTTTGCCATCGCCCGCCGTGGCGCACTCATCAATATCCTGAACCCAAAGCTCTCGGTCTTCTTTCTCGCGCTTCTGCCGCCATTCCTCTCTGGCAACCCGGCCACCGCCACCCTCGAGATGACGGCGCTCGGCGCGGTGTTCATGGCCCTGACCTTTGGCGTCTTCGTCCTCTACGGCCTCTTCGCCGCCAAGGCCCGCGACCTTCTTCTCGGAAGCGCGCGGGTGATGAGCTGGCTCAACCGGGGCTTTGCCGCGATCTTCGTCGCGCTTGCGGGCCGCCTCGCCCTCGAACGCGCATGAGCGATCGCGAGACCCTCGCCGTCTACGATGCACAGGCTGCCGACTATGCCGCCCTGACCGAAAGTGAAGCGCGCGACAAACAGCTTGCCGCCTTCATCGCCGACATGCCGCAAGCGGGCCATGTGCTCGACCTTGGTTGCGGCCCTGGACACTCTGCCGCGGAAATGGCGCGGCACGGCCTGAACGTCACGGCGACGGATGCCTCTGCCGAGATGGTCTCCCTCGCTGCCGCGCATCCCGGCGTCACTGCCCATCAGGCCACGTTCGACGAGATTGCAGGCCATGCGCTCTATGATGGCATCTGGGCAAATTTCTCCCTGCTCCACGCCCCGCGCGACGCCATGC
Source organism: Shimia aestuarii (assembly GCF_022814865.1). Lineage (GTDB taxonomy): Bacteria > Pseudomonadota > Alphaproteobacteria > Rhodobacterales > Rhodobacteraceae > Shimia > Shimia aestuarii_A. The sequence goes on along the minus strand of NZ_JAKVRD010000012.1, from coordinate 83,560 downwards.
CCCGCCACCTCGCCGCCATCGCCCGAGCCCTGAAACCCGGCGGTCGGTTCCATATCGGGGTCAAGACCGGCACAGGCTCGAGGCGTGACGCGCTCGGGCGGCTCTATACCTACTATACCGAGGACGAACTGACCGCCCTCCTTGCCGATGCGGGCCTGTCAGTCTTTGCTACGAATCGCGGCACCTCCAAGGGGCTCGACGGCGCCATGGCGGGATGGATCACCCTTGCCGCCCGTGCCTGACGCGCGCACCCTCGCCGTCTACCGCCGCGCCGCCCGCGCCTACGCCAAGAACGGCACTCTTCCCGTAGATGTGGATCAGGGCGCAGACGTTGCGGCTTTCCTCTCACTTGTTCCAAAAGGCGCCCATGTGCTTGACCTCGGCTGCGGCCCCGGCCAATGGGCCGCGCGGCTTGTGGCCGAAGGCCTTGTCGTCGATGCGATCGACCCGTGCCCCGAGATGGTCGCCCTTGCCACCGCCCGGTTCGGGATCACTGCGCGCGAAGCTACGCTCGCCGACCTTCCCAAGACCGCCGCCTATGATGGGGTCTGGGCCAATTTTTCGCTGCTGCATGTCCCGCGCAGCGCCCTGCCGGATCATCTCTCACATATCCGCGCCCTGCTACGTCCCAAAGGTGCGCTCCACATCGCCATGAAGCTGGGTGCGGGCGAGTCCCGCGATGCCTTCGACCGCTTCTTCACATACTACCGCGAAGAGGACCTCGCCGCGCATCTCGAGGCAGCCGGGTTCACGATTTCACATATCCGACGCGGCAATCGCCACGACCGCTCTGGCGATCCGGATACCTTCGTTGTAATGACCGCCCATGCCTGATCTCTTTGCCTATACCGACGGAGCCTGCTCCGGAAATCCCGGCCCCGGCGGCTGGGGCGTTCTTATGCGCGCCAAAGAGGGCGACACCGTCCTCAAGGAACGCGAGCTTTCTGGCGGCGCCCCCGGCACCACCAACAACCAGATGGAACTCATGGCCGCGATCAGTGCGCTCGAGGCGCTCACCAAGCCCTCGACCATCACCATTGTGACCGACTCCACCTATGTGAAGAACGGGGTGACGGGTTGGATTCACGGCTGGAAAAAGAACGGTTGGAAAACCGCGGCCAAGAAACCGGTCAAGAACGCGGAGCTTTGGCAACGCCTCGACGCCGCGCAAGCGCGCCATGATGTGACATGGGAATGGGTCAAGGGCCACGCGGGCCACCCCGAGAACGAACGCGCCGATGAACTCGCCCGCGCCGGGATGGCGCCGTTCAAACCCTAGGTCTCAGGCAACGTCGCGCGCTGCCTCCGACGCAGGGGCATCAAGCTGGGCAAGCGCTTTGAGGAAGGTCTTGCACTGTTGCTCGCGCCGGGCCTTCCGCGCCATCCGCTGTGCCCAATCAAGCGCCGCCTCGTGGTGCCGGGCAAGCGCCTCATCCTGCGCCAGAAGACGGCGACGATAAGCTTCCGCGGCAAAGAACTTCTCGGCCAAGGACGTGTCTTCCTCGTCGTTCTTGTCGAACTTCTTCCAATAGCCCATTTCGATCGTGCCCTTGAAATGATTGGCACGTCCGCGACGCTGCTTGTTGAGGAAAGCATCGAGTGACCGCAGCGCATAGTGGTTCAACTGTGCGCCCTCATAGCCATAGTGATCGCGCAGATGAAGCGCGCCGCCCTTGTCATCCTCGAGAACCCGCGTGCCATCCGGCAGGATCCAATGGATCGGCGCATGGTTCTTGGCAAGGAACGGGCGGTGAACCCCCATGCGGTTGAACTTCGTCTTGTCATTGCGAAAGAGCGTCTTGAAGAACCGATGTTCGCCCGGCTTGCCCTCGGCTGGTTGCGCTTTGGTGAACTGCCTTGGCACGCTTTCGCCGGTGATCTTTTCGACCCCTGCATTGCCGAAAATACGCCAGGGGAAGGAAATCGCATCCGCCTCGGGATGTTCTGCGATCAAATCCTGAAACGTCCCGTCGCCGACCTTGATATCGAGGAACTCATCGACATCGACAACAAGGATCCAATCCGCCTCGCGCACCGCCGGTTCGTGTTCCGCCCACATGAGCGCGCTTTTATGCGGCCCGCGCCGCATCACCCGATTGAAACGGTGATGTACCTCGCCCATGCAATTGAGCCGCCGCAGGATGTGATCCGTCGGGTCCGACACGTCGTTGGTAAACACGACGATATCCGTTGCTCCGAGGGTTCTGTAATGCGCCACCCAGTCGAGGATATAGGCTCCCTCGTCTTTCATGGTGGACACAACGGTTACTTTCGGCGCGGATGTTCCGCGCCCCAAGCCTATGCTCGCCACTGCTACTGCCTCATATGTCACGCGGCTCATTTGAACGGCCGCTTTTTATGAGATTCAGTGTAACGCCTGTGATTCGCTGCGTAAAGCGTCGGCTCGGATTACTTGCGGAAATGGGTCGGCACGATGGCCAAAGACCCCACAGAGGCAATGATCGCATTGAGCCCCGGACTGCCGAAACTGATCTGGAACATTCGGCTCACCATGAAGAACAGGAACGCGCCACCCACACAGATGATGATCGACGGGATATAGCCATTGCGCGTGAACCCAGACCGTTCCGAGGCATAGCCGATGATCCCCGCGATCACGACCGTACCGAAAAAGGTAAAGAACATGGGCTGTCTCCCGCCTAGAGCCGCGTGCCCTTGGCAACGGCAAAACCGCGCTGGAACACATCCGCATCCTGCGCGCCCTTGCCCGCCCGTTGCAAGCGCAGAAGCTGCACGGCTCCCTCGCCGCAAGCCACGGTCAGCGCATCGTCAAGGACTTCGCCCGCCGCTCCGGCGCCCTCGACACACCGCGACGCGAGAAGCTTCACGCGCTGGCCCTCGATTTCACACCACGCACCGGGAAAGGGCGAAAGGCCACGGATCTTGCGATCCACCTCGACCGCGGGCGCGTTCCAATCGACTTGCGCTTCGGCCTTGTCGATCTTCGCGGCATAGGTAACACCGTCCTCGGGCTGCACCTCCGGTTCGAGATCATCAAGCGTCGCAAGCGCCTCGACAATCGCCGCCGCGCCCATGTCCGACAAACGGTCGTGCAACTCTGCGGTCGTCTCTTCCGCCCCGATCTCCGTCGCTTTGCGTAGCAACACAGGCCCGGTATCAAGCCCCGCTTCCATCTGCATGATACAAACGCCCGTCTCGTCATCCCCCGCCATAATCGCACGATGGATCGGTGCCGCACCGCGCCAACGCGGCAACAGGCTTGCATGGATGTTAAGGCAACCCTTCTTCGGCGCATCAAGAACCGGTTGCGGCAGGATCAACCCATAGGCCACGACAACCGCCACATCGGCGCCCAGCGCGGCAAACTCCGCCTGCGCCTCTTCCCCTTTGAGAGACACCGGGTAACGCACCTCAAGGCCAAGCGCCTCGGCCCGCGCATGAACCGGCGTCGGACGCTCTTTCTTGCCGCGTCCCGCCGGACGCGGCGGCTGGCAATAGACGGCGGCGATCTCGTGCCCCGCCTCCACAAGCGCATCCAGAACCGGCACGGAGAACTCCGGCGTGCCCATGAAAACAATCCGCATGGCCTTCCTCCTACCGCGCCTTCTGTGCCCGCTTGAGAAGCATCGCGCGCTTCGTCCGGCTCAGGTGGTCGAAATACATCTTGCCGTTCAGGTGGTCGATCTGGTGCTGCACGCTCGTCGCCCAGAGGCCGACGAAATCCTTTTCCACGGTCGCGCCATGTTCATCCATATACCGCACGGTGACGGCGCGCGGTCGCTTGATCGTCGCCCAGACACCGGGAAGGTTCGGGCTCGCCTCGTCATGTTCGCGAAGTTGCACGCTCGCATGAAGGATTTCCGGGTTGGCCATCCGCACAACCTGACCGCGCTCTTCGCTCGCATCGACGACGGCAAGCCGCTGCATCACGCCAATCTGGTTCGCGCCCATACCGACGCCCGGCATCGCTTCCATCGTATCGACAAGATCATCCCACACCGCGCGCTCTGCGTCGGTGATTTCTTCAACCGCTGCCGCCGCCGTGCGCAACCGCTTGTCAGGCCACGGGATACAGGTCCGCACCGCCACGGATCAGTCCCTCGCCCGCTCGCGTTTCATCTTCTGCGACTTGCGCGTCATCATCTGCCGCTTCATCGGGCCGAGATAATCAATGAAAAGCTTGCCGTTGAGGTGGTCGATCTCATGCTGCACACAGGTCGCCCAAAGCCCGTCAAAGTCCTTTTCCTGCGGATTGCTGTTCTCGTCGATCCAACCCACGCGCACCTCTGCCGGGCGCGTGACCTCGGCGAATTGCTCTGGGATCGAAAGACACCCCTCCTCATAGGTGTTGAGATCTTCGCTCTTGTCGAGGATTTCGGGATTGAACATCACCATCGGCTCTGGATCGCCGTCCTTGACGCAATCCATGACGATCAAACGATCCAGAACCCCCACCTGCGGTGCGGCAAGCCCGATACCGGGCGCATCATACATGGTTTCAAGCATGTCCTTGGCCAGTGCGCGCAACTCGTCCGACAAATCGGACACCGGCGCACAGACCTTCTTGAGACGCGGGTCGGGGTGAATGAGGATCGGCTTCAGCATGGCCTTCATCTAGGCCAAGCCAACAAGGGTTGCAACGCCCCTTGCGCCCGCCGGTCAATCCGCTAGCGTCACCCTGTTCAACAGCAAGGGACGCGTGAGACATGAACTTCGACGAGATCATCAACCGGTATGGAACCCACTCCGTCAAATGGGACATGATGGAGAAGCTCTATGACGTTCCTGCATCTGACGGTCTCGCTATGTGGGTCGCCGACATGGATTTCCGCCCACCGCAATGCGTCTCTGACGCGCTGCAAGCCATGGTCGATCATGGCGTCTATGGCTATTACGGCGACGATACGGCCTACCGCGAGGCGATCACCTGGTGGATGCAGACGCGCCACGGCTGGACGGTCGACCCCGCCCATATCTTTACAACTCACGGCCTCGTCAACGGCACAGCCATGTGCGTCGATACCTACACCGAACCGGGCGATGGCGTCGTCCTTTTCACCCCGGTTTACCACGCCTTCTCCCGCGTCATCAAAGCTGCCGGGCGCGAGGTCGTGGAATGTCCGCTCGTCAACAATGACGGTCGCTACGAGATGGACTTCGCCGCCTACGACACGATGATGACCGGTGCCGAGCGCATGGTCATCCTCTGCTCGCCCCACAACCCCGGCGGCCGCGTCTGGACTAAGGACGAACTTCAGGGCGTCGCCGATTTCTGCAAACGCCACGACCTGATCCTCGTCTCCGACGAAATCCACCACGATCTCGTCTATCCCGGCCACAGCCACATCGCGATGCCCCTTGTCGATCCGACGATCCTCGACCGGCTCGTGATGATGACGGCGACAACCAAGACCTTCAACATCGCCGGTTCCCACTCCGGCAACGTCATCATTCCCGACGACGCCCTGCGCGCAAAGTTCGCCGCCCGCATGGCGGGGCTCGGCCTCTCGCCGAACTCCTTCGGCCTTTTCATGGCCGAGGCCGCCTATTCTCCCGAAGGCGCAGAATGGGTCGATGCGCTGATGCTCTACCTTGATGGCAATCGCCAACTCCTCGACAGCGCGATCAACGCCATTCCGGGGATCCGATCCATGAACCTCGAAGCCACCTACCTAAGCTGGGTCGACTTCACCGACACCGGCATGGCCCCGCCCGAATTCATCGACCGGGTTCAGAAACAAGCCCGCATCGCCCCCAACCACGGCGACACTTTCGGCTCTGGCGGCGAAAATTTCCTGCGCTTCAATATCGCCACGCCCCGCGCCCTCGTCGAACAAGCCTGCGAGCGCCTGACCGAAGCCTTCTCGGACCTGCAATAACCCGCACAAGACAAGAGGCGGCCAGATTGCTCTGACCGCCTCTTCATCTCTCTACCAAATGCCCTAGCTCTGATCGGCGATGAGCGCAGTGGGCTGGTTCTCACCTTTAAAATAGTCCGCAGGCGGCTTGTCCTCGGCCACGGTCGAGCGCTTGAACTCGTAATGCATCACGTCGCCATCTTCCTCGGAGGCCACGATGAGGCATTGATAGACATGCCGCCCCCCGTCGTAGAGATCGACCAATCCGCGCAGGTGCGGCGCATCCTCGATATCAAGGGTAAACCCGTTCTCGCGATATTTCAGAACGCGAAACGACTGGCCATCGGCCTCGACCCGCATCTTGCTGCTCTTGCGCAAGCTCTTCTTGCGGGCCGCATCAAGCCCCGCCTGCACTTCCTTAGGAACCCATGTCGACATATCGCGTTCTCCATACTTGTCCGCAGGGTCACGGCCAAAGCGATTCCCGTCAACCGCCCACCTGTGCATTGACGCGCAGTTCCCCTGCGCCCTGTTGCGTTTTCACCGCACCCTTCGCGCCCTACCTCTTGGGACAACAGAAAGGAGACCATCATGGGTTTGCTCGTCGACGGTCAATGGACCGACAAATGGTATGACACAAAGGCGACGAACGGAAAGTTCGTGCGCTCTGAATCGCAATTTCGCAACTGGATCACCGCCGATGGCGCGCCCGGCCCCTCTGGCGAAGGTGGCTTCAAGGCCGAAAGTGGACGCTATCACCTCTATGTGTCCTATGCCTGCCCCTGGGCACACCGAACCCTGATCTTCCGCGCCCTGAAAGACCTGACCGATCATATCAGCATTTCAGTCGTGCATCCCGATATGCTTGGTGAGGGCTGGACATTCCAAACGGATGCGTATGGTGCAACCGGCGATACCCTCCTCGGCAAGACCTTCGCCCGAGAGATCTATACAGAGGCCGATCCCGTCTATTCCGGGCGCGTCACGGTGCCGATCCTTTGGGACAAGACGCGAAAGACCATCGTCTCAAATGAAAGCGCCGAGATCATTCGCATGCTCAATTCGGCCTTTGACGACCTGACCGGCAACCGAGAGGACTACTGGCCCAAGCCGCTTCGCGACGAGATCGAAGACGTCAACGCGCGCATCTATGACACGGTCAACAACGGCGTTTACAAATCCGGCTTTGCCACCACACAGGCCGCCTATGAAGAAGCCGTCTATCCTCTCTTTGAGACCCTCGACTGGCTCGAAGAGCGACTCTCCAAGTCGCGCTATCTCATCGGCAATCGCCTGACCGAAGCGGACTGGCGCCTTTTCACGACGCTGATCCGCTTTGATCCGGTCTATCACCTGCATTTCAAATGCAATCGTCGGCGTCTCATCGACTATCCGAACCTCTGGGCCTACACGCGAGAGCTTTTCCAACATCCGGGCGTCGCCGACACGGTCAACATGGATCACATCGTGCGCCACTATCACTATAGCCACGATACCATCAATCCGAACCGCATCCTGCCGATCAACCCCGAGATCAACTACTGGGAATCGCACGGTCGCGAAAAGATGGGCGACAAGGATCAGGGCGTCGCGGCGTAATGTTCAACCATAGCGGCGATGTCCTCGGGCGGTGTGCTTGATTGCACGAACGCACAGGCGTTGGCGCTATGGCGAAAAATGGATCCATCGGAAAAGAACGAGGTGTTGGTGACAAAGAGCACCCGCGCCTCGGGACGCCGGTATGAGGCGAAATCCGAAATCGCAAGCGCCGCGCCTTCCTCGATCACGAGATCAAGGACAATGATATCAAAGGGCCGCATCCGCAGGGCATGAATCGCCGTGGCCTCACAGGTGACGAGGTCAACCTCGGCCCCAAGCCTTTCCAAATGCCGTTGCCAGAGCCGACCCAAATCTGGATTGCTCTCTACAATCAGAACCCGCATGTCATCTCCTGCGACAGTCGGGCCAAACACAACCAATCCATAGATACCGGGCCCGCGCCTTACCAGACTCCTAACAAATGATTAATTTTGGATTAACCGAGGCGCGTGGGGGCCTGTAATTCTTGCACTCGCCCCCCATTCCCGCGACAACGCACCTGCGCCCGAACCGGATAGTTTGCACAGGTTGAAGTCCCATGAGCCACGCCTCCCTCCTCGCTCTCGCCTTGCTTCTCGATGCAGCCCTTGGCGAACCGCGCTGGCTCTGGTCTCGGGTGTCGCACCCGGCTGTGCTGCTTGGGCGCGCGATTGGATGGGCCGACGCGCGGTTCAATGAGGGATCATCGCGCAAGGCCAAAGGTGTTGCCACCATCGCAGCCCTGACACTGGCCATGCTGGTCCTCGGCAAACTCCTCGCCGCCTTCGGCTGGCTACCTGAGATTTTGCTTACGGCAATCCTTCTCGCCCAACGCTCGCTTGTCGATCACGTCCGTGCCGTGGGCGATGGTCTGCGCCTGTCTCTTGGCGAAGGCCGACGCGCCGTGTCGCGCATCGTCTCGCGCGATACCGAAGCGATGGACGCCGACGCCGTCTCCCGCTCTGCCATCGAATCCGCCGCCGAGAACCTTTCCGACGGTGTCATCGCCCCGGCCTTCTGGTTTCTTGTCGCGGGTTTGCCCGGCCTCTTCGTCTACAAGGCCATCAACACCGCCGATAGCATGATCGGCTACCGCACCCCACGCCACGAGGAATTCGGCTGGGCCGCGGCGCGCTTTGACGATCTGCTGAACTGGCTTCCCGCCCGCCTGACCGCGCTCATGATCGGCGCAACGCATAATGTCCTCTCCGATTGGCCCGCGATCCGCACCGACGCGCGCCTGCACCGCTCTCCCAATGCCGGATGGCCCGAATCCGCCATGGCCCGCGCCCTTGGCGTCGCCATCTCCGGCCCCCGCGCCTATGACGGCGAGATGCGCGACTTTCCCTTCGTCAACGCCACGGGCCGCCGCAACCTCGGCCCCGACGAGATCGACGCCGCCTGCACCGCGCTTTGGCGGACATGGGCCGCCGCCCTCGCCCTGACCGCCCTCCTTGCTCTGATCTAATCATTGTCCGCGCGGCCCTGCCCCTGCTAGGCTCGCCGCAAATCGTTCACGAGGATCTCATGCGTTTTACTCTCTTCATCGCCGCGCTCGCGCTTACCGCCCAATCCGCCCTCGCCGCGACACCCTGTGGCGGTTCCTTCTCGGGCTTTGTCCAGGATCTCAAGTCCGAAGCGGTGTCGCGCGGCTATGCACAATCCACGGTGAACAATTTCTTCGCCTCCGTCCGCCAGGACCCCCGCACCCTCAAGGCCGACCGTGCGCAGGGCGTCTTTCAAATGCCCTTCCTCGACTTCTCACAACGCCTCATTAGCCAAAACCGCATCAATGTCGGCCAATCCAAGGCCAAGACCTACGCCAACACCTTCTCCCGCATCGAGAAAACCTACGGCGTCTCGCGCGGCGTCCTCTTGGCGTTCTGGGCTTTTGAGACGGACTACGGCGCGTTTCAGGGCGACTTCAACACGCTCAATTCCCTTGTGACGCTGGCCCATGACTGCCGCCGCCCGCATCTCTTCCGCCCTCAGGTTTTCGCCGCGCTCGAGCTTTACAAACACGGCGATTTCAGCCCAACCAAAACCACAGGCGCCTGGGCGGGCGAGATCGGCATGGTCCAGATGCTCCCGCAAGACATTCTCGAGAACGGCGTCGATGGCGATGGTGATGGCCATGTCCTCCTCAAAACCTCCGCCCAAGACGCCCTCATGTCCGGCGCCAAGATGCTCTCGCATCTCGGTTGGCGCAAAGGCGAACCGTGGCTACAAGAAGTGACCGTCCCAGACTCCATGGACTGGTCCCTCTCTGGCCTCCAGACCACGATGAGCACCTCCGACTGGTCCCGCCTCGGCATCAAGCCGCGCTCGGGCAAGCTCGCCAACCTGCCTGCGTCCTTGATCCTGCCGCAGGGGCGCAAGGGGCCGGCCTTCCTCGCCTACCCGAACTTCAACGTCTATTTCGAATGGAACCAGAGCTTTGTCTACGTGACCACCGCCGCCTATTTCGCAACCCGCCTCGAAGGCGCGCCGCGCTATGACGCTGGCAATCCCGAACCGGGCCTTTCAGGCGGCCAGATGAAACAGCTTCAGCGCAAGCTACAGGCCCGCGGCCATGATGTCGGCAAGATCGACGGCATCCTTGGCGCAGGCACCCGCGCCGCCGTGCGCGCCGAACAAATGCGCCTCGGCCTGCCCGCAGACGCTTGGCCCACGGCCACGCTTCTCAACCGCCTCTGAAAAGCGGAAACAAGGCCCGGAGCCAGAAATGCACTCCGGGCCTTTGCCTTAGTGCTCAAACACCATCCGAACCGCGACCGGTGTGACACGCGTGATGCCAGAAAGACCCGCGAGATCCTTCAACGTGTCAATCCCGCCATCAAGGCCAAGATCCGCAGTCGAGAGCATGATGAAATCCGCGGTCGTGACGAGAACCCGATCCTCCGCCAGCCGCACGACAAGCATCTCTGCCTCGACATCCGCCTGCATGCCCATGAGGGAAAGGCTCCCTTCGAACCCGGTCAACATGGTCTCACCAACCGCAAGCGCGCTCACCGCGCCCATATCGACCGTTCCCATCAATTCAGCCGTGGTCGCGCCCTTGAACACATGCTCTGCCATGCGCTCGTTGCGGATGTCGATATTCGTCTCGACCGACGTGAGATCAATCATGATCGACACGTCTCCCGCCTCGGAAACGCTACCGCTGACGCCACTGAAATGATGAACCTCCCCGGTCTCGTTCCCCTTTACCGACCCGAAAGCCACGCTGGATTGCGCATCCACGGACCGCCACACCATATGCCCATCGGCCAATGCCATCCCCGCAGCCAGAATACCGGCGGCGGCAAATCCAAGAATCTGTTTCATTGAAATACTCCTCCTATCGCGCGGGCAAAATGCCCATGCGAAAATCATGCCGCTTCCCGAATCTTTGCTCAACGATTCTATAAAAAGGAGATGTCTCAGTCGCTTAACGTGCGAGACCCTGGCCAAATGGCCTAGGCCACCATCGACTCCGCCGCCTTGAGGTCAACCGACACAAGCTGCGAAACGCCCTGCTCGGCCATGGTCACACCGAACAGGCGATCCATCCGCGCCATGGTCACAGCATGGTGCGTGATGATGAGGAAGCGCGTATTGGTGCGGCGGCACATCTCGTCAAGAAGATCACAGAACCGCGTCACGTTCGCATCATCAAGCGGCGCGTCGACCTCATCGAGAACACAGATCGGTGCCGGGTTGGCAAGGAACACCGCAAAGATGAGCGCCAGCGCCGTCAGCGTTTGCTCCCCCCCCGACAACAGGCTCAGCGTCGAGAGTTTCTTGCCCGGCGGCTGGCACATGATCTCGAGCCCCGCCTCGAGCGGGTCATCACTCTCGACAAGAACAAGGTTCGCCTCGCCACCACCAAACAGGTGCCGGAACAACAAGGTAAAGTTTGAATTGACCTGCTCGAACGCTGTCAGGAGACGTTCGCGCCCCTCTCGGTTGAGGCTTGCGATCCCGCCGCGCAGGGTCTTGATTGCCTCCTCCAAATCCGCCTTTTCGGTCACAAGCGCATCATGCTCTTCCTGAACCGCCTTGGCGTCTTCTTCGGCACGCAGGTTCACCGCGCCAAGGCTATCGCGCTGCCGCTTGAGACGGTTCACATCCGCCTCGATACCATGGCTGTCCGGCATCGCATCCGGCGTCACGCCAAGCCGCTCAAGAAGCGCAGCAGGCGAAATCTGTTGTTCCTCGTAGATCCGCTCTGCCGCGAAGGAGACCGTTTCGCGTGCCGCATCGGCCCGCGCCTCGGAACGCGCCCGCGCCTCGCGCGCCTCACTGGCCGCTCGTTCCGCGTCTCGTTCGGCATGTTCCGCCTCGCGCAGCGCGGTTTCCGCCTCGGCCAACGTGTCCGCCGCCTTGCGCCGCCGCGCTTCGGCCTCTTCGATCGCATCGCTTAGTTCGGCACGCTTCGCCGCGATCTCGTCCGGCGCACTACCGGCTTCCTTGAGTTCGGCTTCCGAGGAGGTTTTGCGCTCGGCCAATTCGCCGATCCGCTTCTCCGCAGTCTCAAGACGATGGCGCCAACCGCTGATCTCTTTGGTGATCTCCTGGCTTCGCTTGAGCCGGGCCTCACCTTCACGCCGAAGCTCATCCTGCGCCGAGCGTTTGGACATCATGGTGATCCGCGCCGCCTCGACCGTCATCTTGACGTCTTCCACGCTTTCACGGGCCGCGTCGAGATCGCCAAGATCGCTGAGGGCCTTTTCGGCCTCTGCAACCTGCGCCCGCGCGCCCATCGCGTCTTCTTCGTGCCGCGCCACCGCAAGGCCCAGGGATTCCAGCTTCCCTTCGGCAAGGTTGCGATCCGCCTCTGCCCGGCTCAGCGCGCGATTGGCATCCGCCACGGCCCGGTCTGCTGCCTGTCGCGCCTGACGCGCTGCCTTGTCGGCCTCGGCCAAGTCACGCAGCCGCGCCTGAAGCGTTTCATGCGCCTGCACCGCGCCATCGGCCCGCGCCGTCGCCCGCGCAAGCTGCTGTTTCAATTCTTCGAGACGGTTCAGCTGTTGAAGCCGCAGCGCGGCTGCGCTCGGCGCATCCTCGGCCCAAGCGCGATACCCATCCCAACGCCAAAGATCCCCCTCGAGCGAGACAAGCCGCTGGCCGGGTCTCAGGAGCGGCTGAAGCCGCATCGCATCCTCTGCCGCGACAAGCCCGATCTGGCTCATCCGCCGCTCAAGCACCTCCGGCACAGACACATGCGCGACAAGCGACGGCACCCCATCAGGAAGCGCCTGCGCCTCGTCATACGCCGGAAGCACATGCCAGCCAGACGGCCCGTCTTCGTCCACTTCCGGCGCCCGAAGATCATCCGCCAGTGCCGCGCCAAGCGCCTTCTCAAAGCCCTGCTGGACCTGCAAACGGTCGAGGATTTGCCCGCCTTCGGCCGTATCCCGTTCAACAAGCTTGGCAAGCGCCGTGACCTCGGCCCGCAACGCGTTCAACTCGCCCTCGGCCTCTGACCGTTCGGCCCGCGCATCGGCCTCGCGGCCCTGCGTCTCCGCCCGCTCTTCTTCGGCCCGCGAAAGCGCCACTTCCGCCGCCTCTGCGGCCTGAACCGCTGTCGCCTCCGCGGTCTTCGCGGTCTCGAAATCCTCCGACGCCTTCACCAGTGCCGCCTTAGAGACATTGACCGCATCCCGCGCTTTGCCAGCCTCGGCCTCGCTCTTTTCAAGCGTCTTGCGCGTATCATCAAGGAACCGGTGCGCCGATTGGTGCCGCGCCGCAAGCCGCGCCACATCCTCGGTCAGCTGCGACAGTTCGCTCTCGCGCTCTTGCAACAGGCTCGCGGCCTCGCGCGCCGCTTCCGTCGCCACCTCGAGCTTTTCGTTGTGACCTTCCCCGGCCTTGGCGATTTCCGCGGCTTCCCATTCGAGCCGCTCGATCGTCTCGCCCGCGTCGCGGTTGAGCCCCGCTTCGCGCTCCATATCCTTGCCAAGCTGCTCGATCCGGTTCTGCAACGTCTCGATGATCTGACGCGCGTGTTCTTCCTGATCGTTGAGCGTATCGCGCTGCACCTGAAGCCGCTGCAACACAGCCGCCGCAATCGCTTCTTCCTCGCGCAAGGGCGGAAGCGCATCATCCTTGGCCTGCCGCGTCTTGGCTGCCGCCCGCGCCGCGCCCTCTGCCTGTGCCGCCGCCGTGGTCCGCTCGCGCAGTTCCTCGTCCGACTTGGCCCGCGCCTCATCCGCTTCGCGCCAGCGTCGATAAAGGAGCATCCCCTCTGCCTGCCGCAACTCTTCGCCAATCGCCCGATAGCGCGCCGCCTGTTTCGCCTGCCGCGCAAGCTGCGCCAGCTGGGTCGCCAATTGCTCGATCACATCATCGACACGCGCAAGGTTGCTCTCGGCCCCCTTGAGCTTGAGTTCCGCCTCGTGCCGCCGCTGATACAGCCCTGAAATCCCCGCCGCTTCCTCAAGGATACGGCGCCGGGCTTTCGGCTTGGCGTTGATGAGTTCCGAAATCTGACCCTGCCGCACGAGAGCGGGCGAATGCGCACCCGTAGAGGCATCGGCGAATAGCATCTGCACATCACGCGCCCGCACGTCCTTGGTATTGACCTTATAGGCCGATCCGACATCGCGCGTGATCCGGCGCACGATCTCGAGCGCATCATCCTCGTTGAACCCCGCCGGGGCCAGCCGCTCGCTATTGTCGATATGAAGCGACACCTCGGCAAAGTTGCGCGCCGGGCGTGTCGCCGCCCCGGCAAAGATCACGTCTTCCATCCCGCCGCCACGCATCGCCGTCGGACGGTTCTCCCCCATCACCCAACGCAGCGCTTCCAGAAGGTTCGACTTTCCACAGCCATTCGGCCCCACGACCCCGGTCAACCCGTCCGCAATGACAAGGTCGGTCGGATCGACAAAGCTCTTAAAGCCGGTCAGTCTGAGCTTGGAAAAACGCAAGGCGTTACGATGTCCCCGTGATTCTGATCTATCGCTCAAGCCTGCCCAAGCAGATATGCCAGAGTCAACGATGATCCACAGGATATGCCCCCAGTACCCAAGTTATCCACAAGATATTGCGGAAATCCGCCGCCCTTCCTTCCTCTTGCGAGAAATATCCCGGGGTGAATTGGCCGCCTGCGGCCAAGAGGGGCGGCGCCCCTGACCCTGCACAATCTGGACAGCGGCGCGCGCGCCTGCCATTCATAGCGCCATCAAGACCTCCTACCGCGAAAGGCAGTCCCATGTCCGACATCAAGGTTCTTCCCGGTGATCCGCGCGATCCGCAGGCGACTGCCCTCCTGCGTCAAAGCCATGCCCTGATGCAGACGCTGTTCGAGCCCGAGGAGAACCACTTCCTTGATATCGACGAGCTTTGCGTGCCGGCGATCCGCTTTTTCGTTGCCCGCGAGGGTAAAGACGCGCTCGGCTGTGTCGCGCTGGCCAACAAAGGCGCCTATGGCGAGATCAAATCCATGTTCGTCGATCCCCGCGCCCGCGGCAAAGGCATTGCCCATCACCTGATGCGCAAGATCGAGGAAGAAGCCCGCACCCAGGGCCTGCCGACAGTGAAGCTCGAAACTGGCGATAAGCTGACTCAGGCGCATAGCCTGTACAAGGCGCATGGATATACCGATTGCGGTCCCTTCGGCGATTACGAGGCCAACACCACCTCGATCTTCATGACCAAAGACATCAGCGGCACGCCCTAGCCCGGACCATAGCCAATCTCGGCAAGGTCATCCGGCTTGCCGCATTTGAGGCGCGCAATCATAAGCGCCGCATCCCCACGAATGGTCTTCACAGGGCAACCATAGGCCCGCTCAACCGCGATCTCCGCCCTCCGGCCAAGCTGTTCGCTAAGGCGCGGTGCCCATTCTCGATTGACGCGGATCACTTCGACAAGCTTGCCGTTGCGCCGCATGACAAAGCGGCTTCCCTGAACCTCGGCCCGCACCGGTTCGGCCCCCATGAAATGGGGTGCCGGCACCGCGCAGGCCGAGACGATCAGGAGGGACATGAACAAGAACCTGAACATGCCCAAGCTTGCCGCGAAAACGTTAATCAACCGTTATCAACCGCCCTCTGCGCGCGAATGACGCATTTGTATTCTATATTTCGAATATATATTACATTCCAAATACAGCATATTAATGGAGTCCCCCATGACGACCCCCTTCAAACGTCCGGCGGATACCTATTCGCCGCTCTACTTCCTCGCCTCGCTTGGCGCCGGTGGCCTCTCGGTCACCTTCTTCATGTTCCTGTTCTTCTGGGTGCCACACCCGAACCAACCTGTGCCAGTTTTCGAAGACATCTGGGCTGCCTTCTCGCAAGGCATGCTGCCGCTTCAGGCCGCCATCCTCATCGCATGGGCCGGGATTGCCGTCTTTGCGTTCCTCAACGTGAAATACCTGCTTTGGAACCTCTCCGCACTCTCGGCCTTCAAAAAGACCGAGGCCTACACGACCTTGCGCAATTCCAATGCCGAAACCACCCTCCTCGCCGGGCCGCTTGCCGCCGCGATGACGATCAACGCGCTATTCATCGTCGGCATGGCCTTTGTGCCGATGCTCTGGACTATCGTCGAATACCTCTTCCCGATGGCCATGGTCGCCTTCGGCCTCGTCGGCCTCTGGGCGCTGCGCCTGATCGGGGATTTCCTTGGCCGGGTGCTCTCGCAGGGCGGCCTCTTCGACGTCACCGCCCACAATAGCTTTGCCCAGCTTCTCCCGGCCTTCGCGATCTCCATGGTCGGCGTCGGGTTCGCAGCCCCCGCTGCGATGAGCACGACTCCCGCGACGGTCGCCATCGCGCTGGTGATATCGACCTTCTTCGCCGTGGCCGCTGTGATCTACACGCTGCTCGCCGCCGCGACCGCCTTTGCCTCGATGCTGCACTACGGCACCCACAAGGAGGCCGGGCCGACCCTCATGGTCATCGTGCCCATCGTCACCATCCTGTCGATCCTCTTCCTGCGTCAGGAGCATGGTCTCCACGTGACTTTCGGCGTGCACGGCGCGGAAGGCGAGACGATGATCTTCCTCGCGCGGATGCTCTCGGTGCAGGTCGTCTTCCTCGCGCTTGGCCTCCTCGTGATGCGCCGTCAGGGCTATTTCGCCGACTTCGTGCTCGGCCCGAAAACCTCGCCCGGCTCCTACGCACTCGTCTGCCCCGGCGTCGCCTTCGCGGTGTTGATGCATTTCTTCATCAACAAGGGACTGGTCGCCTCCGGGGCCATCGACAAGTTCAGTGTGGTGTTCTGGATCCTGACCGCGATCGCCATCGCCTCGCAGGTGCTGATGATCGCCCTCGTGATCCGCCTCAATCGGCAGCATTTCGGCAAACCCGCTCTGCCCGAGGCTGTGCCCGCCGAATAGCCTTTTCCATACGGAAACCAAAAAGGGCGCCTCCGGGCGCCCTTCATGCGTTTGCACCCCCCGCAAGCCGCACCACCGCGATACAGACGCAATACCGACGTGATACCGACGTTGGGTTTCGCCGCTTTCGCCCCCTTGTTCACGGCGCCGCAACGTGGTCAAATCATCTGACCAATTAACGGAAGAGCCCAACATCATGCCCTTTCAGAAAGTCCAGACCGAGAAGCTTTCGACCTCCGTCATCCGGCAAATCGAACAGCTGATCCTGCGCGGCATCCTGCGCCCCGGTGAGCGCCTGCCCTCCGAACGCGAGCTTGCGGATCGCCTTGGCGTGTCACGCCCGTCTTTGCGCGAAGCCATTGCAGAACTTCAGGAAAATGGCCTTCTCGTCTCGCGCGCCGGGGCCGGAGTCTTTGTCGCCGACGTCCTCGGAAGCGCTTTTTCCGAGACACTGGTGCGGCTTTTTGCGAACCATGACGAGGCGGTGTTCGACTACATTTCCTTCCGCCGCGACATGGAAGGCCTCGCCGCCGAACGCGCCGCGACCCGCGCCTCTGACACCGACCTCAAGGTGATCGACGCCGTGTTCGAAAAGATGGAAGCCGCCCACGCCAAACGCAACCCCGCCGACGAAGCCCGCCTCGACGCCGACTTCCATCTCGCCATCATCGAAGCCAGCCACAACGTCATCATGCTGCACATGATGCGCTCCATGTATCAGCTTCTGCGCGAAGGGGTGTTCTACAACCGCTCCGTCATGTTCAAGCAACGCGTGACCCGAAGCGATCTTCTGGAACAGCACCGGGCGATCAACACCGCTCTACAGGCACGCGACCCCGAAGCCGCCCGCGCGGCGGTAACGGCGCATCTCGACTACGTAGAACAATCGCTCTTCGACCATCAGAAAGCCGAACGCCACGAGGCCGTCGCCAAGCAACGGTTCGAACATGAAAAGCGGCGCTAACCCCTTGATTGAAAAGACTGTCAGCCCGCGACCTTGAGAACGATCTTGCCGATGTGCCCGCTGCTTTCCATCCGCGAATGGGCGGCGGCGGCGTTTTCAAACGCGAATTCGCTATCCATCACGGGCGCCACGCGCCCCGCGTCGAGAAGCGGCCACACCTTTTCGCGCAAGGCCTCTGCGATCCGCGCCTTGGCAAGGTCGCTCTGCGGGCGCAAGGTCGATCCGGTCACGGTAAGGCGACGGGTCATGATCTGGGCAAAATTCAACTCGACCTTCGGTCCGGTGAGAAACGCGATTTGCACCAACCGCCCGTCATCCGCGAGGGTCTTGATGTTACGTGGGATATACGAACCGCCCACCATGTCGAGGATCAGGTCTGCCCCACCTTCAGCGCGCAGCACCTCGACAAAATCTTCGTCGCGGTAATTGATCGCCCGCTCCGCCCCAAGTTCAAGGCAGGCCGCGCATTTATCCTCGGTCCCGGCGGTCGCAAAGACCCGCGCGCCGAACACGTTAGCAAGCTGGATCGCAGTCGTTCCGATTCCGCTCGACCCACCATGCACGAGGAACCGTTCGCCAGCCTGAAGACCACCGCGCTGGAACACGTTGGACCAGACGGTAAAGAACGTCTCTGGAAGGCAGGCTGCTTCTTTGAGCCCCATGCCCTTGGGGATCGGCAGGCAATGCGCCGCCGGAGTCAGAACGTATTCTGCATAGCCCCCACCGGGCAGAAGCGCACAGACCTCGTCGCCTTCGGACCATTCGCTGACCCCTTCGCCCACGGCAACAATCATGCCCGACGCTTCAAGCCCCGGAAGATCGCTTGCGCTCGGCGGTGGTGCATACATCCCCGCCCGCTGCAGCGCATCGGGACGGTTCACACCGGCATAGGCAACCTTGATAATGACCTCTCCCGCCCCCGGCTGCGGCACGGGCCGTTCGCAGGGTTTGAGGACATCCGGCCCTCCCGCTTCGGTGATCTCGATTGCGCGCATGGTCTGGGTCATCGTCTGCTCCTCGGGGTGTCGTTGCCTTGGCATAGCACCCCGCCGCAGCCGCGAAAACCCGTCAGCCGCGCCTCAACCCCGCCACTGCCCCGGCATATCCCGTTTGGCACCCGGTGCTTTGATCCCGTCCAAAATCGACAGAGGCCCTTGCATCAGCTTGCCAAGACGGCTCTTGCGGAATCCGGCCTTGGCCTTCTCGAACTGCATCACGTTCTCGATCCGCCGATCGAGGAAGGCCCAAGTCTCGGCATGTCCGTCGCTCTCATCGCCAAGCCAGTAAAGGATCGTCGAGCTATAGACCGCCGAAAGCGTCATCCGTTTGGTGTACCAATTCACATCATCGGACGTATCGCCAAGCGCGTTCCAGATCGCATCGCATGTCTCCCAGACAAGCTGCGCCCCCGTGGCGGCGTATTGCGGCAGGGAGAAAAGCGTCGTGCCACGGCGCACCGCCTCTTTGTCCTCCACCGCTTCGAGACGGAACCGCACCAGAACGGCGACCTTCTCGCTATAGCGTAGCTCCGACACATCTTCGGCCTCGAACCGTTCGATCATCGCGGCATCCCCGCGCTTATGATAGGCAATGGCAAGATCCACCGCACCACGCGGACAGAGCGCATGTGCCAGTGCCGAATCCATGCCACTATCGGCAATCGCCGCTTCGAATGTCGCATCGCTCCAGCCGTCAAACGCCACATGCGCAAGCGCGGCATCGAGCAGGGTTTGCTTGGGGTCAGCGTCGGACATTTAGGGCCTCCTTTGAACTCCACATCATACTAGACAAAGATAGGGCGCTTTGCTATACGGCCACCTCCTGCAATTTCCTTGCAACTCAAACTTAGAAAGGTGGTGAAAACCACATGCAGGTTAGTGTTCGCGACAACAACGTCGATCAGGCGCTCCGCGCCCTGAAGAAGAAGCTCCAGCGTGAGGGTGTCTTCCGCGAAATGAAGCTCAAGCAGCATTTCGAGAAGCCGTCCGAGAAGAAAGCACGCGAAAAAGCTGAAGCGATCCGCCGTGCCCGTAAACTGGCACGCAAGAAAGCCCAGCGCGAAGGTCTCCTCTAAGAGATTCGAGCTTTGGACACAAAAATTCGGCAACCCCCGAGGCATCCGCCCGGGGGTTTTCGTCTTTTAGGGAAGCGCGCACAGCCGCCCCTGCCCTGACGCACAGACAGCCCCCCTCCCATTCCTGCTGAAAATGCCTACATTCGAGCAGGACACAATTCTGACAGGGTGCGAAAACCATGAGCGATACCTATACCCCCCCGAAAGTCTGGACTTGGGAAAGCGAGAGCGGCGGCCGCTTTGCGAGCATCAACCGCCCCATCTCTGGCCCGACTCACGACAAGAAACTCTCCGTGGGCAAACACCCGCATCAGCTTTACTCGCTGGCCACGCCGAACGGCGTAAAGGTCACGGTGATGTTCGAGGAACTCCTCGCCGCAGGGATCAAAGAGGCCGAGTATGACGCGTGGCTGATCAATATCGGTGATGGCGATCAATTCGGCTCGGGCTTTGTCGAGGTCAACCCGAACTCGAAAATCCCCGCCCTGATGGATCACACCACGACGCCCCCGACCCGCATTTTCGAATCCGGCGCGATCCTGCTTCACCTCGCCGAGAAGTTCGATGCCTTCCTGACCAAGGACCCTGCCAAGCGCCCCGAGATGCTGTCTTGGCTATTCTGGCAAATGGGTAGCGCGCCGTATCTCGGCGGTGGTTTCGGCCATTTCTACGCCTACGCCCCCGAAAAGTGGGAATACCCGATCAACCGCTTCGCGATGGAAGTCAAACGCCAGCTCGACGTGCTCGACAAGCGCCTTGCCGAGGTGCCCTACCTTGCCGGTGAAGACTACACGATCGCCGACATCGCCAACTGGGCCTGGTATGGTCAGCTCGCCCTTGGCCGCCTTTACGAAGCCGCCGAGTTCCTGAGCGTGCATGAATACAAGAACGTCGTCCGTTGGGCCGAAGAAATCGACTCGCGCCCCGCGGTGCAGCGTGGCCGCATGGTCAACCGTGCCTTCGGTGATCCGAAAACCCAACTACACGAACGCCATGACGCAGGCGATTTCGACACCAACACGCAAGACAAGATCGCCCCGGAAGACTCCTAAACCAGGTCTTCCAGGATCATCTCGCTCGCCTTCTCGCCGATCATTATGGTCGGCGAGTTGGTGTTGCCGCTGGTGATCGTCGGCATGATGGACGCATCCACCACGCGCAAACCGCCGATCCCCCGCATCCTGAGGCGCGGATCTAGCGGCGCAGCCTCGTCTGCCCCCATCCGCACCGTGCCGACCGGGTGAAAGATCGTTGTGCCGACATCTCCGGCCGCCTTGACCAATTCTGCATCGTCCTGCGCAGTGATCCCCGGCTTCATCTCTTCGGGGCTGTACTTCGCCATTGGCCCCTGCGCCATGATCTCGCGCGCCTGACGGATCGCAGCGATGGCCACGGCCCGATCGCCCTCGGTGCTGAGATAATTCGGCGCGATTTCCGGTGCATCTTCGGGGTTCGGCGAGGTGATCCGCACATGCCCCCGGCTCTCTGGCCGCAGGTTGCAGATACTCGCCGTCATCGCCGGAAAATCATGGAGGGGCTGCCCAAACGCCTCGAGCGAGAGCGGCTGCACATGATATTCTAGGTCGGGCGTCTCAAGGCCGGGCCGCGACTTGGTAAACGCCCCAAGCTGCGACGGCGCCATCGACATCGGTCCGGAACGTTTCAACAAGTATTCCAACCCGATCTTCGCCTTGCCAATCAGGGAGTTCGCCATGGTGTTGAGCGTCTTCGCCCCGTCGAGCTTCCACGCACAGCGCAATTGCAGGTGGTCCTGTAGGTTCGCGCCGATCCCGTCGATCTCGTGCCGTACCGCGATGCCGTGGTCCTGAAGAACCGCCCCCGGCCCAATGCCCGAAAGTTGAAGGATCTGAGGCGAGTTGATCGCCCCCGCCGAAAGGATGACCTCGCGCCCCGCGCGCGCCTCTTTCAGTTCGCCGTTCTGGCGATAGGCCACACCGACAACACGCCCCTCTTCGATCAACAGGCGCTCGGTCCGCGCATGCACTTCAATCTTGAGCTTGGACTCGCGCACCGGACGCAAGAACGCCTTGGAGGTATTGAGGCGCCAGCCATCGCGCTGGTTGACCTTGAAATACCCGACACCCTCGTTGTCGCCTGTGTTGAAATCATCAGTGCGCGGCACACCCGCGGCCTCTGCCGCCGCCATCCAGTCGTCAAGCACATCCCAACGCAGGCGTTGGTTATCGACCCGCCACTCACCGCCCGCTCCATGCATTACGGAAGGGCCATCCATATAGTCCTCGGCCCGCTTGAAGAGCGGCAGCACGTCGTCCCAGCCCCAGCCGGGATTGCCCAGCTGCCGCCAACCATCGTAATCCGCCGCCTGCCCACGCAAGTAGAGCATCCCGTTGATCGATGAACAGCCGCCAAGTCCCTTGCCGCGCGGGTAGAGGAGCGACCGTCCATTCAACCCCTTGTCCGGCGCGGTCTTGTACATCCAATCGGTGCGCGGATTGCCGATGCAATAGAGATATCCCATCGGAATATGGATCCAATGGTAGGTGTCGCGCCCGCCCGCCTCGAGTAGCAGAACCTTATGCCCCGCCTTGCTCAGGCGATTGGCCACGACACACCCGGCACTGCCCGCGCCGACAATGATGAAATCCCATGTCATGATGTTGCGTCCTCCGCCAACAAGCATGCCACCATCTCGCTCTGCGCATCGGCCAATGGCGCGATCACGTTGAAATGATGCTCTCCCTCGGTGACAACATGGCCGCAGCCCCACGCCTCCGCAAGCCAGCGCGCCTGATCAAGGAAAGCAGGGCGCTCATCCCCACCGACCCAAACCGTCACAGCCACATCCGGCAGGGGCGCCCCTAGCACAGGGCTTTCCACGGCGGCGATATCTTCTGTGATCCCGAGGTCCGCGTTCATCGACGTCTGCATGAGCGGACGAAGGTCCGCGACCGGCGAGATCGGCATCACATGGCGCAACCTCCCGGCAACCGCCTCTGGCAACACGCCCGGCATTGCCATTCGTGCCACGAGATGCCCGCCCGCCGAATGCCCGGCCAAACAGATCGGCCCATCCACACGCTCTGCCGCCAGCGTGACGGCCTGCGCAATTTGTGCCGTGATATCGGGAATGCCGACGCTCGGGCAAAGATCATAGGATGGCATCGCAACGGCCCATCCCTTCGCCACTGCGCCCGCCGCCAAATGCGACCAATAACTCCGGTCAAACCGCAGCCAATAGCCCCCATGCACAAACACCACGAGCCCCTTCGGCGTGCTCTCAGGCAGGAAAAGATCCATCACATGCCGTTCGCCCGGACCATAGGCAATCGCGATTTCGCTTCGCGTCGCCTTGCGAAACGCGTCGGCTTCAGCTTGCCACAAGTCTGGAAATCGCGCCGCATCCGGTATGTAGGCCGCGTTGGCATAGGCGTCGTCGAGGGTCATTCGCATATCCTTGGTCCGAAAATTAACTCATACTGGACTCATACCCTCGGCTGGACAAGACCACCGCCAAGTGGTTTTCATCTGCCAACGCAAAAGGGGAGCGAGCCATGCTAGATACCGTCACTGATCTGAAATCACTTCTGAAAGACCCAACCCTTCTTGAGACCCGCGCCTATATCGGCGGTGAATGGGTCGATGGTGCAAACGGGACTTTCGAGGTCACCAACCCTGCCCGCGGCGATG
Organism: Shimia aestuarii; assembly: GCF_022814865.1. Classification (GTDB taxonomy): domain Bacteria; phylum Pseudomonadota; class Alphaproteobacteria; order Rhodobacterales; family Rhodobacteraceae; genus Shimia; species Shimia aestuarii_A. The sequence goes on along the minus strand of NZ_JAKVRD010000012.1, from coordinate 60,101 downwards.
TTATCGCCAATGTGGCCGATCTTGACCGCGCACAGGTGGCCAATGCCATCGCCAAGGCCAACGCCGCTCAAAAGGACTGGGCCAAGTGGACCGGTAAGGAACGCGCCGCCGTTCTTCGGAAGTGGTTTGACCTGATGATGGAAAATCAAGCCGACCTCGCGACGATCCTTACGGCCGAAATGGGCAAGCCGCTCGCAGAAGCTGCGGGCGAGATCGCTTATGGCGCCTCCTTCATCGAATTCTTCGCAGAAGAGGCCAAACGCATCTACGGTGAAACCATCCCGGGCCACCAGCGCGACAAGCGCATCACGGTCATCAAACAACCAATCGGCGTCGCCGCCTCGATCACACCGTGGAACTTCCCCAATGCGATGATCACCCGCAAGGCCGGCCCGGCCCTCGCCGCTGGCTGTGCCATGGTTGCCCGCCCCGCCGCCGAAACCCCGCTCTCGGCCATTGTCCTTGGCGTGCTTGCCGAACGCGCGGGCATCCCGGCGGGCGTTCTCAACATCGTGCCCTCCTCGCGTGCGAGCGAGATCGGCAAGGAGTTCTGTGAAAACGACGCGGTGCGCAAACTGACCTTTACCGGCTCGACCGAAGTTGGCCGCATCCTCCTGCGTCAGGCCGCGGATAGCGTGATGAAATGCTCGATGGAGCTTGGTGGCAACGCGCCCTTCATCGTCTTTGATGATGCCAACCTCGACGATGCCGTCGAAGGCGCGATCATGTGTAAATTCCGCAACAACGGCCAGACCTGCGTCTGTGCCAACCGCATCTACGTGCAGGCCGGCGTCTATGACGCCTTCGCCGAGAAACTCAAGGCACGCGTGGCCGCGATGAAGGTCGGCGATGGCCTCGAACAAGACACCGCCTTTGGCCCGCTCATCAACGAAGACGCCGTTGAAAAGGTTCGTGAGCATATTGCCGACGCCCAGTCCAAGGGCGGCGAGGTGATCCTCGGCGGCAACCCGTCGGAACTTGGCGGCACCTTCTTCCAGCCGACCATCGTCACCGGAGCCACGACCGAGATGGCCTTTGCCACGGACGAGACCTTCGGCCCCCTCGCCCCGCTCTTCAAATTCGAAGACGAGGACGATGTCATCGCCATGGCCAACGATACGATCTTCGGCCTTGCCTCCTATTTCTACGCAAGCGACCTGAGCCGCGTCTACAAAGTCGCCGAAGCGCTGGAATACGGGATCGTTGGCGTCAACACCGGGATCATCTCGACCGAGGTCGCCCCCTTCGGCGGCGTCAAGCAATCCGGCCTCGGCCGTGAAGGAAGCCATCACGGCATCGATGAGTTCCTCGAGATGAAATACATCTGCATGTCGGTCTAATCCCGCGCGTGCGAACCTTCTCCCCGCGGGCCGGCCTTAGGCAGATCCGCGGGGAAACAAAGCAACCGCCATCGGCGCAAGATGTGTCTCTAACAAGGCCGTCTCCGCCTGACTAAGCCCAACGGCCTCAGCAAGAAAATCGACCGCCACCCCAAGGTCTTCGGTCACAAGGCTCTGCGTTTCCCCCGACAGCCCCGAAAGCTCAGAGTAGGTGTTGGCCATACGCACCGCCGCCTGCGACGAAAGCCCCTCAACAAGATACGCCACAGTCACGTGCGTCACGCTCTCATCGAGAACGGACTTCTTCATCATGTGGCGCCGGATATCTGCAGAGGAAATCTGGCTGACATCCACCTCCCGCAGATCGAAGAGCACTGGACGGCCGATCCCCTTGGCCTCTTCCGCGCCATACTCTTCAACGATGAGACGAAAGAGCTGCTCAAGGGTGAAGGGGTCACGCGCCCGCACGATATGCAGCCCGAACTGCTCCAGATACTCATGCTCCACCATGGAAATGCGTCCTTCAGAAAGAAATTTCTCAATAAGTTAGCGCCAAGACTAGATCGGGAAACCGCAATCTACCAAGAAGAAAGCCGAAAAGCTGTTCTTCAGCTTTTGAGATTCTTTCCAAGGATTGACCTGCGCCATGCGTCATACTCAATGTGATGCTTATGAACCTCTCCGACGAAGCCCTCGCCGAAGCGGCGGCACATGGTGACAAAGCGGCGTTCTCGGATCTTCTGGAACGCCACTACGATCGTGTCTTCGCGTTCGCGTTTCGCCTCACCGGAGGGCGCACCGAAGCCGAAGACCTAACCCAGGACATCTGCGCAGCGCTACCGTCAAAACTCCTGCGCTTCGAAGCGCGCGCACGGTTTACGACATGGCTTTACCGCGTCGTGCTCAACGCCGCCCATGATCGTCGCCGACGCCAAGAAGCCCATAGCCGCGCCGCTGAAGGATGGGGCGACTGGGAGATCGCCCGGCAAGCCGCCAACGCTGAAACCGACGCCCGGATCGACTGGCTCACCGAAGCGATGCGCGCCCTGTCTCCCGACCTGCGCGACACGCTCGCCCTGATCCTTGATGACCTGACCCATGCTGAGGCTGCCGAGGTTCTCAACATCTCCGAAGGCACCGTAAGCTGGCGCCTCTCGCAAGCCCGCAAACACCTGCGCGCCCTGAAAGAAAAGGAGGACACCGCATGAGCGACGACCTCGACTTCAACGACCTGAAACACGCGATGCGCGCCGCAACGCCTTCCCCCGACGCCAGGAAACGCGCCGAAAACATCGCCCTTGCCCAAGAAAATTTCGACCGCCTCCAAGGATCGGCGGATGACGCACGTCCTACCTCTGATGCCCGCAAACCGGGCCTGTTCAGAGGAGTAATGACCATGTTGAAATCCATTCCCGCCAAAGGTGCCCTCGCCGCCTCCACGGCTCTTGCCGCGGTTGGCCTTGTGCTTGTCCTGCCCGTCCTGCAAGAGCCCCCCGCCCCGCTCAAACTGCGCGACACGGCCAAAGACGACGCCGTCGCTATCGAGGAAATGGAAGCGCCCCTTGTCGAGCCCTCCATCGCCCCCATGGCAAAATCCGCGCCGCAACGCTTTGCCACTGGCCTCAGCGCGCCCGAAATCCGCCCGATGCCGCCGCTCTCCGATTCCGAAGCCTACCCAGAGACCGATCCGAACCCGCTCAAGGTCACGGCGGAAAGCCCCGTCTCGACCTTCTCGGTCGATGTCGACACCGCCTCTTACGCGGTCCTGCGCAACTCGCTTGAGACCGGCACGTTGCCGCCGAAAGACGCGGTGCGGATCGAGGAAATGGTGAACTATTTCCCCTATGACTACGCCGCACCCGCCGGCGACACCCCCTTCGCAACGCATCTCGCTACGATGGTGACCCCGTGGAACCCGGATACCCGTCTCCTGCGCATCGCGCTTCAGGGGCGCCTGCCGGACATCGCCGCGCGCCCGCCCCTGAACCTCGTCTTCCTCATCGACACCTCCGGGTCAATGGACGCGGCCAACAAACTACCCCTCCTGAAACAGAGCTTCTCACTGATGCTCTCCGAACTGCGCCCCGAGGATAGCGTCGCCATTGTGACCTACGCAGGCTCTGCCGGACGTGTCCTCGATCCGACACCTGCCAGCGACCGCACCACGATCCTCGCCGCGCTCGACCGGCTGACGGCTGGCGGCTCCACCGCCGGACAGGCCGGACTGCAGCAGGCCTATGCCACTGCCGAAGCGATGCAAGACGGCGAAGAGATCTCCCGCGTGATCCTCGCCACCGATGGTGATTTCAATGTCGGCCTCTCCGACCCGGACGCCCTCAAAGACTACATCGCCAAGAAACGCGAGAGCGGCACCTACCTCTCCGTCCTCGGCTTCGGGCGCGGCAATCTCGATGACGCCACGATGCAGGCCCTCGCCCAGACAGGTAACGGACAGGCCGCCTATATCGATACACTGCACGAAGCCCGCAAAGTTCTTGTCGACCAACTCACAGGCACGCTCTTCCCCATCGCCGACGACGTGAAAATTCAGGTAGAGTTCAACCCCGCAACCATCGCCGAGTACCGTCTGATCGGCTACGAGACACGCCAATTGAACCGCGAAGACTTCAACAACGACAAGGTCGATGCGGGCGAAATCGGCGCGGGCCATGCCGTGACCGCGCTCTACGAACTGACCCCAACTGGCTCCCCGGCGCGGCAAACCGATCCGCTGCGCTATGGCACGGCTCCCGAATCCTCGGTTTCCGATGAACTGGGGTTCCTCAAACTGCGCTACAAAGCCCCCGGCGCATCCACGAGCCAGCTGATCGAAACACCGATCACCGCTGATCTCAAAGACGACACAGACGCACAGTTCGCTGCCGCCATCGCCGGGTTCGGCCAGCTTCTGACCGATGCGCGCTATCTTGGCGACTGGGGCTGGGACGAGGCCATCGCGCTCGCCACAGAACATCGTGGCGACGATCCTTTCGGCTATCGCACCGAGGCCGTGCGCCTGATGCGCCTCGCCCAAAGCCTCGCGGACCGCGATTGATCTTCACCTTTGTATAAATACTCCGGAGCGCGAGGCAGAGCCTCGCAACTGCACGCCCTGAAAGGGGCGTGCGAAACCTGCGCGCGCGGCACGCGCGCTCCGACAAAAAACCCCCGGCTGCGGCGCAACCGGGGGTCTCGTCCGGGAATTGGAAAACCGGATGCAGGCTTAGTTGACGGCTTTCGCGTCAACCACGTCCTTCTCGACCTCCTTGCCGTTCGCAATCGCAATGCGGCGCGGCTTGAGCGCTTCGGGAATCTCGCGCTCGAGGTCGATATGAAGCATCCCATCCTCATGGCGCGCACCAATCACGCGCACATGGTCTGCAAGATGGAACCGGCGCTCAAATGCGCGGGTGGCGATACCGCGATGAAGATAGGTTCTGGCATCATCCTCTTCCGCCTTGCGCGCGGTCACGACAAGCGCGTTTTCCTTGACTTCGATGCCAAGGTCATCCGCGCCGAACCCGGCAACGGCAATCGAGATGCGATAGGCATCTTCAGCGGTTTTCTCGATGTTATAGGGGGGGTAGCTCGGCTGTCCTGCCTCGGTCGACAGGGCACGATCCATCAGGCTGGCAAGCTGGTCGAAACCGACCGACGAGCGGTAAAGCGGTGCGAAATCAAAGTGACGCATGTGTCATCCTCCTTTGAGCGACAACTATGGTTTGGCCTTCCCATCGGGACAGGCGTTTGGTGACACGGAACCCTGTCTAGGCGTCCCGCTTCCCAAGAGATGTGTGCACCGAGGCGGCTTTTCAAGGGATCAATCGACCCGAAGAAACTTTGCCCCCGAGGCCTTGCGCGCACCGCCCACCATGACCCGTCGCGCGCCGTCTGTGCCCTTCACCGTAGCAAGCCCCTGCCCGCGCATCCGCGCCTTGAGCCGGGCCACGATCTGGGGGAGTTCCATCCCATAGCCTACTTTGCGCCCTTCCCTATCGCGCCCCATGGCCGACACGAGCGACAGGATTCGCACCCGGTTCCCATAGCGCGCGAAGACCGGCGCCCCAGACGATCCGAACGTGACATCGCAGTCAAAGCTCATCAAACCGCGTCCCCGCTCAAGGATCGCGCAGTCGCGCTGCCAGGAAAGATGCTCGCTGCGTCCCTTGCCATAGCTGAGAACTGAAACGCGGTCCCCCGCCTGGGGTTCATCATAGAGCGCAAAAGGATTCGCCTCACTGATCGTGATCGGAAAGGCGAGCCTTAGAAGCGCAATGTCGTGCCGCATCATTGCGGTCGCGATCCGCCCATCCCGGCTAGGCACGAACCCCTCTTCTGCAACGACCCGGTCCACTTTCCTCTCGGCAAGAGCAGACCCCGACACATAGCCCGCCTCGAACCGGATGCGCTCCGGCGGGATCGCCTGTCCCTCTTCGTCATAGACACAATGCGCCGCCGTCAGAACAAGTTCGCTCGAAATGAGCACCCCGGTGCAATAACCCTTCCCCGCAAGCGCCACGCGGCCCACGGCCTCCCAGCCGATCAACTCACCTCGGCTACGCAGCGCGCGCAAACCTTCCTCCCCAAACGCGGGCATCGCCGCGACACACGCCGCACCTATGACAAACCATATCCTCATGGCCTCAGGAATTTTGCCCCGGTCGCACCCCGGTCGCCCTCGGCATCGAGCGCCGCGATGAGCCGCTGCAGACGTCGATCCAGCGCCACGCCAAGCGCCACATCCCGCGCGCCAAGCCGGCTCTTGGCCGAGATCACAGAGATAAGCTTCGGCGTACCGCCCTCAAAGCTGAACACTGGCGCGCCGCTGCTTCCGAAATCAACGCGACAACTCGTGGCATAGACCCCCTGTTGCCGCCCGATCACTTCGCAGCTCTCCTGAAGCGCGGGCACGTCGTCCCGGTCGCGCGCGTAGGACACAACGCCAACCTTAGCGCCAGGCCGCATTGCCGGACCAACCTCAAAGGGCTGCATCTTGGGATTGCGCACCGGATGGTGCAGCCGCAGAAGCGCAAGATCGCGCCCCACTTGCCGGGCGCTTTTCTCGTCATCATAGCGATATTCAGGATGCACAACCGCCTGCCGAACCGAACGATAGGCCGCCGCGCGCCCGTTGCGCCATCCGGCGCGGAACTCGATCTTCCCGGCCCCGATCCGTTTCCGGCTCACCTTGTCAAAAAGACAATGCGCCGCCGTCAGAACAAGATCCGGCGCAATAAGCGCCCCTGTGCAGAACCCCTTGCCGCCAATCTCGAGCCGCCCGACAGCCTCCCATCCGCGCACCGCATCGCCGCTCTCAAGCCGCGACACTGCGGAATCCCCCGCCACCGCGCCCCGCGCGATGCCAAGCATAAGCACAAGCAATAATCCGACCTGCCGCATTTGGCTCCCCATCATGTGTCGCCCCTTGATACCGAACCGAAAAGGCGAAACTGGGGCAGGATCGCGACTACCGCAGGATCGGCACCTGTGGGGCGCGTTTGCCCGGCTCAGTGAGCGCCGCAGGTTGAGGCCCGCCCGTCGCCCAGTCGAGAAGTTCAACCGTATGGACAATGGGAATCTCCGTACCGGATCCGATCTGTACCATACATCCGATATTCCCCGCCGCGATGATATCCGGTTTCTTAGCCTCGAGCGTGCGCACTTTGCGCGCCTTGAGCTTACCCGAGATTTCCGGCTGCATGAGGTTATATGTCCCCGCCGACCCACAGCAGAGATGGCTATCTGCCGGCTCCACAACGGTAAACCCGGCGCGTTTCAAGAGATCCTTGGGATAGGTCTTGATCTGCTGTCCATGCTGCAACGAACAGGCCGCGTGATAGGCGACAACCGTCTCCTTGTCCGCTCCTTCCGGCAGGTCGAGCTTCATCAAGACCTCTGAGACGTCCATCGCGATGTCGCTGACCCGCTTGGCATCCTCCGCAAGCGCCTCGTTGCGGAACATATGCCCATAGTCCTTGACCGTCGTGCCACAGCCCGAGGTATTGATGACAATCGCATCAAGCCCCTCGCCATCCATCTCTCGTGCCCAGGCGCGAATATTCTTCGCCGCCGTGGCATGGCTTTCCTTCGCCTTGCCCATGTGATGTGTGAGCGCCCCACAACACCCCGCCCCCTCGGCAACAACGACCTCGCAACCAAGCCGCCTCAAAAGGCGGATCGTGGCATCGTTGATATCGGTATTGAGCGCCTTCTGCGCACAGCCCGTCATCAAGGCCACCCGCATTTTCTTTGGCGTGTCCGGCGCAAAGCTTTGTGGGTCGTCATTGCGGCTCACTGGCGGGATCGACTTCGGCGCCATCTCAAGCATCGCACGCAACCGCGCATCCGGCATCAGGAAAGCGAACGGCCGCCCGATTTTCGCCCCGAGTAGCGCAAGCCGGAACCGCGTCGGATAAGGCAATATGCGCGCCAGAACCCAACGCAAGGCCCGATCCATGAAAGGCCGCTTGTAATTGGTCTCGATGTACTCCCGCGCATGATCGACAAGATGCATGTAATGCACGCCCGAGGGACAGGTCGTCATACAGGCAAGGCAAGACAGACACCGATCCACATGCAAGACGGTCTTTTCGTCCGGCACTCGCTCGTTCTCGAGCATATCCTTGATCTGGTAGATGCGCCCCCGCGGGCTATCCAACTCGTCGCCAAGAACCTGATAGGTCGGGCAGGTCGCCGTGCAGAACCCGCAGTGCACACAGGCGCGCAAGATTTCATTCGCCCGCTGGATACCGGGGTCTTTCAACTGGTCTTCGGTGAAATGCGTCTGCATGTGCCTACCCCATCAATCCCGGATTAAGAATGCCGCGCGGATCAAACTTCTCGCGCAGGCCCCGACTGATCGCCGCAAGTGGTGCCGCCTCCGGCTGAAATGCTGGGATCGTCGCGCGGATCGCATCCGGCGCCCGTACAAGCGTCGCATGACCGCCAAGCCGCGCGACCTCTGCCCGCACCCGTGCCGCCGCATCCTCTTCGACCAAGAGCCAGACAAGGCCACCCCCCCAATCAAGGATTGCCTCCGGCCCGCCAAGCGCCGCGACAAGCGCCGGGCCGTCTGATGGCTTCACCGAAACGCGCCAGACCGTGCCTGCGCGTCCGGCAAAGGACGTCACATCGCGAACATCCCGCCAAAGCGCCGCGCTTGCCTCGCCCTCAACAACCTCCCAGCCTGCGCACGCGGCATCCAAGAGGCGTTTCACCCGGTAGGAAACAGAATCCCCAAGCCCCTCAAGCCGCACCAATGCCGCATCGCCGGAGACCGCCGCACCGCTGACATCATAAGGCGACCCAAGCGCAGCAGAGAGCACCTTGACCGCCGCCCCGGCCTCCATCCCGCGCCCCACAAGCGTCGCCTCCGCCTCCGGCACCGCCTGAACCTTCAAAGATACTTCGCTCAACACGCCAAGCGTTCCCCACGACCCGGCCATGAGCTTCACAAGGTCATAGCCCGTCACATTCTTCATCACGCGCCCGCCGTTCTTGAGCACGCACCCCATGCCATCGACAAACCGCACACCCAAAAGGGAATCCCGGCACGCCCCAACTTGGATTCGCCGCGGCCCCGAAACATTCGCCGCCACGACCCCGCCAATCGTCGGCGTCCCGTCGGTGCCAAGAAGCGCACGGTGATCCATCGGCTCAAACGCAAGGCGCTGGCCTTCCGCCGCAAGCACCGCTTCAATCTCGGCCACAGGCGTCCCCGCCTGCGCCACAAGCGTGAGCGCGCCCGGCTCATAGAGCGTCACGCCACTCAACCCCGCCGTCGAGAGCGCCTCGCCCACGACCGGCGCGCCAATATCCCGCGTGCCACCGCCGACAATCCGCAACGGCCCCTCCGCGCTTTTCACGATCTCGGCCAGTGCCGCTTCAGTCTCAGGTGTCATAGGCTTCTTCTCTGGAAAAATACTCTGGGGGAGGCCGCAAGGCCGGGGGCAAAGCCCCCTATTCCGCTGCCATCCGCCGGGCTTCGCTCGCCGCGAGCGGAAAGACCTTTGCCGGGTTCAGGAGCCAGCTAGGGTCAAACACGTCCTTGACCGCCATCTGTATCTCAAGGTCCTCCGGCGCATACTGATCCACCATCAGATCGCGCTTTTCGATCCCGACCCCGTGCTCTCCCGTCAGGCAGCCACCAACTTCGACACAAAGCTTCAGGATATCCGCCCCGAACGCCTCGCACCGCTCAAGATCACCCGGCTTGTTGGCATCAAAGAGGATCAGCGGGTGCATGTTGCCGTCCCCCGCATGGAACACGTTGCCCACGTCGAGCCCGTACTCTTTCGACATCTCCCCGATCCGTCGCAGCACATACGGAAGCTGCGAAACAGGGATCGTGCCATCGAGGCACATGTAATCGTTGATCTGCCCCATCGCCCCGAAGGCCGATTTGCGCCCAAGCCAGATCTTCGCGCTTTCTTCAGGGCTACCACTCTCACGGAGTTCGACCGGGTTATGCTTCCGCGCGATCGCCATGATCCGCGCGAGCTGGGCGTCGATCTCTTCCTCGCTGCCCTCGACTTCCACGATCAGGAGCGCCTCGCAATCGGGATAGCCCGCCCCGGCAAACGCCTCCGTCGCCCGGATACAAGGCCGATCCATGAACTCGATCGCGACCGGCAGGATACCTGCCTTGATAATGTCGCTCACGCATTCCCCGGCGACTTCGTTGCTATCAAACCCCATAAGCACAGGTCGCGCACCCTCGGGCTTGCGCAAGATGCGCAGCGTCGCTTCCGTCACCACGCCCAATTGCCCCTCGGAGCCACAGATCAACCCGAGAAGATCAAGGCCACCTGCATCAAGATGTGCGCCGCCGATCTCCACGATCTCACCATCCATCATCACCATCGTGACACCGAGAAGGTTATTTGTCGTCACCCCATATTTCAGGCAATGCGCGCCGCCAGAATTCATCGCGATATTGCCCGCGATGGCGCAGGCAAGCTGCGAGGACGGGTCGGGCGCATAGAAGAACCCGTCTTCCTCCACCGCGCCCGACACGCTGAGGTTCGTGCGCCCGGTTTGCACCCGGATGAATCGGTTTTCATAGTCGGTCTCAAGAACCTCGTTCATCCGCGCCACCCCAAGGATGATCGAATCCGCCGTTGGCATCGCCCCTCCGGCAAGCGATGTCCCCGCCCCGCGCGGCACGACTGGCACGCCCTCTTCGTGGCAAATCTTCAACACCGCCGCGACCTCTTCGGTTGTTGCAGGAAGAACCGCCGCGAGAGGCGGGCACCGATACGCCGTCAGCGCATCGCACTCATAGGCGCGCGTCTCGGCCTCGTCGTCGATCACTGCATCGCTGGGAAGAACACCACGCAGCCGCGCGACGATCCGCTCTTTGCGGGCAAGAATGGCCTGATTGGGGGCTGGCATCTGCATGGCGGGCTCCGCTCTCTTAGGATTGGTAAGGAAATATAACCAATTCCACCATCAGGCAAGCCCAAACGAGGCACCACGCCGCGCGCAGACCTGCAAACCCTTCCTCTTGCTGGAAATATCCCGGGGTGAATTGGGCCAAAGGCCCAAGAGGGGCTGGCCCCTCAGACCCGGTGGTACGGCGCGCCCGCGAGAATCGACGCCGCGCGGTAAAGCTGTTCGCCAAGCATCACCCGCACAAGCATATGCGGCCAAACCATCTTGCCAAACGAGAGCTTGGCATCCGCCTGTGCCCGTAGGCCCGGATCAATCCCATCCGCACCGCCAATCACAAAGGCCACGTCGCCGCGCCCCATATCCCGCCATCCGGCAAGCATGTCGGCAAACTCGGGCGAGGACATGAGCTTGCCGCGCTCATCAAGGGCACAGATCACCGCGCCCTTGGGGATCACCCCCTCCAAAAGAGGCGCCTCGGCGCTCATGCCGCCGCCCTTCTTGTCTTCGACCTCATGCACCGTCGCAGGGCCAAGGCCGAGGCCCCGCCCTGTGCGGTCGAACCGTTTGAGGTAGTCATCAAGGAGATCACGCTCCGGACCGGACCGTAGCCGACCCACCGCGCAAATATGCACGCCAAGCGCCATGTCTTACCTTTCGACGTGGATCAGGCGGTGCCGCCCGGTAGCCACATCTTTTCGATCTGGTAGAACTCGCGCACTTCTGGCCGGAAAACGTGAACAATCACGTCCCCCGTGTCGATCAGCACCCAATCGCCGGTTTCCTTACCCTCGACCTTGGAAAGCCGCCCGAACTCGGACTTGATCCGATCAATAAGCTTTTCCGAAATCGCCGCGACCTGCCGCGTAGAGCGGCCAGAGCAGATTACCATGTAATCCGCCATGGCCGATTTGCCGCGCAGATCAATCTGCACGATATCTTCGGCCTTGTCGTCGTCGAGTGAGGTGAGGATACGCGCGAGCAAAGCGTCGCTGGTCGCACCCTCGGTGGCGCCCGCTATGTCGGGCCCGGTATCAGCGGCTGGAGCCACGTCAGAATTCAGAGACAGAGATCTGCCCTCCTTATAGCGCACCGATCCGCCCCGGTGCCGGGCATGTTTTCAAGATAGCATTCCGCCTGCCCCGGCTCAATGGCACTGCGACATGTTGTGCTTTTCGGGTCACAAAACGGCGGGTCTTCGCCTTATCGCGCGCCGTCCCGCGCAACGATCTTTGGCCAAACCTCTTTGAGAGCATGGGCATACATGATCTCGCTATCGATCTCGCTCCATGCCAGATCCTCGATCTTGCGACAGGCGATATCCTGCGTTCTTGCCATGTGGATCACGGTCTCCTCGTAGTCCGCCTTGGGATCTTGCTCTAGGACTGTCTCCGCCGCCGCCTTGAGTCGCTCCGTATCTTCGGCCGTAAACCGGCTGATTCCGACCAGTTCGCCAAAGTGCTGTGCCTCCACTGCCGCGATATTCTTCGACATCATGTCAAAGACAGGTCCGCCATCGGCCCCTTCTCGCGTCCAGATATAGACCTCATCGCCCGCATTGGACTCGCCCGACACAAGGATACACGACTCGCCCTGATGCAAAGAGCCAAGCGCCGCTGCCTCATAGACGAGATCGGACTCCAAAAGGAGGACCGGCCCCGCCATCTCTGCAAGCCCGGTCATCATCGAAAGCCCGCTGCCTGTCGTCGCAAACGCAGGGTTATGAACAAGGTCAACGCCCTCCATATCGCCAAAGGCCGCCTCATATTGCTCGGCAAGATGGCCGGTCACGATCCGCACCCGCTTGACCCCACTTTTCTTGAGAAGAGCAACCGAGCGCGCAACAAGCGCCGTGCCGTCAATCTCCAAAAGACCTTTCGGTGTCATTTCCCCGCGCGATCCCATGCGGATACCTCGCCCTGCCGCTACGATCAGCGCGCTCACTTCGCTCATTTTAAGAAGCCCTTCCGAAAGCCCTCGAATACAGGGTTAACCCTATGGTAAGGCTATTTCATTCGCAAGTTGGGGCTCTCGCGGCGCGCATGAAAATCGTCCATATCACACCCTATGCCATGACCCGCCCCGGCGGCGTGCAATCCCATATCCGTGCGCTTGCAGGCTGGTGTGGGGCCGCGGGCCACGAAGTCCGCATTGTGGCCCCGCCCGGCGAAGGGGATGCCGCGCCGGATGTGCTCACGCTTGGGCGTGTGCGCAATATCTCCGTGCACGGCACCCGTTTTGAGCTGACCCGGGCAACCCGCGCGGAAATCTCCGCTGCGGTCGAGACCTTGCAGGACTGGGGCGCCGATGTGGTGCACCTCCACACACCTTGGACGCCGCTCCTGCCATGGCAGGTCTGGCGCGCGCTCAACCTTCCCACCGTGGCGACCTTTCACGCAACGCTGCCCGAAGGTGGGTTCGATCCCTTGACCTGGGCGCTCGGCAAGGCCGGTGACTATTTCAACGCCCGTGTGTCTCGGGTTGTCGTGCCCTCCCGTGCACCGCTGGACCAATGGCAACGGCGCGGCGCAGCCCCCCTTCCGTTGATCCTGCCGCCCACGATCGATCTCTCCGATTGGCGCGCCGCAAAGCGCGACATGCCTCTGCGGCGTGATGCACCGCAGATCGTCTATATGGGGCGCCTCGAAGAGCGCAAAGGCGTGCAAGTGCTTCTCGAGGCCTGGCCGGAAGTGGCCGCCGCCCTCCCCGGCGCAACGCTCACAATCGCGGGGAGTGGCGCACTCGAGGCCGATCTGCGCAACCGCGCCGCGCCCTTTCCCTCGATCCGCTTCCTGCCGCCACCCGATGCCACCGCCGCGCGCGCCTTGATCGCCGGCGCTGACCTGTTCGTCGCCCCGGCCCGCGGCGGCGAGAGCTTTGGCCTCGTCCTGATCGAAGCCATGTCCGCCGGAACAGTCCCTATTGCAGCTCAAAACGCCGGTTATGCCTCCGTTCTCAGCGGCGAAGGCACGGCACTTCTTGCGCCGCCCGGCAACGCCTCGGCTTTGGCCGAACGCATCATCGCTCTCGCCTCTGATCCGGTCGAACACACCCGCCTGCGCGATTGGTGCGCCACCCGCGCCGCCGAGTTCGATGTGTCGGCGCTGGGGCCCGACTACCTCTCACTCTACCGCGCAGCGCTTGCCTGAGGCCCGGTTCCATGCAAGCTTGCGCGCAAGATAAGACTGAAAGGATTTCTCCCGTGCCGAAGGGCGATCTCGTGATTTCCGCCGATTTCGGCACATCCGGCGTCAAGGTCGGGGTTGTTGATGACGATCTTCGGCTCCTCGCCCGCGCCACAGAAACCTACCCGCTTTCGCTTGCGACCGGTGGCATCGCCGAACAAAGCCCCCCCGATTGGTGGGACGCCCTCGCCCGCGCCTTGGCAACCCTGCGCGACGAGGTGCCTGCGTTGCGCGACCGTGCCGCTGCGCTCGTCTTCTCTAGCCAGCTTTGCGGCGTCATCTGCACCGACGAACAAGGCACCCCGCTACGCCCCTGCCTGACGTGGCTCGACAAACGCGCTGCCGAAACCGGACGCGCCATGATCGGTGGTTTCCCCTCGGCGCATGGCTACCGCATCGACAAGCTCGCCCGCTGGCTCCGCATCGCCAACGGCGCGCCCGCGCGCAACGGCATGGACCCCACGGCCAAGATCCTCTGGATCAAGTCGCAAGAGCCCGAGATCTACCGCCAGACGCGCTGGATCCTCGACGTCAAAGATTGGCTCCTGCACCGCGCCACGGGCCGCTTTACCACATGCCCCGAAAGCGCCAACCTCACATGGCTTATGGACACCCGCCCAGGCCAAGAAGGCTGGTCCCCCGCGCTCTCTGCCATGACCGGTATCGCGCTCGACCGGATGCCCGAGATGGTCGATGGCGAAGAGGTGCTCGGCCCCCTGACCAAACAAGCCGCCGAAGACCTCGGCCTTGCCCCCGATACCCTCGTCCTTGGCGGCACATCCGACGTGACGGCCGCCGCCCTCGGGTCTGGACAGGTCGCAGATGGCGCGCTCCATATCGCCGCCGCGACAAGTTGCTGGATCGCTGGCTTCATGCCGGGCCGCGTGCTCTCGGTCGCGTCTTCCTACGCCACCCTGACCTCGAGCCTCGCCTACCGCCCGCTCCTCATCGCCTCGCAAGAGAACGCCGGATCGGCCCTCGAATGGGCGGTCCGTGTGAGCGGTGGAGAAACCGAAGGCGAAGCCCTCAAAGGCGCTTTTGACAACATGGGAGCGCCACAAGAGGACGACCCGTTCTTCCTGCCATGGCTCGCGGGCGAACGCGTGCCCGTCGACAATGACGCGATCCGCGGCGTGTTCCATGGGCTTGCGCTGCACCATGATGCCTGCGCCCTGCGCCGCGCCGCCCTCGAAGGGGTCGCACTGAACCTGCGCTGGTCCTATGGCAAACTGATGCGCGAACGCGCGATCCATAAGGACGGCCCTATCTCGATGGTCGGTGGCGTCGCGGCCAACGCCGCCTTTGCCCAAACGGTTGCCGATGCGCTCAACCGCGAGGTCTGGGTCGGCGAAGCCCGGCACGCCGGTGTCCTTGGCACGGCGACCCTTGCGGCGAAAACCCTCGGCTGGGCCGCCTCGGCGCGCGACGCGGCAGCAACCCTGCGCACACGGACCACCGGCGTCTTCGCCCCCGATCCGGCCCGTGTCGAAGCCCTCGCCGCCCGCAATGCGCGCCTCGAGAAAATTCGCCGCCACATCCTCAAGAGCTATCCGTAGAAAGCCCCGCCATGATCGACGGCCTCATCAAATCCAAGATCGACCCGCTTTGGGAAGCGATGGCGACGCCCCTCGTGCGTGCCCGCATGACCCCGAACCAGGTCACCTTCGCGGGTCTGGTCCTCGTGACCCTCGTCTCCGGCCTCTACCTTTGGCACACGATGCCCGTGGTCTATGGCCTGACGCTCGCGCTCGCCTTCGTCTTTGATGCCCTCGATGGGGCCGTGGCCCGCCGCCGTGACATGCGCTCGCGCCGGGGCGGCTATTTCGATGCGATGGTGGACCGCTACCAGGAACTGATCGTGCTCGCGACGCTCGGCTATATGCATGACGCCTGGCCGCTGGCGATGTTCGCCCTCGCCGGAAGCGTTTTCACAAGCTACGCCAAGGCCCGCACCGCGATCGAAACCCCGATCAACAACGACAACTGGCCGGATTTTTTCGAACGTATGGAACGGGTGATCTTTCTCTGCGGGATGCTCGTCCTCGCGGGCATCCTCTCGGCCCATTCGGATCGCATCGTCGTCTACGGCCTCGCGCTCTTCGCGATCCTCGCCCATGTTACGGCACTGCAACGCGCCCGCCGGGCCGCTCAGATGCTCTTGGCGCTCGACCGCGACCGCAAATAGGCCCAAAGCGCCTGCCCCATATCAAAATGATAGGTTAGAACATAGCCAAGGAATGACGTGAGCAACACCGGCTCGGTGAGCGTATAGGTGAGATAGGCCGCGTCATAGATCGCGCCGAGGTCATACCCCTTGAGCACGAAAAGCGACAGGTACAGCACCCCAAGACCAATTGGCACCCAAACATACCAACGACGCAGGCGCGCCCCGGCATCGCTGAGAAAGCTCGCCCCGTCCGGCTGTCTCGCATAGGCACGTGAGAGCATCTCTCCGACCACGATCACAAAGGCCTGCGAAAAGAAGAAAAGATAAGACCCCTGCATGTGCAGGACGTGATTGTCTGGAAACCGGAAGTGGCTCAGCATCACCATCCCGACGGATGCCCCCGCCTGAAGTAGGACGACAAGCCCCGACAGAATCTGGATGCGACGCATCTCAGGCGCTGTGCCAAGCTTCGAACGCCGAAACTCGACCCACGCCGCCCACACGAGAAGCGCGACCCCAAGAAACAGGATCGGCGCACAGACGAGCATCCATGTCGCGAAAAACGGCCCGATATAGGCATCTGACAGGGTCTGGCTGATCGTTGCGGGCTGAAGCGCGACATACTCTGGATGATTGACCGCATAGAGGGCGCGTGCCCAATAAATCAGGACATTGACCGCCACGATCACGAAACCCGTCGCCACCATGGCAAGCGCAATGAGGCGCGCGGTCTGTCGCGTGACCGTCTGCGCCATGCTTATGCAACCTGCCGCGGTTTGGTGACGCTCTCGACCTTCCCATCCGCCATCTTGATAAGGCGATCGCACTTATCGAACTGGTGGTCGTCATGGGTGATCGCGATCACGAGTTGTCCACCTTTAGAAAGCTCAGGAATCAGGACATCATAAAAGAACGCCCTGTGCGCCGGATCTTGGTCGGCGGCGAACTCGTCAAGAACGATGATCGGGCGGCGTTCGGCAAGCGCCACTGAAAGCGCGAGCCTGCGTTTCTGCCCTGCCGAAAGCGCCAGCGTCGAAAACTTGTCCTCGAGGATCGTCACGCGCCCTGAGAGGTTGAGCTCCCCAACGCGCTTCTGCAACTGGTCAAGCTCTTCCGCCTTAAGACCATAGGCCCGCGAGAAAAGATGGAAGCTGCTGAACACCGAAGAGAACAGCTCACGATACGACGCGCGGCTTTCCGCGTCGAGCGGCACGCCATCAAGACGCACCTCGCCGCTATCGGGATGCCGCAAGCCTGTGATGATATCAAGAAGCGTCGTCTTGCCGGATCCGTTGCCGCCACAGATGAACACTGTCTCGCCAGGGGTGAACGTGAGGTCGACCGGGCCAAGCTGAAACGCTTCTCCGCCATGACCATCATCCTCGCCAACCCGCGCCGCGATCTGTTCGAGACGGATTTCCTTGAACCCGTCCGGAACCTCGACCGGACCATCAAGCGCAGAGGACTGCGCCTTGAGAAGCGCCTCTTCCACCGCTTGAATGCGATAGTAGGAATGCTCCGCCCGGCTCAGAACCGGGAAAGCGCCAAACATCATCTCGATGGGGCCGCTCGTCAGGAAGATCACCGTGAGCACCTGGAACATCACTGCCACGCCCCCACCCGGCAAAAGCGGAATCACGATCACCACGAAACATAGAAGAAGCACCACCGCCGCCTGCCCGATCGCGTTGCTTGCGGCATAGTATTTTTCAGCTGCAATCGTGTGCTGCGTGACCTCGCCGATGACTTCGATCGTCTCTGCCTCAAGCGCCTTGCGCCGCGCACTGCGCAGGCGGAGTTCTTTCCATCCCGACAACAGATCGCGCGCTCGGTCAAAGAACCGCCCCCGCGCATCCGACGCAATCGACATGCTACGACGTGCCGGACGGTCGAAGAACAGATAGCCGAGTGTACCCACCGTGATCGCCGCCACGGTCGCCATCCCCGAAGTCCAGCTGATCCAGAACAGGTAAGGTACGACAAAGATCACGATCACGAGCGCCTCAACGGTCTCGACCACGTTGACGATCGCCCCCGACATCTGGTCAACCTCGTGGGTGATCGCGCTATGAACCTGCCCGTGCGGGCTCGACTGCAGGAAATCGATATCCGCCCGCAAAAGTGTCCGTGCAAGCCGGATTCGCGTCGCCTCGCGCACCCGCGTGATGAGCTTGTGGAGACGAATCCGAAGCACATAGCCGAAGAACAACATCGCCAGCGCACAGGCGATAATTCCAAGCGCCCAATAGCTGATCCCGTCCTCCGCAGTGCGCGCGGTTTCGTTGATCGAATACATCAACCCCGTGCGCGACAGGCTGCTGAGAAAGGTCAGAACGATAATCGGATCCCGCACAACCCCACTTGTCACGAGAAGATAGCGTAGAACCGTGCGCCGCCGCTCAAGCGCGCTATCAGGGCGCGAGCTGTTCGCCACTAGATCGGATAGGGATTTGCTCACCAATGAACCTCGTCTTTTGTCGCTGACGCTACCGGGTTTCCCGCGCCTTGGCCAGAGATGGACCACCGACGCGCCACCGCTCTGCGTAGTGCCGGATCGCAATGGTGTTCGAGCGGTTTTCGAGGCTGCCATCGCCCGCGTTGATGTGGCCAAGCGCCGTATCCTGCAACTGCCCCCAATCCTTGCGCGGAATAAAGCTTAGACCGCGGGTCGGCACGACCATCTTCGGGGCCTTACATAGCGCGCTCGTGCGCACATCGTCGGCGAAGAAACAGGCCCGCGGGATATCGGAGAAATCCGCCAACACCGCGAGATCGAAGAACCGGGGCCGCAGGGCATAACCAAACACCCCAAGAAGCACGTCGGTCTCGCGCGGCACACGAAGGCGCGTCCCCCGCAATGGCGCGGGCGGCAACATGAAAAGATTGCTTCGGATCGTCGTCGGCGCATCCACAAGCGTTTCCGGTACGGTCCACCCCGCATAGCAAACCGCACAATCGGGAAGCGCCGCCGCCGCCTTCTCGATCCCCTCCACGGCATCGCGCGGATAGATCCGGTCATCGTCGACCACCATCACGACCTGATCCGCCTCTTCGGCAAGCAAGGTCGGGATCGCCTTGGTCGCGGGGCCCATATCCTCACAGCGCCGGATTTCGATGCCGCGCAATCCTTCAAGATGTTCTGGCACCTCATAGGCGCAATCTTCGCGCAACGACCGGTACGGCACATTGAGAACGATTTTTCTTGGCGGCCGACTCTGGTCGAGAAGCCCCTTGAGCGCGTGGTCTATGACGCCAATCCGGCTCGGGATCGTGGTCAGGCTAACAACAACATCCGCCTTGTCCTCGACCAAGGCCCAGCGCGCGTCCCATTCGGCAAGGCTCGCCCCGGCCAACCGCCGCTCACGGAGCCGATCTCGGACATAGCGCTCTCCCTCGAACAGGTGATGCACATACCATGCCCCCCCTGCGAGCACGGCCAACCCGCAAATCCCCACGATAACGCCAATGGCCAGGCTCATACCGACTTCCTTCTTTCAAAAGCGTTTTGCCCAAAACCAAGTCTCAGGGTCTGGCAGAACGCTTCAGGACAAGGGCTTTAACAGTCACCGCGCCTTAGGCAAACCACGAACTGGCAAACCCGGCAAAAACCCGGTTAAGTAACCTCAGACAGAGTGGAAAACCGGAATGACAGACCCCCACCCCCTTTACGTGACCGGCGCCGACGCGCGCTATGCGCGTTGCCTGCACCAACTCTTTGGCGCAGCCCACCGCAAAGGCTGGACGCGGGATGCGCAATGGGTGGTCTACGATCTCGGCATGACATTGGCGCAACGCACCTCTCTGACCGAACATTTCCCATGGCTGCGCTGGGAAACCCTCGATTTCGAGACCCTTCCGCCGCATTACCCGCCGCATCACGGCAATTACGCGTGGAAGCCCGAGGTGATCTGGCGCGAGGTCGCCGCCGCCCAAGGGCCCGTGATCTGGATGGATAGCGCAAATATCCCGCTCACCCGGCCAGATGCGATGCTCGCCCACGTGCGCGACAACGGTCTCTATCTCTTGCGCGGACAGGCCCCGATACAGGAACGTTGCAATCCCGAGGTGCTCGACCGGCTTGGCGCTCCACGCTGGACTTGGGGCATGCGTGAATGCGTGACTGGGATCGTGGGGCTCGACGCCACAGCCCCCCGCATTCGTGCGCTCGTCGAGGACTGGGCGAACCATGCCCGCGACCTCGAAACCATCCGCCCGACGCAACGCATCGAACGGCATATGAACGATCAGGCCGTCATGAACGCTCTCATTGCCGGGCCGGTCTGTCGCGGCGAGATCGTACTGCCCGAAGAAGATGTCGATATTAGTTCGGGCCGCCCAACCCGCCTGCTTTCGACCCGAAACAAGCTCAAACCGGATTTCCCTCTCTGGGCCGGTTTTCTCGCCCGCGCCTATTACCGCCTGCACAAACGCATCGATCAGTTCCTCTATCGTCTCGATGATTTTCATCTCGACCACAATCCGTTCTGGCGCATGTACAAAGAGGAATTCATCCTCCACTACAAGACAGGCGACGGTCCCACGCAGACAATCAAGGCTCCCTTCGGGCACTACTACGCCGACCCCTTCCTCATCGAGGAGAACGGCATCCTGTGGGCCTTCTTCGAAGACTTGAACTATTTCGATGACCGCGCCGCGCTCTCGGCCTTGCCATTGATTGATCCGCAGGGCCGCACAATTCCGGTGCTCGATCCCGGCGTGCACACCTCCTTTCCCTTCCTGTTCCGCCACGAGGGAGAACTCTACATGCTTCCCGAAACCGGCAAGAACGGACGGCTGGAGCTTTGGCGCTGTAGCCATTTCCCCGCCGAATGGCAGCGCCACCGCGTCATCCTCTGGGATGTGAATGCCGCCGATAGCGTCCTCTTCGAACACGACGGACGCTTCTGGCTCCTGACATCCCTCGAAAGCCCCTGCCCGGGCGGGATGTATCGATACCTCGCCATCTTCCATAGCGACGATCCCGTGAATGGCGACTGGATCGCCCACCCGATCAACGAGAAGGGCCATGACGTCACCGCCCGTGGCGGCACCGGGCGCAACGCCGGCGGCGTATTCCGTCACGAGGGACGCCTCCTACGCGCTGTTCAAGATAGCACCGCGTACTATGGCGAGGGTATGGCATTCCGCGAGATCGTCACCCTGACCCCCGAGGCCTTCGAGGAACGCCCGGCCGAGACGCCTCCCGGCCTCGAGATGTCAGAGGGTGAAGGCGTGCATCACCTGACCCGCCTTGGTGATACGATCATCTGGGATCAGCGCACCCGGCACTAACCGTGCGCGAAATCCGCACCACCGCGATACAGACGCAATACCGACGTTGGATTCAGAGCGGTTTCGTCTGGTAGAGACGCACCTTCAGACCGCCATGCGCAACCGGCGGACCGGGCGGCTCAAACGGCAACCCCGTCGCCCGCGCCAGGCTCTCTTCGGTGGTGACAATCCCCACGCGCCAGCCTTGGAAATGCTCTTTCAACCGCTGCCCCAAGGCGCTGTGCAACGCGAACAATCCCCGCTTGTCCCCGATCCGCGCCCCGTAAGGCGGGTTCACAATGACAAGCCCCGCAGGCCCTTCCGGCCGCTCAAGATCACCGACACTGCGCACGTCGAAATTGGTTTGCTCCAAGACCCCGGCGCGCGCAGCGTTGGCCCGCGCCGCATCGATCGCACCGGCATTTCGGTCAGAGCCAATAAAGCGCGTTTTCCCTTTGTTAGAGACTGTTTTTGTCTCTAACTCCGCTTGGATTTCTGCCCATGCATCGGCGTCGAACGTCGCGAGATGCTCAAAGGCAAAGGACCGCGCCCGCCCCGGCGCGAGCCCTGCTGCCATCTCCGCCGCCTCGATCACGAACGTCCCAGAGCCACACATCGGATCAAGCACCGGCTCCGCCCCGTCAAAGCCAGCCGCGCGCAAGAAAAGCGCCGCCAGGGTCTCGCGCATTGGCGCCTTGGCCACGGCCTCCTTGTAGCCGCGCTTGTGCAGAAGCTCGCCCGAGGTATCGAGCGAGAAGACACATTGGTTCTCTTCAATTCTGACACGGACCGAGACCGCTGCGTCTTCGCTCAGCGCAAGACCACGGCTCCCCAAAGCCCGCTCCACCCGCTCCCGCGCCGCCCCCGCATGATAAATCTTCGACCGCCGCGTCGTCACCTCCACCCGCACCGGCACGTCCGCGCGCAGGTACCTATTCCACGGCAGCTCTGAAGCCAGTTTCTCAAGTTGCGTCAGATGCATAGCCTGAAACGCAGCAATCCGCACCAACACTCGGCTTGCACCGCGCAGCACGAGGTTGGCGCGCCAGACATCGCTCCAACGCCCCCGGAATCGCACGCCACCGGCGGTTGCCTTGGGCTTGCGAAATCCCGCCTCGACGGCTTCGTCACGCAACACAACTTCCAGACCCGGCGTCGCCTGCAGGAATATCTCGAAAAGAGGTTCGTTTTTCATAGAGACTGTCTAAAGCACAAGCCGCCCCGGCGCGACCCACCCCTGAACGATTGGCAGCATCTAGGTCGCGACCTCGAGGAGGTCGACGATCTTGCCTTCTGCCCGCGCACCAAGATGGACCTCACCGATATGGCATGTGATGCTCGCCGCGCGTGTTTGGCGAGGAGCGTAGAGCACCGCTTGAGAATCCGTTGCCCGTATCCCCACATCGAGCGCCGTACAAAGCAAAGGCTGTTGCTCTGCACTGTAGAGCAGATGGTCACTGAACCGGTCACAAAAGACCCGCTTGTTGATGACAACAGCTTCACGGTGATCGGCGTGGTTTTCCAGAACAGGCTCGAGAGACAGGATCGCATGGTACGGGCCTGTCGTTTTCTTGTCGGCATAAGTCGAAAGATCGGCGATCATGTCCTCGACCGCATTCTCCGCATCGCAAGAATAGGAAATGAACCCGGCTCCGGTCAGGCCGAAAAGCCCCTTACAAGAGCTAAACGCAGTGACATCTGCAGCGTCGTGCCCGGTTTCAAGCCCGATAGACGCCGTCGCATCCAAGGCAAGCTTGCCGCCGACCCGACGCACCAGATTTGCAAGGCCAGAAATGGGAACGAGCGTGGCTTCGCTGGTTTCCGTGTAGACAGCGAGGACCCAATCATAGGAGCCACCCACATGGTCGATCTCTTGCCAGTTCACAATGTCTATCTTGCGAATAAACCCGTCCCGCTTGCGACGGCTTTCGGCGATCATGTGCAAGCGTTGCGCATAGTAGCCCGAGTCGACCACAAGCACCTTGCCATAGAGAAAATTGGCAATCATGACCTCGATCGCGCTTGTACCCGAACCTTGCATAGCCACTGTCTTGTCCTGCCCGGCCAACTTGGACACCATGTCGAGCACGCGCGCGTAGCTATCTAGAAAGGCTTGGTCTCCGCGCCCGAAACAAGGGCGCAAGGCCGCCACGTTTTCATAGACAAGGCTTGCAGGGCCCGCCGTGAAGAGCGGTTTCTCGGTATTGTAGGCGGCGATCCGCGCCGCAGAGAGCATATCAGTCATTTCTTGGTCCAAGCATATCCATAAAGGCGAGCTTACTATTAGATGGCGTGGCTTTGGGGCGTCCGAGATTGGATCGCGCACCGGGTGCGACCATGATCTCTAGAAGGCTTGCGTGACTTGATGCGAGCGCCCTGGACAGAGCAGGCCTGATCTCTTCCAGCGAGGTCAACCGTACCGCACTCCCATAACCGAGCGCTGTGGCTAGGTCGCTCAACGTCGCATCTGGTCCCGCCGTGGTTTGACCACCGACAGAGTCATGCACCCTGTTGTTAAAGACGATATGGACAAGGTTGTCCTGACGCGCCGAGGTCGCAAGACTTCCGGCATGCATGAGCACGGCCCCATCTCCGTCGAAACAGGCCACTTTATGCCCCGGTATACTCATGGCCAAACCGGTCGCGATCATGACCGCATGCCCCATACCTCCGACCGACAAAAAAGACGGACCACCAATGCTGTTGGCCTGCTGAATCTCGTAGACCTCGCGAGATATTTTGCCGGTTGTTGCAACAACCGGGGTCGCACCCAAAGCGTCAAGTGCTGTCTTGATGGCATCTTCGCGTGTTGGAAGGGTGGTCTGTTGGTCTACGGGTTTCTGCGCTGGAGCGAACGTGTTCTTGCGGATCACAAGCGCCACGGGTTTGCTCTGCAATTCGGAGAGGCTCAAAAGGTCGGCCACCTGTTTTCGCACCCCTTCAGCCTCATCGTCGGTTCCGATCACGGCGTAGGGCACATCAAGCAACTCAAGCATGCTGCAGGTAATCTCGCCTTGGAAAACGTGCTGCGGCTCGTCCTTAAGCTGACCCTCTGCAGTCATCTCGCCACGCCAGCCAACGAGGAGCAGCATTGGGATGCCGTAGACCTTGTCGTGCGCAAGCGAGGTCAGCGGGTTGACGGCGTTGCCGAGACCCGAGTTCTGCATGAATACGGCAGCTGGAACCTTGCTCCCGAGATAGCTGCCAATTGCAAGTCCGACTGCCGCCCCTTCATCTGCCGTGACTTCGAACCGGCAACGTCCATGCGCCGCCCGCGTCTCGAGGCCAACAATGAGGCTGCTGAGAAGAGAGTCTGGCACGCCAAAGAAGCGCTCTACGCCCAATGCCGAAAGGTCGGCGAGGAATTCCTCGGCATCTAGCATTACGTGGTGCCCGGTATCAGTTTCAGGATTTGTTTGATCGAGATGATATCATCTTCGATTTCAGCGGTGCGCCCATTGGCCAGAATCGCCCGCGCCACCTTCTCCATCGCCTTGTAGGAGGCACGGAGCATGTGGTTGGCGTAGATGATGACCTTGACCCCATGCTCCTGCAACTCATGATCCTTCACGCGGTTATAGGATGATGGCACGACAACAATCGGCACATCAGGGTGCGTTCTTCGGAACTGATCGGTAAAGGCGAAGACTTCGTCTGGTTCCTTTTCCTTGGAATGGATCATGACCGCCCCCGCGCCAGCACTGACGTAGGCATCCGCGCGCATCAGGGCATCATCGACACCCTTTCCAAGAATGAGGCTTTCGAGCCGGGCAATAACCATCAAGCCATTGTATTTCTGCCCTTCGATTCCGGCTTGGATCTTTTCACAGAATTCAGACACGTCGGCCTGCGTCTGGGGCACGTCCGTACCTAGAAGGGAGTTCTTCTTGAGGCCCGTCTTATCCTCGATGATGGCCGCGGCGATGCCCATACGCTCCATCGTTCTCGTCCGCAGTTCGAAATGCTCGGGCTTGCCGCCTGTATCTGCGTCCATCACCAGAGGTTTAGTCGTGACCTCATAAATCTCGTCTATGTTCTGCAAGCGTCGCGACACGTCGAGCGCTTCGATGTCCGGCAGGCCCATTTCCGTACTATCGGTCAAGGAACTCGACCAGAACCCGTCGAACTGAAGGATCTTGCCATCACGTTCGACTTGCATGTTCTCCCCGATGAGCGCTGCCAAAGGGCTATGAGCCTCGAGGATACGCACCAACCTCTGCGACTCTAGGAGGCGGCGAAATGCTTTCTGCCGGGCATAAGGAGAGGCAAGCGCCGCGGTCATTTGTGGCGCGATACTGCCGGTATCAAATTCATGGCTATAGGGGAGTTCAACGAATTGCCCACCATAGCTTTTGAGCTGTTCTATCACGCGGTCGCGCATCCCCTGCAACGGACCATCCCATTTGTCCCCGTGCACAAAGACGTTTGGCTTGTACTGCTCAAGGATAGCATCGAACCCCCAAGTATCCTGCGCAATCACTGCATCGACACAGTCGAGGGACTCGAGAATTTCCCGCCTCTGTTCAAAAGACAAAAGCGGCAGTGCTTTCTTGTTCTCAAGAGCGGCATCCGTCAGGAGACCGACGGTCACACGTCCATGTCGCTTTGCTTCCTTCAGGACTTTCAAATGCCCGTTGTGAAGAATTTCCATCGTCATGCTGACGTATACTTCGATCAAATGACCTGCCCCCTCGAAATTTCTTCGGATTTGACAGTATCTTGGCAGGCGACGCAACATGCGTCTCATGCGAATATCCAGAACAAGGCTTCCGATTTCGCACGTTGAAGCCCGTTGCACCTTTGCGAAGAGATCAATGCCGCGAACTTAGATAGCCCGAGCGCGCAAAGAGGTGTACTTACATTATCTTAGAAACAAGAAGGCGCCCGAAGGCGCCTTGTTTATTTGGTCGGAGTGAGAGGATTCGAACCTCCGACCCCTGCCTCCCGAAGACAGTGCTCTACCAGGCTGAGCTACACTCCGACCGTGGCGCGTGGATTATCCTTAAGGAATGCCTTTTGCAAGCGCCTTTTGGTGGAAAGAGCGGTGTTTTTCAGGTCTTCTTGCAGAGCATCTGTCTTTGGGTCAGACTTGGAAAAAAGAACAGAGCATGTCTGAAGACTTTTTCTACGCCTTAGGTGGAGTTGGGATGTTTCTCGTCGGGATGGAAATCCTGACACGTGCGCTACGCGATGCAACGGGATCCCGACTTCGAACGTTGCTCGCTCGATTCACTACGACCCCCTTGCGTGGTGTGGTGACGGGTGCATTGGGGACGGCGATCATTCAGTCTTCGAGCGCCACAACGGTTCTCACGGTCGGCTTCGTCGGTGCGGGCCTCCTAACTTTGGGAGAAGCCCTCGGGATCGTATACGGCGCCAATATCGGCACCACGATGACCGGCTGGCTGGTCTCGTTCATTGGTTTCAAACTCAATCTCGAGAACGTCGCATTCGCGCTTCTATTGCCTGCAAGTCTGCTAAGTCTGCTTGGGCGTGGCACCTCAGAACGCCTTGGACGGGTTGTTTCGGGGCTTTGCCTGCTCATCATCGGCTTGGACCTCATGCAAACCGGACTTGCCGACCTCAGCGGCACGGTGACACCGAGCCTACTTCAGGGACATGGCGTGGGAGGCTTCCTCTTTCTGATCTTTGTTGGGCTCGCCCTGACCATCGTGATGCAGTCTTCAAGCGCAGCTATGGCTTTGGCGCTTGTGATGCTCCAAGGAGAGGTAATCGGCTTGTTCCAAGCTGTCGGCCTTGTCATCGGCATGAACATAGGCACGACGTTTACCGCCATCCTTGCCTCGATTGGTGGTTCTCGCGCCATGAGACAAACGGCCGTGGCGAACCTCATCTTTAACTGTGTCACAGCCTTGCTTGCACTGCCGCTTTTGGCGCTTTCGGCGCCTGTCTTAATTTCGGTTGCAGAACACTACGATGCACTAACCGCGCTTCTCCTGTTTCATACTGGGTTCAACATCGCGGGCACGGTACTCTTTCTGCCTTTGACACCGCGTTTCGCAGCGGTTGTTTCCAAACTCGTCCCCCTTGAAGAGACACATCTGATTATCGAGCTAGACAAGAACCTACTCAAGCACTCCGACGCTGCGCTGGTGGGCGCGCAAGCCGCTACTGAGATAATCTCGCGCAAGCTTTTCGATGCTTTGTCCAAAGCCATGCAGACGCAACCGGACTATCGGGCCATTGCCGCTCTTGCACCTGTTTCAAATGCTCTGACAGAACTGGAGGACTATCTTTCGCATATTCGGCCTGACCGAGAGAATGCAGACGAAGAGCGCACGTTCTCTGCCCTGCTACATCAAACAGACCATATGGTACGCCTGTTGAATCGGGCGGGACAAACCGCTCATCCAAAAGAACTGATAGAGGACCCCATGCTCAAGCGCCCGACACTTGCGGTAGGTGCCGTTTTCCGTCGGTTAGCAAACGAACAGGATTTTGGCGAAGAGGCAGCGAGGTTAGGCCGACTGCACGACTTGGTGCGACATCGAAAGAACAAGCACCGAAGGGGCCTGCTCCTTGGAGAACACGCCGGGATCTACAACCTAAAAGAAGTCTTCGCACACACCGATGCCATGCGGTGGTTAGAGCGCAGCCTTCATCACGCCGAGCGCGTCGCGCACTACCAAACGGTCGCACGGCAGGGCTTTCCCTCGGTCCCGGTGGGGACCGAGGGGGTCTAGACTCAGAGGCTCGCGTCGAGCGCGGCGATGATTGCGCTGCCCATTTCGGAAGTCGACACCGGTGTGCCGCCGTCTGCCTGCATCAGGTCGGCCGTGCGCACGCCATCAGCGAGGACTTTCTCAACCGCCGCTTCAAGGCGATCTGCCTCGCCGCCCTGATCAAAGCTATAGCGCAATGCCATGGCGAAGCTCAGGATACACGCACTCGGGTTCGCCTTGCCTTGGCCTGCGATATCGGGGGCCGAGCCGTGAACCGGTTCGTAGAGCGCTTTCGGACGTCCGTTCTCCATAGGAGCGCCAAGCGACGCCGAAGGCAGCATGCCCAACGACCCGGTCAACATAGCGGCGCAGTCAGACAGCAAGTCGCCGAAAAGGTTATCCGTTAGGATCACATCGAACTGTTTCGGCGCGCGCACAAGCTGCATTGCGCCATTGTCAGCGTACATGTGCGAAAGCTCTACGTCCTGATAGTCAGCATGTACCTCGGTCACGACGTCGCGCCAGAGAATGCCAGATTCCATGACATTCGCTTTTTCCATGGAGCAGAGTTTCTTGTTCCGCTTCCGGGCAAGCTCAAAGGCCGCGCGCGCGACGCGATCAATCTCAGACTCGGTATAGCGCTGTGTATTGATCCCAACGCGCTCGTTGTTCTCGGTGAAAATACCCCGCGGCTCGCCAAAGTAAGACCCAGAAGTCAGCTCGCGGACGATCATGATGTCGAGACCAGAAACGATATCCTTCTTGAGCGAAGAGAACTCTGCCAAGGCGTCGAAACACTGTGCGGGGCGCAAGTTGGCAAAGAGGTCCATCTCTTTGCGAAGGCGAAGAAGGCCACGCTCCGGCTTGACCGAGAAATCCAGCACATCGTATTTCGGACCGCCCACAGCACCAAGCAGCACTGCGTCAACTTCCTGAGCTTTGGCCATCGTATCGTCATGCAATGGTACGCCATGTGCATCATAGGCTGCGCCCCCCACGAGGTCCTCGCTGACATCGAAATTGAGGCCACGCTTGTCGCCGAACCAGCCAATAATGCGCTGCACCTCGGCCATAACTTCGGGGCCGATACCGTCACCGGCAAGGATAAGAAGGGATGGGTTGCTCATGGGTTTCCGTCCTTGATGAATTTACTTGCTGTTGCCCTATCGGCAGACGGCGAGAAGATCAAGAAATGAAGGGGGCAAGCCCATCGACGAGCAAGTCCCAAACGCGGGAAACACGGGGGGTTTTTCGCATCGTCTGCTGCGCAGTTAACCAGACAGGCAGATCTGGTATCGGCAAGCCCGGCAGCACTTCCACCATTCCAGGCGTGGACCTTGCGATGTTGCTCTGACAGAAACCGATTCCGCAGCCTGCAACCACGAGCGCCCAATAGGCGCTTTGATTGTCACATCGCACGTTGAACCATTCTCGCGTCACAGGCCAACCGGCTTCACGCATTGACTGGATCATAAGCTCGTTCCGGTCGTATCCAATCAGATCGAAGTGCTCGAGGTCATCCGGTGTCTTGGGAAGCCCCTTGTGCTGCGCATACTGTTCGCTCACGAAAAGACCGAGAGAGATATCGCCGAGATGACGCGCGATCATGTCGAGCTGTGTCGGGCGGTACATACGCACGGCAATGTCGGCCTCTCTGAACAAAAGGTTTTCCGTGCTGTCCGTCGCGACAAGTTCAATCTGGATATCCGGTTCGGCGCGCCGGATATCAGCGACAATCTGTGGTAGAGCATATTGTGCCATGAAAACGCTCGTCGTGATCCGAACCACCCCCGCGTGTGCTTGGCTCGCCCCCGCGGCCATTATTGAGAAGGTGCTCATTGCATCGTGCATCTTGTGCGCTTCTGGCAAAAGCGCCGCCCCGAGATCCGTTAGCTCCAATCCTCGGGCGTGTCGGTGAAACAGCTCTGCGGCGCAAAGCGCCTCTAGCGCATGAACCTGCCGACCGACCGTTGGCTGACTTGACCCCAGCTTGTGCGCCGCTGCCGTCAGAGACCCCGTTTCTGCCACAGCGAGAAAGGTGCGAACGAGAGACCAGTCGATATTCTTCAAATTATCCATTCATTGGTGAATATCATATCGACAAAAATTGGCAATTCACCTCCACAATAGAATGCCTCATTCTTGTAGTGAACTCGGAGATGGGGAAAGCAGATGACAAAGACAGTGTTGGTTCTTGGTGGGCACGGTCGCTTTGGGCGCCACGCCGCAATCGCCTTTTTGAATGCAGGTTGGACCGTAAGAGCATTCGATCGGCGCAAGGATGACCTACTGAAAGCGGCGACAGGCTGTGACGTGATCGTCGCAGCTTGGAACCCCGCCTATCCGGACTGGGCAGAGCAAGTTCCAGAACTTCATAGGCGCATCATTGAAACAGCACAGGCAACGGGCGCGACCGTCATCATACCGGCGAACGTCTATGTCTATGGCGATGGAAGCCCTTCGATCCTGATGGCAGAAACACCTCACAACGCGACAAACCCACTCGGCCGCATCCGCATCGAAATGGAGCATGCATACCGCGAGAGCGGTATACCCGTTCTCTTCCTACGCGCTGGCGATTTCATCGACACCGAGCCCTCGGGCAACTGGTTCGATCAGATCATGGTCAAGTCACTTCACAACGGGAAATTGACCTATCCCGGCAAGGCGGGGATTCCCCACGCTTGGGCCTATCTGCCCGATCTTGCTCGCGCGGCGGTCTTGCTCGCAGAGAAACCCGATTTCCCATCGGGCGCCGAGGAAGTGCTCTTTCCCGGCTATCAGTTGAGTGGCGAAGACATCGCCTCAAATCTTGAGGCCATCACTGAACGGCCGATCCGCGTTCATCAGATGAATTGGCTTCCTATCCAACTTGCTGCGCCATTCTGGAAGATGGGGAAATGCCTCGCCGAGATGAGATACCTTTGGAACATGCCCCACCAACTTGATGGAAGCCGTTTCGACACCTTGCTGCCGGATTTCAAAGCGACGCCGATTCAAGAAGCGCTCTCCCGCGCAACGGCACATTTGCGCAGCGCATAGCTACATCTCAAGATCGACCCAAACGATCCTGTGGTGGCTCGCGTCTATGTCCTTGTAGGAAAGCAACTCGGCTATAGGCGCATCTGGAGCAGGCCAGAAAACACCTGAGCCGAGAATGTTCCAATCGTGGGATGGGAGAATATAGCTGGCCCGCATGTCGCCAGGCTCAGGCTCCGGCCAATTAACGGTATTGGCTTGAGCAAACCCGGACAAAGGCCTTGGGTCCTGCAAGCGGGGATCTTTCAGGAGGCTTTGTATCGCCTCCCGTCGACCCGTCCCGCGCGTCGGGTCGATGTTCGCGACACCCGCAATCACAAAACGCTCTTGGACGGGGTCACCAAAGACGCCATCGAGGTAGTGCAGCCAGAACCGGATTTCTGCCGCATTGCGCAACCCGTTCCGATCCTCTTTCCCATCGAAAACGGGTGGCGCCGCGTGAAACACGAGAAACCGCAGCTTTCCCCCGTTCGGAATATGGATCGGGACATTCCAGTGCCCCACGCTCGAAAGACGTTGCAGGGCTTGTGCTTCACTAGATGGGAAGGGGCGACCATCCGGCCATCGGGGTAACTGCGCTCCGGGCATATCCCTCCACAACCGACGACTAAAGTCCTCTACCTCGCTCTGATCTATGGGCCACCGTGATAGGATCGCCATGCCACGATGCCCAGAGAAACGACCGTATCCTTGCGCATCTCGTGGTCCGCCCCTGCGACCATCGCCATTCAGGTCAAGGTCAGTGGCCATCCCTGTGTTTGGGCGCAAGGCGAACTGATGGGGAAGCAGCAACCCTTCTTCGGCAACGGTTTCCCTCAGAGCCTGCAAACCACGTCCCGCAGCATCATAGTCAATGCCTTGCAATACAACGATATCGGGGCGGACATGCGCCAACACACGCGCCACGGCACGCGCTTGCGGATCGCCCCTCAGAATATCGCGCAGCATAAGACCGGGGCCATCTCGGGATAGTTCTGTCTGAAAGGTCGCGATCCGAAGCACATCAGCAAAAGCCGTATGTGCCAGCCCCCAAATCGCGACAGAAAACGCGAATATCAGGCGGCGTGCATGGCCTGAGCAGCGGCATATGCACGCCGCCTGTTCTCGTTGATCATCTCTGCGACGCGCCCCATGGCCATGCCGCGCATGATCAGACTTGCCGGGATGAAGGCCCATGCGCTTATCGTCCAGATCAATGTCATCGGATCGTCGAGATAGATCGGGTCGACAAGGTCCGACATCATCTGAACGATCGCTGGAATAAGGAATGGCATAAGGAATCCTAACGCAATGTTAAGACGCCCATCCCGTTGCAGACGCGGAAGGACATCACCACCAGCGGTCGGATCGAACAGAGGCAAGTTAACCCAGACATTGAAGGCACCATTGCGCGCAGGCCAGCCAAGAATACGGACGTAGAAGAAGAAGACCGTCAAGGTTGCGAGTGAGACGAGATAGGCAATGCCAGAGGCCGTGCGAACTGCAATAACAAGGTTTGCAGACGCGTTGTCCGGCAACATGATGACCATGAGCCGCACTGGGGAATAGGGAAAGTCGATCGCATCCCCAACAATCACACCGAGCGTTCGCAAGAAACCAGTCAGTGCATTGGGCTCATACTGCCCACGCGCGACAATCGAAAGCGTGAAGACCGTGAGGTAGAGCGCGATGAAGCGGAGCCGATTGAACGGCGGTGCGTAGCGGAACTCGACAATACTTGGATAGGTCGAGAAATACTCGATAAGGATCAAGCCACCGGCAAAGAGCGAGAACAGGACGACGATGTGGATCGAGTCCGTGCTGACATTCGGCAGAACGAGCGCAGGCGTCGCAAAAAGCAACGCCATAAGGACTGCGCGCGTCAATGCGCTAATCAGTTTTCCGACCACAACTCTTTTCCTTCAAACTGGACACTCACGATACGTTGCCGAGAGCTTGTTCCAACTTGATCCCGCCTGCTCAGACGGGGCGCCTCATTCTTGCCTTAATCTTGCCTTTATTCCCACCGTGGCTCAAGCCCTAGTTTCCGAGTTGCAGAAACCAGCACCCTGTCGATTGCGAAGTGATGCTCGTTTACACCAATAAAATAGTCTTGCTCGTCAAGCGCATATCGCACTTTGGTCATAGCTAGGACGACATGAACTCTTCGATTTACCCGGCATTCATTCACACAAGACAAAGAAGGGCGGCCATATTTCAAGCCGCCCCATCGCACATTCGACTGGAATAACTATTTCAGGCCCAGGGGCGCTCTGCCTCTGCCTTCGCCTCGAAAGCGTCAATTGCCGATACGTTTTCCATGGTCAGACCAATGTCATCGAGTCCGTTCAGAAGGCAGTGCTTCTTGAAAGTATCGACGTCAAACGGAATGACCTGACCGTCCGAGGTCGTGATTTCCTGCGCTTCAAGGTCGATTGTCATGCGGGCGTTCTCGCCGCGCTCCGCATCTTCCATCAAGAGGTCGACTTGTTCCTGCGGCAGAGCGATCGGGAGGATGCCGTTCTTGAAGCAGTTGTTAAAGAAGATGTCCGCGAACGAGGTCGAGATCACGCATTTGATCCCAAAATCGGCGATTGCCCAAGGAGCATGCTCCCGGCTCGAACCACAACCGAAGTTGTCTCCGGCAACCAGGATTTCGGCATTGCGATACTGCGGCTTGTTGAGAACGAAATCAGGGATCTCGTTTCCTTCTCGATCATAGCGCATCTCGTCGAAGAGATTCACGCCAAGTCCGGACCGCTTGATCGTCTTGAGGAAGACCTTCGGTATGATCATGTCCGTGTCGATATTGACCAGCGGCATGGGGGCCGCCACGCCCTGAAGTTTCTGGAACTTTTCCATTGCTATTCTCCTTGTCCAAACCCGTTCAAACACGGGTCACTGGGTTCAGCATTAAATCTCCGGGTATGCCGGAATTGATGAAGTCATGTCGCGTTGAACAGCGTTCCTATTGAGACCGCAGGCATCGAGATCGAAACCGATCTTCTCTGCGAAATTCGACATGAAACTGCCTTTGAGGGGGCGCACCCGCTTGTGAAGCGTGCGGATACGCGAAGTGTATAGATGAATGGCCATAGTGTCTTCTTTGAGCCAGCCGTCCATCCCGCCATGCGGGTTGAAATAGATATCGGCCATGGACCAAGGCAACGGATTGAGGACATGCGCGGGTTGCGCATTATGATCTTCTCCGTGCAGCGGGAGCATATACGTCATAGCCCTCGGACCCGCAGTATTCGGGATAAGGCGACAAGCTTCGTACAACCGCCGCCCCTTACCGAAACCCAGCGCTTCCTCACGAATGTGCGGAGGCAGCCAGTCCGGCACGAAAGAGGGATCCGAAAAACACTCGATCAGAGCATTGAGCGAACCGGAGTCCTCGGGCAGAAACAAGACGTTGTTGTTAATCATGCCACCATATTCGCGCCCAACGAGATAGCCCTCTCTCGGCACGAACGGTCGGTAGCAGAACACGTCTGTATCTGCCCAGATCATCCTTTCATCCCGGATCATCCGCAGCCTGAAGAAATCAGAGAAGACTGTCGGGCTCACACGCTCGCGAAGTTTGTCAGGATAGTCCCAAACTTCGCGCACGTTGATCAACTCAAGACCTGTCAGACCTGGATCTTCGATCTCATCGGTGTGAAAGAGAAACGTCGGATGCCCCATGTGCAGAAAAGACTGCAAGGACATGCGCGCGATCCAATTGAGCTGCGACCCGACCCAGACCGTTCCCACCGGAAGCAAATCCGTATTTGCCCCGGTGGGGGTCATTACATCATCTCCCGCACGTCAGTCAGCTTGCCAGTCAACGCAGCCGCAGCGGCCATTGCCGGCGATACAAGGTGCGTCCGCCCCTTGTAACCCTGACGCCCTTCGAAGTTGCGGTTCGATGTCGAAGCACAGCGCTCCTCGGGAGCAAGCTGATCAGGGTTCATGGCAAGGCACATGGAACATCCAGCAAGGCGCCATTCAAAGCCAGCCTCCTTGAAGATGTCTGCGAGGCCCTCTTCTTCGGCCTGCGCTCGCACGAGGCCAGAGCCCGGCACGATCATGGCGCGCATTCCATCTTTGACCTTTTTGCCCTTCACGATGTCCGCAACGGCGCGCAGATCTTCAATACGCCCGTTGGTGCAGGAGCCGATGAAGACGGTGTCAATCTCGATATCAGTCAACTTCTGACCCGGGGTCAGGCCCATATACTCGATTGCACGACGTGCAGCGTCGATCTTGCCACCAGAGAAATCCTCGGGCTTCGGCACAACCGCAGTGATCGGCAGCACATCCTCGGGTGATGTTCCCCAAGTTACGACGGGCTCGATATCTTCGCCACGCAGAGTCACGACCTTGTCGAATTCGGCACCTTCGTCGGTGAAGAGCGTCTTCCAGTACGCGACAGCCTGCTCATACTGACCGGCCTTGGGCGCGTGGGGGCGGCCTTTGACATATTCAAAGGTAGTCTCATCCGGTGCGATCAGACCCGCACGCGCTCCACCTTCGATCGCCATATTGCAAACGGTCATCCGGCCTTCCATCGACATGTCGCGGATCACGTCACCACAGTATTCGATCACGTAGCCCGTACCGCCCGCAGTCCCCGTCACGCCGATGATGGCGAGGGTCACGTCTTTCGGGGTCACGCCTGGCTTCAGCTTGCCCGTGATCTCGACCTTCATGTTCTTCGATTTCTTCTGAATCAACGTCTGGGTTGCCAGAACGTGCTCTACCTCAGAGGTGCCGATCCCGTGTGCAAGAGCACCGAAGGCCCCATGCGTAGCGGTGTGTGAGTCACCACAGACCACGGTCATACCGGGAAGCGTCCAGCCTTGTTCCGGGCCAACGATGTGCACGATACCTTGGCGCACGTCGGACACCGGGTAGTAGTTGATGCCGAATTCCTTGGCATTCGTGTCGAGCGCGTCGACCTGAATACGGCTTTCTTCGTTATCGATGCCTTTGGCACGATCAAGCGTAGTTGGCACGTTGTGATCCGGCACTGCGATCGTTTTTTCCGGTGCGCGCACGCCACGGCCCGCCATACGAAGGCCCTCGAAAGCCTGCGGCGATGTCACTTCGTGGACGAGGTGACGGTCGATATAGAGCAGGCAGGTTCCGTCTTCGGCTTCATGGGCGACATGTGCGTCCCAGATTTTGTCATAGAGTGTCTTGGGGGACATCGGTCCTCTCCCCTGGATTGTCATGAGTTTTGATTGGGCAACAGGATTGGGCGCGCCTTATAGACGAGCGAGAACGGTCAGCGTCGCGCCAAAAAAACGCCAAGGCAGGCGTGCGCGGTCATCCATGTCGAAAATCCGTGTCATGCGTGACGAGATATACCCGTTGACTGAGTCTCGCAAGAGGAACTGCCGGAAAGCCTTGTAGCAAGGGGGCAAGCCATGCAACGCTACATGTGCATCAGGGAAGACCATGACCGAAGTAACGACGACCGGAACCGAAATACCATCTGCATCCGCATCTCCACTGAACCAGTTGGCAGAAGGAGCTGCCCAATCTCTGCCTGATCCGAACGCACGCGAGATTGCGCTCGGCGTCTGGGAACAGGTTCTGGATTTCAGCACCGGCCTCATGCGCCCATGGAATGCATATCAAGCCGCGATCGCACTTGGCCTGTTTGCCACCGCCTATCTCATCTCTCGCTTCCTGAAGCCACGCCTATACGAATGGCTTAAAGCGCGGGAAGGCTGGCCGAAATGGCGCTACCGATACCTCGTGATGGCCCATCGACGGCTCGGACTGATCGTCTTCGTGGTACTTATCTGGATTGCCGTGCTCATCATGCGCGAGACGACCTGGCCGAGCCGATCCTATCTACTAGGTGTCTTGGCGAACTTGTCGACCGCTTGGCTCGTTGTTGTACTCGTTCTCCGTGTGGTTCAGAACGCCTTTCTGCGCGCCACGCTTCGCTACGGAGCCTGGATTTGGGTCACCCTGACCATTTTAGGCCTCTCGGAAGAGGCAGTTCAGCTTCTCGAGAAGATCGCATTCTCCGTAGGTGAGACCAGCATTTCCCTCTGGATCGTATTGCAAGCCGCTGTGATGCTTGGCCTGACTCTAGCGCTTGCTCGTTTCCTATCGCGCCATTCCGCGGAACGTATTCGCAGCAACCCCGACATATCACCATCTATGCAGGTGCTTTTCGTGAAGTTCCTCCAGGTGTTGCTTTATGCTGGCGCCTTCCTGATCGGTATGGAAATGATCGGCTTCGACATGCGCGGCCTCGCCTTCATGTCCGGTTTCATTGGGGTCGGGCTAGGCTTCGGGCTTCAGAAGGTCGTCTCCAATCTCGTCTCGGGCATCATCATTCTCCTCGACAAGTCGATCAAACCCGGTGATGTGATCAGTCTTGGAGAGACCTTCGGCTGGATCAATAGCCTAGGCGCACGCTATGTCAGTGTGGTGACCAGAGACGGGCGCGAATACCTCATTCCGAACGAGGATCTCATCACCGGTCAGGTCGTGAACTGGTCGCATTCAAATGCCTTTGTCCGCCTCGATATCCACTTTGGAACGGCCTATAGCGACGACCCCCACAAAGTACGCAGCATCGCAATCGATGCTGCAAAGAGTGTAGAACGTGTGCTCGCTCATCCGAAGGCGCCCGTCTGCCACATCGTTGGTTTTGGAGACAGTTCGGTCGACTATATCCTCCGCTTCTGGATCGAAGATCCGACTGGTGGCCTGACAAACATCCGCGGCAACGTCTTCTTGGCACTCTGGGACGCGTTTCAGGACAACGGCATCAGTATTCCTTTTCCTCAACGAGAGGTTCGTATGCTCGGCGACGATGCGGAGAGTACAGCCGCCCCATCAGGGCCAACTGGATAAGGCAGGCAAGTAAAAAGGCGAACACGAGAGGCGCACCGGCAGAGAACCAAGGCGCAAGCACCCCAAACTCACCCAGCGCCCAAAAGGACTTGACCGATACCAATGTGACATATCCCGTCGTGCCAAGCGGCAGGAGGCGCCACCAGGAAATGAACCGTCCGCTCCGCGCGGCCTGCGACAAGGTCGCTCCAAGGAATGCGAAGACACCGGGAAGCAAGAACGCAAGATACCTCCGCGCCACGGCCGTTTCGGCGTCGGCCCACTGAGCACGTTCCCGAAAATCCGCGATCTCTCGAAGTGGGGCACTCGGAAGATAGAACCCGAGCACCCCATGATATTGAAGATGGGTCGGCAAGAGCGGAAACACCATCTCAAGGCTCTCCAGTTGCTCCGGCTGCATGACCGCTCCCGGTTCCCCTTTCCAGAGCACGACATCTCGTAGAATCCAAGCCGTCGGTGTATCGCCCGGCACCGCAGTCTCGGCAAAGACGATGCTGTTCAGGGTTTCCTGCTCGATACCGTCAAAGACCATCACGTCGCGAAGTTCAGGAACATCGCTACGCATGACTTTGGCGCGGATGGCGCGGGTCTCATCCGTGAACCATTCGGGACCAATCAAGCCGCGCCGAAAGCGCCCCGCATATGAACCCAAATCGAGGTCTACCTGCGCCCAGATCGCGGTGGGCCGCAACCACCCCTCCAAACTCGCCTGGACGGACCCGATAAGCAGCGCCACTGTCAGAAGCGCCCCGTAGACGAGACTGGGACCGGCACCCGCTGCGGAAAGAATAACATTCTCCATCCGTTGATGCCGCAAGAGCTCGGCCAAGAATGCCCCCGCGAGGCTCGCCATCGGCAACAACCGCGTCACAATGTCGATCGCTCGATACCCGAGATACTTCGCCAGAAGTGGCACGAAAGGAGCACCCGCTTGCTCTGCATGGCGACGCACATCTTCCAAGTTGTTGGTCAGATCGATCGCAATTGCCACCGTTAGCAAGACGAACATCACGAAACCGATCATACGTAGATGCAAGAGGATGATCTGCCGCGCGGCAGTTCCAATATGGGCCCGCAAGTTCATGTCTTACCCCGAACGGGAAGCATCACGGCCTCGCCTCTCATCAACACGAACGCGAGCGAAGGGCCGAGATAGGCGAGGCATGCCCCGCACACCAACTGCCAGAAAGGCAAAACATCAAGAAGATCGCGCACTACGGTTCGCCCCAGCACATCAAACAACAGCAGAAGCAACGCTGCAGCGGGTAGCGTCAAAAAGCGCAGGAAACTTTGGCCAGAAGCAAGAACCGCGGCAACCGCTAGAAGCGCCGCCATCGGCACAAGAAGGCCGCGCGTAAGGACGTTGCCCAGACGGGGGTCCACGCCAGGCATCAGAGACACGGGGCTCTCGTTGTCCCTGTGCGCTTTTTTCGCGACTGGCAAGACTTCCTCCATACGAAAATCGACCCCGGTATTGCGAACCCGCACAGTTGATACGGCGGGCGGCTCTTCGGTTTCTGAACCAAAGCCGGGAGAGGTATACGCGACAGTCGTATTGAGTTTGATCACGTAGTTCCCGTCTTCGTCGGGACCAATGACATCCCAATCACGGGATTGCCCAGCGCGCCAAGACTGATCCGGGTGCATTTGGAACGCGAAGAGTTGGCCCCGTAGTTGGGCTTCATCTGTTGGCGGCGTTGCGATGTAAGTCATCTTGTTAATGGTTTGTCGCGAGTTGCGTGGTCCGGGCGCCGTGATCTCGCGCAGGACGTGGTCAGATCGAAGATCCGCCATTGCAATCCGCTCGGCGTAACGCGCGGTGGGAATGACATAGCCCGCTACGCCAATCGATAAGATCCCACCGAGAACCCCGAGAATAAGCGCAAAGCCGAGAACATTTGGCCACCCGACGCCGCTCGTCGCGAGCACAACGAGCTCGCCACGATCCCGCGCGTCCCACAGCGCAAAAAACAACGCAATCAGGACGCCGAGCGCAAGGGCCAGATCGACAATCTCTGGCGCCTGATATGCCAAGAGAAGCAGTACATCAGCACTTCCACCGCCATACCGCAAAGCCTCTTCCATAAGAGTGGTGAAGCTCTCAGCCAGAAACACCGCCACTACCAAAACCAACAAGAGACCCAGCCTTGCAAGGGTGGGGCGTGCGAGAATACGAGTGACGGGGCCAACACGGATCATAGTCTGATTGTCAACGCGCCTGCCTTAGGACGCAAGAGGATCATGATAGTACGAAGAGGATCGACAAGAGACTCAACCCAGCACCCGCTGCAATCCAGCTGTCAAAGATATCCAGGGCACCTCCCTGATGACCAAGAACCACAGGGAAATCCTTCACACCACCAACACGCTTGAGACGCGACGCACTGAGATCTCCGGCAAGGCCCAATATACCCACCAAGGCTGCTAGTCCTGCCGCACCTACAGGGGGGAGACTCATTGCTGTCGAAACCAAGACAACGGTCAGCACAAGGATGACCGCCCCGCCGAAGAGACCTTCTACCGTCTTGCGCGGGCTAAGTTGAGGAAAGGCTTTGTGGCGCCCGAAAAGCTTGCCGAACACGAGCGCATAGCTGTCAAACGTCTCGATCAGGATATAGGCAACAAGAATGATTGGTCGAAGCCCCTCATCAAGGGCACCGTGCGCCAAGAGGGCGACCGGAAGAACCGGATAGACCGCCAGTTCGACAAAGGGTTGGAACCGGCTCTCTGCACTCCACGACAGCCCAATCAAGCGCCCGAACAGCACCATCCAGAGCCCTGAGAGAGCAATCGCTCCTATCGGGCTGATCATGGCAATCAACGCTATCCCACCAGCTCCCAGAGCAAGCACCTTGCTGGCTTCCTCGCCAAGACGGACCTTCCCCGCTTCGAACCCGACCCGAACAGCCAAGGCGAGAAAGAACGCCCCGAGCACCCAGGTTCCACCAAGGAACGCCGCAAACAAAATGCCCATGGTGAGAACAAGGCTTCCAGCGGAGCCTGCCAGAGATTTTGCGAGCGGCCGGCCGCGCGGTGTAAGCATCAGTCCGCCCAGCACCATGAGACCGCAGCAAAGCAATGCTGCTGCAACCCAAGCCAATTGGCCCACTTGCAACCCGCTCATTTCTCGACCTTGCGCACGATCCGGTTCTGATGCCATCTCAGGGCCGGTGCGAGGACGCCTCCAAAGCAAAGAAGCATCTTCAGCTGCCAACCGATCGCAACGGTCGCTGCGCCGCGGTGCATTCCTCTCAGGAGCCGCTTTGCCACATCTTCAGGCTGCCACAAACCACCACCGTCGGTTATGATCTGCGTCGCGCGCGGCTTGGTGCGTTTCTCTTCTTCAAGTTGCGGGGTCTCAGTATCCGGCGGGTAACAAAGCGTGACTGAGAGTCCCAATGGAGCAAGCTCGATCCGCAGCACTTCCGCCAAAGCACGAATGGCGAACTTCGTCGGAGCATAGGCGCTATACCCATAGATCCCAAAGAAGGCTGCGCCAGAGGATATCAACCCGATGCGCCCATGTCCCGACTTTGCCATCTCGGGCGCAAGCGCTTTCACAAAGTGATAGCTCCCATAGTAGTTGACAGCCATATGGCGCTCTGCAAGCTCACAGTCCTGTTCAATGAATAGGCCCGGAACAGCAACGCCTGCACTTGCGATCGCCACCTCAGGAACGCCCAGCGCCGCGATCGCGCGCTGAATCGCCTGTAGGAGTTCAGCCTTCTCGCTCACATCGACCGGAAATACCTCGACACGGCAAGCTGGGAAGTCCGTTTCAAGACTGTTTTTCGCCTCATCAAGGCGGCCTTTACCGCGCGCGAAAAGAGCGAGGCTGTACCCCTGCTCCGCGAGTTGCCGTGCGGCAGCCAAGCCAATGCCACTTGACCCGCCGGTTATGTAAGCGACGGGCATATGCCTTACACGTCTTCGCCTGCGGCGAATTTCAGCACGAGGTCATGCGCGTTAGTATCTTCAACCTGTTCAGGCGGGTGCTTGAACAGAAACGCGCTCGCAGCATTTACCGGACCAGAGAGTCCACGGTCCCGAGCGATACGCGCACACCGGATTGCTGTGAGCGCTTCTGCGGCCGCGTTTGGACTATCTTCTACGTCGAGACGAAGTTCAATATTCGTCCGAGCCCCTCCGAACAAACGACCTTCAAGCCGCACATACGCGACCTTGCGATCATTGAGCCAAGGGATGTAGTCAGACGGCCCAATACGAATGTCATCATCCGCAAGACGATCTTCCATAACGGCCTGTACCGCTTCTGTCTTGCTCTCGCGTTTGCTCGTCAGGCGGGCCTGCTCCGACATATTGAGGAAGTCAGTGTTGCCGCCCACGTTGAGCTGATAGGTTCGGTCGATTTCCACACCACGCATCTCTGCAAGATTGGCAAGCGTGCGGTGCACGATTGTCGCGCCAAGCTGTGCTTTAAAATCGTCGCCGAGACAGGGAATGCCGGCCTTTTCGAAACGTGCGGCCCACACGGGGTTGGACGCAATGAAGACCGGAATGCCGTTCACGACGGCAACGCCCGCTTCAAGCGCACACTCAACATAGAACTCGACTGCTTTCTGCGATCCGACAGGCAAGAAGATAATCATGACCTCCGCAGCCGTCTCCTTCAGGATCGCAATGATCTCATCCTTGTCCAGAGCCGGTGTATCTGAAAGCCGGAAACTACGATCTTCAGGGCGGGCAAGCATGTGCGCCGCGACACCGTCGAGATCAGGCCCTCGGTGTACTGTCGCGGTCTGATCGCTCAACTCTGTGTAGAACCGCTCGGTGCAGTTCGGGGCTGCCATCGCCGCTTCGCCGAGTGTCCGACCGACCTTGCGCGCGTCTACGTCAAACCCGGCTACAAGTTCAACATCCGCAGGCGTATAGCCCGCGAGCTCAGGGAAACTCACGCCGACAGCGTCTTCGCCCCTTGCACGGCAATAGCTCACCCCCTGAATGAGAGAGCTGGCGCAATTGCCGACACCGACAATCGCGGTGCGAATAAACTTGGATTCTTGAGCAGTCATTGGCGAATGTCTCCACCCGAAACGGAAATCATGTGCGTCACGTATGCATCCTTTTTAGGATCGAATGTAAATAGGCGAAGGCGAACAACTTTGGCAATCAGGCCACTTTCGTCCAGATCGAGATACCCGTAGATCAACCGATACTCACGCCCCTGAATACGCACCCAAAGCGCCGATTTAAACGGTGCTTCCTGACGCAGTTCGGGCGCGAGCTTCGGAAGAGCTGCAAAGCGCGCGGCGAAGCCTTCACCGCTGCGAAGCGCGCGTGCCGAGATACCATATGCAAACAACCGCTCGACCACCTTCAGTCGGCGCGTTTGCCCTTCTTCGGCATAGCGCCTCCAATAGGCATCCAAAGGACGGCTGGATATCAAATCACCCGAGGCATCATATCGCGCACGATAGACCACGGTATTAGGGTTCATGGACCTCTGGATGTAGAAGACCTGCCCGGCATCGTTCGGACGTGGCCATTTCGGCTGAACAACCGGGAGGCGCTTTGTCTCCTTGGATTCGATGAGATCGAGTGAAGGATCCGCGCTGGCCACATGCGGCGCCATAGTGCACAACAACAGGATGCACCCAAGCAGTAGGGCCTGCCTCAACAGCCAATATGGTGAAAGCCCGATCATCTCACTTAACTCGCGCGCAGCCCCTCGATACTGGCTGATTGAAACGCAGCGCGCGCGGCAAGGATTGCGCTCACAGTCCGCTCGAAATCTTTTTGGCTGTGTTTTGCCGAGATGAAGCACCGAATGCGCGGCGCGTCTTTCGGAATCCCGACATGCACCACTGGAGGTGTGT
This sequence comes from Shimia aestuarii, assembly GCF_022814865.1. GTDB lineage: Bacteria > Pseudomonadota > Alphaproteobacteria > Rhodobacterales > Rhodobacteraceae > Shimia > Shimia aestuarii_A. Next base: position 16,346 of record NZ_JAKVRD010000012.1, on the reverse strand, counting down.
AGATACCTTGCTGCAAGAGCGCTCCGGCGACAAAGACGCACTCTTCGGGACTCTCGAACAACACAGGGACGACGGCCTCGCCTATGGCATCTCCGGTGTCGAGGCCTGCCGCTTGTGCCATATTGAGGAACATGCGTGAATTCTCGCGCAATCTGGCTACGCGTTCTGGCTCACGTCTTAGAACGCCGAGCGCCGCGCGCGCCGATGCAACCGTCGAGGGGGCGAGGCCAACGGAATAAACAAAACCCGGAAGAGTGAACTTCAACCACTCAACAATGCGCGCCTCCGCAGCGATGAAACCTCCCGACGCACCGAAACTCTTTGAAAGTGTTCCGACTGCTAGCTCAATGCGCTTGGGATCGACGCCGAAGTGTTCAGAGAGGCCTCGACCCGTTTCCCCCAAGACACCATATGAATGTGCTTCATCGAGAAGAAGCCATGCGTCATGCGCGTCCTTGATCTCGAGCAACCTTGGAAGGTCGGTAATGTCCCCATCCATCGAAAAGAGCCCATCCGTCGCAATGAGCACGCGCCCGAATTCTTGCCGCCGCTCGCCGAGCAGAGCGTTCAAGGCCTCCAGATCATTGTGTGGGTAGGTCAAGAAAGTGCACTTCGCGGCCTTGCATCCGGAAATGATCGAATTGTGCGCCAACTCGTCCGCGATGACGAGGTCTCTCCCCGTCATCACATGCCCGATGATCGACATATTAGTCAGATAACCGGAGATTATCGAAAGGACACCTCCAACCCCAAGAAAAGCGGCAAGTTCCTTCTCGAAAGCGCGATGGATACTGCGCTCGCCTCCGACGAGCCGCGACCCGCCTGCACCGGTTCCAAAGCGATCGATCGCGCTCTTGGCGGCCGCTGTGACTTCCGGATCCTGCATCATACCAAGATAGTCATAGTGCGAGAGGCTTAGAAAACCCTCCGGCCACTGATCGGCAGATTCTTCAAGCAAATCCGTCTCAACGAAGTAGGGATGGTTCCCTCCTTCTACCAAGGCGCTGCCCGCCAACCTGTATCTGCGTTCAGCATAGTCCAGAAAGCTGGAGCGTTTTTCTTGCATTAAGTCCTCCGCCCACACCCTCGGGTATCGGTCTGACGGCTATATATTGTCCCCGACACCCTTCTAACGAATTCGTGAGGCTTAGCAAAACGCTTTGTTCCTGAGAGCGTTAGGCGAATAGCGGACACAGGGCACCTACTCAGCCGCAGGAAGGCGGAAAGCAGCAGCTTCCGCCTTTGTCAGCATGGCCCCTTGCTTGCGCTGAAGAAGGATTTCACGCGCCTTGGCATAACTGTCGTCTTGCCAGAAAATCAAGCAACCGTTGCAGCCCTTGCCACAACACCCTTCGGTGCCGACACGGTTTGTTTTGAAACGGCGCGTATTCGCATCACTCTCGATTGCCTCGACAAGCGCGTCGCGGCGGCGGCGATAGGCAGTTTCGCCCGTCGTGTCCTTCACTTCCATCGCCAGCGCCGTTTTGTCGAGTTTGAGGCGCGCCCATTGCTCTTCAGTCAGGGCGCGCTCTTTTCTCAGAACGGTAAACACAGGAAAGTTTGCACGAAGATCATCGGCATCCTCATGCTCAAAAAGGGAGAAAGGCAAACGGATGATTGTCTTGGTGCTACCGTGGATCACGTCTTTGATCTCTCCGGTTTCTGCGACCTCATACTCATAAGCGCGAAGCAAAACCGTATTGCGCGCGGTGGGTGATACGATCTCAATCACATCGCCAGGCTCGAGCTTGTTCTTCACTTCGACGTGGAACGCGTCATCGGTGACTTCCGTCACGACTCCCGCATATTCCCATTGCGCGATTGCCTGAGTGTGTTCGTAGCCATGCGCTAGATTTGTAAGGCGTCCCTTGTGAAATGCGAGCGTGTAGCCACGATTGCCCACGGTCTCAAGCTCTTCCATGTAGTCTGCCGCATTCCAGTTTTCCGGATCGGCATAGTAGTCATCGATCGCCATGCGATAGGCGCGCGCAACAATCGCAGCATAGTATTCCGATTTGCCGCGCCCTTCGACTTTGAGGCTATCGACGCCGATGCGCAGGTAGTCATCAAGCTTCGGCAGAAGGCAAAGGTCTTTAGAGTTCAGAATATAGCTCCCGCGTTCGTCTTCCTGAATCGGGAGGAATTCACCTGGACGCACCCCTTCTTCGAGCAAGAATTCAAACATATCGAGGTTGTCTTCATCGACGATCAGTTCCTGAACTGTCCCATCTTTTAGGCGCATATGGAACTTGTAGTTCCAACGACAGGAATTGGCGCAGTTCCCTTGGTTGGCACCGCGCTCAGCCATGAAGTTCGACAAAAGGCATCGCCCCGAATAGGTCATGCACATCGCGCCATGCACGAAGGCTTCGAGCTTGATATCCGGGCATTTCTCACGAATTTCTTCAAGCTCTGGAAAAGACACCTCGCGGGCGAGAACGACAAGGTCGGCTCCCTGCGACTGCCAGAACTGCGTGGTTAACCAAGAGGCGATATTGGCTTGCGTCGAAACATGAAGCGGGATCTCCGGCGCGCGTTCGCGGACATATTGAAACACACCCGGGTCAGAGATGATTAGCCCATCCGGCTTCACCTTGCGCACCGTCTCAAGGTATTCATCAAGCTTGGGAATATCCTTGTTGTGCGAAAAGAGGTTGAGCGTCAGATACGCCCTGCGACCATGTGCATGGCAGAACTCCACCCCCTCGATAACGTCCTCCAGCGAGAACTCGGATTTTGTTCTCAGGCTGAGGTCAGGCGTCCCTAGATACACGGCATCCGCCCCGTAGAGGACAGCCATCTTGAGCTTTCGAAGGTTGCCAGCCGGCATAAGAAGTTCGGAACGATGTTGGGTCATGACTCGCGCTTTCCATTCGGAAGGCCTCTCCATACATCAGAAACACCAGCAGAGCAAAGAACCCATTCAGGCCCCCATCAGCCTAAGAAAAAGACGCCGAGGCAGAAATTTTGATCCCATAAACAACAAGGCAAACGGCTTTGGGAAGCTTGTCGAAAACCGGCCAGATCGCATCGCCCGCAACACATGACGAGCCGCGCCTTCTGGCTCCATGATCTGAGGCATGGTGAAATCGTTCTTTGCGGTCAAACGTGTTCGAATGAACCCCGGATTGACGCGTTGGACGCGAACACCGCTCCGATGCAGGTCTGCATACATGTCTTCCGCGAGATGCATAAGAGCGGCCTTGCTGGAAGCATATCCAATGGCGCCAGGAAGCCCCGAGAAACCGGCCAAAGACCCGACAAGCACGATGTGCCCGTCTTTTCTTCGGGCCATCCCAGGCACGATATGGCCGAGCACCCGCAGCGCCCCCATGTAGTTGGCCTCGGCAATGGATAGCGCCCGTTCTGCATCCCAATCCTGCGCAGGCATTGGATCATAGAGTCCTACCGAATAAACGATCCCGTCGACCTCCCCGACCTGCTCCACTGCTTGTGCAACAGACTCCCCATCCGTCACATCCATTGCGACACCTCGGGCTCCGTCGATCTCTTTCTCCATTTCCTGTAGGCGCTCCGAATTGCGCGCAGACAGGATAACCTGTGCGCCTTCGGCGGACAGAAGCCGCGCAAGCGCCAACCCAAGGCCTTCGGACGCGCCAATAATCCAGTAGGTCTTGCCGTGGAGATTCATGGCGACACCGGGCGGATCGTGGCAATCAGCTCTGCAACTTTGACACCATACTTGCGCATCTCAGAGCGATTCATGATGACACCATTCTCCATCAGATACATCCAGTCCGTGACATCAAGGACATGCCCGCCAGCATCTTCGAGAAGTTTGATCCGGTATGTCAGACGCACAGTCGCCCCAGACACCTCACCATGTGCCGTGCCAATCACATCAGGGGCGGTCGCAGTGAACTTCCCGTTCTCACCAATCATCAGCGACCAACGACGCGCTTGTTCTTGCCCACTCCCTGCATAGACGAAATCTTCGGTTAGAGTGCCTGTCTCGCCTTCCCAGGTGCCGTTCATATCTGCGACGAACCTTGAAGACACGCGCCCGCGCGGGCCATAGATCATACCTTCGGATTTCATTGGGCCAGACAGATGCTTGCGCAGATCAAAGGCAGGGCCTGTGCCTGCATAGTGAGACGGCCTTTGTGTATGAAATCCAATCGCTAGCTTGAGCAGGACAATAGCGACAATGATAAGAATAAGGATAATCAGAAGCGACTTCATATTGAAACCTCATGAGATGGCAGGCGCAGCACAAGGGCCACCGCGCCGATTTTCAGGAAACAGGGGATCACCGCATATAGAAGCGTCAAACTCAGCAGCGCCGACGCTGTATTGTCACCGTCGGGTCGAAAGCCCGACCAATCGAGGATCGGCAAAGTCATCGCTGCGGCCATGGCAAGCGCAACCTTGATCGACGCCCCCCACCAGCCAAAAGCCCCCGTCTGCGAGAGACCAGCCGCATCCAACCGAGCCGAAAAAAGAGCTGGTAGGATCACCATATCACCGCCCAGCGCCGCGCCGGATGCAAGACAAATCCCCGCGAATAGAAGCGCCGCCCCTTCTGGAAGAAACGCAGTTCCACTAAAAGATAAGATCGCGAGGGCCATAGCCCACAAAAGCGACTGGCGCGCTCCGAACTTCACTATCAGGCGTGACCAAAGCGGAACCGACGCCGCGGCGGCTAGAAAAAACAAGACAAGGAAACCACCAGCCGCGCCCGGAAGCTGCAACCTATCCTCAACGAAGAAGAGGAAGAGCGTTGAAGTGACCGCCACTGGCAGATTGTTGATAAATGCCAGAACAAGCAAACGCCCTCCGCCCGCCTGCCTCAAGTCAGAGAAACGTAGTTTGGGGGTCGCTGGTCCCCGCATCTTCCAGAGAGGGAGAGAGATGGCCCAAGCCATTGCGATAAGAACGGCAAGCGCGAGGCCAAAGAAGGTGTAGGCATTTACACTTCCCCAGAGGAAAGCGCCAAGTGGAAGAAGCGAGGCGCCAATCACAATACCAGAGATCGAACCTACCTCGCGCCAGGCAGCAAGCCTCGGCAGGTTTGCGCGCTCACCTGCAATCGCAATGCTCTGGCTATAGAAAAGGATCGTCGCCAAGCTAAAGGCCGTAAAAAGCAGCAGAAGCGACACGAGCAACCAAGCCAAAGGCGCGAAAGGCGGCTCTACCGCGTATACCATGATGAAACCGACCCCAAGCCCAAAGCTGGCGAGCGCCGCAAGCAGGGGTAGCCTATCTTGGCAAGCTTCGACGAGTTTGCCGAGCAAAGGATCCTGAACGAAATCAAAGACCCTCAAGAACAACAAAAGCCCCGCAACAACCGCAAGATCGAGCCCAAGCTCGGTCGAGGCATATCGCGGCAAATGCAAATAGAGCGGTATTCCCGCGACTGCCGGTACGATGGCAAATATCATGACACGCCAAAGATGTGTCATTGGCCCGCGCCAACGCCTCGTAGCTTTCGCGAGAGCCCCGGATCGCGCGCACTATCCGATAGCCAAATGGCAAGGAACCTTCGCGCAAGGGAGGGGCCCTCCACAACGCAGGTCTGACGACCATTGAGGTGAAACGAGAGGTTATTCGGAGCGTGCGCAGTAGCCTTGAATCGATCCCCGGATGAAACGTCTCGAAAGCACGGACGCAACCGATCCATCGCTTGATCGACACCTTGCTGGCCACCTTGGATGCGTTCCAATTCCTTCCTCGTCGCACGTAGGAGAGACTCGCGATCGAATGACCTTGCATAGCGCAGCTCGAGAGCGTGTGGACGGTCAGGATCGTAGGTCCGCCCGCCGGGCGTCAACAATCGTGCATCGTAGAGCTTGAATCCGAACAACCGCACTTCTGCTGCGCCTACAACGACCGGATCACGTAGCTCTCTCGCTTCCGCGGTGACCGAGCAAATCATGAGTCCGGTGGCAACCATGAGCGTCGCGAAGTTTCTTGCTGTCTCAAGTCGCATGAGCCAACTCAACTTGCACAACATCTGTTTGGTTCACCGCGAAACTCGCGGCACAGATCTCAAGGTAATACTGCCAATTGCGCATGAAGCGTTGATCGTAGCCGAGTCGCATGATCCGCTCGCGCTCTGCAATCAGACGCTCTGACCAAACCCTACATGTACGAGCGTAATCTTGGCCAAAAGCAAAGCTCTCCTTGACCTCGAGCCCCGCTTCTCTTGCTGCCTTCGCGATCACAGCATCAGAGAGCAGCATCCCTCCGGGGAACGTATACTGTCGAATATAGTCCGAACCTTTCCGATAGATATCGAAATAGGAATCCGGGACAGTGATCGCCTGAACAACCGCACGACCACTCTCTGAGAGGTGCTTCTTAAGTGTCGAAAAATAGGTTGGCCAGTAACGCTCACCCACCGCTTCGATCATCTCGATTGAGACAATATTATCGTAGGTGCCTTCAACGTTTCGATAGTCGCAAAGGTCAATTTGCGCCCGCCCATCGAGGCGCGCATCGGCATAACCCTTTTGAGAAGGAGAGATCGTGACACCTTTCACAGAGCGCCCAGCCTCTGCCGCACGCTCTGCGAAACCACCCCATCCGCATCCAATCTCGAGAACGCGTTCTCCTTCACCAAGGCGGCTCAAAATCCGATCATATTTCCGGTTCTGCGCGGTTTCGAGATCATTGTCTCCCTCGGAAAAGAGCGCAGAGGAGTAGGTCATGCCGCGGTCAAGCCAGAGCTGGTAGAATTCGTTTCCAACATCGTAGTGACTACGGATATTGCGAGCCGCTCCGCGGCGGGAGTTCGCACGCATGATGCGGTCCACAACACGGTAGCGCAGCGTATTCCAAGGCGATGGGTGCGCAAACTGCTCGAAATTGTCGAGATTGCGAAGTGCGACGGCTGTAAGGTTCTCAATCGAGGGCGTATCCCAGAGTCCTTCTACGTAGGTTTCTCCAAGACCGACGTCGCCTCGTGCCGCCATTGCCGGGACGACTGACCAGTCGTGAAGGCGCATTTCGGCCTCTGGACCACCATCGCCAAAGACATGCTTTTCACCTTCCGGCGTCACGAGGTGCAGCGTCCCTTGTCGCATACCTTCACAACAGGAAAGAAACTCGTGCCGGACACGTTTGTCGAAAAAGTTCATTGAGAAACCTCCTGTTCGGGTGGCGAGGGACGACGCGTGTATGTCGCGCCTTTGAGCTTGAGGCGAATTGCCTGCCAGTGGATGAGCGCAATGGTACGCAGTGGCCCAAAGGGGCGCCTTATAGAAGCGCCAAGCAAACGCGCATTGCTAAGTCGCGCGCGCTCCCCACAGAGAGTCGCAATAAGACCTTCGCTGCCATTGATGTGGGCGATACGGATCGCAATTCGGTTCTTTGAGATATCGAACTTGAACTGGTAGTCGCCCTCGATGTGCTGGAAAGGCGACACATGGAAGACCTTCTTTGCATCTATCTGATCCTGCGCTCGAATGGGCGCAAATCCCTCCAAGTGGCAGAGATAGGAATGGCGGTCACCAAAGGTGTTGTTAACTTCGGCGATCACCGCCACAAGGTCGTCATCCCGAAATGCGAGCCAAAAGCTCACCGGGTTGAATACGTAGGTCAGGAATCGAGGCTGCGTCAGAAGCAGGATTTTGTCCGCGTTCAAACCGACCCCTTCAAAGACCTCCTTCGCCCAGGCCTTGCCACGTCCTGCGCCGACCGGACCGCCATGGTGGCGGTCGAGCACCGACGCGAGGTTCAGGCGGTTCCGTGAGAAAAGTAGAGGACCGTCGTTTGCATCTGGGTCAATCAGGACATAATCCACCCCATATCGGAACGTGTTTCCAATCGCTCCCCTTCGGGCATGTGTGGTCGACCCGCGAAGGTGTTCTGGCCAATCGTTCATTGGAGCACCCGCTCAAAATCACGAGCGACACGCACGGCGCTGGCAAATCCATCTTCATGAAAGCCATTGCGCAAGTAGGCGCCGGCGAACCAGGTATTGTTCTCACCCTGAATCGTCTTGATCTTGGATTGTGCATCCAATGCCGCGCGATCAAAGACCGGGTGGCGAAACGTTTTCTGATCGTAAATGCGGTCTTCCCGAACCGACTGCAAAGGATTGAGCGTCACAAAGAGCGGATCGCTTTCCGGGATGTTTTGAAGCCGGTTCATCCAATAGGTGACCCCGATGCCTGAAGCATCCTGATTGCTTTCGGCCTTGTAGACCCACGAAGACCAACACCCTTTCGCCCGCGGCATCTGGGCTTCGTCGGCATGCAAGATCGCGTGATTGTCCTGATATTGAATGGCGCCAAGGATCGCCTTCTCGTCCTTCGTTGGTGCCTCCAGAAGTCGCAGGGCCTGATCCGAATGACAGGCAAAGATCACGTCGTCGAATGTCTCCACACCGCGCTCCGAAGCGACACGCACAACGCCACCTGATCGCAGAACGCTCTGCACCGGTGTGGCTGAACGCAGATCACATCCAACGCTCGCAAGATGTGCCGAAAGTCGCGTGACATACTCTCGGCTGCCGCCGCTCACCGTCCACCACTGATGCTGACCTGTGGTGCTCATGAGCGCATGATTTCGAAAGAAACGCACAAGCGTTCGTGCGGGGAACTGGCCAATTTGGTCTGTGCCGGTCGACCAAATCGCCCCGCAGATCGGGCGGAGGTAGTAGTCACGGAACCAATCCCCAAGCCGAAGTTCCGCTACAAGCTCATCGATCGTGATTTCGTCGGATGAAGCGCTTTCCTCTGCCCGCTCGTTGAACCGCATGATGTCCCTCACCATCCGATAGAAACCGGGACGCGAAAGGTTGCGCCGTTGCGCGACGAGAGCCGAGAGAGATCGCAGACCGTATTCCACGCGTCCATTGTCGATTGTGGCGCCAAAGCTCATATCGCTTTTCTCGACCGGCACATCGAGATCACGAAACATCGCGGTGAGATGGGGATAGTTTGCGTAGTTGAACACGATGAAACCCGTATCCACCGCCTGATCCCCATTGCGCCCCGCTATAACGGTTCGCGCATGCCCACCAAGGTTCGCTTCAGCCTCGAAGAGCGTGATGTCGTTTTTCTCAGCCAGAAGATAGGCGGCTGCGAGTCCGGAAATACCACCTCCGACAATTGCGATCTTGCGACGAATGGGGATGGGGACATCAAATGACATTTGCGCTCCTAAAGGCTTGGCTTTTCTTATGTTACGGCCTTCTTCGGGAACCGGATCAAAAAATGATCCAAACCCCAGATAGGGGCGTATCTGGAGTATGCTGCTTGAACAGGGACACCAGATGAGCGTGGTCAAAGAGGGCCTGAGCGTTCCAACCTCTTTCTCCCCCATGCGGAGTAAAGAGCCAGACGCAACGCAAACCCCGACCGCACAACAACCGAGATGTGAGACGACAAGACTGATGTTGGCTGTAAGAGATCACCGCGACAAGCAAGCGTTTTCGAGCTTGTTTGACCATTTCGCCCCGCGCCTGAAGGGATTTGCTATCCGATCCGGCGTGACGAATGGCCAAGCCGAAGATGTTGTCCAAGACGTGATGCTGTCTGTTTGGAACAAGGCGCATCAGTTTGATCCAAACCGCGCCGACGTGTCTGGCTGGATTTATCAGATCGCCCGCAACCGTCAGGTCGATCTTTTCCGCAAAAATAGCAGACCTGTGCCCGAAGAGTTGATTTCTGACGATGTCGATACATGTGATGCAGAGCAGATCGTCGGGCTCGAACAGGAAGTTACTGCACTTCGTTCGGCGCTCACGCGTCTCACCCCGTCGCAGCGCGAATTGATTGAACAAGCTTACCTTGGCGAATTGAGCCATTCGGAGATCCAACTGACCAGCGGTATCCCATTGGGAACCATCAAATCACGAATTCGTCTCGGTCTGGAAAAACTCCGTCACGAACTAAAGGGAACGACGAGCAAATGACGCATATCTCCCATCACATATCGGACGCCTTGATGGCGGCCTATGTCTCGGGAAACCTGCCCCAGGCATACGCTTTGGTACTGGCGACACACATCTCGATGTGTGACTCCTGTCGTGCGAGCTACGCCGCGCATGCGAGTATCGGAGGTGCCGTCCTCGACGGATCATCAAGCGTTTCCGTATCGCCCGTCCTGCGGAACCGTGTTTTGGATATGCTTGATACGCCTCCGCGTGAAGACAAACCATTCCGCGCCTCGGGCATTTTCCCCGCGCCGCTTATGCAGGCCATGAACGGGACTCCGCCGCGCTGGCGTGCGCTTGGTGCTGGCATCCGTCAATCCGTCCTCTACCGTGAGAAGTCCTGTTCTGCGCGCCTTCTCTACATCCCGGCAGGCGAAGCGGTGCCAGAGCATGGTCATGGGGGCCTTGAACTCACGCTGGTGCTGCAGGGAGCCTTCGAAGACGAGACCGGTCGTTTTGGCGTCGGTGATATGGAGATCGCTGATGGTGAGCTCGACCATCAGCCGGTCGCCACGGGTGATGTCCCGTGCATCTGTCTGGCCGCAACGGACGAACCGCTGAACTTCAAATCTCTCCTGCCTCGCCTTTTGCAGCCGGTCTTCCGGATCTGACGGACAGGGGTACTTTCGGGAACTCGGGGACTTTAGTCTTAAGAACCCTCACGCGTGTCACAAACCTTGGTCTGCCAAGAACTCTGCCATGGTCTCGGCACACACCTTCCAAGCTGGTTCGTCTCCAACGAGAACATGGTTTCGGCTCTCAAGAGGGACGAACCGAGCATCAGGTATCCCAGCGGCGAGCGCTCGACCGGTGGCGAGCGGTATTCGCTGATCATACTTCGAATGTAGCACCAGAGTAGGTGCGCGCACCTGAGAGAGGCGATCACGGACATCAATGTTGCCGAACGCATCCTGAAACCGCGCGGCATTGCGCGGCGACGTTGTTTGGCGCTGAAGCTCATCGAACCAAGCAAGGGTTTCGGCGTGTGCATCTGGCATGAAAGTCTGTGAAAAGATGTGGCGATAGGCTGGGTTGTCTGTGCCCCACCCCACTTCCGTCAAGGACATAACCGCCTCTCGCCGAGCGCGTTCTTCCTGATCAACCGTATGCCGCCAGCCCGCCGCATACCCTCCAAGCAAGATCAAAGCCGAAACCCGCTCGGGGTGACGCACCGCATATTCTATCGAAACGGCTGCGCCCTGCGAGATTCCAAGCAAAGGAAAGCGCTCGAGGCCAAGCCTGTCGGCAACGGTTTCAAGATCTTCGACAAAAGCATCAAAACCAAGGTCATCCACATCCCAATCCGAAAGGCCACATCCACGTTCATCATACCTGATGAAGCGACGGCCTTTTGCAATCTCTGCGAAACTCCGGCCCCAGATCGGGCTCTGCCAATCAAACTCAAGATGAGTGAGCCAATTGGCTGCCTTGAGCAAGGGTGCGCCTGATCCGATTGTGGCGTAGGCGATTTTTGTGCCGTCGCGGACCTCGCAGAATCCGATTCTCTGCTCCTTGAGTGCCTCGGCTTCGCGCGGCCTTGAATGTCTCTCTGCCGTAGGTTGAGAATTGGCAACATCGGCGGCCTCCTCAGAAACGGATCGGGCATACTCGTCCGCGCCCTCAGGATTGGCCTCGCGCCAAAGTCGCCGCCATTTCTTCGCTGCAAACTCGCTGATATCTGGATGAGTGGCGAGTTGGCGAAGGACCTCCACGCGCGAGATTTCGATGTCCTCGCGTTCACTTTGAAGCCATGCTTCGAACAGGTCACTCCCCGCCCCATCAAGGCCGTCAAACGGCGTCTGCTCGAGCATTCGGGCCATTCTCTCAAGCGTCTCAATGCTTGTTTGACCGCGGCGCTGCAATTCGCCGTGAATCTGCCAAAGGTCGATCTCGACAGAACCCGTATCGATCTCGACTCGTTCGCGATCGGCGATAATTCGGACTTGGTCAGGTCTATCGACGACTTGGCGCAACTTGGAAAGCGCCCAACGAAGTGCCGCACGGGGGTCATCCGGAAGATCCCAGAACATCTCGCACAAACGCTCGCGCCGGTGTGGACGAGATGTAGCGAACATGAACGCAAGCAAAGCGCGTGCCTTGCGCGAGGAGGGCAGCGGCAACTCGACATCACCATCAAGTACACGGAGTTCACCGAGCAAAAACACGCGCATGTTGCGGCCCCAACAAGAATCAAAAACAACGGAACTTCGGCCAGTTACCACCCGCAATACAACGCTTGCAACAACCTTCCTCTGCGAGAAAGCCGCCAAAGGTAACACGGCGCCAAACAACCATAACGTGCAATCACCATGGTGAGCAGCTCAGTTTCGGCCCAAGCCTCTGCAAGTATCTCGACCGTCCTGGCCATGAAATGAAGGAAAACTCGAATGGACCTGTCCATCAAATCAGACATCGGCTCTCAGAGACTTGCGGTCTCAGGAGTGATCAACAGCTCTGGAGCAGGACAACTCCTAGACGCAGTGGTTGCTGCCTGCCTTCAGGCACCCGGCGAAACGTTGGTAGTGGATCTCACCGGCGTCACACATGTGACTCGCGCTGGTGTGCGCGGCTTGGTTATCGCGGCCAAGCTAGCCCAGTATCAGAACGGTGCTTTGAAGATCATCGGCTCTCGCCCGTCCGTAGATCAGGCGCTTTCTCGGCTCGGTTACAATCACCTTTTCAAGCATAAGCCCGAGACTGAGGAGCGCCGCGCAATTCTCATGCACAAGGCGAGCTGATCCCCAACACCAATCTCAGGAAACTCGCACCTCAAGGAACCTCTCGATGCGGACATCAGCACTACTTCACCCCTCTTCAAGAACACAACGCAACGCATCTGGGCATTTCGCATCGCACCGTGATGCATCTTTGCTCTCGATCTGTCTGGCTGCGGTCAACGCCCACCTGCAGCGACAGAAAGACCAACGCCACTTGGAGCGTCTGCCAGACTACCTGCTCAAGGACATAGGCCTGTCCCGAAGAGACGTTTGCAGACATTTGTGGAAACTCTAACCGATACCGCACCGCGATTGTCGAACCATGGCAACTCGACCACGCCTTTGCCCCACAGCCAGAGCATATCAATGAAAAGAATGAACGCCCAATATGGAAGCCCAAGAAAGGTGAACGTGTGGCGGACCGCATTGCCTTTCTTGACCCAAATGAGAAATTTGAAGAGATCGCGCGACTGCTATACGCCTATGAATTCTCCTGGGATATCGAGCGCGCCCTAGAGTTCGCTCTTTTCCGCACCTATGCCGTTCCTGCCATATCAAGCCTCTTGGCAAAAACGGGGGAGTTCGAAAACCGACCTCGCAAGCGCTATGACGATACTGAGATCATCCTAGCCGAGACAATGGAACACGGGCTTGAAAGCCGGCGGGGGACAGAGGCAATCGCGCGAATGAACGAGATGCATGCGCGCTACCGGTTATCAAACACTGATATGCTCTATGTTCTGTCCACTTTCATCTGCGAACCAATCCGCTGGTTGGATCGATTTGGCCGCCGCCCCATGACGAACAGGGAACAGCTTGCGTGGTTCCGATACTATCGCGGGCTTGGATCGCGGATGGGGATTTCAGCGCTGCCAGATTCCTTAGAAGACATGGTTCGTTTCAATGTGAACTATGAGACCGAACGGTTTCGCTTCTCAGAGACGAACGCGACGGTCGCCCAAAGCACGGTGAACCTTCTCTTGTCTTTCTATTTGCCCCGCCCACTGATTCCTTTGGGGCGACCTGTTGTGCATGCGCTGCTTGATGCTCCGTTGCGCGAAAGCATGGGGTTTCAAAAGCCTCCCTCTTGGCTATGTCGCGCTGTCCCGACCGTATTGCGGTTGCGCGCTTTCGCGCTTAGAGGGTTGCCGCTTCGCCGGAAACCCCGCCTCCTGACACAAGTCCCTAGGCCCACCTATCCTCAAGGCTACGACATCTCGCGCCTTGGTACGTTTCGCTGAGACGCGACCGAGCGAACCGTGCAGCTGCCCGCAGTAACGAAGCCGTGAGAAACAAGGAAAAACAACGGTTCCTCTGAGGACTACCACGGACACGACAACGGTCGGGCACACGCCTTAGCCCTATTCGATCGCTCATCACGAGATTCCAACATTGAAAGGAAACAACCATGCGATCGCATGAACCGCGGGCGACTGTATTTGAAACCGCAGCACAGGCTGCAGACTCGCTTAAGCAATTCAAGGACATCAAACACGCGCTAAGAAACACGGCATCCAATACCGGCAAGGCACCAACTCTCCAGACCAACGAGGCCAAGGAAGAGCTCGCACAGGTTCTCGACACTGCGGCTTTCTTCCTGAACGGCGGCCGCGACGCTGGCTATCTGGTCGAATGCCTCGTCTTGCAGCTGCACGATCTGCGTTCAGAGTGCTCCCCTGAAACGTGGAAAGAGCTTGTACCGTTGGCACAGGCACACCCCATTCGCGACAAATTGATGGCTGACCCTTTCACTCGCCGGTCTTATGAGAAGCCACGTGGGTACTCCGGTGATGGCGTGCTTCTCGATCTCTTGTACCGCCATCCCGCCGCTCAGGAGGAAGTAGAAAGCAGCAGCCAATTCGGCCAGGACATCTATGCCTACACCAGCATCTCATCGAGCGCTCTCGCATTGCAAGAACGCCGCGAGATCTTGGCGCAGTTCGTCGATGAAACGGCGGCGCGCCGTGGCGGCGCAGAGATTCTTACGGTCGCCTGTGGCCACCTTCGCGAAGCCGAGTTTTCTTCCGCGTTGGCAGGTAAATCTCTGTCGCGTTGGGTTGCTCTGGATCAGGACGAAGCGAACCTAACGGTGGTTGGAAAAGACTTCGCAGAGACTGTCGTTGAGCCCATGGCCGGAAGCATCAAGGGCCTAATGGCACAACAGTATGATCTCGGTCTGTTCGATCTCGTCTACTCTGCAGGCGTCTATGACTATCTTCCCTTCGAGATTGCAGTCGCCCTGACACGGCGTCTTCTTGATCTGGTCAACCCCGGCGGGACACTTCTCGTAGGGAATTTCAGCACCGAGGTCGTCCCTGCAGGCTATATGGAAACTTTCATGAACTGGTCCCTTCTGCTCCGCGATGAATCGCAGATGCGAGAGATCGTTGTTGCCGCCTGCGCTGGACAAGATGTCGAAACCGAACTGTTCTTCGGGGAAAATCGGCACATCGTCTATGCAAGGATGTCCAAGCCCGCCTAGAGCATCGAAACCAGAGAACGAGGAGACAGTCATGCGACTGTCTCCTTTTTTGGTTTCTAGGGGATGGCATCAACGCGATCGCCTCTCTCCAAGAAATCCAGATTTCTTTCACGAAACAGCCCCTCCGAATTCGCTCGCCCGCAGTTCGCAGGGATCCAAAGGACACACATGTTCGAAATCATCTTCATCATAGCGGCCGTCGCTGTTCGCTTTCTTTCTCTCTCTATCTCAATGCGCAATGAGCGCCGCCTGCGAGAGGAGGGCGCCGTGGAGTACGGCGCGAACGCTTCCAAAGCGATCGCTGCTGGTCACATAGCCTTTTATCTCGCTGCGATCACAGAGAGCTATTTATCCATTTCGAGCTTCACCTGGGGCAATGGCATCGGAGTCTGTCTCTACGTCTTGTCGATTGGTGTGCTTTTCTGGGTAATCGCAGCACTTGGGAGGCTGTGGACCGTGAAACTCTACATCGCGCCCGATCACTGCTTGCGGACGAGTTGGCTTTTCAAGCGCTTCCGGCATCCCAACTATTTCCTGAACATATTGCCGGAACTCGTCGGGTTCGCGATCGCTCTGAATGCTTGGCGCACCCTTTTGATACTTGGTCCGGTGTATGTGGTGATCCTCTCAATCCGCATACGTCAAGAAGAGCAGATCATGCGAGAGACTTTTCCGCAGTACTAAAGCACGCTCTTCGGTCCTGTGGCGTGGGGAGAGAGCCACCCTCCACGCCACAGCACAGAGGACAGTGACCGCTACAGGAGTGGGCGAGATACCCGTATGTCGCGGCTCGGGCATGCAGACATCTTGAACGGAATGGCATGCCCGTTCCTTAGCTGACGCATCTAAGGAAAAGCATCTACTTGTGAGTATCTTGTGATTGGTTGCGGGGGTAGGATTTGAACCTACGACCTTCAGGTTATGAGCCTGACGAGCTACCGGGCTGCTCCACCCCGCGACAAGGTGATGGATACCTATTTCAGCATGACCCGAGTTTCAAGAGCCTTGCCTCACATCTGGCGCGTTTCCGTTCTTTGCCGTATGGCGAATTCAGAAACGTTTGAGCTGTGACCTTGCCATTCGCATTGAGCGAACCATCATTTTTGGCAAGGATTTTCATTCAGAGAGGTACAAATTTGTTATTTGGTTCTTACTAGGTTTGGCGGTGACCTACTCTCCCACGTCTTGAGACGCAGTACCATCGGCGCGACGGTGCTTAACGGCCGGGTTCGGGATGGGACCG
>NZ_JAKVRD010000011.1 GCF_022814865.1 Shimia aestuarii | reverse complement strand
GCCCCGTCAGAACCTCAACCTGCCTTAACTTCGTGACAATCTCTTCCGGCTTCGGTCGCTTGTTGGCCATGTGTTTCCTCCGTTTTCCTAAACATAGCGGAGGACCACTTCAGTGGGGGAGGATCACTCCTGAGAAGGTCAATTCGTTCACCATGCAGATATCCCTTGGTTTGCCCGACACAGAGTTCACCCGGTTCGAGAGCGAACTGAGAGAGATGGTAGTTCTAAGGAACAAACTGGTTCATCACTTCATAGACCAGCACGACCTCTCGAGCTCGGATGGATGTCGTGGCGCGCAAGATGCATTGGTAACAGCATACAACCTTATCGACCAACAGTTCGCACAACTTCGGGAATGGGCAAAAGGTACGGAAAGTGCGCGGCAAGCGCTCTTAGAGTTCTTGCAGTCGGAAAGGGGCAAAGACCTATTTGTCAACGGGATTTCCGCCGATGGTACAGTAAATTGGGACGCCTCGGGCATAGTGAGCGCCCTGCGAGAAGCATTCGGTGCGTTGGCTGTCGATGGCTGGGCACCTGTAGCTGAGACTGGCAAATGGATCGTCAAACGGTACCCTGAGCAACTACCTGCCAAATATGGATGCCAAAGTTGGCGGCAGGTCGTGCATGAGACGCCCACATTGGACCTACGGTATTTTGAAATGCATGGGCAACGCACGGCCTACTTTCGGGTGAGGGAGAATTCCGCGAAGCCGCTTTAAGGTGCATAAAGTTGTTTTGACGTAGCGGGAAAGCTGCGCTTCATCGAATGGCTGCTTTTGAGAAGCTGCACCGCAGCGCAGGTCGCGAAGATGAGTGTCCGGTATGGGCCGCACTCAGACGTTTTCCAGCGGCAATTCGATGTCCGGAAACTTCGGGCGGATAGCATCTATTAACCTGTTGAACTGCTTCTTACCCAAAAACCTTCCGGTTGTCTCCGGGCCTCGAAACAGTTCGGCGTTTCCGAGGTGCATCTTTAACCCCACAAATCGATCTCGACCACCAACGCAGTGAGCGTGAGGGCTTGAAGGAAACGGGTCTGCATCGAACTTGTGCACCCGCCAAACCTCACCTTTGACCTTGTAGTCCTTTTCTACCAACCAACAGCCATCCAGATCGCACAGAGCCATCTGCGAGATCGAAACATCAACGTGATCATCAGTTTCTTCGACAAGCTCTACGCTGCCTCGCTCATCCAACATTAGCACCTCCTACTGAACCTGAAGAGCTGATAAGCTATCAAATATTCCCTGTCAGTGAAACATCACTCTTGGAACGAATGCCCGGAATGGGCCGTTCATGCCCTCCAGCAAAAGGGTACTAAGATCTCCAGCCTGTTGGTATAGCGATTTCTGAACGCATGATCTCTATAGGCAAGTGATTTACTAAAAGGCCCAAAAAGGAGGATCTAGGTGCTTTCTAAGCTGCTTACATTCTACGAGCACTACCCATCCCTCCTCTTCCAACTGAAGAATGTTGACCCCTCCTCGCTTTCCTCGAATCTCCTAGAGTCGTTGGAATTCCACGGGCAACGACAGTCGGAGATTCTTAGTGCCGCGCAGTTCTATATGCTCGATGAGGCGGCACAGAGCATGCTCTACAACCTCGCTGCCAAGATGGAGGAGGACGGGCTGGAGGATATGTTCAGCCATGTCAAACTCCCATTTCCAGCCATGTTGTTGACTGTACCGATCACTCCGGGACCGGAGGGAATGCGCCCGTTGGCGTTGATCACTCAAGACGAAGACACGCTTTACACACAAGTGTTCTTTGAAGGTATGGACGGTTTCGTTCCCAATCTATTGATCTTCAAGACACAGGGCACGAAAGCAGACGTTTTGCTTACACCCACATATGGGCTCACGCAGGAAACAGGGGAAAATATTGATCTCGAAGCTTTGATAGAACAAGAAAAGCCCACCTGCTTTCGTTTCCTCGGCATGGTTGTGGGCATGTCTGTCTTGTTCAAGCACAAAGCGATGCTCGAAACGGAAGAAGTGCCGTTGTACCCGCGAGCTGAGCGTCGCCGTGCGCAGAAAATGGGTAAACCGCTCCCAGACACAAGGGTGGTCAAGGTTTCGCTCGGAGAACTCGGCAAACGCCAAGCGGCGGCGATGCTGGAGACTAAAACAGACGATAACACCGAAAAAAGAATGCGCAGAGCTCATTGGGTGCAAGGTCATTTTATGCGGAATCGCGGAGGGGGTATCAGTTGGCGTAACCCGCACATACGCGGAGCTGGTCCAGTCATTGAGCAGGAACGGCATGTGTCAGCCGGAACAGAAGAGTTTGAATAGACCAGTAGTCTGAAACCTGCGTTTCCGCATTTGGCGGTTCACGACGATCTTCGGCGAACTACTTCTTAGCAAGGATCTCACTCCACCATCCCGAGTTGAGACGCCCTTGCTCCCGATCAGGCATTAATTCCCCAAAACTCGGCCTAATAGCGCCTTTAGCGCCCAGCCCTCCAAAACTCGATTGTGGTCATCGCAAGCCAACACGGCTCGCCTCAGATCACAGTCAACAATTGGAGGCTCTCATGGCCCACGAAAAGCTACTCACCATCCACGAAACTTCGCAGGCCCTCGGCGGCATCAGCCGCGCCAGCATCTATCGTCACATCAAATCCCTGCCCGGCTTTCCGCAGCCTGTGAAGATCGGCGGCTCGACCCGCTTCCGCATGTCTGATGTTCAGCGTTTCATCGGAGGCGCAACTTTTGGCGCGGAGGAGCAGATCAATGGCTAAGCTTCGCGACTTCGAATTCCTGAACACTCAACAAGTTCAAGAACTGCCTGATCTTGAGTGGCTAGTTGAAGGTATGTTGCCGGACACGAGCTTGGCGATCATCTTTGGTGCACCCGGCTGTGGAAAGACCTTCGTGGCGCTTTCAATGGCTATGAGCATTGCTTCGGGCCGAAGCTGGGTCGAAACGCAAACAATTCAGAAAGAGGTGTTGTACGTCGCTGCGGAAGGTGTGCGCGGCTTGAAGATGCGCATTGCAGCGGTGGAGCAACACTTTGGCCAGACTGTTGAGAAAATACGTTTCATGCCCGGCGCATTCGATATCCGCGACAAACGGCAAGTCACTGCTTTCATCAATGCTATTCGAAAGCATTCCCTTAACCCCGGCGTCATCATAATCGACACTCTCGCTCGGGTTACGGTTGGCGCAGATGAAAACAACGCAAAAGACATGGGGCTGGCCGTGGAAGCGCTCGACCGCTTGAAAACGGAGTTTGAAGCTACCGTCGTTGCGATCCATCACACCCGGAAAGGCGATGGTGTTGAACGAGGATCTGGGACTCTTCGCGGGGCAGCAGACTTGATGATCCGTTGTGAGGAAAGCGAGCACCTACAAGGCAAAGCTGTTCATCTTGAGTGCAGTAAGATCAAGGATGGAGAACCTTTCAAAGCACGGACAATCGCCCTAGAGAAAGTTCAGCTCTACAACGGCCAGTCCTCACTCGTACTTGGACCCATCGTTGAAGGCATAGCCACGGAGCCTGCAGACCACGGAACGAAGATTCTGAACCTGCTAGCCACCGAGTTCAGTCAAGATGGAGCGACAAATACAGACCTGAAGATGGCTTTCACTCGTGCTGGGTACGGGACAGAAAACCAATTCAACAAAGCTATGAAGAAGCTCCGAGACACTGGGAAAGTCCGCAAAGAGGGCGAAGGAAAAGGGGCGCGGTACTTCCCCATGTCCCCCGGATCGCCGACGCCCAAATGACCCCAAACCACCCATCGGATTGTTGGTGCCTTGGTTCCTTTCCTATAGGAAAGGAACGGGCACTAACACCACCCGGCCCCATTGAGCCATACCCAAAGGCTGCGCAATCGCCCTACCCTTGCGCAGCCTTCACATGGTCAATCATTGCATGAAGATCAAATCCGATGGCTTCCGCCAGCGCTACAACTTCAACAACATCAATTCGCCGCTGCCCGCTCTCAAGTCGAGCGATGAAGGACTGATGTTCGCCAATCTTTTCAGCAAGTTCAGACTGCGTCAGTCCTGCAGTGATACGGGCCTCGGTCAGGAAACGCACCAACTCGACCTGCCGCGCAGAACGCAAAGTTTTTTCCACTGGCTGCCCCATCTCGCCTTGACGGGGACACCAAGTACAGTTCAGCTTTCAGTATCTAAAAAGTAGATATTTTGAGGAATGTGTGCGATGTCTTTCTTCTATCCAGTTAAGGTCAATGCCGCTCTTGCGACAATGGGTTTCCATCCCAAGTTGGTTGACGGAGCTTGGCGCTCAGACATGCAACAGGCAGGGAAGAGAGCTGGTCTCACCGCGCAAGAAACAGCGTTCTGTATTGTCGGCGAATTCTTTCAAAACCGCCTTGATGTCCCCGATGCTGTCGAAAGGAGCCTTGCCATCTGGAAGCAAGATGGGAAGTTGAACATCAACGCTCGTCCCATCCAGGCAGCCCTGCAGCAGCTTGGTTACGCTACACCGGGCTTAAATCCGAGCACCACAGATCGCTTGGCAGCACAACTCTAGTCGTTTGGATTATCGCAATTGTTCTTCAATAAACGAAAAAACGCTGCTGCATTCATCTCGAACAAGATGCTTGATACATTCAGGCTTGGCTTCGCTACGTCAAGCTACCTCGACACATCAACCGGGCAAATAGCTTACCCCTATGGCTTCATGGCCGATGAATATGTCGTAGGCTATTCGACGGGTTTTACTTTCGCTTGGCTCGACATCAAATTCGAAGGCCACAAGATGTCTTATGCCCAGCGTGAGGAAGTCCTCCACAGGGTCTTCCATGCACTGGCACCGAACGACACACGCAGAATGTTAGAAATTGCGGGAACTGTGAACTCAAAGAGTGCAGCCACCCATGCCCAATTCTTCGAAGGATACGATGCGGCAAGCCTCTTTGTGGGATTGATGAATGGTGTGAGACTTAGAGCAGACTACACCAATCCAAAACTAGAAGCTGCCAAGAAGATCGCACCGACATTGCGACAAGCCGGGATTGCTCTTGGCGGCGCGGCTTCGGGCAGCAAAGACTCTGAAACGCTCGCTTCAGCACTTCTTCAAGTAACGCTAAGGGAGCACATACGCGAGCAATACTGAAATTCTCGTCAGTGTTCGTAAGTCGGCTTTGTCGAGTTGCCAGAGGCTTCCTGAACTTCCCTACTCTTGACCCTTTGCCGGGCTGTCTCCAACCGTTCGGCCAAGCCGCTCTTATCGTCAACTGTGGCTTTCGTCGAAGACAGTGCAGGCTTCTCGACGCGCAGAGCACGGGCAGCTGCTTGAAGCCTGATGACCAACGGAACGTTGGGGTCTTGATAGACCGCGCGTATGAACGCATGGGCATCCCCGTTGAACTCATTCTCAATTTCATTGTCCACGATGGCGGCGGATGCTTCCCGCATCGCCTCCTCCAACGCAAGTGTCTTGTTGTTCTTCCGCCCCGGCGGACGCCCCGGCCCCGGCTTGTAGTTTCCCTTGCGTTTCGACGTTGTTCGCTTCGGTTTCATTGTGCCAAACCTTTTATCCTTTTATGTGGTACAATATTACCTCAACTCATGCACGCAGTCGAAAGCTTTCTTCGATTTTTTTCTTGATTACAAAAAGGTATGGGCCTTTGCGAATTGGAAAAGTATGGTTGGAGAGCCATACCTGAAAACTGGCCTCAACTATTTTTGGGGTCATTCCCCGCGCGCGAGAGGGGGGCACTCGGCGAAAGGCCCCCCGGTGGCGGGGAGGTTGTGCGGCGAAAAAAGTTTCGCGGAATTCTGCGACATCAAGGCACCCATCGGAGCTATGAGCCATACCAATCAGAATTGGCCGTGTGGCGCGCCCAAATGCCGTTCCGCACCCATGCCACCCAAAACCAACGAATGCCCACCCACGCCCCCGGAGAACTGCGCAATGGCGGCATCGCGCGGCACATCATCGCGACCATTCCGCCAAATCGGTCAATCAACCGTGATCGGTTGGTTTTGGAAGGATACATACGTCACTGCGCGTATAGTCCGAAGCGCGATGAGCTTGGTTGTGATCATGAGTGATTGCACGCATCAGATCACTCACGGGGGATTATTTGGGGGATCGCATTTCTTCGCGCGCTGCAAGGGTGTTGTTTTTATTGCGAAAATTTGGAAAAATTGGTGCCCAGAAGAGGACTCGAACCTCCACGTCCATACGGACACTAGCACCTGAAGCTAGCGCGTCTACCAATTCCGCCATCTGGGCACGGGTTGGTGAGGCAGGCGTTTAGACCTGCTGCAAGGTACTGTCAACGGCGATTCTTTTGTTTCGAGCGATTTTTGGCCCCCTGTTTCTTGGGCTGAAACAGGGTTTGCGCCTTGCGTTTTGGGGGTCAAGAGGCGTATTTCTCTTGGCAGATTTCTGACCTCGGAGGGTTCCCATGCCGAAACTTGTGACCATCTATGGCGGTTCTGGCTTTGTCGGGCGGCACATCGCGCGGCGTATGGCGCAGGAAGGCTGGCTCGTGCGGGTGGCGGTGCGTCGTCCGAACGAGGCCATGTTCGTCAGACCCTATGGCGCGGTTGGGCAAGTGGAGCCGGTTCTTTGCAATATCCGTGATGATGCGTCCGTGGCCGCGGCGATGGCCGGGGCGGATGCGGTTGTGAACTGTGTCGGGGTGCTTGGCGAGCATCGCAAGAATACATTCGAAGCGGTGCAGGCCGAGGGCGCGGGCCGTGTGGCACGTCTCGCGGCGGAGGCCGGGATCGAGACGATGGTGCATGTGTCGGCGATTGGCGCAGATGCCGAATCCGACAGTGGCTATGCCCGCAGCAAGGCCGAGGGTGAGGCCAATGTTCTCGCGCATATGCCCAACGCGATGATTTTGCGCCCGTCGGTCCTGTTCGGGCCGGATGACAGTTTCTTCAATCGCTTTGCGTCGATGTCGCGGCTTGGTCCGATCCTGCCGCTCGTTGGGGCCGAGACGAAGTTTCAGCCGGTCTATGTCGATGACGTGGCCAAGGCGGCCGTGATGGGGATCAAGGGCGAGGCGACAGGCCTTTATGAGCTTGGCGGGCCGGATGTCGAAACGCTTCGGGATCTGATGAAAGAGATGCTCGAGGTGGTGCATCGTCGCCGTCTTATCCTCAACGTGCCGTTCTGGATTGCGCGCCTCATGGGGTTCGGGTTCGACATGGTGCAGGCGGTTCTCATGGGTCTCATCGAGAACAAGGTCCTGACCCGCGATCAGGTCAAGCTCCTGCGCAAGGACAATGTTGTGTCGCAAGGGGCCAAGGGCTTTGTTGATCTCGGGATTGCCCCGGTCAATATGGGCGCGATCCTGCCGGATTACCTTTGGCGCTTCCGCCCATCAGGGCAGTATGACGCGATCAAGGATTCGGCCCGGAACCTGCGCGCCTAAAGCACATACTCTCGAATGATTAAGGGGCGGATGCGAAAGTGTCCGCCCTATGTGTATGCGATGACGAGCAGCACCGCGCCGAGGATCACACGGTAGATCACGTAGGGCGTATAGCTCACCGATTTCAGAAGCCGCATCATGATGCCGAGGGCGAGCAGCGCGGCGACAAAGGCAAAAGCTGCGGCAATGGCGCCGTCGCGGGCGGTTGCCATGTCGGCATTGCCCGCGACCTCGATGCCGAGGAGCGTGCCGCTGGCGAGGATTGTCGGGATCGACATCAGCATGGCGATGCGGGCGGCCTCGCTTCGACCATAGCCGAGGTAGCGCGCGCCGGTGATTGTGATGCCGGATCGGGAGGTGCCGGGAACAAGGGCCACGGCCTGCCAAAGGCCGAGAGTGATAGCATCGCGCAGGGACCAATCTTCGGTTGTTTTTTCGGATGCGCCCGTCTGATCCATCCACCACAGCACAAGACCGAAGCCGAGCATCGTCCAGCCGATCACCGTTATAGACCGCATAGCATCGCTCAGGCCCGTGAGCTTGAGGATAAGACCCGCGATGACGACCGGGATCGTCGCGATGATGAGAAGGAAGGCGAGGCGGCTTCCGGGTGTGTCGATCTTCCCAGTAAGAAGGCGCGGCAGGCCCGCGAGAGCGATCCGCACATCAGCCCAGAAAAAGAGCACGACGGCGCCCAAAGTGCCGACGTGAACCGCGACATCTATGGCCTGCCCCTGGTCGTCGAGGCCGGTGAGATTCGGCAAGAGAATCAGGTGCCCTGAGGAGCTTACAGGGAGAAACTCTGTCACGCCTTGGATAATGGCGACCAGTAGGATGTGAAAAAAGCTCATGGTGGGTGAGTCCTTTCGCCGTTTAGCCTAGGGTATAAGCTATTGGAAATATTTAGAAAGTCCTAATTTATGTCCGAACCGGACATAAATGACGCCGGATTTCCGCCTATTGTTGCAGTGCAGCGACGATATTTCTTCATTTAGGTCAGCACATGTGACTTTATTCTTGTTTCGGCTTTATATAAAAGCGCGTGACCAAGATTATCAGGAGGCAGCTGTCGTGGCCAAGCAACCCATGCTGAAATTTGTGTCTGTTGAACGCACCATGCCGGAAAAGCGGGAGGCGGATGAGCGGGCAAAGGATTTCCACGAGATCTATGCGGAATACGCGGATGCGAAGGCGGCCGAACAGGCGAGCCGGTGCTCGCAATGTGGTGTGCCTTATTGCCAGTCGCATTGCCCTCTGCACAACAATATCCCGGATTGGCTTCGCATGACGGCAACGGGCCGTCTTGAAGAAGCCTACGCGATCAGCCAGGCGACCAACACCTTCCCGGAAATCTGTGGCCGTATCTGTCCGCAGGACCGTCTTTGCGAAGGCAACTGTGTGATCGAGCAATCGGGTCACGGCACGGTCACCATTGGTTCGGTCGAGAAATACATCACCGACACGGCATGGGAAAAAGGCTGGGTCAAGCCGATCTCCCCGGCGCAGGAGCGCCCCGAGAGCGTCGGGATCATCGGCGCGGGCCCCGGTGGTCTTGCGGCGGCGGACCGTCTGCGTCGCGCGGGCGTGCAGGTCACGGTCTATGACCGCTATGACCGTGCGGGCGGCCTTCTGACCTATGGTATTCCGGGCTTCAAGCTCGAGAAGGATATCGTCATGCGCCGCAATGCGCAGCTTGAAGAGGGCGGTGTCACCTTCAAGATGGACTGTAATGTGGGCGAGGACATCTCTTTCGATGAGATCCGCAAGGCACATGATGCAGTGATTATTGCGACGGGCGTCTACAAGACCCGCGATCTTAGCGGCCCCGGTTCGACCGCCAAGGGGATCGTGCGCGCGATTGATTACCTCACCTGTTCCAACCGTCTCAACTTTGGTGACACGGTCGCGGAATACGAGAGCGGCGAGCTTAATGCCGAGGGCAAAAAGGTTGTCGTCATCGGCGGCGGCGATACCGCGATGGACTGTGTGCGCACGGCGATCCGTCAAGGCGCGGAGAGCGTCAAATGCCTCTACCGTCGTGACCGCGCCAACATGCCCGGTTCGCAGCGCGAGACGCAGAACGCCGAGGAAGAGGGCGTCGTGTTCGAATGGCTTGCTGCGCCGAAGGGCTTTAGCGGCGATCCGGTCAACGGCGTGATGGTGCAGCGGATGCGCCTTGGTCTGCCGGATGCGACGGGCCGCCAATCGCCCGAGGTTATCGAGGGCGCGGATTACGTCGAAGAGGCCGATCTCGTCATCAAGGCGCTTGGTTTCGAGCCGGAAGACCTGCCGACCCTCTGGGATCAGCCGGAGCTTGAAGTGACCCGTTGGGGCACCGTCAAGGCCGAGTTCACCACAGGCGCGACCGCGATGGACGGGGTCTATGCCGTGGGCGACATCGTGCGCGGCGCGAGCCTTGTTGTTTGGGCGATCAAGGACGGGCGCGATTGCGCCGATGCGATCCTGGACCGCCTCAATGCGGGGGCCTCGGTGGCGGCAGAATAAGCGTTCTGTATCACGTCGGTATTACGTCGGTATTGCATCGGTGCGATTTAGAGAGCCGGAGAGACGGCCCCGCACCGAAGGTCAGCCAGCCTGACCAAAAGGATTGAGAAAGGGTTACACCATGACCAAGTATGATGAGAACTGGGTCCGCGAGGAAGAAGCCAAGCGCAAGTGGATGGCCGAGAACGGTCTCTATAGCGAAGAGGAAGAACATTCTTCCTGTGGCGTTGGCCTCGTCGTGTCGATTGATGGCAAACCGAGCCGCAAGGTTGTCGAGGCGGGGATCACCGCGCTCAAGGCGATCTGGCACCGGGGTGCGGTTGATGCGGATGGCAAGACCGGCGACGGCGCGGGCATCCACGTGCAGATCCCGGTTCCGTTCTTCTATGACCAGATTGAGCGCACCGGTCACAAGCCGCGCATGGACGAGCTTATTGCTGTTGGTCAGGTGTTCCTTCCGCGTACGGATTTTGGCGCACAGGAAGCCTGCCGGACCATCGTTGAGACCGAAGTCCTGCGTATGGGCTATCACATCTATGGCTGGCGCCACGTGCCGGTCGACACGACCTGCCTTGGTGAGAAGGCCAATGCGACGCGTCCCGAGATTGAGCAGATCCTGATCTCGAACGAGAAGGGTGTCGACGAAGAGACCTTTGAACGCGAGCTTTACGTGATCCGTCGTCGGATCGAGAAAGCGGCGCTGGCGGCGAATATCACCGGCCTCTACATTGCGTCTCTTTCCTGCCGGTCGATCATCTACAAGGGCATGATGCTCGCCGAACAGGTCGCGGTGTTCTACCCGGACCTCGAGGACGAGCGGTTCGAGTCAGCCTTTGCGCTTTATCACCAGCGCTATTCGACCAACACCTTCCCGCAGTGGTGGCTCGCCCAACCGTTCCGCATGTTGGCGCATAACGGCGAGATCAACACGCTCAAGGGTAACCTGAACTGGATGAAGAGCCATGAAATCCGCATGGCGAGCGCCTATTTCGGCGAGCTTGCGGATGACATCAAGCCGATCGTGCCGGGGGGTGCGTCGGATTCGGCCGCGCTTGACGGTGTGTTCGAGGTTTTCGTGCGCGCCGGACGGTCTGCGCCGATGGCCAAGACGATGCTTGTTCCGGAATCCTGGTCGCAGAGCGCGGTCGAACTGCCGGAGACGTGGCGCAACATGTATTCCTACTGCAACTCGGTCATGGAACCGTGGGACGGTCCGGCTGCGCTTGCGATGACGGACGGTCGCTGGGTCTGTGGCGGTCTTGATCGGAACGGCCTGCGCCCGATGCGCTATGTTGTGACGGGCGATGGCCTCCTGATCGCGGGCTCCGAGGTTGGCATGGTGCCGACCGATGAGGCGACGGTTGTGGAAAAAGGCGCGCTTGGTCCGGGGCAAATGATCGCCGTGGACATGAAAGAGGGCAAGCTGTTCCACGACAAGGAACTCAAGGACTGCCTTGCCAATGCGCGCCCCTATGACGAGTGGGTCGACAAGATCAAAGACCTTGAAGGCGACCTTGCCGACGTGCCGGAGAAGCCGATCTTCTCTGGGGCCGAACTGCGCAAGCGCCAGATCGCAGCGGGCTATACGATGGAAGAGCTCGAGCAGATCCTGTCGCCGATGGCAGAGGACGGGAAGGAATCGCTCGCTTCGATGGGTGATGACACCCCGAGCGCGGTTCTTTCGAAGAAATACCGCCCGCTGTCGCATTTCTTCCGCCAGAACTTTAGCCAGGTGACCAACCCGCCGATCGACAGCCTTCGCGAATACCGCGTGATGAGCCTCAAGACGCGGTTCGGCAACCTCAAGAACGTGCTCGACGAGGACGGCTCGCAGACGGAGATCGTCATGCTTGAGAGCCCGTTTGTCGGCAACGCGCAGTTCGACAAGCTTCTTGCGGCGTTTGACGACACGGTTGTACGGATCGACTGTACCTTTGGGGCGGGCGAGGGCGCGGGTGCGCTTCAGGCCGGACTCAAGCGGATCCGGGCCGAGGCCGAGGACGCGGTGCGCTCCGGTGCGGGCCACATCATCCTCAGCGACGAGAAGCAAGGCGAGAGCCGTGTGGCGATGCCGATGATCCTTGCCACCAGTGCAGTGCATAGCCACCTGACGCGCAAGGGGCTTCGGACCTTCTGTTCGCTCAACGTGCGGTCGGCGGAATGTATCGACCCGCATTACTTTGCCGTGCTGATCGGCGCGGGTGCGACGGTCGTGAACCCCTATCTTGCCGAGGACAGCCTTGCCGACCGTATCGAGCGCGGGCTTCTTGAGATGGACCTGACCACCGCCGTTGCGAAATATCGTGAGGCGATTGACCAGGGTCTCCTCAAGATCATGGCGAAGATGGGTATCTCGGTGATCTCGTCCTATCGCGGCGGTCTCAACTTTGAGGCCGTGGGCCTTAGCCGTGCGATGTGTGCGGAATTCTTCCCCGGCATGACGAGCCGTATCTCCGGGATCGGGGTGAGCGGTATTCAGCGGAAGGTCGAGGAAATCCACGCGCAGGGCTTTGTCTCGGGGCAGGATGTGCTTCCGATTGGCGGCTTCTACAAGGCGCGGAAATCGGGCGAGACCCATGCTTGGGGCGCGCAGACGATGCACCTCATGCAGGCGGCCTGTAACAAGGCATCCTACGAGCTCTGGAAACAGTATTCGGGTGCGATGCGGAGCAACCCGCCGATCCACCTGCGCGATCTTCTCGACATCAAGCCCATCGGCAAGCCGATCCCACTTGAAGAGGTCGAATCGATCACCGCGATCCGCAAGCGGTTCGTGACGCCGGGCATGTCGCTTGGGGCGCTCAGCCCGGAAGCGCATAAGACGCTCAACGTCGCGATGAACCGGATCGGGGCTAAGTCCGACTCGGGTGAGGGCGGGGAAGATCCGGCGCATTTCGTACCGGAGCCGAATGGCGACAACCCGTCGGCCAAGATCAAGCAGGTTGCGTCGGGGCGTTTCGGTGTTACCGCCGAATACCTCAACCAGTGTGAAGAGCTTGAGATCAAGGTTGCGCAGGGCGCCAAGCCCGGCGAGGGCGGTCAGCTTCCGGGGATGAAGGTCACCGACCTGATCGCGCGTCTGCGGCATTCGACGAAGGGCGTCACGCTCATCTCGCCGCCGCCGCACCACGATATCTACTCGATCGAAGACCTTGCGCAGCTGATCTATGACCTCAAGCAGATCAACCCGCGCTGTAAGGTGACGGTCAAGCTCGTCGCGTCGTCGGGTGTCGGCACGATTGCCGCCGGTGTGGCCAAGGCCAAGGCGGACGTGATCCTCATCTCGGGCCACAATGGCGGCACGGGTGCATCGCCGGCGACCTCGATCAAATATGCGGGTCTGCCGTGGGAGATGGGCCTTACCGAGGCGCATCAGGTTCTCGCAATGAACAACCTGCGCAGCCGTGTCACGCTTCGGACCGATGGCGGTCTGCGCACGGGTCGCGACATCGTCATGGCGGCGATGATGGGGGCCGAGGAATATGGCATCGGCACCGCCGCGTTGATCGCGATGGGCTGTATCATGGTGCGTCAGTGCCAGTCGAACACCTGCCCGGTGGGCGTCTGTACGCAGGATCCGGAGCTTCGTGCGAAATATACCGGCAATGCCGATAAGGTCGTGAACCTCATCACCTTCTACGCGCAGGAAGTGCGCGAGATCCTCGCGTCGATCGGCGCGCGGACTTTGGATGAGGTGATCGGGCGCGCGGACCTTCTCGCGCAGGTGAGCCGGGGTGCCGCGCATCTCGATGATCTCGACCTGAACCCGCTCCTGATCACGGTCGATGGTGCGAAAGATATCGTCTATGACCGCAACAAAGAGCGTAACGCCGTGCCGGATACGCTCGATGCGGAGATCGTGCGCGATGCGCATCGCTTCCTCGAGGATGGCGAGAAGATGCAGCTTTCCTATGCGGTGCAGAACACGCACCGGACCGTGGGCACGCGCACCTCGAGCCATATCGTGCGCAACTTCGGTATGCGCAACGCGCTTCAGGACGATCACCTTACCGTCAAGCTTACCGGCTCTGCGGGTCAGTCGCTTGGTGCCTTTGCTGCGCCGGGCCTCAAGATCGAGGTTTCGGGCGATGCCAACGACTATGTCGGCAAGGGCCTTTCGGGCGGCACGGTTGTCGTGCGCCCGCCGCAGGTCAGCCCGCTCACGGCGTCGGACAACACGATTATCGGCAACACGGTGCTTTATGGCGCGACCGATGGGCATCTCTTTGCCGCGGGCCGCGCGGGCGAGCGTTTCGCCGTCCGTAACTCGGGCGCGAAGGTTGTGGTCGAGGGCTGTGGCTCGAACGGGTGTGAATACATGACAGGCGGCGTCGCCGTGATCCTTGGCGAGATTGGTGCGAACTTTGGCGCCGGCATGACCGGCGGCATGGCCTATCTTCATGATCCGGACGGCAAGGCGGAGAACGTCATGAACCTCGAGACGCTCGTCATCGGCCCGGTTGCAGTTCAGCATTGGGAAGACCAGCTCAAGGGCCTTATCGAACGCCATGTGCGCGAGACCGGAAGCCGCAAGGCCGCCGATATTCTTCAGCACTGGGACATCGAGAAGGCGAACTTCCTTCAGGTTTGCCCGAAAGAGATGCTGGCGCATCTGCCCGCACCGCTTACGCAAGAGCCAGAAGCGATGCCCGCAGAGTAGTCGCGGCACAGATCATCAGGATTGGCCCCGTCGAGAGCATCGGCGGGGCCTTTTCTTTGGTGGGGGCGACATGGTGCCGGTTGCCTCGGCGCGCTGGGGGCCTTATTCCCGAGAGTATTTTGAGCAGCAGGGTTTCATGGCCAAGTCGAAGACCAAGAAAGCAAAGCGAATTGGCATTGGGGCACGTCTTTGGGGTCGCGTGCGCAGGCCGTTGCGACAGATCGCTCTCTGGAGCGTGTCGATCCTGATTCTCTCGGTGCTTGTCTTCCGGATCATCAATCCGCCAACCACTATCACGATCCTGAGCGAGAAGGCCCGCCTTGGCGAGGTGGATCGCGAATGGGTCGCGATCGAGGAAGTGGCCCCGGTTCTCTTGCGGTCGGTCGTAGCCGCGGAAGACGCGAACTTCTGCCTGCATTGGGGATTCGACGTGCAGGCGATCAAGGCCGCGCTCGCCGAAGGTTCGGGGCGCGGGGCCTCGACCCTTAGCCAGCAGACGGTCAAGAACGTCTATCTCTGGCAAGGGCGGAGTTGGTTGCGTAAGGCGCTTGAGGCGCTGATCACACCCTTGGTCGAAATTGCATGGACCAAGAAGCGCATCCTAGAGGTCTATGTGAACGTGGCAGAGTTTGATGAGGGCGTGTTCGGGATCGAGGCGGCGGCACGGCATCACTTTGGGGTTGGACCGGATGCCTTGACCCCGGTGCAGGCGGCGCGGCTCGCGGCGGTGCTGCCCTCGCCCAAGCGGTATTCCGCTGTCCGGCCGGGCAATGGTCTTCGGGCGCGGTCGGCGCAGATTCTCGATGGTGCAGAGACGATCCGCGTTGATGGCCGCGCAGATTGTTTCGCGGGCGGAGCCTAGGTTTTCGAGGATTGAAAACCGGACCCTGAACGGGCATTGAGGGAGGACCGTCCCAAAGCCTAGTGAAGTTTCGATGAATCGCCTGTTCCATTTCCCACTCTCACCGTTCTGCCGCAAAGTCCGCCTCACGCTGGCGGAGAAACGCATTGAGGTTGAACTTGTCGATGAACGGTATTGGGAACAGGATGCCGATTTCCTGCGCCGCAACCCGGCGGCAAAAGTCCCGGTTCTCAAGATCGACGGCAAGATGATGGCCGAGAGTATGGCGATCTGTGAGTATCTCGACGAGAAATACCCCGAGACGCCGCTCATGCCGAAAGATGTGGATGCACGCTATGAAGTGCGCCGCCTCGTGGCGTGGTTTGATGACAAGTTCCACCACGAGGTGACGTCGAAGCTCCTTTACGAGCGGGTCAACAAGAAGGTGATGGGCCTCGGCTATCCCGATAGCAAAAACGTCAAGGCGGGCGCGCAGAAGATCAAGTACCACCTCGATTACATGGCCTGGCTTCTCGATCATCGCCGCTGGCTTGCCGGGGATGCGATGAGCCTCGCGGATTTCGCCGCGGCCGCGCATCTGTCGTCGCTCGACTATATCTCGGACGTGGATTGGAACCGGTCGGCGGCGGTCAAGGATTGGTACGCCAAGATCAAGTCACGGCCTGCCTTCCGGTCGATCCTTGCCGACCAGATTCCGGGCTTCCCGCCGCCTGCGCACTATGCCGATCTCGACTTCTAATGACGATCTCAAGGCGCGGCTTGTGGCCGAAGCCAAAGAGATCGGGTTCGATCTCTGCCGGATTTGCCGCCCCGACGCCGTGCCGCATGTGCCGGAAGGGTTGGCCGGGTTTCTGGGCAAAGGGTATCAGGGGCAGATGGGTTGGCTTGCCGACCGGGCGCATTGGCGGGGCGATCCGTCCGCGCTCTGGCCCGAGGCGCGGTCGGTCATCGTTCTTGGCGAAAGCTACACGCCCGCGCATGATCCCACGGCGGTGCATGGAGAGGCGGATCGCGGGGCGATCTCGGTTTATGCGCAGAACAAGGATTACCACGACCTCGTCAAAAAGCGGCTGAAGCGGCTTGCCCGATGGCTCATTGCCGAGACGGGGGATGCGACGCAGGTCAAGGTTTTTGTCGATACCGCGCCAGTGCCGGAAAAGCCCTTGGGACAGGCGGCGGGCTTAGGTTGGCAGGGGAAACATACCAACCTCGTGAGCCGCGATCTTGGGTCGTGGTTCTTTATCGGGTCGGTGTTCACGACGATAGAATTAGACCCTGATCCGGCGGAAATCGACCATTGTGGGTCTTGTCGTGCCTGTCTTGATGCCTGTCCGACCAACGCCTTTCCAGCGCCGAACAAGATCGATGCGCGGCGCTGTATCTCTTACCTGACTATCGAACATCACGGACCGGTGGATCATGAATTCCGACCGCTGCTCGGGAATCGGATCTATGGTTGCGACGATTGTCTTGCGGCCTGTCCGTGGAACAAGTTCGCCGTCGAGGCACGCGAATTGCGATATCATGCGCGCGAGGATCTTGTCGCGCCGAAGCTCAGTGAGTTGGCGGCGCTTGATGATCCGGCGTTTCGGGCGAAGTTCTCGGGCAGTCCGATCAAGCGGATTGGGCGGAACAGGTTCGTGCGCAATGTGCTCTATGCCATCGGAAATAGCGGCGATCCGGCGTTTCTTACCCAAGTGCGCGGATTGAAGAGCGACCCGGACGAGACGGTGGCCGATGCCGCGACTTGGGCGGAAGAGCGGCTTGCAAAGGTCGCAAACAGGCAGGATTAGAGCCTGATTTCAGGGCAGAACAAGCGCGCGAACAAGGGGACGATGCGATGACGGTAGCACTCGGCGTTGATACGGGCGGCACCTACACGGATGCGGTGTTGATCCGGGACGAGCGCGAGGTACTGGCCTCGGCCAAGGCGCTCACGACGCGCCACGACCTTGCCGAGGGGATCGGCAACGCGGTGGCGGCGGTTCTTGCAGAGGCCGGGATCGCGCCGGAGGAGATTTCCCTCGCCTCGCTTTCGACGACGCTTGCCACCAACGCTCTTGTCGAGGGACAGGGCGGGCGTGTGGCGTTGATCCTCATTGGTTTTGCAGAGAGTGACCTTGAGAAGCATGGTGTTCTCGACGCCTTGGCCGGTGATCCTGTGCTCATTCTTCAGGGCGGGCATAATTACGCGGGCGACCAGAAGGCACCGTTGGATGAGGAGAGCCTCGCAGCATGGCTTGCCGAACATGGTCAGGACGTATCGGGCTATGCGGTTGCGGCGCAGTTTGCGACGCGCAACCCGGCGCATGAGCAACGCGCCGCAGCGATGGTGCGCGAGATCACCAAGCGCCCCGTGAGCGCCTCGCATCACCTGTCTTCGAAACTCAACGGGCCGAAGCGGGCGCTTACGGCAGTGCTCAATGCCCGCCTGATCGGGATGATTGACCGGCTCATTTCGCGGGCCGAGGCGCGGCTGGGCGAACTTGGCGTGACCGCGCCCTTGATGGTGGTGCGGGGCGATGGGGCGCTTATCTCGGCGGAGTTCGCCCGGCGGCGTCCGATCGAAACGATCCTGAGCGGGCCGGCGGCGTCGATTGTCGGGGCACGGTGGATGACGGGAGCAGTCGATGCGCTTGTGTCGGATATTGGCGGCACGACCACGGATATTGCCGTGCTGCGCGACGGGCGGCCCGCGATTGACCCAGACGGTGCACGAGTCGGTCCTTATCGCACGATGGTCGAGGCCGTGGCGATGCGGACCTTTGGGCTTGGCGGCGATAGCGAGGTACATTTCATCGGAGAGGGGCTCAAGGGGGGTGTGACGCTTGGGCCAAGGCGTCTTATGCCGGTGTCCCTTGTCGCGATGGAGGCGCCGGAGATCGTGCATCGCGCGCTGGACGCGCAACTTCGCCAGAGCGCGCCGGGGGAATATGACGGGCGGTTCGTGCGTGCCGTGCCGGGGATTGAGGCCGGGGGTCTCTCGCCGAAAGAGGCGGCGCTCCTTGAACGGATTGGCGCGGGTGTGAGGCCGGTGGGCGAGATCATTCGCACACGGATGGAGCAGAAGCCCCTGCGCCGCCTTGTCGAGCGCGGATTGGTGCAGATCGCGGGTGTCACGCCGTCGGACGCGAGCCATGTCCTCGGCACGGTTGCAGCGTGGGACAAGGAGGCGGCGCAAAAGGCGCTCATGCTCTTTGGGCGGCGGCGCACGGGGTCGGGTAACCGGCTCGCGCCGGAGGCGGAAGACATGGCACGGATCATCGTGGATCAGTTGACGGAACAGACCGTTCTGGCCTTGCTAGAGACTGCTTTTGCCGAGGAGGGGGAGGCGTTCGACCTGCCGCCAGAGGTGCTTGCGCGGCATGTGTTGATGCGGCGCGGGCTTGAGGGACACAAGGGGTTGGTGCGGATCGAGGCCGGGCTGAACCAGCCGGTGATCGGCCTTGGTGCCTCGGCGGGGAGCTATTACCCAGCGGTTGGTGCGCGGCTTGGCTGTGCGATGGAATTGCCGCGCCATGCGGGGGTTGCGAACGCGATTGGCGCGGTCGTGGGGCGGGTGACGATCCGGCAAAGCGGCGAAGTCAGCGCGCCGGCCGAAGGGCGGTTCCGCGTGCATCTCGAGGCGGGGCCAGAAGATTTCTCAGAGTCTGAAAAGGCTCTAACTCGCCTTGAAACGCATCTTTCCGAGCTGGCCCGGCAAGAGGCCGAGGCAGCGGGAGCGGAAGGTATTCGCATCACCGTCACGCGCGATATCAAGACCGCCGAAACCGAAGGGCGCGAAGTATTCATTCAGGCGATTATCTCGGTCGAGGCGTCGGGCCGACCCCGGATTACCGAAGGTTAAACCGGGTCGCCCCGGTCGATGGCGCTCAGGAAGCGGGCGGCATCTTCGCGGTTGGCCTCGTGTTTCTCGTCGCTCATGCGCGATAGCGTTCGGTAAGGCAGAGCAAGGCGCGGGTTTTGGCCGAGGGTTCCGGCGTTGCGATCAAGGAAATCCCAGTAGAGATAGTTGAACGGACAGGCATCTGGGCCGTTCTTTTTCGTCGGGCTATAGCGGCAGGATTTGCAGTAGTCCGACATGCGATTGATATAGGCGCCGCTTGCGGCATAGGGCTTGGACGCGAGAAGCCCGCCATCGGCAAAGAGTACCATGCCCGTGACGTTCGGCATCTCGACCCATTCATAGGCATCGGCATAGACGATCAGATACCATTCGTTGACCTCTTCCGGCGACAGGCCCGCAAGGAGGGCGAAGTTGCCAAGTACCATGAGGCGTTGGATATGGTGGGCATAGGCCCATTTTCGGGTGTCTCCGACGCATTGCGCGAGGCAGTTCATCTGCGTCGGTGCGCCCCAGTAGAGCGGCGGCAGGGGGCGGTCGGCGTTGAGGGCATTCTCCGCGGCGTAGTCTGGCATCTCAAGCCAATAGATCCCGCGTACGAATTCGCGCCAGCCGAGGATTTGGCGGATGAAACCCTCGACCGCATTCAGGGGGGCGTGGCCTTCGTGATAGGCGCGTTCGGCGGCGCGGATGCATTCGATGGGCAGAAGCAGCCCACAGTTCAGGTAGAAGCCGAGATGGCTATGATACATCCACGGCTCGCCGGTGAGCATCGCATCCTGGTAGTCGCCAAACCGGGGAAGACGGTGGGCGATGAAATGATCGAGCATCTTGCAGGCATCTGCGCGGGTCACGGCGAAATGAAACGGGCGTAGGTCGCCGAAGTGGTCCGGGAAGGCCTTGTCGACAAGGGAGAGGACGGCCTCTGTCATCTCGTCCGGCGCGATCTGGTAGGGGTTGGGAATATTGAGCCCGTCCTTGGGCGGTTTGCGGTTCTCCGCGTCGTAGTTCCATTGCCCGCCGACAGGGTTCGTGCCGTCCATCAGAACGCCATGGCGCTTGCGCATCTCGCGATAGAAATACTCCATTCGCAGTTGCTTGCGCCCTTGGGCCCAGACGCGGAACGTCTCGTGGTCGCAGAGAAAGCGCGGATCTGGGAGGATATCGACGGCGAGCTTCAGCCGTTCAGACCATGTCTCGAACTCTGACGAAAGACGGTATTCGCCTGGTTCAGTGACACATACCGCGTCGAAATCCCCCTTGGAGAGTGTCTCGGCCACGGCGTCAAAGAGCGAGGCCACGGGCGCGGCGGGGTCATAGGCGATATAGGTCACGGTCCAGCCGAGGCTGCGCAATTCTTCGGCGAAATGGCGCATGGCAGAAAAGACCAGCGCGACCTTCTTCTTGTGGTGTTTGACATAAGTCGCCTCGCCAAGAACCTCGGCCATGAGGATCACATCGCGGGCGGGATCGCCCCCGGAAAGAACCGGGAGCGTGTGGGTGAGCTGATCCCCGAGGATCAGGCGCAGGGTTGATTTGCTCATGCCCGTGATACGCACGGGGAAGGGCGTTGGATCAACCGCGCTTGGGCAGAACCCAGTCGGGGCGCGGGAAATGGCAGGTATAGCCGTTGGGGTGTTTCTCGAGGTAGTCCTGATGTTCTTCTTCGGCCTGCCAGAAATCGCCGACCGGCGCGACCTCGGTCACGACCTTGCCGGGCCAGAGACCGGAAGCTTCGACATCGGCGATGGTGTCGAGGGCCACGGCCTTCTGATCTTCGTTCACGTAGTAGATCGCCGAGCGGTAGGACATGCCGAGGTCATTGCCCTGACGGTTCTCTGTCGTGGGGTCGTGGATCTGAAAGAAGAACTCGAGGATCTCGCGATAGCTGATCTTGGCGGGATCAAAGAGGATCTCGATGCCTTCCGCATGGGTGCCGTGGTTGCGATAGGTCGCGTTGGGAACATCGCCGCCGGTATAGCCGACCCGGGTTCCCACGACGCCATTCATCTTGCGGATGAGGTCTTGCATCCCCCAGAAACAGCCCCCGGCGAGTACAGCGCGTTCAGTCATCTCAGATCTCCTCCACTTGCGGAATATAGGCGCCATAGCCCTCGGCCTCCATGTCGTCGCGATGCACAAAGCGCAGGCTTGCCGAGTTGATGCAATAGCGCAGGCCGCCCCGGTCGACGGGGCCGTCGGGGAAGACATGGCCAAGGTGGCTATCCCCATCACGCGAACGGACCTCGGTACGGATCATACCATGAGTCGCGTCGTGATGCTCGGTCACGTGGGTGGTATCGATGGGTTTGGTGAAACTTGGCCAGCCGCAGCCGGATTCGTATTTGTCGGACGACGCAAAGAGCGGTTCGCCAGAGACGATATCGACATAGATGCCCGGCTCCTTGTTATGCAGGTGTTCGCCGGTGCCGGGGCGTTCGGTGCCGCTCTGCTGGGTGACCCAGTATTGTTCCTCCGTGAGCGCAGCCACGGCTTCGGGGGTTTTTCGGTAGGTGGTCATCGCGGCCTCCATGTCCTGTTTTCGCCTGAATAGTAGATGGTGTGGCGGCGAGAAATACAAACGCCTTGTTACCAATCCTGACGCGAAGGTGATCTGATCGGGGCCGGGATGCGTATAGAAAGGCAAAAAGGGAGTGTATCATGCGCTATGTGGTTGCTTTTGTTTTCGCCCTCTTGGCCGCGCCGTTGAGCGCGCTTCAGCTCGACGCGCCGTTTCAGAATATCGACGGTGGTAGCCTTCGGATTTCCGACTGGGCCGGACAGCCTGTGCTTGTCGTGAACACGGCGTCGCGTTGTGGCTTCACGCCGCAATATGAGGGGCTTCAGGCGCTCTATGATCGCTATCGCGATGCGGGTCTTGTGGTGTTGGCCGTGCCGTCGGACGACTTTCGTCAGGAGCTTTCGAGCGACGAAGAGGTCAAGGCGTTCTGCGAGATGACCTATGGGATCGACATGCCGATGACCGGTGTCACCCATGTGAAAGGCAGCAAGGCGCATCCTTTCTTTGCCTCGCTCAAGAAGGAGGCCGGGTTTGCGCCGCGGTGGAATTTCAACAAGGTTCTGATCGCGCCGGACGGGTCGGTTGCGGCGACATATCGGTCCCGCACGCAGCCTCTTTCGGGCGCGATCACCAAGGAGGTCGAGGCGCTATTGGCGCAGTGACCTCCCTGTCTTCTTAGGCCATGGCCGCCTTGAGCGCGGTATCCATCAACGCCTTGATCCCGTCGCGCGAGGTTTCGGCGACGACGCGGCCAAGTTCTTCATCGCCACGCAGGACGACGAGAGTCGAGCGGCGCGGGATTTGCAGGCGGCGGGTCAGATCGTCCTTGGCGTAGTCGTCCCAATCCACATTGATGAAGGTGATGTTGGCCTCATACGCGGGGTCTTCGGCCTTGAGCGCGTTAATGACCTTTTCCTGTGCTTTACAGGTGCCGCACCAGCTTGCCTTGAAATCAAGGAAGACGGTTTCCCCGGCGGCGAGGCGCTCGTCGACGAGGCCGGGGGTATAGGCTGTGGCCGATGCGAGGGCGGTGCGGGGGAGCGCGAGGGTTGCGGCTGAGAGGGCAAGAAAGTCGCGACGTTTCATGGGCTTTTCCTTTTTGGTCAGAGGGAAACAGAGAGGTTGAGGAGCCAGTCCGGCATCACGCCAAGGAGCCATGCCTCGACCATGTGATGCAGGTTGAAGAGAAGGGCGAGGCCGACAGCGACAAAGACAACCCCCATCGCCGGGCGCGCGGCATGGGCGATGCGGCGCATGAGGGCTTGGCGGCGTTGCAGGGCCGATCGCGCGCC
This sequence comes from Shimia aestuarii, assembly GCF_022814865.1. Classification (GTDB taxonomy): domain Bacteria; phylum Pseudomonadota; class Alphaproteobacteria; order Rhodobacterales; family Rhodobacteraceae; genus Shimia; species Shimia aestuarii_A. Next base: position 92,172 of record NZ_JAKVRD010000011.1, on the reverse strand, counting down.
GTAGCCAAGGACGAGGATGATCGTCGAGACGCCAAGGGCGAAGGCGACCATGATAAGGCCGGCCCAGAAGAGATCATTGCCTTGGCTTGCCAGTGAAATCGCGCCGCCGAGGGTCGGGCCGACGCAGGGGCTCCAGACCGCGCCGAGCAGCATACCGCCAAGAAACTGCCCGCGCAGTGTTGAGCGGTCGACGGTATCTAGGCCGCTATCGGCGGAGGCTGCGACGCCCGCCGTCGCCGTTGTGAAGGCGGCAGAAAAGCGCGGCACGAGAAGCACGAGGCCGAAGGCGACCATAAGCGCCGCGCCGCCCTTGGCGATGTCTTCTTGGGTCAGGCCGAGCGCATAGCCGAAGGCTGTGACGCCGAGGCCAAGCACCACGAAAGAGAGCGACATGCCGAGGGCAAGAAAGGCGGGGCCATGGCGCGACGCCTGTAGCGCGGTGGCCAACACGATGGGCAACACCGGCAGGACGCATGGGTTGATCAGGGTCAGCAGACCAGCGGCATAGGCAAAGACGAGTTCCATATATAGGACATGCCGCGATGGGGCCGTCCTGTCATCTCAAAGCTTCTGACGCGGGATCACTTGGGCGTGTGGGTTTGTTTCGAAAGCTGCACGGCGAGGATCCCTGCCGAGATGATGGCGACGCCGATTACGTCCATGATCCCAAGGGCTTCGCCAAGGAGGAGCGCAGCGATGGCGACGCCGAAGAAGGGATTGAGGAAGTGGAAGGTTGCGGCCTTCACGGCCCCGATCCGGGCGACAAGCGCGAACCAGATGAAGGTCGCAAGCAGGCCCGGCGCGAAGATCGTGTAGGTCAGCGCGGTGATCATTTTCGGGTTCCAGTTGAACTCCCACGTCTCAAAGAGAAGCGAGGCGAAGAAGAGCACGATGGCGCCGACGAACATCTGTAGGCCGACGATCATCATCATGTTGCCGCTCGCTGTGACGCCGCGCATGGTCAGGGTGGCGACGGCAAGGGCGACGGCGCCGATCAGGCAATAGGCGATGCCGAGCATATCGACCCCGGCGCTCATTCGGGAGCCCATGATGAGGATCACCCCGGCAAAGCCGAGGACGAGGCCGAGTGCGGCAAGTTTGGTCAGTCTTTCCGACAGGAAAGCCCAGCCTGCAAAGGCCACGATGAGCGGCATGGAGGAGGCGATGATCGAAGCGAGGGAGGCTTCGACCGTGGTCATGGCGAGGAAATTCAGGCCGAGATAGAGCGCGTTCTGGCAGAGGCCAAAGACGAAGGTCGCGCGCCATTGTTCGCGGGTCAGGTTCCAGTTCTGGCCCATGGCGCGGGCGATGAGGACGCCGATGATGCCGGCGATGGCAAAGCGGATGGCGGAGATCGCGAAGGGCGGGGCGTCGGCGACGATGATGCGGGCAGAGGTGAAGGCCGAGGACCAAATGAGGGCAAAGAGGAGGCCCATGCCGATTGCGCGAATGTCCATGGGCTTTGCCTCACATGTTAATCTTGCCGGGATGTAAACGCATTGTGCGCCGGGCTGCAAGCAGCCGGGCGAATCACCCGCGCGTCACCGTGGTTAACAAAGGCCCACATGGGAAAATCGCGGCTCGGTATCGCGTCGGTATCACGTCGGTATTGCGGTGGTGTGCGAGACGGTGAACCCCGTCCTTACCGCAACGCGCGATGGTAAATCAGCCGTGCGGACGCAACGCGAACTCGATCACCTGCACCTCGTCCGAGAGCGTGATTTCTGGGTAGTGCTCACGCATCCCTTCGAGCATGACGGGATCAGGCCAGTCTTTGGCTCGGCCGACAAAGGCGGCGGCCTTGGACAGCGGCATATCGGTGCAGCGCGTGGCGGTCACGTCGACGGTTTTCGAGGGGTCGCCCTCCATCGCAAAGCGCAGGGGGCCGGGAACGATCCGCGCCTCGCGCCAGCGGATGGTCGAGGTCTTGGCCCCGCTCAGGATCTCGGGGAAGAGCCGGTCCACGACAAGGAGCGTCTTCGCCGGGATTGGCCCGGTCATGCCATATCGTCGGCGTGGGAGGAGGACATTTCGCGGAAGCGTTCGAACATCATCACGTATTCCGCCGGGATGTCGCGGAAGGAGAGCAGGCCAACCAAGCGGCCGTCTTCCAGTACCGGCAGATGGCGGAAGGCATCGCCAAGTTTCGCGGCGAGCGCGTCGGACACCTTGTCGTCAATCCCGACGGTGACGGGGTCGGGGGTCATGACCTCGGCGGCAGTCGCGGTATCGGAGGCAAGCCCGGCTGCCGTGCCTTTGAAAACGATGTCGCGTTCGGAGATGATCCCGACAAGCGCATCGCCGGAGAGAACAGCCACAGCGCCGACCCGTTTCTCGGCCATGAGCCGCGCCGTCTCGCGCAGCGTGGTGTCGGGGGTCACGGAATAGACGGGGCGAGTGCCAAGGATCTTGCGGAGGGTTGTTGTCATCGTGGGTCTCTTTCTTTTCGCCACTATGAGACGCGGAAAAGGACGCTGCAACACAAGAAAAAAGGGCCGCCGAAGCGACCCTTTTCGGAATATCCAGATCTTGAAGGGATCAGCCGTTGACGCTGTCCTTCAGGGCCTTCGCGATGGTCATTTTGACCACTTTGTCGGCGTCTTTCTTGATCTGCTCGCCGGTGGCGGGGTTGCGCACCATGCGCTCGGGGCGCTCGCGGCAGTAGATCTTGCCGACGCCCGGAAGGGTCACGGCACCGCCGCCCGACACTTCGCGGGTGATCACGGCGCACACGGCTTCGAGTGCGGCGTTAGCGGATTTTTTGTCTGCGCCCATTTCTTCGGCCAGAGCGGCAACGAGTTGGGTCTTGGTCATCGGTTTTGCCATATTACAGGTCTCCTGTTCTGCCCGAAGTTGGGCCTCGTGCCGGGCATTTAAGGGGATATGAACCGGGAACACAACGAATTGTCAGACGAAAAATTGCGAAAAACAGCGGTTATCCACCGATTTTTGACCAAAAGGGCTGAAAATTTGGGGTTTGCCGTCGCGACAGGGCCGAATAGGCGGGAAAATACGCGTTCTCGGAGAGGTTGCGCCGGGGGTGCTTCGCGCGGCGTTGACAGGGGTGACAGGTGCGATCAAGGCTTCGCTCGGTAGGATTGCAGGTTGTGGGAGGCCCCTATGGATTACGACGCCGTTGGCCCGGCAGAGTTCGGCGCGTCGCTGCGCGGGATTGGGTTGAACCTCTTGGTGCGGGATGTGACCGCCCATTGCACCCTTCTCAAGACGGTGTTCGGGATCGAGGCGTTTCAGCCGACGGCGGATTTCGCGATCCTGCGCTATGGGGATCAGGTCTTTCAGATTCATAGCGATGCCACCTATGCGACCAATCCGCTCCTCGGGCTTCTACCGGAGGCCCCGCCACGCGGCGCGGGGATCGAGATTCGGCTCTATGATACGGACCCGGACGAGGCGGTGGTACGGGGCGAAGAGGCCGGGATGCATGTGCTTCAACCGCCTACGGACAAGCCGCACGGGCTACGAGAAGCCTATCTCTTGTGCCCGGATGGCTATGCATGGGTGCCGTCGCGGGCCCTTTAGATTTCTCTTTGCAAAGCGCGGGCCGGGCGGGCAGGCTCGGACGGGTGAGAGCAAGGAGAGACGAGATGAGCGTGACCGACATTCGGCCCAACATGGATTTCTGGCAAGAGCGGGTCGACCTCGCGGCGGCGTTCCGTTGGACCGCGCGGCTTCATATGCATGAGGGCGTGGCGAACCACTTCAGCCTTGCGATCAACGAGGACGGCACAAAGTTCCTCATGAACCCCAACCAGATGCATTTCAGCCGCATCAAGGCGAGCGACCTGATCGTGGTCGATGCCAATGATCCCGAGACGCTTGAGGGGCCAGATGCACCGGACCCGACTGCCTGGGGGTTGCATGGGGGGATTCACCGCCATTGCCCGCATGCGCGTTGTGCGATGCATGTGCATTCGATTCATGCGACCGTGCTGGCGAGCCTTGCCGATAGCACTCTGCCGCCGATCGACCAGAACTGTGCCACGTTTTTCAATCGCTATGTGATCGACGATGGCTATGGCGGGTTGGCGTTCGAGAGCGAGGGGGAGCGCTGTGCGGCGCTTCTCACCGATCCGAAGAAGAAGGTCATGATCATGGGCAACCACGGGATCATGATTATCGGCGAGACCGTCGCGGAGACGTTCAACCGGCTCTACTATTTCGAGCGCGCGGCGGAGACCTATATCCGCGCGTTGCAGACGGGGCGGCCCCTTCGGGTCTTGTCCGACGAGGTGGCGGAGAAGACGGCGCAAGAGCTTGAGGATTACCCCGAGCAGGACGCGCGCCATTTGGCCGAGTTGAAAGCGATCTTGGACGAAGAAGGGTCGAGCTACGCGCGCTGACGCAAGGCGCGCGGGGTTGTGGCGAATTCCGCCCGAAAAGCGCGGGTCATGGCGGCGGGGTCGTCATAGCCGCTCCGAAGGGCGATCTCGGCAATGGAGAGGTCACTATCGAGGGTCAGCTTGCGCGCAAGGTTGAGGCGCAGGCGGCGGTAGACCTTGGCCGGGGCGGCGCCGAGCGTGGCCCGCATCCGCGCCTCGAGAGATTTCTGCGACAAGCCTGCGCGCCGCGCGACTTCGGGGATGGGAAGGGGATCTTCGAGGTGATCCTGCATCAAAGCCAGCGCACGGTTGACCGCGCGGCTTGCGGGCTGGGCGCTATGAGAGCGGGCGGAGTCGCGGGTCATGAAAAGCTGGGCCACCTCGAGGGCAAGAGCGTGGCCGTGTTCGGCGGCGATCCTGTCCATCACAAGGTCAAACGCGGCCATGGCGCCGGAACATGTCACCCGCGCGCCGTCGATGACAAAGCGGGCGCGCTCCGTTGTGATCTCGGGGAACCGTTCGGAAAAAGCGGTCAGTTCTTCCCAGTGGATCGTGGCGCGCGACCCATTGAGAAGACCGGCCTCGGCCAAGAGCCAGCTTCCGGTATCGAGCCCTGCGAGGGTCTTGAAGCGCGGCGCGGAGGCGCGCAGGGCCGCTCCGGTCTTCCAATCAGCATGGGCGCGAAAGCCGTAGGACGGCATCACCACAAGCCAATCGCCCCGCGCCCCCGCCACACCACGATGCGGCGTCACGGGCAATCCGCTTGAGGACGCGACGAGCGCGCCGGAGAGCGACAGGAACTCCCAGCTATAGAGCGCTCTGCGCGAGAGCGTGTTGGCGGCGCGCAGGGGTTCGACCGTGTTGGCAAGGCAATGGTTGGAGAAGCCCTCGAAAAGGAGGACGCCGAAATGCTGCGAAGCGGCGGATGTTTTTTCCCATTTCTGCATGATTGAAGGGTAATTCTGCATGAAGGTTTGCGGCAAGCGGTTTCTCATGGGGGGAACCAGAGGGAGAGCCGCATGCATTTCGCGATGACCGAGGAACAGGCGATGATCGCCGAGACGACACGCGCCTTTGTCGAGACCGAGCTATACCCGCACGAGGCGGAGATCGAGCGTACCGGGCATCTTGATATGGACGTGGTGCGCGAGGTTCAGGCCAAGGCGATGGAGGCCGGGCTATACGCCGCCAACATGCCCGAAGAAGTTGGCGGCGCGGGGCTCGATACGCTGAGCTGGCTTCTTTATGAGAAAGAGCTTGGGCGGGCGAATTACGCGCTGCATTGGACCGGAGTGGCGCGGCCGTCGAATATCCTTTTGGCCGGGACCGAGGCGCAGAAGGAGAAATACCTTTTCCCCTGTATGCGTGGCGAGAAATGGGACTGTCTTGCCATGACGGAGCCGGGGGCGGGGTCGGACCTGCGCGGTATGCGGGCAAGTGCGCGACGCGACGGCGGCGACTGGGTTCTCAACGGCACCAAGCATTTCATCAGCCATGCCGACATCGCCGATTTTGCCATCGTGTTCATGGCGACGGGCGAAGAAGAGACACCGCGTGGACCAAAGAAGAAGATCACGGCGTTTTTCGTCGACAAGGGCACGCCGGGGTTCACCGTCCGCGAAGGGTATCGGAATGTCTCGCACCGGGGCTATTCCAACGCGGTGATGGAGTTTGACGATTGCCGCCTGCCGCAGGAGGCCGTGCTCGGCGAGGTCGATAAGGGATTCGAGGTCGCCAATACCTGGCTCGGCGCGACGCGGTTGCAGGTCGCGGCGACCTGTCTGGGCCGGGCCGACCGGGCGCTTGGCCATGCGGTCTCTTATGCCGCCGAGCGCAAACAGTTCGGCCAGCAGATCGGCAAGTTTCAGGGCGTGTCCTTCAAGCTCGCCGATATGGCGCTCGAGTTGAAGGCGGCGGAATTGCTCACATGGGAAGCCGGGTGGAAATTCGATCAGGGCACGGTCTCTGAGGCGGATATGGCGATGGCCAAGTTGAAGGCGACAGAGATGCTTGCCTTCGTGGCCGACGAGGCGATCCAGATCCATGGCGGGATGGGGCTGATGGACGAGCTGCCGCTTGAACGGATCTGGCGCGATGCGCGGGTCGAGAGGATCTGGGAAGGCACAAGCGAGATTCAGCGTCACATCATCAGCCGCGAGCTTTTGCGGCCACTGGGGGGATGAGATTTCATGCCTCCGGCGGGGATATTTCTGGCAAGAGGAAAAGGGGGTGCCGCGAAAGCACCCCCCACGGAAAAGGCGATGCCTCTTCCCCTTGCACGGCCATCGGCGTCCCCGCCTGTGCCGCAAGACCATCGTGGCGCATTAAGGTTAATGCTTCGTGTCTTCCTCTTGCTGAAAGTATCCCCGCCGGAGGCTCCGACATTTCCATCACAGACCGAGGTTTGAGGGAATGAGCCGGTTTTCGAGACTATTTCAGCCCAATAGCGTCGCCGTGATCGGTGGCGGTGCGTGGTGCCGGGCGGTGATCGCGCAGTGCCGTGCGATGGGATTCGCGGGAGAGATCTGGGCCGTGCATCCCAAGGCAGAGGTGGTCGCGGGCGTGCCGGCGGTGGCGCGGATCGAGGACCTGCCCGGCGTGCCGGATGCGGCGTTCATCGGAGTCAACCGGCATGTGACCGTCGACGCCGTGCGCCTTCTGGCCGAGCGGGGCGCGGGCGGCGCAGTCTGTTTCGCCAGCGGATTCCTTGAGGCAGAGGCCGAGGATGCGGCGGGCGCGGGGCTACAGGCGGCGCTTCTTGAGGCGGCGGGAGAGATGCCGATCCTTGGGCCGAATTGCTATGGCTTCATCAACTACCTTGACCGGGTACTGCTCTGGCCGGATCAGCATGGCGGCAAGCCGGTTGAGAGCGGTGTCGCGATCCTTACGCAGAGTTCGAATATCGCGCTCAACATGACGATGCAGGCACGGGGCGTGCCGTTGGCCTATGTCGTCACGGCGGGCAATCAGGCGCAGGTGGGCGTTGCCGAGATCGGGCGGGCGCTTCTCGCCGATCCGCGGGTGACGGCGCTGGGCCTGCATCTTGAGGGGATTGGCGATTTGCGGGCCTTTGAGGCGCTGGCCGCGGAGGCGCGCCGCGCAGGGAAAAGGATCGTCGCGCTCAAGGTCGGAAAATCGGATCAGGCGCAGGCGGCGACGGTGTCGCATACCGCTTCGCTTGCCGGTGGCGACGCGGGGGCGGATGCGCTCTTGCGACGGCTTGGTATGGCGCGGGTCGGCTCTGTTCCGGCGTTTCTCGAGACGTTGAAGCTCTTGCATGTGACGGGGGGGCTCGAGAGCAATCGGATTGCTTCGGTCAGTTGTTCGGGCGGCGAGGCGAGCCTCATGGCGGATATGGGCGAAGGGCGGGACGTGGTGTTTCCGCCGCTCAACGCGCGGCAGGAGGGCGCGTTGCGCGCCGTGCTTGGGCCGATGGTGGCGCTGGCCAATCCGCTCGATTACCACACCTATATCTGGCGCGACACGGAGGCGATGACGCGGGCCTTTGCGGCGGTCGCCGATCCGGGGCTTGGCATGGTGCTTGTCGTGGTGGATTTCCCGCGCGCGGATCGCTGTGATCCGGGCGATTGGGATTGCGCGATTGAGGCGGTGATCGGGGCGCGGGCGCGCAGTGGGCGGCCCGTCGCGATGGTGGCGAGTCTGCCGGAGTTGATGCCGGAGGCGGTTGCCGAGCGGCTCATGCAGGCCGGTGTGGTGCCGTTCTTTGGCTTTGACGAGGCGCTTGCGGCCTGTGCCGCGGGGGCGATTCCGATGCCGGGGGATGTGCCGCCGATCTACCTTCCAACAGAGACTATTTCAGCGGAACTCGTCCCTGAAGCAGAGGCCAAGGCGCGGCTTGCGGGCTATGGGCTGCGGGTGCCGGGGGCGGCGCGCGCAGCGAGCCCGGAGGCCGCAGGCGCGGCGGCGGACCGGATCGGAGTTCCTGTCGTTCTCAAGGGCGAAGGGGTGGCGCATAAGAGCGAGGCGGGGGCGGTTGTCCTTGGTCTTGAGAGCGCAGAGGCCGTGGAGGCGGCGGCGCGCGCGATGCCCTGCGAGGCGTTCCTTGTCGAAGAGATGGTGACGGGGGCGGTGGTCGAATTGTTGATCGGGGTGGTGAAAGACCCGGCGCATGGGTTTGTCCTCACGATTGGCGCGGGGGGCGTCCTGACCGAGATCATGCAGGACAGCCAGAGCCTCCTCTTGCCCGTGACCGACGACATGATCGACGGGGCGCTTGATGCGCTGCGCATGGCGCCGATGCTTGCCGGGTTCCGGGGACAGAAGGCGGCGGACCGGCCTGCGATCCATGCAGCGATCCGCGCGGTGGAGGCCTATGTCCTTGCCAATGCGACGGGTCTTGAAGAGATTGAAATTAACCCGCTTCTCTGCACGCCCGAGGGGGCGATTGCGGCGGATGCGTTGATGCGACGAAAGGATAGGCAATGAGCGACAGCCCGGTAAAAACACGGCGCGAAGGCGCCATTCTCGAGGTGACGCTCGCCCGGCCCAAGGCGAACGCGATCGACCTTGAGACGAGCAAGATCATGGGCGACGTGTTTGCCGATTTCCGAGATGATCCGGAATTGCGGGTCGCGATCATCACCGGGGGCGGCGAGAAGTTCTTTTGTCCCGGTTGGGATCTCAAGGCGGCGGCGGGCGGCGATGCGGTCGATGGCGATTATGGCGTCGGGGGCTTTGGCGGCCTTCAGGAAATGCGCGACATGAACAAGCCGATCATCGCGGCGGTCAATGGGATTGCCTGTGGCGGGGGGCTCGAATTGATGATTTCCGCCGATATCATCCTTGCCGCCGATCATGCGCAGTTTGCCTTGCCGGAGATCCGGTCGGGGACGGTCGCGGATGCGGCGACGGTCAAGCTTCCGAAGCGGATACCGTATCACGTTGCGATGGAGCTTCTCCTGACGGGGCGGTGGTTCGATGTGGAAGAAGCGCGGCACTGGGGGCTCGTGAACGAGATCGTGCCGGGCGAGAGGCTCATGGAGCGAGCTTGGGTGATGGCGCGGCTTTTGGAGAGCGGGCCGCCGCTTGTCTATGCGGCGATCAAGGAGATCGTGCGCGATGCCGAGGATTCGAAGTTCCAGGACGCGATGAACCGGATCACCGGGCGGCATTTGCGGACGGTGGATATCCTCTATGGGTCCGAGGACAATCTCGAAGGGGCAAAGGCCTTTGCCGAGAAGCGCGATCCGGTGTGGAAGGGCAAATGAGGGAAGGGCTGGAGCCTTTCCTCGCGCGGCAGGCGGAGACACATGAAACCGCGCTGGCGGAGCTCTGTGCGGGGCGGAAGGTCACGCATTGGATTTGGTGGGAGTTGCCGCAGTTGCGGGGGCTTGGCCGGTCGCCGCGGGCGCATGACTATGGGTTGGAGGATTTGGCGGAGGCGGAGGCGTATCTTGCGCATCCGGTGCTCGGGCCGCGCCTGATTGAGATGTGCGCGGCGTTGCTCGCCCATGCCGACAAGAGCGCAGAGGATATCCTCGGGCCTGTGGATGCGATGAAGGTTCGGTCGACGGCGACGCTTTTTGCCCATGTAGAGGGCGCGCCGGATGTGTTTCGCCGTCTGCTCGAGACGTTTTATGGCGGGCAGGCATGCGCCGCCACGGAGGCGGAAATCAGTCTCTAACCCGCCTGAAAAGGGCAATATAGCCGGTGTCGTTCTTGTGTGGTCCGGTGGTGTTCGGGCCATAGAAGGCGCGTTCGGGGAGGGCGAGGTCGCTAATCCGGTCCGAAAGCGCGGCAAGCTTGGCTTCGAACCCGGCCGAGGCGAAATGCTTCTTGTTGATCGAGATCGCGAGGAGGCCGCCGGGTGCCGTGATCCGCAAGAGTTCGTCAAAGGCCTCGGGACCGACATGGCCGGTTGTGAAGGTGCCGGAGCTTATGATGCCGGCATAGGTCTTGTCCGGGACAGGAAGCGTCGCGGTCAGGTCGCCGGTAAAGAGGGTGCGGTAGATGCCCTTGGTCGCGGCCACGTCGAGCATTTCCTGCGAGATATCCGTAGCGTCGATCGGGCCGATCCCATGCCCCGCGAGCGCCGCGGCGCAAAGGCCCGTCCCCGCACCAACATCGAGGACCGGGGCGGGGCCGCCCTGTTCGGCGTAGAGGTCCGCGACGACCTTGGGCAGGAGGTAGTCATGATTGACGGCAAAGTCGCTGTCGTAGCTCTTGGCCCAGTCGGCATAGAGGCGTTTGGAATCTTCCGGGGTTTTGAGCGCGTAGGCCGCGTCGAGGCCGAGTTTGTCCTGATCTGTCATGGGGCCAGTGAAGCGCGCATGGACGCCGGGATCAAGTCTTGCCCTTGCAGAGGGCAGGCGCGCGCGGCAGGGTGCGCGCATGACACGCACAGTTCTATGTCTTGGATACGGGTATTCGGCGCAGGCGTTGGCTCGGCGGCTCTTGCCGCGGGGCTGGCGCGTGATTGGGACGACACGATCCGCGGAGAAGGTCGAGGCGCTTCGGGCGGGTGGGGTCGAACCGCTTTTGTGGCCCTGCGATCTTGGTGCCGCGTTGGACGGGGTGAGCCATGTGCTTGTCTCTATTGGGCCGGATGCAGAGGGCGATCCGGTCCTGCGCGAAGGGCGGGCGGTGCTCGCCAAGGCAAAGCTCGATTGGGTCGGCTATCTCTCGACCACTGGGGTTTATGGCGATCACGATGGCGGTTGGGTCGATGAAGAGACGCCCACCGGCGCCGCGACGGAGCGCGGGCAGCGGCGGGTTCTTGCAGAGCAAGACTGGCTCGGGATCGATGGCCTGCCGGTGCATGTGTTCCGGCTTGCCGGGATCTATGGCCCCGGGCGCGGGCCGTTTGCGAAATTGCGCCGGGGGGTGGCGCAGCGGATCATCAAGAAAAACCAGGTGTTCAGCCGCATTCATGTTGAGGATATCGCGCGGGTGCTTGAGGCGTCGATCGCGCGGCCCGATCCGGGGCGGGTCTATAACGTCTGTGACGACGATCCGCAGCCGCCGGAAGTTGTCCTTGAACATGCCGCCGAGATGCTCGGGATTGCGCCGCCGCCAGCCGTTCCGTTTGAAGAGGCCGAAATGTCGCCCATGGCGCGCAGTTTCTATGCCGATAGCAAGCGGGTCCGGAACGACCGGATCAAGGATGAACTTGGGGTCAAACTGGCCTACCCGACGCATATGGACGGGTTAAGGGCGATCTTGAAGGCGGAGGGCGCCTAAGCGCGTTTGCTTCCGATCTGGGCGATGCCGAGCGTGTCGAGCACCTTGGCCTCGATATGTTCGGCGTTCATCTTGGCGTCGGCATACATGGCGGTGGGGCTGCCGTGGTCGATGAAGGTATCGGGCAGGACCATGGAGCGGTATTTCAGCCCGGTATCAAAGACACCGTTTTCCGCCAGAAGCTGCGCCACGTGTGAGCCGAAACCGCCGATGGCGCCTTCCTCGATGGTGATGAGCGCCTCGTGATTGGCGGCGAGGGTGAGGATTAGTTCCTCATCAAGCGGCTTGGCGAAACGGGCGTCGGCGATGGTCGGCGTGATGCCGCGCGCGGCGAGGGCCTCGGCAGCCTTGCGGACCTCTTCGAGGCGGGTGCCGAAAGACAGGATGGCGACGCGCTTGCCGTCCTGGATCATGCGGCCCTTGCCGATCTCGAGCGGCGTGCCGCGTTCGGGCAGATCGACACCGACACCTTCGCCACGCGGGTAGCGGAAGGCGATGGGGCCGTCGTCATGGGCCACGGCGGTGGCGACCATATGCATCAGCTCGGCCTCGTCGGCGGCGGCCATCACGGTCATGCCGGGGAGGTTGGCCATATAGGCGATGTCGAAGCTGCCGGCGTGGGTCGCGCCGTCGGCGCCGACAAGGCCTGCACGGTCGATGGCGAAACGCACGGGCAGGCGTTGCACGGCGACATCATGCACGACCTGATCGTAGCCCCGCTGTAGGAAGGTCGAATACATGGTGCAGAAGGGTTTCATCCCGCCCGCGGCGAGCGCGGCAGAGAAGGTCACGCCATGTTGTTCGGCAATCGCCACGTCGAAACAGCGGCTTGGGTAGCGTTCGGCAAAGAGGTTGAGGCCAGTGCCGTCAGGCATGGCGGCGGTCACGGCGCAGATGCGGCTATCGCGAGCGGCCTCGTCGACAAGCGCCTTGCCGAAGACCGAGGTATAGGAGGGCGCGTTGGAGGGCGCTTTGCGCTGTTTGCCGGTCGGGACGTCGAATTGCGCCGTGGCGTGGCCCCGGTCACGGGCGGTCTCAGCCGGGGCATAGCCCTTGCCCTTTTTGGTGATGATATGGAGCATCACAGGCCCGGTGGCGCGCTGGTGGATGGTGCGCAGGACGGGGAGGAGCTGATCCATGTCGTGGCCATCAATGGGGCCGACATAGGAAAAGCCAAGTTCCTCGAAGAGGGTTCCGCCGACGGTCATGCCCTTGAGCATTTCCTTGGCGCGTTTGGCGCCTTCGCGGAAGGGTTCGGGCAGAAGCGAGACCGCGCCCTTGGCGGCGGCCTTGAACTCCTGAAAAGGTTCGCCCGCGTAGAGGCGCGTGAGGTAGTTGGACATGGCGCCGACGGGCGGCGCGATGGACATTTCGTTGTCATTTAGGACGACGAAGAGGCGTTTGCCGAGGTGGCCGGCGTTGTTCATCGCCTCATAGGCCATGCCCGCCGAGATCGCGCCATCGCCGATCACCGCCACGGCATCGCCAAGCCCGCCTTCGCAGGAGCCGCCAAGATCGCGCGCCACGGCAAAGCCGAGGGCGGCGGAAATCGAGGTCGAGCTATGGCCCGCACCAAAGGGATCGTGGATATTCTCGCTCCGCTTGGTGAAACCCGAGAGGCCGTCCCGTTGGCGCAGGGTGCGGATACGGTCGCGACGACCGGTGAGAATTTTATGCGGGTAGCATTGGTGACCCACGTCCCAGATCAGCTTGTCCTTGGGTGTGTCAAAGATGGCATGAAGCGCGACGGTCAGTTCCACGACACCAAGCCCCGCCCCGAGATGGCCACCCGTTTCCGACACGGCCGAGATCGTCTCGTTGCGCAGCTCACCGGCGAGCTGGGTCAGCTCGGCATCGGACAGTTTCTTGAGGTCCGCGGGGCTTTGCACACGGTCAAGAAGCGGGGTTTCGGGTCTGGCAGACATGCGCCATGCCTTTCTGTGTTAGCTATCGCGCGCAATAACGAAACGGGCGGCTTCCCGCAAGGTTTCGGCCTCGTCTCCATAAGAAGATAGGGCGTCACAAGCGTCCGTCACGAGGTCGGCTGCGCGGCGTTTTGCCCCGTCGAGGCCAAGGAGCGAGACGAAGGTCGCCTTGCCCGCGTCGGCATCTTTGCCGACGGCCTTGCCGACGGTGGCGGCGTCGCCTTCGATGTCGAGGATATCATCTGCGATCTGAAACGCGAGGCCGAGATCGGCGGCATAGCGCGCAAGCGGCGCCATATCGGCGCGCGCCATGCAAGCACCGGCGGTTGCGGCCCATGTGATAAGCGCGCCGGTCTTGCCGGCCTGAAGATGAGTGATCTCGTCGAGGGAGAGCGGCGTTGCGGCGGTTTCGGCGGCAATATCGAGTGCCTGACCAAGCACCATGCCCTTGGCCCCGGCGGCGCGGGCGAGGCTTAGCACCAGATCGGCGCGCACCAGCGGGTCCGGGTGGCAGTCGGGGCGGCTCACACATTCAAACCCAAAGGTCTGAAGCGCGTCCCCGGCGAGGACGGCGGTTGTCTCGTCCCATTTGACATGCACTGTCGGCAGGCCACGGCGCAGATCGTCGTCATCCATACAGGGCAGATCGTCATGAACGAGGGAATAGGCGTGGATCGCTTCAATCGCCGTGGCGGGCCAGATCGCGTTGTCCGGCGCGACGCCATGCAGGCGGGCGCTTTCCAGAACGAGGAAGGCGCGCAGGCGTTTGCCCCCGGCGCTCGCGTAGCGCATCGCCTCGTGCACGGGCAGGTTTCCGAGCGGCGAGAGCGTCGCGTCGAGATGCGCCTGCACCATGGCGGCACTCTCTTTTAGGCGAGATGGAAACACGGGTTACTGCCCTTCGACGGGTGTCAGGCCGTTGGGGGTGCCGTCGCTATCAGTGGTGATCGCGGCGACCTTTTCCTCGGCTTCCTTGAGCTTGGTCTCGCAGCGTTTCTTGAGCGCCGCGCCGCGTTCGTAAAGCGCGATGGATTCCTCGAGCGCCACGTCGCCGCGCTCGAGCTTGCCGACCACCTGTTCCAGTTCGGCCATGGCCTGTTCAAAGCTCAGGCTGTCTACGGGCGTCTCAGTCATCCGGCATTCTCCCTCAATCGGCATGTGTTTGGGCAAAAGCATATCTGCCCGCGCATGTCGAGACAACGCGGGCGATTTCGCGCCTTAGGCGCCTTTCTCCAGAAGCACGCCGACATGGGCGGCGACGGATTCGGCAAGGGCGGTCAGGTCATAGCCGCCTTCCAGCGTCGAGACGAGACGGCGGTTGCAGTGTTTCTCGGCCAAGGCGCAGAACTTCTCGGTCAACCAGACGAAATCCTCGATGGCCCAGTTGAGTTGAGCCAGGGGGTCATCGGCATGGGCGTCGAATCCGGCGGAGAGGATGATGAGTTCGGGTTTCACCCGCTCGATCACCGGAAAGACCTCGGCCTCGTAGGCGGCGCGCATGGTCGCGCCGTTGGTCTCGGGGGCGAATTGGATGTTGTGGATGTTGTTCGCAGCGCCCGTCTCCTCGGGAAAGCCGGTCCCGGGCCAGAGCGGGTGTTGATGTGAGGAGAAGAAGGTCACGCGGGATTCGTTCCACAGAAGCGCCTGTGTGCCGTTGCCGTGATGCACGTCGAAATCCACGACGGCGACGCGCGAGAGGCCATGACGCTCCATCGCGTGCCGGGCGGCGATGGCGGCGTTGCCAAAGAGACAAAAGCCCATCGGAGTTTCCGTCTCGGCGTGGTGCCCCGGCGGGCGACAGGCGACAAAAGCGTTTGTCACATCGCCAGAAAGCACCGCATCGACCGCCGCCATGGTGCCGCCAACGCCACGGCGTGCGGCCTGCACCGAACCGGGGGACATGTGGGTGTCTTCATCGAGAGCGCGGATGCCGTCCTTGGGTTCCGAGGCGATGATGGCGTCGAGATGGGATTGCGGATGGCACAGGAGAATGTCCTCGTCCGCACAAAGCGGCGCCTCGCGACGGTCGAGCGCCTCAAAACCTGGCGCAGCAAGGGCGGTCTTGATCGAGTCCATGCGCGCGACCTGTTCGGGGTGGCCCGGCGGGGTGCGGTGGTGAAGGCAATCATCGTGGGTAAAAAGCGCCGTGCTCATCGCGGTCTCCGTTGGTTGTTCGGGGGGACCGTAGCGGCGCGGATCGGGAGAAACCAGCCCCCGCGATCGGGTCAATCGGGGACGAGCATATAGCCCGCGCCGCGCACCGTCTGGAGGTAGCGGGGTTGCTTGGGGTCGGCCTCGATTTTGCGGCGCAGGCGGGTGATCTGCACGTCAACGGCGCGCTCCTGTGCCTGTCCCCGGTCGCGGCCCAGATCCTCGACCAGCTTGGCGCGGGAGATCGGCTCGCCCGGTGTGGCCGAGAAGATTTTCATCAATTGGCTTTCGGTCGCAGTCAGCCGCAGGATGGCATCGCCCTGCCACATCTCGCCGCGCTCGATATCATAGCGCACCGGGCCGAGGTTGAGCATCTTGGGTGCGGTGTCGGCCTCTTGCGTTTCGGGCATCCGGCGCAGGATCGCGTTGATCCGCAGCAGAAGCTCTTTGGGTTCGAAGGGTTTGGGGAGGTAATCGTCCGCCCCGGCCTCGAGCCCCATGATGCGGTCCTCGGTCTCGCCCTTGGCGGTCAAGAGAAGCACCGGCGTCGTCTTGTCTTCGCGGATGGCGCGGGTGAGGCTCATGCCGTCCTCGCCGGGCATCATCACATCAAGTACGATCAGGTCGAAATCGAGGCCAGAGAGAATGCGCCGGGCCTGAGCCGCGTCGCGGGCAGAGGTCACGAGGAAGCCGTTGCGTTTGAGGAATTTCTTCAGCAGGTCGCGGATGCGTTCGTCGTCATCCACGATCAGGAGATGGGGGGCAACGTCGCTCATTGGCCGCTCTCCCGCAGGCGGGCATAGCGACGGCGCATTTCCGGGTCCATCATCGCCTCGAGCACGCGGCGAAAGCCGGCCACGGCCTCGGGTCCAGCCTCACGGTAGGCGGCGCGCATGCGCGTGCGCTGGGCATCGGAAAGCCGGTTCTCAAGGGCGATCCCGGCGTCAGTCAGGTAAAGGTTCCTTTCGCGCCGGTCGGAAGAGCCGACGCGGCTTTCGACGAGGCCATCCTCGATCAACGTGCGCAGCACCCGGTTGAGCGATTGCTTTGTCACCCCGAGGATTGCGAGCAGGTTTGTGACTGTCGTGCCCGGCGCGCGGTTGATAAAGTGGATCGCACGGTGATGCGCGCGGCCATAGGCCATGGTGGCGAGAATGCGGTCGGGATCGGCGGTAAAACCACGATAGGCAAAGAAAACAGCCTCGATTCCCTGTCTGAGTTGTTCGTCTGTCAGAAAGAGAAGGCTTTCGCCGCTGCTATGAGAGTCTGGCATTGCTCTCCCCGTCGTTCACAATTTGCCGTCTTAAACGTCACAATACGTCAGCTTTGTTGACACTCCAAGAGCGGAATGATAGCGAATCGCAGATTTTGCGCAATTTTGTGACCGGATCGGCCATAAGACGCGCAACAAATGCAAAACTAAGTAGCTGGAGGAAAGGCCATGGCTGGGTCTTATGACGATCGTGACGGCAAGATCTGGATGGATGGGAAACTCGTCGAATGGCGCGATGCCAACGTCCACATCCTGACCCACGCGTTGCACTATGCGAGCTCGGTATTCGAAGGGGAGCGTTGCTATAATGGCAAGATCTTCAAGAGCCGCGAACATTCGGAACGTCTTTTGAACTCGGGTGCGTTGATCGACATGCCGATCCCCTACACCGTCGATGAGATCGAGGCGGCGAAGGAAGAGGTGCTCAAGGCCAACGGCCTCAAGGATGCCTATGTGCGTGCGGTGGCATGGCGCGGGTCGGGCGAAGACATGGGTGTCGCGTCGTCGAAGAACCCGGTGCGCATGGCGGTCGCCTGTTGGGAATGGGGCGCCTATTATGGCGATGCCAAGATGAAGGGCGCCAAGCTCGACATCGCCCAGTGGAAGCGCCCCTCGCCCGAGACGATCCCGACCGCGGCCAAGGCGGCAGGTCTCTACATGATCTGCACCATCTCCAAGCATGCGGCGGAGGCCAAGGGCTGTTCTGACGCGCTCTTCATGGATTATCGCGGCTACGTGGCCGAGGCGACCGGCGCCAACGTGTTCTTCGTCAAGGACGGCGAAGTGCATACGCCGATCCCCGACGCGATCCTCAACGGCATCACGCGCCAGACGGTGATTGGCATGCTCAAGGACAAGGGCGTTACAGTGCATGAGCGCCGGATCATGCCGGAAGAGCTCGCGGATTTCGAACAGTGTTTCCTCACCGGTACGGCGGCCGAGGTGACCCCGGTTGGTCAGATCGGCGACTACATGTTCGAAGTCGGCGCGCTGACCCGGCAGATCGCCGAAGACTACGAGGCGCTTGTGCGTGCCTGAGACCACGCGCCGCGCGATCCGTGCGGCGATTGAAACGGCAGATGTGAAGGACGGCGCGACGCTGTCCTTCCATCACCACCTGCGCAATGGCGACGATGTCATGCGACAGGTTCTTGCGGACTGTGCCGTGCTGGGCCTGCGCGATCTGCATATTGCGCCCTCGTCGCTTTTCCCGTGTCACGAAGCACTGATCCCTTTCCTGCGCGATGGCGTGGTGACGCGGATCACCACCTCCTACATGACCGGCCCGCTTGCGGAGGCTGTGCGCGCGGGCGTTTTGACCCATCCGGTGCAGTTGCAGAGCCACGGCGGGCGCGCGGCGGCGATTGCCTCGGGGCGGTTGCCGATTGATGCCGCGTTTGTTGCGGCGCCTGCGGTCGATGCGGCGGGCAACCTGTCCGGAGCGGTCGGGCCATCGGCCTGTGGTCCCTTGGGCTATGCGATGGTCGACGCAGAACATGCCCGGCACGTGGTGGCGGTGACGGATCATCGTTGCGAGGCGGTGCCGCGGGTTTGTATCCCGGCGGCGCAGGTCGACCAGGTGGTCGAGGTCGCGCAGATCGGCGACGCGGGACAGATCGCCTCGGGCACAACTGGCCGCGCGCCCTCGGAGAAGGGGCGGGTGATTGCGGATCTGACAGCGCGGCTTATCGCGGTTTCCGGCCTGCTTAGAGACGGTTTCCGGTTCCAGACCGGGGCGGGCGCGACCTCGCTTGCGGTGGCCCATGCGCTCGCGCCCGAGATGGTGGCGCGGGGCATCGTTGGGGATTTCGCGGCGGGCGGCATCACTGGCGCGCTGGTTGATATGTTCCGCGCCGGGCTGTTCCGAGGCTTGCGTGATGTGCAGGCCTTCGACCTTGCCGCCGTGCGCTCCTACGCAGAGGATGCGGCCCATCTCGCCATGTCGGCGGAGGAGTATGCCAGCCCGGAGCGCCCGGATTGCGTCGCGAAACAGCTTGATGTGATGATCCTCGGCGCGGCGGAGATCGACGCGGACTTCAACGTCAACGTGACCTGCGCAAGCGATGGGCGGATCATTGGCGGCTCGGGCGGGCATGCGGATACGGCGGCGGGGGCGATCCTGCCCATCGTGACGACGCCCTTGCAGGCGGCGGGACGGCCCAAGCTGGTTGAGGCGCTGACCTGCCTGACGACGCCGGGCAAGACGATTGGCGCGCTGGTGACAGAGGCGGGAATCGCCATACATCCGTCGCGTCCTGATCTCATCAAAGCGGCGCAAAAGGCGGGCCTGCCGCTCAAGAGTTTCGAAGATCTGCGCCGCTTGGCGGGAGATCAGGCCGGTTCGGGGCGCGGCCAAGGGCGCGTTGTAGCAGAGAGCCTGTCGCCTACGGGACATGTGCTCGATCAGGTGCGCATTTCCTGATCTCTTCCTCTTGCCGGAAATATCCCAGGGGGTCTGGGGGGCTGGCCCCCCAGTTGAAACTGGGGTCTGGGGGGCTGGCCCCCCAGCCATGCCAAACCCTTTGACGGTGCGAGCCTTGGCCCGCGTCTCAAAGGGGCGGGAGTGCCCCCCGTCAACCTTGCGGTGTCAGGGTCTGACGCGAGCCACGTTTGAGGCCAAGCTGTCTCTCGCGCCAGATGATAAAGATCCCGGCAGCGATGATGAGGCTCACCCCGGCGAGCATGATCTCCGTCGGCACCTCTTCGAAGATGAAATAGCCAATGGCGATGGCAAAGAGCATCGAGGCATAGTCGAACGGCGCAACCGTCGAAGCGTCGGCAAAGCGGTAGGCCGAGGTTAGAAAGATCTGCGCGATGCCGCCAATGAGGCCGGCGGACACGAGGAGCACCGCCTCGGTGCTTGTCGGGATGACCCAGCCGAAGGGCAGCGTCAGGAGCGACAGTCCGGTGGCGGTCAGGGAGAAATAGAACACGATGGCCGAGGTCTGATCCGTCTGCACCAGCTTGCGGATATGGATCTGTGCCAGAGCCCGAAACGCCGCCGAGCCAAGCGCAAGGAACGCGCCGAGTGTGGCGACGGAATAAGGGTCCGCGCCGCCAAGGATCGTCAGGCGCGGGTAGAGCACAATGATGACCCCGACAAGCCCGATCCCCACCGCCGATAGCCGGAAAAGCCGCACCCGTTCACCAAGAAACATCGCCGCAAAGATGACCGTCAGGAGCGGTGCGGCATAGCCGATGGCTGTCACCTCGGGGAGGGGCAACAGGCCGAGCGCGGCAAAGCCCATCGCCATGGCCGATGTCCCGATGAGGCCGCGCCAGAAATGGCCCATCGGGTTCTTGACCTTGAGACCGGTGCGCAATTCGCCGCGATGCGCGAGCCACATGAAGATGATCGGCATGGCAAAAAGCGAGCGGAAGAACACGGCCTGTCCGGGCGGGACATGCTCAGCAGCGGCCTTGATGCAGGCGGCCATGATGGAAAACAGGAAAATCGATACGAGTTTGAGGGCGATGCCTCGGAACGGTGTCATGGGATGGGCCTGTGCGTGCGTGAAGGTGTATCGTGCAACTAGATTGTCGGATTGGCAAGGCGGGGCTTGATCTTGGTCGGGGGGCAGGGGAGAACGGGACAAATCCTTTTGGAGGCCCTGCCATGTATGACGACAACTACCTTATTTCGCGCCTGCATGCGTCCTCGGTCGGTCAGGAGACGCGGAATTTCGCTCGTATTCCGAAACGCGCCAGCATGACCTTTGGCGAGTTGTTCGCGGGGGCCGAGCGGATGGCGGGGGCGTTGGTCGCGCTTGGGGTAGAGCCCGGCGACCGGGTCGCGGTGCAGGCCGACAAGACCATCGAGGCGATTCAGCTCTACCTCGGGACGGTGATGGCGGGGGGCGTGTTCCTGCCGCTCAACACGGCCTACACGGTCTCAGAGGTGGCGTATTTCCTCGGCGATGCCGCGCCGCGCGTCGTCGTCTGTGATCCGGCGCGGGCCGAGGCGATCGAAGAGATCGCCGGGGATGCCAAGGTTAAGACGCTCGACGCCAAGGGGCGCGGCACGATGGAAGAGGCTGTGGTCGGGCGCGGCGCGTTCGAGCCGGTTGCGCGGGGCGCGGAGGATCTTGCGGCGATCCTTTACACCTCGGGCACTACGGGGCGTTCCAAGGGGGCGATGCTCAGCCATAAGAACCTTGCCAGCAATTCCGAAATGCTGCGCGACTATTGGCAGTTCACCAAGTCCGACACTCTCATCCACGCGCTGCCGATCTTTCACACGCATGGGCTTTTCGTGGCGACCAACGTGGCGCTTTTGGCGGGGGCGTCGGTCGAGTTTCTGGCGAAGTTCGATGCCGACCAGATCCTTGAGGCGATGCCGCGGGCGACGGCGATGATGGGGGTGCCGACCTTCTATACCCGCCTCCTTGATGACCCGCGCCTGACCAAGGAGCGGGCGGCGAATATGCGGCTTTTCATCTCCGGCTCTGCGCCGCTCCTCGTTGATACGCATGAGAAATGGGAGGCGCGCACGGGGCACCGGATTCTCGAGCGTTACGGCATGACAGAGACGAATATGAGCACGTCGAACCCGTATGAAGGCGAGCGGCGCGCCGGGACGGTGGGCTTTCCCTTGCCCGGTGTCGAGGCGCGGATTCGCAAGGATGGCGAAGAGGTACCGACGGGCGAGATCGGGGTGCTCGAGGTGCGCGGCGACAACGTGTTTCAGGGCTATTGGCAGATGCCGGAGAAGACCGCGGAAGAGCTTTTGCCGGATGGGTGGTTTATCACCGGCGACCTCGCGAAGTTTGATGAGGACGGCTATGTGACCATCGTGGGCCGGTCCAAGGATTTGGTCATCACCGGCGGGTTCAACGTCTATCCGAAAGAGATCGAATCGATCATCGACGATCTTGACGGTGTGCTTGAAAGCGCGGTCATCGGCGTGCCGCATCCCGATTTCGGCGAGGCGGTTGTGGCCGTGGTCGTGCCCGAGGGCGAGGGGACGAGCGAGGCGGCGATCATGGGCGCCTTGTCCGAGACGGTGGCCAAGTTCAAGCAGCCCAAGAAGGTCATCCTCCTGCCTGAGTTGCCGCGCAACACGATGGGCAAGGTGCAGAAAAAGGCGCTGCGCGAGGACTATGCGGGGCTATTTTCCTGACTTTCAGTCAGGGCCTGCGGCGCGAGTATTTTGACAGAGAAGAAGAGCCGTGTTGCGCGAAAGCGGGGCCGGCCGCAGAGTAGGGCATGGGTTTCAAGGGAGGAAAACCATGTCTAATGCACCCGTGTTCGAGATCGACCCGAAAGCGTTCTGGGATGATCCCTATCCGACTCTCGCCAAGATGCGGGCCGAGGCGCCGATTGCCTATGTGCCGCAATTGGGCGCGACGCTTCTGACCAAGCGGGATTCGATCTTTGAGAATGAGAAGAAGATCGAGATTTTTTCGTCCGATCAGCCAGAGGGCCTTATGACGGTGCTCATGGGGCAGAACATGATGCGCAAGGACGGGGCCGCGCATCTTGCGGAGCGCAAAGCGGTCTTCCCGACCGTATCGCCCAAGACGGTGCGTGATGTCTGGAAGGCGCAGTTCGAGGCGGCCACGGCGGAGGTTCTTGACCGGGTCGGGCCGGAGGGGGGCGTCGACATGGTTGCCGAGATCGCGCGTCCGATTTCGGGCGAGGCGCTCAAGGCGATTACCGGGCTTACCAATATGACGTGGCAGGAGATGGACCGCGTGAGTCAGGGGATGATCGACGGCTGTGCGAATTATGCGGGCGATCCGGAGGTCGAGGCGCATTGCCATGATTGCACCGCCTCCATCGACCGCCATATCGACGCGCGCATCCCGGCTCTACGGGAACAGCCCGATCATTCGCTTCTTTCGGTGCAGATGCAGGCGGGGCTTTCGAATGAACAGATGCGCGCCAATGTGAAGCTTGCCATTTCGGGCGGGCAGAACGAGCCGCGGGATGCGATTGCCGGGGCGGTTTGGGCCCTGCTTCAACACCCCGCACAGCTCGCCAAGGTGCGGGGCGGCGAGGCGAGTTGGCTACAGGCGTTTGAGGAATACGCGCGCTGGGTCTCGCCCATCGGCATGTCGCCGCGCCGCGTTGCGCAGCGGGCTGAGGTCGAGGGGGTGGTATTTGAGCCGGAGGACCGGGTGTTCCTTATGTTCGGGTCGGGCAACCGCGATGAGGATGTGTTCGAGCGCCCTGAGATTTTCGACATCACGCGCGACCTTGCGCCGTCGATCAGTTTCGGAGCGGGGCCGCATTTCTGTGCCGGGGCGTGGGCGTCGAAATGTCTTATCGCGGAGGTGGCCTTGCCGATGATTTTCGAACGTCTCGAGGGCCTGCGCCTTGTAGGCGAGACACGGTTTGGCGGTTGGGCGTTTCGCGGGCCGCTGACCATGCCTGTGGCGTGGGGTCAGGTCAGGTAGAAAAGCAGCGCCGAGAGGGTCACAAAGGCGGCCGAGGTTGCCATAAGCATGGCGATGGAGGCGACGCCCTGAAGCCCGTGTTCTTGTGCGAACACCGTATAGAGGCCAAACATCGGGATGGCGGCGGAGAGGATCACGGCGGCGAAGAGGTCGGGGGGCAGGGCGAAGAGACCGAGGCCTGCCAGCCCCGTGGCGGCAAGCGCCACCATGGCCGGATGCAGGATCAGCTTGGCGCCCGAAATCTGTGCGGCGAGGCGCCAGTTTCCCTTGAGCGGCAGACCGACCAGTGTTCCCCCGATCACCACGAGCGAGAGCGCAGAGGCGGAGGCGGCGAGCATCTGGAACAGGCGGGTGAGTGGCTCCGGGATCGGCAGCGACAGGAGAGAGGCGGCGAGGCCGAGAAGGAGTCCGATGACCATCGGACGCTTGAGGACGCCAAGGAGGATCGCGCCGATGCGGCGGGCGAGGGCCATGTCCGAGCCACCGCGCGCCATGTCGAGCAGGATCAGGCAGATCGGGATCAAGAGCACGTTCTCCACAAGCATGTTGAGCGCGAGGATCACGGCGGCATGGTCGGGAAAGACAAGGAGCATCAGTGGAAAGCCGATAAAGCCGGAGTTGGGACAGGTCGATCCCATGACGGCGATGGCGCGGCGGCCTTTGTCCGGCGCGGTGGCCGAAAACCAGAGGAAGGCGATTGTAATCGTGGCCAACCCTCCAAGCGCGAAGGCGGCCATATAGCCGGGGTTCAGTACCTCTGCGAAATCGCGACTTGCCACCGCATGAAACAGAAGCGCCGGGAGCGCGATGTCCATCACGTAGCGGCCCAGAACCTGTAGATCCGCCGGTTTGAACCAGCCGCGCCGCACAGTGACGTAGCCGATGGCGATGGCGGCGTAGATCGGGAAGGTGATGGAAAGGATCGCGCCCAAGGCTTAGCCGATCTTGCCGCGATTCTCGCCGACCTGACCGCGATGCAGCAGAAGGTGATCGAGGATCACGCAGGCCATCATCGCCTCGCCCACGGGCACGGCACGGATGCCGACGCAGGGGTCGTGGCGGCCTTTGGTGATGACTTCGATCGGCGTGCCGTCCTTGCGGATCGAGCGGCGGGGCGAGAGGATCGAGGAAGTCGGCTTGACGGCGAAACGCACGGTGATGTCCTGACCGGTGGAAATGCCGCCGAGGATGCCGCCGGCATGGTTCGAGCCGTATTCGGGACCGTTCTCGCCCATGAAGATCTCGTCCGCATTGTCCGTACCCGTGAGCCGGGCGGCGGCCATGCCCTCACCGATCTCGACGCCTTTGACGGCGTTGATCGACATCATCGCGGCGGCAAGGTCGGTGTCGAGCTTGCCATAGACCGGCGCGCCAAGGCCCGCAGGCACGTTGCGGGCGACCACTTCGATGATCGCGCCGACAGAGTTGTGAGCTTTGCGCAGTTTCTGGAGGTAATCCTCCCAGTCTTGCGCGACCTCCGGCCCTTGCGGAATCCAGAACGGATTCTGGTCGATCTGATCCCAATCGAATTTGGCGCGGTCAATATCGAGCTCGCCCATGGCGGTCATGTAGCCCTTGATCTCGATCCCCGGCACGAGCGCATTGAGCGCCTCGCGCGCCACGCCACCAGCGGCGACACGCGCAGCGGTTTCGCGGGCCGAGGAGCGGCCACCGCCGCGATAATCGCGGATGCCATATTTCTGCCAATAGGTGATATCGGCGTGGCCCGGGCGGAAGGTCTCGGAAATGTCGCCGTAGTCGCGGCTACGCTGATCTGTATTTTCGATCATGAGCTGGATCGGGGTGCCGGTCGATTGCCCCTCGAACACGCCGGATAGGATCTTGACGGCGTCGGGCTCATTGCGTTGTGTCGTGTTCTTGTTCTGGCCGGGGCGGCGCTTGTCGAGCCAGTGTTGCAGCATCTCCGCCTCGATTGGCACACCGGGAGGGCAGCCATCGACCGTCGCGCCAAGAGCGGGCCCGTGGCTCTCGCCCCAGGTGGTGACGCGGAAGAGATGTCCGAAACTGTTCATCGACATGAGAAACGCTCCTTTGTTCCCGGTCGCAATAGCTGCCGGGGGGCGGTTTCTCAAGGTTTATCGCGGCTGGAGAAGGGTTTGAAGATTTCATGCCTCCGGCGGGAGTATTTGCCACAGAGAAGAAAGCATGGACGGTTTTGTCTTCTTCTCTGGAGAAATACCTCCGGGGGGCTTGGGGGGCTGGCCCCCCAATTGGAAATGGGGTCTGGGGGCTTGCCCCCAGCCGCGCCCAACGCTTGCGAGGCGCGGCTTGCCGCGCGTCGAAGGGGCGGGAGCACCCCCTCTCCGGGAATTCGCTTGTCATCAGAACACACGCTGTTAGGGTCGCGCTCACCTCGGGGTGCCTGTTCTGTGAGGGAACAGGCTGAGATGCGATGCATGCGAACCCGTTGAACCTGAACCGGTTAAGACCGGCGGAGGGAAGGTATGGCTCGCTCCAGAACTTGCCCCGCCCGTCGCATTTTGGAGGATGCCATGAAGTATCTTGCGCTTGCAGCGGGAACCTTGATGTCCACGGCCGCATGGGCCGAGACACCTGTTCTCACCGTATACACCTATGACAGTTTCGTCGCCGATTGGGGCCCCGGCCCACAGATCGAGGCGGCGTTTGAAGAGACCTGTGACTGTGATCTGAAATTCGTGGCCGCGGGCGATGGCGCGGCGCTTCTGGCGCGGTTGCGTCTCGAAGGCGCGCGCAGCGACGCCGATATCGTGCTTGGCCTCGACACGAACCTAGCCGGCGCTGCGGCCGAATCGGGCCTTTTTGCGCCGCATGGTCAAAGCGTTGCGCCGGATGTGCCGAATCCGTCCGGTGAGGCCGGTGCATGGGAAGACCCGCTTTTCCTGCCGTATGACTGGGGCTATTTCGCGTTTATCTATGACACGGAAAAGCTCGCCGATGTGCCGGGGAGCTTTGAAGAGCTGGCGGCGTCGGATGTCTCCATCGTGATCCAGGATCCGCGGTCTTCGACGCCGGGGCTTGGCCTTCTGCTCTGGGTTAAGGAGCAGTATGGCGACGAGGCGGGTGCGATCTGGGAAGGGCTTGCCGACAATGTCGTGACGGTCACCAAGGGCTGGTCCGAGGCGTATGGCCTTTTCCTTGAGGGCGAAGCGGACATGGTTCTGTCCTACACGACCTCGCCGGCCTATCACATCGTGGCCGAAGAGGACGAGAGCAAGGCCGCCGCGCCGTTCCCGTCGCACTACATGCAGATCGAGGTGGCCGGTAAGCTCGCCAATTCGGATCAGCCCGAGCTGGCCGACAAGTTCCTTGCCTTCATGACCACGGACGCGTTCCAATCGGTCATTCCGACGACCAACTGGATGTACCCGGCCTTTACGCCGAACGAGCCGCTGCCGGATGCCTTTGCCAAGCCCATCGGGCCGGAGCAGGCACGGCTTATCCCGGCGGGGGATGTCGCGGCGATCCGCGAAGAAGCGATGGCGGAATGGCGCGCGGCGCTCTCCAAGTAAGGCGGTGGCCAGGCGGCGTGGCGGCGGTATGTGTCGCCACGCTTATCCTTGGCACGCTTCTGGCTGTCGTCCTGCGCGCCGAGGCAGGGCGGGGGCTTGGGCCGTCCGATTGGGCGGCGATCCGTTTTACCGTCTGGCAAGCGCTGCTGTCGGCGGTGCTGAGCGTGTTGCTCGCCATTCCGGTGGCGCGGGCCTTGGCGCGGCGGGCCTTTCCGGGGCGACGGGCGATCATCGGGTTTCTTGGCGCGCCATTCATCCTTCCGGTGATTGTGGCGGTGCTTGGCCTATTGTCGGTCTTTGGTCGGGGCGGGATTCTCAATGTCGCGCTGCGCTGGGTCGGGCTTCCGGAGGTACAGATCTACGGGCTGCATGGCGTCGTCCTTGCGCATGTGTTCTTCAATGTGCCGCTGGCGACGCGGTTGATCCTTCAGGGCTGGCAGGAGATCCCGGCAGAGCGGTTCCGCCTCGCCGCGCAGCTTGGCTTTGGTCCGCGGGAGATGGCGCGGGTGATCGAGCGGCCGATGCTGCGCCGGGCGGTGCCGCTTGCGGCGGTGGTGATCTTCGCGCTCTGTATCTCGAGCTTTACCGTCGCCCTGACGCTTGGCGGCGGGCCGAGGGCGACGACCGTGGAATTGGCCATCTATGAGGCATTTCATTTCGAGTTTGATCTTGGGCGCGCGGCGCTTTTGGCGACGGTACAGATCGTGCTTGTCGGGGTGGCGGCGCTTTTGGCGCTCAGGGCTTCGGTCGCGGAAGGGTTCGGCGCGGGGTTGGACCGGGTTGTGACGCGTTCGGATTCGGGCGGATTGGGCAAGGTTAGTCTCGATTTCGTCTCTATCACGGCGGCGTCCCTGTTCCTTCTGGTGCCGATTGTCATGGTCGCGGTTGAGGGTGCGGCGGGGCTTTGGAAGATGCCTGCACAGGTCTGGACGGCGGCCGTTGTGTCCTTCTGCGTGGCGCTGGCCTCGACGGGGATCATGCTCGCGCTGGCGCTGCCAATCGCGATTGCGGCGGCGTCCTGGCGCGGGTTCGAGGCGGTCGGACTTTTCGGGATTGCCGCCTCGCCATTGGTCATCGGGGTGGGGCTTTTCGTGGTGATCTTTCCGATTGCCGATCCGTTCGCGCTTGCCCTGCCGGTCACTGCGCTGGTCAATGCGGTGATGGCGCTTCCGTTTGCTTTGCGTATTCTCGTGGGGCCGGTGCGCGACGTGGTTGAGAGCTATGGGAGGCTTTCCGCGACGCTTGGAATCGGGGGATGGGCTTGGATGCGCCTGATCCTGTTGCCGCGTCTCAAGGGGCCGCTTGGCTTTGCGTCGGGCCTCGCGGCGGCGCTCTCGATGGGAGACCTTGGCGTGATCGCGTTATTCGCGGATTCGGAGACGGCGACCTTGCCGCTCCAGATGTATCGCCTCATGGGCAGTTACCAAATGGAGGCGGCGGCGGGGGCGGCTGTTGTGCTTTTGGTGACGAGTTTCGGCCTGTTCTGGGCTTTTGACAGGGGAGGGCGCAGCCATGTTGATGCTTGAGGATGTGAGGCTCCGGCAGGGGGATTTCGCGCTGCGGGCCGATCTCGCGGTCGAGACGGGCGCGCGGGTCGCCGTCATCGGGCCATCGGGGGCGGGGAAATCCACGCTCCTGTCGCTCATCGCGGGGTTCATTGCGCCGGATCGCGGGCGCATCCTATGGGACGGGAAAGATATGACAGGCGCGGCACCGGGCAAGCGGCCTGTGGCGATGCTTTTTCAGGACAACAACCTTTTCCCACATCTCACGGTGGCGGAGAACGTGGGGCTTGGCCTGCGGCACAACCTACGTCTGACGGAGACCGAGCGGGACCGGGTTGAGACAGCGCTTGGGCGCGTCGGTCTTGAGGGATATGGCACGCGCAAGCCGGCGGCGCTTTCCGGCGGACAACAGAGCCGCGCGGCGCTGGCGCGGGTATTGGTGCAGGATCGGGCCTTTGTCCTTTTGGATGAGCCGTTTGCGGCGCTTGGTCCGGCGCTCAAGGCAGAGATGCTCGACCTTGTGGAAGAGGTGCTCGAGGAGACGGGCGCGGGGCTCTTGATCGTGAGCCACGAACCGGAAGATGCGCGCCGGATCGCGCCGCAGACGATCCTCGTCGCCGATGGGCGGGCGGAACCGCCGGTCACGACGCAGGACTTGCTCGACAATCCGCCGCCCGCGCTCCGGGCGTATCTCGGTTAGAGCGCGGCGAGGGCGTCCACGGCGTCGGCAATCGGGTAGTGGTGGTTGCCGACGAAGAGGCCATTGGCGTCGATGTAGTCGGCATTCTTTAACTCTGCGTGAATGGAATAGTCGAAGTATTGCATCACGTCGTTCTTGGCAAAGTTGCCGCCGACGATGGGGCGACATTCAAAGCCTGTCTCGATCAATTCCTTGACCAGATCGGCGCGTTTCAGGCCCGCCTCGGGACGGATCACGAGGGAGAAACCGAACCAGCTTGAGTTGCCGATTTCCTTCTGGATCATGAATTTCGGATGGCCGGAAAGGCGCTGTTGCACGAGGGCGCCATTGGCGCGACGGCCTTCGATCAGGGCGGGGAGCTTTTCAAGCTGGGCAATGCCGAGCGCGCCTGACATCTCGAGCGGGCGCAGGTTGTAGCCGGGCAGGACGAAGCGGAAGCTCTCCTCGAAGGGATCGTCGGATTTCTCGCCGGTGACGTGGTTGAACTTGGGGAGGTTGCGGGTCCAGCCGTGGGCGCGCAGAACGAGCATGACGTGGTAAAGCTCCTCGTCATCCGTCACGACCATGCCGCCTTCCATGGTCGAGATATGGTGCGAGAAGAAGCAGGAATAGGTGCCCATGACGCCGAAGGTTCCGGCCTGTTTGCCACCGAGCGTCGCGCCCATGGATTCACAGTTGTCCTCGATCACGACGATGTCGCGCCCGTCGATGATACGGGTGATGGCGTCGAAATCATTCGGGTTGCCAAGCAGGTTCACGACCATGATGGCGCGGGTCTTGTCGGTGACCGCCTCTTCGAGTGCGGCGAGATCATAGTTCAGTGTCTCGAGGTCGATATCGACGAATTTGAGGTGCAGCCCGTATTGGTTGAGCGGGTAGTAGGTCGTCGGCCAGCTTACGGCGGGGACGATGATTTCGTCGCCGGGCGCGAGCTTGAGCGCGGGGTTCTTGGTATAGGCCAGCGCGGCGGTCATCAGCAGGTTCGCGGAGGAACCGGAATTGACCATAACCGCATATTTAGAGCCGAAATACGCGGCAAATCGGCGTTCGAACTCGGCCACCTCATCACCCATGGAGTAGCGATCGGAGGCGATCACACGTTGCAGCGCGTCGAGCTCTTTCTGGTCCCAGGAAGAGGTGGCAAGCGGGAAGCGAAAGCTCATTTCGTGGCCTCGTTCAGATAGAAATCATAGGTGGTCTTGATGCCGTCGCGGAGCGAGGTCGGCGCGCTCCAGCCCCAGCCGTCCTGTCGGTCGGTGGCGCAGAGTTTTTGCTTCATGCCGACGGGTTTGGAGAGATCATGGGTGAACTCTCCGTCCCAGCCGATCACATCGGCGACGGTCTCGTAATAGGCGTTGATCGTGTGGTCATGGCCTAGGCCGCAATTCATCAGCTCGGGCAGGGCGTCGAGATCGGCGGCGGCCTTCATCACCGCGTCGGCCAGATCGCCCGCATACATGAATTCGCGCCGCGCCGTGCCATCGCCCCAGATTTCGACGGTCTTTTCGCCGTTCTGCTTGGCGAGGTGGACCTTGTGGATGATGGCGGGCAGGAGGTGCGAGTGTTTCGGGTCGAACTTGTCGTGGCGACCATAGAGGTTGCAGGGGATGAGCGTCTTGTATTGCGCGGTTTCATCCTCGCGGCGGATATATTGGCAGAGGCGTGTCGCCATGATCTTGGCCAGCGCATAGCCCTCGTTGGTCGGCTCCAGCTCGCCCGTGAGGATCATCTCTTCGCGCAGCGGGTTTGCGGCGGCGCGGGGATACATACAGGTCGAGGCGAGGTTTAGAAGGTTGCGCACACCGGATTGGTAGGCGGCCATGATGATATTGCGGCCCATCGCCGTGTTGCGTTCGAGAAAGGCGACGGGGTGGGCCATGTTGGCCTGAATCCCACCGACCTGACCGGCGGCGTGGATCACGAGGTCGGGTTTATGTGTCTCTACATAGGCGGAAACGGCCCCGGCATCCGTCAGGTCCAGTTCGCGCGAGGCGGGGGCGAGGATCGTCCACTCTGATGCTGAGGGATGTTCGAGTATGTTGCGCCCGACCATGCCGGAACCGCCCGTGAGGAGCAGGGTTTGCTTGGCCATGGTGATCAGCTTTCCGTTGAGACCGGGAGTTCGAGGCCGTGCTCGCGCAGAAGGCGGGTGCGGCGGGCGTTCTTGAGGTCATGGGCGACCATCTCGGCGCACATTTCCTGCACGGTGATTTCCGGGGTCCAGCCAAGTTTGGCCTTGGCCTTGGAGGGGTCTCCGAGAAGGGTCTCGACCTCTGCGGGACGGAAATAGCGCGGGTCGATGCGCAGGATCACGTCGCCGACGGAGAGCGCGGGGGCGTCGTCGCCCTCGATCGCTTCGACGATGCCGATTTCCTCAAGCCCTTCGCCTTCGAAGCGGACTTTGATGCCAAGCTCGGCCGCCGTCCATTCGATGAACTGGCGGACGGAATATTGCACGCCCGTGGCGATCACGAAGTCGTCCGGTGTCTCCTGTTGCAGCATCATCCACTGCATGCGGACGTAATCCTTGGCGTGGCCCCAATCGCGCAGGGCGTCGATATTGCCCATGTAGAGGCAGGGCTCGAGCCCTTGGGCGATATTGGCGAGGCCGCGGGTGATCTTGCGGGTCACGAATGTCTCGCCGCGGCGGGGGGACTCGTGATTGAAGAGGATGCCGTTGCAGGCATACATGCCATAGGCCTCGCGGTAGTTCACCGTGATCCAATAGGCATACATCTTGGCCACTGCGTAGGGGCTACGTGGGTGGAAGGGGGTGGTTTCGGTCTGTGGGATTTCCTGCACGAGACCGTAGAGTTCGGAGGTCGAGGCCTGATAGAAGCGGGTCTTTTTCTCGAGACCGAGAAAGCGGATCGCTTCGAGTAGGCGCAGCGTGCCGGTGGCGTCCACGTCGGCGGTATATTCGGGGCTTTCAAAGCTCACAGCGACGTGGCTCTGGGCGGCGAGGTTATAGACCTCGTCTGGCTGCACCTCTTGCAGGATGCGGGTCAGGTTCGAGCTATCGGTGAGATCGCCGTAGTGCAGCTTGAGCCGGGCATTGGTCGTGTGCGGGTCTTGGAAGATGTGGTCGATCCGCTGGGTGTTGAACGAGGAGGCGCGGCGCTTGATCCCGTGGACCTCGTAGCCTTTCTCGAGCAGGAATTCGGCAAGGTAAGAGCCATCCTGACCTGTGACGCCGGTTATCAGGGCTTTTTTCATCGTCTGCGTCCTCATTCACGGCCCGTAAGGGGGCGATATTTCGGGTCTCGTCTACGCTTTTGGGGCCTTGTTTGAAAGTAAAAAGGGCTTCAGGCGAAGGGCAGGTCGGCCAGTGTCACCGTTCGAGGGCCTTCTGCAAGCGCGACGGAGAGGCCGGTTGTGCCCGTGGGCAGATCAACAGCGACGAGGCCAACGCCGATATTCTTGCTGAGGCGTTTGGAGAAGGCGATTTCGGCGGCAAAGCCGACCTCCTTGCCCTCGTGAAAGAGCGGCAGGGGGTGTTCATTGCCTGCGACCGGCGCGCCGTCGAGGACAAGACCGGTGCGGCGGCGGGTCTGGCCGCTTTCGCGCAAGGCGCGTAAGGCCGGTTTGCCGACGAACTCATGCGGGCCATTGAGGTCGAGCATCTTGCCAAAGCCCATCTCGAAAGGTGTGACGGGGTGGGTCTGATGGCGCATGTCGGCGCCGTAGGAGATCAGCCCGCTTTCGAGGCGTTCGATGTCGTTTGGGGCACCGGGGCCGATGCCAAAGGGCGCGCCAGCCTCCTTCACGCGATCCCAAAGGGCGGTGCCGAAGCGGGCGTCGCGCAGGTAAAGCTCGAACCCGCCCTGTTTTGACCAGCCAGAGCGGGCGACGAGGAGCGGCATGTCGTCGAGCATCACTTCGCGGAACCAAAAATACTTGAGGTCGCGCACCCAGTCGCCAAGAAGCGCGGCGGTCACGTCCTCGGCCTTTGGACCTTGGATCGCGAGGGGGGAAACGTCCGGTTCGCGCACCGTGACGTTCAGGCCGCGCTCATGTGCGATGGCCTTGGCCCAAAGGAGGAGGTCACTGTCGGCGATGGAGAGCCAATAACGATCCTCGGAGAGCTTTTGCAGGACTGGGTCGTTGATCAGGTGGCCGTCATGGTCGCAGATCGGGACATAGCGGCCTTGGCCGACCTTGGTCGCGTCGAGATTGCGGGGTGTGAGATATTGCGCGAGGGCACCTGCGTCGGGGCCGTGAAGCTCGACCTGTCTCTGGGCGGCGACGTCCCACATGGCGACACCGTTCAGGAGGCGGTCATATTCGGCCTCCGGGTCGCCGAAATTGCCGGGGATGAACATGTGATTGTAGACCGAGAAGGTTGCGACCCCGTCGCGCACGGTCGCGTCGAAATAGGGGGATTTGCGGATGTTCGGGCCGATATGGAGGCGGTAGCTCATCGGGCGCTCCTTTTCATGAAAAACGCGGCGCCGGGGGACCGACGCCGCGCTTGGAAAACAAGGCTGAGTCGCGGGTTCAGAAGTCGAGGTTTTCCACGCTGAGCGCGTTCTTCTGGATGAACTCGCGGCGCGGCTCGACCACGTCGCCCATCAGCTTGGTAAAGAGGTCGTCGGCCTCGGCCATGTCCTCGATTTTGACCTGTAGAAGGGTGCGCGCATCCGGGTCGAGCGTGGTTTCCCAAAGCTGATCCGGGTTCATCTCGCCAAGGCCCTTGTAGCGTTGCAGGGTCAGACCCTTTTCACCCTCGCTCAGGATCGCGTCGAGGAGGTCGAGCGGGCCGTAGATAAGCTGCGAGCGATCCTTGCGATGCAGGGTGGCGGGGGTGTTGTAGATGTCCTGAAGGCTCTGGGTGAAGCTGCCGGTTTTGCGGGCTTCGCCAGAACGCAGCATCGGGCCATCGAGGGTGCGCACTTCCTCCACGCCGCGCAGGATGCGGGCGAGGCGGATGCCGTGATCCTGCGTGATGCGCCCGGTCCAGCCGCGCTCATATTCAAGCGCGATCAGGTCGAGGCGGGCGGCGACCTTGTCGGCCACGCCTTGCAGGTCGGCATCGACCGCGCCGGGCACGAAGGCCCCGGCGATGGCGGCCTGTTCGAGGATATGGCGCGGGTAATGCGTCGGGAAGGCATCAAGCACGCGCTTGAGCTGCCGCGCTTCGCCGACCACGCGGGTCAGGTCTTGTCCGACGATATCTTCGCCAGAGCCGAGGCGCAGCGTCGCGCCATCAACGCCCATATCGATCAGGTAATCGTCAAGCGCCGCCTGGTCCTTGAGGTAGACCTCGGATTTGCCGCGCGCGACCTTGTAGAGCGGCGGCTGGGCGATGAAGAGATGGCCCTTCTCGATCAGTTCCGGCATCTGGCGGTAGAAGAAGGTCAGGAGCAGCGTGCGGATGTGCGCGCCGTCCACGTCGGCGTCGGTCATGATGACGATCTTGTGGTAGCGCAGTTTCTCAAGGTTGAATTCGTCGCGGCCAATGCCGGTCCCGAGCGCCATGACGAGGTTGCCGATCTCCTGAGACGAGAGCATCCGGTCAAAGCGCGCGCGTTCTACGTTGAGGATCTTACCGCGCAGAGGCAGGATCGCTTGCGTGCGCCGATCGCGGCCCGTTTGGGCCGAGCCACCAGCGGAGTCCCCCTCGACGAGGAAGACTTCGGTTTGGGACGGGTCTTTTTCCGAGCAATCCTTGAGCTTGCCTGCGAGGAAGTTCACGTCCATCGCCGATTTGCGCCGGGTCAGTTCACGCGCCTTGCGGGCGGCTTCGCGGGCATGGGCGGCCTCGAGGATCTTGGTCACGATCATCTTGGCGATGTTGGGGTTTTCCTCGAACCACTCGGAGAGCTTTTCGTTCATCAGACCCTCGACCGCGGGGCGCACCTCGGAGGAGACGAGCTTGTCCTTGGTCTGGGACGAGAATTTCGGGTCCGGCACCTTGACGGACAGCACACAGGTCAGGCCCTCGCGCGCGTCGTCGCCTGTAAAGGTGATTTTCTCTTTCTTGGCGATGCCGCTTTCCTGCGCATACTTCTGCAGGGTGCGGGTCAGCGCGCCTCGGAAGCCCGCCATATGGGTGCCGCCATCACGCTGGGGAATGTTGTTGGTAAAGGGCAGGACGGTTTCGTGGTAGCTGTCGTTCCACCACATCGCGACCTCGACGCCGATATCGTCACGCTCGCCGTTGACGTAGATCGGCGCGTCCATAAGCGCGGTCTTGTGACGGTCGACGTATTTGACGAATTCTTTCACCCCGCCATCGTAGAAAAGCTCGGAGTGAAGCGGTTCGGCAGGGCGTTCATCCTCGAGGATGATGCGGACGCCGGAATTGAGGAAGGCCAGTTCGCGTAGGCGTTTCTCGAGCGTCTCGAAGGAATATTCGAGGTTCGAAAACGTGTCGGTCGAGGCGAGGAAGCGGACCTCGGTCCCGGTGCGGTCGCCGCAATCACCGACGACCTTGAGGTGTTCGGCGGTCTCACCACGCTCAAAACGGGCGATATGTTCCTTGCCGTTGCGCCAGATGCGCAGCTCGAGCCAATCGGAGAGGGCGTTCACAACCGAGACACCCACGCCGTGCAGGCCGCCGGAGACCTTGTAGGAGTTGGAGTCAAACTTACCGCCAGCGTGCAGCTGGGTCATGATGACTTCGGCCGCGGAGACGCCTTCTTCCTTGTGGATATCGACGGGAATCCCGCGCCCGTTGTCGGAGACAGACACAGAGGAATCGGCGTGGATCTTGACGGTGACGGCGTCGGCGTGACCGGCCAATGCCTCGTCAATGCCGTTATCCACGACCTCATAGACCATGTGGTGCAGGCCGGAGCCGTCGTCGGTATCGCCGATATACATCCCCGGACGTTTGCGCACGGCTTCCAAGCCTTTGAGAACCTTAATAGATTCCGCGCCATACTCCGGATTGTTCTGTGTCTCTTCGGACATGTGGTTTTTCCCCTACTCAGTCCGGTCAAAATATGGGTTTTGGCGGGGAATGTCACGCAAATGAGACAAGATTTTTTACCCATTCGGCGGCGGGACTCAGCCGGTCGAAATCGCCGAGATACCGTTCTCTTCGGTGACTTCAAGAGACTGGGCGCGAGCCCCGAGCTCGGCAAAGAGCTCTGGGCCTGTCCCGGTCATCCAGGCCTGGGCGCCGAGGGCGCATATCTCGTCATAGAGCGCGGCGCGGCGGGTGGCGTCGAGATGGGCGGCGACCTCGTCGAGAAGGAGGATTGGCGGCGCGCCGAATTCTGCGGCGAGCGCCCGCCCATTGGCAAGGATCAGCGAGATCAGGAGAGCCTTCTGCTCGCCGGTGGAACAATCGCGGGCCGGGACACCCTTGGCCGCGAATGTGGCGTCAAGGTCGCTGCGATGCGGGCCAATGAGCGTCCGACCGGCCATGAGATCGCGGGGGCGGCTTTCGGCAAAGGCGGCGCGCAGGGCATCGGCGGTGTCGGGCATGTCACCCTCGGCATGGGTCAGGCCCAGGTCAGCGACGGGAAAAGCGGTCTCGGCATTGGCCTGTGCGGCGGCGAGATAGACGATGGTCGCGAGGCGATTTGCGTGAATAACCTCGGCGGCGTCGGCCATCTGCGATTCAAGCGCACCGTACCAAGCGGCATCGCGGACCTGATCCTTGAGGAGGCGATTGCGCTCGCGCATGGATTTCTCATAGGCGAGCGCGGCCTCGGCATGGGCCGGAAAGAAGGAGAGCGCCATGCGGTCGAGGAAACGGCGGCGTCCCTCGGCCCCTTCGATCCAGAGCCGGTCCATCGCGGGGATGAGCCAGAGGACGCGGGCGATGCGGCCAAGGGCGGTTTGCGGGGCGGTCTTGCCGTCGATGCGCAATTGCCGGGCCGCGCCGCTTTCGGACCAGATCTCGATCTCGTGCAGGCGGTCGAGGGAGTGAAGATGCCCCGTCAACTTCCATCCCAAGGCTTCAGGGCGGCGGGTCATGTCCTCGGCGCTGGCGCGGCGCAAACCGCGACCGGGCGAAAAGAGCGAGATCGCCTCGAGGATATTGGTCTTGCCCGCGCCGTTCGGCCCATGGATCGCCACTGGGCGCGCATCACAATCGATCGCGCCTTTGCGGTGCGAGCGGAAATGCGACAGCGTCAGATGGGTGATCGCGAGGCGGGTCATGGGCGCGTCCGTTTTCTTTCAAAGAAAACGGGCCGGAATTCTGGGAAAATTCCGCGCCCCGTCACACGCGCATCGGCATGACGACATAAACCGCGCTGGTGTCGTTGCCTTCGCGCATGAGCGTCGGGTCACCGGCAGAGTTGAACATGAAGACAGCGTTCTCGCGGTCGACCTGGCTCGCGATTTCGAGCAGGTACTTGGCGTTGAAGCCGATCTCGAGGCGCTCGTCGCTATAGGCCACGGCAAGTTCTTCCTCTGCCGCGCCGCTATCGGGGGCATTGACGGAGAGCACGAGGCGATCTTCATCGAGTTGCAGTTTCACCGCGCGGGAGCGTTCGGACGAAACCGTCGCGACGCGGTCCACGGCCTGCGCGAATTCGGCGGCGTCTACTTCGAGCTTGCGGGTGTTGCCCTGCGGAATGACGCGGGTGTAGTCGGGGAAGGTGCCGTCGATGACCTTGGAGGTCAGGGTGATGTCTGGGGTTGCGAAGCGGATCTTGGTTTCCGAGACGGAGACGGCGATCTGCATCTCGTCATCTTCGAGAAGCTTGCGCAGCTCACCAACGGTCTTGCGCGGCACGATCACGCCGGGCATGTCGGCGGCCCCATCGGGCAGGTCGGCATCAATGCGGGCGAGGCGGTGGCCATCGGTCGCGACGCAGCGCAGAACCTTGCCGCCTTCACCGTCGGAGACATGCATGTAGACGCCGTTCAGGTAATAGCGGGTTTCCTCGGTCGAGATAGCGAATTTCGATTTGTCGAAGAGGCGACGCAGCACCGGCGCGGGAGCCGAGAAGTTCGACGCATATTCCGACGAGGCCATGACCGGGAAATCTTCTTTGGGCAGAGTGGCCAGCGAGAAGTTGGAGCGGCCCGCTTCGACGGTCAAGCGACCGGAAGCGCCATCGTCGGTCAGCGTCACAAGTGCGCCATCGGGCAGTTTACGGACGATTTCATGCAGCGTCGTTGCGGCCACAGTGGTCGCCCCGGCGCGTTCGACCATGGCGGGCGCCTTGTCGACCACTTCGATGTCGAGGTCGGTGGCGCGGAACTGCACCGTGTTGCCTTCGGCCTCGATCAGGACGTTGGCAAGGATCGGGATGGTGTTGCGTCGTTCCACGACGGATTGCGCCTGGCTGACAGCCTTGAGCAGGATGGCGCGTTCGATGCTGATTTTCATACCGATATCCTCCGGTTGCCGGGAGGGGCAAACTAGCTGTTTCCCCTTCTGACGCAAGCTTTTTTGCTTTTGTCGGCTTAATCGTCGGGGGCGTCAAGGTGGATGGCGCCTCTGGCGGGAGTATTTGGGCCAAGAACAAGGGGGCAGGGGCCGAAACGGCGAAAGCCACGCCGTTTACGGGCGTGGCTTTCGCGTGTTTGTATCGGGGCGTTGCTCAGGCTTCGAGCGTCCGGCGCAGCATCTCGAGGTCTTCTGCAATCTGGCCGTCCTGCGTGCGCAGCTCTTCGATGCGCTTCACGCCGTGCATGACCGTTGTATGATCGCGCCCACCAAAGCGGCGGCCGATCTCGGGCAGAGAGCGCGAGGTCAGTTGCTTGCTCAGGTACATCGCGACCTGACGCGGGCGGGCCAACGTGCGAACGCGCTTGGGACCGATCATGTCGGACAGGCGGATATTGTAGTGCTCGGAGACCTGACGCTGGATCTCTTCGACGGTGATCTTGCGCTCGGAGGCCCGCAAGACATCAGACAGACAGTCCTGAGTCAGGTCCATGGTGATTTCACGGCCGACAAGCGAGGCGAAGGCGAAGAGACGGGTCAAAGCGCCTTCAAGCACACGCACGTTGGTCGAGATGCGATGGGCGAGGAATTCGAGCACGCCGTCCTGAAGCACGAGTTCGGGATACTGCGCGCGATATTGGTCGACTTTGGATTGCAGGATGCCGAGGCGGAGTTCGTAATCCGTCGGGTGCAGATCGACGACGAGGCCGCATTGCAGGCGCGATTTGATCCGGTCCTCAAGATCCTTGATCTCGCCCGGCGCGCGGTCGGCGGAGATGATGATCTGTTTGTTCTGATCCACGAGGGCGTTGAACGTGTGGAAGAATTCTTCCTGTGTCGAATCCTTGCCCGAGATGAATTGCACGTCATCCACCATGAGAACATCGACCGAGCGGAAAAGCTCTTTGAAGTCCATCATCTTGCGATCGCGCAGGGCCTGAACAAAGCGGTACATGAACTGTTCCGCAGAGAGGTAAAGCACGTTGAGATCCGGACGGCGCGATTGCAGCTCCCATGCGATTGCGTGCATGAGGTGCGTTTTACCAAGGCCTACACCGCCATAGAGAAAGAGCGGGTTGAACGTCACCGGACCGCCCTCGGCAACGCGGCGCGCGGCGGCGTTGGCAAGCTCGTTCGGTTTGCCGACCACGAAGGTCTCGAAGGTAAAGCGCGGATCGAGCGGTGCGCCCGGCAAATCCCCCCGCTTTGCGGCAGGTGCCGGTGTCTTGGAGTCTTCGGACGGAGCCGCGGAGGACACGACACGAGGGCCCGGACGCGCGGTCGAGTTGGCGGCGACGGTGAAATGGATGCGCTGAACCTGCTCGCCAAGGCTGGTCAGGCGATGCAGGATCAAATCCCCGAAATTCTGTGAGACGTAATTGCCGATGAAGTTGGTCGGAACATGGAACGTCGCGACGCCCTCGCTCACTTCGGCAAACTCAATCGGTGCGATCCATGTCTTGTAGTTGTTCTCGCCCACCGTCTTGAGAAGATCCTGTTGCAGTGCACCCCATTGTTCTTTCGTCATCTGTCCCCGTTCCCAGGCCTTAAGCCCTATATATACATGGGCCGCAGAAGCCCCGCGTGGTTGCCCACGATACCAGCAATTCCCGCGTGTCACGGTCTTGGGGCCTTCAACGTTTCAACCTGCACAGGCAAAGCCTTCTTGGCCCCGTCCATGTCCCCACATGGCGGGTAGGCTTAGCGTGCGCGCAGGTTGCGCTTGATGAAGAGAAGACAGACATGACGCCGATGGCGTCGCACAACAAGAACCTCTTGATCCGACTCGAAACTCCGAAGCAGGCATCGGTGCCGTATCGAATAGAGCGGTCTAAATCGACCGTTGTGTGAACCTGTCCCCCCAGGGCGAAGTGACTCGCAGGTCTGAAATTAGCAACTGGATTACGGCTCGGGCAACCGATCTTCGAACTTGACTCTGTGTTTTGTGGAAAAGAATCTCTCGCGCCCTGAAGATGCCTAAAAGATGCAAAAAAGGCGTCCCATGCAGGACGCCTTTTCTATCAACGAGTTGGCCGTAAAATCCGGCCGAACGCCTTAGCCGAGCGCTTTGACGCGCGCTGCGAGGCGCGAGATTTTACGCGACGCGGTGTTCTTGTGGTAAACGCCTTTGGAGACGCCACGCATCAGTTCGGGCTGAGCTGCGCGCAGAGCTGCGGTCGCTGCTTCTTTGTCGCCGGATGCGATGGCTTCTTCAACGCCGCGCAGGAAAGTACGGATGCGCGAGCGGCGAGCTTTGTTGACGGCGAAGCGGCGTTCGTTCTGACGCGCGCGTTTCTTTGCCTGGGGCGAATTTGCCATGAATCTAAGATCCTTGTCGTTTGTTCAGTTCGTTAAATGCGTGCCACGACCCGAACGGGATCTCTCCGTCTGGGGAGAATCGATTCAAGCCTGAGCGGGCTGCACGCGCATGTATGACGGCGGTCTATAGAGGTTTTTGCCAAGGATGCAAACAGGAAACTGTGGCGGTCCTAGTGGTCTGCATCACGGCTATAGAAGACATAGCGTTTGCCGAGACCGCTTAGAATCAGGCTGCGGGCGGTGGCAAAGTCCTTTCGGGCCTGAACAAGGTGCCAATAGCCGGTTGGGATGAGGAGCAGGTGATAGAGGCCGAAGGCAGTTTTTCGAGACGCGCGGGCCAAGATTCGTTGCCACATGCGCAGGGGCGAGACGCCACGGAAACGCATGGCGGCGACCGCGGTGGCGCCTTGGCGCAGGCCGTTGCGCACATAGCGGCTTGGATGAAGTCGACTTGGCGGCACGTGTTCATAGACGAGGGCCGCCTCGCAGTAGACAAACCGGGCACCTTTTGCGCGAATACGGCGGATCATCTCGTCATCCTCGCCACCGACGAGATTGCAATGATCGGAAAACCATTCTCCGCGCGGCGGTAGCGCGGCGGTCTCGATCAGGAGATTGTAGGTGCCGTAGTTGCCCGGTCCCTTGGCGAGATAATCGCCCTCATGAAGCCATTGCGGAATGGTGGCGTTCGGATCGGGCAGAGCCGGGCCACCGACGAGCTGGGCCTTTTGGCGTGTTGCGGTTTCAAGGAGCGCGGCGAGCCAGCCTGGCGCGGGCCATTCATCATCGTCGATAAAGGCAATATAGGCGTGCCCGCCAGATACAGCCATGTCGAGCGCTGCATTGCGGGACACCGAGATGCCCGGTGCGTCGATACGACGGTATTGTACGCCAAACTCGGCAGCGATCTCTTGCATCGATGCATGGCCATTGTCAGCGACGTAAATGACGATCTCGGGGCTGGTTGGATCGTTTTGCAGGGTTGCGAGCAAGTGGCGCAGATAGGCGGGTCTGTCACATGTGCTTAGGGCGACGCCGACGGATATGCGGGGGGGCGATTCCATTCAGGAGCGTGTCCGCTCACGGCCATAGAAGGCAAAGCTCTGTCCAAGCAGGGCCGGGAGAATCGCGGCGGCGGCGGAGAAATCCATGCCTGCGCGCACAAGGTGCCAGCGCGCGGTCGGAGAGAGGGCGATGTGATACAGCCCGAACCCGATCTTGCGCAGCATCTCGCGTAGGGACAGCAACACAGGGCGCAGTCTGCCCTTGTTTTGCAGGCGGGCGGCTTTGACGAAGGTGGTGCCTTCGCGCACACCGAGCGATAGGAAATAGCGGATCGTCTTGCGCCGTGCGGGCACATGTTCGTGCACCAGCGCATCAGGCGCATAGGCCAGCCGGGCGCCGGCCTTTTCCATCCGCGTAATGAATTCCCAATCCCCGCCGCCGCTATGGGCGAACTCATCCTTGAACCAGTCCGTCTCGGAGGGGGGCATGACGGCGGCGCTTAGCAGGATGTTATGGGTGCCGAACAAGAGGCCATAGCGGTCGAGCAGCGCGCCGTCGATGATCCAGCTTGGATCGTTCTGTTGCAGGTCGGCCTTGGACGGGCCAATGACGATATCGGCCTGCCCTGCAAGGCCGGGGGCGCTTAGGCTGGTGAGCCATTGCGGCGTTGGCCATTCGTCATCGTCGATGCAGGCGACAAAGGCATAGCCCGCATCAAAGGCGGCGCGCAGGACGGCGTTTCGGGCCGGTGAAACCCCGGATTGCGCGACGCGAAGATAGCGAATGTCGAACCGATCGCGGAACGGGTCGAGGGTCTTGGCGGCGCTGGCATTGCCGTTGTCGGCGACAAAGATCGTGACCTGCTGACCTTCGAAGCTGTGCGGCATATGCGACAGGAGTTTGTGCAGGTGGGCATGTCGATCACAGGTGCAAATCGCGACGCAGGTCGAGGACGGGGGGGTGCGATTTGGGGAAGGACTCATTGAGCGGTTCCGGCGACGACGATGACAGGACGGCCCGGCACGCGCCTGCATAGCGAGGTCGTTTCTTCCTTCTTACGAGTTTGAAAGCGCGAAAAACAAGGGTCTGTATCGCGTCGGTATCACGTCGGTATTGTGGTGGTGCGGGTTTTCGGTACCGGATCGGACCGAACCCGGAGGTTGCAAGGCCCTCCCGCCAACAAAAAGGGCAGGCCGAAGCCTGCCCTCATGATGGGATTGTCGCGCTTTGAGTTACTTGTCGCGGAATTGCGCGGTGCGCTTTTCCATGAAGGCGGCCATGCCTTCTTTCTGATCGTCGGTCGCGAACAGAGAATGGAAGAGGCGGCGCTCAAACAAGAGACCCTCGGCGAGCGTGGTCTCGTAGGAGCGGTTCACGGCTTCCTTGGCGGCGCGGGTCGCGATCATGGATTTCTCGGCGATCTTCTGGGCGGCGCCCATCGCTTCGTCCATCAGCTTTTTGGCGGGCACAACGCGGCTCACGAGACCTGCACGCTCGGCCTCTTCGGCGTCCATGAAGCGGCCGGTGAGGTTCATGTCCATCGCTTTGGATTTGCCAACAAGGCGGGTCAGGCGCTGGGTGCCGCCAATCCCGGCGATCACACCGAGATTGACCTCGGGCTGGCCGAACTTGGCCGTGTCGGAGGCGATGATGAAATCGCACGCCATGGCCAGTTCGCATCCACCGCCCAGCGCATAGCCGGAGACAGCGGCGATGATCGGCTTGCGGATCGCCACGATCCGATCATTGGTCGAGGCAAAGAGGTTCGAAACGTTCACCTCGGCGTAGGTCATCGAGGACATTTCCTTGATGTCCGCGCCAGCGGCGAAGGCCTTGTCCGACCCGGTCAGAACGATACAGCGCACCTTGTCATTCGCGTCTGCCTCTTCGAGCGCGGTCGCCAGTTCGGTAATGAGCTGTTGGTTGAGCGCGTTCAGAGCGTTCGGGCGGTTCAGTTTGATGAGGGCCACGTGGTCCTCAATTTCGACGATGATCGTCTCAAAAGCCATGAGTGAAGCTTTCCTTTGTTCCGGTCAGGGACGATTCCTTACCATTGTTGCTTCGTGGTTCAAGCTATCTTTGGCATTGCGGGCAGTAGAAGGACGACCGGCCCGATTGGGTGATTCGGGCGATCGTGCCGCCGCATCCCGACCGGTGACAGGGTGCGCCTTCGCGACCGTACACATCGAAACTATGCTGAAAATATCCAAGCTCTCCATCGGCTTGGCGGAAATCGCGCAGGGAAGAACCGCCCGCCTCGATGGCGTCCGAAAGCACCTCACGGATGATCGGGACGAGGGTGCGAATACGCTTTTCCGAGAGGTTCGCGGCCTTGCGACGTGGCGACACGCCGCCCCTGTAGAGGGTCTCGCAGACGTAGATATTGCCAAGACCGGCGACGATATGTTGATCCAGAAGGGCGGTTTTGATCGGCGTGCGCCGGTTCTTGAGTCGCTGGACGAGGTACTCTTCGTCGAATGCATTGCCGAGCGGCTCTGGCCCGAGCGACGCAAGAAGCG
Organism: Shimia aestuarii; assembly: GCF_022814865.1. Classification (GTDB taxonomy): domain Bacteria; phylum Pseudomonadota; class Alphaproteobacteria; order Rhodobacterales; family Rhodobacteraceae; genus Shimia; species Shimia aestuarii_A. The sequence continues at coordinate 47,970 of NZ_JAKVRD010000011.1, read as the reverse complement.
CGTGGGTGTCGGCCTCGGCGGTTGTCAGGAGATCCATCGCGCCGAAACGACGGGGATCGTTGAACGTCACCCGGGCGCCGTTCTCCATGTCAAAGATCACGTGGTCATGTTTCTCTTGCGCGGGGTGGTCATGGACGAATTGGCCCAAGGGATCGCCCGAAACCGTCATCCGCCCGGACATGCCGAGATGGATCAGGAGGGTTTCGCCCGTGTCGAGATCCGCGAGGATATACTTCGACCGTCGCCGCAGCATCAGCACCCGCGCCCCGGTCAGGCGCTCGGCCATGCGCTCCGGAAAGGGCCAGCGCAGATCGGGGCGATTGACCTGCGCCCGCGCAATCACCGCGCCTTCCATCGAAGGGGCAAGGCCGCGGCGGACGGTTTCAACTTCGGGCAGTTCGGGCATGAGGGCCTCGTGAGGATGAATTTCGAAAGGGTTTAGCGGCTTTTGAGCGCGCAGGGTAGAGCGGCGCATTGTATGCCTTTGTCCTGCGCTATATGTAGGGCGCGACAAAAGAAGGCGTCTGTCATGAGTGATCCCTCCTCCAACACAACCCATTTCGGTTTCGAGACTGTCCGCGAGGACGAGAAGGCAGGGCGCGTGCAGGGCGTGTTCGGCTCGGTGGCCTCGAAATATGACATCATGAACGATGTGATGAGCGTCGGGATTCACCGCGTCTGGAAAGACGCGATGATGGATTGGCTCGCGCCGCGCCCGGGGCAGAGGTTGCTCGATGTGGCGGGCGGCACGGGCGATATTTCCTTCCGCTTTCTCGACCGTGCGGGGACGGGCCATGCCACGGTGCTCGACCTCACGGAGCCGATGCTTGTCGAGGGGCGCAAACGCGCCGAAGCGGAGCAGATGGCCTCGAGCCTCGATTGGGTCGTGGGCGATGCGATGGCGCTCCCGTTCGAGGACAATACGTTTGATGTCTACACGATCTCCTTTGGCATTCGGAACGTGACGCGACCGCAGGAGGCTCTCAACGAGGCGTATCGCGTGCTGCGCCCCGGCGGACGGCTCATGGTGCTCGAGTTTAGCCAGATCCCCAATGACATGATGCAGAAGGCCTATGATCTCTACTCCTTCAACATCATCCCGCGCATGGGGCAGGCGATTGCCGGGGATCGCGACAGTTACCAATATCTCGTGGAGTCGATCCGCAAGTTCCCTGATCAGGAGACCTTCCTCGACATGGTGAAGGCGGCGGGCTTTGAGAACGCCAAGTATCGCAACCTCTCGATGGGGATCGCGGCGCTGCATTCGGGGTGGAAGATTTGAAGGGGCCGCATAATCTCTGGCGATTGATCCGGACGGGCGCAACGCTCGAGCGCACAGGCGCGATGCGCGCCGTCCTTGATGCGTTCGAAGCGCCCAAGTTGATCCGTATCGCGGCGCGCGCATTGGTCTGGCCGTTTCGTTGGCTCGGGATCAAGGGCGACCCGGCCATGCCGCCGATCACCCGCGCGCTGACGGCGCTTGGCCCGGCCTATATCAAGTTCGGTCAGGTGCTCTCGACACGGCCCGATGTGGTTGGCACGGAGCTTGCGACGCAGCTGCGCGTGCTGCAGGATCGCCTGCCGCCCTTCCCGGTTGCCACAGCCAAGCGCGCCGTCGAGGATGAGCTTGGCCGCCCAGTCGACGAGGTGTTCTCGGCGTTTTCCGAACCGGTTGCCGCCGCCTCCATCGCGCAGGTGCATAAGGCGCAGCTTGCCGAGACCGGCGAAGAGGTCGCGGTCAAGGTTCTGCGTCCGGGGATCGAGCGCGCCTTTCGTAAGGATGTCGATGCGTTTTATTTCGCGGCGGATGTGATCGAGTTTCTCTCTCCCGCCTCGCGCCGCTTGCGCCCTCGCGACGTGATCGAACATTTCGACGGGGTGGTGACGGGCGAGTTGGACTTGCGCCTCGAAAGCGCGAGTGCGAGCGAGTTCTCCGACAATACCGCCGGCGATCCCGGCTTTCAGGTGCCCCGGATTCAATGGGATCTTTCGGGCCGTCGGGTGATGACCATGAGCTGGGCCGAGGGCGTGTCGCTTGGTGACAACGCGGCGCTCGATGCAGCTGGGCATGACCGGCACGCCCTTGGGAGCCGTGTTCTGTCGCTCTTCCTGCGCCACGCGCTGCGCGACGGGTTCTTCCACGCCGACATGCACCAGGGCAATCTCAAGGTCGCGGCGAATGGCGATATCATCGCTTATGATTTCGGGATTATGGGCTATATCGACGAATATACACGCCGGGTCTATGCCGAGATCCTGTTCGGCTTTATCCAGCGTGATTACCAACGCGTTGCTGAGGTGCATTTCGAGGCGGGTTATGTCCCGGCGGATCGCGACGTGGATGCCTTTGCCCGTGCCCTGCGCGCCGTGGGCGAGCCGATCTTCGGCATGGATGCCACGCGGATTTCCATGGGGCGGCTGCTCTCCTACCTGTTCGAGGTGACAGAACGCTTTGGCATGGAAACCCGCACCGAGCTGATCCTCCTGCAACGCACGATGGTCGTGGTCGAAGGCGTGGCACGCTCGCTCGATCCGAGCCTCAACATCTGGGATGTCGCCAAGCCCGAGGTCGAGGCGTACATCAAGAAGAGCCTCGGCCCGCGCGCCCTTGCGCGCGATCTCCTGAAGACAGGAAGGGTCTTGGCCCGGTTCGGTCCGCGCCTTCCGGATCTCGTCGAATCCGCGCTCATCGCACAGGCGAGCCCGCCGCAGGATGAAAAGCGCCGCCTCTGGCCATGGATCACGCTTGGCGCGGCAGGGGGTGTTGCGGCCTCGGGGGTTGCGGTGGCGGTTGCGCTCTTGCTCCTTTGATCTTCCCCTTTGTGAAAATACTCCGGAGCGCGAGGCAGCGCCTCGCATCGGCAGGCCCCATTAGGGCCTGCTAAACCTGTGCGCGCCCTAGGGCGCGCTCCGCTTGAGACCAGCGTTAGACGAGGCCCTCGGCCTTGAACATCTCGAGCAGGTCCGCCTCGGGCCGCGCACCGTAATGCGAGATCACCTCGGCGGCGCAGAGACAGCCCATGCGCCCGGCAACCTCGAGGGTCTTCCCCGTGGCCACCCCATAGAGAAACCCGGCAGCGAATTGATCGCCTGCGCCGGTGGCATCGACCGGGGTGATCTCTGTCACAGGCACCACGGCCTCTTTGTCGCCCTGCACGAGGACAACATCGTGACCCGAGCGCGTGCAGACGACGATACCCACCTCGGCCGCCGCCTGTTCCAGCGCGCTGGAGAGGTCGGTTTCATAGAGCGACTGCCATTCATGTTCGTTGCCGATCACGAAATCGAGCTCTTTCACGAGGCGGCGGAAATCGGCGCGGTGACGCTCGACACAGAACGGATCGGAGAGGGCGATGCCGGCCTTGCCGCCGCCTGCGCGACAGGCGCGGGCCGCGGCCTCGAAGGCATCCTTGCCCTTGGGCTTGTCGTAGAGATAGCCCTCGAGGAACAGGAGGTCGGCTTGGCCCGCCACATCGTCCGGCACATCCTCGGGGCCAAGTTCGGCGGAGATGCCGAGATAGGTATTCATCGACCGCTCGCCATCGGGCGAGACAAAGATCATCGAGCGCGAAGTCGGCAGTTCGCCGCCCGGCACCGGCGGATTGACGAACACGGTGCCGTCCTCGGCCATGCCGTCGGCGTAAAACCGGCCAAGCTCATCGTCATGCACGCGGCCGATAAAACCGGTGGAGAGGCCAAGGCTGCCAAGCCCCGCGATGGTATTGGCGACAGAGCCGCCGGGCGATTGCGTGCGGTTGGTCATCGCGTCATAGAGCATCTCGCCGCGCTCCTGCTCGATGAGCTGCATGACCCCTTTTTGAATGCCGTTGCGGCTTAGGAAGGCGTCATCGGATTGCGAGATGACATCGACAACGGCGTTGCCGATGCCGACAACCTGGTACTTGCTCATAGGGTTTTTTCCTCGAATAGGCAGAGATCGCGGATGAGGCAGGTGCTGCACAACGGTTTGCGCGCCTTACAGACATAGCGCCCGTGCAGGATCATCCAGTGATGGGCGTGGAGTTGGAAATCCACCGGAATATGGTCTTCGATGGCGCGCTCGACGGCGACGACATCCTTACCGGGGCAGACGCCGGAGCGGTTGCCAAAGCGAAAGATGTGGGTATCGACAGCCTGGGCCGGATAACGCCACCACATGTTGAGCACGACATTGGCCGTCTTGCGGCCAACACCCGGAAGCCCTTCGAGCGCGGCGCGAGAACAGGGCACCTCGCCATCATACTGCTCGACAAGGATGCGCGAGAGCTTGATGACGTTCTTGGCCTTGTTGCGGTAAAGGCCGATGGTCTTGATATGTTCGATCAGTTGCTCTTCGCCAAGGTCGAGCATCTTCTGCGGTGTGTCGGCAATCTTGAAGAGGTCCTTGGTCGCCTTGTTGACGCCCGCATCGGTCGCCTGCGCCGAAAGCGCCACGGCCACGACGAGCGTATAGGCGTTGACGTGGTCGAGTTCTCCCTTGGGTTCCTGCTCGGCGGCTTGGAAGCGGGTAAAGATCTCGCGGATCGTGTGGTAATCAAGTTGCTTGGCCATGCGCACTTACATGCACGGGGCGACACGGGCGCACAAGCCCCGCAATGCCGCAGCTTTGCGCAATATTCGGGTCGAACCGTCGGGGGGAGGCGCGTATTGTCGATAGACACATGCCAGCAAGAGGACCGGACCATGAGCGACATGGAGCAGGGCTATCATTTCAATGTCATGCGCCGCGCGATCGAGAGTATCGATGCAGGTGACGAGGCGAAATCGCTCGAGGATCTTGCAGGGGAAATGGGGATGAGCCCGGCGCATTTCCAACGGCTCTTTACCAAATGGGCCGGGGTATCGCCGAAGCGGTTTCAGCAATACCTAACGCTTGGCCACGCCAAGGCGCTTTTGCATGATCATTTCACCACGCTCGACACGTCAAACGCCGTGGGGCTTTCGGGGTCGGGGCGGTTGCATGATCTGTTTTTGCGCTGGGAGGCGATGAGTCCGGGCGAGTTCGCGCGCAAGGGCGCGGGGCTCGTGATCTACTGGGGCTGGTTCCCGAGCCCGTTTGGCCTGTCGCTTGTTATGGGTACGGAGAAGGGCATTTGCGGTATCGGCTTTGCCGCCGAGATGGGCGAGGCCGAAGCAATGCAGGATCTGACGTCACGCTGGCCGGAGGCCGCATTCGTCGAGGCGCCGGAGCGGCTTCGGCCTTGGGTTGAGAGCGCCTATGCGGGTAAGGCTGGTGCGGAGGGCAAGACGCCGCTGCACATGATCGGCTCGCCGTTGCAGATCAAGGTCTGGGAGGCGCTCATGCGGATTCCCTCGGGCGAGGTCACGACCTATTCGGAAATCGCCCGGGCGATCGGCAAGCCCGCAGCGGTGCGCGCGGTTGGCACGGCGGTCGGGCGCAACCCGGTGAGCTGGCTCATCCCGTGCCACCGGGCGATGCGCAAGTCCGGCGGCTTGGGCGGCTATCACTGGGGCCTGCCGGTCAAGCGCGCGCTGCTCGCCTATGAGACCGCGCAGGCCGAGGCGGGGTAGGGTAGGCACCTTCCTGCCGACCAGTTCAGGCTTGCCTCTTGGGAGTTGGCGGGGATTTGCTTATATTGGGCCAAAACCACCGCAATGGTGGGCAAAACGAGCATATGAGGCCCTGTCATGAAGAAATCCATCCTGTCGATTTGTGCGCTGTCGCTTGCCGGTGTCACAGCCTGTACCGATCCGGCCTATGTGACCGGGGATGGCGAGGCGCGGGACGAATACCGCCAAGCCAAGCAGGGCGCGATCTTTGGCGGCATCCTTGGTGCCGGGATAGCGGCTGTCACCGATAGCAACGTCGCGGTGGGTGCGGCGGTTGGTGCCGGGGCCGGGGCGCTTGTCGGGAGTGCGCTCGACAAGCAGGAAGCGGAGCTGCGCGAAGACCTTGATGACGATGTGCAGATTGAGAACACGGGCGACCGCCTGATCGTGACCCTGCCGCAGGATATCCTTTTTGCCTCGGACAGCTACGCGGTGCAGCCGGGTCTGACAGATGACCTTCGCGTGGTGGCGCAGAGCCTGCAGAAATATCCGAACTCTATCGTGCAGGTCATTGGCCATACCGACAACACCGCTTCGGCCGAGTATAACCAGAACCTCTCGGAGCTTCGTGCCGAGGCGGTGGCGGACAAGCTCATGGATGCGGGCGTTGCCTTTGACCGGATCGAGACGATCGGGCGCGGCGAGAGCGATCCGGTGGCGTCGAACCTTTCGGAAGCAGGCAAGGCGCAGAATCGTCGGGTCGAGATCGTGATCCTGCCTCAGGGCTAATCTGCATATTTGCACAGGCACCCCTCATTTTGCGCAGTTGTGTTCGCAGGGCGGGGGTCTATTTTGGTATCAAAGCTAGGACACGCAGATCAGGATGACCAAAATGACCAAGATTGTTGGCCTCTCAGGGGCGCTTCGCAAAAGCTCGACCAACCGCAAACTCCTGCGCGAGGCGGTGCGGATTTACGGCGACGTGGACTTCGTCGAAGCGGACCTCGCGCTGCCGCTCTATGACGGGGATCTCGAGGACGCAGAGGGGTTGCCCGAAAGCGTGAAGACTCTTGTTGCCGAGATCGCTTCGGCGGATGCGGTGCTCATTTCGACACCGGAATATAACGGCGGTATTCCCGGCGTGCTCAAGAACGCGCTCGATTGGATCAGCCGTTCGGATGTGAAGCCTTGGGCGGGCAAGCCGGTTGCCATCATGAGTGCCGCTGCGGGCCGGGCCGGGGGGGCACGCGCGCTTCACAACCTGCGCCTTGCCATGGCACCATTCCCGGCGCGGATTGTGCATGGACCGGAGATCATGGTCGCGGCCGCGATGGATCAGTTCAATGGCGAGGGCCGTATTGCGGACAACTATGAGGTGCTTCTCAAGCCGCTCATGGAGAACCTGCGCGATGAGGTGCACCGCAACGCGGTTGCCAAGGCGACAGCCGCCTAAGTCACGTTGCTGATCTCGATGAGATTGCCGTCGGGATCACGAATATAGATCGACAGGATCGGCCCGGTTGCACCTGTGCGTGTGATCGGGCCGTCTGCTATCGGGATGTCCTTGGCTGCGAGGTGGTCTTGCCACTCGGAAACCGGCGTCTTGGAGAGGAAACAGAGATCGGCCGAGCCGGGCGTCGGAAAGGCGGCTTTGGGGTCGAATTCCGCCCCGGCCCTATGCAGGTTGATTTTCTGTGCCCCAAAGGAAAGAGCCCAGCGCGTACTGCCATCGGCGGGGGAAAAGCGCGTTGCGGTCATGCCAAGCACGTCTTCGTAGAACCGGCAAGTGGCCGGGATATCCGCAACGGTCAGGACGAGGTGATCAAGGGAGGCGAGAGAGGGTGTCATCCGGTCTTGTGCCTCCTGTGGGGCTGACTTAGCGTCTGGCCATGCACAATGCCGAGACTTCAATGCACCGTCAAACCGATCCCATGGATCCCGCCCGCGCGGCGGCCTGCCTGACCTCGCTCGACCTGCCCGCAGAGGTGGAGGCGGGCGACGCCCTGCCACCGTTTTTTCACTATCTCTATTTCTGGGATGCACAGCCGCCCGGCGCGCTTGGCCGGGATGGGCATCCGAAGGTTGGCGGGATCATCCCCGACATGGGATTGCCGCGCCGCATGTGGGCGGGCGGGCAGCTTGAGTTTCACGCGCCGCTGAAGGCCGGGATCGAGGCGGTGAAAACGACCACGGTTGCCTCGGCAGAGCATAAGGAAGGGCGCACAGGGCCGCTTGGATTCGTCAAACTACGTCATGATGTGGAGCAGGCGGGCGCGCTTTGCGTGACCGAGTTCCAAGACCTTGTATATCGCGAAGACCCGATGCCCGGCGCGCCAAAGCCCGTGCCACCCAAGGCGCGGAGAGACGAGATCCATGTTGAGGAGAGAGGGTTCGATTCGACCCTGTTGTTCCGCTACTCGGCGCTCACCTTCAACGGCCATCGCATCCACTATGACCTCGACTATGCGCGCGATGTCGAAGGCTATGAGGGGCTGGTGGTGCATGGGCCGCTCTTGGCGCAGCTTTTGATGCTCATGGCCGAAAAGCGGCTTGGCGGGCTGCGGCGGTTCTCTTTCCGTGCGACCGCGCCGGTCATGCATTTCGAGAAGGCCGAATTCTGTTGGGGCGATGACAATGCGGCCTGGGTCCGGGGGCCGGATGGGCGGCAGTGCATGATCGCCGAGGCGGGTTAGGGTCCTGACCCTAGAGCGACGCCTCGGGTTTGAAGGGCTCGGGGATATTGTCCTCTCCGTCGAGGATCAGGTCGGCCATGACCTCTCCGACTTTGGGGGCCATGCCAAAGCCGATCTTGAAGCCGCCATTGGCGATGAACTGACCCGGTTTGGTCGGGTGCGCCCCAAGCATCGGCGCACGACTCTTGGCGCGGGGGCGGACCCCGGCCCAACGCTCGATGACTTCGGCCCCTTCGAGGGCAGGCACGGCGGCGAAGGCGCGGGCGATCACCTCATCGAGTAGCGCGTCGGTCGTGTCCGGTGCGTCGAAGTCGCGCTCGGAGGTGGAGCCGATGGCGACGGTGCCATCCACATGCGGGATGATATGCACGGCGTCGGCGTAGAGTTGTGGTGCGTCAGGGCGCGAGAGGCGCAGAAGGGCGGATTGCCCTTTGACACCATTGCCGACCATGCGGCCCATCTCCTCGGAAAGATCGACCAACCCGCGCCAGCCGGTCGCCCAGACCACTTTTCCATTTTCAGGTGCGTTAGAGACGATTTCAGTGTCTTTCGCCCGCAGCGCCGCCGCCAGAGCGGTGCAGGCCATACGCGGGCTCATGCGGGCGGATAGCGTGTCGTGGATGAGGTAGCCTGTCGGCGTCAGGGGTGCCCAATCACCGGCTTCCGCAGCCTCGATCACGCGCCATGCCGCCTTGCCGCGCCATAGCTCTCGGGCGGTCTCTTCGCGGGCGCGGGCCAGCTCGAGGCCACGCGCGTTCATGACTGGCTGAAGCCGCCCAACGCGGCCGTAGCCCGAGTGCTGGCCGCTCACGTCTTCGATCTCGGACCAGTAGTCTTCGGCCATGATGAGGCTTTGAAACTGAAACTCTTTCTTGTCGTTCCAGTTCTCGGGCGTGTGCGGAGAAAGCGCGCCGACCGTGCCACCGGACGAGCCGGAGCCGAGGCCATAGGGGTCCACCACGCGTACCGAGGCGCCGCGTTTGACACAGGACCACGCGACCGAGAGGCCAAACGCCCCGGCGCCCATTACGGTCACATCCACCATTGCCAAACCCCTCGCCTTGGACCAATGCTCATCGCGGACGGTTTAAGGCATCCCGACATGAGCGACCAGAGAGCAAATCTGGAATGGCGCGATGGCGCTATCCCTGTATCGACGCGGTTTGACGACCCGTATTTCAGCCTCGACAACGGGCTTGCGGAAACGCGGCATGTGTTTCTTCAGGGCAATGATCTGCCGGAACGGTTCGTGCCGGGATTTCATATTGCAGAATTGGGCTTTGGCACGGGGCTGAACTTTCTGACCACTTGGGCGGCTTGGGAGGGTGCGGGCGTTGACGGGCCGCTTCGGTTCACGAGTTTCGAGGGCTTTCCGATGAGCGCCGATGAGATGGCGCGCGCGCTGGAGGCCTTTCCCGAGCTTGCGCCCTATGCCGCGCGCCTCGTGTCTGCGTGGGGGGAGGACCCGACGCTTGCCACGCTTGAGGGCGTCGAGGCACGGGTGGTGATCGGGGATGCGCGCGAAACGCTGGCAAGACAGGATTTTGTCGCGGATGCATGGTTTCTTGACGGGTTTTCCCCGGCCAAGAACCCGGAACTCTGGGACGCTGACCTCATGGCAGAGGTGGGGCGACATACCAAATCGGGCGGCAGCGCGGCGACCTATACGGCGGCGGGGTTTGTGCGGCGCGGGCTCGACGCGGCGGGGTTCGATGTCACGCGCGTTCCCGGCTTTGGTCGCAAGCGCCATATGAGCGTTGCGAGGAAACGCGGATGAGCGGCACGAACAACCGCCTCGGCATCCTGTTGATGTGCCTGACGACCTTTGTCTTTGCGATGCAGGACGGCATCTCGCGCTATATGGCGAGCGAGTATAACGCCTATCTCGTGGTGATGATCCGCTATTGGTTCTTTGCCGCCTTTGTCGTTGCGCTTTCGGCGCGGCGTCCGGGGGGATTGAGGAAGGCGGTAAAGACCAAGCATCTCTGGCTTCAGGTGTTTCGCGGTGCGCTACTGGCGGCGGAGATCGTCGTCACGGTGGTGTCTTTCACGCTTCTGGGTCTTACCGAGACCCATGCGATCTTTATCTGTTACCCGCTGATGATTGCCGCGCTTTCGGGGCCGATCCTTGGCGAAAGTGTCGGCTGGCGGCGTTGGGCGGCGATCGGGGTCGGGCTTATCGGGGTGCTGATTATCCTGCAGCCCGGTTATGGCGTCTTTTCGCCCGCGGCCATCGTGCCCATCGTCGGCGCGCTCATGTTTGCGGTGTATGGTCTAGCGACGCGCTATGTCGCGACGGATGACGGCTCGGCTGTGAGCTTTTTCTATACGGGCACCGTCGGTATGGTCTGCATGACCGCCGTGGGCGTGTTCTTTTGGGAGCCGATCATCGGCACGGATTGGTATTGGATGATCACGCTCTGTATTACCGGGGTGCTTGGGCATTGGCTCTTGATCAAGACCTATGACCATGCCGAGGCCAGCGCGGTGCAGCCCTTTGCCTATCTGCAACTGCCCTTTGCTTCGGCGCTCGGCATTTTTGCCTTTGGCGAGACGCTGCGCACCAACGTGGCCATCGGCGCGGCGATCATCGTGGCGGCAGGGCTATTCACCCTCTGGCGGGAGCGGCAGGCGAAGTAGGGCTACCGGGTGGCGCGGATGGTGCTTCCGACGAGTTCCTGGCTGAACGGCACGGGATGGGGGTTGCGCCCCAAACGCGCGCGGTAGACCGGCAGACTCTCGGCGACGCGCATGACGTAGTTGCGGGTTTCCGAGAAGGGGATGTGTTCAATCCAGTCGATTATGTCGACGCCGCGTCGGCGGGGATCGCCACGTTCACGCATCCAGCGTTCCGGACGGCTTGGTCCGGCGTTGTAGCCCGCAGAGATCAGGATCACGTTGCCATCGAATTCCCGCGCCAGCCCGGCGAGATAGGACGTGCCGAGGGTCACGTTGTACTCTGGGTTCGATGTCAGCCACGCGTGGCTATAGGGCTGGCCAATGGCGGCGGCGACCTGTCGTGCGGTGCCGGGCATCACCTGCATCAACCCGCGCGCCCCTGCGCCACTGACAACGGAGGGGTCGAATTCGCTCTCACGGCGGGCGATGGCGAGGGCCATTTCCGGCGGCACGGGAAGGCGGGCGTTCACCAGCGGGTGTAGCGCATAGTAGGGCCCCGGAAGGACGATGCCACGCTGGGCCATCTTCTTGCCAAGCATGACGGCAACGTGCGGTGCGCCGAGCTCTTGCGCCATGGTGCCCATCTGGCCAAGCGTTTCGCGGTCCTGTGTCTCGGAAAGGTGGAGCCAGAACCGCTCTGCCAGAGCAAGCTCGCCCCCCTCAAGGAGCAGGCGCGCGGCCTCATGGACCGAGCTTTGGGTGAAGGCGGCGGTTTTCCAATCGGGGAAAACCTCGTCTCCGCGCAGATCGCTGCTTGGGGGCATGCCGGCCTTCTCGGCGGCGAGGAGGCCGTAAAAGCTCGTTTGGTGCTCACCGCCTTCGCGGTAGGCGCGCTGGGCCGCTTCGGCGTCGCCCATCGCCTCATAGGCGCGGCCAAGCCAATACCCCGCGCGTCCAAGCGAGATCGGGGTTTCGACGGACTGTTTGAAGCGGACGAAATGTTGGGCCGCGACGCCGGGCTTGTTGAGGAAGCGCAGGGCGATATAGCCCGCGATCCACTCGCAATCGGAATAGGCATAGCCCACGTCCGGCGAAAGCCCATGCGTTGCGGCGATGCGATAGGCCGTGCCATAGGCACCGTCGCGCATCTTTTCGCGGGCGAGGCCTCGGCGGCGTCCGGCCCATTCCTCAGCACGGCCAAGTTTCCCGGCTTCGCTTTCGGACAAAAGAAGCTCGATGGCTGAGGCGTCGCGGTTCTTGCGCGCGCGCCACAGGAAGCGTTCGTAGTTCAGCCCCGGATGATCGCGCAGATTCGCGGGGACGGCGGCGATCAGATCATCAACGCCATTGACCTGCTGGCGCAGGCCGAGCCGCGCCTTGGCGAGGCGTTTCCAGCCGTCATTCACCAGCGGCATCATGCGACTGGTGTTGTTCTCCCAGCCTTGCCAGAGGACGAAATCCATCCGGTCCTCATGATGGGCGCGCAAGAGGCGGCCATAGCGATCGAGAAAGGCATCATGTGCACCGGGTCCGACGGCCATGCTTGTCCAGGCCTTGATGACAAGCGCCTTGGCCTCGTCTTCGCGGTTCTGTCGCTCAAGGAGACGCGCCTGCAAGAGCACGCCCTCGGCGGTCTGGGCCGGGCCATAGGCAAAGAGCGCGGCGAGGTCATTGGTACTTGCCGAGGCGAAAGCGTCTTCCGATTTCTCGCGCAAATAAGGAAGCCCGGGCCAGCTCGGACGGCGGGCAAGGAAGGCGAGCACCTCTTTCGGGCGGCCTTGTCCGGTGCGCAGGCGGTGCCATTCGACGATGTCACGCGCGACCGGTCCAGCGCCCTTCACTTCTTCGGCTGCGGCGGGCCAATCTCTGGCGCGTACAGCGTCGAGCGCGCGCGCAATCGGGGTCTCGGCGCTGAGCGCAACGGGGATTGCGGTCAGGAAGGTCACGAAAACAACGGGAAGAAGGCGCAACATGTCTTGCATTTTCCAATGTGACAAAGGATAGAACCGAACCATAAATCTGCGCGGGTCGTGCCACAAATCACAAACTTGGCAAGACCACCCCCCTAGGGGTAGGGTCCGCGCGGTTTGAAATCAACCGGGCGTTTCGCCAGTACACCGCAGAAAAGGAGCGTGTCATGTTCAAAGGGTCTATTCCCGCACTCGTCACGCCGTTCACGAACGGCGAGCTGGATATTGAGACGCTCAAGAAACTCGTGGAATGGCATATCGGCGAAGGCACGAGCGGATTCGTGCCGGTCGGCACCACTGGCGAGAGCCCGACGCTCACGCACCGCGAGCACGAGCAGGTGGTCGAGGAAGTCGTGCGCGCCGCAGCGGGCCGGGTGCCGGTCATTGCCGGGGCAGGATCGAACAACACGCTTGAGTCGATCCGCCTTGCTCAACACGCGGAAAAGGTTGGTGCGGACGCGATTCTTGTCGTGACGCCCTATTACAACAAGCCGACGCAGCAGGGCCTCATCGCGCATTTCACCGCGGTGCATGATTGCTGTGAACTGCCGATCATCATTTACAACATCCCCGGCCGGTCGGTCATTGACATGAGCCCCGAGACGATGGGCAAGCTTGCCGAGCTGCCGCGCATTGTCGGCGTCAAGGATGCGACGGGCGATCTTGCCCGCGTGCCGCAACAGCGGATCACCTGTGGCAAAGATTTCATCCAGCTTTCGGGCGAGGATGCGACTGCGCTTGGCTTTAACGCGCATGGCGGTGTGGGCTGTATTTCTGTGACCGCGAATGTTGCGCCGCGCCTCTGTGCCGAGTTCCAGGCGGCGACGCTTGCGGGTGACTACGCCAAGGCGCTTGAGTACCAGGACCGCCTGATGCCGCTTCATATCGCGATCTTCGCCGAGCCGGGGCTTGTCGGGGCGAAATACGCCATGTCGAAGCTTGGTCTTTGCAACGAGGAAGTGCGCCTTCCGCTTGTCGGGCTTTCCGACAAGGTGCGCGCACAGGTCGATGCCGCGATGGCGCATGCCGGCCTGATCTGAGGATCGCCGAAATCGAAGAAAAAAGCCGCGTCCCTAAGGGGCGCGGCTTTGTCGTTCAGTCGCCAAGCTTGGCGTGGATCTCGTCGAGGTCGATCTCGCCGATGGGCATCTTGTTGGACGGGTCTTCGAAATCGTATTTGAAGAGCTGGAAGTCGCGCTTGTAGATTTCATAGACGAGATGCATCGACAGGTCGTCGAAATAGTCTTCGACCGGGTGCGCGCGCTTGGGGCCGTGGCCCTCGGATTCGTTGAAACGCGGGATCTGCTCGAGATCGACGGAATGCGGCGTCTCGATCGCGTCGAGGACGGATTGCATGCCTTCGTTGAACTTCTCGGTCCAGAAGATGTTGTTGTAGCGTCCGCCATTGACGATGAAGGTCGAGACATGGCCCGACATGGCGGACCAATGAATGTCCGGATCCATCGGGCGGCGCCAGCGGATGGTGTCGCGGGCGAAGAGAAGGAAGCGGCGGAAGCTCTTGATCTGGTCGAACTCCTGCTTGCCATCGTCGCCGCCAACCTCGATCCCGTATTTCTGCACCAGCGTCGGCACGAGATTGCCGCGATAGCGGCGGCCGTTGCGCTGAATGCCGCAGATCTTGTCGAAGAAGGAGGACAGGATGCGCGTGTAGGGGTTGCGCACGCAGGTGAAGGCGTAGGATTCATGCCCCACGACGTTCCGCGTGATCGGCTCCTGGCTCGCCTCGATTGCCCACTTGTGGATACCGCCCTCGGCATCGTGGATATCGCCATCAAAGAATTCGCCATGATCGGAGTAGTACATGATCTGGCCGATGGTCGAGCAGGCGCATTTGGGAACGACCCGATACACGACGGTTTCGCTCTCGGTCATCCAAGTCCCGGGAAAGCCCATATAGATTGTCTCCGATTATCCTGTCGTCCGACAAAGCGGCCACAGTTTGATTTGGGGATAAAAAAGCAAAGAAATCCTGTTTATTCAACGTCCGTTCAGCATTATTGAGGTAAACAATCAATGTAAATCCGGGGTGCAGGTTTCCGTTATGGCAAAAATCGCCTTCATTCTACTCTGTCACAAAGACCCGGAGGCGATTGTCAAACAGGCCCAGATGCTCACATCGAAGGGCGACTATATCTCGATCCATTTCGATGCGCGGGCCAAGCGCGAGGCGTTTGAGACGATCCGCGAGGGGCTCAAGGACAATCCCAATGTCGCCTTTGCCAAGCGGCGGATCAAATGCGGTTGGGGCGAGTGGTCCCTCGTCGAGGCGACGCTTTACGCCGTTGAGGCCGCTGTCGAGACCTTTCCGCGGGCGACACATTTCTACATGCTGTCGGGCGATTGCCAGCCGATCAAGACCGCTGACTACATCCATAGCTATCTCGACGAGAACGATTGCGATTGGATCGAGAGTTTCGATTTCTTCGAAAGCGACTGGATCAAGACGGGGATGAAGAAAGAGCGCCTGATCTATCGTCATTGGTTCAACGAACGGACCCAGAAATGGCGCTTCTACGCGACTTTCAATTTTCAGAAACGCTTTGGTCTCACCCGCGAGATACCGGCGGATATCCAAGTGCAGATTGGATCGCAATGGTGGTGTCTGCGGCGAGAAACCATTGAAAAGGTTCTTGATTTCAAGCGCGCGCGCCGGGATGTGATGCGGTTCTTTCGGACCACGTGGATCCCGGACGAAACGTTCTTTCAGACCATCGTGCGCCATCTTGTGCCGGAAAAGGAAATCCGCACCCGGACGCTCACTTTCCTGATGTTTACCGACTACGGGATGCCGCTTACCTTTTACAACGATCACTATGATCTGCTTTTGAGTCAGGATTTCCTTTTCGCCCGCAAGATCAGCTCTGAGGCGGTCGAGTTGAAAGAGCGGCTTGGGTCGCTGTTTGGTGAAACTGGTGTGTCGTTCCAGATTTCGGCGGAGGGGCCGAGCCTGTTTCGTTTTTTGACCGGGCGGGGGCGGATCGGGAGACGGTTTGCAACGCGCTTCTGGGAGACGGAATCGACGCTCGGGCGCGACCGCGAGCTGATGATCATCGTGTGCAAGAAATGGCACGTCGCCAAGCGTCTTCTAGAGAGCATCCACGCCCAGACTGGCGTGCCGTCGATTGCCTATCTCTTCAACGAAGAAAGCACGCCGCTGCCCGATCTTGGCGGCATTCAGGGCACGCTTGGCAAACGCACACGACATCGCCGTGCCCTCATGCGGATGCTGTTTGACTATTACGATACGAACCGGCTCGTGGTCTGCCTCGACCCGTCCTCGCTTGACCTGTTGTACGATTTCTTTGGAGACCGGTCGCGGACGCGGCTTCTCGAGATTCAGTGCAAGTTCTCGGATGATTACCTCATCGGTCACGCAACGCGGATCGGGCTTGCCGGGTCACAGACGCCGCAGGAAACGATCGAACGCATCCTGCCGACGATCCGTCAGGATATGGTGCTCGAGAGCGACCGAATCCGCGATGCGAACTTCGAGAATCACGTGCGCATGCGCGAGATCGACAGCACCGACGATCACATCGGTGTTCTGATGGATTTCCTATCGGTTGATCGCGACAGCGCCGAAGCCATCGCCAGCACGCAACACCTTTTCGAGGATTAGTGCGAGGCGGTCAGCGACAGGAAGACATCTTCGAGGTCGGCCTGTTCGGTGCGGATATCGCGAATGCGCACCCCTGCCTCGCGCAACATCTCAAGCACATCGCCCGCGTTCTTTTCCTTGGCGTGGTAGGTCAGGGCCAATGTGCCGTCGCCTCGGGTCTCGACCGTGATTCCGGCAAGCTCCGGCAAGGCCGGAAGCGGCGCGGCGGGGTCAATCAGAAGCGTGCGCTGGTCGAGACGTCCTAGAAGGTTCGAGGTGCTGTCGCGCGCCACAAGCTCGCCGTGGTTGATGATCGCGATCTCGTCACACATTTCCTCGGCTTCTTCGAGGTAATGCGTTGTCAGGATGATGGTCATACCGCGTTCTTCGTTGAGGCGGCGGATATTGCTCCAGAGCATCTGGCGCAGTTCGATATCGACGCCTGCGGTCGGCTCGTCGAGGACAAGGATATGCGGCTCATGCACCAGCGCCTTGCCAAGCAGGAGACGGCGCCGCATCCCGCCTGAAAGCGTGCGGGCGTAGGCCTCGGCCTTGTCTGAGAGGCCTACCATCTCGAGGATGGCGTCGCTTTGGCGCTGGGCTTTGGGAACGCCGTAAAGACCGGCCTGCACCTCGAGCGTACCACGCGGGGTAAAGAACGGATCAAGGTTGAGTTCCTGCGGCATGACCCCGATCGCGGCGCGAGACTGGCGCGGGTTCTGATCCTGATCGAAGCCCCATATACGCACCGCCCCAGAGGATTTCACAACAAGGCCGGCAAGAATATTGATCATCGTGGATTTGCCTGCCCCGTTGGGACCGAGCAGGCCAAAGATCGAGCCTTTTGGGATGTCGAGGTCGACACCTTTGAGCGCCTCTTTGGGAGGTGTGCCCTTGTTGCCCCGATAGGTTTTGCGCAGGTTGCGAATTTCGATGGCATTCTGTGACATGGCTGCTCTTGCTCCGACGCTGTGCTTGCCGCATATTTGCGCATATCCAAGCCAGAGCGGAACGACAACCGGAAGGATCCAGCAAAGATGACAACCGAAGCCCCCGAGACCAAGATCGTAGACAGCTACAAGGTGGCCTGTGATGGCGGTGAAGGCGCGCTTGGGCATCCGCGCGTCTACCTGCAGATTCCGCGCGAACAAGGCTGGGTCGAGTGCCCCTATTGCGACTGCAAGTTCATCCACACGAGCATTGCCGACGACGCAGCGGCCTAATCCTCGCCAAGCGCCGTCGAAGGCGCGTCTGACGTGATTTCGACATCGCGTGAAAGGGCTTTCGCAGGCCCTTTTTTCTTTGTCAAAGATGCGTTTGCGCGTGGTGGCGATCTGGCGTCTCGAGATGCGGGACGCCGTTGAATTGCACCAGAAGCGGCTTATCCAGAACCATCTGCCAGCGATGCACCGAGGTGTTCATGATCGCGAGGCACATAGAGGCCCAGCCCGTCACATCAAGCGAAAGCGTCTGCCGCAATACCGTGCCAATGAGCCCGCCCGAGGTCACGACAAGCGCGCGGCCTTCTCCGGCGGCGATTTCTGCCATGGCGTCACGGATGCGGCCATAAAACGAATCAAAGCTCTCCGGCGCGCCCTCGATCTCGCCCCGTTCCCACGCGCCAAGCACCGCAGGCAGGTGGCGCACGAACTCTTCGCGCTCGGACGGGACTGAGAGGCCGTGTTGCTCTTCCATGAGCTGTGACAGGGTGAAATAGGCGAATTCGTTGAGGCGTGGATCGCGGATGATCGCGGCCTCGGGGGCGACATTCATGCCCTGCGCCGTTTCTTCGTGGCGTCGCATGGTGCCGCAATAGACACGCTGAAACCGATCCCCCGTCGCATCCATATGCGCGCCGAGCCAGCGGGCCTGCTGATGGCCGAGATCAGAGAGCCTGTCATAGCTGATTTCGTCGCGGGCCGCGGTATTGGCTTGGCCGTGGCGCACAAGGGTGATGTGGGGCATCGGGAACCTCTCAACTTGCCGCTTTTGCCTACTGTTTCGGGGCGTGAAGCGGAAGGGGGAAAACCTGTTCCGTCGCGTGCGCCTTGGCGCAAATCGGCATTGGCTTGTCGGATTGGACGACTCGCGTTCCGGCTATGCTAGGATAGAGTGGCCGCGAATAGGGAGTTTGTCATGTCCAAGACCATCACCTTCACGCTGGATGGAGAAACCGTCGAGGCTCAGGCCGGCGAGACCATCTGGGAAGTCGCCAATGGCCGCGGTCTCGTGATTCCGCATCTGTGCCACAAGCCCGCACCGGGCTATCGCCCCGATGGCAATTGCCGGGCCTGCATGGTCGAGATCGAGGGCGAGCGCACGCTGGCTGCGTCCTGCATTCGCGAACCCGCCGAGGGCATGGTTGTCACCACCAATTCCAACCGCGCCGAAAGCGCGCGCAAGATGGTGGTCGAGATGCTTGTCGCGGATCAGCCGCCGCGCGAGGACGCACATGACAAATCCGCCCATCTTTGGGACATGGCCGATCTCAACGGCGTCACCGAGAGCCGATTCCCCAAGATCGAAGAGGGGCGCATCCCGCTCTTGGACGATTCGCACGTGGCAATGAGCGTCAATCTCGACGCCTGTATCTCTTGTGGTCTTTGCGTGCGGGCCTGTCGCGAAGTGCAGGTCAATGACGTGATCGGCATGGCAGGCCGTGGACATGACGCCTATCCCACCTTCGACATCAGCGACCCGATGGGCGCTTCGACCTGTGTGGCTTGCGGCGAATGTGTGCAGGCCTGTCCGACGGGCGCGCTCATGCCCGCGACCGTGGTGGACGAGAATCAGGTCGGGGATCGCGCCGATTTCGATAGCGAGACCGAAAGCGTCTGTCCGTTCTGTGGTGTGGGCTGCAAGGTCAGCCTCAAGGTCAAGGACGGGAAGGTCAAATACGTTGAGGGCATCAATGGCCCGGCGAACGAAGGCCGTCTCTGCGTCAAGGGGCGGTTCGGGTTCGACTATATCCACCACCCACATCGCCTCACCAAGCCGCTTATCCGGCGCGAGGATGCCCCGGCGAAGGGGCTCAACGTCGATCCCGGTGATCTCTCGACCCATTTCCGCGAGGCGACCTGGGACGAGGCGCTTGATCTGGCGGCCAAAGGGTTCATGGACCTGCGTGACGAGAACCCGCGCAACGTCGCCGGGTTCGGTTCGGCGAAATGCACCAACGAAGAGGCCTATCTCTTCCAGAAGTTCATCCGTCAGGGCTTTGGCCATAACAACGTCGACCACTGCACGCGTCTTTGTCACGCGTCGTCGGTTGCGGCGCTGATGGAAAACGTCGGGTCGGGCGCTGTGACCGCGACGTTCAACGAGATCGAGAACGCGGATGTGGCGATCATCATTGGGGCCAACCCGATCGAGAACCACCCCGTCGCCGCGACCTATTTCAAACAGTTCACCAAGCGCGGCGGCAAGCTCATCGTGATGGACCCGCGCGGCGTTGGCTTGCGTCGGTTCGCGACCGAGATGGTGCAGTTCCGCCCCGGCGCGGATGTGTCGATGCTCAACGCGATCATGCATGTGATCGTCGAAGAGGGCCTTTACGATAGCCAGTATATCCACCGCTGGACCGAGAATTGGGACGCGGAGCGCGAGCACCTCAAGGGCTTCAGTCCCGAGGCGATGAGCGAGATCTGCGGCGTTTCCCCAGAGCAACTCCGCCGCGTCGCGCGGACCTTTGCGGAAGGCAAGGCCGGGATGATCTTCTGGGGCATGGGTGTGTCGCAGCATATCCACGGCACGGACAATTCGCGCTGCCTCATTTCGCTGGCGCTTATGACGGGCAATGTTGGCAAGCCCGGCGCAGGCCTGCACCCGCTGCGCGGTCAGAACAACGTGCAGGGCGCGTCGGATGCGGGGCTTATCCCGATGTTCCTGCCCGATTACAAATCGGTCACCGATGATGATGCGCGTGCGCTGGCCTCCGAGGTCTGGGGCATGGGGGATTTCTCGAACGAGAAGGGCCTGACCGTGACCGAGATCGTGGATCAGGTCTATGCGGGCAACATCAAGGGCATGTATATCCAAGGCGAAAACCCGGCCATGTCCGACCCCGATGTCGAACATGCGCGCGATGCCTTTGCCAAGCTCGACCTCCTTGTTGTGCAGGATATCTTCCTTACTGAGACGGCGAACTTTGCCGATATCATCCTGCCGGCCTCGGCGCTTTATGAGAAGAACGGCACGGTCTCCAACACCAACCGTCAGGTCCAGCGTGTGCGCCCCGCCGTCACGCCGCCGGGTGAGGCGCGCGAAGACTGGGCGATCACGGTCGAGCTTGCCCGCCGCATTGGTCTTGATTGGCCCTATGCGGACGTGAGCGAAGTCTTTGCCGAGATGAAGCGCACCATGCCGTCGCTCAACAATATCACGTGGGAGCGCCTCAAGACCGAGACCGTTACCTATCCGTCGCTCAGCCCGGAAGATCCCGGTCAGGCGATTGTGTTCGGCGATGGATTCCCGCGCTCTGAGGGCAAGGCGCGCTTTACCCCTGCCGCCGTCATCCCGCCGGATGAAGCGCCAGACGCGGAATTCCCGATGGTCATGACCACGGGGCGGCAGCTCGAGCATTGGCACACCGGGTCGATGACGCGGCGCTCGATGGTGCTCGACGCGGTCGAGCCGGAGGCCAACTGTTCCCTGCATCCCAAGACGCTGCGCCGTCTTGGGGTCGAGCCGGGCGGCATGGTGCGCCTGACAACGCGGCGCGGATCCATCGAGATCATGGCGCGGGCCGACCGGGCTGTGGCCGAGGACATGGTGTTCGTACCCTTCGCCTATGTCGAGGCGGCGGCCAACGTGCTTACCAACCCGGCCATCGACCCCTATGGCAAGATCCCCGAGTTCAAGTTCTCAGCGGTGCGGGTTGAGGCGGCAGAACAGATCGCGGCGGAGTAAGCCTTTTTGCAATTCGCCATCCGCGGGTGGTAAGGGAGTCGTATCCGTTCGGATGCGACTCCCGCTTCTTTTGGGGGCGTCTTCGTCGGGCGTATTTTCACAGAGTAGAAGGCAGGGGTGCTATGAAGATCAACGCAGAGCGGTTTCTCGCAGAGTTGCACGAATTGCGGAGCTTTGGTGCGGCGGGCGTTGGCAAAGGGGTCGTGCGCCCGGCCTATTCCGACGCGGACATCGCCGCGCGCAAATGGCTCATGGAGAGGATGGAGGCTGCGGGGCTTTCGGTACATGTCGATCCTGTCGGCTCTGTCTGGGGGCTGGCCGAGGGGCCGTCGCTTCTTCTCGGGTCGCATTCTGATAGCCAGCCCGAGGGCGGTTGGCTCGACGGGGCGCTGGGTGTGATGGCTGCGCTTGAGGTCGCCCGCGCGGCACAGGAGGCGGGCGGACCTGCGGTGTCTGTTGTATCGTTTCAAGACGAAGAAGGCCGGTTCGGCGTCACCACGGGAAGTACGGTTTGGTCCGGGAAGGTGCCGCTTGCCGAGGCGGATGGCTTTATCGACCACGCCGGGATCAGTTTTGCCGATGCCCGCGCGAAGATGGCCGATATGGCGGGCGATTTTGTCGACCCAAATCGGTTCACCGGATTCATCGAGATGCATATCGAACAAGGCCCCTGGCTCGACAAGGCGGGCGAGGCGGTTGGCGTGGTGACGGATATTGTCGGTATCCGCGACATGCGCGTCACGCTCACGGGCGAACAGAACCATGCCGGGACGACGCCGATGCACTTGCGCAAGGATGCGTTCCAAGGGCTGGCCGAGATTGCGACGCGGCTCAATGAGGCGCTGGCCGAGGTGGTGACGCCCGAGACCGTCTGGACCATCGGGCACGTGGCGTTGCGGCCGAATGCGAGCTCGATCGTACCGGGCGAGGCGGTGTTCTCTATGCAGTGGCGCGATGGGAGTTCAGAGCGGCTTGGCAAGATGGAAGAGATCATCCGCAGCACCATCGCAGAGGTGGCCGAGGCGCGCGGTCTTGCGCTTTCTTATGGTCCGATGCTCGGGCTTGAACCTGTGGCGATGGATCCCCGCCTGCGTGGTGCGCTGGCCGAAAGCGCCGGATCGGTAGCCGGAGAACGTTGGCGCGAGATGCCCTCGGGCGCGCTTCATGACGCGACGAACGTGGCGGTGCATCTGCCGGTTGCGATGCTTTTCGTGCCCTCGATCAACGGAATCAGCCATGCGTTTGAGGAAGACACGGACGAAGCGGATCTCGTCACCGGGCTTGAGGTCTTGGCCGGGGCGGTGGCGCGGCTGACGAATTAGACAGGGACAAGCGCGCGGTCGGTGCGGGAATAGCCGCGCCGCTGCGCGCGTGAACGATAGCGGTCGGCGGCGCTCGAGGCCTCGCGCAGGTTGCCGAAAAGGTCGATCCGCGTGCGGCCCTTGCCGCCGCTCACACCCCATTCGCGCAACACGGAAATCTCTTCGAAAAGGTTCATGGCGATCTCAACGCGGTAGTATCGCGGGCGGCGTTCGCCGGTCTTTCGATAGAGGATGCAGACAGCCATAAACAGAGACTAATCCACCACGATTCGCGCCGCAATAGGCTCTTAGGTGGTCTCGTTGGTGGGGGGTGAGTCCTCCATCAGGCTGTCGATCAGAAGGCTGAGCACCTCGCCGCGATTGTGGGTGCCCGACTTGCGATAGATCGCGTGCATATGTGCTTTGATCGTGCCTTCGGCGCTGCCGCGTAGGGCGGCGATTTCGGAGATGCTCATCCCCTTGACCATGAAGGTCGCGACATCCTGCTCCGAAGGTGTCAGCCCCCAGCTTTCGAAATGCGCCTCGATCACGTCATGCATGGCGGCCTGTGCGATGGAGAGGCTCGACTCAAGATGCGCCGTGCGGCGCAGCAGACCGAAGAACAGGCGGATTTCGAACAGGATCGCCATCCAGAGCAAAAACGCCGAGGCGCTCTCGATCAGGATATGTGTGTCGTATAGGGCCGTCGCGCCATAGCCGCGGAAATCGTCGATCACGTCGCTGAGGAAAAACACGGCACAGATGATCTGTGCCGCGATCAGGAGCAGCACGCCTTTCGGAGTTTTCGATTTGGGGGTCAGGCGCATGGTGTGGGTCCGTCACATGTTTTTATAGCCAGTGACCATCGCGCGCGCGAGGTTCACGCCGAGCCGCCGGGTTTCGAAGAAGACCGCGGCGATATGGGCGACCACGGAAATCTGGGCCCAGGCCACGGCAACCTCGTGCAGTTCTTCGGGCCATTCCGTTCCCCAGAACATATTGGTGGTCATCAGGTAGCCAGAGAGCGAAATGACAAGAAGCGTCAGGATCAGGTTATAGATCATGAGAGCGCCGAGCGGGCTATGCCCGGCATGGGCATGTTTGCGCCGCGTGGCCATCTCTGAAAGTTGCGCCATACCGCGCTTGAGGGACGGGGGAAAATCGGCAAAACGGGCATGGGGCGTGCCGACAAACCCCCAGACGATCCGCAGGCCGACAAGGGCGAGGATCGCGTAGCCGACCCAGATGTGCAGCTTGCTGTCGTCATCGACGAAAAGGGAATTCGCCGCAAAGAGGATCACAAGCGACCAGTGAAACAGGCGGATAAACGGATCCCAGACCTTGATACGTGCCATGATGTGCCTCAGTCGTCGGACTTAGTTTTGACGATCTTCAGATCCTTGTCGAGGTAGATCTCCAGGCGTGCGCCGTCCTTCAGGGCGTAGGCTTCGTAGTAGCCGTCATCCATCTTGATCTTGCGCACCTCATAGCCCTTTTCGGTAAGCTGGGCACGGATCTGGGCCTTGGTTTCGGGCGTCAAGCGGGCATAGTCATAGCTGTCGTCCGACGAGGCCTGAGCGCTGATCGGTGCGGCGAGTGCCATGCAGGCGGCGAGCGTGAGCGGTTTGAGCATGAGGTGTCCTTTCGTTGTCATGTTGCGGCAGGCGACAGGTGTGTCGTTGCTCAAGCGAACATGCGGCGGAAGGACGGGTCGCGCTATTGGACCAAGGTTTGGGGCGGGGCCTCTGAACCCGAGTTTGGGGGGCTAAACCGTGGTTGGGACCGTTTCAGGCCCAGTTCACATCCCCGAGAAAGATATATCCGGCGCCGTAGATCGTTTTGATAAGGCGGGGGTTCTTCGGATCTTCGCGCAGCTTCGTGCGCAGGCGAGAGATGCGCACGTCCATGGCCCGGTCAAAACTCTCGCCCGCCGCGCCACCGAGGATTTCCTGCATCTGGGACCGGCTTATAAGGCGCTTGGGGCTTTCGAGGAAAAGGCGCAGGACTTCGCCCTCGGCATGGCTGAACGGGGTTTCCGTGCCGGTTTCATCCTCGAGCACATAGCGATCGAAATAGGCCGTCCAACCATTGAACCGCGCGACCATGCCCGTCGCAGGCGTTGTCGTGGCTCCCTTGCGCAGGCGTGCGCGGACGCGGGCAACGACCTCGGCGGGATCGAAGGGCTTGATGATATAGTCATCGGCCCCAAGTTCGAGCCCCGTTACGCGATCCTTCACATGGGCGCGGCCAGATATGATGATGACGGCAGCGCCCTGTTCGAGGGCGAGGCGATGCACAAGGGTGAGACCGTCCTTATCCGGCAGGCCCAGATCGACGAGGCAGACATCCGGCACCGTGGTCTTGAGCATGGCTTCGAACTCTGTGGCGCGGCCAAAGCCCATGGTGCGAAAGCCCGCATCCTCAAGCGCATCGGCGAGCATCGAGCGGATTTCCGGTTCATCGTCCAGAATGGTCACAAGCGGGGCGGTCATCGCGTTACCTCGGATGCAGGAAAGCGGCCAAGCGGCCGGAATCGAAGGGTTTGGATAGCACCGGAGCCCGGGCCGCGCCCTCGATATAGAGCGGGTGCGTCTTCGGCAAGGACGTCATCAGGAATGTCGGAACGCCGTCGGCGGGCAAGGCTCGGATGAGATCGACGCCCGTAGCGGCGCCTTCGAGAGAGATATCCGACAGCACAAGAGAGATATCGGGCAGGTCGGCGATAAGCGTTTGGGCCTCGTCCACCGATGTGGCCTCGATCACGGAATGACCCATGCCGGTCAGCATTTCGCGGATCAACCCGCGCAGGTCGGCATTGTCTTCGACAAGGAGGACGAGGCCGGGGCTGCTATCGGTCTTACCACGCCGGAGCGGCAGGCGCAGCGTCACGCAGCCCCCGGTCTCGGTATTGCCGATACGGACCTCGCCGCCTGCAAGCTTGGTCATGTCATAGACCATGGCGAGACCAAGTCCGGAGCCTTCGGCGCCCTTGGTGGTAAAGAAGGGGTCGAGCGCATGTTTCAACGCTTCTTCGCCAAAGCCGGTGCCGGTATCGAAAATCTGAAACTGGACCCATGTATCCTGCACGGTGCAGGCCGAGATGCGAATTTCGCCCTCACCGTCACAGGCATCGCGGGCGTTGAGGATCAGGTTGACGAGCGAATCCTGCAACATACCGGGATCGACGAGGATCGGCGTGGAGGCGATCGTGTTGTCTATCTCGAGTGAAATGCCCGGTGGCAGGGTCGAATGGGCGAGCGTGTGCAAGTCGGTGAGGAATTGCGTGATGTCTGTTGGCTGCACCTCTGGCGCGCGATGACCGGTCATGTCAGCGATCTGATCGAGGAGCGTTCCGCCGCGTCGCGCCGCGGCAAGCGTCGCCTCGATCAACTCGCCTGCTTCTTTGTTGCGGTTGAGGCGCTGCAGTTTGCTTTGAAGACCGAGGATCACGGTCAGCAGATTTGAGAAATCATGCGCGAGGCCGCTTGTCATTTGCGCCGCAATCTCGCGACGGCGGGTCTGTTGCAGGGCGACGCGGGCCTGAGTTTCCTCGGTCACATCCATCGACAGGATATAGACGCCGCGGTCCTGTCCGGTGTTGCCATCGGGGGTAAAGGCCCCGCGGATTCGGCGGGTCGATTCGTGATCGGTAAACTCGAACACCGATTGCCGCCCGCTGAATGCTTCGTCGAGGTGGGGGCGAATGGCGCGGTAGGTGATCTCGCCGAGCACCTCACGGATCGGGCGACCGATGATATCGGACCCGCGCCCCGGCATCACAGCAGAGAGGCGGCGGTTCGAGTAGGTATAGTGCCGGTCTGGCCCGACATGAGCGATATGGGCGGGCATCATTTCCGCCGTGAGCCGGGTGCGGGCCTCTGATTCGGAAATCTGCCGCTTGGCTTCTTCGAGCGCCGTCACCGTTGATTCGAGCTGGCGGTTGGTGGCTGAGAGCTCTTCTGCGTAAAGCAAAAGCTGATCCGACAACTCCTCAGAGCGCGAGCGCAGGAGTTGTTCTTGTCGCTTGGTGCGGGTGATGTCGGTATAGACCGCGACCCAGCCGCCTTCGGGCAAGGGCGAGCCTTCGACACTGATCCAGCGGCCGTTCTTCATCCGACGCTCAAGGTAATGCGGCTCAAAGGCCATCGCCTGATCAACGCGGGACTGCACAAAGGCATCGATATCAGAGATATCGCCATATTCGCCTTGTTCCGCGAGATAACGGATCGTGGCGCCGAAATCGGCGCCCGGCGTATTGAACGGGTCGGGCAGGCGAAACATGTCGCGGAAGCGGCGGTTCGCAACCACGAGCTTTAGATCGCTGTCATAGATGGTCAACGCTTGCTGGATCAGGTTCAGACCCGCGTTGATCATCGTCTGTCGGCTTGCGGAGCTGGCCTCCATGGAACGTCCTCCCTCTTATTCGCTAGCACCCGGCGCGGGGGGCGGAAAGTCTCAAATCGATCCTGTTACAATTCGTAAGATTTGGGAAATGTTCAGGAAAAAGTTGACGACCAGTGTGATTCCCGCACCTTATTGGTCATAGGAATCGCTTCGGCGATTTGGCCCGTGGAGGCGGGCTTAAGGGAGGAATATAATTTGGCACAGTCGTCACAGGCGACCGGGGGACTTGCGTCCATTCCGGCGCTTTTGCAGCGGAACGCCACCCTCTATGCGGAGAAGTCCGCATATCGGGAGAAGGAGTTCGGGATCTGGCAGACCTGGACCTGGGCGGAAACCGAGAAAGAGGTCGAAGCTCTGGCCCTCGGTCTCATCAACCTTGGGGTAAACGAAGGCGATTTCATCGCCATCATCGGGCGCAACCGCCCGCATTTCTATTTCGCAATGACCGCGGCCCAATCTGTGGGCGCGGTTCCGGTTCCTGTCTACAACGACAGCGCGGCGGAAGAGATGGAATATATTCTTGGTCATTGCGGCGCGCGCTTCGCGATCGTCGAGGACCAAGAGCAGGTCGACAAGATCATCGAGATCCAAGAGCACCTGCACCAGTTTGAGCACATGATCTATATCGATCCGCGCGGCATGCGGAAATACGATCACCATGCGCTCCATGAATATAGCCATATTCAGAATCAGGGCCGTGCCGCCTATGACGAGTTCATCACCGATCTCAAGGCACGCCGTGAAAAGCTGACCTATGACGACACCTGTGTGATGCTCTACACCTCGGGCACCACGGGCAAGCCGAAGGGTGTGGTTCTGTCGAATCGCAACGTGATCGAAAGCGCCAAGAACTCGGCTGAGTTCGACAATCTTGGCGCGGGCGAAGAAATCCTTTCGTACCTGCCAATGGCATGGGTCGGGGACTTCATCTTCTCGCTCGGTCAGGCCTATTGGTGCGGGTTCTGCGTCAACTGTCCCGAAAGCGCGGACACGATGATGACCGACCTGCGCGAGATCGGGCCGACCTACTATTTTGCGCCGCCGCGGATTTTCGAGACGCAGCTGACCAACGTCATGATCCGGATGGAAGACGCGGGCAACTTCAAGCGCAAGATGTTCCATTACTTCATGGCCCACGCCAAGAAGGTCGGTGGCAAGATCCTCGACGGCAAACCCGTCGGCGCGATGGATCGCCTGAAATACGCGCTGGGCAATGCACTCGTCTATGGGCCGCTCAAGGACACGCTCGGCTTTGGTCGTGTGCGTGTCGGCTATACCGCTGGTGAGGCGATCGGGCCGGAGATCTTTGAGTTCTACCGCTCGCTCGGTATCAACCTCAAACAGCTCTACGGCCAGACCGAGGCGACCGTGTTCATCACGGTGCAGCCCGATGGCGAAGTGCGCGCCGATACCGTCGGTGTGCCTGCGCCGGACGTTGAGATCCGTATCGAGGACAACGGCGAGATCTACTACCGCTCGCCGGGCGTTTTTGTCGAATATTACAACAACCCCGAATCCACGGCATCGACCAAGGACGCAGAGGGTTGGGTTGCCACGGGCGATGCCGGTTTCTTCGAGGAAGAGACAGGCCACCTGCGCATCATCGACCGCGCGAAAGATGTGGGCAAAATGGCCGATGGGTCCATGTTCGCTCCGAAATATGTCGAGAACAAGCTCAAGTTCTATCCCGACATTCTCGAGGCGGTGCTGTTTGGCAATGGCAAGGAGAAATGCGTTGCCTTCATCAACATCGACCTGACGGCGGTCGGCAACTGGGCCGAGCGGAACAACGTCGCCTATGCATCGTACCAAGAGCTTGCCGGACACCCGCGTGTGCTCGAGTCGATTCAGCAGCACGTGGAAGCCGTGAATGAATCGGTCGCGCAAGACCCGATGCTTTCGGGCTGCCAGATCCATCGCTTCCTCGTTCTGCACAAGGAACTCGATGCCGATGACGGCGAGATGACCCGGACCCGCAAGGTGCGCCGTGTCATCGTGGCGGAGAAGTTCAAAGACCTCGTGGAAGGGCTCTATGACGGGTCCACGACCGTCTCGACCAAAACCGAAGTCACCTATGAGGATGGCCGCAAGGGCAGCATCAGCGCCACGCTCGAGCTGCGCGACGCCAAGGTCTTCCCCACCGCCAGCAAGGTAGCCGCAGAATGAGTACGCAGGAAAGCTACGTCACCGAGGACGGCCGCACCATCGGCCCGACCGTGATGGAAATGAAGAACATCACGCTGCGCTTTGGCGGTGTGAAGGCAATCACAGACATCTCCTTTGATATTCGCGAAGGCGAAATTCGTGCGATCATCGGCCCGAACGGTGCCGGGAAATCGTCGATGCTCAACGTGATCTCGGGGTTCTATGTCCCGCAGGAAGGCGAGGTTTGGTACAAGGGCAAGAAGCGCCCGCCGATGAAACCCTATCAGGTCGCGCAGCAGGGCATCGCCCGGACCTTCCAGAACATCGCGCTTTTTGAAGGCATGTCCGTGCTTGATAACGTGATGACAGGGCGTTTGCGCCAGATGAACGCCGGGCTTCTGTCTCAGGCGCTATGGAAGGGTAAGGCCGAGAAGGAAGAAGTTGAGAACCGCGAGTTCGTCGAGAAGATCATCGACTTCCTCGAAATCCAGGCCATCCGGAAAACCCCTGTGGGCCGTCTGCCCTATGGTCTCAAGAAGCGTGTGGAACTTGCGCGTGCACTTGCAGCGGAGCCTTCGATCCTGCTTCTCGATGAGCCGATGGCCGGCATGAACGTCGAGGAAAAGGAAGACATGTCGCGCTTCATTCTCGACATGAACGACGAATTCGGAACCACGATCGCGCTTATCGAACACGATATGGGCGTGGTGATGGACCTTTCCGACCGTGTCGTGGTCATGGACTACGGCAAGAAGATCGGTGACGGCACCCCCGACGAGGTGCGCAACAATCAGGAAGTGATCGACGCCTATCTCGGCGTGGCGCACGACTAAGGAGGACAGGCAATATGCCCGTAGCATTTCTAAACTTCATGGAAGTGACGATGAACGGCCTCATGGCTGGCGTCCTCTATGCACTCGTCGCTCTGGGCTTCGTGCTCATCTACAAGGCGTCGGGAATCTTCAACTACGCACAGGGCGTCATGGCGCTCTTCTCGGCTCTGACGCTTGTTGGGATCATGGAAGGGCAAGTCCCTTTCAGCCACCTCATCAACGCTGTTCTGGGCACTGAGATTCACCACTTTGGGTGGCATATCAATGCCTTCTTCGGCATCCTATTCACCATGGTGGTGATGGTGGCGCTGGCCTATTGTGTGCAGCGCTTCGTGTTCCGGCATCTCGTCGGGCAGGAGCCAATCATCCTTTTCATGGCGACCATCGGTCTGGCCTATTTCATGGAAGGTCTTGGTGACCTGATGTGGGGCTCGGACATCAAGACGCTTGATGTTGGTCTGCCGCAGGGTGGCTCCTTTGCCATCGAAGACCTGACGGCGGGTTGGGCTGCCGAAGGTGCGCGTTACTACGGGATGTATATCGATAACCTCGATATGGTGGCGACCGTCGTGGCGGCCATCCTCGTGATCGCGCTCGTTCTTTTCGCGCAATATACCAAGCAAGGCCGCGCCATGCGCGCCGTGGCTGACGATCACCAGGCCGCGCTGTCGGTCGGTATCTCGCTGAACTTCATCTGGGTTCTGGTGTGGTCGCTCGCAGGCTTCGTTGCCATCGTCGCCGGCGTCATGTGGGGTGCCAAATCCGGGGTGCAGTTCTCGCTCTCCCTGATCGCTCTCAAGGCGCTTCCGGTGCTGATGCTTGGCGGCTTTACCTCGATCCCCGGCGCGATTGTCGGCGGGCTCATCATCGGGGTGGGCGAAAAGCTCTTCGAATATCAATTCGGCCCGATGCTCGGCGGTGCAACCGAAAACTGGTTCGCCTACGTGCTCGCGCTCCTCTTCCTCGTCTTCCGTCCGCAAGGTCTGTTCGGCGAGAAGATCATCGAGAGGGTGTAGCATCATGAGCAAGCTGATTGCCGTTCTCAACGTGGTCGCGTGGTCTGGGTTTTGGGCCTTCGGATACATCGCCCTCACATCGGGTGATCTTGGCTCCGCCCAGATGACCACCGCTGCAATCCTGGCCTTTGTCGGCCTGATCGTTGGGATGCTTGCCTATTTCCGTCTTGTGCGCGCGGCAGAAGCCACCGGCTATGCCCGCCGCACCAACCAACTCAGCGCGGAAGAACGCAACCGCGCACACGAAATAAACGCCGAAGCGGTTGCCGAGGTCGAGGGGAGATAAGAAACAATGTTCTATCGTGAAGCGGGCGATTTCAAAACGTCCTATGCTGCTGACAACCAGACATTCCCGATCCGTTTCGACCGGTATCGCTATTACTTCGTGCTGCTGGTCTCGTTCCTGGTCATCCCGTTCATCATCAATGATTACTGGGCCAGCGCGATCTTCCTGCCGTTCCTGATCTACGCCATTGCGGCGATTGGTCTGAACATCCTCGTGGGCTACTGCGGGCAGGTGTCTCTCGGGACCGGGGGGTTCATGGCTGTGGGGGCCTATGCCTGCTACAAGTTCATGACCGGCTTCCCCGAGATCAATATCTTCTTCCACGTCATCTTTTCCGGGGGAATCACGGCGATTGTCTGTGTTCTGTTCGGTCTGCCGTCGCTGCGCATCAAGGGGTTCTACCTCGCGGTGGCGACGCTCGCGGCGCAGTTCTTCCTCGTCTGGCTCTTCAACCGGGTGCCGTGGTTCTACAACTACTCTGCCTCGGGTCAGATCAACGCGCCGGAACGCACGGTGTTCGGCATCGAGGTCACCGGTCCCAACACCGAAGCTTGGGCGGTTTACCTGTTCTGCCTTGTCTTCCTGGTCGGGAGCGCCATCATTGCCCGTAACCTGACGCGTGGCATGACGGGCCGGAAATGGATGGCCATTCGCGACATGGACATCGCCGCCGAGATCATCGGGGTGAACCCGCTGACCGCCAAGCTAAGCGCCTTTGCCGTCTCCGGTTTCTTTATCGGGATTTCCGGCGCGCTGTTCTTCTCGGTCTATCTTGGGGCCGTGGAAGTTGGCGAAGCCTTTGGCATCAACAAATCGTTCCTCGTGCTGTTCATGATCATCATCGGCGGACTTGGATCGATCTTCGGGAGCTTTGCCGGTGCGGCGTTCCTCGTCCTGCTGCCGGTGTTCCTGAAGAACGTGCTCGTCGGGAGCCTCGGCTGGCCGACGGATACAGCGGCGCATTTCGAATTCCTGATCGTGGGGGCGCTTATTATCGTCTTCCTGATCGCGGAACCCCATGGTCTCGCCCAACTCTGGCGCGTGGCTAAGGAGAAACTTCGGCTGTGGCCCTTCCCGCACTAAGGCGGGGCCGCGACCATACCATTCGGGGCAGGAGGAGGCCCCGGACCACAACATCGGACAAACCAAAGGGAGGATTAACCCGATGAAAAAGACAATTATCACTGCAGTTGCCGCCGTTATGGCCGCAGCCCCTGCGCTGGCTGACCTGACGTTCACGTCGCTTAGCTACCGCACCGGCCCCTACGCCGCGGGTGGTATCCCGTTTGCAGACGGGTATGCCGACTATTTCACCCTGCTCAACGAGCGTGATGGCGGCATCAACGGTGTGCCGACCCGCATGGTCGAGTGTGAAACCGGCTACAACACCGAAAAAGGCGTTGAGTGCTACGAATCGACCAAGGGCGAAGGCGCTCTGGTGTATCAGCCGCTTTCGACCGGCATCACCTATCAGCTGATCCCGAAAACCACCGCAGACGACATCCCGATGCACACCATGGGCTATGGTCGGACCTCGGCGGCAAACGGCGACGTGTTCAGCCACACCTTCAACTATCCGGCGAACTACTGGAACGGTGCTTCGGGCGCGATCAACTACCTGCTCGAAACCAACGATGGCAACATCGAAGGCAAGCGCATCGCGCTGGTCTATCACAACTCGGCCTATGGTAAGGAACCGATCCGTACCCTCGAAGAGCTCCAGAAGAAGCACGGCTTCGAGCTGAGCCTTCTGCCGGTCGACCACCCCGGTCAGGAACAGAAGTCGCAGTGGCTTCAGATCCGCCGCGAGCGTCCCGACTATGTCGTGATGTGGGGCTGGGGCGTGATGAACCAGGTTGCCATTCAGGAAGCCGCGAACATCCGTTTCCCGATGGAAAACTTCATCGGTATCTGGTGGTCCGGTGCCGAGCATGACGTGCTGCCCTCGGGCGCTGCGTCGGATGGCTACAAGGCTCTGACCTTCCACAACGTTGGCCGCGACTTCCCGGTCTTCGACGACATCCAGAAGTATGTTGTCGATACGGGTAAAGCAGCCGGTGCTGGCGATCAGATCGGTAACGTCCTCTACAACCGTGGTCTCTATGCCGCGATGCTCGCAGCAGAAGCCGCGAAAACCGCGATGGACATCCACGGCACCAAGGACATCACCCCGGCGATGATGCGCGACGGTATGGAAGCCCTCGAGATCACCGAAGAGAAAATGGCGGCCCTCGGCATGCCGAACTTTGGTCCGGCGTTCAACGTTTCCTGCGAAAACCACGGTGGCCCCGGCCTCGTTGGTGTGACCCAGTGGGACGCGGACACCAAGACCTGGTCGCTGATCTCTGACTTCAAACCGACCGACACCGAAGTCATCGGTGGCCTGATCGAAGCCGACTCGGCCTCGTATGCCTCCGAGAACAACATCGAGCCGCAGTGCAAGTAAGCACACGGTAGTGACTTTTCCCCGGCCGGGCCTGATCCGGCCGGGGGATCCCAAACGCGACAGGAAAGACAAGGCACATGCTCGACGCTGGTCACACTGAAGAGACCCTTCTCGAGGTCAACAACATCGAGGTGATCTACAACCACGTGATCCTCGTGCTGAAAGGTGTCAGCCTTTCGGTCCCCAAGGGCGGCATCACCGCGCTTCTCGGCGGCAACGGCGCCGGCAAGACCACGACGCTCAAAGCCATCTCCAGCCTGCTTCAATCGGAGCGTGGTGAGGTGACGAAGGGCTCGATCCAATATCGAGGTGAAAAGCTCGAGGGTTTTGACCCGGCTGGGCTTGTGAAGAAAGGCGTGATCCAGGTCATGGAAGGGCGCCATTGCTTCGAACACCTGACCGTTGAAGAAAACCTGCTGACCGGGGCCTATACCCGCTCCGGCGCCGAGGTCGCCCGCGATCTTGAGATGGTTTATGACTATTTCCCCCGCCTGCGCGAACGCCGCAAATCGCAGGCTGGCTATACCTCGGGCGGTGAGCAGCAGATGGTTGCCATTGGCCGCGCGCTCATGTCCCGCCCCGAGACGATCCTTCTTGACGAACCGTCGATGGGCCTCGCGCCGCAGCTCGTGGAAGAGATCTTCGGGATCGTCAAAAGCCTCAACGAGAACGAGGGCGTGACCTTCCTTCTCGCCGAGCAGAACACCAACGTCGCGCTGCGCTATGCGCATTATGGCTACATTCTTGAAAGTGGTCGTATCGTGATGGACGGCCCCGCTGCCGAACTGCGCGAGAACCCGGACGTGAAGGAATTCTACCTCGGCATGTCCGACGAGGGCCGCAAGTCGTTCCGCGATGTGCGTTCCTATCGTCGCCGCAAGCGTTGGCTGAGCTAAGCACGGGACCGCGGGTTGCCGGATGACCGCCTGACATATCCGGCCCAAGGTCTGACACGACCAAAGATATCACCGAGCAGGGCGATCCCGCCCTGTTCCCGAGACAGCTACGCCCAAAGGGCATAGAGCGACCCGCGTGATTGGGTCCGCGCAGATGAAGAGGACGGCCTGATGAGCCAGTATTTCGACACCCTGGAAACGCGCTCCGCGCAAGACCGCGCGGCGGATATCGCCAAGAAGCTTCCCGAGCAGATCGCCCGCGCCAAGGCGCTTCCGGGCTATGCCGAAGCCTTCGCCGACGTGGATCCCGCCAAGATCACGAGCGTGGAAGATCTTGTCGCGCTTCCGGTTCTGCGCAAGTCCGAAATCGGCGCGGCGCAGAAGGCGCATCCTCCGCTCGGGGGATATGCCGACATGACTCGCGAGAGCATTTCCCACGTCTTCCAATCCCCCGGTCCGATCTACGAACCCGGCAGCAACGGCGGCGATTGGTTCCGCTTTGGCCGCGCACTTCATGCTGCGGGGATCGGCAAAGACGATATTGTGCACAACTGCTTCGCCTATCACCTGACCCCGGCGGGGATCATGTTTGAAAGCGGTGCACGCGCTGTCGGCGCCAAGGTGCTTCCCGCGGGCATTGGCCAGACCGAGCTTCAGGTGCGCGCTGCCGCCGATATCGGCACGACCGCCTACGCCGGGACGCCCGACTACCTCAAGATCATCCTCGATAAGGCCGACGAGATGGGCGAGACGCTCAAGATCACCAAGGCCATCGTCGGCGGCGGGGCGCTCTTTCCCTCGCTGCGTCAGGAATATGCCGATCGCGGCATTCAGTGTCTTCAGGGCTATGGTACGGCCGATCTCGGGTCGGTTGCCTACGAATCTGAAGCCATGGAAGGCATGATCGTCGACGAGGGTGTGCTGATCGAGATCGTCACCCCCGGCACCGGCACCCCGGTCGCACCGGGCGAAGTTGGCGAGGTTCTGGTCACGACATTCAACCCCGATTACCCGCTGATCCGTTTCGCGACGGGCGATCTTTCGGCGGTGATGGAAGGCGAAAGCCCCTGTGGTCGGACCAACATGCGTATCAAGGGCTGGATGGGCCGCGCGGACCAGACTGCCAAGATTAAGGGCATGTTCGTGCGCCCCGAGCAGGTCGCGCAATTCGTGGCCAAGCATGAGGAAGTCTCGAAAGCGCGTGTGATTGCCACCCGCGACGGCGAGATGGATGTGATGACCGTCCAGATCGAGACAACGGCGGACGACGCCACCGCCTATGGCGCCTCTGTGGCGGACACGCTCAAGCTCAAGGGCAAGATCGAGATCGTCGCGCCAGATAGTCTTCCCAAGGATGGCATCGTCATCGAAGATCAACGGAAATACGACTAAAGCGTTTCACATTATACCTGAGGCACGAAGATAAGGTGAAACGCGTGCGACGTTCATATGTTGCACGCGTTTCGCGAAAAGCTGCGCCTCAGGTTTTTCTCGAAACGCTTTAACCACCTCTCCTCCAATGAGAAAACCCGCCCGCTGACCTCCCGGCGCGGCGGGTTTTTTCATGGCCGGTGATCGGCAGCAGACAAGAAAAAAGCCGCCTCGAGGGGCGGCT
Source organism: Shimia aestuarii (assembly GCF_022814865.1). Classification (GTDB taxonomy): domain Bacteria; phylum Pseudomonadota; class Alphaproteobacteria; order Rhodobacterales; family Rhodobacteraceae; genus Shimia; species Shimia aestuarii_A. The sequence continues at coordinate 11,708 of NZ_JAKVRD010000011.1, read as the reverse complement.
TTGATCGGGTCGCTAAGGCGTCTGGGCTTAGCCCTGACGTGCCTTGAAGCGGCGCTGCGTCTTGTTGATGACATAAACGCGGCCCTTGCGGCGCACAACACGGCAGTCGCGGTGACGCTGCTTGAGCGAGCGGAGCGAGTTCTTGACCTTCATGGCCTTTCTCCTCAATTGGGCGCGACATGCGCCGGGTTGAACGGGCACCCCCAAACATGGGAGCGGTGAATAAGAATGGTGGGCGATACAAGGATCGAACTTGTGACCCCTTCGATGTCAACGAAGTGCTCTACCGCTGAGCTAATCGCCCACTCTAACCAACTGAAAAACTTGCCCCCGAACAAACAGGGGCGCGGAATTCCGCGCCGGTAGCGGGGTCTTTAAAAGGAATCGCGGCAGGGTTCAAGGGCTTTTGGTTCCTTTCTTTTTCAGGCTATATATTTTTTTAACAAAGCGTCCCGCCCAAAGCCTGAGACATGGCGTCTGGCGGGATGCGGAGACACTGAAGAGCGTTGCATGCGCCCCGCCATGAGCCCGCTATCACTGGGCAAACGCCGGTCGCATCAGGAGAACCGATGCCGAAGCGCCCGTTTACACTTCTGCGCCCGTCCGAGAGGACCTCTGCGGTGGTTTTTGCGTCGCCTCATAGTGCTTGTGACTATCCGGAATGGTTCGTGCGCCGCTCGCTTCTTGATGCCCATACGATCCGAAGCTCTGAAGATGCCTTTGTCGACAAGCTCTTCGAGAGTGCACCGCAATACGGTGCGCCCTTTCTCGTTGCCGGGGCGCCACGGGCCTTCCTTGATCTCAACCGCGATTCCAACGAACTCGACCCGGCCCTGATCCGGGGGGTTTCCAAGGCGCCACACAATCCGCGCGTCGCCTCCGGGCTCGGCGTGATTCCCCGCGTGGTCTCGAACGGGCGGCCGATCTACGAGGGCAAGATGCCCCTCTCCGAGGCCGAGGCGCGAATCGAGAAATACTGGCGCCCCTACCACACGCAGCTTCAGGCGCTTCTCGATGAATCGCGCGAAACGTTCGGGCGGGCGATTCTCATTGATTGCCATTCCATGCCGCACGAGGCGGTGAACAGTGTCGCGCGCTCGGGCCTGTCGCGCCCGGAGATCGTCCTTGGGGATCGCTTTGGCGCGTCTGCCGAGTCGGAGATCGTGGACCAGATCGAGGCGATCTTTGCCGGGGCGGGCCTGCGGGTCGCGCGCAATGCACCTTTTGCCGGGGCCTATGTGACGCGCCATTATGGGCGTCCCGCCCGCAAGCAGCACGCGATCCAGATCGAGATCGACCGCGCGCTGTATCTCGATGAGAAAGAGATTCTCCCCAATAGCAACTTCGACAGCTTCAAGGCCCTCATCGACACGGTGGTGTCCGAGCTTGTGGGACTCGGCCTTCCGCGCCAAAGCCTCGCGGCGGAGTAGCGTTAGCGCATGGAGCGCCCCTTGAGGATTGCGTCGCTTCCGAACCTTTTGCGAATCTCGTCCGTGGCGCGTTCGGCCTTGCGCCGTTGTGCGGCCTTCGGGTCGAGAAGGTCGCCATAGAGGTCTGCCGCCTCCGCCGACACAAGATCGGAGAGGCCAACACCGAGAAGGCGATAGGGCCCTTGATCGCCCACATGGTCAAAGAGCGCGCGTGCCTCGTGATACACGGTGTCGGCCATTTGCGTCGCGTCCCTGAGGGCAATGCGGCGCGAGATCAGGCTATGATCGGCGCGCTTGAGTTTGAGCGTGACAACCCGGCCCGCCTTGCCTTTGGCCTTGGCCCGGTCCGAGACTTTTTCCGCCATCCGCCAGAGATGCCCGTCGAGGATATCGAGGTTGCCGGTATCCTCGAAAAAGGTGGTCTCGTTGGAGATAGATTTCATCGGTGCGTTGGCCGAGACGCGGCGCCGGTCCTCGCCCCGCGCCAAATGCCAGAGCCGGGTTCCCATCGAGCCGAACCGCGCCGTCAGGTCGCGTTCGTCCCAGCGCAGGAGATCAGCAAAGGTATGGATGCCTGCGCGGTCAAGAGAGGCCTGCGTTGCGGCCCCCACGCCCCAGATCATGCGCACCGGTTTGTCATGTAGGAAATCCGCGGTTTCCGTCTTGCCAATAACAGAGAACCCGCGTGGCTTTTCGAGGTCCGAGGCCACTTTGGCGAGGAACTTGTTGTGGCTGAGACCGATCGAGCCGGTGAGGCCGAGCTCCTCCTTCATGCGCTTGGTCAGTCGCGCAAGCATGACCGCCGGTGGCGCACCGTGGAGTTTCGCCGTGCCAGAGAGGTCCATGAATGCTTCATCGAGCGAGAGAGGCTCTATGATCGGGGTCATCTCGTCCATCATCGCGCGGATCTTGCGCGAGATATCGGCATAGACTTCCATGCGCGGACGGATCACCACGGCATCAGGGCAGAGCTTGAGCGCCTGAAACATCGGCATGGCCGAGCGCACGCCTCGGATGCGCGCCACATAGCAGGCGGTTGAGACGACGCCGCGCCGCCCGCCGCCGATGATGACGGGCTTGTCGCGGAGGTCGGGATTGTCGCGCTTCTCGACGCTCGCATAGAACGCATCGCAATCCATATGCGCGATGGAGAGGTCGAATAGTTCTGGGTGACGCACGACGCGCAGGCTACCGCAGGAGGGGCAGCGCCCCTCCGTGTCAAACGAGGTCAGGCAATCGCGGCAAAGTGCTTGCATGAACACAGCCTAACACAGGGCAGTGCCTTAGAGAGCGGCCAACTCAACGACAATCGCGCGGGCGGCGTCGCGCGGGCTCGGTGCTTGCCAGACCGGGCGGCCCACGACGATATGGTCCGCGCCATCCGAAATCGCGCTGGCCGGGGTGGCGACGCGTTTCTGATCGCCAAGCGCCGCGCCGGTCGGACGCACGCCGGGGGTCACGATGAGGCGGCCTTCTGCTTCGGGCAGGGCGCGGATGAGTGCCGCTTCTTGCGGCGAGGCGATGACGCCATCGGCCCCGGCCTCGAACGCCTTGCCCGCGCGTTCCTGCACGAGATCGCGGATATCGCCATCCTTGATAAGCGCGCCATCAAGGTCATTCCGGTCAAGCGAGGTCAGGATGGTCACGCCAAGGATTTTCAAATCCTTGCCCGCCGCGCCTTCCTTGGCGGCCTTCACGACATATGGGTCGCCATGCACGGTCAGGAAATCGAGATCAAACTGCGTCAGTCCGCGCACCGCGTTCTCCACCGTCGCACCGATATCGAAGAGCTTCATGTCGAGGAAGATGCGCTTGCCATGATCCTGCTTGAGTTCGTTGGCGAGCGCGAGGCCCCCGCCGGTCAGCATGCCAAGGCCGATCTTGTAGAAGGACACGGCATCGCCGATCGTCTCGGCAAGCTTCAAGCCCTCAAGCGCGTTGGGCACGTCGAGGGCGACAATCAGGCGGTCATCTGCGGTCATGGGAAGGCTCCTGTGGCTCGCCGTTGCTTAGCCCTGTTCCGATTCCGCTTCAACCCTGTCTCCATAGATCCACGCCATGTCGGGGCCTTCGACCGTATACATATGCACCCAGATATAAGCGTGTTGAAACGCGGCGAGGATGAGGGCGTTCCAAGACCCGAAGAGAAGCGCGATTCCCCATAGCCCAAGGAAGACGACCCCGTACATTGCATTGTCCACGTAGCGGAACACGCCCTTGCTCACGAGCGGTAGGGCGGCGATCTCGTCACGAAAGTGATCCCCGCCAAAGGCGCGAGGGATGGTGAAATGCACCAGAACCGAATGCATCCCCCAGATCGCCGGGGCCAGGAGCGCGAGGCCAAGCGCGATCTCGACGCCACGCGACTCGGTGATCGGGACGGAATCGGTCCATCCCACCAGACTGACAAAGACCGGTCGCGCCACAAGAAGCGGCATGAACAGGGCCGCCCAGATCGCCATGTCCCAGCGCCCGAAAAGCCGCGACAGCAGGTTGCAATGTAGTTGCAGGCGAAAGCCAATCGCCACGATCACCTGATGCAGGATCGCGAAGGCAATGCCGATCATCGCCCATCGCGCCGCATCGAGGCCGAGCGGGGTGTATTGATCCGGGCCAAACCCTTCGCGCAGGAGAAACACCGCGCCGCAGGCCATGAAGACCGCCATGCCGATATGCTGCGGCTGGCCCTCGAGGATGTCACGAAGACGGCTCTTGGCTCGGATATCAGCTAGACGGGACATAAGGATTAGTCTGCGTCCACGCCCCGGCGCTTGTCTAGTGGGACGGTTTTGTCGCATGGGTCTTGAACCCACGTGACGCATTGCCCAAATGAGATACGAGGCCCAAACAAGGGGCGTGCCGCAAAGCGGGCGCTTCAGGACGCGGGCGCTTGTAAAAAGGAGAGAGACCATGGACTTGAGCAAGTTCACGGAACGGTCGCGCGGGTTTATTCAGGCAGCGCAGACCATTGCAATGCGGGAAAGCCATCAGCGGCTTGCACCCGAGCATATTCTAAAAGCACTGATGGACGACGAGCAGGGGCTCGCGGCCAACCTTATCAAACGCGCTGGCGGTGCGCCCGAGCGGGTCCGCGAAGCGGTTGACCTTGCCATTGGGAAGATCCCGCAGGTGAGCGGCGATGCCGGGCAAACCTATCTCGACAACACAACCGCCAAGGTGCTTGCCGAGGCCGAGACCCTCGCCAAGAAAGCGGGCGACAGTTTCGTGCCGGTGGAGCGTATCCTCATGGCGCTCGTCATGGTCAAATCCAAGGCCAAGGACGCGCTTGAGACGGGCGCGGTGAACGCACAGGCGCTCAACTCTGCGATCAACGATATTCGCAAGGGCCGCACCGCCGACTCGGCCAGCGCCGAAGAGGGCTATGACGCGCTCAAGAAATACGCGCGTGACCTGACCGAGGCCGCCGAACAGGGCAAGATCGACCCGATCATCGGCCGCGACGACGAGATTCGCCGCGCCATGCAGGTTCTGTCGCGCCGGACCAAGAACAACCCAGTCCTCATTGGTGAACCGGGCGTCGGTAAGACCGCGATTGCCGAAGGTATGGCGCTTCGGATCATCAATGGCGACGTGCCCGAATCCCTGCGCAACAAGAAACTCCTCGCGCTTGATATGGGCGCGCTCATCGCTGGTGCGAAATACCGCGGTGAATTCGAGGAACGCCTCAAGGCCGTCCTCACCGAAGTGACCGAGGCCGCGGGCCAGATCATCCTCTTCATCGACGAGATGCACACGCTTGTGGGCGCGGGCAAATCCGATGGCGCGATGGATGCGGCCAACCTCATCAAACCGGCGCTTGCGCGGGGGGAATTGCATTGTATCGGTGCGACGACGCTCGACGAGTATCGCAAATATGTCGAGAAAGACGCCGCCCTTGCCCGCCGCTTCCAACCGGTGATGATCGCCGAGCCGACGGTCGAGGACACGATCTCGATCCTGCGCGGCATCAAGGAGAAGTACGAGCTTCACCACGGTGTGCGCATCTCCGACTCGGCGCTTGTGTCGGCGGCGACGCTCTCGCACCGTTATATCACCGACCGTTTCCTGCCGGATAAGGCGATCGACCTCGTGGACGAGGCCTCGTCGCGCCTGCGCATGGAGGTGGATTCCAAGCCGGAAGAACTCGACGCGCTGGACCGCGAAATCCTGCAGAAACAGATCGAGGCTGAGGCGCTTCGGGTCGAGGACGACACCGCGTCGAAAGACCGGCTCGAGAAACTCGAGAAAGACCTCGCCGATCTTCAGGAGAAATCCGCCGAGATGACGGCACAATGGCAGGCCGGGCGCGATAAGCTCGCCTCCGCGCGTGATCTCAAGGAAAAACTCGACCAGGCGCGCGCCGAACTCGACATCGCCAAGCGCGAAGGCAATCTCGGCAAGGCGGGGGAGCTGTCCTATGGCGTGATCCCCGAGCTTGAGAAACAGCTCTCCGAGGCCGAGGCGCAGGAAGATGGCGTCACGGTCGAAGAGGCCGTGCGCCCCGAGCAGATCGCTGCCGTGGTGGAGCGTTGGACGGGTATCCCGACCTCCAAGATGCTCGAAGGCGAGCGCGAGAAACTCCTGCGCATGGAAGACGACCTTCATGCTCGCGTGATCGGCCAAAATGCCGCCGTGACCGCCGTCGCCAATGCCGTGCGCCGCGCACGGGCCGGGCTTAACGACGAGAACCGCCCGCTTGGGAGCTTCCTGTTCCTCGGGCCGACGGGTGTTGGCAAGACCGAGCTGACCAAAGCCGTGGCCGAGTTCCTCTTTGACGACGACAACGCGATGGTGCGTATCGACATGTCCGAGTTCATGGAGAAACATTCGGTTGCCCGCCTGATCGGCGCGCCTCCGGGCTATGTCGGCTATGACGAGGGTGGGGTGCTCACCGAAGCGGTGCGCCGTCGCCCCTATCAGGTCGTCCTTTTCGATGAGGTCGAAAAGGCGCATCCGGACGTGTTCAACGTGCTGTTGCAGGTCCTGGACGATGGTGTGCTGACCGATGGTCAGGGCCGCACGGTCGATTTCAAGCAGACGCTCATCATCCTGACCTCGAACCTCGGGGCACAGGCGCTGTCGCGGCTGCCGGATGGGGCCGATGCGAGCGAGGCCAAGCGCGATGTGATGGACGCCGTGCGCGCCCATTTCCGCCCGGAATTCCTCAACCGCCTCGACGAGACGATCATCTTCGACCGTCTTGGCCGTGGGGATATGGACGGTATCGTGGATATTCAGCTTGCCCGCCTCAAGAAGCGTCTCGCATCGCGCAAGATCGAGATCTCCCTCGACGCGGACGCGCGCAAATGGCTGGCCGATGAGGGCTATGACCCGGTCTTCGGTGCCCGCCCGCTCAAGCGCGTGATCCAAAGCGCCTTGCAGAACCCGCTGGCCGAAATGCTCCTCGGCGGCGAGATCCTCGACGGCGACACCGTCCCCGTCAGCGCCGGCGCCGATGGCCTCATCATCGGCGACCGCATCGGCGCGAGCAATCGCCCCAAACCGGACGATGCCGTGGTGCATTAAGAGAAGATAGGTCGCTTGAGGCCTGAATCTAGAACACCCCCGCAGGGTTCTGCGGGGGTGTTTTTGTTTGGGGGGCGGGGTGGCATGAATGAGTTTGAATGGGCTTGAGCGGCCCTGTGAATGCAACGCAGCTTGTGGTGGTTCCTAGCCCATTGCGCGGTCGTTGCCGGGAAAACTCCATTGCTCTAACGTCCGAGCATGGACACGCATGAAGCACTAATCATTATCGGCCAGAATTCAGTTACTAGCCCACATTACTCGGCTGGTTCGTTCGTGGGCCGGCTGCACGAGGAGGGTGTCTGGGACCACTATCTCTTCCACGAGCTTTCCGACGCGCTAAACGCACTCGCGGTGGAGTCGGCGAGCCAAGATATCAAAGGCATAGCCTTTGATATCTATTCGTATGTGGTCGGTGTCAGCCTTCTGGCACACGCCGATCCCAACGACGGCTTCAAGATCAACAACATCAGCATGGAAGAGTTCTACGACCTTCGCGACAAAGTTGAAGTGGCTTTCCGGCGGCTCTTAGGCTCTCGAAAGTTCCTACCTACGGAAAGAATGACCGTGTGGTGAACCCTTACCTCGTGTCTAAAGCCTGCTATTTCCTTGCTCCGTAAAAAAACGCCGCTGATCGTCTCCGACCAACGGCGCTTTCTAACGGGCCTACTCCCCCGCCTCACATCTCAATCGCGCCCTGCACGATCTTCTCAAGCAGAGCCTCGACCTCTTTCATCGGCCCTTCCGGCATGATGCGGTAGCCGATGGTGGTTTGCTCGGGGTTTTCCGGGGTCTGCATGACGAAGATGCCATAGGGGCAGAACTGGAGGTTCATCGGGTCCGCTTCCATAACTTTCCGCGAGAGCGTGGCCGAGCAGAAGCTAAAGACCTCTGCCTTGAGGAATACGGTCTGTGTTCCCCCGACATCCTCCTTAGTGCGTTCGAGCATCGCGCCGACATGGTTCACGGCGTCGATCAGAAGCCCCTCATCGGTGATCGCGCTTTCAAGGCCGAAGATGACGTCGTCATAGTCTTGGTCGACCGTATAGGTCACCGCGGTCTCCTCCGCCGCAGCAAGCGTCGCGCCAATGGCCAGCGCGATGGCCAGGAAAAATGTCTTCATGTGGTCCTCCCGAAATACTTTCCCTTGCGGCGCGCCAATAGACACCGCACTCTTAACACATACAGGTTTGCGCCCTTGATACATGGGACAGGGCTGCGGATCAAACAAAACATCAGGAGTTTTGAATATGTCTGTCGGCGGCGCCTTTCATATCGTCGAGTTTCTCGGTCTGATTTTCGTGGGTCTGGTTGGGCTGCTGCTGATGGTGGCGCTGGCGCTCTTCATCATCGACCGGGTCCAGAAAGGCGACGCGATCCGCCGCAACTACCCGCTCATCGGGCGCTTCCGACATTGGTTCTCGACGCTCGGGGAATTCTTCCGTCAGTACTTCTTTGCCATGGACCGTGAGGAACTCCCCTTCAACCGGGCACAGCGCGACTGGGTCACGCGGGCGGGCGAGGGCAAGGGCAATACCGTGGCTTTCGGATCAACCCGCAACCTGAGCGTCGTGGGCACGACGATCTTCGTCAACGACCCCTTTCCGCCGCTCGACGATCAATTCGCCTCGACCGAACCGCTTTTGATCGGGCCGACCGCGCGCGCGCCTTTCCTCGCGCCGTCCTTCTTCAATATCTCCGGCATGTCTTATGGGGCGATCTCGCGCCCCGCTGTCGAGGCGCTGGCCCAAGGCGCGAAAGAGGCGGGCGTCTGGCTCAACACGGGCGAGGGTGGGGTGTCACCGTTTCACCTCGCTGCGGGCTGTGACCTCGTGTTTCAAATCGGCACCGCGAAATTCGGCGTGCGCGATGAACACGGCGGCCTTTCGGATGAGAAACTGCGCGCCGTCGCGGCCCATCCGCAAATCCGCATGTTCGAGATCAAACTCGCCCAAGGGGCCAAGCCCGGCAAGGGCGGTATCCTGCCCGGCGCCAAGGTGACCGAAGAGATCGCCGAGATCCGCGGCCTGCGCGTTGGACAGGACGGTATCTCGCCAAACCGCCACAAGGAGATCGACACCTTCGATCACCTGCTCGACATGATCGCCCATATTCGCGAGGTCACAGGCAAGCCGGTCGGCATCAAGACGGTCGCGGGTTCCGAAGACGCCATGCGTGGATTGTTCGAGACGATTGACCGGCGTGGCTCGGATATGGCGCCGGACTTCATTACCATTGATGGCGGCGAAGGCGGCACCGGGGCCGCGCCCATGCCGCTGATTGATCTGGTGGGGATGCCCGTGCGAGAGGCGCTGCCGCTGATCGTCGATCTGCGCGATGAATTCCACCTGCATGACCGCATCCGCGTCATCGCCTCGGGCAAGCTGGTCAATCCCGGCGATGTGGCATGGGCCATCGCGGCGGGAGCGGATTTCGTGACCTCGGCGCGTGGTTTCATGTTCTCTCTCGGCTGTATCCAGGCGCTCAAGTGCAACAAGAACACCTGCCCGACAGGGATCACCACGCATGACGAACGTCTGCAAAAGGGGCTCGTGGTCGAACGTAAATACAAGCGGGTCGCGCGCTATGCCAAGGCGGTCATCAAGGAAGTGGAGACCATCGCTCATTCCGTTGGCGTATCCGAACCGCGCCAGATGCGCCGCCGCCACGTGCGCCTCGTGCAGCCGAATGGTCGGTCCGTGCCGATGAACAAGATCTATCCAAGTTACAATTCCCTCCCGCCAACGTGAGAACCTGTGCTTTGGCTTTGGCGGGCTGGGGCGATACCTCTTTTAGAAACCAAAGAGGATAGACCATGGCCAAACGCTGGACCCCCGACCTGACCCAAGAGGATGTGACGCCCGAGTCGCTCTTCATGAATCGACGCCAAATCATCGCCGGGCTGGCCGGTGTCGGGCTTGCCGGGCTGGCCGCCCCAGCTGCGCGCGCCGAAACGCTCGAGCCGTCGGACGAGAAAGCAATCACGAGCTACAACAACTTCTATGAGTTCGGCACCGGCAAGGGCGACCCGCTCAAATATGCCGACCGCCTGACCACTGAGCCGTGGAGCATTGAGATCGACGGCATGGTGGAACGGCCCGGTTCGTATGCCTTGGGCGACATTCTCGCGAAGATGACGATCGAGGAACGCATCTACCGCTTCCGCTGTGTCGAGGCGTGGTCGATGGTCGTGCCGTGGAACGGGTTCGAGCTTGCCGATCTTCTCGATATGGCCGGGGTCAAAGAGGGGGCAAAGTATGTAGCCTTTGAAACCCTCGTGCGCCCCGAGGAAATGCCGGGCCAACGCTTCCCGGTTCTTGAATGGCCTTATGTCGAGGGATTGCGCCTTGATGAGGCAATGCACCCGTTGACCCTCATGGCGACGGGTATCTATGGCAAACCGATCCCGAACCAGAATGGCGCGCCGATCCGTCTCGTGGTGCCGTGGAAATATGGTTTCAAGTCGATCAAGTCGATTGTGCGTATCACCCTGACGGATAGCGAACCGCCGACAAGCTGGAACAAGGCGAACGCCGCCGAGTATGGCTTCTATAGTAATGTGAACCCGGAGGTGGATCACCCGCGTTGGTCGCAGGCAACGGAACGGCCCATCGGCGGCGGCTTCTTTGCCAAGCGCAAACCGACCCTCATGTTCAATGGCTACGAGAAAGAGGTCGCATCTCTCTATAGTGGCATGGACCTGACCAAGAACTTCTGAGCCATGATTGACCACCTGAATCTCTGGCTGAGGCGCGTGCCGACATGGCCTCTCTATATACTCGGTGTGCTTTATCCGGTCTGGCTTCTCTATCAGGGGATGACCGGGGCGCTTGGCGTTGATCCGGTCAAGGCGCTGGAGCACGCAATCGGTAAAGCCGGGCTTCAGCTCCTGTTGGTGACGCTGCTGGTGACGCCGCTACGCCGTTTCGTCGGTTTGAACATCCTGAAGTTCCGCCGCGCGCTCGGTCTGCTGACCTTCTTCTATATCGCGCTGCATCTGCTCGTGTGGTTCGTCCTCGATGTGCAGATCGCCTCGCAGGTCTGGGCCGACATCGTGAAGCGTCCCTATATCACCATTGGCATGGCCGGGTTCCTTCTCATGGTGCCGCTTGCAATCACGTCAAACAACACATCCGTCCGGCGGTTGGGGCGAAAGTGGATCACGCTGCACAAACTGACCTACCTCGTCGCGATCCTAGGGGCGGTGCATTACGTGTTGCTGGTGAAGGGCTTTCAGATCGAGCCGCTCCTCTATCTCGGCGCGGTGCTTCTTCTTCTGTCGCTGCGCCGTATTCCCCGACGCCGGCGCATGCGCGCTGCCTGACTCGGTCCGTGGGGCCCTTGATCGGGCCCCACACCCGAGTCGCCTCGATCTGTCGCCCCGAATCCGCCACCAACGCGATACAGACGCAATACCGACGTGATACCGACACGCGATTCCGGCGGATTCCCGGTCTGACTCGGGCGTCTGAGGCGCTCATTCCCGAGCAACCCTGTGGATAACTGCACCTGCAGCATTTCTGGCCCATGATAGGCGGTAACATTCTTGCGTGATGGCGGCCGGTTTTGAAACGCATTGCGTGCAACCCCCTCAAAACATGGGAAAAATCAGAAAATTCAAAAAAAGATGACGAAATTGCGAAAAAGGGGTTGCGGGTGTTTGGTGTTATCCGTAAATACCCCCTCACCGGCGGCGCTGAGGCGCACAACGGGACGCCAGACGGGGCGACGGACTGAGGTTCGGGAGTTTCGGAA
>NZ_JAKVRD010000010.1 GCF_022814865.1 Shimia aestuarii | reverse complement strand
TCAATACGAAACGACCCCACAGTGCTCTGGGCTATCGCCCACCGGCCCCCGAAACCATCATCCAGATGGACCAAAGGCCGATCATGCACTAACAATCAAATTGGACCACTCAAGTGGGGCGGATCACCCGACGCGCCATAGAATTTTGCTCAACCGGCGCGATTAGCTAGACGGGCTCTGCCGACTTCGCAACCGCAGCGAACTTCTGCTTCCCTGAAGAACCATTCCGAAAGAAGACCGATCAGAGCGCTCGGCATTGAAGGTCCGCTTTTGCGGTATCTCAAAGTTCTTTCTGCACCCGCAGCTAAGGTCGGCTTCCCGTCCTTTTTAACTATGCGCGCTATGCTATCTAGCACTTCGCCGCTCCTTTTCTTTCAGCACTTCAATAGCCCGCTCGCAAGGCCCTCGAAAGCTAGCCCGACTTACGCCATCCGCTGCGGATTTAATGTTTAGCACCCTGAACACCTCATCGACCGCACGGCAATAGGGCGTTGAAGGCTCGTCGTCTTGATCCTTGCCAAAGGTCGGGAGTTTTCCTTGCAACTCCATGAAAATCTCCCCAACCGCGACGGCGAGTTGATTGGCGTCAACTTGAGTGGGGCGGCCGCGTTTCCCACGGGTGCCTCCTAGGAGCGGATTGGTCTGGCGGGCTTTGATGATTTTCTCGCGTAGGTCGCGGAGGTCTGCTTGGAGTTCGCCTGCCATTCCCGCTTGGAAACAGAGATAACTTGGAAAAGGAAACTCCATGCCCGCCTCGAAGCAGTCTTCTTGGATTGAGCTGCGTAGTGCGGAGTTCCAATCTAGCCAACTTTGAGTGCTTGCGGACAGGTCGTTGATTTTCTTGTTTACAGACTCTAGGGACTCTTCGCACTCCGCGAGAATATCCTCTATTTCATTGGCTTCTTTGCTTGTTTCCCAAGGGGCCTCATGGCTATGCGAAATTAGTCTCTGATGTTGGTTGGTTATCTTTGGGCCGCCGGGTACCTCAAGCTTCACGAGGGCGGATTTTAGGTCGGCAAGTATTCGGTCAAAAACTTCGCCGAAATCATCCCGTTCCCCATCCCTCATTGCGAAACCATCCTCACAACCTGACCATCCTGCCCACAGCAGTGTTGTGCCCAGCGTTCCATCAATGGACGGCGCTGGTCAAGAAAATCGGTCCGGCGATAAGAGCGCACGACGCTGCTATCGGTCTTGTGGGCCAAGACCATTTCAGCCACCTCATGTTGCGCAGTGGTGCATTCGGCGAGCCATTCACGAAGGCTTGTGCGAAAGCCGTGTGGGCGGGCCTCAAGGCCGCGCCGTTTCATGATTGCCGCCATCGCCATATCGCTGATCACGTTCTTCCGATTCCAGAAAAGAAAACCGTTGCGAGCAAATGGCAGTGCGGCTTCGATCACGTTTTGCGCCTCAGACGAAAGGGGCACCCGAAAATCCTCAACCGCACCGACGCGGCCCTTCATGTCTTCCGCTGGAATGGTCCACACGTCGCCCTCGATATCATCCAGCTTAAGCATTCGGATCGGGCCGGAGCGTGCCCCCGTGAGGATCAAGAGGCGCAAGGCTAGTGTCGCCACGCTCGGTTCTTCAAGGCTGTGATAGAATTCAGGTACATCTTGCCAAGGCATCGCTGGAATATGCGTTTCTTTGTGCCGCTGTTTCCCGAGTAGTTCGCGGGCTTTGCCTACGGCTTGTATGTCCACATCCAGTTCAAGCGCCGCTGCGTGCTTGAAGACGACGTTTAGCCGGTTGATCGCCTTCTTCGCTGTCGCGGCTTTTGTGTGCCAGATCGGAGCGAGGCAGTCGCGGATGTCCCTCTGAGTAATTTGGGCGATAGGCACTTTGCCCAGTTTGGGGAAAACATGCTGCTCAAGAGGGGAGAGCCAGCGCCCAGCCTTGCCGTCATCCTTCAGTTCGGCTTTCCGCGCCTCGAACGCATCAAGGGCGACTTCTTTGAATAGTCCGCCGAGACGGTTGGCGCGTTCTTTGTCGCGTTCGGCAATCGGATCGTACCCCATAGCTACTCGCGCGCGCCACTTTGCAGCTTCTTCCCGCGCGGCTTTGAGTGAAACAGCGGGGATCGGTCCAAGGCCCATTTCTCGCCGCCTGCCGTGCAGACTGTAGCGATAGACCCACTGGCCGCCACCATCAGCTTTCTTGACTAGGCGCAAACCGCCGCCATCTTCATGCTTTCCTGCGGGCAGGGAGGCCGCTGCGTTACTCGGGAGTTTATTGAATGCGCGCATACTATCCTCCAATTGATCCCCCAAGCTGTAAGCGATGCCGTGAGACGCAGCAAGATAAAGCAGGCCTTCATGGTCATGTTTTATTGAGTTAAGTGGACACTGTGAGATGTTTTGGAGTCAGGCGAGTTCGGTTCTCCATGCCTCTTCTGGGCACCATTTCTTCCCTAGAATATCCTGCACTCTGAACACAGCTTGGCATGCAATCGTGTGCGCCCTACTGCTTCATCGCTTCGCGCAGCAGGAAGAGGTGTTTCTCCTCCGAAAGGCTCGGCGTGCCTGCGACCTGCGCTTTGCGAATGGCCTGTTGCAGGATGACATTGGCGCGCCGCTCTCCGAAAAGGCCATTGCGCACCTGATTGCCAACCCGCACGCGCGGCGTCGGAAGGTCTTTCACGGCATAGCGAATATAGGACTTGGCAAGGGTCGCATTGATCTCCGCCTCAAGAGCGGCCATGTTGATCGTCCCGCGCCGCAGGGTCACCACGATGAAATCCCCCGCGCCAGCATAGGTAAACATGAACCTCTGCGCCTCGAGCCCCTTGGCAATCGCTGTCGTCACCTCGTCCAGCGCCTCAAAGAAGCCAGAGGACTCGGACCGAACATAGATCTGCGAAGCGGTCTCAAAGTGAATACCAAAGGCCGCGTGCGCAATAAGCCCTCGCCTGTCGAGCGTCATAAGGTAGTTTTCAAGGGCGAGGTATTCGATCGCGTTTTTCTGGCCCCGAAGTGGCACAGGGGCATCAAAATCTATCACCCGCGGATAGCATCTTTCGCCCTCTTGCAAGCGGTCGGCGGCCGCGGCGATCTGGATCTCCTCATGGATACGGGCCGCCATGGAAAGCCGCGAACGGAGCTCTTCGGGGTCAAGCGGTTTGGTGATGTAATCTGTCGCGCCAGAGGCAAATGCGTCATTGATGAGATGTCGGTCCGCGACCGCCGTCAGCATGAACATCGGCACATCGCGCAGCGGCTTCATGGTGCGCAACTCTGCACATAGCGCGACCCCGTTCATCTCGGGCATGAGAATATCGAGGAAGAACGCATCGAAAGAACCCGGCGTATCCCGCACGATCTTCAAGGCCTCGGCGGCCGAAGTCACAGTGTGCAGTTCATGCTGCGCGTCCTGTTTCATGAAGCTCTTTAGAACCTCAAGAAAGTTCGGGTCGTCGTCTACGGCGAGGAACCTCATGTCGCCTCCGTCTTGAATTGGCCAAGGGACAACCTAGGGGAGAAATTGGCCCAAAATGGGGCGCTCAAGAGAAGGATTGCGGCAATAGGTACGATCCACTCCTCGCCAAAAGAGAACGAGAAGCTGAATACAACCTTGGGTATTCTAATCGCAGATGGATCAGGTCGGTTCTGACGCTAGACTTTCATCAATGCGGCCTGAACGCGGTCCCCTTCGATCTTCATCACTGGACCGACCGCCGTCGCCTCCATATCGATCCGCTTGAGCCAACGCCGGAACACGGCCGGCACGATCCCGATCACATGCGTTGCGCCGACCGACCGCGCCGCCGCAGCCATCCCTTTCATCAGCGCACTTTGCACCAACGCCCGATCTTTCGCCGGGACTTGATCGGTCACGAATAGACGCGTCGCCTCCCACACATCGTCACGCACCGGGGCCTCGTCATAGAGCATGTCGAACGGCAGCCCCTTGAGTTGGCCAAGCTGGGCGTCGCGCAGCATGTAACTATGGTTTCCGCACTCCGCGGTGGTCGGTGAGATCCGTGCGCCGCCAAGAATAACGTCCTGATCATGCACGACAATCCATCGGGCCAGCGGCGTATCGTACTGATCGAACTCCATCCCGTCGGTCTCGGGCAACTGCCAGCCCTTCTGCACGATGAACACCTCGCGGCGCGCCTGCAAATACTTCACGAGCAGATCGCCATATCTATGGACATTCTTCATCGAGAGGACCGTTGTCGTGTACTCCCGAGAGTCGTGCGCTTCGGGCACCTCGTCAGGCTTCCGGACCCGCTTCTTGCGGTAGCCATAGCTATTGACCCATTTCTTTAGAAGACCTGCCGAAGATCGGCGGTCTAGCTCGTGCTGCGGCACAAGCTCAGGAAAGACCCGACTCGCCTTTCGACTTCGAGAATCAACCACTCGCTCCATTTGACGCCCCAGCCGCTCACCCAACTTCGTCAACAATCTCCTTAGAGTTGACACATTGTCGCCAAGTTAGCAATTTAAACGTGTGTGAAGAATGCCCTTTCCCGAGAAACGTGTTGCCGTTGCAGTTCGCGACACGCAAATTGTTTACCAACAGGTCAACCCAACTAGATGGGACTTCGTGAGCAGGCGAGAACTGAGGACGTGATGGATCAGACGAGCAGCGACCAGGCACTATTGGCGCGCCAGATCAAAGACTATTGTCAGGTCGGCATTGACCTGATCTGGCAGCGACAGATCATCTTCGGCGCCGCCCTTGCTTTGGCGGCCTTCTACTATGATGTCTGGCTCGCGCTTGGCGTGCTTGTTTTCGTGCTGACTTCTGAAATCTATGACTGCTGGGTTTTTAAGCGCGCCTTGAATTGGAACGGCAAGGACCGCTCCACCGAGAAGCGTTTCATGTGGCAGATTTATATCGGCACCATTCTTAGTGCCTCGGTCATTTCAGGCTATGCGATCGGTATTGCGGTGCTTCAGGGGCACACGACTCACTTCATGCCACTGTTCTTCCTATTCGCCGCCGCCCTGTTCGCGGCGATGAACAACCATCAGCTCAAATCCGTTCTAACGATCCGCCTTCTGATTTACGGCGCGACGTTTCTCTACATCCCGATCCGCGACATCGTGCTAACCGATGCGC
Source organism: Shimia aestuarii (assembly GCF_022814865.1). Classification (GTDB taxonomy): domain Bacteria; phylum Pseudomonadota; class Alphaproteobacteria; order Rhodobacterales; family Rhodobacteraceae; genus Shimia; species Shimia aestuarii_A. The sequence continues at coordinate 124,891 of NZ_JAKVRD010000010.1, read as the reverse complement.
CGCTGAAATCGGAGCTCTGGGCACAACTCTTCACGAGCCTTTTCGTGCTCTTCTTCATCATCGACAGCTCGCGCCACTACCTGCAGCTCTACAGGACGCAAGTTGCCCAGATGCGGCAACTGCGTGTCGAGCATGAGAACTCGCAGATGGCCTATCGCGCCAAGACGGAATTCGTCTCGACAATGAGCCATGAATTGCGCACGCCCCTGACCTCAATCAAAGGATCGGTGGACCTTGTGAACTCCGGCATTCTTGGAGAGCTACCGGATCAAGTGAGCAAGACCCTCAAGGTGGCACAGAGGAATTGCACCCGCCTGCTCACACTGATCAACGAAATCCTCGACCTGCAAAGCGTCGAAAGCGGCCGTGTGACCTTTGAAACGGAAACGCTCGACCTCGGCGAAACCATCGAACAATCCGTGTCCGACAACGAGCCCTTCGCCTCACGGCTAAACGTGCAGGTCGATTTCAACCCGCCAGCAGGGTCCGTCTGGGTCAACAGCGACCGCGCCCGCCTGCAACAGGTTTTCTCCAACATCCTGTCAAACGCCGCTAAGTTCTCACCCGCAGATAGCACGGTCGACGTCCGCACCGAAGTCGGCCAGAGCCATGTCGACATTCTCTTTAGCGACAAGGGCATCGGCCTATCCGAAGAAGACTATGACAAGGTCTTTGACCGCTTTACCCAGATCGACTCGTCCGACACGCGACAGATTGGTGGCACAGGGCTTGGGATGAATATCTCCAAGCGGATCATGGAGGCGCTCGGTGGATCGATCTCCTACCGCAAGAACCCTGATCGCGGCACAACTTTCATTGTCCGGCTGCCCCTTTCAGAGGCCTGAGGCACGCGCATTGCGATCCCACAATCGTCAAGCACCAACACCCCCAACACCTCAAGAACGCATAGGAATCCGCTGTCTTTCTCTCTCGCGACGCGGCAATTCCGGCGCTGCCGTATCGCCATCTGTCATTGAAACGGCGACACGAAACCCGTAAGTCCTCTCTATCCGGTTATTCCGAGGCATTGAGATGGCGAACCACCTATATCAGAACGATCTTCCCGACGATCTCGACCTTGGCCCTGTTGTGGCCATCGATTGCGAAACAATGGGGCTCAACCCCCATCGCGATAGGCTCTGCGTGATCCAGATGTCGGGCGGTGACGGGAACGCCCATCTTGTGCAGGTCGCCAAGGGCCAGACCGAGGCGCCCAATCTCTGCCGCATGCTCGAAGATCCGAACGTGCTCAAGCTGTTTCACTTCGGCCGCTTTGACATCGCCGCGATGTATAACGCCTTTGGCGCCCTCACCGCGCCGGTCTATTGCACCAAGATCGCGTCCAAGCTCATCCGCACCTACACGGATCGCCACGGTCTCAAGAACCTTCTTCAGGAACTTATTGGCGTCGACATCTCCAAACAGCAGCAGATGAGCGACTGGGGAGCCGAAACCCTGACCAATGCACAACTCGACTACGCCGCCTCCGACGTGCTCTACCTGCACCAGTTGCGCGACGAGTTGAACAAGCGCCTCGACCGGGAAGGCCGCACAGAGATGGCGCAGGCCTGTTTTGATTTCCTGCCCATGCGCGCGAAGCTCGATCTCGCGGGCTGGCCCGAGCAAGATATCTTCGCACACTGATGACCCATTCGCACGCATTCCTCGACACCGCCCGCCGCGTGATCGCCACCGAAGCAGACGCCCTGCGCCAGCTCGGCGAAGGTCTCGACGGGGATTTCGACAAGGCCGTGGAAACCATGCTCTCGGCCAAAGGCCGGATCATTGTGTCGGGTATGGGGAAATCCGGCCACATCGCCCGCAAGATCGCCGCAACCCTTGCCTCGACTGGCACCCCCGCTCATTTCGTGCACCCTGCCGAAGCCTCGCACGGTGATCTTGGCATGATGGCCCAGGGCGACGTCGCACTTGTTTTGTCGAACTCGGGCGAAACGCCGGAACTCGCAGATGTCATTGCCTATACCCGCCGCTTCAACATCCCGATGATCGGCGTCGCAAGCCGGCCCGGCTCGACCCTAATCAAGCAATCGGACGTGGGCCTGATCCTGCCGCCCGCCGAAGAAGCCTGCGGTTCTGGGATCGTGCCTACGTCCTCGACCACAATGACACTTGCGCTTGGCGATGCCCTCGCGATCGCCCTCATGGAGCACCGCCGCTTCACGCCCGAACATTTTCGCGAGTTCCACCCTGGTGGCAAACTCGGCGCTCAGCTTTCCCGTGTCAGTGACCTGATGCACAAGGAGAGCGCGTTGCCGCTGGTGTCCGAGGACACATCGATGGCCGACGCGCTTCTCGAGATTAGCCAGAAAGGTTTTGGGGTTGTTGGCGTCACCGATGCAAACGGCGCCCTCGCCGGAATTATCACCGACGGTGACTTGCGTCGTCACATGGACGGCCTTCTCGATCACAGCGCGCGCGAAGTCATGACCCGCGCCCCGAAAACCATTCCGCCAGAGGCACTTGCCGAAGAGGCGGTTGCGCTGATGAACGCGCGCAAGATCACCTGCGTCTTCGTGATTGACCCGCAAAGCGATGGCGCACCGCTCGGCCTCTTGCATATCCATGACTGCCTGAGGGTTGGGCTTGGCTGAGATGGTCCGCGTTGGGATGACATACTCCCGGCTTGTCGCCATCCTCAAGGTCGCCCTGCCGCTGATTGCGCTCGGCTTGCTTTCGACGCTCTTTCTCGTCTCCAACCGGATCACCGACAGCACCGCCTCCATCCCATTTGCAGAGGTCGATCTCGCTCAGCGCGCCCGCGAACAACAGATCACCGCCCCGTTCTTTTCTGGACGCACAACAGCAGGGCATCTCGTTGCTTTTGCAGCAGAGTCCGCGCGTCCCAACCTCGAAGACCCGACCCGGTCATCCGCCACGAAGATGGACGCCCGTATCGACTTTACCGATGGCTCTCGCATCAACATGACCTCGGAAACGGCCGAGATCGACAACGGAAATCACATCGCCACACTGCTGGGTGATGTTCAGATCAAAAGCTCGGCAGGGTATGATATCCGCTCTCAAGAGCTTATCGCGCACATGCGAGACGGCAGACTCCTCTCGCCCGGCACAGTCCATAGCACCGGCCCCGGCGGCGATCTAACTGCTGGTCGCCTTGAGGTGACAGAGGACCAGGCCACCGGAGAAACCACTTTGTTTTTCTCCGAGGGTGTGAAATTGATATATGAGCCCGTGGATTAATCGAGGTCGCCCGTGTCTTTCATCAAAGTTTTCTTCATTTCCCTTGCTCTTGCCCTCCCCTCCGCCACCCTAGCCCAAGGGTTCGAGGTCGCCTTCGGGACTTCGCAGGAAAATTCGGATCTTCCGGTCGAGGTAAATGCAGACTCGCTCTCTGTGGATCAAGAGAACGGCACGGCGATATTTCGAGGCAATGTGCGGATCAAACAGGGCACCATGCGGATGTCTGCCCCCGAGGTGCACGTGTTCTACAACGATTCGAACTCTGGCATTGCGCGGCTCGAAGGCTTTGGCGGCGTGCTTCTCGTCGATGGCCCGGATGCTGCGGAATCAAAAGACGCCGTCTATAGAGTCGAGGACAGCATCGTTGTCATGACGGGCGATGTCCTCGTGACCCAAGGCACGAACACGCTCCAATCCCAGAGAATGACCGTCAATCTCGAGACCGGCACCGCCCAGATGGAAGGCCGTGTAAAAACGATTATGCGGACCGAGGACAATTGATGGCATCTCCCGATTTGACTGTGACCGAGAGCGCCTCCGGCCTTCGGGTCGACAATCTGCGCAAGAGCTATCGCAAGCGCACGGTGATCCGCGACTTCTCTATGGTGCTGAACCGTGGCGAGGTGGTTGCCCTGCTCGGCCCCAACGGTTCCGGTAAGACCACAACGTTCTACGCCATCGCCGGCCTCATCATGCCGGAAGGCGGACGTGTGACGCTCGACGGACGCGATGTCACACATCTCCCGATGTATCGCCGCGCCAAGCTTGGCATCGGCTATCTTCCGCAAGAGATGTCGATCTTCCGCGGCCTCACGGTCGAGGAAAACATCACTGCCATTCTCGATATCACGCAGAAAGATCGCCACAAACGACGCGAACGCCTCGAAGAGCTTCTGTCTGAATTCTCGATCGAGCACCTGCGCCGCGCGCCTGCCCTTGCGCTCTCCGGCGGGGAGCGCCGCCGGGTTGAAATCGCGCGCTGCCTCGCCGCCGACCCGAGCTATCTTCTCCTCGACGAGCCCTTTGCCGGTGTGGACCCCATTTCGGTCGGCGATATTCGCCATCTCGTGGCAGACCTCAAGAAACGCGGCATCGGCGTGCTCATCACCGATCACAACGTGCGCGAGACGCTCGAGATCGTCGACCGCGCCTATATTCTTCATGACGGCAAGGTGCTCATGTCCGGGACGCCGGATGACGTGGTCGAGAACGAAAACGTGCGCCGCGTCTATCTCGGCGACAATTTCCGCATCTCCTGACTCGGTCAATTGCGCGGGAATGTGCCGCTGAATCTTGTGATGGATCATTGACAATCCCCCGCCCGAGGGCGTCAAATACTCCTATGACATTTTCGGACTCGCACTGCTATCTCGTGCGGCCTTTCCAAAGGCCCGATGGCGGGCAAGCAACGAAAATGTCCTATCCCAGCATACGAACCTGAACAATCACGCTCGCTTGTCGCCCGTGGTTCGGGCCGTCATGTCAAAGAAAAGGAAAACAGGATGCGCTATCAGATTACCGGAAAACAAATCGACATCGGTGATGCCCTTCAGACTCATGTGAAGGACGAGCTAAGCGCCGTCGTATCGAAATACGCCGAGCGCCCGACCGATGCCAACATCGTCTTTTCCAAAAGCGCACATGAATTTGTATGTGAGGCAACCGTTCACCTCTCCACAGGTCTGACCGCTCAGGCCAAGGCGCACGCGACTGAGATTTACGGCGCTTTCGACGGTTGTGCTCAAAAAATGGAAAAGCAACTCCGGCGATACAAGCGCCGATTGAAGGACCATCACAAGGAGCGCGCGGAACCGGTTGAACTCTTGGGCGCGTCCTCGTATATCCTCGCCTCAGAAGGGGAATCCGAGCAGGCAGAGCCCGATACGCTCCAGCCCATGATCATCGCCGAGATGGAAACCAAAATTCCATCGCTTAGTGTCGGCGAGGCCGTGATGCAGATGGAGCTCGCAGGTGTGCCTGTCGTCGTTTTCCGCAACGAGGCAAAAAACGGATTGAACGTGGTCTATCGCCGTGAAGACGGCAATATCGGCTGGATCGATCCATAAGGACAAGCGGTAGCGGCGAGACGCCCTGCCCGGAGAAATTGGCATTATGGATCTGTCGAAAATCCTCAAGCCCGAGGCGGTCAAAGTTGTTTCGTCCGCCTCGAGCAAGAAGCGTCTTTTGCATGCGATCGGAGAGGTGGCCGAGTCGGCCTATGGCCTCGATGCGTCCCGTGTTGTGGAGGCTCTTCTTGAGCGTGAAAACCTCGGTCCAACCGGCGTGGGACATGGCGTTGCCCTGCCCCATGCCCGCCTAGAAGGCCTCAGCTCTGTGGTCGGTGCTTTCGTGCGCCTTGAAAAACCCGTTGATTTCAACGCTGTCGACCGTCAGCCGGTCGACATCGCCTTCGCCCTCTTCGCACCGGAAGACGCCGGCGTGGAGCACCTGAAGGCGCTCGCTCTTGTCTCTCGGACTCTGCGTGAGAATGCGATTTGCGCCAAGCTGCGCGCCAATCAGGAAACACAGACGCTCTATTCGATTCTGACCGAATCCCAGAACGTTCAAGCCGCCTAAACCGGCACTAGCGCCAGCGATCAAATCCGAAGTTCAGGTAGTCGCGTTGATAGATGTCGGCAACCAAAGCCTCGATCTCGTCATCATAGACCGCATCCAATGAAAACGGCTCGTCCGCACCGGCCTCTTCGGGGTCCGGCGGCCCCATATGGCCAACTTGCATCGCCAATGCCGGAAGATAGCTCTCCATGTCTTCCTCGCGCACGATGACATCGGGAAAGCAAAGCTCTCCGAACCCCTTGAGAATCGCCGACTGCGTCGCCCAATGCCCATCGATTCGAATACTTGTTTGCCCGGCAAGATTCGCCTTCACGAAGGCGAGATAGCCAAGAAACGCCTCTCGATGCGCGTCGAGATCATATCCCGCCCCCGGCGCCCCATCCGGAAGCGGCACCTTATAGAGCTTACGTAGGGACTTGCGGATTGCCGCGAAACTCCCTTCTTCGATCGATAGCACCCGACGACAGAACGCGGCATGCGCCCGTGCCACCGGGTGACGCAATACGGTAAAGGTGCGGTGCCCTTTATTGTTGCGACGCCAGATGCGCAGGTCTTTCTGATTGCCCTTGGTCGGCAAGTCATCCACGGATACGCCGTCGAGCGCTGCCATCCACGCTTTCACTTGCGTCTCCGGCCCCGACCGCATCGGCATGAACAAAAGCGGCGTTTCGGCCCCCATGACATAGGTCGGCACTGCCGGGTTGCGGCGCGGTTCAAAATTCGGTGTCCGGGTGAGGTTGAACCGATCCAACTCTGCCAGCGCGTCCGACACGTCCTCGATATTGGCGACTTTCTTCGAAATCGGACTCGGGTTCTGCCGTTTGAGAGAGGTATCAAGCGCCTCAAGCGTCTCTTCCACACCAAGGAACTTCGCAAGGCCATTCATGACCTCGACATCCTGTAAGTCCTCATAGGCGACATAGAACGCCGTCTGCCCCGTGGTCTGGAGCCGGTTCATAAGCTGGACCTGAAACGCCTGAAGCTCTTCGACATGGGCACGGAACTCGTCCTTGTCGAATTGGATCTTCCCTGCCTCCTTGCGCCGCCGCACATCAGTAAGCTTCCATTGCCCCGTCGCCCGTGCGATTTTGAGGGACACGTAGCTGTCGATTGGATTGCGCGTTAGCACAATCTTGGCACAGCGCGGATCGGCCAGACAGGTATCGAGGATTCGCGGATCATGGTCGTGGAAATAGCGAAACCCACCAAGAACCCCATCCTGCCGCCGGATCACCTTGATAAGCTCGAACGGATCCTGCGTCCGCGTTTCAAGGGTCACACCAAGGATATCATCCTTGTTCGGATAACCGATGAAATGCGGATTGAACGCCTCCCCGTAACAGGCGAGCCCCTCGAAGGCATTGAGGTTCGTCTCAAGGAAATTGGACCCCGTCCGCATCTCCGCGAACACAACGAAATAATCAAAGGAATTCGGCATCGGCTATTACTGCACCAAATAAGGTTTGCGCGGCGGTTTGGGCTGATTGAGACCCGGCGGGCTCACGGGGAAATCCCCCATGAGATACGGATGCATCCCCTGGTTCTTTAGGTTCTGCAGGAATTGCCCAAACCCCGTCAGATCGGCCATCTTCGGCGCTTCGGTCAGGCGGCGGAGCGAATGCTGCCCCATCTCGTCGATGATGGACTGAAGCGGCTCCATCGGTGCCTCGATAAATTCGGCCATGGTCCAGATGCGAATCCGCGCCTTGGCCCAAACCGACCGCAAGACCTTGAGCTGTTCGCTCTCGAGTTTCTGAAGCCGCGCCGCTTCCTGCCGCAGGTCTGCAAAATTGCGGTTCGATTTGAAGAGTGGCACGGCCCAAGCACCGCTGATCACGGAAACCTGTGCATTTGGGTCTTTGGCAATGAACCAAATCGGCGCCGTTTCATCCGCCGGGCCAAGCTGAAGACACTGCCGCTCGCCCCGCGTGTTCCAAATAAGGCTGGTGAGAAAGGCGGTCGGGTTATAATCCCGCAACGCAGGACTATCCGTCAGCGCACCGTTCACGACCTTCTGGCCGCCAGAGAATTCCGCCCTTTCCGGGCTGAAGAGGTGGCCATGCACCTGCGTGCTCGTTGCCTTGGCAAGCCATGGCTCGAAATCCTCGAACAACTCCGTGAACCCTTGGAACACCGAATAGCGCCCGCTGGTGATTGAGTGTTCATACCCTTCGTGCGGAAAACGGCTCTGCATATAAAGACCCTGCCGGCCCCGCGTGCGCCTCTCAACGGCCTTCGCAAAGATCCGGTCGATCTTGGCCGGGTTCGGCTCGGTCATCTTGATCGCACCCTCAGGATCGCGCAGGAACCCGTCATAGAGCCTGTTCGCCCGAGGCCAAATCTTACGCGCCACGAAACAGTCCGACCGCCGTAAGAGCTGAAGGTGATCGTCGTAAAAGATATGCGGCTTGCCCTGAAAATCGAACTTCGACAGGGTCAGTGAACGGCTCTCGATATTGGTCGAGTAGAGCCGCGCGAGCGTCTGAAAATAGCTCTCATCCGGGATCCAGACCTTGCGAAAATAGGCGTCATAGGTATCGCGCGCCGGGTCTTCGAGGATCGCCGAAAGCGTTTGCCGCGTCAGGCACCACCATTGCGATCCCATATGCGGCGTGATCCCGCTCGGGATACGTCGTTTGAACCCAACTTTGCGTTGCAGTTCGACATATTTGTCAAAGAGATAGCGATGCCGCTTCCATGAAAACGGGAAGCGTAGCGTGAAACGTTCGTCACTCAGCCCGCCAACCGTCCAAGGCACATCAGATGTCGTTGCGGATTCGATGAAATCGGTCTGTGGACGTGCCGCAAGATAGTCGATCAACTCCTGTACCGGGCGAAGCGGCAGACAGGATCCCGAAGAGAGGTAGACATGGCGCACATCCGGGAAAGCCCCAAGCATCATTTCCGAGGCTGACAACGTACCGGCGACAAGACCCCACGTGCCCCATTCGCATTTGTGCCGCTGACAGAACTTCACCGTGGGCACATCATCAAGCGCCTTGGTGAACGCCTTATAGGTCTTACGCGGGACATTGGCATCGACATGGATCACAACAGGGCACCCGGCGGCGGTCCAGTGACGCGCCACCTGCTCGGCCCGGTCTAGGGCCGTATGCACCAACATGATGATCCCGACGCTCACCTAGTCCTCCCTCTCATCAGGCCCAGTTCCCCTTGGACATGAGCCCGAGAATTTCCAGTTGCCTCCAGTTAATATACTTTTCCGACCACTTGCACCAAAGTTCCGGATCATCGTTCAAACTTCTCGCATAGGCGAGATATTCTACGCTCTTGGCGTAGTGTTGACGCCTCTTAAGCTCCTCCGCCGCCTTGACAGAGAACGTGTCGAGGAACTTCGTGTGCAGCAGCACCCCCGACGCCTTCTCCCCGCCCCACTCGTCGAACACGAGGTTGAGCCCCCGCGGCAAGAGCATGTGGGTGGAATCCACATAGGTGTATTTCTTGGTCCATTTGACGAGCGGCACCTTGTTGAGCGCAGGCGCCTCTTCGGGGTTGTCCTGAAAGAACATCCGCGCCCGTGCCCCCCCTTGAATCCAGAGGTTCCAGTACTTCCAGTTCCGCGAGATAGAGTAGTTCCCGGAATCGAACCACCCTGCGATCTCGAGAGGATTCTGTCCTGCCCGATAAGGCCGATCGTTGATCCGACCCTTGGGATACATGTCGAGGAGCATTGCGCTAAAGGACCGGATAGAGCTCGCATCAAGCCAATCGGTCAGCGCCCGCAAGGGCCGCGTGTCGCAGAAAGGATAGACGAGGAACTCGTCCGGATCGACGACAAGGCACCAATGCTCATCGCCATATTTCCGTTGCAGCCAGTTGAGCCAGTCCACGCCATACCGGCTACGCCGATAGCTATGCTTCGACGTCCAGAGCGAGACATCCGGCTGTTGCTCGAGGTATTCGCGCGATCCGTCATCACTGTCATTGTCCACGATCAGGAAATGGTTAACCCCCATCTCGCGGTAGTACTGAAGAAAGAACGGGAGCCGAACCTTCTCGTTTCGCAAGGTGGTGAAGGCAAGGATATCATCGCCCTTGATACGGTCTGTCCGATCCGCAACAGACTTCATTTCACGCCGTTTACGAAACGCGCGGGCAAGCAGGTGCTTTCGCTTGAGGCGTAGTCTGTATGACTGAATGAAGCTCAAACCTGCCCTGCGCTCCTGCTCTGCACGGTATTCTCTGTGTCTACGAGCTGCTGGTTAAGACGCTGTTGACGTTGCTTGTCCATGCCTTTTCACCGCCCGCCCCGAGGGAAGGATTGGCCCCCGAAAGACTTTCCCCAAGGATACGGATTTGTGCACGTTTCGTAAACAGTTACAGTGGGTCAGAGCCATGTTCCCCGCGACATCAAACCCATCGCCTCAAGCTGTCGCCACCCTCGATAGAGACTCGAACGCTCACACCAGAGATCGGGCTTCTCTATGAGGGTCTTGTAATACTCATCATAAAGCGCGCTGTTGGCGAAATGTTCACGCCGCTTAAGCTCTTCCTTTGATTTGTCGACCACCGTGTCGAGGAATTTCGTGTGCAGCAGGATACCCGACGCAAACTCTCCTCCGTCCCGATCGTAAAAGCGATTGAGCCGGCGCGGCAGAATTCCATGTGTCGAGTTCACATAGACATAGCGCCGATTCCACTTCACGAGCGGCACCTTGTTCATCGTCGGCGCGCGACGCGGCTTGTTGGCAAAGAAACACCGCGCGCGGACACCGCCTTGGATCCAGAGATTCTCCATCGGGTCTTGCCGCTGGATCATGTAGTTGCCGCTATCAAACCACGACAGAACCTCTATCGGATCCTGCCCCGACACATAGCTCTGCTCTCCCAACGGCCCTTTCGGGTACATGTCGAGCATCATCGCCGGGAACATCTCGACCCCTCTCCCGTCAAGCCATTCAGTCAGAGCCGCGAGAGGGCGCGTATCCCAAAACGGATAGATGAGGATCTCATCCGCATCGAGCGTCAGGCACCAATGCCCATGCGCATGCTTCATCATCACCCACGTGAGCCAATCAAGCCCGAACCGCGCACGTTTGTAACTCCCCTTCGCCGACCACAGAGACACATCCGATTGCTCGGCAAGGTACTCCCGCGTGCCGTCATCGCTTTCGTTGTCGATGATGAGGAAATGCTCGACTCCAAGCGCCCTATGATGCTCAAGGAAATACGGAAGCCGCACGATCTCATTGCGCATGGTCCCGGCACCAAGGATCATCCCCGGCCGGATCGCCTGAGTGCGATCCACCACGGTCTCAAGCTGCCGCCGTTTTCGAAAAGCCCGGTAAAGAAGACGCCTGCGCCGAAGCCGGAGCTTATACGCAGCCCTTAGGTCGCGAAGCCTCTCGCGATCCGGAAATCTGCCCTGCCCCGTCCCAAGCGAAATGCGCGTCCCCTCACTTGTCGTAATGCCCGCTCTGATGCCAGCGCCAGGCATCCGAGATCATCGTGTTCAGGTTCGAACGCGACGGCGTCCAGCCTAGCTCTTTCTCCGCCCGTGTCGAGCCGGAAACAAGCCGCGTGCAATCCCCGGCGCGCCGCGGACCCTCGACAAAAGGCACCTCCCGATGCGTCACGGATTGCGATTGTTCGATCACCTCACGCACCGAAAACCCGCTCCCTGTGCCAAGGTTGAAGACTCGGCTTTCCTTGCCCTCGAGAAGCCATTGCAGCCCAAGTACATGCGCATCCACAAGGTCGCAGACATGCACGTAGTCGCGGATACAGGTGCCATCCGGCGTATCGTAATCCGTGCCAAAAATCGTCAACGCATCACGTTTCCCATCGATCGCGTCGAGGACGAGCGGGATAAGATGCGTCTCCGGTTGATGGAACTCGCCGACTTCGGCCTCTGGATCAGCCCCCGCGACGTTGAAATAGCGAAAGATCACATGGCGCAGGCCCGCCGCATCCTCGAAATCCCGCAGCATGTCCTCGATGGCCCGCTTGGACGCGCCATAGGCATTGATCGGATGCTGCGCGCACTCCTCATCAAGTACGACATTGTCCTGGTCGCCATAGGTCGCACAGGTCGAAGAAAATACGAAAGGTCCGACACCGGCCTCTGTCGCCGCCTCGATAAGCGTCAGTGAGCCTTGCACGTTATTGCGCCAATAGAGGCCCGGAATTTTCATGCTCTCGCCGACCTGGCTTAGAGCGGCAAAATGCATGACGGCGATTGGCTCATACTTGGAAAACACCTCGTCGAGACGCGCCCGGTCGAGCAGGTCGCCCTTCTCGAATGGCCCGAACTTGACCGCTTCTTCCCAGCCCGTGGAGAGGTTGTCATAGGTGACCGGCACATAGCCCGCCGCCTTGAGCGCCTTGCAAGCGTGCGAGCCGATGTATCCGGCCCCGCCGGTGACAAGAACGTTTTTCACAAGCTCTCTCCCGAATGCTATTGCGCGGCTTGTTCCGCCGCCACCATCTCGCGCAGATATTCGCCAAGCTCATCACGCAATTCGGGACGCTCCATCGCGAAGGCCACGGTCGCCTGAAGAAAGCCCGCCTTGGATCCACAATCAAAACGCTGGCCCCTGAAACGATACCCGAAAACGCCGTTCTCGTTGTCGATTTCCTTGGCAATGGCATCGGTAAGCTGAATCTCGCCCCCGGTGCCGGCCTCTTGCCGGTTCAGGTTGCGCAATACGCTCGGCGATAGAATGTAGCGCCCGATCACGGCGAGGTTCGAAGGCGCGTCCTCGAGCTTCGGCTTCTCAACCATGCCCTTCACCGACACAAGCGATCCCATGTCCTCTTTTACATCGAGCACACCATACGCCGAGGCCTTTTCCTGCGGCACTTCCATCGCCGCGACCATGCTGCCGCCAGTTTCGGCATAGGCGTCCACCATCTGCTTGAGACAGGATTCCTCTGCTGCGATCACGTCATCAGGAAGGATCACGGCGAAAGGTTCGTTGGCGATCAAGCGCCGCGCGCACCAGACCGCATGACCAAGGCCAAGCGCCTTGTGCTGGCGGATATAGGCGATTGCACCGCTTTCCATATTGGTGCTGCGCAAGGTCTTGAGAAGCTCTGTCTTCCCCTTCTTGCGAAGCTCCTGTTCAAGCACCGGGCTATTGTCGAAATAGTCCTCAAGCGCGCTCTTGCCGCGCGACGTCACAAAGATGAATTCCTTGATACCAGCTTCGCGCGCCTCGTCGATTGCATATTGGATGAGGGGCCTGTCCACGAGCGTCATGATCTCTTTCGGGATCGCTTTCGTGGCCGGAAGAAAGCGCGTGCCTAGCCCCGCCACGGGGAAGATCGCCTTGGTGACTTTTTTACGCATGAAGTAACTCGCTGATGTGTGACTAGGGCTTTGCCAAACGGCTTAAATTCGATTGAACCGTATCCGCTAAATCCCACGCGTTCAACTCCGCGTCAGGCAAGAAAACGCCGAAAAACACCTATAAAACAAAGCGTGCTGAAACAGGTATCATAGCAAGCGGCACATCGAATCCAGCGCGGGAATACAGGCCTCCCGCGCTGACACCTTAGTCAAATGCGTTGCTAAGTCCGAACACCGATCCGATAAGCGCCATGACCGACTGCGCCGGCTTGACGGCGGATTCTGTTGCCATGACCGTATCGCCGGGATGGATATAGAAATTCCGCGCACCAAAGATGCCGTCGGCGCTTGTCATGTCCATGGTGAAGACAACGTATTGCTTCTTCGGACCTGTCCCGTCTTCACGCACCTGCGCAGGGGCGTATTCGCGCATCACGAGAAGCCCGGCAGGGTTTGCGCGCGTGTCATTCACACCACCAAGCATCGAGACCGCTTCGAGACCCGAGATTTTTTCCTTGTGAAAGTAGACAAGCTCTTCCCGGGCCGTCGCGCCCAGCGCAACAAAGGATCGGCGGTCCTCGTCGATCAAGACCTGATCGCCGCCACGCACGATGATGTTTTTCGCCGGATCGGCAAAAAGCGCCGGGGCCGGGATCTCATAGGTCTTGCCATTGCGAATAAGACGCACGACCGGGTTCTTGATAGAGGGCGAAATACCGCCGCCTCGCGAAATCAGGCTCAGAATCGAAAAATTGCGGTTCGGAAGCGCCTGCGGCCCTGGCTTGACCACTCCGGACACGAGATCGGCAGAGTTCCCGACCCCTTCGACGAGCTCAAGCTGAACCTGTGCCGAGGGCGCGATCTCGGTCATCTCTTCCTGAATCTTGGCGCGCGCCTCGGTCGCCGTCAGGCCGAGCACATGCACATCGTCGACATAGGGCACAAAGACCATGCCGCTTGCATCGATCTCCACACTGGCGACATCTGCGCTACGCTGATCTTGCCCGGTGATGAGAGAGTTTTCGGAGTTGTCCCAGATCCGAAGATTGAGCGTATCCCCGACACGGAGCACGTTCGACGCCGGGCCACGTTGCCGCGCAAGCCACGAATAGTGCCCACGCCAACCGGTTTGCGGCCACGATTGGATACGACCGGCACTTTCGCGAGTGATTGGGACGACCGAGATATTGTCGGCTTCCGATTGTTCGGCAGAACGCCCTGCAACCTCAGTTACGATCGGCGCGCCGCGCGGCAAGGCGCAAGCGGTCAAGACACAGAGAGCTGCCAACAGCCCGACTTTCCTTGCCACGTCAAAATTCATTCGGAAAATGCCCCAGGTTTGATGACCGCGTTTTAGTCCGAAAAAGGGCAGAGCGGCAACGAAATTCGGCCCTCGCTGGCCCGGTTCTTTTGCTACATCTTGTCTCTTGGCCGGAATTCAGGCGCACTCTGTGGTTTAGGGTGTCCCCATCTCCGCCATCATGGCCTCGATCTTCGGCACGTCCTCGGGGTTATTAAGTTCCCAGAACTGACGCCCCCGCGCTTCAACCTCGACACAGAGAACCCGATGCCCGTGTTCCATGAACCGGAGCTGCTCGAGCCCTTCGAGGCTCTCAAGTGGGCCCGAGGTCCACCGCGGATAGGCGCCAAGCGCCGAAGGACGATAGGCATAGACCCCAACATGATGGAACACCGGGGTCTCCTCCTCGTCGCCATAGGTCTTCGAGGTGAATGGGATAACTTCCTTCGAGAAATAGAGCGCGTGCCGATCCTTGGTGAACACGGCGGTCGTGCCGCCGACACGCCCCGCCTTGCGATCCTCAAGGAACCCGTTGAGCGCCCGTCCGTCACAGCGCAGGACCGGCGTCGCCACCTCCGCCATCGGATCCCCCTTCAAGCCTTCGACAAGCTCTTCTACGAACCATGCCGGGGTCAACGGTGCATCGCCTTGCAGGTTGACCACGATATCGAACCCGCCGCCAAGATTGTCGAATGCCTCGGCGCACCGCTCGGTCCCATTGGCGCACGCCTCTGATGTCATCACGACCTCGGCCCCAAACGCCTCGGACGCCTCGCGAATACGGTCGTCATCTGTCGCCACCACGACGCGATCGACCCCCTTCACCCCACAGGCCGCTTCCCACGACCGCTGGATTAGGCTCTTGCTCTCTCCCGTCGCGCCCTTGAGCGTTGCGAGTGGTTTTCCGGGATAGCGGGTCGACGCATAGCGCGCCGGGATAGCAATCAGGACAGACATTCAGGCCTCTTTCAGAACAACATTCGGCGCATAGGCGATGAAGAACGGATTGGCGAACCCGTCCTTACCATAGACCAGCGGCGTGTGATCGTCGAACCGCACGACATCACCTCCGGCCCCAAGCAAAACGGCATGGCCCGCAGCCGTATCCCATTCCATCGTCCGCCCGACGCGCGGATAGATATCCGCCTCGCCCGTCGCCACGAGACAGAATTTGAGCGACGACCCCGCGCTCTTCATGTCCTTGACGGCATATTTGTTGATGTAGTCATCGGTGGCCTGATCCCGGTGCGATTTCGACGCCACCACGTAGAGCGCGTCATTGTCGCTTTCGGCAACTTGGATCGGTGTCACCTCGCCCACCGTGTCGGGCGCGAAATCCCCGGTTTCCTCGACCGACTGGCCGTCGGCCTGGGTAAAGAACATACGGTTGCGCGCCGGGGCATAGACAACCCCCCGCTGCGGCACACCGTTCTCCACATAGGCGATGTTGACCGTGAAATCGCCCCGGCGGTGGATGAACTCCTTGGTGCCATCAAGCGGATCGACGATCAGAAACGTATCGCCCTTGGCGGCATGGCTCTCCGCCTGTTCTTCGGTCACCAACATCACATCGGGGAATGCCGCACGAAGCCCTGCCGAGATGATCGCATCGGCCGCTTCGTCGGCTTCGGTGACCGGGCTATCATCCGACTTCACCTTCACCTCGAAATCATCTGCGTTGTAGATCTCCATGATCTTCTCGCCCGCTTCGATGGCAAGGCGGCGGATGACGGGGACAAGTGCGTTATGATCCAAGAGATGTCTCCATATGCAGGAAAGTTGAAATAAAAACTCGCGCCCCTTATGCTTTGGTCCTAACGGAACGGCAAGATTTCCCTACTATCCCCCGAGCACACACGGCGTACTGAGGCAATGTTTCAACAAACTGCACCCAAGACCACATTTGCGAGCGCCCTGAACATCGCCGAATTGATCTATCATTCGGTCGTGCACAACATTCGCAAGACGCATGGCAATGCGATGATGTCGATCCTGCGCAACATGCTGCAGGCGGCGGTCTTCGTGATGATGTTCTTCCTGATGTTCTCGATCCTCGGGATGCGGAGCGCTGCGCTAAGGGGCGATTTCCTGCTCTACATCATGTCGGGGATTTTCCTCTTCATGACCCATACCAAGACGCTTGGCGCGGTGGCCGGGGCGGAAGGGCCCTCATCGCCGATGATGAAGCACGCGCCGATGAACACCATCATCGCCATTTCTGCCGCTGCCCTAAGCACACTCTACATTCAAATTCTCTCGCTCTTCGCGATCCTTTTCATCTACCACGCCGCTTGGACCCCGATCACCATCGACCAACCCATCGCCGCCTTTGGCATGCTCTTGCTCGCATGGTTTACCGGAATCGCCATCGGCATGGTCTTCCTCGCATTGAAACCTTGGTTCCCAACCTTCGTGGGCATCATGACAACGGTCTACCAGCGCGCCAATATGATCGCCTCGGGCAAGATGTTCGTTGCCAACACGATGCCAAGCTTCATGATCGCTATGTTCGACTGGAACCCGCTCTTTCATTGCATTGACCAATCGCGCGGCTTTGTGTTCATCAACTACGCCCCGCGCAATTCGAACATCGACTACCCCTTCTGGTTCGGCGTGGTCTTCCTAATGCTCGGCCTCATGGGCGAATTCTATACGCGTCGCCACGTCTCGCTAAGCTGGAACGCCAAACGATGAGACGGTTGGCCTTTCTGCTGGCCTGCCTCTGCGTGCTTCCCTTCATAGCTAAGGCCGATGGTTTTCCGGCTCTGCATGACGTCGTCGATGTGGCCTCGGATGACGTGCTCAATATCCGCTCCGGCCCAACGGCCGGCGCCGAAATCATCGGCACGTTGGCCCCGGATGCCCGCAACATCGAGGTGACGGGAACAAATGAGAGCGGCACATGGGGCCGCGTGAATACCGGCGAACGCGCCGGTTGGGTCTCAATGCGGTTCATGCAAGCCACCGCGCAGGGCCATTGGACCGATCCCACAGCCAAGCTACGCTGTTTCGGAACGGAACCGTTCTGGTCCCTGATCCTATCTCCAGCAACCAAGCGCGCGGACTACATTCGCCCAGACGCCGCACCTGCGACCATAGGGATCACCCAATTTCTGACATCTGCACCCGGCTATCCCCCTGCCGCCTGGATGATGTTTGAAAAGGGAGCGCTCGAATGGGTCCAGCTTGAACAAACGTCTTGCAATGACGGCATGTCAGACCGCGATTTCGGTATTTCCGCGCGACTGGCAGTATCACAGCCCATGAAAGACGCGCTGACTCTCCCCAATTATGTCGTGCACGGCTGCTGCTCGGTTATCCTGCACTGACCGCCCGAAGCGTCACGTTGATCCGCCCACCCTTATCCAGAAGGCGCGATGATCCAAACCGGATGCGGTCAACGCCATGATGGCAAAGCCGCGCCGCACCCCCCATCACCACAACATCCCCTGACTCGAGCCAGATCGACTCCGTCTTGCCGCCTTTTTCCACATTCCCCATCCGGAAAAGCGCACTATCGCCAAGCGACAAGGACACCACGGGCCACGAGAAATCGCCCTCGTCCTTGTCCTGATGCATCCCCATCCGCGCGCCCTCGCCGTAGAAGTTCACCAGACAGCTATCAGGAAGGCGCTCCGCCGCCACCAGATCGCGCCAGATATCGAGAATACCCTCCGGGATCGCGGGCCAATCCATCCCCTCCGGATGATGCGGTTCATACCGATACCCGCGCCGGTCCGTGACCCAACCAAGCCGCCCCGCCGAGGTCATCCGCACCGACATCTTCCGCCCCCGCGCGGTTTCAGGCGCAAAGAACGGCGCGACCTGCGCTACACCCCGCAACGATGCCACGATCTCACGCTGCGCTTCGGGATCAAGATACCCCTTGTGAACCTGAAAACCCCGGATGTTGAGCGGTTCTGCCACGTGCTTCCCCCCTTTGCCGTGCCTACCTTCGGAAAAACCCTTCGATTCTTCACGTTCCCGCGAACACAGACGCTTGCAGGCGCTTTTCCCCCTCCCTATATACCCTGCGAAGCGCGGCTGACGAGTGTCGGTCGCAATCGGAATCGGGGCCCGGATGCCATAACGGGTTCGCGTCCCGGAACATCGCCTTAATTGAGAAGGGATATAAAATGGGTAAAGTTATCGGTATCGACCTCGGTACGACCAACTCCTGTGTTGCCATCATGGACGGCGCACAAGCCAAAGTAATCGAAAACTCCGAAGGCACGCGCACGACCCCGTCGATCGTCGCCTTCACGGATGACGAGCGCCTCGTCGGCCAGCCGGCCAAGCGTCAGGCCGTCACCAACCCGGAAAACACCGTCTTTGGTGTCAAACGCCTGATCGGTCGCCGTTACGACGACGCTGACCTCGCCAAAGACCTCAAGAACATGCCGTTCAACGTCATCAATGGCGGCAACGGCGACGCATGGGTCGAAGCCAAGGGTGAGAAATACTCCCCGTCGCAAATCTCGGCCTTCATCCTCGGCAAGATGAAAGAGACCGCCGAAAGCTATCTCGGCGAAGAAGTGACGCAGGCCGTCATCACCGTCCCCGCTTACTTCAACGACGCCCAGCGTCAGGCGACCAAGGACGCTGGCAAGATCGCTGGTCTCGAAGTGCTGCGGATCATCAACGAACCGACCGCGGCCGCACTGGCCTATGGTCTCGACAAGGAAGAAACCCACACCATCGCGGTCTATGACCTTGGCGGCGGTACTTTCGACGTGACCATCCTCGAGATCGACGATGGCCTGTTCGAAGTGAAATCGACCAACGGCGATACCTTCCTTGGCGGTGAAGACTTTGACATGCGCATCGTCAACTACCTCGCCGACGAGTTCAAGAAAGAGCACGGCGTTGACCTGACCAAGGACAAGATGGCCCTCCAGCGTCTCAAGGAAGCCGCCGAGAAAGCCAAGATCGAGCTCTCCTCCTCGAGCCAGACCGAGATCAACCAGCCGTTCATCTCGATGGACCCGAACGGCGGCCAGCCGCTGCACATGGTCATGAAACTGACCCGTGCCAAGCTTGAATCGCTGGTCGGCGACCTGATTAAGGCATCGCTCAAACCGTGCCAGGCCGCTCTCAAGGACGCCGGCCTCTCGGCCAACGAGATCGACGAAGTCGTGCTCGTCGGCGGTATGACCCGTATGCCCCGCGTGGTCGAGGAAGTGACCAAGTTCTTCGGCAAAGAGCCGCACAAGGGCGTGAACCCGGACGAAGTTGTCGCCATGGGCGCCGCCATTCAGGCCGGTGTTCTTCAGGGTGACGTCAAGGACGTCGTTCTGCTCGACGTGACCCCGCTCTCGCTCGGCATCGAAACGCTCGGCGGTGTCTTCACCCGCCTGATCGACCGCAACACCACGATCCCGACCAAAAAGTCGCAGATCTTCTCGACCGCCGAAGACAACCAGTCGGCCGTGACCATCCGTGTCTTCCAGGGCGAGCGTGAAATGGCCGCCGACAACAAGATCCTCGGTCAGTTCAACCTCGAGAACATCCCGCCGGCCCCGCGCGGCCTGCCGCAGATCGAAGTGACCTTCGACATCGACGCCAACGGCATCGTGTCTGTCGGCGCTATGGACAAGGGCACCGGCAAGGAACAGAAGATCACGATCCAGGCCTCCGGTGGTCTCTCGGACGAGGACATCGAGAAGATGGTTCAGGACGCCGAGGCCAACGCCGAAGCGGACAAGGAACGCAAGGATCTCGTCGAGGCGCGCAACCAGGCCGAAAGCCTCATCCACTCGACCGAGAAGTCGATGGAAGAGCATTCGGACAAGGTCGACCCGACCACCATCGAAGCGATCGAACTGGCCATTTCCGCACTCAAGGACGACCTCGAGAAGGACGACGCCTCCGCCGACAAGATCAAAGGTGGCATCCAGAACGTGACCGAGGCCGCAATGAAGCTTGGTGAAGCCATCTACAAGGCAAGCCAGGACGAAGGCGCGGGTGAGCCGGACGCGGCGGATATGGGTCCGGGCGACGACGACATCGTCGATGCCGACTTTGAGGACCTCGACGACGACAAGCGCAGCTAAGAGGCGCCATCGGAACTGAAACCAGGGCCGGTCCGCTCGCCGGATCGGCCCTTTTCATTCCGGCCAAAGGAGTAACCCATGGCAAAACGTGACTTCTACGAGGTGCTTGGCGTCGGCAAGGGGGCTTCCGCGGACGAGATCAAGAAGGCCTATCGCAAGAAGGCCAAAGAGTTTCACCCGGACCGCAATGCGGACAATCCCGAGGCTGAGACTCAGTTCAAAGAAGCGAACGAGGCCTACGAAGTCCTCAAGGACGCCGAGAAGAAAGCAGCCTATGACCGTTTCGGCCACGCCGCCTTCGAAGGCGGCATGGGCGGCGGTGGCGGCCCGCGCGGTGGCCATCCCGGTCAGGGCGATTTCGCCTCGGCCTTCTCGGATGTGTTCGACGATCTTTTTGGTGACTTCATGGGCGGACGCGGCGGCGGTGGCCGTCAGCGCGCCGCTCGAGGCGCTGATCTGCGCTATAACCTGCGCGTTACCCTCGAAGAGGCCTTTTCCGGCCTCCAGAAGACAATCAACGTCCCGACCTCCGTGCCCTGCGATGCCTGCGAAGGCACAGGCGCCGAAGGCGGCGCAGAGCCAACCACCTGCCCGACATGCTCCGGCATGGGCAAGGTGCGTGCACAACAGGGCTTCTTCACGGTCGAGCGCACCTGCCCGACATGTTCCGGCCTCGGCCAGATCATCAAGAACCCCTGCAAATCCTGTGCTGGCCAAGGCCGCATCGAGAAAGATCGCGCGCTTTCGGTCAACATCCCCGCCGGTGTCGAAACCGGTACCCGCATTCGCCTCGCTGGCGAAGGCGAGGCCGGGATGCGTGGCGGGCCGTCTGGCGATCTCTACATCTTCATTGAGGTCTCCAAACACGCGCTCTTTGAACGCGAAGGCAACAACCTCTTCTGCCGTGTGCCCGTGTCGATGACCTCGGCCGCGCTTGGTGGCGATATCGAGGTGCCGACGATCGACGGTGGCCGCTCGCGGGTCAAGATCCCTGCCGGGTCGCAATCCGGTCGCCAGATGCGCCTGCGCAGCAAGGGCATGCCCGCGCTGCGCGGTGGTGGAGCCGGCGATATGTTCATCGAGCTGGCTGTCGAAACGCCGGTCAACCTCACCAGCCGCCAGAAAGAGCTTCTACGCGAGTTCGAGGATCTCTCGGAAGAGAACAACCCCGAGAGCAGCAGCTTCTTCAAATCGGTGAAGAACTTCTGGGATTCGATGAAGGGCTGACCGGCCCTACATCACCCAATCGAAAGGGCGTCCTTCGGGGCGCCCTTTTCTTTTGCCCGGCGTCCAAAGGTTAACAAATGGACGGTGAGTGAAATCCGCACATATGCAATACCGACGTAATACCGACGTGATACCGACATAAGATTTTGGCGTTAACTTCTGTTCGGTTAACCCTTCTTCAACCATGTTTCACGACCCTTGAAACATGTCTGATCCGCGTGCTTTTGCTGAGGTGCCCTTGCCGCTTTTCCCCTCTGACGAGGCGGCGGAGACGGCCCCTTTGCCTGCGGGAAAGCTGCCTTCCTACATCGCCGATCACCGCAAGCGCCTGCGCGCCCGCTTCCTATCGGGCGGGGCCAATGCCCTCCCGGACTACGAGCTTCTCGAGCTTGTCCTGTTCCGCGCCATCCCGCGCCAGGATGTCAAACCGCTTGCGCATAAACTCTTGGAAACATTCGGAGACTTCAACAGCGTCCTTTCCGCACCCCCGGCCCGCCTTCGGGAGGTAAAGGGCGTCGGAGAGGCCGTGCTTTGCGAGTTGAAGATCGTCGAGGCCGCCGCTCACCGCCTCGCCCGTGCCCGCGTCATGCAGCGTCGGGTCTTGTCGAGTTGGGATGCTCTGCTTGACTATTGCCGCACCACCATGGCGCACCGCGAGGTCGAACAATTCCGCGTGCTCTACCTCGACACGAAGAATACCCTTATCGCCGACGAGGAGCAGGCACGCGGCACCGTGAACCATGTCCCCGTCTACCCCCGCGAGATCCTTAAACGCGCTCTCGAGATCGGCGCCACAGCCTTGATTTTAGTGCATAATCATCCATCTGGAGATCCAACCCCTTCGTCCTCCGATCTCTCGATGACCGAGCAGATCCGAACAGGCGCCGAAGCCTTGGGGCTCGTTCTACACGACCACCTTATCATCGGGAAATCCGCCGAGCTAAGCTTCCGCGCCTCGGGTTATCTCTAGCGGACCCAGATCTCGACGCGCCGGTTAACCTGTCGCCCCCAAGCGCTATCGTCACAGGCCATGGGCAGCGCCTCGCCAAACGCCATAACCTCGATCGTCACTTGCTCAAGGTTTGCAGTCTCCGCGGCGGCAACGACGGCCTGCTTAACGATTTCTGCACGCTTTCGTGCAATGCTCATGTTTCCAGGAGCTGGTCCAACGCCGTCGCTAAACCCGACAAACGCGATCTTGCGCCCGTCATAGATGCCCGCTTCGATCGCTCGGGCAAGTTGTTGCACGTTCGACCGCGACTGCGCGTCGAGCTTTGTTTCGCCTGTCTGAAACCGGAAGGAGGTCGTCAGGCGTTTCATCGGTGCGAGACGCTTTGTCATGCGCTGCAGGCCTTCGAGCGGAAGCTCGTCTCCCGCAACGGATATCGCGTTAACGAACCTGTCACCCTGAAGATCGACGGGGATTTCCTCTGGCGCCTGATCAACGAAACCCGCGCGCCGGATCACGACTTGCGCAGATGGGCTTCTTGTATACGCAAGGAACTCTCGCGCGATCTTCGGCAACCGCCGCGCAGGAAAATAAAGGAACATCGGCGCGGTTAGCGGGTAGTCTTCGGTCTTGAGGGTGCGGCGCGACGCAGCCAACGCGAACCCACATGTCCCCCGAAGCACGATCGTCTGCGCATTCCCTGTCTCTGAAAACGGTGCGATGCCAATAGCAAACGGATCCCGGATTACAGAAGCCACCAAGGATTCGTTCCGGTCATGGCGCTGCACATCGTCACTGATTTCTCGTCTGGACGGCGCCATGAGTTGATCTTCCACGGCCTGCGCTAACCCGGTTTTCTCATCAAGAAGATGCAGCCCAATAGGGGCATCCGGCCCGCCCAGATCGACCCAGTTATCAATCTGTCCCGCGAATACCTGCGAAAGCTGCTGCGGCGACAATGCCCGTACCGGATTCCCCGGCGAGACCACAGCGACAAGCCCATCAAGCGAAAGAACCCGGCTCCGGTTTGTCTCTGTCATGTCTCCAAGCCCGGCATCATAGCCGCGCCGCGCCTCATCCTTCCGAATCTCTCGCAACGACATCGCGATATCCGCCTCATTTGCGAGAAGGTCTGCAAAGCCTTCATCAGAACTGCTCGCATGGAAATGAAACCGGGCGAGCTTTCGATCTGTCTTGCCGTCAGAAAGATGATAGGTGAACCGCCTGTCGCCAAGCGCCTCGCGCGTGACGTCATATCCATGCCGTAGCGAAAAAGCCTCGATCAGCGCAGGCATAAGCACCTCCGCCATAGAGGATGCCCCGGAGACAGACACATCAGCGATATAATGCAACAAGCTCGGGCAGGCAGGCCCATCACAAAGCACTCCCGAGCCATCCACTGTCAACTCACCATAGATCGTCTCGACCCGGTAGAACTCACCATCAAAACCAAGAAGCGTTCCCGTGATCTCGACCTCACCGTCGCGGGACGTCAGGGTAACGTCCTGTGCGAACGCAGGAAGCGTATGGCTAAACAGGAAAAGTGCGGCAAACACTGCCGCACACCACTTGTACATTTGATCGACCTTGTTGCCTGCCTTACTTGCTGGCGATCTTCAGGTCTTGGAGCAGGTTTTTCAACACCAGAAGTTCACCCACCGCATCGCATTCCGGCATTTCGACGCTCAATTGATGGGTCACGGCCGGCTCTGATCGGCGGACTTCTATAGATCCTGCGGAAATCTGTCGCCCGCAATTTGCCTGGCTGACATCTGCCTCCACACTCAGGGCAACTTCACCCGCCTTTTTCGCGGATCCGGTCGGAAAGGTGTAGACCTCTGCAAGAAGCGGCTCTGGTAAATCTGCGTTCCCAAGCCGGACAAGGAACCCCTTGTTACCCTCGACAATCGCCGTCACGTCGCGCCGCGCCTCTCTCCAGACATGTCCTGCGCTTTCGTACTCTGCACCGTATTCCCGCGCATGAAGCGCCAGGCCCGTGTCCCCCTGCCATTGAACGGCAACGCGGTCATAAAACTGAAGCGACGGGACATCCGCCTTGGCAACGGCGCCGTCTCCGTTGGTCAGGACCGCAACAAATGTGGCGCTTTCGGTCAGGGCAGGCACATCCACGCGGAGGCTGCCATCCGGACCAATCGTATCGGCGAACTTGAGATCACCATGGTGCACAACAACCCGCTCACCGGTCAGGCAGGGGGCCGTCAGTTGTAGCGCGACAAGGGCAGCCGGGAGTGGCTCGGCGGTCAGCGACACGTCACATGCGAGGTTCGGAGTCGCGACCTCCTCAGGCATATCGCTCACGGGTGCATCGCTTGAAACGATGAGCGCGACTGTCTTGTGAGACAAGCTCTCATCAAAGCTGACTTCGCGCGGAAGTGCCGGAAGCCCACCGATCTGGACGGTCTCCGAGGTGGCATTGGGTAAGCTCGCCTCGATCACGTTGCCCACCAGGCTGATACCAGGTTCAGGCAGTTGGTGGCCTGCGTATCCAGGTTCGCTCGACTGCATCAAGAACCCGATAGACGCCGCACAAGAAAGCGTTGCACCTGCAAGGGCATACCGACGATACACATTGATTTTTCTTACCATACTACACTCCTGACTCGCGCTGCCCCAAAAGTGTGATGCCAAAAGAAAAGGGCGCTCATAAGGCGCCCTCTTGAAGTTTGTTTGTTGCAGCGCTCTCTACACGAGACGCCCGTGGCAGTGCTTGAACTTCTTGCCAGATCCACAGGGGCATGCCTCGTTCCGTCCCGGATTCCCCCACGTCGAAGGATCGGCCTCATCGAACCCCTCTTTGGCAACACCCTCGGACGGCTGTGCTTGAGGATTCGCAGCCTTCTCAATCTCTGCACGCTGTTCCGCCATTTCCTGTGCGAGCTGCTGTTGCTCTTCTTCGGTCATAGGACGGATGTGCGCGAGGGTCTTGGTGACTTCTTCGCGAAGACTGTCGAGCATGCTTTCAAAAAGCTGAAACGCTTCGTTCTTGTACTCGTTGAGAGGATCGCGCTGTGCATAACCCCGGAATCCGACAACAGAGCGGAGATGCTCAAGCGTCAGGAGGTGTTCGCGCCATTTTGTATCGATCGTCTGAAGAAGAACCTGCTTCTCGATCATGCGCATCGCCTCGGGTCCGAAGTGCACGGCTTTTTGCGCCATCATCTCATCCGACGCTTTCTCGAGACGCTCGATGATATCTTCATCATCGACACCTTCTTCATGTGCCCAATCTGCGACTGGCGCATCCAGACCAAGGATCTCGATGCTGTCTTGCTTCAACCCATCGACGTCCCATTGTTCTGCGTAGGACTTGGGCGGCATGTGATACTCAACCCGGTCTGCGATGACTTCATAGCGCATATCGCGCGCGATCTCTGAAAGGTCTTCAGCTTCCATGATATCACGGCGCTGACCGAAGATAACTTTCCGCTGATCGTTCATCACATCATCGAACTTCAGAAGCTGCTTACGAATATCGAAGTTGCGACCCTCGACCTTTGCCTGCGCGCGCTCGAGGGATTTGTTGACCCACGGGTGCACGATGGCCTCGCCTTCCTTCATTCCGAGCGATGAGAGGACCTTGTCGAGACGTTCCGACCCAAAGATACGCATCAGATCATCCTCGAGCGACAGGAAGAATGCCGAACGACCCGGGTCACCCTGACGACCGGAACGACCACGCAACTGGTTGTCAATCCTGCGGCTTTCGTGGCGCTCTGTTGCAAGAACAAAGAGGCCGCCCGCATCCTTGACCGCCTGTTCGTCGGCTTCATGCTCTGCCTCGATGCGCGCACGGATTTCATCCGGATGCGCCTCGGGTTCTGCCGCGATGGCTTCCATGATCTTAAACTCGACATTGCCGCCAAGTTTGATGTCGGTCCCACGACCGGCCATGTTCGTCGCAATCGTGACGGCGCCGAGTTTGCCCGCATCTGCAACGATCTGAGCTTCTTGCTCATGCTGCCGCGCGTTCAGGACGTTGTGCTTAACCCCTGCCTGCGTAAGCATGTCAGACAGAACTTCGGACTTCTCGATTGATGTCGTACCCACGAGGATCGGCTGTCCCTTTTCATGGGCTACTTTAATCTCTTCGACAATCGCCTCAAACTTCTCGCGCGCCGTGCGATAGACGGCATCATCTTCGTCGATACGCGAAATCGGACGGTTGGTCGGAACTTCGACGACACCAAGGCCGTAGATTTCCATGAATTCTTCGGCTTCTGTCGCGGCCGTACCGGTCATGCCGCCAAGCTTGTTATAGAGGCGGAAATAGTTCTGGAACGTCACCTGTGCGAGAGTGACGTTCTCGGGTTGTATCTCGCAGCCTTCCTTGGCTTCGATCGCCTGATGAAGCCCCTCAGAAAGGCGGC
Source organism: Shimia aestuarii (assembly GCF_022814865.1). Lineage (GTDB taxonomy): Bacteria > Pseudomonadota > Alphaproteobacteria > Rhodobacterales > Rhodobacteraceae > Shimia > Shimia aestuarii_A. The sequence continues at coordinate 97,863 of NZ_JAKVRD010000010.1, read as the reverse complement.
GCCCTGCCATCATACGTCCGGTGAATTCGTCAATGAGAACGACGCTGCCATCACGGACGATATAATCCTTGTCCCGCGCAAAGAGCTTGTGCGCGCGCAAACCTTGGTTGACATGGTGCACGACCGTCGTGCTTTCCGGATCGTAGAGAGATTGCTCTTCGGGAAGGACGCCGTTCTCGTGCAACAGCGCTTCAAGGTAGTCGTTGCCTTCATCTGTAAACGTCACCTGACGGGTTTTCTCATCAATCGTGAAATGCTCTTCCGACAACTGCGGAATCAGCGCATCGATCGCCATGTAGAGGTCGGTGCGGTCTTGGGCCGGGCCCGAGATGATGAGCGGAGTCCGCGCTTCATCGATCAGGATCGAGTCGACCTCATCGACAACCGCGTAGTTGTGGCCGCGCTGGGACAGTTCGCTTAGGTCGCTCCGCATGTTGTCGCGCAGGTAGTCAAAGCCAAGCTCGTTGTTCGTCGCATAGGTGATGTCGCAGGCATAAGCCTCACGTTTCTCTTTGGGATCTTGCTGTGGGTAGATGACCCCGGTCGTCATACCGAGTGCGCCATAGACCTTGCTCATCCATTCCGCATCACGCCGCGCGAGGTAGTCGTTGACGGTAACGATATGAACGCCCTCACCAGTCAGCGCATTGAGATACGCTGGGAATGTCGCGACGAGGGTCTTACCCTCACCGGTCTTCATCTCGGAGATATTCCCCTGATGCAGAAATATGCCGCCCATAAGCTGTACATCGAAGGCGCGAAGACCCAAGGCGCGCTTGGCGGCCTCGCGGCAATTCGCAAATGCTTCGGGAAGCAAGGCATCCAGCTTTTCCCCGCCCTTGGCGCGCTCCGAAAGTTCGCGCGTCTTGGCGATGATCTCTTCATCCGAGAGTTTCTCAAATTCAGGCTCGAGCGCGTTGATCTTGTCGACGAGAGGGCGGGTTGCCTTGATCTTGCGGTCATTCGGTGTTCCGAACACCTTCTTGGCAAGTTTTCCGATACCCAGCATATGCGTTTGTCCTTCGTTGACACAATCTTGCGAGGGACCCGCTTGCCCGTTCAGCGCACTACACCTACAAACGGAAAAGAGCCGGTTCACCCAAGCCTCCAAGCGATGTAAGGGGCGGGCGAAACAGTGTCAACGTCGCCAACCCGCGCGACACCAAACAAGGACCACAGGATGTCAAAACACGTGAAAATCATGCGCTCAACAGCGATGGCGCTTATGCTTGCAGTGCCTGCCGCCGTTGTTGCCGAGCCGACATCCGATACCGTCGTTGCGACAGTCAATGATACCGAGATCACTCTGGGCCATATGATCGTCGTGCGCGAGAACCTGCCCGAGCAGTATCAATCCTTGCCTGATGATGTTCTCTTCAAGGGTATTCTGGACCAGGTCATCCAACAAACCCTTCTGGCGCAGTCTCTCGATGGCCCTGAGCCGAGGAAAGTCACACTCGCTCTTGAGAACCAGAAGCGGCTACTTCTCGCAGACGCGGCGATCAATGCCGCGCTGCAAGAGGGCGTCGAAGCAGACGCCATGCAGGAGCGATATCAAGAAAAGTATGTCGAGAATTTCGAGGGCGCCGCGGAGTTCAATGCTTCTCACATTCTCGTGGAAACCTTGGAAGAAGCAGAAGCAGTGCACGCTGAGCTTCTTGCAGGGGCAGATTTTGCAGAGCTCGCCAAGGAGAAATCGACAGGGCCGTCAGGGCCGTCGGGCGGTGCGCTCGGTTGGTTCGGCGCAGGAGAAATGGTGCCGGCCTTCGAGGACGCCGTCGCCGCCCTTGGCGTTGGCGAAATCTCGGAACCTGTGCAAACCCAGTTCGGTTGGCATATTGTGAAGCTGAACGATCTTCGGACACAAGCAGCGCCGACTTTTGAAGAAGTTCAGGCCGAACTCGTTGCTGAGCTTCAGGAGAAAATCATTGATGCCAAAATTGCAGCTCTGTCCGAGGCTGCAGAAATCGACAAGACGGCTGCGGATGATATCGACCCTGCGGCCCTCAAGGACGCGAGCCTGGTATCCTCCGAGGTTTCTGGAGACTGACACATGGCAAAGATCACACATGTTTCTCCGCTAGCGCCTGCCACCTTCCCGACTCTTCCCGAGATAAAAGGGGCGGATTTTGCCACGGTCGAAGCGGGTATTAAATACGCAGGTCGGAAAGACGTCATGCTTGCACGACTGGCGGCGGGGTCCTCTATTGCCGGCGTCTTCACGAGATCTGCGACTCGTTCTGCCGCTGTGCTTGATTGCCAAGAGAAGATCTCTCTCCAAAGTGATGCGGGTGCAGCGATCATCGTCAATGCAGGGAATGCCAACGCATTCACCGGGCGAAACGGTATTGAGGCGACGAAGGCCGTAACCGGCGCCGTTGCGCAGGCGCTTTCCTTGCCAGAGTCCCGCGTTTTCTCCTCTTCGACCGGCGTCATCGGTGAACCGCTTCCCTTTGAGAAGATCACCAACAAGCTCAGTGAGATGCGTGAGGCGCTCTCACCCGGAAAGATGAAAGACGCCGCAGAAGCCATCCGAACAACCGACACGTTTGCGAAAGCCTCGGCGGCGGAGTTTGAAGTCGACGGACAGGTTGTAAACATCGCCGGGATTGCCAAAGGTTCTGGCATGATCGCGCCAGATATGGCGACAATGCTTGTCTACATCTTTACCGATGCAAAGGTCGAGCAGGCGCTCCTGCAAGAAATACTCTCGGCACTTACTGACCTCACCTTCAACAACATCACAGTTGATAGCGACACATCGACATCTGATACGCTTCTTCTCGGGGCGACGGGTGCGAGCGGTGTTGAGATCAGCAATCGCGAGGGGCCGTTCTATCAGGCCCTTCATCAAGTCATGCTCGATTTGGCGCACCAAGTTGTGCGCGACGGTGAAGGCGCAACAAAGTTCGTCACTGTCAAGGTGACTGGCGCTGAAACGGCAAAGGAAGCGCGCACCCATGCGTTGGCCATCGCCAATTCGCCGCTCGTCAAGACGGCGATCGCGGGAGAGGACCCCAATTGGGGGCGTGTGGTCATGGCGATCGGCAAGTCCGGCGCGTCCGCGGATCGTGATCGGCTTACAATTCGGTTTGGGGATATCCTTGTTGCAGAGAACGGCTGGGTGTCCCCCAACTACATGGAGGCAGACGGCGCGTCTTACATGAAGCAGCAAGACCTCGAGATTTCGGTTGATCTCGGACTTGGCGGTGGAGACGCGACCGTGTGGACCTGCGATCTTACGCATGGCTACATTACGATCAACGCGGACTACCGGTCGTGACGAAGATCATTCTTGTCTCAGCGGTTGCGCTCATCGACGTGGATGGGCGCATTCTTCTCGCTCAACGGCCAGAGGGAAAGTCCATGGCCGGCCTTTGGGAGTTTCCCGGTGGCAAAGTGGAGCCCGGAGAGTCACCTGAAGTCGCGCTTATCCGCGAACTTCAGGAAGAGCTTGGGATCGATACTTGGGAAAGCTGTCTTGCTCCACTAACTTTTGCGTCGCATAGCTATGACGATTTCCATTTGCTCATGCCGCTCTTTGCTTGTCGCAAATGGAAGGGCACGCCGATGTCACGTGAGGGGCAATCCTTAAAATGGGTGCGGCCAGAGAACCTCAGAGATTTCAAGATGCCTCCGGCAGATATCCCCTTGATCCCGATTTTGAGAGACTGGCTATAGGACTGTTCGATGCAAAAATATGCGGTTTGCCATATATTTTACCACAAGTGAGACAAAATCCACTTCTCGGATGTGATTGAACCCGCTAAGTTAACAATGTCCATCGGCCGCTCTTGGTGGTTGGTGAGAAATGAAAACAATCCGATCAAGTCAATCATCGGGGGAGAATTGACATGCTTAGGACGATCACCGTGGGCAGCTGTGTTTCTGTACAAGGAACATTTGTGCGCAAGCTTCCGGGCGGCAAGATCGCTGTGCGCGTAGGCAAGACGGTCTATGCAGGCACACCTATTGCAGCGACTTAAACGCAATAGCTGACACTGCCAAAGAAAAAGGGCGCCTCGCGGCGCCCTTTCTTTTTCGTCTATCCTTTGTCGGATCAGTCCAGCGTCCGCGTGAATTCTTCACGCTCGAAGATCTCGATAACGTCGGCAGGGCGAATATCATCGTAGTTCTCGAACGCCATACCGCATTCCTGACCCGAAATCACTTCGGCGACTTCGTCTTTGAAGCGTTTCAGCGTCTTGAGCGTCCCCTCATGGATCACCACGTTGTCACGCAGCAGCCGCACGCCCGCAGAACGACGCGCAACGCCCTCTGTCACGAGACAGCCAGCGACTTTACCAACATTCGAGACCTTGAAGACCTCTTTGATTTCGGCGTAGCCAATGAATTTCTCACGGATCTCTGCCGAGAGCAGGCCGGACGCAGCCGCTTTCACGTCATCTACGAGATCGTAGATCACTGAATAATAGCGGATCTCGACACCCTTCTGGTTTGCCGAGTTACGCGCCGAGGCGTTCGCACGCACGTTGAAGCCGAAGACCGGTGCACCGGACGCTTCTGCTAGACCGATATCCGTCTCGGTGATCGCACCGACACCAGAATGAAGGACGCGCACGCGAACTTCGTCGTTGCCGATCTTTTCCATCGCTTGAACGATTGCTTCGGCAGAACCCTGCACGTCCGCTTTGACGAGGATCGGCAGTTCAGCGACGTTCTGATCTTCCTTCGCCTTCTGCATGAGTTGCTCAAGGGTCGTCGCTGCGCCTGCTGCGGCACGTTTGTCCTTGGCCACCTGCTCACGGTACTCTGCGATCTCACGAGCTTGCGCTTCGGTTTCGGTCACATTGAGAACATCACCGGCTTCCGGAGTTCCGTTGAGGCCCAGGACCTCTACAGGAACAGACGGTCCAGCTTCTTGGACGCGCTCACCCTTGTCGTTGATCAGGGCGCGAACCTTACCGTACTGCTCACCGACAACGAAGATGTCACCTTGGCGAAGCGTGCCCTTCTGAACGAGGACCGTAGCGACCGGACCACGACCAACGTCGAGCTGCGCTTCGATCACGGCGCCTTGGGCAGCACGATTCGGGTTGGCCTTGAGTTCAAGGATTTCCGCTTGAAGCGCAATCGCCTCGAGCAGCTCATCCATGCCCTGACCGCTAACAGCAGAGACCTCAACATCCTGAACGTCACCTGACATGGCCTCGACGATCACTTCGTGCTGAAGCAACTCGGCGCGCACCTTGCCGGGGTCGGCTTCGGGCTTGTCGATCTTATTGATCGCAACAATCATCGGCACTTCGGCGGCTTTAGCGTGGTTGATCGCCTCAATCGTCTGCGGCATGACCGAGTCATCAGCGGCAACGACGAGCACGACAATATCCGTCACCTGCGCACCGCGTGAACGCATCGAGGTAAACGCAGCGTGGCCCGGCGTGTCGAGGAAGGTCAGGATATCCCCGCCTTTGCTCTTCACCTGATAGGCACCGATGTGCTGCGTGATACCGCCTGCTTCTCCGCCAGTCACGTTTGCATCGCGGATGGCGTCCAGCAGCGAGGTCTTGCCGTGGTCAACGTGACCCATGATGGTAATGACCGGGGGACGCGGCAGGAGATCGGCGTCTGAATCTTCTACGTCCGCGATTACCTCTTCCACATCAGCATCGGAAACGCGCACAACCTTGTGGCCGAACTCTTCGATGATGAGTTCAGCGGTATCCGCATCGATCGACTGGTTCTGAGTGACCATCATGCCCATTTTCATGAGCTCTTTGACGACATCAGCGACACGTTCAGCCATACGGTTTGCAAGCTCGGAGACCACGATGGTTTCCGGCAGCTGAACGTCTCGGATCACCTTCTCGCGCTCAACCGGGCCGCCCATAGCCTTCTGACGTGCGCGCTCTTGCTTCCGCTTCATCGCGGCGAGCGACTTCTGGCGACCACCTTCGCCAGACAATGCCTGGTTCAGAGTGAGTTTGCCAGAACGACGTCCGTCGTCGCGGCCTTTGCCGCGTGCTGGTCTCTGTTCACGATCGCGCTCCTGCTTACGGGGTGCCGCAGCCGGGGCAGGTGTCGTACGACCCGCACCAGGACGACCAGCCGCCTCGGCTTTGGGCTGCGATGCAGCCGCCGCCGCTTCAGCAGCAGCACGCTGAGCGGCTTCTTCCGCTTCGCGCGCTTTGCGCTCTTCTTCTTCGGCCTTGGCGCGTGCACGCTCTTCGGCTTCACGCTGTTCGCGTTCCTTGGCTTCTGCCTCGGCACGGCGACGCTCGCGCTCTTCCGCGCGGGCCTTTTCTTCGGCCTCGCGACGCTCGGCTTCTTCAGTTTCACGGGCTTTGGCGGCCTGAAGTGCCTTCAGGCGACGATCCATCTCCGCATCGGAAATACCCGCCGGGCGGCGCGACGGATCACCCCCAGCTTTCGCCGAAGCTGCTCCGGATTTCGCGGCACCTGGCTTGGGTACAACGACACGCTTGCGCTTGGTTTCAACGACAACATTCTTGGTGCGGCCATGGCTGAAGCTCTGCTTCACATTACCAGGACGCGAACCCGATCCGCGGAGACCAAGAGTTTTCTTTCCGTCACTATCGCTCATCTAGCTGTCTTACCCTTCTGAGCGGCCCCTGCCGCCCCAATTTCGCGTACGCCTTTTAGCCTTTGGGCCTCCTCTACAACACGTAGAGCGAGTCCACCAGACGCAAGCGCCCCATGTATCACAGTTTGTCGCCCAAATGCCAAACCCAATTCATCGGCCTTAAGCCACCCAATATAGGTTCCGCCATAAGGCGTACTCAGTTTCGATTTGCCGCGTCCAGACCCATCCGAAGCCTGAATGAGAACCTCGGCGTAGTCCTTGGCAAGCCAGTCTTTGACTTTCTCGTATCCAGACACAGCGTCACCCGATTTCCGGGCAAGGCTCACGAGATCCACGACACGGCGTGCAAGCTGGGCCTCGACCTGCTGCACCAGATCATCCGGCACCGTCACAGTTTGCTTGGCGGAACGCGCGAACAATCGTTTAGAAACGGCCTTTTCGATCGCCTTACGGTCGGATGACACCCAAATTCCCCGCCCCGGAAGCTTGCCAAGGATATCCGGTACTATTTGTGTGTCTGGCCCGACCACAAAGCGGATCAGCTCCGCCACCGGGCGCACTTCGCCAGTCGCTATGCACTTGCGTTCCGGTCCGTCTATCCGGTCCGCTTTTTGTCCACCACGACCCATTCCGTCAATCCGAAGCCCGAACTCAGGCTTCGGCCTCCTCGGTTTCGGTGACGTCTTCCTCTGCTTCTTCATCTGCAGCGAGTTCGGCCGGATCGACCCAACCCAAGATGATACGAGCAGTCATCACAAAATCCTGTGCCTCTTCCAATGAGAGACCGAAGGGCTCGAGAATGCCATCATCCTTGATACGCTCGCCCTCAGAAGTGGTCCAACCGCCAGCAAGCTCCCAGTCTGCGCAAGTAGCGAAGTCCTCAAGCGTCAGAACGCCGTCCTTGGCCAGTGCTTCAATCATTTGGGGCGTCAGGCCTTCGAATTCAACCAGACTGTCCTCGACACCGAGTGCTCGCGCTGCTTCCAGCGCTTTGCGGTTCTGCTCTTCAATGAAGTCTCGCGCGCGCGCTTGAAGCTCGGCAGCTGTATCTTCGTCGACACCATCAATCACGAGGAGTTCGTCGATCTCGACGTAGGCAACTTCCTCAAGGTTCGAGAAACCTTCGGACACCAGAAGCTGAGCAAAGAACTCGTCAAGATCGAGCGTATCCATGAAGAGCTTAGTACGCTCTTCGAACTCTTTCTGGCGACGCTCGGACTCTTCTGCTTCGGTCATGATGTCGATGTCGAGAGCGGTCAGTTGCGACGCAAGGCGCACGTTCTGACCCCGACGGCCGATGGCGAGCGAAAGCTGCTCGTCAGGCACGACGACTTCGATCTTGCCTGCCTCTTCATCGAGAACCACCTTCGAAACCTCTGCGGGTTGAAGCGCGTTTACAAGGAATGTCGGTTGATCTTCGTTCCAAGGAATGATGTCGATCTTTTCGCCCTGAAGCTCATTTACGACCGCCTGAACACGCGACCCGCGCATACCGACACAGGCACCAACCGGATCGATCGAGCCATCGTAGGAAATCACGGCGATCTTTGCGCGCGAACCCGGATCGCGGGCCACAGCCTTGATCTCGATGATGCCGTCATAGATCTCCGGCACTTCCATCTTGAAGAGCTCAGCCATGAATTCCGGCGCCGTGCGCGACAGGAAGATCTGCGGACCGCGGGTCTCGCGGCGAACATCTTTGATATAGCAACGGATGCGATCGTTCGGACGGTAGCTCTCGCGACCGATCTTTTCATTGCGGCGCAGGATACCTTCGCCGCGGCCGACATCAACGATCACATTGCCATACTCTTCGCGCTTCACGACACCGTTGATAATCGTACCGGCACGATCCTTGAATTCCTCGAACTGGCGATCGCGCTCTGCTTCACGCACTTTCTGAAGAATGACCTGTTTCGCCGATTGCGCCGCGATACGGCCCATTTCAACCGGTGGGACTTCTTCGATGAACTGATCACCGACCTTGGGGTCTTCAAGATACTGCTTCGCCTGATCGACGGTAAACTCGGCCTGATAGTTCTCGAGTTCATCGTCCTCAACAACAGTCCGCACCCGCGTGAAGGTCGCCTTGCCAGTCTTGCGATCAATGCTGACACGAATGTCCATCTCTGCGCCGTAGCGCGACCTGGCGGCGCGGGCGAGCGACTCTTCCATCGCCTCCACGACCAGCGACGGGTCGATCATCTTTTCGCGCGCAACAGCCTCGGCGGTTTGCAAAAGCTCAAGCTGGTTTGCAGAGGTAATCGCCATTCTCAGTCCTCCTCGGAACCGGTTTCGGTTTCAATCTCGTCAAATTGGTCTTCGTTCAGTGTCCCCGCAGCTTTGCGCTGACGGAGCATTTCCTTGATAAGCTCGTCTGTCATTGTGAGCTTGGCATCGGCGAGCCAGTCGAATTGCAATCCGACGGTGACTGTTTCGCCATTCTGCTCGATATTCACGAGCACTTCTTCGCCTTCGACGCCAGCCAGAACACCCTTAAAGCGCTTACGGCCATCGATCAATTCCGCGGTCTCAAGCTTGGCCTCGTAACCCTCAAAGGTATCAAAATCCTTGAGGCGGGTCAGAGGGCGATCGATGCCGGGGCTACCCACCTCGAGCACATACGAGTCGACAAGCGGATCCTCGACGTCAAGCGCTGCGCTAACCGCATTCGAGATATCCGCGCATTCATCGACTTCAATACCGCCATCAGGGCGTTCCGCCATGATCTGTAGCGTCTTGGTATTGCCACCCATGAGACGCAAACGCACGAGTTCGAACCCCATATCATCAATGATCGGGGCGACGATCTCAGCAAGTTTGCGATCAATCGCGGCTTTGGCAATCAGGTCACTCATCGCATCTTCCAAACACAAAAAAACGGGCCAGCGGCCCGTTGCGTTTTCCGGTGGGGCGTTGGAGCCAAGCCCCTTCGCACCGCTGTTGAGAAGGCATATACGCGCGGTGAAGGGAATCCGCAAGTGCAATAAGAAAGCGCCCCGAAATTCGGGGCGCTTTTGTTGGTAATTCTGATTGGCGTTAGGACATCCACCAACGTTCGGCCATGCGGCCATTGTCCATTTGCCAAAGGTTGCCGACGGTTTCAGGCGTTCCAACCTTGTTGGACAGAGCCTGCACATAGTTGGCGAACATCGGAATGATGACAGCGCCATCTGTCCGCAGAATTTCCTGCATCTCACGATACTGGTCACGACGCTTATTCGAATCGAGCTCAGCACGCGCGGTGATAAGCAGTTCCTGGAAGCGCGGGTGATCCCACTGAGAGTCATTCCACGGAGCGCCTGCTTCATAAGCAGTCGAGAACATCCAGTCTTCGGTCGCGCGACCGGACCAGTAACACGCACACCAAGGCTTCTTGAGCCAAACGTTGGACCAATAGCCGTCCGCGGGCTCTTGGACGACATTGATGTTGATCCCCGCGCCCTTGGCCGAAGATTGATAGAGCTGTGCCGCATCTACCGCGCCCTCAAACGCCGCGTTCGATGCGGACAGATCGATATCAAGCGATGAAAGCCCTGCCTCTTTCAAGTAGAAGCTTGCCTTGTCGGGATCGTAAGAAAGCTGCTCTAGATCGCTGGCATAGTACTGGTTGGCCGGTCCAATGGGCGTATCATTGCCGACCTGACCATGTCCAAGCAGGATCTTATCGACCATTTCTTGGCGGTTGATGCCGTACTTCAAGGCGCGGCGCACGTTCACATCGTCGAACGGCGCGGTCTTGGAAAGCATCGGGAACGTGTATTGTTGGTTGCCGGTCACTTCCTGAATACGAGTGTTCGGGTTCGCCTTCAAAAGCGCCTCGGTCTTGAAGTCGATTCGGTTGATCGCATCGACCTGGCCGGTCAGAAGAGCGTTCATGCGTGCGGTCGTGTCGTTGATCGCAATATACTCGATCTCTTCAAAGAAACCGGCGGTGTCACCTTTATAGTGATCATCGACGCGCTTCGCGACCATGCGCACGCCCGGCTCGAAGGACTGAACGGCGTATAGGCCGGTGCCGATGCCTTTTGCGATGGCTTCTTCGATCATGCCTGCCGGATACATGAGGATATGATAGTCCGACATGAGGTATGGGAAGTCTGCGTTGCCGGCTTCAAGCGTGAATTGAACCTGGTGGTCTGTGATCTTCTTCGTCTCGACAATCGACGAAACGATGGGTTTCGCCGCTGATTTAGCGCCTTCTGCCACGTGGATATTCAGCGACTCGATCACATCATCGGCACCAAAGTCTTTGCCATTGTGGAACTTGACGCCCTTGCGAAGGTTGAATGTCCAGGTCTTGGCGTCTGCGCTGGCTTCCCAGCTTTCTGCCAATTCACCACGGAGCGAACCATTCGGTGCCACCTCGGTCAGGCTGTCGAACACAGCGCCCTGAGCCGAAGCGATCATGAAAAGGTCAGAATGCGTACGCCCATCCCAACTGTCAGACGTGTTTGCTCCGCTCAGACCAGCGCGGAGACGGCCTCCACGTTTCGGAGCGGCCATGAGCGGCATACCGGTGGCAGCAAGAACACTGGCTGCTGCGCCCGTCTTGAGAAGGCCGCGTCTACTAATACGTGTCATATTTGATCTCCCTTGTTGTTTCGTCCCCGCTTCAAACGGGTGATTCGTTTTCCATCTTATCAATTGCTGCGTCTCCGATGTTATCAACTCCCCGCTCATTGAGCAGATTGGTGAGCCAATCGGGATCCATTTCCGGCACAGAGCTCAACAAGAGGTCTGTGTAGGGATGGTGCGGTGGGCGGAACATGTCCTCTTTGAGGCCCTGCTCGACGACCCGACCCTCTTTCATGACCACAACCTCATCAGCGATCGAGCGCACGGTTGCGAGATCATGGGTAATGAACATGTAGGTCAGGTTCAATTCATCCTGAAGACGCGCCAAAAGCTTTAGAATTCCTTCAGCCACCAGTTGATCGAGCGCCGAAGTAACTTCGTCGCAAATAATGAACTTCGGTTCGGCGGCGAGCGCTCGCGCGATACCAATCCTCTGCTTCTGACCACCTGAAAGCTCTGACGGCAACCGGTTGAAGTATTGTGACGGTTCGAGCTCTATCTCCTCAAGCAACTGCTCAACGCGACGACGACGATCCGAACCGGTGAGGCCCATGTAGAACTGAACAGGGCGACCGATCAGCTCTCCAATTGTCTTGCGTGGGTTAAGCGCCGTATCCGCCATCTGGTAAATCATCTGCACTTGACGCAGTTGCGACTTGTCCCGCTTCCGATAGTCCGCTGGCAGCGGAATGCCATCAAGCTCGATCTGTCCCTGCACCGGCGGCAACAGACCGGTGATACAACGCGCGGTCGTAGATTTTCCCGAGCCGGACTCCCCCACGACAGCTACTGTCCGGCCTGCGTGCATATCAAAGCTCACATCATGTAGGACGGGAACCTTGCCATAAGCTGCGGTCACGTTCTGCACGGAAACCACGGGCACGGAGGTTGATTGTACGGCGGGCTTTTGTGGTCTCTTGAAGCTACGCACAGCCCAGAGCGATTTGGTGTAGTCTTCTTTGGGATGCGCGAGCATCTCTCGGGTTTCCGCCTCTTCGACCTCATCTCCCTTGAGCAAGACTTTGATCTTATCCGCCATCTGCGCGACAACTGCGAGATCGTGGGTAATGTAGATCGCCGCGGTATCGAACTCTTCCACGATCTTACGAATACTTGCCAAGACCTCGATCTGCGTTGTCACATCAAGCGCGGTGGTCGGTTCATCGAAAATGATCATATCCGGACGGCATGACATGGCCATCGCCGTCATAGCGCGCTGCAGTTGTCCCCCTGAGACCTGGTGTGGATACCGAAATCCAATCTCTTCGGGGTTGGGCAATCTCAGTTTCCGATAGAGCTCGACACCGTCCGCTTCGCTATCACTACGTGACATGACACCATGTTGAACAGGTGCCTCCGTGTGTTGGTCGATCAATCGATGCGCCGGGTTGAAGCTCGCCGCGGCAGATTGCGCCACATACGCAATTCGTCTCCCGAGGAGATCGCGCTTTGTGCTTGCCGCGGCTTGTACGAGATCAATCCCATCAAACTCGACGCTCCCCGCCGATATCCGACAGCCATCCCGCGTGAACCCCATCGAAGCAAGACCAACCGTTGATTTACCCGCACCGGATTCACCGATGAGGCCAAGGACTTCGCCTTTGCATAGATCAAGGTCAATCCCGTTGACGATCGGCGACCATGTTTCATCACTTCGGCCCTCGATCTTCAGACCGCGGACTTTGAGCAGTGTCTCAACCATGCGTGATACCCCTCATTCCTTCAGGCCAGAAGATTTGTGGAGCATCCAGTCCACGACGAAATTCACTGCCACCGTCAGAAGCGCAATTGCACCGGCGGCGAGAAGCGGCGCGCTCGCAACTTGCGGAGCAAACCCTGCGAAGTTGATGAACTGTGCGAGATCGCGCACCATCGTGCCCCAGTCTGCCGTCGGAGGCTGAATACCAACCCCGAGAAAAGACAACGAAGCGATGGTGAGGAACACAAAGCAGAACCGAAGCCCAAACTCTGCAAGGAGCGGCGCATAGGCATTCGGCAGGATTTCTCGGAAAATCAGATACCCAAGACCCTCGCCGCGAAGCTTCGCCGCCTCGATGTAGTCCATGACAACGATATTAAGACCCACCGCCCGTGCAAGGCGGAAGACGCGCGTGGAATCAATCACAGCAATAATCAAGATCATGTAGTAGGTCAGCAGTCCTTTCTCGGACCCCGCCCAAGCACTTGCGATGGTCATCAAGAGAAGCGCGAAGATCAACGACGGAATAGCCATGAGCACATCAACGCCACGAGACAGAAGTTGGTCGAGCCACCCCTGAAGAGTCGCCGCAAGAAAGCCAAGCGTTCCGCCGATGAAGAAGGCAAGGCAGGTCGTTGCAAAAGCGATACCAACGGTATTCTGCGCTCCGAAGATCAAGCGAGACATGATGTCCCGTCCGATTTGATCGGTACCCAAAGGAAAATCCGGATTGCCTCCGATCGCAGGGTTGCCTCCTGGCACGATATTCGCTGAAGAAAGGACTTCCTCTTGCCCATAAGGTGCAAGCCACGCGGCGAAGATCGCAACAAACGCGTAAATCAGGATCACCAAGACACCAAAGCTCGCTGTCAGCGGCATAGACCGGAAGATCTTGCGCGACGCATCTGGCCCGATGTGACGCCCCAACAGGCGGAATATAAACGCCGCAACAGCGAAGATTGCGAACCCCTCTACCGCCTTCCCGAGAAAAAAGAAGTTGTTCGCGGTCGTCGCGTCCGCAGAGTGGGATTGAATATAGGCCCAGACCAACCAGACCAGCACCAGAGCGCCAAATACGTAGCCGAATGCCACGCCAAGCGCCATGTCTCGAAAGAAGGGTTTGTTCCCGGTGAGACGTTGTCCAACAAAACGGAGTAGCCACCCTGCACCAAGCAATCCGATGAGGATAAGGGCGATAGACATCAAAGTGCTCATTTCGGATGCCTCAGTCGCGGATTGGAAAGTATGGATAGCACATCCGCTGTCAGGTTCAGCAGAATGTAGGCCCCAGCAAAGATCAGGCAGCAGGCCTGAACAACCGGGATGTCACGGATTTTCACGCTATCAACGAAAAGCTGCCCGATCCCAGGATAGACAAAAACAACCTCGACCACGACGACACCCGTAATGAGATAGGCGAGGTTCAACGCGATCACGTTGATGATTGGTGCAAGTGCGTTCGGCAGAGCATGCTTGACGATGATCCGAAGCGGCGAAATCCCCTTCAGCCGCGCCATCTCAATGTATGGTGAAGCCAAGAGGTTGATAATTGCAGCGCGCGTCATTCGCATCATGTGCGCTGTCACCACAAGCGTCAGCGTCAAAGCAGGCAGCAACGTTTTCGTGAACCGCTCTCCAAGCGCCATTCCTTCATAGATATTCGAAAGCGAGGGCAGGATGGGGTTCATGACCGCCAAGAAAAGAATCAGGATATAGGCAAGGAAGAACTCAGGTGACGATATCGACGACAACGTCATAATATTCGTCGCGCGATCAAAGACCGAATTCCTATAGAGCGCAGCCAGAATTCCGAGCGTGAGCGAGACCGGCACTGCAAATAGGGCGGTCACACCAGCAAGGAACATCGTGTTCTCAAATCGTGGAGCAATCTGCGTTGCAACCGACGAAAGCCCCGAACCTGTATCCGTACCGACAAAAGCGGCGAAGTTGGCTTGAGCAAAGCTATTTCCGAGATCACCTTGCACTGCACCGGAGAGCCAGCTGATGTATCGCCTGACCGGGTGCTGATCGAGGCCAAGATCCTTGCGAATTGCCTCCACAGCTTCGGGCGTTGCGCCTTGCCCAAGAATGGCTTCCGCGAAATCGCCTGGAAGAAGATTAACGGCTGTGAAGATGACGACGGACACGACAAACATCGTCAAGATGCCCAGCGCGAGACGTTGAGCGATGATTTTTAAGATTGAGGCCACGGGCCCTCACCTGTTGTTTTTCTCTTTCCCTTAAGGGTAACCGGTGCAGCGCCTCTGTAAACCATTTATCTCAAAAAATGTAAGGTGCTGAAAATTAACGATATTACTTCACGAGGCTGAAATTGCGATCTGGTCCATCACTCGAACGAGCTCTGCACTTATCCCCGGTTCCGACAAGGCATGTCCCGCATTTCGAACCATACGCAGGTCGGCGCGCCGCCAACGTTGCGCAAGTTGATAGGCAGTGTGAGGTGGGCAGATCATATCATACCGCCCCTGCACAATGATCCCAGGAATGTGCTGAATACGGTCCATGTCTTTCAGAATCTGACCATCCTCCGAGAGGAAGCCAGCATTGCGGAAATAGTGGTTCTCGAGCCGTGAGAAGGCACGGGCATAGTCTGGCGGCGCCTCTCCTCCGTAGCCCGCGGAGTGCACCGAAGCGAGCGCGTTCTCCCATTTCGCCCAGGCTTGCGCATACCGAATCTCAGTTGATCGATGCCCGCTAAAGAGGCGCTTGGCATAGGCTTCGATAAGGTCAGCCCGTTCTTCCTCTGGTATCAGAGAGACAAACCTTTCCCATGGTTCTGGCCAAAATTTACCTGCTCCCCCAGCATAAAACCAATCAAGTTCGGATTGCTGCATCAAGAAGACACCCCGCAGAACAAGGTGAGAAACTCGATCAGGGTGTGTCTGAGCGTATATCAGTGATAACGTCGCGCCCCAGCTACCGCCAAACACGATCCAGCTGGGTATATCTACCTCGTTCCTGATACGCTCCATATCAGAAACAAGGTGCCAAGTTGTGTTGTTCTCGATTTCTGCATGCGGCCGAGATTTGCCGCAGCCGCGCTGGTCGAAAAGAATGACTCTGTAGACTTCAGGATCAAAATACCGCCGCATCGCGGGGCTGCTACCTCCACCAGGACCACCATGCACGACGAGTACAGGAAGCCCAGTTGGGTTTCCGGACTGTTCAAAATAGACCCGGTGCCCATCCCCCATATCAAGCACCCTCTGGTCAAAGGGTTCGACCGGAGGATAGAGGTAATGTACTGCGCGCTTTTGGCCCGAGTTTTTGTCCATATCCGTCCTATATAGGTTAGGCGGCCCACATGAGCACATGGAGTTCAGAATGCAACCGTCTCACACGACTGTCGACCCCGCGGAAGTTGCGAAGTTCGAAGCTATGGCCGCAGAATGGTGGGATCCGAAGGGGAAATTCAAACCCCTTCACATGCTCAACCCCTGCCGCTTGGACTATATTTCCAAGCAGATCGCGACAGAATTTGACAGAGATCTCGGAACCCATTTGCCCTTCGAAGGGCTAAGACTTCTCGATATTGGCTGTGGCGGTGGACTGCTGAGCGAACCTATGGCGAGGCTGGGCGCCACTGTTGTTGGTGCTGACGCCGCAGCTGGAAATATCCCTGTCGCGCAAGTCCACGCTGCACAGTCGGGGTTAGACATCGACTATCGACATACAACAGCCGAGGCGCTGGCAGAAAATGGAGAGACGTTCGATATCGTGCTCAACATGGAAGTTGTTGAGCATGTTGCCGACCCATTGTCTTACCTGACCGCATGCCAGACGCTTCTAAAGCCAGGCGGCCTTCACATCTGCTCGACGATCAATCGAAATCCCAAGAGTTTTGCCGTCGCCATTCTTGGAGCGGAATACGTCATGCGCTGGCTTCCCAAAGGAACACACGAGTGGCACAAGTTCATCACACCCGACGAACTTTGCAATTTGCTCGACAAATCGGGGGTCTCCCCGATTGACCGGAAGGGCATGGTGTTCAACCCGGTGACTTGGTCATGGTCGATCTCTGACAAAGATCTAAGTGTGAACTACGTAACGGCGAGCCGGAAACCGACCTAGAGATTATTCTGGCCTATTGAGGCGAATACGGAGCTCACGCAGGATCGGAAGGGCCGCACGCACCCGCTCTTCCCCGATTTCATCAACAATTTCCGTGATAACCGGCGCGATTCCGGCCAAGGCTTCGTCGCGTGCGCGCCGTCCCGCAGGACTTATGCCGACAATCTTCCTTCTAGCGTCATCCCAATCCGGGCGCACATGGATATACCCTGCGAGCTCGAGCTTGCTCAGCGTGTTTGTCATCGCGCCGCGCGTGACATGGAAGGCCTTCGCAAGCTGCGCCGGGCTGCGCTCCGCCCCCGGTGGCGCCAGATGGTTCAGAACGGAGAAATGCGACAGCTCCATGCCTTTCGGTAACGCGCGCGTTAGCCGAGAGCGCGCGAGTTGTTCAGACATGAGAATCTCGCCAAAAAGCGAGATCGCAAGAGCATTGGAGTCATTCATTCAGGGGCCCTCGAAACTCCAGTCATGGCTCAACGAAGGCACTCGCCGACGGGCGCTTTCGACTTCTTTGAGATCAATATCCACGTAAGTTATACCCGGATCCGTACCGCCGTCCGCAAGGATCTCTCCCCAGGGTGCGACGACAAGACTATGACCATAGGTCTTGCGTTTGGCTCCGTGTGAGGCGGGATGCGTGCCTGTCTGCGCTGCCGCGACAACAAAACACCCGGTTTCTATTGCCCGCGCTCGCAAGAGCGTATGCCAATGGGCTGCGCCCGTCACATGAGAGAAAGCGGCAGGCACCATGAGCACCTCCGCACCCGCCTGTGCCAACGCTCGGTACAGATGCGGAAAGCGCACATCATAGCAGATGCTAAGCCCAAAACACCCAAACGGAGTCCTGACGATCCGGGCCTCGGTTCCAGGTCGATACCCGTCTGACTCTCGGTATGTTTCCTCTTTGCTGACATCCACATCGAACATGTGGATCTTGTCATAACGGGCGACAATTTTGCCTTCGGGGTTGAGCACGAAGGAACGGTTGGCAAAGCGGCCATCTCCATCGTGAGTCTTGAGAGCGAGCGATCCGATGAAGAGCCAGATCTTCATCTCACTTGCAATCTCACAGAGTGCAACGAGGGATGGGTCATCTGCCTCGTGGTGCAATATTGCCTTCTGATGTGTGCGACTTGTGGAGAGGCAGTTTGTGACCTCAGGAGTGCAGACAATTTCTGCGCCTTCCCCCACTGCTTCGCGAACCAGATCGCGCACAGCTTTCAGGTTTTCTGCTGGATCGTCTGAAGACGTGATCTGTAGAAGAGCGGCGCGCATTTCTTACTTCGCCAGTAGTGGGTCAAGTTTGCCCTCACGCTCGAGCGCGTAAAGTTCATCACACCCACCGACGTGCACCTCCCCAATGAAGACCTGGGGAACGGTATGGGCACCATTGGCACGTTCGATCATCTCGGGTTTGCGGTCAGGGGAGCTCCATACGTCAATCTCATGGAATTCTATGCCCTTCATCTTCAGCAGTCGTTTTGCTGCATGGCAAAACCCACAGAGAGGACTCGTGTAGATTTCTACGTCTTTCATGTTTCACACCCCGAACTTTTCAATACTGGTTGTCAGGGAATTAGTCATTCTTTGCAACACGCGCCAGTGTTACGGTCTGAACATCGCGAGCTCCTGCGTCAAAAGCAGCAAGTGTTGCTGCCGAAAGCGTCGCTCCCGACGTCATCACATCATCAACAATCAGGACCGTCCTGTCTCTCACGACACCTGTCCGTTTGGGGTTCACAACCATTGAACCCTGCATCTTCGCGAAGCGTTCCCCGTGATCCAAACCGCGCATGTTTCCAGACACGGTCGGGCGATGTAGGAGGTCAAGACAATATGGCTTGTTCAGACTTCTCGCCAACGCCCGCGCCAACAGTGCCGACTGATTGAAGCGCCTCTTGAACAACCTTGATCGATGAAGCGGCACCGGCGCAATCAGGATCTGATCATCAAGCTTGCAAAGGAGTGGTTTCGCCGCAAGAGCAAGCCAACGCGCAGCTGGATGCACCACGTCATATCGATCTCCGTGCTTGATCGCGAGTACCAGCTTGCGTCCATTGTCTCGGTAAAGGAGCGCTGTTCGACCATGGCTCCAAGGGCGTTCGTATCGAAGGCAATCATCACAAAGGACCGGTGCTTGATCTTCTTGTCCATGCACTGGGATTCCGCATTTCTCACAGACCAAGCCACCGGCGAACGGCGTCTCGCGCCAGCAAGGCCCACAAAGGCCAAAATCGCTCTCCACCAAATCACCGCATCCAACACAGCGCGGCGGGAAAAGAAGATGAAGCGCCGTTTGAAACTTCGCGAGCATGCCCCTATTGTCCACTCCATGAGCAGTGTTCCCGAAATGACGGATCGCGTAGCGTTGAACCGCCAAAGAAACCGTGTCCCGAACGCCGACAGCTTGTTTCTACAGGCCGTCGCGCTAGAAGAAGTTCAGGATCGCCTCACTTTGGTAAACAAAGGCTTTACAAAAGTTGCTGTCATCACGGCGTTCCCCGAGGTCTGGGCGCGGCTCGCCCCGAACGTACATATCGTGAGCGACGAAGAGATCCTGGATCTTGAAGAAGGTCACTATGATCTTATCGTCCATGCACTTTGCTTGCATTGGGCAAACGATCCTGTGGGTCAGATCATCCAATGCCGCCGAGCGCTAGAAAGCGATGGCCTTTTCATGTGTGTGACCTTCGGTGGCCAGACTCTCCACGAATTGCGTGCGTCGCTCGCTCAATCAGAATCTGAAATTACGGGAGGGCTGTCACCTAGGGTTGCTCCGATGGCAGAGCTACGCGACCTAGGCAGCTTGCTACAGCGAGGTGGTTTCGCACTTCCCGTCGCAGATACTGTGCCCTTAAAAGTGACCTATGAAACGCCTTGGCACCTCTTTCGAGAACTCAGGGAAATGGGTGAAGGCAATGCCCTATCCCATCGGCTTAAGTCCTTCTCTAGGCGCGAGATCTTCTTTCGAACCTCCGAAGTTTACGCTCAGTCCTTCATGGAGAACGGAAGGATACCCGCCACGTTCGAGCTAGTGTTCTTGACGGGATGGACGCCGGACGCGAGCCAACCGAAACCACTGCGTCCCGGAAGCGCGCAGCAAAGGCTGGCAGATGCACTTGGAGTCGCAGAAAGGCCCTTGAAGGATTGACAGGAAGCGCCCGTGCGCTAGGTCTCGAACGCCGCTCTGAAACGAAGGAATACCGCATGGAAGCCAACGCGATCCGCCCCGAAAATAGCCCCGCTGACCATCCCAAAGTGGCGCACGGGAAAACTGGCATCTTGCTGGCCAATCTTGGCACGCCGGATTCCTATACTTACTGGCCGATGCGTCGATATCTGAGCGAATTCCTTTCGGACAAGAGGGTCATCGATTACCCCGCGTGGAAATGGCAGCCCATTTTGCAAGCGATCATTCTCACCAAACGACCATTCTCGAGTGGTGAGGCCTACAAGTCCATCTGGAACCATGATCGGGATGAAAGCCCCCTCATGATCATCACAAAGGACCAAACCGCCAAGATCTCAGACGCTATGAAAGAACGGTACGGCGATCAGGTGATCGTGGATTTCTGTATGCGTTACGGCAATCCCTCAACCAAATCCAAAGTGCGCGAAATGGTAGCTGCTGGCTGTGAGCGAATCGTCTTTTTCCCGCTTTACCCACAATATGCAGGCGCCACTTCCGCGACTGCCAATGACCAATTCTTCAGAGCACTCATGGATGAGAAATGGCAGCCAGCGGTGCGCACCGTTCCAGCCTATTTCGACAATCCGACCTATATCGACGCACTGGCGAAATCAATTGAGCGCGCCTATGCGGCCGTCGAGAACCGTCCAGAGCTTCTCATCATGTCATATCATGGGATGCCAAAGCGCTACTTGATGGAAGGCGACCCCTATCATTGTCAGTGCCAGAAGACGACCCGCCTCGTCCAAGAGCGATTGGGCTGGGAGAAAACAGAGATCCGCACGACCTTCCAGTCGCAGTTTGGCCCAGAAGATTGGCTTCGCCCTTACACTGTCGAAGAAGTTGCGCGGATTGCAAAAGAAGAAGGTAAGAAGCGCATTGCAGTTGCGGCGCCCGCATTCTCTGCTGACTGCATCGAAACGCTTGAAGAGATCAACGAGGAAATCAAAGAGAGCTTCGAGGAAGCGGGTGGGGAAGAATTCACCTATATACCTTGCCTCAATGATGAAGCGGATCACATCGCTGCGCTGTCTGAGATCATTCAGGACAATCTCAAAGGTTGGCTCGACTAGTCTAGCCCAGTAGCCGAAACGAAAAAGGCGGAGCAATTGCTCCGCCTTTTCCAATCTTAACTGTATCGTTGGATTACGATGCAGCTGCTGCCACGAGAGCGATCAGCAGAAGCGGAACCCAAACAGCGGAGCTCGAGGAGCTTGCTGCTTCTTCCACAACCGGCGGCTCAACAACGGGATCTGCCATCGAGCCAGCAAAAGCGGTCGAAGCAGCGGCGGTCAGAGCAGCAGCGAGAACGAGTTTTTTCATGTTATCCTCCAGAAATAAGCTTGCCGCCACAGTTTGAGGACGACGACAAGCACCCAAGACTTACCTCGTATCTTTTTGTAAACAGCAATGCGCTGTAAATGCAAACCTAAGATACACAGAAGTGCCTCGCGAAAAACAAAATGTCGTCAAATTAGCAACACTTGCGTCCCGACCTTGGCCATACCAAACAGCTCCGCAATATGCTCATTATAGAGCCCGATGCAGCCATTCGAAGAACGCCGCCCGATCTTGCGCGTATCATGTGTTCCGTGGATGCGGTAGTAGGTCCATCCAAGGTAGAGCGCATGCGTTCCAAGCGGATTATCTGGTCCCGGCGGGACATAGTCCGGCCATTCAGGGTTGCGCTTCTGCATCGCGGGTGTCGGGCGCCAGCTTGGCCCTTCGACCTTGCGAACCACACTTGTCCGCCCGCGCCGTGTTAGATCCTCGGTCAAAGGTACTGACGACGGATAAAGCTTGTAGGTTTCTCCATCCGCCGACCAATAGTGCAGCGCGCGGGAGGTCACATCCACGAGGATCGCACCGTTGCGAAGCGACGAGAAGTAAGGCTGCCAATCCAAAGACCGGAAGCTCGAAATGTTGCGCACCACCGATTCACTCAAATCACCTTCGACTTCCGTAGTCGAACTTCCGGTCTGAGCAATGGCTGGTGCGCTAAGAAAGGCGGCGCCTGTCACCAAAAAGGCGCGACGACCAAGACGATCATTTGCATTGAAGGTCATGTCAGTCCTCTGCTGATCTCTAGAACGCGTGTGCCTAAGCACGTTATTGCCAGAATGCCTCAGTCGCAATCCAAACACGCCGCATTTGGCAAAGTCACGCTTAAGTGGGTTTTCAAAGCAACGTCGGCTAAGGTAGAGGGGTTTCAGAGTGTAGTGGTGGGATAGATATGACGCGACTGATTTCCATTGTGTTTGCTTCCGTACTTTTGCTGGCAGGATGTGATGCTGGTGGCGGGGGGTATTCCGGCGCGAGCCAGTATCGGATTTCTTCAAACAGCACAGCTAAGGTGCAGTATCGCGTTCTCGACTCTATCAACGCCTTACGGCAAGCCGCTGGCGCAGCGCCTCTCGCTTTCAACGCGAAACTTAACGCTTCGGCGGCTACACACTCGCGCGATATGTCCATCCAGAATCGCCCTTGGCATTTCGGGTCAGATGGCTCCTCTCCGATCCAGCGGGTTAAGCGCGTTGGCTATGAGGGCCGTTTCATGGGCGAAAACATCTCAGAGACCTATGAGAGCGAACTCCTGACCCTCGAAGCGTGGCTTGCTCAGGAAGACACGCGCGCCGTGATCATGAATCCAGAAGCTCAAGAAATCGGCTTTGCTTGGTTCCAAGAAGCAAGCGGCAAGATCTGGTGGACACTTGTTACTGGGCGCTCAGACGCGGCGCCGATGGTTCACGGATAAATCGAAATCAACGTACCGTTTCGCACCATCGCGTAGATGTCTTCGATTTCGTCGTTGGTGACAGCGATACACCCTGCTGTCCAATCTTGACCGCCGGACCTGTACTTCCAGGGTCGACCGTGAATGAAGATATCCCCGCCGGGACGTTCGCCAAGCGCCTTGGCGTTCTCTCTGTCTTCATCATTCGGATATGAGACACCAATCGAGAGATGAAACTCACTATTCGGATTGCGGCGGTCGATGACATAGTCGCCCTCCGGCGTCTTGCCATCTCCTTCGATTTCTTTATCCCCCACTGGCGCGAAACCTAGGCCGATTTCATATGACGCGAGCACCTCTTCGTTGTGCATCAGGTACATTTTTCGGTTCTCTTTGTAGACAAGCACGCGGGTAACTTCTGGCCCGTTGTATGTCTTGAACTTCGACGCACAGCCGCTGAGACCAACTGCAGCCAGTACAAGCATCAAGACTGCCGTAAATCGCATCATACCAAGCCCTATTGATCCTGTTCGCTATCCTTGGGTGTTTTGCTAACCGCGCACGAACTTCGCCGCAAGCTCTACATGTGTGGACCAGCGGAATTGATCCACCACTTGGATCCATTCCAATGCATAGCCAGCCTTGGACAAGATCTCGGCATCACGCGCAAAGGTCACCGGGTTGCATGACACAAACGCTATGGTTCGCAGATCGGTTTTCGCCAACTCTCGCACCTGCGCTTCTGCGCCTGCTCGTGGTGGATCTATCACCGCGAAGTCATAACGTAGATCTTCCGCCAAGATCGGGTTGCGAAACAAATCCCGCGCTTCGGTTGTGACGCGCTTCATTTCGAGAGCTTGGCGCCAGCCCTGATCGAGGGAGTGCAGCATTTGAGCCTCGCCCTCAACGGCATGCATCTCAAATGAAGACGCCAGAGGAAGGGTAAAGGTCCCACAACCAGCAAAGAGATCTATCCCGCGCTTTCCCTCGTTCCCAATTGCGTCCCGAACCGCTTCGACAAGCGCCGCCTCGCCTTCAAGCGTAGCCTGAAGAAAAGCTCCAAAAGGAGGGACAACATCTGCGTTGCCGAATTTCTGCACTGGCGGATGCCGCGTCACCACAACGTCGTCGCCCCATGACAACCGCGCCAGATCCGATCGCTCTGCCTCTTGCGCAAGTAACGTATGCAATGGTCCATCGAGGGGCTTTCCTCCCGTGACTGCGATATCGATACCAGCGGCTGAAAGTGTAGCCGTCACCGAGAGCTCTGCCTTGCGGCTTGCACCAACCATTGTAAGCCGCTTCGCCGCTTCCACCGCGGGTAAGAGCTTTTCAGGAATAAGCTGGCAGTCCGGAACCTCAACGATCACGTCGCTGCTTCGTTGATGAAACCCGGACGTTGCCCCTTTTTTTGTCCTGCGTGCAGAAAGCACAACGCGCCTTCTTGAGTGCGCCGGCGATGTTTTGATTGGAAGAATGTTGGTTTCAAGTCCATGCGCCCTAAGCGCCGTCTCAACGATCTCGGGTTTCCAGCTTGCAACGAAATCATCGCTCGCATGTTGCATCTGGCAGCCACCGCAACTCTTGAAGTGGCGGCAAGGAGGGCGAACACGTTCGGCGGAGGGCTCAACGATCTTCACCCCTTCAAGACGGTTCCCCTGCAAATCTCCACTTACCTTTTCACCAGGCAAGGTCTGAAACGCAAAAACCGGACCCGCCGCGATGCCATCGCCTTGGTGCCCAACTCTCTCAATCAAGAATTCCGGCATGATTTTCCTTTCACACAGAAAGAAGTTCCGTTCTGCCAAGCGTAAAGTCGGACTGCACCCACAACGCCTCTAGCTTCTTCAACTCGCGTCCAAGCGCGGCACCCTCGTAAGACGGCATTAGATCCGCGGGTTGAATCGGAAAGACAGATCCGGCACCTCGCTTGATATCTGACACGCAATCCTCTGGCATCGGTGTTTCCAACAAAGCCGAACGCAAGAGTATGATCGATAGCGCCCTTTCGACACCGTAGCGATACCCAAGTTCTGCCGGACCAGCCCCCAAAGCGATGCCGTTCCGATACTCGGCAAGGCGTTTCGAGGCTTTCTTCGATAACCGAAGTGCCTCTTCGACACCCTGACCGCCGAGCGCAGCTAGGCGGCGTACTGGATCAACGTCAGCTTTGACAAGAGCTTCTAGGTGTACCAACGGCGCAAGGGCGCGGTCATCCGCCCCCGAAAAAATCCAACCCAGCGCTCCGCACGCGCGCATTGCTGCGACCGAAGGCGCTGGATCGGGTGCCGATAGAAGCTTGAGCATCTCCGCACCGATGCGTTCATTTGAAAGCGTTTCGATTCCCGAAGAATTCGCCGCAATCGCTGCAAGCGCGTCTGCATCCATTCCATTGTCTCGATCACCGTAAAACGCATGGAAGCGGAAGAACCGGAGGATTCGAAGATAGTCTTCGCGAATTCTCTGGTCCGCATCATCAATAAACCGCACCCGCCGCGCCCGGAGGTCTTCCAGCCCGCCCAGAGGATCAACCACCTCGCCGTTCGGACGCGCATAGATCGCGTTCATGGTAAAATCTCGTCGCCGCGCGTCGTCTTCCACATCCTCGGAGAAAGCCACAACCGCCCGACGTCCATCTGTTTCAACGTCCTTGCGGAATGTCGTGATCTCGAAAGGCTCATGGTCGCAAACGACGGTGATTGTCCCGTGATCAATACCCGTCGGAATCGCGTTGAGACCCGTTTCTTTTGCAAGCGCGAGGACCTTCTGCGGGCGTGCGTCCGTGGCGATATCTATATCGTTCACGTCCGTATTGTAGAGCGCATTGCGGACACACCCTCCGACGAACAGCGCTTGGTAGCCTGCGCTCGTCAACATGGCGCAAACACGCTGCGTATGACTGCTCTCAAGCCAAGGTCCGTCGATCTGTGTCACTGCTCCATCCTCTCTGCGAGGCCTCGCAAGATACGCGCGGTCGCGCCCCAAATATAGTAGGGGCCGTAAGGAACGGTGAAGTACAAGCGTTGTCGACCTCGCCATCGACGGGATTGCGTCGAGTAGAAACGGCTATTCACAACCTGATCAAGCGGCACGCGGAAGATTTCTTCAACCTCGCCCACCTCTGCCCGAGGCTCGAAGGGAGACCTCACCAAGCCAATCACCGGCGTCACCATGAAGCTCGTCACGGTTTCGTGTGAGGGTAATAGTCCAAGAACCTCAACATTCTCTGTTGGCAGACCTATCTCTTCCAAAGCCTCTCTCAAGGCTGCTGCGGTCACGTCATGATCGCCTTCATCTTGCTTTCCACCAGGGAACGCGATCTGTCCGGGGTGGTGCTTTAGATGCGAGGCCCTCTTTGTGAGGATCACATGGGGGACATCGCCTATCATCTCTACCGCAACCAACACACCTGCCGGCCTCAGAGTGCGGTTCTCGGGGAGCGCAATATCGGGATTCAAGTCGAAATCAGAGGAAGAGGCGCTCTCACACAACAACGCCCTTAAAAGCCTTTCCCTGATCTCAGTCACCCTTTGCCTCTTCCGCTTCGAAACCAACGGTCTTTGGATCAAGCGAGTAATGCGCTCCACAGAACTGGCAATCAGCCGTGACCCGCCCCTCCGGCGTCGTCATCTTCTCAATGTCTTTCGCCGAATAGATCGACAGGCTCTGGCGCACCCGATCTTCCGAACACGTGCAACCAAACTTAACTGGCTGTGAGTCAAACACTCGCGGTGCTTCTTCGTGGAAGAGACGCAACAAAAGCTGCGTTGGCGCGACAGACGGCCCAATCATCTCCAGATCCTCAACGGAATCGAGGAGAATATTGGCGCGGTTCCAATTCTCTTCTTCATCCCCGTCGAGGATATCAGAAACGGCAAGAAGTCCGTCCTCGCCACTTCCACCCTCTTCTGTCGCACCGATCGATGCTTTCGGCATATGCTGAAGCATGATCCCACCCGCACGCCAAGTCTCTGGCGAGCCGGGTTCCTGCGATTTCCCGAAACGGAGGGCAAACCGTGTAGCGAGTTGCTCTGACTGAGCGAAATAGGCTTCTGCGCAAGCTTTGATCGAACCACCGGCCAAGGGAGTGATGCCCTGATAAGGTGCCATTCCCTTCCCTTGGTCGATCATGATCGCAAAATAGCCACTACCAACCTGATCAAACGGGCTACCGTCCGTAAGCCGATCCTCATCGTAGCTCGCATAGGCTCGAATGCGTGCGGGTTCGCCCTCTTTCTCCGGTCCGAAGTAGTCTGTCGCGATCATTCGAACTGGTCCGTTCGACTGCACCTGAAGCGAGAGCTTCCAGCGCAGTTTGATTGTCTGCCCAATCAACGATGTCAGAAGTGCCATTTCCGCGACCAGCGCTTCGACTTGCGGTGGGTAGGCGTGTTGTTTCAATACACCATCGAGCACACCATCAAGGCGCGCGACCCGGCCGCGAATATCGGAACGGTCAAGTTGGAATGGGAGAACCGTGTCGTCCCAAGCGATTTTGTTGCCAAGAGTCATTGGTTTCCTCAGAAGCTTTTTCTTGCCATACCTTGTCAACAAGTAGCCCACAAGGCGAACAGAAGTGAGATAACCGTGATCCGCCGATTTGGAAGCCCCCCGCGAACCGACAAGAAATATACCCTACGTCCGGGGGTCTATGCCCTGATCCGAGACGGTGCCGATTTGCTTGTGACCTTTCAGGAAGAACCTGAACCTGAGCTGCAGCTCCCAGGCGGCGGAATCGACAAAGGCGAGTCACCGCTTACCGCTCTGCATCGCGAGGTCTATGAGGAAACAGGCTGGACAATCGCCCGGCCGCGTCGGCTCGGAGCGTTTCGTCGCTTTGTCTACATGCCCGAGTACGATCTCTGGGCCGAGAAGTTGTGCTCTATCTATCTGGCCCAACCGGGAAGGCGGCTTGGGCCTCCAAGCGAGCCCTTGCATAGCGCCAAATGGGTTCCGCTTGCAGTCGCACGAGATATTCTAGGCAACTCCGGCGATCGACACTTCGCCGCTCTCCTTGCCGGTTAGATCCACGGCCCGCGATACTCAAAAAGAATGCCCGAAACATCGTCTGGCAAACCCTTACCGCCGCTCAACGCATCAAGGCGCCAGTGAAGTGTTTCGAGCAAGCTCTCGGTTGGCTGATCTCTGAGGTCTGCAAGCAAGGCGGCCAGCCCGTCCTCTCCAAGTAGTTGTCCATCCTCATCTGGGCACTCAATCACGCCGTCCGATAGTATGAGCAACCTCTCTCCGGACTCCAATTTCGTCTCGAAATCTTCGAACTGTGCCCCTTCAATAAGGCCAACTGGCAGCCCCCCTCTCCCGACCTCCTCAAGTTGCCCCCCATGACGTAGAACAACGGGGTGTGGGTGACCCGCTTGCGCCATCTCTACGACACCGCTTCGAAGGTCGATCAATGCGAGAAGCATTGTGAAGTAATGCTCGGTCTCCATATCCGAGAACACTATTCCGTTGAGATGCGCGATGACCTCAGATGGGGACAAATAAGTATGGCCTCCACCTGGTAAAGCTCTGAGCGCGATATTCTGCTCCGGTGACGAGGAGGAAAGATATCCCGCCAGTCTCGCCGTTACGAGCGCCGAGCTCACACCATGCCCGGATACATCGATCGAGTAGAGCCCAATCTTGTGGTCGCTGATGCGATAGTGACCAACTAGATCGCCTCCGACGTGACCGCTGGAATGTAACATCAGAGACGCCGCGCCGGTTCCGAAGTCCTTGAATCGCTCTCGCACCAAAGACTGCTGAAGCTTCTTCGCTTCAATGAGATCGTTGTCGAGAGAGTCATATAGGCGGCGCAGTTCGTCGAGCGTTTCAGAGATAACTCGGTTTTTCTGGGTCAGTTCCCGCTGCATCTTGAGGATGCGCTCACCGGCGCTAATGCGAGCACGCAGTTCATGAGCGTTAACCGGTTTGCTTAGGAAATCATCAGCGCCGCTCTCAAGTCCCCTCACAACTTCGGCCTTCTCGCTCTTCGACGTGAGGAGAATGAAATAGCCATAGTGATCCCGCGAAAGAGACCGAAAAGCACGACAGAATTCCAACCCGTCCATCTTCGGCATGACCCAGTCGCTCAAGACAAGGTCAGGTGGTGACTGACGACAAATATCGAGCGCTTCTTCGCCTGTATCTGCCTCAAGTACTTCGTACCCTTCGCGTTGAAGAGATGCGCTCAGAATTCGTCGTTGCAGTCGACTATCATCAACGAGCAAGACCCTCTGGATCGCTTTTGCCTCTACTTCAGCGTCTGGTGTCTTCTGCGAAACCTGCTGCACTCTACACCTTTGGCCCCAAATCATCTCTAACGAATGGCCAGAAGCTAGAACGTTGTTCTAAACAATCTCTCAAGATCGGTTCATTGCAGGATCTTGTTTGTTCGATTTTTATTAACTGCTTGCAGGCCAAGATCGGGCGAACGAGAGGAACAAGATATGATTGATTGGCGGCGCATTGACGAACTGCGTGGTGAAATCGGAGAAGACGATTTCGGAGAGGTTGTTGAGATATTCCTCGAAGAAGTCGAAGAAGGTATCGGGCGTCTTCGGGCTCACCAAACAAATGAAGAGCTAGCGGCGCATCTCCACTTCCTGAAAGGAAGCGCGCTCAACCTCGGATTTCAGAGTTTCTCGACGCTGTGTCAGGCAGGGGAAACCGCGGCTACAGAAGCCACCGGAATCGAAGTTGACCTCGTTGCCCTGGAGGCCTGCTATGAGCAATCAAAAGAGGTCTTCGAGCAAGGTTTGTCCAGATGAAGCACTCGAGACGCGTGAAATGGCACAGGATTCTCTTACCCCTGCTTGCCCTACCCCTGAAAACCCGGTATCGCGCCTGCGATATACGTATGAAGGGAACTCGTCATGTCCGCGCCCAAGAAAGTTGTCCTGGCCTATTCCGGCGGCCTTGATACCTCGATCATTCTCAAATGGCTCCAGACCGAGTATGACTGCGAAGTTGTTACGTTCACCGCAGACCTCGGTCAGGGCGAAGAGCTCGAGCCGGCACGCAAGAAGGCCGAGCTTCTTGGGATCAAGCCCGAGAATATCTACATCGAAGACATCCGCGAAGAGTTCGTGCGCGATTTCGTCTTCCCGATGTTCCGCGCAAACGCCCAATATGAGGGCCTCTATCTTCTTGGAACGTCGATTGCGCGTCCGCTTATCTCAAAGCGTCTCATCGAGATTGCAGAAGAAACTGGTGCGGATGCCGTGGCGCATGGCGCGACTGGCAAAGGCAATGACCAAGTTCGGTTCGAGCTCGCGGCTTATGCGCTGAACCCGGACATCAAGGTCATCGCGCCTTGGCGTGAATGGGACCTGACCTCGCGCACCAAGCTTCTGGACTTCGCCGAGCAGAACCAGATCCCGATCGCAAAAGACAAACGCGGCGAGGCACCGTTCTCCGTCGACGCGAACCTCCTGCACACCTCCTCCGAAGGCAAAGTTCTCGAGGACCCGGCAGAGATGGCGCCCGACTATGTGTATCAGCGCACCGTGCATCCGGAAGAAGCGCCTGACACCCCGGAATACATTGAAATCACGTTCGAAAAAGGCGACCCGGTTGCGATCAATGGCGAGGCGATGAGCCCGGCAACCATGCTCACTGCCCTGAACGAGTATGGCCGTAAGCACGGTATCGGTCGCCTTGACCTTGTCGAGGGGCGGTTCGTTGGCATGAAATCGCGCGGCATCTATGAGACGCCGGGCGGGACGATCCTCATCGAGGCGCATCGCGGGATCGAGTCGATCACGATGGATCGCGGGGCGATGCACCTTAAAGATCAACTCATGCCGCAATATGCCGAGCTGATTTACAATGGCTTCTGGTACAGCCCGGAGCGCGAGATGCTTCAGGCGGCGATCGATAAGTCGCAGGAGTATGTCTCTGGCACAGTGCGCGTGCGCCTCTATAAAGGTCTTGCATCGACTGTTGGTCGCTGGTCGGAAAATTCCCTTTATTCCGAGGAACATGTGACCTTCGAAGATGATGCTGGCGCCTACGATCAGAAGGATGCGGCGGGCTTCATCAAGTTGAACGCGCTGCGGCTTCGGTTGCTGGCCATGCGGGACCGTCGCAATAAGGGCTAAGGCTCCTGCCACGTCACCGTTGAGAGATTGGATAGACCCGCCTACTTCTTGGGCGGGTTTTTCATTTCAGGAGCCAACCATGCTTGAACAGATCGTCGCGAAGATGCAGCAAGAGCTTGAAAACAAAGCGTTTGATGGATCTTTGAAGTTTGATTGCGGGGACGATGGGGTTGTGGTTCTGGCCGATGGGACCGCAGGACTTGAGGATCAGGAGACGGATTGCACGATCCGTATTTCCGAGGACAACCTCGTGAAACTGCTAACCGGCAAGCTTAACCCGATGACAGGCGTCATGATGGGCAAGCTCAAGGTTTCGGGCGATATGGGCGTCGCGATGAAGCTTGGTCAACTCTTGAAATAGTCGCTTTTTCAGACACTTAGAGCTTTACGGCTTTTAGCTTTTCGTAATACGGCATCGCCTCGGCGAGAACATCTTGCAGCGCATCCGGCACCTCGGGGAGAGGGCCTTCGGCGTCGGCGAAGCCGGTTGAGTTCCAGACGGCGGCATACCAGTGCGAGGCCCAGACACCATCATCCTTGTGGCCGCCAGACGGCCAATTTAGCATGGTGGAATCAAAGCCTAAGCCTATGGAATCACATAGGTTTTTGAGCATGCCGCGAGGGTTCTCGCGAATGTCGTGGCTATCGATGACGACAGGCTTTCCGCCCCATGCAAGCGCTTCATCATAGAGCTCGGCCTGCTGGCGGAAGCCGATATCGTCTAGCACCGGGTTCTCACGTTTGGCGGCATAGCTTGCGATGACGCGGGCGGGATGGCGGATCAGGAAGACATTGACGCAGTCCTTGATCCAGTCGCGAGCAATGCCCGGGATCATGTGCTGCGCCATATGCTTCTGATAGAAAACGCTTTTTCCATCCGGCATCGGACCAACCAAAGATCGGATTACGGCGCCGGGGTCTTGTGATTGCGAGGCCATAATCTCGTCGCGCATGGGATGCTCGAGGCCGGTCATGGCAAGGTAGGCAGCGTAGAACGGCTCGTCCACGACGGCGCAATCGGGGCGGTTTCCGAAGGCATACATCATCGCCGTCGAGAGGTTTCGCGGCCCGGACCACATGGCAATTCTCATCAAAAGACCCCTGTCTGTATCGCGTCGGTATTACGTCGGTATTGCGTCCGTGCAGATCTTCAGGCCCGCGCGGCGCTATCTTCAACCAAAGCCTTATAAAGGGCGCGGATACGTTCGGTCATTGGGCCCATTTCACCAGAGCCGATCGGGCGACCGTCGATCTCGCTCACAGGAGTCTGGGCGCCGAACGTCCCTGTCAGGAATGCCTCGTCTGCGCCATAGGTATCGACGAGAGAGTAGTTCCTCTCGAACACCGGGATACCGTCGGCACGGCACACGTCGATGACTTTCTGCCGAGTGATACCGTTCATGCAGTAGTCGCCGGTTGAGGTCCAAACCTCGCCTTTGCGGACGATGAAGAAATTGCAGGCATTGGTCGTGTTCACGAAACCATTCACATCGAGCATCAGCCCCTCATCCGCTCCAGCCTTTTCGGCGGCGATGCACGCTAGGATACAGTTCAGCTTGGAATGCGAATTCAGCTTGGGATCCTGCGTCATGGGTAGGCCACGGATATGCGGCACAGTCGCGAGACGGATCGGTCGCGGGATCGAGGGGCGCGAATGTTCCATGATGATGGTCACGGTCGGCCCCTTTTGAGAGAGGCCGGGGTGTTGGAACGGCCGGGATTTGACGCCGCGCGTCACCATGAGCCGCGCATGGGCATCAGTCGTCATGTCATTCGCGACGCGCGTCTCCTCGAGGGCCTGCACCATGCAGGCGGGCGTCATGCCAATGTCGAGGTCAATTGCTTTGGCCGCTTCAAAGAGGCGATCCATATGCTCGTCAAGAAAGGCCCAATGTCCATCATAGAGGCGCAGCCCCTCCCAAACGCCATCGCCAAGCATGAAGCCTGAGTCATAGACGCTCACCACAGCTTCGGCCTTGGGAACAATCCGACCGTTGAGGAAGATCAAGATCTCTTCGTTGCGGGCGTCTTCTTCGGCCTGATGGGTTGTGACGTGATCGGACATGCGCGCTCCTCTTTTGGCGGAACGCTAGTGGCGGGGGCAGAGCATGCCAAGCAGTAAATTGTCCTCACCAAGGCGTGACATTCTCTTACAGGGGATTGTTCAGACTCGGCCTTCGGATCAGGGTCTTCTTAACGTAGGAGACCAGACTCATGCACCGTTTGAGCAAACCACAACCTTTTTTCCTTGCCGCTCTCATCTTGATCGGCCTCTTGGCCCATGGCACCCGCGCAAAAGCTGCGACCGAAACGCTTACGGTCGCGGGCGGATGCTTCTGGTGCGTAGAGAGCGATTTCGAATCCGTGAAGGGCGTGCGCGAAGCTGTGTCCGGCTATACCGGTGGCAAGACGAAGAACCCGACATACAAAGAAGTGTCGCGTGGCGGTTCTGGCCACTATGAGGCTGTGCGCATCACGTTTGACAACGCGGTCGTGACGCGGGATCAGCTTCTGAACCTGTTCTTCCGGTCGGTTGATCCGACCGATGCAGGCGGACAGTTCTGTGACCGCGGTGAGAGCTATCGCACGGCTGTTTTCGTCTCTAACACTGTGCAAAAAGCGGCTGCAGAGAAGGCGAAATCCGATGCTGCGGCTGAACTTGGCCGCAAGATCGTCACCCCGATCCTCGGGAAATCTCCCTTTTACAAGGCCGAGGACTACCACCAAGACTACTACAAGGGGACCAAGCTTGTCCTGACGCGATTTGGTCCGAAGAAGCAGTCGGAAGCCTATAAGCGGTATCGCAAGGCATGTGGGAGAGACGCGCGGGTTGAGCAGCTCTGGGGGAGTGACGCGCCCTTTATCGGGCACTGATCCATTGAAAAACGGGCCGGCCAATATGGCGCGGCCCGTTTCTATTTCGCAACCTCGAACGGATCAGCCGACCTTGCAGGCCGCGAGGATCGCCATATTGAGGATGTCGTTCGCGGTCGAGCCGGTCGAACAGATCTGAATCGGTTTATCGACGCCCGAAAGGATCGGACCGATCACCGTCGCGCCTGCCATTTCCTGCATCAGCTTGGTCGAGATCGACGCGGAATGGCGCGCGGGCACGACGAGGATATTGGCAGGACCGGTCAGGCGCTGGAACGGGTAGTTCTCTTGCGCCTTCTTGTTGAGGGCCACATCGACGGTCATCTCGCCTTCGTATTCGAAATCAACGCCGCGTTGATCGAGGACGCGGGGCGCGATGTGCATTTTCTCGGCGCGTTCCGACACCGGATAGCCAAAGGTCGAGAAGCTCACGAAAGCAACGCGCGGTTCGAGGCCCATGTGACGTGCCACACCTGCAGCGCGTTCGGCGATGTTGGCGAGATCGTTCTCGTCCGGCCATTCGTGCACAAGCGTATCCGAGACAAGCACGATACGGCCATTGTGCAAAAGCGCCGTCACACCCACCGCGCCATGCGCAGCGTCGGCGTCAAAGACGTGATTGACCAGATCGAGCACATGAGCGGATTTCCGGGTTGCGCCCGTGACAAGGCCATCGCCGTGACCGTGCTGAAGCATCAGCGAGGCAAAGACATGCCGGTCACGCGCGGCCATCTTGAACACATCGTGGCGATCAAAGCCTTTGCGTTGCAGGCGATTGTAAAGGAAGTCCGTGTAGGTCTCGAGGTGGCGGGTGTTCTTGGCGTTGACGACCTCGATCTCGCGCACCGCATCGCCGAGACCGGCGGCTTCGAGCTTAATCTTCACGTCATCTTCGCGGCCCACGACGAGCGCTTTGCCAAGGCCCGAGCGTTGATAGGTCACGGCGGCGCGCAGAACCCGTGGGTCGTCGCCTTCGGCAAAAATCATGCGGGCTTGGGCGTTGCGCGCGCGCGCGTTGAGGCCGCGCAGGATCGACGCGGTTGGATCCATGCGGGATTTGAGGCTTTCCTCGTATCCGTCCATGTCGATGATTGGACGACGCGCCACACCTGTTTCCATGCCCGCCTTGGCGACAGCTGGCGGAATACGGTGAATGAGGCGCGGGTCGAACGGTGTCGGGATGATGTAGTCGCGACCGAAGGAGAGCTTGCGGCCATAGGCCATCGCGACCTCATCCGGGACATCTTCGCGGGCCAGTTCGGCAAGCGCCTCGGCGCAGGCAATTTTCATATCGTCATTGATCGCGCGGGCATGAATGTCGAGCGCGCCGCGGAAGAGATAGGGGAAACCAAGGACGTTGTTGACCTGGTTCGGGTAGTCCGAACGGCCCGTTGCGACGATCGCGTCGGCGCGCACGGCATGGGCCTCTTCGGGGGTGATCTCTGGATCGGGGTTGGCCATCGCAAAAATGACCGGATCATCCGCCATCGCGGCGATCATTTCGGAGGTCACGGCGCCTTTGACGGAAACGCCGAGGAATACGTCCGCACCTGCCATCGCCTCTTCAAGCGTGCGCAGGTCCGTCTTGATCGCGTGGGCGGATTTCCATTGGTTCATGCCCTCGGTGCGACCTTGGTAGATCACGCCCTTGGTATCGCAGACAATGCAGTTGTCGTGCTTGGCGCCCATCGATTTGAGCAATTCGATACAAGCGATCCCGGCAGCCCCTGCCCCGTTGAGGACAATCTTGCAGTCTTCGATCTTCTTACCCGAAATATGCAGCGCGTTGAGTAGGCCCGCGGCACAGATCACAGCGGTGCCGTGCTGGTCGTCATGGAAGACCGGGATGTCCATCTCTTCCTTGAGGCGCTGCTCGATGATGAAACACTCGGGCGCCTTGATATCTTCGAGGTTGATGCCGCCAAAGGTCGGCCCCATGAGTTTCACGGCCTGACAGAAGGCGTCCGGGTCTTCGGTATCAAGTTCGATATCAATCGAGTTCACGTCGGCGAAACGCTTGAAGAGAACGGCCTTGCCTTCCATCACAGGCTTGGAGCCCAGCGCGCCGAGGTTGCCAAGACCAAGGACAGCCGTCCCGTTCGAGATCACGGCGACGAGGTTGCCCTTGTTGGTATAGTCATAGGCGGTCGAGGGATCTTCGGCGATGGCTTCGCACGGCACAGCAACACCCGGCGAATAGGCAAGCGAGAGATCCCGCTGGGTCGTCATCGGCACGGAGGCCTTTATCTCGAACTTGCCTGGCGTCGGCTCCAGATGGAATGCGAGCGCCTCTTCGTTGGTGATCTTGGTTTTTGCCATTTTTTGCCGTCCTTCGATACCGTTTGCGCCTCTTACCGCAAGGGCGTGTGGGCCTCAACTGTCTTGGCATCTGCGTGACACTTTCGCCTTTCGTCTGGCGCGTCGGGTTTGTTATGAAAAACAGACCACAGGGGGAATTTCAGACGTGAACGCAGCGAAGCCAGCCGTCACGCCGATGATGGCGCAGTATCTCGAGATCAAGGCAGAGTATCCGGACGCGCTCTTGTTCTATCGCATGGGCGATTTCTATGAGATGTTCTTTGACGATGCCGTCGCCGCGGCGGAGGCGCTTGATATTGCCCTGACCAAACGGGGCAAGCATGACGGGGCCGATATCCCGATGTGCGGCGTTCCGGTGCATGCCGCCGAGGGCTATTTCCTGACCCTGATCCGCAAAGGATTCCGTGTCGCGGTCTGCGAGCAAATGGAAAGCCCAGCCGAGGCCAAAAAGCGCGGGTATAAGGCGGTCGTGAAGCGCGAGGTTGTGCGGCTTGTCACGCCGGGGACGCTTACCGAAGATTCCCTTCTCGATGCGCGGCGCCATAACTTTCTTGCCGCCTATGCTGTTGTCCGAGACGCGGCCGCACTTGCCTGGGCAGATATTTCCACCGGCGCGCTTCACGTGATGCCGGTTTCGCCTCTGCGCCTTGGTCCGGAACTCGCCCGCCTTGCACCGTCTGAACTCCTCATTGCGGAGGGAACAGAGACGGATTTAGGTGAAACAGTCTCTGATCTTGGGATTCCGCTCACACCGCTTTCGCGCGGGTCGTTTGACTCGACAGAAGCCGGAAAGCGCGTCGCGGGGCTATTTAAATCGGCCTCTCTCGACGCGTTCGGGTCGTTCAGCCGGCCAGAAACCGGGGCCCTTGGTGCGATTGTCGACTACCTCGACATGACGCAGAAGGGAAAGCTCCCACTCTTGCAGCCACCCCAGCGCGAAGCGACGAAGGGCGTGATGCTCATCGATGCGGCGACGCGGCGGAATCTCGAGCTCACCCATGCGCTTTCAGGGGGGCGTGCCGGTTCGCTTCTTGCCACGATTGACCGGACGGTGACCGCTGGGGGCGCGCGGCTTCTAGAGCAGCGTGTCTCGAGCCCATCTCAGAAAATAGATATCGTGCGGCAGCGGCTCGACTCGATCGATCACATGGTTGAAGATCGTGCGCTTGCCAAGGATTTGCGTGAAGCACTGCGCAAAGTGCCTGATCTTGATCGCGCTCTATCGCGTCTTTCTCTTGATCGCGGGGGGCCGCGTGATCTCGCGGCGATCCGAAATGGGCTTGAGCAGGCCGAAGCGCTTCATCGACGGCTTGAGGATATGGCGCTTCCGGATGCGCTTGCCGCGGCGGTGCGCGCTTTGAGCGGACATGAAGCCCTTCTCGATCTGCTCGATCAGGCGCTCATCGCAGAACCGCCCCTTCTTGCGCGGGATGGCGGGTTTATCGCGCCGGGCTATGATGGCGAACTTGATGAAAGCCGAGAGCTTCGTGACGAGGGGCGCGGCGTCATCGCGGGGATGCAAGCGCAGTATAGTGAGGAGACGGGGATTTCTTCGCTCAAGATCAAGCATAACAACGTGCTTGGCTATTTCATTGAGACCACTGCGACGCATGCCAAGAAGATGCTGTCCGAACCCTACTCCGAGACTTTTATCCATCGCCAGACCACGGCAAACCAGGTGCGCTTTACCACCGTCGCTCTCTCGGAAATGGAGACGAAGATCCTCAACGCTGGGAACCGGGCACTTGAGATCGAAAAGCGTCTCTATAACAGCTTAAAAGACTCTATTCTTGCGTCGTCTGCTGCGATCTCTGCGGCGTCGAAAGCGCTTGCGGAGATCGATCTTGCCACGTCCCTTGCGGGTCTGGCGGTCGAGGAGGGCTGGTGTCGGCCGGATGTCGATGAAAGCCGGGATTTCCATATCGAGGGCGGCCGTCATCCGGTTGTTGAGGCGGCGCTTCGTCAACAGGACGGGGCACCATTTGTCGCCAACGACTGTGATCTTTCCGGCGACGATGAGGGGCGTATCTGGCTTTTGACCGGTCCGAACATGGCCGGTAAATCGACCTTCCTTCGACAGAACGCTCTGATTGCCCTTCTTGCACAGATGGGGAGCTTCGTACCTGCAACCAAGGCGAAGATCGGGATTGTTTCACAACTCTTCAGCCGGGTTGGAGCGTCGGATGACCTTGCGCGCGGACGGTCGACTTTCATGGTCGAGATGGTCGAAACGGCGGCGATCCTAAATCAAGCGGATGATCGGGCGCTTGTTATCCTTGACGAGATCGGGCGCGGTACGGCGACCTATGATGGTTTGTCGATCGCTTGGGCGACGCTTGAGCATTTGCATGACGTGAACACGTCGCGCGCCCTGTTTGCCACGCACTATCACGAGATGACCGCGCTTTCGGAAAAGCTCGACGGGGTCGAGAACGCGACGGTGACCGTTCGGGAATGGGATGGCGAGGTCATTTTCCTTCACGAAGTGAAGAAAGGTGCGGCGGATCGGTCCTATGGTGTGCAGGTCGCTCAGCTTGCCGGTCTTCCGCCCGTGGTCGTTGAAAGGGCGCGCGTTGTTCTGGAGGCCCTGGAGAAGGGCGAGCGGGAGGGATCTGGGCAGAAGGCGCTTATTGATGATCTTCCGCTTTTTGCGAACACCCCGGCGCCCGCCCCGGCAGCGGCGAAAGGGCCTTCGGAGGTTGAAGAAATGCTCGACGGGATCCACCCGGATGATCTTTCGCCGCGTGAAGCGCTTCAGCTCTTGTATGATCTCAAGGCGAAGCGGGTCTAGTTACCAGCTCCCGCTCGCGCCGCCGCCGCTTGAGGAGCCGCCGCCGAACGAGGAGGAAGAAGAAGAGGATTCCGTGACGCGCGGGATGGTGCGTTCTTCGGAATATTCATGGCCACAGTGGAGGCAGTGATAGTCGATCCGCTTGAGCCCCTCCGAGGACTTCGTTGCGCTTCGGATCACGGTTGTGTCGCCTTCAACGGTGCGGAAACTACAGCTTGGGCAGGCGCCATAGGACGAGAACCACGCGCGATATGCCTCGATCTTGATGTGATCGCAGGTCGGACACTTCCAGACATCGTAGTCCACGCTCTTGAGGGTTTCCTCCATGATCTGCCCCGGCACGAGCCGCGCATCATCGGCATCCTCGTCAAGCCGGACCATCTTTTTGCCGTCGCGCAGGCAATACCGCGGTTTGTTGCGTTTCCAGCGGAAATAGAGACGCACTGGGACCAGAAGAAACGGCGCGAGAATGGCGTAGATCCAGTTGCCGATCCAATCCAAAAACCGTTGAAAAGCGCTGAAGGCGCGCTCTGCCCGTGAGGCATCATATTCGCCCGGCCAGTACCCCGTCAGATCGTGGATCACCGAGTCCACGCCAACCGAAATGCCCTCGGCGTAGTTGTCCTCTCTGAAATACGGAAGAATGTCACCCTCGATGATTTCCTTCATCGCGAGGTTCTTGTTCATTCCATAGCCCGCACCAACCTCTATCCGCATGTGGCGGTCGTTGCGGGCGATGAGCATCATCACGCCATCGTTGCGGTCCGCGTTCCCGACACCCCAGTCATTGAAGAGCCCGGTTGCGAAAGGTTCGATGGGGCCATCGTGGCCATAGTCTCGCATGGAGCGGATCGTGATGACCGTGAATTCGATGTCGCGTTTGTCCCGCAATTCCTTCAGGCGGGAGCGGATATCAGACTCGATCTCATCAGGAAGAAGATTGGCGAAATCGTTGACGTAGATTTCGCGATAGTCGGGGTAGTTGACCTGTGCCCCGATCGATGTGGCAGAGAACAGGAGGCAAGACAGTAAGATCTGAAGAAGACGCAAAGAGAAAGACCCCCGAACGATACGGGGGTCTTTTATCAGATTAGCCGGGGTTTGACGACACGCCAACCTGAGCCGGCCGCAAGAGCCGATCATGAAGCATGAAGCCCTCGGCAGAAACCTGAATGATTTCGCCAGCAACCGTGCCGGGCAGCGGGGCTTCGAACATGGCTTCGTGCACTTGCGGATCGAATTTATCGCCGACTTGCGGGGAAACGACTTCGATCCCGTGTTTCTTGAACACGTTGAGCAGCTCTCGCATCGTCAGTTCGATGCCCTCAATCAGCGCGGCAGACGCTTCTTTCTGTTCGTCGGTGATCGTCTCGAGCGCGCGCTTCATGTTGTCATGGACCGGAAGCATGTCGCGGGCGAGCTTGGAGCCGCCATATTGCTCGGCATCGCGGCGCGCCTTGTCGCCACGCTTGCGCGCGTTTTCTGCATCGGCCAGCGCCCGCATGAACTTGTCTTTGTAGTCGTCGCGCTCGGCCCGAAGTTCGTCCAGTTCGACCGCTTCGTTCTCAAGCTCATCAAGGCTCTGAGACATTTCTTCTGCCTCCGCCTGTTCGATGTCGTCCAGGAAATTATCGTCTTTCGGCTCTGCCATTGTTCTACCTCTAACCCCGGTCGGAGATCAGCTTGCCGACCAGTTGTGCCGTGTAATCCACAATCGGAACGATGCGCCCATAGTTGAGGCGTTTGGGTCCGATGACCCCGACCGCACCGACAATCTTTCGATCCGCGTTCATATATGGAGAGACCACCAAAGAGGAACCCGAAAGTGAAAAAAGTTTGTTCTCGGAGCCAATAAAAATGCGCACACCGTCGCCTTCTTCGGCGAGTTCGAGGAATTCGGCGATATCGCGCTTGCGCTCAAGATCATCAAAGAGGGTTCTGATGCGCTCGAGGTCGGCTTCTTCGGCCTCTCCGCCTAGCAAATTCGCCCGGCCACGCACGATCAGGCGCTCTTGTGTTTCGCCATCATTCGCCCACAGCGCAATACCATTCTCAACAAGGTCGGCAGCGAGGGAATCGATTTCCTGACGGCGGGCCTCGATTTCTTTGCGGATCACTGTGCGTAGGTCAGAAAGGGTCCGTCCCTCCATCACCGCGTTGAGAAAGTTCGCTGCTTCGCGCATTGAACTTGGTGTTTGACCCGGCGGCGGTGTGAACAAGCGGTTTTCGACATGGCCATCTGCAAACACAAGCACGACAAGTGCACGATCTGCGGCGAGATTCACGAACTCGATATGCTTAATCGGTGCCTCGTGCTTTGGTGCGAGGACAAGAGACGCGCCATGTGTCACGCCGGACAGCGCCGAGCCGATCCGGTCAAGCATGCCCCCGACATCCGAAGAATTGCTTCCGAGAGTCGCATCGATCTTCTGGCGGTCGCTCACGTCGAGATCGGACACCTCGAGAAGGCCATCCACGAACATGCGCAGACCTGCCTGTGTCGGGATTCGCCCGGCGCTCACGTGAGGGCTGTCGAGAAGACCAAGATACTCGAGATCCTGCATCACATTGCGGATCGTCGCGGCGGAAACCTTTTCGGACATAGCGCGTGTCAGAGTGCGCGATCCCACGGGATCGCCGGTATCGAGGTAGCCTTCGACCACCCGGCGAAACACTTCACGGGACCGGTCATTTAGCTCTTCGAGAAGGCGGGCGCTATCACTCATGTTTCTTTCCTGTCTTCCTTGTCATTAAAGTGCGCCACGCTCAAAGGTCAATCGGGGTTGCGCTTATGGCGAAGGGGCCTGTATCCCGTGGCCAAGCAACAAAGGATTTTCACGATGCGCCCTTCTGGAAGACAACTGAATGAAATGCGTCCGATCTCGATCGAGACCGGGGTGACGAAACATGCGGAGGGTTCCTGCCTCATCAAGGCCGGGGATACGCATGTGCTCTGCACCGCGACGATCGAGGACCGCGTGCCTCCGTTTATCAAAGGCTCTGGTCTCGGTTGGGTCACTGCGGAATACGGGATGCTGCCGCGCTCGACCTCGAGCCGGATGCGGCGCGAGGCAACCGCCGGCAAACAAGGCGGGCGAACCGTCGAGATTCAGCGCCTGATTGGGCGAAGCCTGCGCGCCGGGGTCGACCGGGTTGCTCTTGGTGAACGTCAGATCACTGTGGACTGTGACGTGATTCAGGCCGATGGCGGGACGCGCTGCGCCTCGATCACGGGCGGTTGGGTTGCGTTGCGCCTTGCGGTCAACAAGCTGATGAAGGCTGGCGATGTGATCTCTGATCCGCTGGTTGAGCCGGTCGCGGCGGTGTCCTGCGGGATCTACGCGGGTCAGCCGGTGCTTGACCTCGACTACCCGGAGGACTCCGAGGCAGGTGTTGACGGAAACTTCATCATGCTCGCCAATAAGCAACTTATCGAGGTGCAGATGAGCGCTGAGGGGGCGACCTACTCCCGTGCACAGATGAATGAACTTCTCGATCTTGCCGAGAAGGGCGTTGATGAGCTTGTCGCGGCGCAGATGGCAGCGGTGAAATGACCCGGAAGTTCGACGGCAACCGCCTTCTGGTGGCGACACATAACAAAGGCAAGCTTGAGGAGGTCGCGCATCTTCTTGAGCCCTTTGGTGTGTCGGTTGTCGGCGCGGGTGAGATGAACCTACCGGAACCTGCAGAAACCGAGGACACATTCGTCGGCAACGCCCGGATCAAGGCCCATGCAGCGGCCAAGGCGACCGGGCTCCCTGCCCTTTCCGACGATAGCGGGTTGACGATTGATGGTCTCGACGGCGCGCCGGGCGTTTACACGGCCGATTGGGCCGAAACTGGCAATGGCCGGGATTTCGCGATGGCGATGACGCGGGCGCATGATGAGCTTGTCGCGTGCGGCGCGGCGAAGCCCTGGACGGCGCAGTTTCGCTGCACTCTCGTTCTTGCGTGGCCGGATGGGCATGACGAGGTATTCGAGGGCGTCGTGCCGGGCGCAATTACCTGGCCAATGCGGGGCAAAGATGGCTTTGGCTATGATCCGATCTTTGTTCCTGAAGGCCACGACGTGACCTTTGCCGAAATGGATCGCTGGGAAAAGAACAAGATGAGCCACCGCGGTGATGCGGTCGCCAAGTTCGTTGCGGGCTGTTTTGGCTGAGGATTGGCGAAATGGAGGCTTCGGCCTCTACATCCATTGGCCGTTCTGTCAGGCCAAGTGTCCCTATTGCGATTTCAATAGCCATGTGTCGCAGAAAATAGACCAAAAACGCTGGCTTAGAGCCTATCTGTCTGAATTGGACCGGGTTGCAGAGCAGACCCAAGGCCGGGTTCTACAAACCGTTTTCTTCGGCGGTGGCACGCCGAGCCTTATGGATCCCGAAACGGTCGCCGCAATCCTAGAGCGCGTGCGGCGCCTCTGGCCGGCCGCAAATGATCTTGAAACCACGCTCGAAGCCAATCCTGGTTCTGTTGAAGCCGGTCGATTCCGCGCCTATCGCGATGGAGGCGTCAATCGGATCTCAATGGGGATTCAGGCGCTCAATGATCGTGATTTGAAGCGGCTAGGACGAATTCATACGGTCGATGAGGCGAAGGCAGCGTTTGAAATCGCCCGAAACACGTTTGAAAGGGTCAGTTTCGATCTGATTTATGCCCGACAGGAGCAAACACTGGACGAGTGGACCGCAGAATTGCGCGAGGCGCTTTCTATGGCGATTGATCACCTGTCTCTCTACCA
Organism: Shimia aestuarii; assembly: GCF_022814865.1. GTDB lineage: Bacteria > Pseudomonadota > Alphaproteobacteria > Rhodobacterales > Rhodobacteraceae > Shimia > Shimia aestuarii_A. The sequence continues at coordinate 54,178 of NZ_JAKVRD010000010.1, read as the reverse complement.
ACTCACGGTCGAACAAGGCACCGCGTTTGGCGATCGCTACAATCGCGGAAAGCTGCGAGGATTGCCCGAAGAAGACCTTGCAGCGGATATGTACGAGATGACGCAAGAGATCTGTGCAGACTACGGCTTTGATGCCTATGAAGTGTCGAATTTCGCAAGAACAGGGTCTGAATCTCGGCATAACCAGATCTACTGGCGCTATGGAGATTATGCGGGTATTGGTCCCGGCGCCCACGCGCGGCTTACACTCGATGGTCAGAAATATGCGATCGAAACCTGGAAAATGCCGGGGAAATGGCTTGAGGCTGCGGAGGCTGGGAATGGCGAGTCTCTGAGCGAGGCAATTGATCGCAGCGGCCAAGCTACGGAATTTCTGTTGATGGGCTCGCGCTTGTCAGAAGGCATTGATCTCCTACGTTATGAGGAACTTGCCGGCGAGCCGCTTGCTACCGGGAAACTTGATGCAATGCGTGAGCTTGGTATGATTGTCTTTGAAAATCAAAAACTTAAAGCAACACCTCAAGGCAGACTCGTGCTAGATTCTGTTCTGACCGAGCTTTTGGGCGGGTAGAGCATGCGCTTTCTCTGGGCCGCCCTTGGAATACTCTGCCTTCTGCTCGGCCTTGTTGGGGTTGTTCTCCCGCTGTTGCCAACAGTGCCTTTCTTGCTCCTCGCAGCATTTCTTTTCGCGAGGTCGTCAGAAAGGCTCCACAACTGGCTTCTATCGCACCCAAAGCTCGGGCCGCCCATCGAAGACTGGCAATCACGCGGCGCGATCAATCCCTCCGCGAAGCGGCTTGCAACTGTCTCTATTGTGGCGGTATTTGCGCTATCGCTGGCGCTTGGGCTACGGCCATTGATCCTTGGGATTCAAGCCGTGACCCTAAGTTGTGTGCTTATCTTTATCTGGACTCGACCTAGCTGGTAGCGCTTAGGATGCGGCAGAGCTCATCAAGCTCGTCGAGCGAGGCGTAGTTGATCGAAATCTTGCCAGTCTCGCCACCTGCCTTGTGGTCGATTTGAACTTTCATCCCAAGATTCGCGGAAAGATCGCCCTCCAACGCAACGGTATCAGCGTCTTTCTGCGCTTTCGGCGCAGGAGCTTTGGCCGGCTTGTTCTTTTGCTCACCCGAAGACTTTGCAAGCGCTTCGGTCTGGCGCACAGAAAGACCGCCTTTGACGACCTTTCGTGCCAGCGCAGAGGGATCTTCCGAGGTGATCAGGGCGCGCGCATGCCCCGCGCTTAGGTCGCCATCTTTCAGCATCTTTTGCACATCATCGGGAAGTTGCAGCAAACGCATCAAGTTCGCGATATGGCTTCGGCTCTTGCCGAGTGCCTCGGAGAGCTTTTCCTGGGTATGACCGAAACGGTCCATGAGCGCGCGATAGCCTGCTGCCTCTTCGACCGGGTTCAGATCGGCGCGCTGAATATTCTCGATGATCGCGATCTCAAGAACTTCGGTATCATCATAGTCGCGGACAACCACCGGAAGTTCGTGCAGCTTGGCCATCTGGGACGCACGCCACCGACGTTCGCCCGCAACGATTTCGTAGTCTCCAGAGGCCAGTTCGCGCACGATCAACGGCTGAATTACGCCTTTTTCCCTGATCGAAGACGCGAGTTCTTCGAGTTGAGACTGGGTGAAGTCGCGGCGCGGCTGATCTGGGTTCGGCTTGATTTTCTCAATCGGCACCGTCATGTCGGCACGGCGGACCTCGCCAGACTGCACTTTGGCCTGATCTTCGTTCACATCTGCCATAAGCGCGGAAAGGCCGCGCCCCAAACCCCGGTTCTTGCCTTTTTTCTCAGCCATGCTCGCCTCTTCGTCCTGCTGCGTTTACGCAGCGACTTTTAGATGTTTTGCCAAAATCTCGCGCGCGAGGGCGCGATACGCCTCTGCCCCCTTGGAAATTGGATCATAATCCAAGACCGGTTGCGCAAAGGACGGCGCTTCGGACACGCGCACGTTGCGCGGGATCTTCGTTTCGAGGACCAATTCGCCGAGGTTGTCGCGGGCGTCCTGCTCAACCTGCTGCGAAAGGTTGTTGCGCGCATCATACATCGTTAGCACAACGCCCTCGATCCGCAGGCCCGGATTGGCCGATTGGCGCACCTCTCGCACGGTCAGCATCAGTTGCGACAGACCTTCGAGCGCAAAGAATTCACTTTGAAGCGGGATCAAAACCGAATTCGACGCAATCATCGCGTTGACCGTCAAAAGGTTTAGCGACGGTGGGCAATCAATCAAGATATAGTCCCAGCCAAAGGCATCCATCGCGGGCTGGCGCAAGGCGTCGTGAAGAAGGAAGCTCCGTTTCTCGTTCGCGATCAGCTCGATATCCGCCGAGCTCAGGTCCACGGTCGCGGGAATGATGGACATACCTTCGGTTTCGGTCTTTTGGATCACCTCATCAAGGGCGACATCATCCAGAAGGAGCTCATAGGTAGTAAGATCACGATCACTTGGGTCTATGCCAAGGCCAGTCGAGGCGTTGCCCTGCGGATCAAGGTCTACGATCAGAACACGGCACCCTTCCGCAGCAAGCGCGGCGCCTAGGTTGATCGTGGTCGTGGTCTTGCCAACTCCGCCCTTCTGGTTTGCAATCGCTATGATTTTTGGGCCTTTGGGCCGTGTGGGATCAGGCACGCCGAATATCTCCAAGCTTTAAAATAACAGCTTCTGGTTCGGATATACTTGTAATCACCTCGGGGGTGAAAGACCACGATTCCTCGGCCTGCCGCAGTTCTTTTTGCCAGGTGACGCCTTTGGGAAACAGGGCGGTGCCATCTGATTGCAGGTGCCGCTCAGCAAATTCGCAAAGTTGAGAAAGATCCGCCAACGCACGGGCAGACAAGATATCTGCCTTCTGGCGATCGGCCTGTTCGATTCGCTTGGTCAAAACGGTCGCCGAGACGCCTGTCTCGCGTAATACTGTGCGCAGGAAGGCGCATTTTCTCTGGTCGCTCTCGATCAACGTCGTCTTCTGGGCCGGATCTTTTTGCGCTGCGAGAATAGCGACAACGAGACCCGGGAAGCCACCGCCGCTGCCAATATCAACCCAATGATCGACGGGATGCGGAACGAGATCGAAAACCTGCGCGGAGTCTAGGATGTGACGATCCCACAGCGTTTCCAGCGTCGATCTGGAGACGAGATTGATCTTAGGATTCCATTTCTGAAGAAGATCAGCGAGCAGGCGCAGGCGATCCGATGTTTCACGTGAAACATCGAGCGACTCCAGAACGCTTTCTTCCCCAGAAATCACGCGATTTTGCCCTTCTTGGCCTGACGAATCTTCGCAAGGATGAGAGTCAGGGCTGCTGGCGTCATGCCGTCAACGCGTCCCGCCTGACCAAGATTCGCGGGGCGCGTGCGGCCAAGTTTGGCTTTAAGTTCGTTCGAAAGCCCTTCGACGGACTGGAAATCAAAATCTGCGGGTATTGCCTGACCTTCATCGCGCCGCATCGCTTCGACATCGCGTTTCTGTCGTTCTATGTAATTCGCATAGAGCGCGTCGCGCTCAAGTTGCTCGCGCGCTTCGTGGTCAATTGCCTCGAATCTCGGATCTAGCGCCACGACGTCGTCGAAACCGACTTCAGGAAATGCCAAGACCTGAAACGCTGTACGGCGGTTGCCATCTTGATTGACCGCGATACCCGCTGCGTTGATTTCCTTTGGGGTATAGCCCTGCTCTTCGAGAAGTTCGCGGCCAGCGGTCAGGCGGTCGAGCTTGTCAGAGAAGACGCGCGTGCGGTCTTCCCCCACGAGACCAAGGTCAATACCGATCGGCGTCAGGCGCTGGTCTGCGTTGTCGGCCCGCAAGGACAGGCGGAACTCGGCTCGGGATGTGAACATGCGATAGGGCTCGGTCACGCCGCGGGTGATTAGGTCATCAACCATGACGCCGATATAGCTCTCAGCGCGGCTGAAGGTGCGAGGCTCGCGATCAAGCGCGGTCAGAGCGGCATTCAGACCAGCGACGAGGCCTTGCGCAGCGGCCTCCTCGTAGCCCGTTGTGCCGTTGATTTGGCCGGCAAGGTAGAGGCCGGGGACGGACTTAAGCGCAAGCGTGGCGTCGAGCGCGCGGGGATCGACGTAGTCATACTCAATCGCATAGCCCGGCTGAAGGATTTCGCAATCCTCAAGGCCATAGATCGAATGCACGTAAGCTTCCTGAACGTCCTGCGGCAACGAGGTCGAAATGCCGTTAGGATAGACGGTGCTGTCATCAAGCCCCTCTGGCTCAAGGAAGACTTGATGAGAGGACTTGTCGGCGAAGCGTACAATCTTGTCCTCGATCGAGGGGCAGTAACGCGGACCCACCCCCTCGATATGACCGCCATACATCGCTGAGCGTTCGAGGTTTTCCCGGATGATTTCGTGGGTGCGCTCATTCGTGTGGGTGATCCCACAAGAGACCTGCCGCGCAAAGGGAGCGCGGTTCAGGAAGGAAAACATCACCGGATGATCGTCGCCAGGCTGCGCATCAAGGAGATCCCATTTGATTGTCTTACCGTTCAGGCGCGGCGGCGTGCCGGTCTTGAGGCGCCCGAGTGGGAGCGCAAAGCTATCAATCCGCTCGGCAAGTCGAACGGATGGGGCATCGCCCATACGACCACCGGGACGGGAGACATCACCAATATGGATCACGCCGCGTAGGAACGTACCCGTTGTCAGAACTACAGAAGACGCGCGGACCTCGGATCCATCCCCGAGAACCACGCCACGCACGGCCTCTCCGTCCATCAAAAAATCCGCGGCTTCGCCCTCGATCACTGTCAGGTTCGGGGTATTTAGCACCTCCGCCAGCATCGTTTCGCGATAGATCTTGCGGTCTGCCTGCGCGCGGGGGCCTTGGACAGCGGGGCCCTTGCGGCGGTTGAGAAGACGGAATTGAATGCCTGCCCGATCCGCGACGCGTCCCATCAATCCATCAAGAGCATCAATCTCCCTCACGAGATGCCCTTTGCCAAGACCTCCGATTGCGGGGTTACAGGACATCACCCCAATCCCAGAGGTCTTAAGGGTCACCAGAGCGGTCTTCGCGCCGACACGCGCCGCTGCATGCGCGGCGTCTGCACCGGCGTGTCCGCCGCCAACAACGATGACGTCAAAATGTTTCACGTGAAACACTCCTTACTTTCCGATGCAGAAACTCGAGAAGATCTCATCCAGCAGGTTCTCGACATCTACGCGACCCACAATCGAATCCAAAGCCCGAATCGCACTTCGCAGTTCTTCTGCCGCGATCTCGTAGTGGTCTGCCCCAAGCGCGAGCACAGCCTTGGCGGCAGCAAGGCTCTCGCTTGCGCGGCGCATGGCGATCCGGTGTCGTTCGCGCGTGGCAATCCCAGAGCGCGCGGCGCGCTCAGACAGGACCGATGTAATATCAGAAACAAGATCGGAAACCCCCTGCCCTGTGAGGCCAGAGATTCCGTCCTTCTGATCCGCAATCCTGTCTACCTTCGCACGCCGCACGAGATCTCCGGGACGGGGTTCAAAATCGGGCGTGTCCTCGCCCTCAACAAGGAAGACACAAAGGTCAGACGCCAGCGCTCTCTGCTTGGCGCGCTCAATCCCGATCCCTTCAACATGGTCCTCGGTCTCGCGAATACCTGCGGTATCGAGCAATGTCACAGGAAAACCATTGAGTTCCATCCGAACTTCGATGACATCCCGTGTTGTGCCTGCATATTCAGAGGTAATCGCTGCCTCACGACCAGCCAAGGTATTGAGAAGAGTAGATTTTCCAACATTTGGAGCGCCAACAATGGCTACCTCAAAGCCTGTTCTAATCCGTTCTGCCGTATCCACGCCGATGATCTCGGTGGCAAGGTCCTGGCTTACGGTATCAAGGAGCGAAGAGACCTCGGGTGTGACATCAACGGGCACATCTTCATCCGCAAAATCAATCGTCGCCTCAATCAATGCAGCGGCACGGATCAGGTTCTGTCTCCATCTCTCGGCGAGCGACCCAAGATCGCCTGAGAGCACGCGCAGCGCCTGGCGCCGCTGTGCCTCGGTTTCAGCTTCGATCAAATCGGCAAGCCCCTCGACCTGAGCAAGGTCAAGACAGCCGTTCTCGAGGGCACGACGCGTGAATTCGCCGGGCTCCGCAAGCCGTAGGTCTTCGATATCCGAAAGCTCTCGCAGCACGGCGTTTACCACGGCGACGGAACCGTGCAGATGCAGCTCGATCACCTCTTCGCCTGTAAAGCTATTCTTTTCGGGGAAATAGAGAACCAGCGCCTGATCGAGGCGATGCCCGGCCTTATCGCGCAAGATGCGCAGCGAAGCCATCCGGGGTTTCGGCAGTTCGCCAAAAAGCACAGCTCCTGCACTAGCCGCGGCGGAACCGGATATCCGAATGACAGCGACCCCCGCTTTACCGGGGGCCGTTGCAAGAGCGAAGATTGTATCAGCCACATGGGCCATGACAGTCTCTTAGGTGTTCATCGAGTCAAAGAACTCGGAGTTGGTCTTGGTCTGCTTGAGCTTGGAAATCAGGAACTCAATCGCATCTGTGGTGCCCATCGGGTTGAGGATACGACGCAGGACGAAGGTCTTGGCGAGATCGGTCTTGTCGACAAGCAGGTCTTCTTTACGCGTACCGGACTTGAGAATGTCGATGGCCGGGAAGACGCGCTTGTCCGCGATCTTACGATCAAGGACGATCTCCGAGTTACCAGTGCCCTTGAACTCTTCGAAAATGACCTCGTCCATTCGAGAGCCGGTGTCGATGAGGGCCGTCGCGATGATCGTCAGCGATCCACCCTCCTCGATGTTTCGCGCAGCACCAAAGAAACGCTTGGGACGTTGCAGGGCGTTGGCGTCGACACCACCGGTCAGAACTTTCCCAGAGGACGGGATCACCGTGTTGAAAGCGCGGCCCAGGCGCGTGATCGAGTCGAGCAAAATCACGACGTCGCGCTTGTGTTCAACAAGGCGCTTAGCCTTCTCGATCACCATCTCGGACACGGCCACGTGGCGCGTTGCGGGTTCATCGAAGGTCGAGGAAATGACTTCGCCCTTCACCGAGCGCTGCATATCTGTCACCTCTTCGGGGCGTTCGTCGATCAGGAGAACGATGAGATAACATTCCGGGTGGTTCGCTTCGATGGAGTGAGCGATGTTCTGAAGCAGAACGGTTTTACCCGTCCGCGGCGGCGCCACGATCAGGGAACGTTGACCTTTACCAATCGGCGACACGAGGTCGATGATCCGGGCGGAACGGTCTTTCTTGGTCGGGTCTTCTTCGATCTCCATCTTAAGGCGCTCATCGGGGTAGAGCGGCGTCAGGTTATCGAAGGCGATCTTGTGGTTCGCTTTCTCAGGCGCTTCAAAATTGATCTGTGTGACGTTCATGAGCGCGAAATAGCGTTCATTGTCTTCCGGCGCCTTGATGACGCCATCGACGGTATCACCGGTACGCAGCGAGAACTTCTTGATCATCTCCGGGCTGACATAAATGTCGTCAGGACCGGGAAGGTAGTTGGCCTCAGGAGCACGCAAGAAGCCAAAGCCATCCTGGAGCACCTCGAGCACGCCTTCGCCGGAGATCTCCCAGCCTTCATCCGCGCGTTCGCGGAGGATCTGGAACATCATTTCGCCTTTGCGCATCGTCGAAGCATTCTCGATTTCGAGTTCTTCGGCCATCGCCAACAGGTCTTTCGGGCTCTTTGCCTTCAGATCGGCAAGCGCAAGTTTTTCGATAGTCATGGAAATATCCTAAGCGCAGCCAAGAGTGGCTACGTGATTCATATGGAACTTGGAGGACACGTGATCCGGACGGATCAGTTGGAGAGCTTTTAGTCGGTCTTAGCCAGGGAGTCAATTTGAAGCGAAACACATGAAACCGTCAGAGCGAGACTTGTTCTTTGGTCTTCTTAATAAAAAGAAAAAGAAAGAAAGGATGATGATTATGTTGGGAGGCTGATTTCTTGGGATTACTTGCTTATGCACAGATTTCCCAACCTTGGGATAGAATGGAACGGCGCCAGATAAAATGGGGATACCCCTAAGAAAAATAAATATATTTCAAAGGGTTAAAAGGAAACTCAGGTCAGCAGATTTGTGGAAAACCATGGGGAGCAACGTGGCATAGTTCCGGCCATCAACAGGTTAGAGTTTTCCCCATCCACCGGGGACAGATCGCTGGGAAACTTCGTGAAACCACCCGGGTTCTCCCGAACTTGCAAAACCACCTGATTTTTCCGAGAAGTAGTTCAATCGTTTCACACACCTCCTCCACAGGTTTTCCACATGCCCCAAGACATCATTCTCGCCAGCGGTTCGGAAATCCGGGCGCAGCTATTGCGGAATGCAGGTGTAACGTATCGAATCGAGACCGCCCGCGTTGACGAAGAGATGTTGCGCCGCAGTCTTGAAATGGAGGGGGCAACACCACGCGATATCGCAGATGGCCTCGCCGAAGCGAAGGCGATGAAAGTTGCTGGGAAACACCATGAGAGCCTCGTGATTGGTTGTGACCAGGTGCTCGATTTCGAGGGAAAGGTATTTTCAAAGCCGGAAACACCTGAAGACGCCAAGACGCAGCTACGCGCGTTGCGCAACAATCGGCATACGCTCTTATCCGCGGCGGTCCTTTATCATGAGGGACGCCCCGTCTGGCGGCATGTCGGCACGGTGCGTCTTTTGATGCGGGATTTCTCGGATCAGTATCTCGAGGATTATGTCGAGAGAAACTGGGAAAGCATCCGTTGGTCCGTCGGAGCCTATAAGCTTGAGGAAGAAGGCGTGCGTCTCTTCTCGCGGGTTGATGGCGACTACTTCAACGTACTTGGCTTGCCGCTTATCGAGTTGCTCAACTATCTCATGGTCCGAGGAGACCTTATGTCATGACAGCGCAATCCATACCTCTCGCGGCGGTGATCGGACATCCGATCGCTCATTCGAAATCCCCTCGCCTGCACGGCTATTGGCTCCGGAAATATGGGATTGAGGGGCATTATCTACCGATGGATGTCGCGCCGGATGATCTTGGGGCGGTGATTGATGCATTGCCGAAGATGGGGTTTGTGGGGGCGAACGTCACCATCCCGCATAAAGAGGCTATCATGCCGCTTGTCGATGAGCTTAGCGAGGGAGCGAAAGCGATTGGCGCCGTCAACACACTTGTTTTCAAGGATGGAAAAGTCCTTGGGGACAATACAGATGGCTATGGTTTTATCGAGAACCTGCGGCAGGGCGCACCGGAGTGGCAGGCAGAAGCCGGGCCGGCGATGGTTCTTGGCGCTGGAGGGGCTGCGCGGGCGATCGTCTATTCGCTCTTGCGGGCTGGGGTGCCGGAAATCCTGCTCACGAACCGCACGAAAGAGCGCGCCGACGCGCTGCGCTCTGATTTTGGTGACCGGATCAGGGTCGTGAATTGGGAAAAGGCAGAGGGGGCATTGGCCGAAGCCGCAACTCTTGTGAATACAACGTCCCTTGGGATGCTTGGGAAGGCGCCCCTTGAGATTTCCCTCGCGGCGCTGGCGTCGACGGCGACCGTGACGGATATCGTCTACACCCCGCTCGAGACCGATCTATTGCGCAACGCGAAAGAGAACGGATGTCCTACAGTCGATGGGCTTGGCATGTTGCTTCATCAAGCAGTGCCGGGGTTCGAGGCGTGGTTTGGCACGCGACCGGAGGTTGATGCTGGCCTGCGCAATGAGGTGCTCGCATGACGTTTCGTCTCGGCCTTACTGGATCTATTGGCATGGGGAAATCCACTACGGCAAAGCTATTTGCCGAGGCAGGTTGTGCAGTATGGGATGCGGATGCGGCGGTGCATCGGATGTATGCCAAGGGCGGCACGGCCGTAGACCCGCTTGCCGAGGTGTTGCCGGGCGCGATTGAGAATGGCGAGGTGTCTCGCGAGAGGCTTAAAGAAATGATCGGTCACGATCCGAGCGTTCTCGGTACGCTTGAGAAGGTCGTTCATCCGCTCGTCGGTGAGGATCGTGCACGGTTTGTCGAGATCGCGAAGGCGGATATTGTTGTGTTCGATATCCCTCTCTTGTTTGAAACCGGCGGAAACAAGGGCATGGACGCAGTTGTCTGTGTTTCCGTCCCTGCAGATGTTCAACAAGAGCGCGTCTTGGCGCGGGGCACGATGACGCTCGAACAGTTTGAGCAAATTCGAGCAAAACAGATGCCGAACGCCGAGAAATGCGCGCTATCGGATTTCGTTGTCGTGACGGATACGCTTGAACATGCGCGCGAACAGGTGAACGATATCGTAACGACGATCAGGAAAGGCTTATCCGATGCGTGAAATCGTTCTCGATACGGAGACCACTGGGCTCAATCCTGACACCGGAGACCGAATTGTCGAGATCGGGGGCGTTGAGCTTTTCAACCATATGCCGACCGGCAATACCTATCATCAATATATCAACCCCGAGCGCTCGATGCCGATGGAAGCGTTCGAAGTGCATGGGATTGGCCCGGATCTCCTCGAACCGCCGCAAGAGCCAGCGCCCGGCGCTGTGATCTTGCGCGACAAGCCTGTTTTCCAAGAGGTCGGTCAAGCGTTTCTCGACTTCGTGGGCGATGCGAAGCTTGTGATTCATAACGCGTCTTTCGACATGAAGTTTCTTAATGCCGAATTGCGCTGGATGGGTCTTCCGCAGCTACCTTGGGAACAGGCTGTGGACACACTGGCCATTGCGCGCAAGAAATTTCCGGGGTCGCCCGCGTCTCTTGATGCTTTGTGTCGACGGTTCGGGATCAACAATGACAACCGGACGCTTCACGGCGCGCTTCTCGACTCCGAGATCCTCGCGGATGTGTATCTTGAGCTGATCGGGGGGCGGCAGCCGGATTTCGGGCTTGCGACGCAAACGCGATCCAAGGCTGGTGCACAAAGCGAAGAGCAATCGAATTGGCGACCATCGCCGCGGCCTTCTCCCCTGCCCTCGCGTCTGACCGAAGAAGAAAGAAAGGCCCACGAGGCGTTCGTTGCGAAACTCGGCGACGACAGCCTGTGGGCCAAACTTTCGTAACGCCCCCGCCCAAGCGGGAGCATCTATTCAATCAGTTCTGCGGCTGGGCGCCGGTTTCGGCCTGACGGCGCGCGATTTCATTGCGGTAGAGCTGCATGAAATCGATATTGTCGAGGTTCAGCGGCGGGAAACCGCCGTCGCGCGTCACGTCGGAAACGATGCGACGGATGAACGGGAAGAGGAGACGTGGGCACTCGATCAGGAGGAACGGGTGCATCTGGTCGTCCGGAACGCCCTCGATGTGGAACACGCCAGCATAGTCGAGTTCGAGAAGGAACATCTCTTCGCCAGTCGTCTTGTTCTTGGACGTGATGTTGAGCTTGGTCACGACCTCGTACTGATGTTCAACATCGCGCTTCTGAGCGTCGAGATTGACCTGCACCTGCACGTCAGGCTGAGCTTCGCCGGACGCACGTTTCTGCGCGAGAATGTTCTCAAAGGAAAGGTCACGGATGAATTGTGCGAGCACGTTCATGCGAACTTGGGGGGCGGCCTGAGCTGCGCCATTGCCGTTTTCCGACATGTGGGTCTCCTGGAATACAAAATCTTCGAAAACGCTTTATCAGGAAGGCCCGGAGGCCTCAATGCTTAGTCCAGCCAGAGGGCCGGTGGGTTGGTCGTTTCTCGGGGTCAACCTCGACAAATTCGCCATCAATGACGTCTTCGGGGCCTGAACGGTGAGGTTCGGCCCGATGCGTGGACCCCATCGAGAAGCTTCGCACTTGAACGCGCCCCCTGAGAAAACGAAAGACGGCTTCTCGCACTGGCGGGACGAGAAGGGCAAAACCGACAGCGTCGGTAAAGAAGCCCGGAGTCAGAAGAAGCGCGCCCGAGAAGAGGATCATCGCGCCATGCGCGAGAGGTTCGGTCGGGTCGTTGAGTTCGGAGAAAGATCGCTGCAGATTCCCGAGGGCAATCCGCCCCTGGTTCCTGACGAGGTAGGTGCCGAGTATGGCCGTCAGAACCACGACAAGCAAAGTCGGAGCAAGACCAAGAGCGCCACCCACTTGAATGAACAAAGCGATTTCGATCAGGGGAACACCGACAAAGGCCAGAAACAGCCACATTTTTTCTATCTCCTGTATAGTATTGGGCGCAGTGGACTTGACCCGGCCCGTGACTTACATAAGTGCGGTAGAAGCCCGTTTCCATGCCCGATATGAGGTTCCAATGAATACGCCCATCCTTCAGCTTCTGGTGCTGGCCGGCATCGCAGTGTTCCTAATCCTTCGCCTCAAGAGCGTGTTGGGAACGCGAGATGGCTATGAGCCTCCGCGTCAGGTGCCGGGTTCGTCGGCGAAGCAGGAACGCGAGTTCGAGGTGATCGAAGGCGGGCCGGATCCTGATATTACCGATCACGTCGCAGAAGACAGCGATGCCGCCAAAGCCTTGATCGCAATGAAAAGTGCGGAACCGTCCTTTGCGGTTGGCGAGTTCCTTCAGGGTGCGCGCGGCGCTTATGAGATGATCCTTATGGGATTTGAGAAAGGCGACCTTGCATCGATCAAACCGTTCCTGTCGGAAGACGTCTACGACGCTTTTGCGCAAGTCGTGGAACAACGCGAAACGCAGGGACTGACCGTCGAGAGCGAATTCGTCGGCGTGCGCGAAATGTCGCTGCATGATGCACAGTTCGACGAGGTGAGCCGCGAGGGTGAGGTCAGCGTGCGGTTTGTTGGTGAACTTACCCACGTGGTGCGCGATCGGGCGGGCGATATCGTTGAGGGCGATGAACGCCAGGTCAAGCGGCAGAAGGACATCTGGACCTTCGCGCGGGCCATGGGGTCGGACGATCCCAACTGGCAGCTTGTCGCCACGGGCGAATGACCCGGTGGTTTCGGGCGGTCCTTTCGGCTGGCCTCTTGATGGCCGGTTCTGAGGTGATGTCCGAGACCACGATTTCGGTTCTTGAGTTCGAAGACCTTGCCGGATGGTCTGAAGATGACCATGCCGAGGCGCTCGCCACTTTTCGCAACACTTGTGGCATATTGGATGCGCCGGATTGGCGGGCGATCTGCCGCGCTGCAGAAGAGTTCCCAGATCCGAAGAAATTCTTCGAGTTGCTGTTTCGCCCGGTCCTGATCGAAGACGGGGCGGCGGCGCTTTTCACGGGGTACTTCGAGCCGGAGCTCGATGGCTCCCTGACTCCAACTGACCGTTATCGTTATCCGGTGTATCGGACACCGCCAGAAGTCAGGCAGCGCGATACCTGGTTAAGCCGCAGGGCGATCGAAACGTCGGGCGCGCTCGAGGGTCGGAGCCTTGAGATTGCTTGGGTTGATGATCCCGTAGAGCTCTTCTTCTTGCAGATTCAAGGTTCTGGGCGGATTCACCTGCCAGACGGGGGATACATCCGGGTTGGTTATGGGGGGTCTAACGGGCACCCTTATCGCTCGATCGGTGTCGAGCTAGTGCGGAGGGGCATCTACACTGCGCATCAGGTAAGCGCACAGGTCATCAAGAACTGGGTGCGCCGCAATCCGCTCGAGGGTGAGGAGCTGTTGCGACATAATGATTCCTACGTCTTTTTTCGAGAAGTCACCAAGGTGCCTGCTGATCAAGGTCCGATTGGTGCGATGAACCGGTCGGTGACGGCGATGCGGACAATCGCCGTCGATCCGAAATTTACGCCATTGGGCGCGCCGGTCTGGATCGAAAAAAGGGGCAAGACCCCGATGAAACGCCTCATGGTGGCGCAGGACACGGGGTCGGCGATCAAAGGCGCGCAGCGCGCCGATATTTTCTTTGGCACTGGGGATAAGGCGGGGCGCGCGGCTGGCCATCTCAAGGATGACGGGCGCATGATCGTTCTTCTACCAATCCAACGGGCCTATGCCATGCTGCCAGAGGCTGTGCTTTGAGTCGTCGTCGCCTGACCCCGGAAGAGATCGAGCTTTGGCGCAAGGTGACGGATTCTGCGCATCGCATGCACCCGGAGCGACCCCGGCACGAAGCCCCCATGCCCAAGCCGAAACCCACCAAAACCGTGAAACAGAGGCTGACACAGTCTTTTGAGGTTGGATCAAAGGCACGCACGGCGCATCCGGGGCATGACCTTATGCCCGCGTTGCCCGAGCGTATGGCGAAACAGCCGGTTCACATGGATAAGAAAGCGTTTACTCGACTAAAGCGCGGAAAAATGTTGCCAGAGGCAAAGATCGACCTTCATGGCATGACCCAGGATCAGGCGCATCCGGCGTTGATTGGGTTCATCCTGCGTGCACACGGGAGCGGGAAGCGACTTGTTCTTGTGGTGACGGGCAAGGGGAAGACGCGGCCGGATGATGGGCCAATTCCGGTCCGGCGTGGTATCCTCAAACACAATGTGCCGCAATGGCTCTCGATGCCGCCGGTTGCACCGCTCGTGCTACAGGTTGCCGAGGCCCATATCAGCCACGGCGGGAGCGGTGCCTATTATGTCTATCTTCGCCGATAGAGCGGTGTGAGGATCAGAGTACGTAGCGGCTGACGTCGGTCGACTTGGTCAGTTCACCAAGGTTCTTATCGACAAAGGCGTTATCGACGACGATCTCTTCGCCTGAACGGTCAGGCGCGGAAAAGCTCAGCTCCTCGAAGACGCGCTCCATCACGGTGTAAAGGCGGCGCGCTCCGATATTCTCGACGCTTTTGTTCACATCTGCCGCGATCTTGGCGAGTGCGGCGATGCCTTCGTCGGTGAAACGCACGGTGACTTCCTCGGTGCCCATGAGGGCAGTGTATTGCCGGGTCAGCGCGTTGTCGGTTTCTGTCAGGATGCGCACGAAGTCATCTTCGGTCAGGGCACGAAGCTCAACGCGGATCGGTAAACGACCCTGAAGCTCGGGCAAGAGATCCGAGGGCTTGGCGATGTGGAATGCACCCGATGCGATGAACAGGATATGGTCGGTTTTGACAGGCCCGTGTTTCGTGCTCACGGTGGTGCCTTCGATCAGGGGCAGAAGATCGCGCTGCACACCTTCACGGGAAACATCGCCGCCGCGCGCTTCGGCGCGGGCACAGACCTTGTCGATCTCATCGAGGAATACGATGCCGTTCTGCTCTACCGCTTCGAGCGCGGCTTTGGTTACAGTTTCATCGTCTAGAAGCTTGTCTGCTTCCTCGGAAATCAGGATCTCATAGCTTTCGGCGACCGTCATTTTGCGGCGCACTGTGCGACCACCAAGGGCTTTGCCGAAAATATCGCCAAGGTTCATCATGCCCATCTGGCTACCGGGCTGGCCGGGGATATCGAACATGCCGCCCATGGGGTTCGAGTTGTCCGAAACGTCGAGTTCGATCACCGTGTCGTCAAGTTCACCAGCCTTGAGTTTCTTACGGAACATGTCGCGGGTGGACTCGCGGGCATCCGTTCCTGCGATCGCTTCGATCACACGTTCCTCTGCGGCATTGTGGGCGTTGGCTTTCACCTCGTCGCGCATATGGTCGCGGGTCATGGCGATGGCGCTATCGACGAGATCGCGGATGATTTGTTCCACGTCACGACCGACATAACCGACTTCTGTGAACTTGGTGGCCTCAACCTTGATGAAAGGCGCCTTGGCGAGCTTGGCGAGGCGGCGGCTGATCTCGGTCTTGCCGACACCGGTCGGACCGATCATCAGGATGTTCTTTGGGTAGACTTCTTCACGAAGATCATCCGAGAGCTGCTTGCGGCGCCAGCGGTTGCGCAAGGCGACAGCAACAGCGCGCTTTGCGTCTTTCTGGCCGATGATGAAGCGGTCGAGTTCAGAAACGATTTCGCGCGGGGTCAGGTCAGTCATTTGGAGATCTTCTCGACAGTGAGTTTTCCGTTGGTGTAGACGCAGATGTCTGCGGCGATGGCCATCGCGGTGCGCGCAACGTCTTCGGCGGATTTATCGCTATCCATCATCGCGCGGGCAGCGGCGAGCGCGTAGTTCCCGCCCGAACCAATCGCGGTCACGTCATGTTCCGGCTCGAGAACGTCCCCTGCTCCGGTGATGACAAAGATGTCCGCACCATCAGAGACGATGAGCATTGCTTCGAGCTTTTGAAGGTACTTATCGGTGCGCCAATCCTTGGCGAGTTCGACCGATGCGCGGGCGAGCTGTCCAGGACTGGCCTCGAGCTTCGTCTCAAGTCGTTCGAGAAGCGTAAAGGCATCCGCGGTTGATCCTGCAAATCCGGCGACGACATCGTGGCCTCCGGGAGATAGGCGGCGAACCTTCCTCGCCGTGCCTTTGATAACGGTTTGGCCAAGAGAGACCTGACCGTCGCCGGCGATGACAACTTCGCCGTCTTTTTTCACGCCGATGATCGTCGTTCCGTGCCATCCGGGAAAGGACTCGTTGGACATGACGTACTCCTTTTGTTGACGTTCTATATGTGCGGTGAAGAAGAAAGGCACAAGGCCGGGTGGCGGCTGATATGAAAAGGGCGCCCCGTTTGGGACGCCCTGTTCGGAAAATCAGAGGCGATCAGATCGACTCTTCGATCCAGCCCTGAAGCGCGGCCTTGGGGGCAGCGCCGGCGCGGTTCGAAACGACCTTGCCGTCCTTGAAGATGAAGAGCGCAGGGATGCCGCGCACGCCCATCGAGGCGGCCGAGTTCGGGTTCGAGTCCACGTCGACCTTGGCAATTTTCACCTTGCCATCGAGTTCATCGGACAGTTCCTCAAGAACCGGACCGATCATTTTGCACGGACCGCACCATTCGGCCCAGAAATCGACGACGACGGGAACGTCGGAATTGACGACTTCGGCTTCAAAGGTGGCATCGGTGACAGCAACGGTTGCCATTGGGTTTCTCCTGAATGAGCGAAAACGTTCGCCGAACCTAGGTAGCCTCCTGCCGGTCGTCAAGATATCCGCCGTCCAAGAGCGCATTTGTCACAAGATCGTGCGGGAGAGGCATAAGGATTGAGGACCGGGTCCAGAGAATTGCGGTCTCGATCCTGTGCTTTGGATAGATCTGAGCGAGGGCTTGCGCATAGGCACCCATCTGACGGAGGAGGCCAATTGGGGTTTGTTCCGGGGTTTCAGGGGTGATTGCGTTGGTCTTGAAATCCACGGCGAGTACTCGGTCATCGCCAATAACGAGCCGGTCGATCACTCCATGAAGGCGTGCCGCACCAAGATCGGCCGTCACGGGCACCTCGGCAAGCGTTTCTGCAGAGAAGAGTTCCGCAAAACTCGGATGGATCAGGATGCTTTGGGCTTCGTTCAAAAGATCGGCTGTTTCCGCAGGAGACGGAGAGATTTCACCGCTAGAAAGGATCGTCGGCGCAACCTTTGCCCAATCCTCTCGGGCATATGTCGGCAGGTGTTCGAGAAGAAGATGAATGCGACTTCCGCGTTGCATTGCGGCGTCTTCATCAAGACCAGCCTCGCCTGGCAAGGCTTTGGCGCCGCCAAGCTCAGAAGGAGAGAGCGTTTTCTTTGTATCGACAACCAAAGGCGCAGGCGTTTGGAAATAGGCCGGCAACTGGAGGTGCATTCTGTTCGGTGCTTCCTCGGGCACAATACTCGGTCCACTCCAGTCGCCGTGCGTATAGCGAAGTCCCTGCCCGACCGGGAAATCGAACGGCTCTGCTCCAGCGGAGGTTAGGCCAGCCTGCACGATATCGTACCAAGCGCGCCCGTCTTTACCGAGTTCACCAGCCGCCGCAACGATGAGCCACTTCTCTGCACGCGTCATCGCGACGTATAGCAGGCGCAGACGTTCTTCGAGTTCTGCTCCTTTCGCGCGATCCCGTTCTCCTGTGAGGGCTTCGGGCATGAGCTCTTTGCGAGGCGCCCAAAAAACCTCGCCGTCCAAGTCAATCAAGGGCGCGGCATTGCGCGGGTTGCGTTGTGCAGTGTCGGGGAGGATCACGATGGGTGCTTCGAGACCTTTTGAGCCATGAACCGTCATGACACGAATACGGTTCCCGGCACTGTCCATCTGTCGCTTGATCTCGAGATCGTCCGTTTCCATCCAAACGAGGAAGCCCGTTAGGCTTGGAACCGCGCTTCGCTCGTAGGCAAGCGCTTGGCTTAGTAGGGCGTTGATTCCGTCCTCTGCTTCTGCACCGAGCCGAGCGAGGAGTTTGCGGCGTCCATCATGGCGGGTCAGGATGCGCTCGATAAGATCATAGGGGCGCAGAAAATCTGCGTTCTCCATGAGATCCCAGATGACGGCCATCGTATCCGGAAAGTCTTTCTCACGGTCACGAAGCGCGCGCCAGAGATGTGTGCTCGTGCGACGATGAGCGAGATCGAAAAGCGCCTGTTCGCTCCAGCCGAAAAGGGGGGAGCGGAGGACTGTCGCCAGAGAGAGATTGTCCTCTGGGGTGTCGAGAAAGCGTAGCAAGGCAGCGAGATCTTTCACCGCGAGCTCTCCTCCGACACGCAGGCGGTCTGCCCCAGCGATCGGCAGGTCGCGAGCCTTACAGGCGCGGATGATTTCATGAAACAACGTGCTACGGCGCTGGACCAGGACCAGGATGTCTCCGGGCTGAACGGGAGTTTGGGAGTAAAGGCCGTTCGCGTCGGGTTTTCCGGTCGGAATAGTCTCTTTCTCTGAGATCATCCGTGCGATCTGATCCGCGATGCGGTTGGCGAGGATTACGTCGTGATGGGTCTCCCCGATGCGGTCAACTGGCTGATACCACGCGTCCTTCTCGGCGCTGACAGATTTGTCGATCACGGGCCATAGATCAACACGCCCCGGAAGATCGCCATGAAAGGCCTTGTGCTCAGTATCCTGCGGAAAGCCGTTGTTGTGAAACGGTTTAAAAGTCGTATCTACAAGGCGAAGCACGGCTTGGGAGGATCGGAAAGAGTATTCGAGTCCGAGAGACTTCAGTGATTTCCCAGTCGGCTTGAGGCGTTCGGCGAACTCTTCGCGCATTCGGTCGAACTCAGCCGGATCTGCGCCTTGAAAGCTGTAGATCGATTGCTTCTTGTCGCCGACGACGAAAATCGTGCGCTCAACCTCGCTGCGGGCGCCTGATCCGCTGGTGAATTCCTGCGCCAGCCGCTCGATGACCTGCCATTGGACTGGGCTCGTGTCCTGGGCTTCGTCGACAAGGATATGGTCGATCCCGCCATCAAGACGATAGAGTACCCATTCAGCGACGGCCTTGTCTTCGAGAAGGTCTCGGGTGCGCAGAATAAGGTCGTCGAAATCGAGCCAGCCGCGTAGTTGCTTCTGTCGTTCGTAAAGCTCAACAAAACGACAGGCGAAGGCAGAGAGTGCTGCGGCACGTTCGGCGGCAAGGACGGCGATTCTTTTTTGCCGGTTGTCCTCGACGCGGAGCATAAGTGGATTGAGTTGGTTGATGAGTTCTGGGTGGGCATCCCGAACAGGCTTGGTCGGAACCGCATCTATCTTTGCTGTAAACGGTGACTTCGCGCTGTCGCCAGTCAGGAAAAAGCGCTCAAGCGTTGGTAGTGCGGAAGCATCAAGGGAAGTGAGTGAAGACAGAGCGTCAGCGAGCCTGTTGTCTGTGATCTTGCTGGCCCTCAAGATTGGCATAAGCGCCTCAAAAAGTGCCGCCTCGCCACCAAGGAAAACCCGTCCGGCGATCGCGTCGAGCGTTAGATCGCGATCATGGCCGAGGCCCTCGAGAAAGTCGGACGCAGGTTTGGGCGTCGAGAAGGACTGCCGGCGGCCCGTAATGTCGCGTGTTAGATCGCCAAGATCCTCACCCGTGAAATGACGCGAGAGGGTTGCCAGAAGCGACGCATCCGCCCCCTGCGCCATTGTCTCGACGATATCCTCGCGAAGAAGATCGGCGGCGCGTTCTTCCATTTCCTTGAACAGCGGAGATACACCCGCCTCAAGCGGGAAGCGTCGCAGGATTGAAGAACAGAAGGAGTGAATCGTTTGGATCTTGAGGCCGCCGGGTGTTTCGATTGCGCGAGCGAACAAGGTTCGCGCACTGCGAAGAGCGGTATCGTCCAAGGGGCCCGGCACGCCAAGTTCGGCCAATTCTTTGCTCAGAGTTTCCTTGTCGCGCATCGCCCAAGCGCCCAAGCGCTGAAATAGGCGGTTCTGCATCTCGCTCGCTGCGGCCTTGGTATAGGTGAGGCAGAGGATATGTTGAGGCAGGACCCCGTTGAGCAGAAGACGCGCCACCCGATCCGTGAGCACCCGCGTCTTGCCAGAGCCCGCGTTGGCCGAAAGCCATGTAGACTCGGAGGGATGGGCGGCTTGGACTTGGCGTTCAGTCGCTTCGTTGCGCTTCATCAGCTCATGTCCTCTGGTTCCGGTGCGTCCGTCGCATCCCACTCTCCGAATCGCGCCAACTGATCGTAGCGTCCGACATCCTTCTCGGATTGGAACGCCCGTCGCGAGGTAAAGCCGGTGTCGCGATCCGCATAATGCGCCATAAGGGCGATGAACTCTTCCCAGACCTGTGCTGCAGGGGTCTTTTCGAGAGGCGCGGCCTCATCCTTTGGATCGTTAGAAAGACCGATATAGATGGCTTCGGCGACTTCAGCGGGATCAATGTCGCGAAAGCCGCCCCGCTCGGCCATCGCCGCTTCGAGCAAGAGCTGTTTGTCGAAATATTCTTGTTCTTTTGCGCTTGGCGGTTTGCCAGACTTGTAGTCGTAGATCACAAGACGACCATCCTTGATCCGGTCGATCCTATCGGCTTTCCCGACAAGCCGCATGGGGGGTATCGGTATCTCGACCGACGCCTCACGTTCATACGCAATCGGTTTGCCTTTGGTGCGGCGGGTTTTCTCGCCTTCGATAACGTGATCCGCTACCCGCTCAAGGCGTGCCCGATAGAGGGTTCTCGCTGTGGCCCAAGGCACATCTCGGGAGAGAACATCTTCCGTGACAGACATGAGATGCGCGCGGTTGAGTTTAGTGGGGTCTTGCGTCGCATCGCGCACGAAGGTTTCGAGGATATCGTGGATCGCAATCCCGCGCAGGATTGCGTCCGGCGTTTTCATGAGGCTGTCGAGCGGCTTTAGTCGCAAGACATGCTTGGCATAGATCGCGTAAGGGTCTCGAATGAGGGTCTTGATTTCGGTAACCGAAAGGCTCTTTGGGCGCGCGGCGGAAGGAGGGCGCGGTGAGGGGCGTTTCTCGGCATCGATTGGGTCAACATGTTCAAGCTCTGCGAGATATGAGAGCCACCGTTCGCCTTTCTCTCGCATCTTTTTGAGCGCCGCCGGGCCGCCCTGTTTTGGCAACCCCTCGAGCAGGTTGGTCAAACGATTGATCCAACGTGACGGCACGGTTTCAGCTTCATCAGAGCGGATCGAGCGGGTGAGCCAGACTTCGGGTGCTGCGATTGCCTGTTCGAAGTCATGCGCGGAAAGTCCGATCTTGCGCTCTGGCAGGAGCAGGCCAGCGTCGTGGCGCATTTTGCGATTTAACCAAGGATCCGGCGTGAGCGCTTCGGGCCAGCTTCCTTCGTTGAGGCCTCCAAGGATCACGAGCTCCGCGCCTTGCACGCGCGCCTCGAGCGTTCCCCATATCAGGATCTTGGGGTGCGGAGCGTCGCGGTCTCGAACCTCGCCGCGCGATAGAACCGCACCGAACAGGTCGTCATAGTCCGACGCAGTGATCGGCCCAGCGAATCTTGCGTTTTCCCGCAGATCGGCAACGATCTCTGCGGCCTTTCGTCCGGCGGCTTTCTCCCAAAGCGCGCCGCAACCGTGTTCCGTCGGACCCTGCGCAAGCGTCTCGGACACGGTAATATGGCGTTCAAGCCGATCTGAAAACGCTCTCTCTCCGGAGTCTTCAAGATGAACGAGGTGCGATAGAAGCCATTCCAGCCAATCGCGGTCTTCTTGGTCCCGGCCTTCGCCCCAGGCGCTAAGGGTCTCGGAATCGGGGTAAGCAACTCCCTTGCGCCGAACCCAAAGCTCGAGCGCGCGCGTGCGAAGGAGGTGATCATTCCGGCTTTGGCTACTGTTACAGAGCGGATGCTTAAGCAGAGTGAGAAGCGCTTCAGAAGTCAGTTTCTGGCGGAATAGAGCCGATACGTGACGCAAGAACCGCCCCGGAGGGCTAAGCTGTAGCGGTGTCCCTGCACTATCGTCGGGTAGAATTCCCCAACGGTCGAGCGCGGCAGTGACTTGTCTGGTCATTGCGCGATCTGGCGAAATCAGGGCGGCAGTTCTGCCGTCTTCCGCTGCTTGTCGTAGTCCCAGCGCGATGGCCATGGCTTCTTCACGCACCGAAGGGGCCTCAAGAAGGGTCATCTGAGCGGTTGCCTTATCGACCGGTCCGAGCTTGGGCCCCTCGCTAAGCCATTGATCCGTCACCGGAGCGGGACGCAGCGCGAGCGACACAAGCCGGTTTCGATCCTTGCAAGGCGGCGCGATGTCGAGCCATGGACGCACATCACCCGGAGCGATCTCGAGCATGTGCATCAGTCGTCGGAAGCGAAACTGCGGGTGATCTTCTCCGCTCAGCGCGTCACCATCACCCGTCATTGCACCGCCGAGAACGTCCCAAACAGAGTCCGGCATCTCATCGTCGAAACCGGGAAGGACGATTGCGCCCCTTGGGAGTTTTGCGATCGCCTGCATTAGGAGCATCGTTGTACCTCGAGACCCGGTGGAGCCTGCGAGGATGATGGGGTGATCAGGGGGCTCAGTTTGCCAGCGCTCTGCCAAACGCTCGATGACAAGCCTTTGCCGCGCTTCGGAATCGGGCATATCGTCGACCGTTTCGAGGAAACGACGTGCGATCCCGAAGAAAGCCAATGACCGTTCCCAGTGTCCGGATTGATCAGAGATGTCGAGGGCTTCGATATCATCTGCCGTGACCCCTTCGCCGTTCATCTCGCTCATCAGTGTTGCAAGACTGTCTGCAAGATCAAAAAGCGAGGCACGCGCGGCGAGATCCGGTTGCGTTTCGAGAAGCTGTGCGATCAGGCGCACAAGCTCAAATCGCCGACGCAAAGGAGAGACCGCAGCGGGTATATCGGATGCGAATGCCGCGCCACCAAAGTCAGAAAGAAGCCGAATACGGGGGAGAAGGCCTGCTGGTCCCTTGTCGAAAACTTCGCGCACCCTTCGCTGCATGCGCGCGCTGTTTACGACAAGCTCGACTCGCGCGAGCGCCTCAGGCGGGTCATTGGCAAATCGCTCTCGTAGGCCATCAACGAGGGCTTTCGGGAAGTCCGCGCCGGGCGGTATGGCAAAGACATTCGGTCTGTCGCTGGCCTCAAGCATCGGGGTTCTCCAATAGGGTCTCGGCAAGCTCGACCCCTTCGGGCGAACCGACGTCACACCACCTTCCGGGATAGCTTAGACCGAACAGGCGGTCCTCTTCGAGCATTTGGCTCCACACTAGATTTAGCGAGAATGCGGTCTCTACGACGCTTTCGAGGCGATCTGTCTTGATGATCTGTATCCCGCCATAGACGTCTCCTGCGCCGCGCCGCAGTCTGCCCTCCGGACCAAGTATGAAATCGCCCGTCCCGGAATGGCCCCGCGTATTCTCAAGCGGCACACAGAGCAAAAGCGCGTCCATTCTATCCGGGTTCCATGCTTGCCGCAGGTACGAGAAGGGGTTCGGCCCTTGCCAAATCGCATCCGTATTGGCGGTGAAGAGGGGGTGTCGCCCGAGAAGGGGCAGAGCGTTCTTAAGCCCTCCCCCGGTTTCAAGAATGTCCGGCGTCTCAAGGATCGTCTCGACGCCTTGATTGCGGAGGTAAGCCTCGAGCTGTGTTGGCTTGTAGTGTAGGTTTGCAACGATCTTGCGGGGCGATATCGCTTTGGCAAGGGACAGGGTATGTTCGATCAATGGAACGCCCGCCACTTTGACAAGGGGCTTCGGCTGGTCCTTGGTCAGGTGGCGCATGCGCGTGCCGAAGCCGGCCGCAAAGAGCATTACAGAGTCGGGAAGGTGCCGCATTTGTCCTTGAGCGTTTGAAGGTTGGGTTTGGTTGGTACTGGCAGAGAGTCCAGAACGAGATTTCGAACAGGCGCGAGCGCCGGATGTGCGAGATCGCGGAGCAGGTAGCCCCAGACCCTCGGGATGAAATCAACGTAGTGAGGTTTGCCGAAATGCATGGACAAGCGGGCGAAGACACCAATGATCCTCAGGTTTCTTTGAACCCCAAGAGCGTGATAGGCGGCGCGAAAGGCATCGTCGGGTTGGCGCGAAACAGAAATGTACCGATCAAGCATTTCTTGCTCGAGCGCTGGGGAAACATCTCGGCGTGCGTCTTGCAGGAGTGACACGAGATCATAGGCGCGATGGCCTTTCATGGCGTCCTGAAAGTCCAGAAGACCGACCCGTTGAACACCGTCCCGCTCTGGTAGCCAAAGAAGGTTCTCTGCATGGTAGTCACGTTGAATAAGAACATCCGCCCCTGAGGCGTGTGTCTCAAGGAGCGGGCGGAATGCGGCTTCAAACTTGAGGGCCGCTTCCTCAAATGGCCGGTCGTGACCACGTAGATACCAACGATAGGAAAGCGCGGCCATCTCCGTCATGACAGCGGGCGAATAGGCCGCGAGATCTGTCCGTATTGGATGGGCGTGAAGCGACAAGAGCACGTCCGTTGCGCTCTCATAGAGTAGAGTCTCCAATTCTGGTGCCCGCTTTACCACACGAGCGAAGAGGTCATCACCAAGATCTTCCAGCAGAAGAAATCCGTTCTCTCTATCTTGGAAAAGGACCTGAGGCGCCGAAAGGCCAGCGTCTCGGAGTTCCTGCGCAATCGCTACGAAAGGGCGGATATCTTCGCCGCTCTCTGGCGGAGCATCCATAAGAACAGCCGTCTTGTGATCGTGCACCAAACGCAGATACCGCCTGTTGGAGGCGTCTCCGGCGAGCGGCGCACGCTCCGCATCCGACCAAGGGGTGGCGTTCAGAAATTTGTCTAGCAAACTGGCGCGATCAGTCATGTATTGCTTCCTTGATGACGGGCGCCCAGCGCGTATTGCTTGATGAGATCGTGAGCGCTCTCTGGCCCAGATCCGCAGTCATTGAGAATGACAAGGTGAGTGCGGACTCGGGTGCAAGTTCTGCAAGCCGGTCGGGCCATTCGACCAAACAGATTGCATCCTCAAAAGCATCGATCAGTCCCAGCTCGATCACTTCGTCCGGGGATGTCAGGCGATAGAGGTCTGCATGCCAAATCTCGCCGAGAAGGCTTTCATAGGTTTGCACCAAGGTGAAAGTCGGGGACGGAATGTCCTCGGGAGTGTCGAGCAGGGATAGGATTAGACTGCGGGCGAAATGGGTCTTACCAGCGCCGATTTCCCCCTCGAGAAGTAGGACATCCCCTTTTTTGACCTGCGCGCTGATCAGCTTTGCCAAAGCGGCGGTCTCTTCTGGAGAGGTCAGGGTGAGGGAGGTTTGGAAGAACGACATGGCCGCAGATTACACGGCCACCTCTTCCTCGCAAGCCGGATAGGCGGTGGTCGGCGAATAACCTTCGTTCTCGTCATTCGGATGGGTATCAAGAAGATCGGAGAAAACAACAGCCTTGTTGCCGCCATGAAGGTACACCGCACGGATGCACTTTGCCTTGCCACCCTCTGTCCTTACGACCCCAACGAGGTCTGGTCGGGGATTGATATCGTCAAGGTGCAATTCGAGGCGGTCCCAGATATCAGACGGTTCAAAGTGGGCCTTCCATGCCTCGAGTGCATTTGATGTGCTGTAGTCCGAGAGATCTGACTCGACCTCTGATTTCCAGTATCGCCGGTAGGCGCTGTTGCTGAA
This sequence comes from Shimia aestuarii, assembly GCF_022814865.1. GTDB lineage: Bacteria > Pseudomonadota > Alphaproteobacteria > Rhodobacterales > Rhodobacteraceae > Shimia > Shimia aestuarii_A. The sequence continues at coordinate 28,521 of NZ_JAKVRD010000010.1, read as the reverse complement.
GGTTGCGGCGCCGACAGGAGAGAACACGACCACCGCTTCATCGAGGGAATCGAGCACGGCCTGTACCAGATCGAGCTGTGACCGGAAGCGGCGTGTAAGAGAGACTTCGGCGCTGATATCTTCGAAGAGAAGCGCAATGGCGCCATCAGGATGAGGCCTTCCATGGATCTTGTAAGTCACTCCGGACGGAAGAGACCATGTTTCGCAATAGCGGTCATCCGAGGCTGCGATGACAAGCTCTGCAATTTGTTGGCGCCATGAGTTGTAGTTCTTCGGCTCCGGGATCATGCGCGTTTCGCGTAGGCGATCAAAGAAGGTCAGGAGGCTGGGTCGCGAGGAAAGAAAATCCGCAGGCAAGTTCGTGAGGTCGATAAGCGCGGGGTTGAAGAGCGTGAGCTGGCGGTTCCGGTCAAATATCGCGAGACCAATCGAGAGCTGTGCGAAGGTTTTTGTCAGGGTCTGGACAAAATTGCGTTGGGCGATCTCGGCATGAACAAGAGCGTTGGCGTCGGTGGCGTAGTGAAGCATCGAGGTGCCGCTTTGGCGTGTGCTGATATCGAACCAAAGCTCGTCTTCGCCTTCTCGGAGGCGAAGCTTGGTGCGCTTAGTCTCGTCGGGGAGAAAGGCATCTTCGAATAGGCGCTGCGTCGCCTCGCCTTCTGGGGCGATCTTGCGAGCGAGGGTCATGTAGGCTTCGTTGGCCCAAGTGATCTCACCTGTCTCGGCACTGATCCAGATCGGATAAGGCGCGCGCTGGGCGGTGGTGTCGACAGCGGCATGCTCCTTGGCGATGGAGCGTGGGGAGGTTTCGGTCAGTCGGACGCGGGCGAAATCCTCCCATTGTTCCAAACTTGCGGAGGCGGGATCGTCGGGGTTGGCCGGGGAGAAGATACGTATGTGCCGTCCCTTGTCGCTCCCTTGCGTGGTTGGGAAATCAGGAAAGCGAGGGGCGAGGCGGTTGACGAGTGTCGTCCACGTCTCGGGATCGGTCTCCGTATCCTCAAGGAGGGCGAGGCCGGCGGGATTGGCGTCGATCAGAAAACCGTTGCGGTAGAGAAGCACCGCAGATGGCGGGTCAATATGTGCGGATTTGCCAGCGGGTTTTGAGACAAAGAGCGATATCCGATGGGCGGCCCAGAGACAGGGCAGCGCCAAGGCGACCCCGAGAAGGGACAGGTAGAACGGATCGAGGTTCTGGAAGTTGGACATGCGGGACACTTGGAAATCTGTCCCTCTAGTCTTTCCCCTCTCGGTTAATGGAAGGTTAACGAAGGGTCATGCGTGGAAGTTGGGGTTCTCGCCCAATGCGCCTTGTTGGGGTGATGGCACCGCGGCGATACGCGACCTTGGCCAGGACACCTCGATAATGGCGCCGGTGGGACGCGCGCGACCACTGGAAGACCGTCCCTCCCCTGGCCCATTCGCAAAACTCAACTCGGCACCGCTGCGCTCCAGAAGGGTCTTGGCGATAAACAGACCAAGGCCCATGCCTTCGTAGCCCGGTCGTTGCTTGCGGTCTCGCTCGGAGCGGCGACTGCTCACAAAGGGGTCTCCGATCCGGCCAATCAGATGCGCGGGAAAGCCGCGCCCGTCGTCCATGATACGCAAGGTGATCCGGTCCTCAGTCCACGCGGATTCGACCCAGACGTTCTCATGAGCGAAATCGACGGCATTCTGTATCAGGTTGCGCAGCCCGTGGATGATCTCGGGGCGACGTTCAATATCGGGCGGAAGATCGGTCAAATCCTGTTCGGCAGCGGTCTCGAAATGTACCATCTTTCCGCGATCGAGATGGGGTTCGGCCGCCTCGTCGATGACTGCGGAAAGCGGCGCGGTGTGGATGTGTAGATCGTCCTTTCCAGCGCGCCCCATGGAGTGCAAGATCTCACGGCATCGATTGGCCTGATCTCGGATCAAAGCGGCGTCTTCGGCAAGATCAGGACGGTCGGACAGCTCATCCAACAGTTCGGCGCTTGCGAGCTTGATTGTTGCAAGCGGCGTTCCAAGCTCGTGCGCGGCAGCGGCGACGACCCCCCCAAGATCCGTGAGCTTCTGTTCCCGCGCGAGTGCCATTTGCGTTGCGGCCAAAGCTTCGGACATAGACGCCATTTCGGAAACCACACGACGGGAATAGAGCGACGAGAACAAGACAGAAATCACGATGGCAGCCCAGATACCAAACAGGAACAGCTCTGGCATCGCGAGCACGAGCCCGCTCTCGGTGCGTAGCGGCACATGCAGCGGTAGCAGCAAGGTCACAACGGCGATCGCAATTGACGCCATGATGACCGTAGATCGGATCGACAAGACAGACGCGGAAATCGTCACAGGGCCGAGAACAAGGATCGAGAACGGATTGTTCAGGCCACCGGTGAGCGACAGTAGCAAACAGAGTTGCAGCAAGTCGAAAAGGATCATCGACAGGTTTTCGCGCTCCGAAAGAAGCTTGTTCTCAGGAAAGACGAACATGGCGATGAGGTTGACGACGACGGACGCACCAACGACGAGAAAACACAAACCGTATTCAAGGCTCAGCGAGAAAAGCAGGTGCGCGGCAATCAGTGTCGCGACCTGCCCGGCGACAGCGATCCAACGCACCATGATGATTGTGCGGAGCCGAATCCAATTTCCACGGCTTTCCTCGGAAATCAGGTTTGCGGAAAAATCGGTCATTTGCGCGCCTTTGTCACTTGCCGTTTGCCGTGCAATTGTTAGGTGTCGTGCGTCCACCAATCAACCAAGGATAAAGCACCATGTCGCGCAGTATCTCTATTGTGGCTCTCGTTCTGGTTATCGGGGCGCTCGGTGCGTCTTGGTACGTGACACGCACCCCCGAAAGCGACGACCAGTTTGCGCAATGTCGGATGGGTGCGGTTGCCGGTGGAAGCTCAGTCATTGGTGGGCCGTTCGAGCTTGTGTCTGAGACGGGTGAGACGGTAACCGACAAGGACGTGATCACCGAGCCGTCCCTGCTCTACTTCGGGTATACGTTCTGCCCGGATGTCTGTCCGCTTGATACGGCACGTAACGCGGAGGCGATCACGCTTCTCGAAGAGCGTGGCCAGATGGTTCAGCCGGTCTTTATCTCGGTCGACTCTGATCGCGATACGCCGGAAACCATGGCGGAGTTCACCGACATCATGCATCCCCGCATGCTTGGTTTGACGGGGTCGGCGGAGCAAGTCAAAGCCGCGAGCCAGGCCTACCGGACCTACTACAAGAAGCAAGATGATGGTGATCCGGAGTACTTCCTGATCGACCACTCGACCTTCTCCTATCTGGTCCTGCCTGAGCATGGGTTTGTCGAGTATTTCAAGCGCGACCTGACGCCGGAGCAGATGGCGGACAGGATTGGGTGTTTCATTTCAAAGATGTAGTGATGCCGCATCGTTTGACCCACCGCGTCTCGCAAGCTAATACTTGGGAAATTCGTTGGGAGAACAAGAACGAATGGCGGGAGACAACATGAAAGAACTCGGTTCGGACAAGTCGCTTCTTCTGGTCGACGACGACGAACCGTTTCTGCGTCGGCTTGCTAAGGCTATGGAAAAGCGTGGTTTCGAGGTCGAGACTGCGGGGTCCGTGGCGGCGGGTAAGGCGATTGCAACGGCGCGTCCACCTGCTTATGCGGTTGTCGATCTGCGGCTTGAAGATGGCAACGGGCTCGACGTGGTCGAGGTGTTGCGAGAGAAGCGCGAGGACTGTCGCGTTGTTGTTCTGACGGGCTATGGCGCGATCGCGACGGCGGTGGCGGCGGTCAAGATCGGAGCCACGGATTATCTCTCTAAGCCCGCGGATGCGCAGGATATTATGAACGCGTTGCTGAGTTCCGAGGACGAGCTTCCGCCCCCGCCGGAGAACCCGATGAGCGCGGACCGCGTGCGTTGGGAACATATCCAGCGGGTGTATGAGCTATGTGACCGGAATGTCTCGGAAACGGCGCGGCGGCTCAACATGCATCGTCGGACATTGCAGCGTATTCTCGCCAAGCGCTCGCCGCGGTAATTTCCCTGGTTTAGAGCCTAAAACCAACGTCGGTATTACGTCGGTATTGCATATGTATCGCGTCTGTGGGCGGTCTTGGCGGTGCGGATTCACGAGGCTTTCGAAAACCTTACCGTTAGTCCTTTAGATCGAACCGCTTGAGGCATTTGTCGACGGTGGACCCATCCGCCAGCGCAATCCCCTCGAGCCGCCGGTAATCGCGAAATCCCCGGCTTTGGTAGTAGGTCAGCCCGCCCGTATTGTCGGCGCGGATGTTGGCGTTGATCCAGTCATAACCAAGATCGAGCGCGGCCTGTTTCGTGGCTTCGAACAGGCGAGAACCGATGCCGAGCCCGGTTTGGCCGACCCGCACGAAGGTTGCGATGTCACAGGCATCGGGCGGCAGATCAGGATAAGGCCCGATCCATTGGAACCCGAGGCAGGTGCCAGATTCATCCTCGGCCAGATGCCAAGCACCACGATCACCATGTCCGGCCATCTTCTCGGCGAGATAGGTGCCGGTGACGGGGTCGGTCAGCGCGGTGGTGCCCCCTTGCGCGATGATTTCATTCAGTAGCTCTGCCATGAGGCGGGCATCGGAAGTGCTTGCGCGGCGAATATGGATCGTCTTGGACATGATCGGAACCTATATTTCTGCCAGCAGAGCGCTATGACGTTCAGTGAAGCAACGCCGAACCTCGACCGGCGGGCGCAGGCGGATGGAGAGGCCCTTGGTCAGCTTGTGATCGAGCTTGCCGAAGATCTTGTTGGCTTCTGCGACGGTGAAGCCGGCGATCTCGGTCGCCTCTAGCCAAGCGCTCAGAGTGTCGGCCTTCTTGATCTGGCGTTTTATCTGAACCGGAGTCGTCGCGGGCAGGCCGAAGCGGATATGGATCGCCGCAGCAAGCCGTTTGTCGAGTTCGTTGTAGCCCGGGCCAACAGCGGCCTTCACCGGAGAGATCATATCACCGATCACGTATTCCGGCGCATCATGCAAGAGCGCGGCCAGGCGCCATTTGGCTGGGGCGGCGGGGTTCATCCGCGTGAAGATCTCTTCGACAAGCAACGAATGCTCGGCCACGGAATAGGCGAAGTCACCATGGGTCTGGCCGTTCCATCGGGCCACAAAGGCAAGCCCGTGGGCGATGTCCTCAATCTCGATATCAACCGGAGTCGGGTCAAGCAGGTCGAGCCTTCGGCCCGAGAGCATACGTTGCCATGCGCGGCTCATGTAAACACCTCAAAATCGTCTCTAAACCGGCCAGAAAGAGGCCTAAGCTGCCGTGTCAGGCGCAGATCGTCATAGCGCATTTTCAGCGCGATACGCGCCTTGCCAAGGCGGGAATGCGACGGCACTTCTGGTTGTGGCCTGTCTGGGAAGTGAGCGGCCATGAAATCGGCATAGCCTTTGACGATCTCGCTTGGATAGTGCAGCTGGTTGCCGTTCGTATTGTAGGGCTTATAGGGGCCGACATAGTGAATGATGCGCGGCGCGGCCTCTGCGGTAAAGCGATGATACCAGAGTGCGCCTTGCCAATTCCAATGCGGGTGAAGCTCGGCCCATTCATGGCGCAGAGTCAGGTTCACCAGCGATTGATCGTGGTGGATGAAGGGCGCCATTGTCTCGTTTGTGCGCAAGAGGCGTGCGAGAAGGCCACGGCGATTGAACGCTTCGGTGTCGATTAGCATCACGCCGCCGTTCATGTAGGCCCCGCGACCAAGATCGCGTGATTTGAATTCGTGGATGGATCGGTCGATCTCCGTCCATTGCTGTTTGTCACGCACGCCGCCGATTGCATGCGGTCCAAGGTCAAGCAGATCGAAGTCCGAGAGGCTGGGATCGACGATATCTGTGTCGGTATCGACATAGAGGATGCGCTCATAGGTGTCGGCAAAGGCTTTGGGGAGCCAGAGGCGGAGAAAGGCGGTGATCGGGAGATGCCTTTCGCGCACGCCTGCGGCCTTCAGATGGTCGGTATAGTCCAGATGAACGGGTTTGATCCCGAGATCGAGAAAATACCGCGGCAAACCGATCGGGCTCAGGCTACAGACGAGGATATCAAACCGGCGGTCGGGATTGAGCAGAGCAGCCCGTGACGCGCTAAAGAGCGCGCTTGGCAACGCGTTGTCATCTGCGCAGTAGATGAGGGCATTCTGATGCTCTGGGTCAACGTGCGCAGGTTTCATGTTGGGCCTTCCGGATTTGCCCGCAATGGGTATCGCAGGGTCGCTGCTGTCGCAACGGTGTTCATGCCTCAGAGGCGGGTCTCAAAGGCATCGGTATGGCGCTTCAACAGTTTGCGGAAGTGACGATATGCGAGGGCGCTATCGACGAGACCCTTGATTTGGGCGGGGATCGACGGACGTAGCCCGCCGTAGTGATTGGTCTCAAATCGGTGAATGCTGTCTTCAAGGGAGAGGAAGGTGGCGTACTCCTCGACAATGGGACCGGAGAAATTTGTTGGGCGTCGAGCCGCGTCCCATGGTTTCGGGGCACCTCCGAAATGGTGCAGGAGGGGATCTGCACGCTCTGTCAGTCCGGGAAAACGGCTTGTCCATTGCCAGTTCCAACGCGGCGAGAGTTCTGCCCAGTGCCCCTTGGTCGCGAGGTTGATGAGCGATTGGTCATGGTGTTGAAGCTTGGCCCCTGCCCTATGGATTTCCAGCATCTGACCAAGAAGATTAAGCGCATTGTAGCCTTCGACATCGAACAGACAGACCCCCGCGTTGAGATAGCGCCGGACGTTCATCCCCTGCGCCGCGAAGTCGAGAATAGGGCGGTTCGGGTTCTCCCACTGCATCTTGTCGAGTGCGGCGGCGAGCGCGTGCGGGCCAAGATCCACTTCGAAGAGGTGAGACAGGTCTGGGGAGACGAGATAGGTATCGGCGTCGAGGTAGAGGAGGCGGTCATAGCGCAGCCTCAGCGCGTCCGGGAGCCAAAGGCGCAGATAGGTGATCAGCGGTAGCCAGATCTGTGGCAGGTTCTCGGCGCTGATCTTGTCGTGCAGGTCAAAAACCACGTTGCGGATACCTAAGGCAGATAGGTGCGCAGGAATGGCGAGCGGCTCAAAGCTACAGATCAGGATGTCGAAATCGCGCGGCTTTGCGACGGTGGCGACTTTCCACGCAGAGAATAGAGCAATCGCGCGTTCACGCTCGTCTACGGTATAGACGAGAGCCTTGCGCATGGTCGAAGACGGATTGTCCACGGGGATCTCCGGTCTTTTTCCAGGCAAGTATGTCCTGTGGGGGGCGTATGTGACAATCCCTGAGGGTGGTTTGCCTTTCATCCCCGTGTCGCGCGGGCCCGCCATTGTCCAAGGGGCGGGTCGGTGCTATCTGGTGCGCAAAGCTATGGATCAAAGGAGCTGGGCGCGATGGCGACCGATTATATTGTCAAGGATATCAACCTCGCGGAATTTGGCCGCAAGGAGCTTGATATCGCGGAAACGGAAATGCCGGGCCTGATGGCGCTGCGCGAGGAATACGGCGACGAGAAGCCGCTTAAAGGCGCGCGCATTGCCGGATCGCTTCATATGACCATCCAGACTGCGGTTCTCATCGAGACGCTGGTTGCGCTTGGCGCGGATGTGCGCTGGGCGTCGTGCAACATCTTCTCGACCCAAGACCACGCGGCAGCAGCAATTGCTGCGGGCGGCACCCCTGTCTTTGCGGTGAAGGGCGAGACGCTTGAGGAGTATTGGGACTACGCGGACAAGATCTTCATGTTCGAAGAAGGCGGCGCGAACATGATCCTCGACGATGGCGGCGATGCGACGCTCTATATCCTGATGGGTGCGCGCGTTGAAGAAGGCGAGATCGACCTCATCGAGAACCCGCAGTCGGAAGAAGAGGTCGCCCTTTTCGCACAGATCAAAAAGCGCATGGCAGAAACCCCCGGTTGGTTTGTCAAGCAGCGTCACATGATCAAAGGTGTGACCGAGGAAACCACGACTGGTGTGCATCGTCTCTATCAGATGATGGAAAAGGGCCACCTGCCCTTCCCCGCGATCAACGTGAACGACAGTGTCACCAAGTCGAAGTTCGACAACAAGTACGGCTGTAAAGAGAGCCTCGTCGACGGCATCCGCCGCGCGACCGATACCATGATGGCTGGTAAGGTCGCCGTGGTGTGTGGTTATGGCGACGTGGGCAAGGGTTCGGCGGCGTCTCTTCGTGGTGCGGGAGCACGTGTGAAAGTGACCGAGATTGACCCGATTTGCGCGCTTCAGGCGGCAATGGATGGTTTCGAGGTTGTCACGCTTGAGGAAGCTGTTCCGACCGCGGACATCTTCATCACCACCACCGGCAACAAGGACATCATCCGCATCGAGCATATGCGCGAGATGAAGGATATGGCGATTGTCGGCAACATCGGCCATTTCGACAACGAGATTCAGGTCGCGAGCCTCAAGAACCACAAATGGACGAACATCAAGGATCAGGTGGACATGATCGAGATGCCTTCGGGCGCGCGGATCATCCTTCTTTCGGAGGGTCGCCTTCTCAACCTTGGCAACGCGACGGGGCACCCGTCCTTCGTCATGTCGGCTTCGTTCACCAACCAGGTTCTGGCGCAGATCGAGCTCTGGCTGCGTGGCGAGAACTACGAGAACGAGGTCTATATCCTGCCGAAGCATCTCGACGAGAAAGTCGCGCGTCTGCACCTTGAGCGGATCGGTGTGAAGCTTTCGCAACTGAGCCAGGAGCAGGCGGATTATATTGGCGTGTCGCCGGAAGGCCCTTTCAAGCCGGAGCACTATCGCTACTAAGCGCCTCGACAGATCAAGATGTGCCATCCGCTTGCTTGAGCGGGTGGCATTTTTTGTTTGTACCGACGTCAGAAAGCCGCATCCGAGAAAAGGTGCGGTTTCTTATGACATTTAGAACACAGATACCCTGTTTCGCTTTTGGGCCTCCCCCGCTGCGTTGACAGGGTGCCAGGCCTTGGTAAGAGAAGCGCACCAGCCAGATCTCAGGCCTTTCCCGCGTGCAGCGCCGGAAACCCCAAGACTCCAGCAATCCACATATCGAAGACCTCTCAGGTTCAATGCCCCCTCGTTCGAAGGGATTGCAACGCATTTCCCAGGCCCGGTCTCCTGCTGTCTTTTGCGCGCTTATTTGTGCGGGCAGCACGTCAAAAGGGGAATGAAATGACGTTTAAGAACAGGTTGGGCAGCACGACTGCCATTGCTCTGGGTCTGGCCGTGCTTGGCCATGCGGTGCACGCAGAAGAGCCGACAATCCTTCTTGATGCTGTGATTATCGGCTATGAGGAAGACGGCACACCGATCACCGCCGGAAGCAACACCACCGGTCTTGATGCAGAAGACCTTACCGCGCAGGGCGGCACGATCGCGATCGATGATATCCTACGCACCCAGACCTCGGTTTTCACCCAGCATGACCCGGCCAACCCCGGCGTCGCAGTGAACATCCGCGGGTTCGAAGGCTCCGGCCGGGTATCGACCATGGTCGACGGGGTGCCACAGAACTTCCGCTACACCGGGCACGCGGCGCAAGGGTTGACCTATGTCGATGAGAACCTCCTAGCGGGGATCGATATCACGCGTGGCGCGACGACAACGAAGGGCGGCGGCGGTATCGCCGGATCGGTCAACTTCCGCACGATCTCGGCGCGGGATGTGGTCGATGGCGAAGGTTTCGGCGGCCTGCTGCGGTTTAGCTATGGCAACAACCAGAATAGCAAGTCGTCGATGATTGCGACGGCCTATGCCGACGATACGGCCGAGGCGCTTGTCGCGTTTAGCCGTCATGACGCGGATAACTTTGAGGATGGCAGCGGCGCCACCCGCAACTTTACCTACAAGGACAACTGGTCCGGCCTGATCAAGCTTGGCTACAATCTCGACGATCGTCAGAAGATCAGCTTTTCGGCGATGCAGTACAACGCCGATTTTGCCGCGAACAGCTATGAGCAAGACCTAACCAGCAGCACGTTTACCTTTGGGTATGGCTTTAATGCGGGCGACGGTCTGATCAATCTCGATGTGAACCTGTTCCTCGCCGATATCGAGACTGAATACCTGCGATATGTCGGCACATCGCCTTTCGGTGGCGGCTCGGTCGGGCGGATCATGCAGACCCGCACGACAGGGTTTAACGCGACCAACATCTCCGAGTTTGCGCCCGGTGCCTGGGATGTTGTGAGCATCAATGGTGTTGAATACTCCCGTGACAAGCTTGCGGGTTCGAACTCGGGTGTGAACCCGGCCAATGGCGATGCGCGCCGTGCCGCGATCTTTACCGAGAATATCTTTACCCGAGGCGCATGGGAGATCACCGCCGGCTTGCGCTATGATTCCTATTCGCTTGAAGGGTCAACCACGAGCGGTACGCTTGATACCAGCCATGGCTCGCTCAATCCCAAACTCACAGTGGCTTACTGGGCGACAGATTGGTTCCAGCCTTACGCGACCATCTCGCGCGCCTCGCGGTCTCCAACGCTTCAGGAAACCATGCTTGGCGGCACGCATCCGGGCGGTGGCACCGGCGGCATGGTCGGAAACCCGGAGCTTCGCCCCGAGATTTCGACGGGCTTTGAGCTTGGCTTCAACATCGAGCGGAGCGGCCTTTTGCAGGAGGGCGACCGCCTTTCTGGGCGCGTGAACTACTATCGCATGAATGTCGAAGACTACGTGATTGCGACGCCGGGCTTCACCAACGCTTGGGGCGCAACCGGCTATGCATTTACAAACGTTCCTGGCACGACACAGACCAGCGGCGTCGAGGTTCAGCTTGATTACGAAGCAGAGCTTTATGACCTTGGGCTTTCGTTCACCAAGAACGATAGCAAGCTGCCCGCGCAGTTGGCCGGTCTCGGCACTGGGCAGTATCTCCCCGACAGCACGTGGAGCCTGCGTGCGGCGCGTCACTTCCTCGATGATACGCTGACCGTTGGCGGCCAGTACAACTATACGTCGGGTGGTCTTTATACGGCGCCTTACTCCGGGGTCGCGACGCAGCGCGATGCGAGCTACAGCCTTGTCGATATCTTCGCGAGCTACAAAGTGAACGAGAGCTTCACGGTGCACGCAAAGGTCTCGAACCTGTTCGACAAGACCTATGTTCCGTGGCTTGGCGATGACCAAACCGGCCCCGGCCGCAGCATCTATATCGGCGGCGAAGCGCGCTTCTGATCGACGCCGTAGCCCCGGCGACTTGGTTGTGGGCAAGAGGTTTGAACGGGCGGGCCGGGGAATTCCCGGCCCGTTTGCATTTCGGTGGGCGGCGATTTCATACCCCTCGAGATGGTGGGATACGGGGAAAAGACCCCGGCCATTTCCCTTGTGTGGTGAGACAGAACGTTTAACGTTGATGCCAAGCCGTGCTGGCTTTGCTACGATTTCGTGGGACTTTCCGACAAAAGGAGAATTGAAGATGGGTAAACGCGACGACTTGATTGAGAAATACGCGGATGATCTGCGCAACAAATGCGGGATGCAGCCAGACATGGATCTGTTGACGAAAGTGACCATTGGCTGTGGTCCGGCGATCTACAACGATGACGCCTCGACCGTTGCGGCGACGCAAGAGAGCGAGCTCGAGACCGTCAAAGACAACTACCTCGTCAAGAAGCTCGGTCTGTCGGATGGGCCGGAGCTCATGGATGCGATCAACAAGGTGCTCGATACCTATGGCCGCTCTGAGCGCAACAAGTACCGCGCCGTGGTCTATTACATGCTCTGCAAGCATTTCGGTAAGGAAGCCATTTACGGCTAAGTCCTCCCGAACGGTTTTCCGGAACGCCTGCTTTGGTTAAGCGGGCGTTTCTTTTTTGCGTGGGTTTCTAAAGACTTCGGATTTGGCGAAATGCGCCAGATTGGGTAATGTCAGGAAGAAGGCTAGGACGGCCGGAACCAATATACGGATCACGTGTGGTGAGTAGGGAGCACGTGGGGTAACGGAGGTTCTGGCCGGGGGTAAACGGGCAGAGCCTCCGTTTGTATTTTCCTCAGAGGCCGCCCATCTCGCAGATGATTGCCCATTCCTCGTCGCGCACTGGCTGTACCGAGAGGCGCGAGTTCTTCACCAACACCATTTCGGCAAGGCGCGGATCGGACTTGATCATGTCGAGGCTGACAGGATTGGGCACGCTTTCAACGGCCTTGATATCGACGCATTCCCAGCGGGGATCATCGGTTGTGGAATCCGGATGGACCTCGGCGATGACCTCAACAATCCCGACGACGGATTTCTCCTTGAGCGAGTGATAGAAGAAGCCGCGATCGCCGATCTTCATCTCGCGCATGAAATTGCGGGCCTGATAGTTGCGCACGCCATCCCATTCCTCGCCGGCATCTCCCTTGGCAAGCTGATCCTGCCAGCCCCAAGTGTTTGGTTCGGATTTGAAGAGCCAATATGCCATCAGCCCAGAACCTTGTTCCATGGCTTGAGGTCAACCGATTCAAAGAGATCGGCCTTTTTATAGGGGTCTTTGGCTGCCCAGTCCTGTGCCTCTTCGAGCGTCATGTTCAGGATCACGAGAGAGCCGCACATCTCGCCGTTCTCGTCCAGAAACGGACCGGCCATCTCCACGGCGTCGGTTGCTTTGAGATAGGCGACATGGGCGTCGCGGTTGGCCTTGCGAATGTCGAGCGCGCCGGGTTTGTCTTTGGCGATGAGGGCGATTTTCATGCGTGTTCCTCTTTTGGGGGGCGGGAAAGCAGGTGTTCCATGGCCTGCTGAATCTCAAGGGAGCCGTCGAGAAGCGCAGTCACGGCGGCAGTAATCGGCATGTCGATGCCAAGCGCGTTGGCGCGGTCAAGCACGGCGCGGGCAGTTGTGGCGCCCTCAACCGTTATTGACGGATCAAAGGGCTCACCGCGTCCAAGGGACAGACCGAAGCGGTAATTTCGCGACAGATCGGAGGTGCAGGTCAGGGCGAGATCGCCAAACCCAGAAAGCCCGGCGAGCGTCTCGGCGCGCGCACCAAGGGCACCGGCCATGCGCTTCATCTCGGCATAGCCGCGGGTCATGAGTGCGGCGCGGGCGCTTTCGCCCAGCTCCGCGCCGATGGTCGCCCCGCAGGCGATCGCGATGACGTTCTTCAAAGCTCCGCCAAGCTCGGCCCCGATGGTGTCGGTGGTGCGATAAATACGCAAGTTGGGCGTTGTTAGAGCCTGTTGCAGGGTTTTCCCAACGGCTGCGTCCTCGACGGCGAGTGTCAGGGCGGTGGGCAGACCTCGGGCGATATCGGCAGCAAAACTCGGTCCGGTGAGGATCGCGGCGGTCGCCTTGGGGGCGCAGGCCTCGATGACGGCGACAGGGCCAAGCTGTGTTGATAGCTCTACGCCTTTGCAGCAGGCGACGAGCGTGTGCCCATCTAGAAGCGGATGCGTCAGAAGCAGGTTGCGCAGGCGTTGCATCGGAACTGCGAGGAGCATCGTTCCGGCGGTGGCTTGGGTGATATCCGAGGTAACAGTGATGGCGTCCGGCAGGGTCAGGCCCGGAAGGCGACGCGCGTTTTCACGGTTTTCCTGCATGTCGCGGGCGTGATCGGGATCGCGGGACCAGAGCATGACCGGAATGCCCGTCCGGGCGAGCGAAATCGCCAGTGCGGTCCCGAAGGCTCCTGCGCCGATGACGCTTATGCTCATGCCTTGGCCCCTTTCTTGCCCGATCCGAGAAGCGCGGGCGCGGTTTGGTCGAGCGGCCAGCGCGGGCGGGCCGCCAATGTCATGTCATCTTTGGCGCCTTTGGCAAAGCGTTCAAGCCCCGCGTAAGCGATCATCGCTGCGTTATCGGTGCAAAGGGCAAGCGGAGGGGCGGTGAACGTCACGCCGCGTTCGCCACAATCAGTCTCTAACCTTGCCCGAATGGCGGTATTTGCGGCGACGCCACCAGCCACAGCGAGGAGCGGTTCGGTTGGGGTCTCGGTCAGATAGATATCGAGCGCACGGCGGGTCTTCTCGGACAGGACATCGACGACGGCGGCCTGAAAACCGGCACAGAGGTCGGCGCGGTCTTGTTCCGTGAGGCCGCCCTTTTCGGCGACGAGCGCATCGCGGGCGCGTAGGAGGGCCGTCTTGAGGCCGGAGAAAGACATGTCACATCCGGGCCGATCAAGAAGCGGGCGCGGGAAGCGAAAGCGCTTGGCGTCGCCTTTTGCGGCCTCGGACTGAACCGAGGGGCCACCGGGCTGTGGAAGACCAAGGAGGCGGGCGGTCTTGTCAAAGGCTTCGCCGGGGGCGTCATCAATCGTTCCGCCAAGGCGCGAGAAGTCTTCGGGGCCGCGCACGATCAGGAATTGGCAATGTCCGCCAGAGACCAGCAGCATCAGGTAGGGAAAGGCGACCTGATCGGTCAGTCGCGGCGTGAGCGCATGGCCCGCGAGGTGATTGACGCCGATGAGCGGGATGCCAAGGCCTGCGGAAAGCCCCTTGGCGACCATGACGCCCGAAAGGACGCCTCCGATGAGGCCCGGCCCGGCGGTCACGGCGACAGCATCAAGGTCGGCCAGTGTCAGGTTCGCCGTGGTGAGCGCCTCTTCAACGCACAAGTCAAGCTTTTCGGCATGGGCGCGGGCCGCGATCTCGGGGACGACACCGCCAAAAGCCGCGTGGAGATCGGTTTGACCTTTCACGATGGAGGCAAGAATCTCGGGGGCCAAGCCTGGTGTGGCGCGCAGGATCGCGGCGGCCGTGTCGTCACAGCTGCTTTCGAGGCCTAGGAGGATCGTTTCGGTGTTTTCGTTCATGTTCAATGCCGTTGCGCGCCCTTGCACTGGCAGGTAACACCGAAAGGAGCCCTGAACAATGCTGGCCATACTGATGCGTGATGCCCAAGTTCCGATCCTTCTAACACGTCCGCAAGACGCGTCAGAGCGGTTTGAGGCGCGTCTTCGGGCCGAGGGGATCACTGCGCCAGTGGTGATTTCACCGGTCTTGCGGATCGAACCCAGTGTGGTTTCGCTTCCTGAGCGGATGGCGGGGGCGATCTTTACATCAAAAAACGGAGTCGCCTCTGTCGAGGGGCGCGGCCTTCCGGCGTGGTGCGTCGGAGAGGCGACAGCCGCAGCGGCCAATGCCAAAGGGTGGCAGGCGCGCGCCGCGGGGGGCGATGCGGAGTCGCTCTTGCGGCGGATTCTGGCCGATGCGCCTCGTGGGCCGCTTGTTCATTTCCGTGGGGCGCACGCGCGCGGGGATGTGGCGGCGCGGCTTCAGGACGCCGGGATTGAGACCATGGATATGGTCGTTTATCGGCAGGAAGCAGAGCCGTTGAACGCCGAGGCAAAAGAGCTTTTGGGACGGGAAAAGTCCCTTATACTTCCCCTTTTTTCACCGCGCAGTGCGGCGCAGGTTGCGAAAGCGGGGCCGTTTCATGCAGCGCTTTTTATTGTCGCGATGAGCGAGGCGGTGGCAGAGGAGGCGCGCTCCCTTTCGCCAAGGCGCATGATCGTGACTCCCGAGCCGCATGCTGATTTCATGGTCGCGGGGATAAAACAGTTTGCAGATGCAGCGTGCCGCATTGAGACTGATGGGGACAGTGCCTAGACTTGAGTAAGGCGCGACACAGCGAAACCGGATTCGAAAGGGTTAGATCGGGTGGCCAAGTCAGATAAGACCGACACATCGCAAGAGACCGAACACGACGAAGACGCCGTGAAGACTGAGGAAGTCGAGAACGAGGTCACGGAGGCCGAGATCGTTGAAGAGGCGGAGGCAACCGATGAAGAGGCCCCGCTTCTAATCGAAGAACCGCAGGTGGAAGATGGGGCATCTGGCGAGGAAGAGTCTACCGAAGAGGCGACACCAGAAGAGACCCCCGCCGAAGAACAGCCGCAACCAGCAGACGCTAAGCGTGGTGGTTTTGTTCCCACGGTGATTGGTGGTGTCGTGGCGGCCGGGATCGGATTTGGCGCGGCGACCTACATGCAATCGCAGGGGCTTTTGCTTGGGGCCGATGAAGACGCGCTTGCCGCAATCGATGCACGGATCGCGGCACAACAAGAAGAAATCGACGGGCTGCGCGCAGGGCAAGGCGATATCGCCGCAAATGCGGAAAGTGCGGTTGCTGCGAGCACAGATGCCAAAGCCCTTGAAGCGCGGATTGATGGGCTTTCTGAGCGGGTCGAGTCGGTGGCGCAAGACGTTATCACGCTTGGTGCGCGCCTGACCGAAGCGGAGAAACGCCCGATGAGCGACGGTCTTTCGGCCTCGGCCATCGAAGCCTATGAGCGCGAGGTTGAAGAGCTTCGGGCGCAGGTCGCGGCGCAGCTCGAAGAGGCGGAAACGCTCAAGGCCAATAGCGAACAGACCGCGCGTAGCACGCTTGTTCAGGCGGCGCTGACGCGCGTGATGGCGGCGCTCGACTCGGGGGCGTCTTATGAGGCGGCGCTTATCGATCTCGCCAATGCGAGCGGCGAAAGCGTTCCGGCGGCCCTTGCAGATCCGGCGGCGGATGGGGTTCCGACCTTGCCCGCCCTGATCGACGCCTTCCCGGATGCCGCGCGGGCCGCGCTGGCAGAGGCGCGCAAAGACCAAAGCGCGGAAGACACCGGGAGCCGTATTGGAGCATTCCTCAAGGCGCAGCTTGGTGCACGGTCGGTGACCCCACAAGAAGGGGATGACCCGGACGCGATCCTGTCGCGCGCGGAGGCCGCCCTCAAGGGCGGGAAAATTGATGAAGCTCTGGCCGAGATCGACGCCCTTCCGCAAGAAAGCAAGGCTCAGATGGCGTCCTGGCGTGAGTCTGCAGAGATACGCGCCGCCGCACTGGCCGCCGCAGAAGCCCTTGCCCAGGGCCTGACCGATTAATCAAAGGACATTTCATGCTCTGGTCGCTTGTTAAAATCCTTCTTTTCGTTGCCGCGATTGCCGGCGTGACCTATGGCGCCGGCTGGCTCATGGAGAGCGATGGCGGTGTGATGATCACCGTCGCCGGGGTGGAATACACGCTCGGGCCGCTTCAAGCGGTGATCGCGCTCGTCGCTCTTGTGGTGCTGTGCTGGCTTCTGTTCAAGTTCGTGTCGTTTCTTGTTGCAGTGCTGAAGTTCCTGAATGGCGATGAAACGGCGATCAGCCGATATTTCGACCGCAACCGCGAGAAGAAGGGGTATCAGGCGCTGGCCGATGGTCTTTTGGCGCTTGCTTCTGGCGAGGGCGCGACGGCGATCGATAAGGCGCGCAAGGCAGAGCGTTATCTTGGCAAACCCGAACTGACCAACCTTCTGACGGCGCAGGCGGCAGAGATGTCAGGCGACCGCAAGAAGGCGACCGAGGTCTACAAGAAGCTGCTTGCCGATGACTCGACCCGCTTTGTCGGGGTGCGCGGGTTGATGAAACAGACCCTTTCCGAGGGTAAGACGGACGCGGCGCTCAAGCTTGCCAAGACGGCCTTTGCGCTCAAACCGAGACACGAAGAGACGCAGGATACGCTATTGCGGTTGCAGGCGGATACTGGCGATTGGGCCGGGGCGCGTGCAACGCTTGGCGCGAAACTGCGTCATGGCAGCCTGCCACGCGATGTGCACAAACGCCGCGATGCGGTCCTGGCGCTTTCGGAGGCCAAGGACATCCTTGATGAAGATGCGTCGGTTGAAGCGCGCGAGAAGGCGATTGAGGCGAACAAACTTTCGCCCGACCTCATCCCCGCAGCGGTGATGGCGGCACGCAGCTATATCAGCCAAGGCAAGGCGCGCAATGCCTCGCGTCTGTTGCAGAAAACATGGCAGGCCCAACCGCATCCCGATCTTGCTGCGGCCTATGCAGAGATCGCGCCGGACGAAGACCCGGCGGCGCGGATCAAGCGGTTCAAGACACTTATTAAGGGCAATAAGGACCATGCCGAGAGCCAGATGCTCATGGCAGAACTCAATATTGCGGCAGAGGATTTCCCGGAGGCGCGCCGTGCGCTGGGCGATCTTTATGAAACAGACCCGACAACCCGGTCGTTGACCATCATGGCGGCGATCGAGCGGGGCGAAGGCGCGAAGGATGCGGTTGTCAAAGGTTGGCTTGCGCGGGCCCTGACTGCGCCGCGCGGTCCGCAATGGGTCTGTGACAAGTGCCACCATATCCACGCGGATTGGGCGCCGGTTTGTGAGAACTGCAAGGCGTTCGACACGCTTGCATGGACGGCGCCGCCAGAATCGGAGGTTCGGAGCGCGACCGGGGTCGAGATGTTGCCGCTTATCGTTGGCGCGCTTGAGGATCAAAGCGACGATGACCTCGAGGATGAGGACGCCCCGATAGAGGCGGAGATCGTGGACGAGGACGATTTCGCGCCGCGAGAGCCCGACGAGGAAGAGGAAAACTATGCGCCCGAGGCGACGCCCGCGGTGCAGCCAGGCTTTGTCGAAAAATAACGCTTTTCCAGCGCGCGTCGGGGTGCTATGAGCGCCCCGCGTGTGCCGCTGTAGCTCAGCTGGTAGAGCAACGCATTCGTAATGCGTGGGTCGGGGGTTCGAGTCCCTTCAGCGGCACCAGTTACTCCAAAAAAGTATCTTGTTTACAGATGCTTGATGTTTTTTGGGTGTATTCTATCCACCCAATTATCCACCCTATCTGCACAAATACGGTCTGAAACGCGCGCAGTGGACGGCGTACAACACGACTCGAAGGCCGTGCCAATTTGCCTTCAAGAATATCGGCTATCGATTCCATGAACTTTGAAGGAGTCAGAAATGCCGAAGAAGAACCACTTAAATGACCCACAGAAGCTCCGAGCGCTTCCACCGAGAAGCGCGCCATACTGGGACACCCTCCAGTATTGCCGGCACATCGGAGTCGAGATCAGAGCAGATAGAAGAATTTGGCTGGCAAGGGTTAGAACCAAGGAAGGCAAATATCGGCAGGCTCAATTGGCAAGCTTCGACGATTGTCCGACATATGACGAAGCATTGATAAGGGCTGAAATCTGGTTTTCTTCGCCAGAAGTATCTAGGCTTGCATCTAATCCTTACCCACTTGGGGTTCGCAGAGAGCTCACATTTTGCCCTTACGGGGGCGTCTTCACTATCGGCCACGCGCTCTACGACTATGTCGAATGGAAGCGTATGGCAGCAACTCAGAACTACTTCGTATCCTTGGTGAATAGGATCAACTTCCACCTCTACCCAAGGCTTGGCTGGCTACCAGCAGAAGAACTCACACCCAACCACATAACAGAGTTTTCAAGGCAGATTCTGTCATCTCCCCCAAAAAGGGGAAACCAGAAAGTAGGTCGACCAATCAGGATCGAGACCCTTTCTTCAGAAGCACTTCGAAAGAGGAAGAAAACGCTGAATGCTCTCATTGCCATATTGAGAGGCGCTTTGAAGATGGCCTGGGAGAACCGGAAGTTCGAAGATATCCGGGTTTGGAAGTGTCTCAAGAATCTCCCGAACCAAGACAGACCTCGAGTAGAGTTCTTGTCACGCTCGGAATGCAAAAGCCTCCTTGAAAATGCGCGTCCGGAAATCAAACAGCTCATACTTGCGGGCCTATACACTGGTTGTCGGATTAGTGAGCTTGCGTCCATGAGGGTTAGGGATGTCGCCACAGAAGGTTATGGCGTCCGGATCTTCAGTGGAAAGAACCGTCGGTCGCACTTCGTTTTTCTGCCCGATGAAGGTCTAGCCTTCTTTCTTGCCTGCGTAGAGGGCAAGGAAAGCAATGATCTGGTCTTCACGAACCCGCAAGGACTCAAATGGGAAGGCTCTCAGAAAGCCCACCTCAAGGAAGCTGTTGCTGCCGCAGATTTACCCTCACACATCTCCTTCCATGTCCTGAGGCACACATACGCGACTCAGTTGGTGCAAGCAGGAGTGCCGCTATCAGTGATTGCGCAACAGCTAGGCCACGCTAGTGCTGATACCGTCAGCAGAACCTATGGCCATCTTGCGCCACAGTATCGCGAAGCAATTATTCGCAGTGCTTTTTCAAGCGTTGATGCAAACAACAAGAGATTGGCTAAGAGCATGGAAGGCCGTCTCACAGATTTATGGGAGAACGTTCAAACTCCCAATTGGCGAGACTATGGGAAGACTGAAGATGATTGGAGCTGGCCCCGCTCGAACTTCTACGAAAGCAGAGAGCAATCGTTGGGAATCTTGCCGAGAAGGGACGAGTAGTCAGTCATGCCTAGCGAGCATGTTTGACTGGGTGGCCTTGCAATTCCACAAGTTCTCGATTGGCTTCAATCGAGCCTCGATGCCCCCTCAGGCTTTATTCCTAGGGGGTCTAGCGTAGCTAAGAGTTTCCCCGACTTCGTAAGCACAGCTCGTGCTTGATCTGACAAACCATACTGCACCGCGTACTCCAATAGTGCGGTTTCCAACTCGACTATGACCTCACTCAGTTGCTTTTCTTTCGCCGAAGCCTCTGCGTTTCGCATGCGTGTGCCTATCCATTTGGTGCTTCCAACCCTACCCCAAAAAGGTTGAGGAAAAGTTAACGCGGACCGCCGAAGCTCAAAGCGCAGCTAAATTGCTAGTAACCTGAAGGCCGATGATTTTCTGAAAGGTCACTACTATGCGGAAGAAACCAAAGGAAACCTACACGGCAGAGGATATTTCGGACTGCCAATTTTCGGATCCATCATTTCTTGAGTTGTTGGAATTTCGGCAATCACCGTTCTGGTTTGCGATTAAGACCAGTAGGCACATCGGCATCCACAAACCGGATGGTAGAACTTGTAACTGGACGGCGCGGTTGCTCACTGCGGACAAGCGATACATTCAGAAGTGCTTAGGGCCTGCTTTAGACTTAGGAAGAGGAGTTGTTGGCTTTGACGAAGCTGTGCGACGAGCCTTCGAGTGGTTCAATACTGGCGAGATCCAAGCCGTTGCGAATATCACAAAACCCACTGGCCGCACTGACAAGGTTAACTTCTGCCCAATTGGAAGCACATACACTGTGGGGCATGCTTTGAAGGACTACACCGAATGGACGAAAATTGCCCGCTCAGAAGGTGGTCATTACAACAATCTCGTATTGATCAATTTCCACATCGTCCCAAGCTTAATTCACATTCCGCTAGAAGACTTTAACGCACTGCATCTAAAGAAGCTTGCCCTCCAGGTTCTGCGGACTCCACCAAAGTATGGCTTCGCAGAGCGCCAGCCGCCGGTTGATCCTGAAACACTGACACCCGACGAGATGCGCTGCCGCAAACGCAAGTTTAACTCCTTGGTAACCATTCTACGAATGGCATTCAGACACGCTTGGGATAATGGGTACATTGAGTCAGAGAGACCGTGGCGATGTTTGAAGCGCATTTCCGTAATTCATTCCCCTCGAACAGTTTTCCTTACGCGCGAAGAATGCAGCCTATTGCTGAGCTACTGCACACCAGCTCTTCGTTTGCTAGTTTTGGCAGCGCTCTACACTGGTTGCCGGGTGGGGGAATTGGGGCGACTTACTGTCGAAGATGTTGGGCGCATCGGATACGGAATCAGGGTTGGAGCGTTCAAGCGCAGCCCGGCAAGATTCGTTTTCCTGCCGGACGAGGGTATGGCGTTCTTCCTTTCCCAGTGTAAAGGCAAAGCAAACCGTGACTATGTGTTTCGAAGCGACAAGGGTGCTATCTGGAGAAAGCAACACACCAGCTTGTTTAGGCGTGCCGTCGATCAAGCGAAGTTACCTCGGGAGTTGGTATTCCATGGACTTCGACACACTTATGCGAGCGATTTGATTCGATCCGGTGTACCGCTCGACATGGTGGCACGGCAGCTAGGGCATTCCAGCACCCGAACAGTTACAGACACCTATGGCCATTTCGCAGAGCATCTCAGAGAGCGCCTGATACGCCAGTGTTTCACGGAACTAAGTGAAGTGAACGCTAACCAGTCCCGCTTGATGCGGTCAGAGCTAAACTCACTATGGAAGACTGTGCAGGCAAAGGACTGGCGAGATTACGCAAATATTCCTTTGGAGAGCACATCTCCTCAGCGGTCTTATGCACAGACTAGCCAAGAGATCCTAGAAGTCTTCGGAGCTTGATAGACAGCATCGCGCGTGCCTGCTGGTGGCGGGCGCATCGAGGAGCTATGTCTCTACCATTCGATGTGACTACCGTCGCACCCTAAGTATTTGCGGGGCTTACAATGAAACCTATCGTTGCAATATTCATGGCCGCTTGGCTGCTTTCGAGTAGCCTTACTGCGGCACAAGAACTTGTCGGTCCAGTTACCCACATCCGAGACGGAGATACGATTGAAGTCTCTCGAGTGCCGATCCGGCTAAACGGATTGAACTGTGATGAGAGAGGAACCCGGCTAGGAAACCAAGCCACAGCGGCGATGAAGAAACTGGTTTCTGGCAAGCGCCTGAACTGTCGGCTGAATGGAGAGGTCACCTATGATCGCCGTGTCGGACGCTGTTCGCTACCGGATGGGCAAGATATCGGCGCACTGATGATTGCAAACGGATACTGCGGTCGTTGTGACCGATATGATCCCTCAGGAAGCTACATCGCGGCACAGAAGAAAGCTGGCCGTTATCGCGGAAGCTTCCCGAGCTACTGCAAGCCGCGTTAGGAATCAGTGAAGGCCAACGGCCCGACAATCTTGTCTGCCTCGCTACGGTTACTTTTTTCTCCCCAGCGCCCAAGCCTCCAGATTTTGCTTTGCTTCGCTCCTTGCTGTCCAGCGCGTACGGTGTCGCTTAATCCGCATGGTCGCTTCATGCATTGCATCAAGTTCAATGCGTTCGTTCGGCAAATTATAGTGGGCTGCGCCTTCAAATAGCATAGACGCGGCAGCGTCATACACTGCTGCTGCGAATTCCTCGTGCTCATGCGATCCGAGGTAAATAACTCTCTCACCGTCCGAAATGCTGGCAGACCACTTGCCTGCGGATTTGAGGTGCTTCACTCCCTTAAACCTAGAGCTGCTATCTCGCTTTTTCCGGCGGTTGCGCATAACGGCTTGCCGCCCGACACGGTTCTCTAGGTTCGAGAGCCTGCAATCCATGGCGTTCTTGTTCTTGTAAGACACGTTCTTGATGTCTTTGATTGCCTTTTCGGGGTTCGCGAGGTGCAGTACTAAACGTGGAAGACCAACGCGTCTTCCATCAACATCAGCTGCGACTTGCACATGGTTGCCGCGCGAGACGACAGCAAACCAACGGTACCGACTCACTTCGTGAGCGAACTGTCGGTCTACGATAGCTTCCATTCCTCTTGATGTCGGGATTAGCTCGTATTCATTGTCGGCTAGCTTGGAGCATATCTGAGCGACTTCAGCACTGATTCGCCCCAAATGCCTCGCTAGTTCCTCCTTAGCAGCGTCATTCATTGCCAACCTCAGTTTTTCGGCTTCTGCGACCTATGGGCGTCCAGCACCATCTTGAAGTATTCGGGGGCCTTTTGGGTCAATGAGCCAATTTCTGGCCATGCAAAAAGGGGGTTGGAGTCTGAGGCTGTCCACTCAACGTTAAGCCATAGCATCTTGGCAAGAGCTTCAACGGAAGGTGAGCCTTTGCTCTCTGGCCAAAGGTTCACATCCAAACAAATGTCGACCTCTTCGTCATCTAAGACATAGATTTCGGCCGTCAGGGCGCCCATCCGCTCGTTCACGTTGGCTGCATCATCCAACAGCGCTAGACGCATCAAGAGTTCCACCTTGCTAGGGTCTAAGTTCATCACAAGTGCCATATTGTCACCAAATCCTCACTGCTCGTTGCCTTTCTTTCTCGCTCTTCTTCGAGTCGAACACCTTCAACCGGCGACCCCAAATTAGGGAGTGGCAGTTGATTAAACCTGAAAGGGAATAGTAGGAAAACTGCGAAGGCGCGCTGCGCATCGGCAAAAACTCCGCCAGCGCCAATCAGGTAGATACCGTAGGAAATTCCCCAGCCACTGTAGGCCAAGGTGACCTCAAGAATGCAGCCTAGTGACAGTGGAAGGGTTTGCTACCCGCGTGACAGCATTTACCAGGAGGGGAGGACTTACGACAGCCACCGCCATGCGCAATCTGGTCGTTCGAGAGAACCGACTCTTTTCCATGTGGAATTGCGGCAAACGTGGCGCTTGAAGTGGCGAAAGCAACGGCGGCTGCGAGTACTAGAAATCTCATTAGTTTCTCCTGAATCAGTCTCGTATCAAACAATGCCGTAGAACGGCATGACGCCATTTTGCGTCAATTCTCCAGCAATGCAAGTTTTGGTTGTTTTGCTCGGAGTTGATATGCTTCGCGACGTACTTGCTGACACCAATCGCTGCGCCGAATCCTATCGGTCGTGAACTCCGCTCGAACACGCTACCACTAGCGGCGGATCAGACGGAAAGCTGCGTACATCAAACCACGTGAAGACCGTTCCATCGGGGTTCCGCTTGTTGCCCCAGTGAAGGCCTTGCGGCCCCTGCCGGATAAGAGCCGCACGGAACGCATTTAGGTCTAGGAGAAACCACTTCTCTACGCCGTCCTGACGGGCGCTGGCGTGGCCATAGAACATCCAATCGCCTTTTCCGTTCACTATCTTGGAAAGTTCAGTCTCGGCCCCAGAGGGAACGCGCGAGCGAATCGTGAACTGGTGCGGGTAACGCTCTGCATATCCCGGCCTGCGAACTCTCGCTGCGATCCGCATGTCGCGGGCATCCAGCATGAGAAGATCCGTCGCCTGTTTCATGTCCAGCGGATCAGGAGCCGCTTCAAGCAAATGACTACCCACAATCCGTTTGATGTCCGGAATGAACTGATCGGACCAGCGGCGGTTTATGTCATAGTGGATGGTCATGTTTTGAAGCCTCTCGAGCTGGCGAGGTGTCTTCCCGCCAGCCCTATGCTCTCGGAGCGCTCTACGGCTGCGCCTTTGCCTGATTGCGTTCGAGCATTTCGCAACGGTCGATCAACTCACGAGCCATTTTCTCTGCGCGCTCCAGCGTGCTGCTGATACCGCGATTGCCCAGTTCCACATTTATGCAATCGTTGTCGAAGGCACAGAATGCTACTGCGATGGTGTCACGCAGAGCGTAGGCCAGTCCGCTTGCTTGATGCTCGCCGAGGTATTCATTGTCGTAGTGGATGAAATTTGTCTCTTGCTTGGTCATTGCATAGTCCCTCATGCTTGGTAGTGAGATTTATCCAGTTTGTTCATGCCGCCGCCCCATCTCTCAACGCTTTGAACTCTGCTTCATGCGACTTACTGGCCTCTTTGATCGCGCGACGAAGCGCCAAGATAACGCAATTGATAGCCGCATTCTCACCCCCGGAACGCGACAGAGCCGAATGCTGGAAAGCAAGCTGATCCAGTGCCTCAGCCAGCCCCTTGATTTCGTTAAGCGCGTGCTCGGTTTTGTACATTGTATCCAGAATGGTTTTCTTGCAGGTCATCCCGTCAACTCCGGCAAGTCTACGAAATCAAGGTCTCTGTCGATTTCCTTAATCATCCCCTCAGCGATGTAGATCAGAGCATCTTTCCCGGCTTCGCCGGATTGTGTCCTGCCTTCAAGGTCGGCAATGACTTGGATAAGGCCGGAAAGCAGACAGGTCTTTTCCTGGACGTTGTAAACATGCTTCCTCAGAGCCTTGTATGACGGGGTTTGGTCGGTCATTGCGTCAGCCTCCGCGCTTGGTTGTGCGCCTGCATAACAAGCCCCATCTCGTTGCCCATCCAGAACCAATCAAGGCTAAGGCCGTTCTCTTTGGCATAGACCAGAATGTCTTGGCTGAATGTCCGGTTCTCGCCTTCACCGTCCATGATGCGTTCGGGCGGCGTGGTGTTGGTCCACTCGGCAAAGAGAGCGAGGCGTTCCATGCTTCCAGCGGGTAGGTCAGACATATTTGAAATGGCGGGTTCATGGGTGATTGTTTTAGCCTCCAAGTTTCGGTTATGATCCCAAAAGTATCAACTTGGGTGATTGCATTGTCAATACTAAAAGTATCAATTGAGCAAGTGAAGGCAGCACGTGCGCTGCTGCGATGGTCTCAGAATGACTTGGCTGAGGCTTCTGGCGTATCGATTCCAACGGTGAAGAGGCTTGAGGCCACAACAGGCGACCTTGGTGGCAGGGCCGCAACGGTCGCAGCTATACGTTCAGCTTTAGAAACCGCTGGCGTGGAGTTCATTCCAGAGAATGGTGGCGGCGCTGGAGTGAGGTTGAGGAAGTGAGTATCGAGCTAACCAACCAAATGAGGTGCCCCTAGATTTGTAGACGTTTTGCTTGGTAATTTCGGAAGCAAAGGACGATGCAAATGTCAGGGCAAATTCGCTACTCGGATGAGTTCAAGATCGATGCGGTGGCGCAGGTCACGGAGCGGGGTTATTCGGTCAAGGAGGTGGCCGAACGGCTCGGGGTCAGCACCAAATCGCTCTACACCTGGCTGGCGCAATTTTCGAAGCCGCAGAGGCAGACTGATCAGGAGGCCGAAGTTCGCCGTCTCAAGAAAGAGCTGGCCCGGGTCACGGAGGAACGCGACATCTTAAAAAAGGCCACCGCGTACTTCGCCAGGGATGCAAAGTGAGGTACGCGTTTATCGACGCGCATCGCCAACAACATTGCGTCCGTGTTCTCTGCAAGATGCTGAGCGTCCACCCGAGCGGTTTCTATGCATGGGTTAAGGAACCGTTAAGTCAACGTGCGCAGGAAGATCGGCGTCAGACCAAGCTGGTGAAGAAGGCGTGGAAAGACAGCGGCAAGGTCTATGGATACCGCAAGATCTATGATGACCTGATCGATATGGGCGAGGTTGTATCCGAGAACCGCGTTGCCCGTCTGGCTCGGATTGCGGGCGTTCAGGCACAGATCGGCTACAAGAAGAAGCCTGGCGTTTATGGTGGAAAGCCCTCTGTCGTGGTGGACAACACGCTGGATCGTCAGTTTGCCACCAATGCGCCTGATCGGGCCTGGGTGACGGACATTACCTATCTTCGTACACACGAAGGGTTTGCGTATCTCTGCGTGGTCATCGATCTGTTCTCAAGGCGTGTCGTCGGCTGGGCCGTCCAGTCTCGCCAGACATCAGAGCTGGCTGTGCAGGCTTTGCTCATGGCGATCTGGCGGAGAAAGCCTGGACCAGGCCTGCTGATCCACTCCGACCAAGGCGCGCAATTTACAAGCCGTGAATGGGCAGCGTTCCTGCGCGAACATGGATTGGAACACTCGATGAGCCGCAGGGGCAATTGCCATGACAACGCAGTGGCCGAGAGTTTCTTTCAGCTCTTGAAGCGGGAGAAGGTCAGGCGGCGAAAATACCGCACCCGTGAGGAAGCGCGGCGAGACGTCTTTGAATACATCGAGCTGTTCTACAACCCAAAACGCAAGCACACGAACAACGGCATGCTGTCGCCCGTTGACTTCGAAGAAAGACAGCGCAAACTGGAAAAGGCAGGTGTCTAGGAAACTAGGGGCACCTCAAAATGATAGAGGCTCTGAAGATCCTACGCTTCGAATGTGACTATGAAGATTGTCACAAAGGGGAAGCAGAAAGCTTCATAATGCGAGAAAAACTGTCTCCAGGCATTGGAGATCAGACCATCTGCAAATTAGAAGCTCTGGGCTTCATTCAAGCTGGGACAGTTACATGGCTGAATGAAAAGGGCTACCGTATTACCGCTTCAGGTCGCGAAGCATTAAAGCACTACTAGTTCCTCATGAAGCGAGGCCGAGTTCCTTCGAAGTCACGGCCTTATGTATCAAACGCACCAAGTATTGTGAATCCCTCTGGCCCACGTCCTGCTATTCTACCCCCATGCAGGACAGAACCATAAACAACGCGCTTCTGGCGCTATACCGGAAGGGCGAAGGACTGGAACACGTTGAGGCGCTTATGGCCATGCGTGGCGTCCAGAAACCTGCTATCATGCACGACAGGCCGCTATCGCGTGGCAAGAGCAAGCGTCTGGCCCTATCCATGCTGCCCTGCACGTCCTCAGAACTCGCAGACGTGATACAAGAGCGAGTGGCAGGGATTAGCCGCAAGAGCGCGGTGCAGCGGGCTTATATGGCGCTACTGAGGCTTGAGAGTGCTGGTGTGGTGAAGCGTGAGGGAAGGGTGTGGAAGCTGGCCCCGTAGGGCCAGCAGTTGAGTCTATGCCGCGTCTGGCTTCGGCAGCAGGAATGGCAAATACTCAAGAGCGGCCGGGTCTTTTGCCTCAAAGTAAGCCTGCGCCTTGTTGGGCAACCATACTTCAAAAAAATGAGTCCTGAACGCTGGCAGCAATTCATTAGGATACGCCTTAGGGTACACAATTCGCCCATCTTCGAAATCGTGTCTGTATGTCGGTAGTGCGTCAGTGTCTACGTGCAAAACGTCTCGCAAGAACTTGCAGAACATACGGCCCTCGGAAATGTCAGGCAGCATATTTTCGGGCAACACATAGCCGCGTGACTCCATTGGTCCGATGAGACCAACCATCATCTCTTGCAGCATCGACCAGTGGCCATAAGGAACGTTTTGCAGGTTCGTTGTGTAGCGCTTTAGGTGGTAGCTGTACCCATTCTGAGCGCCTTGCCCACTCAACCAATTGATCCGCCCCACTTGAGTGGTCCAATTTGATTGTTAGTGCATGATCGGCCTTTGGTCCATCTGGATGATGGTTTCGGGGGCCGGTGGGCGATAGCCCAGAGCACTGTGGGGTCGTTTCGTATTGA
>NZ_JAKVRD010000009.1 GCF_022814865.1 Shimia aestuarii | reverse complement strand
CCCCTCGCGCATCCGCGCGCACCTCTTTCAAGCCCCCCTGGTTCGCGAGAGCTTGCGTCAAGTTGATTGGCTCTTTCGCCAGATCAACAACGCTGGGCTTGTCGACTTCACCGAGAATATAGGCCTGTTCATTGCGCAGTTCAGGCACGTGCACGACGTCGCCAGCACGTAGTATCGGGTTGTTTTGAACATAGTTGGCACGCAAGAACCCGTTCAGGTCAACGCCATAGGTGTGGCCATTGCGTTTCACAGTGATACGGCTCAAGTCCGCTTCTTCGGTGCCGCCGCCGGCGGCGTTCACCGCCTGAAACAGCGTAAGCGGAACCGAGTTCAAGGTCTGCCGGTTCGGCGCGTTGACTTCTCCACCGACCAAGACGCTTTGTGAATTGAACTCTGCGACCCGAGCAACAACCTGCGGCTCAGGAATAATCTGGCGCAGCTTCTGGGACAGGTCACTTCGCACTTGCTCAATCGAGCGCCCTCCGGCTTCGATCTCGCCGATATGGGGGTAGAAAAATCGCCCGTCGGCCTGAACACGGAAGCCGTTCTCGCTTGCGCTACGGTCGGGTCCGGCTGGCATAGTCAGTTCCGGGTGATCGTAGACGTCGATACTGAGGATATCGCCAGGGCCGATCAGATACGACCACGAGGTATCGTAGGGCATCCGCGTGCGCGTAACCGGCTTGATCGCTTGTGTGTAGTTCTTGATGTTCTTGGTGCTCAGACGAACAACATCGAGATCTTGCTCTAGGTTGTCCTGCCCCTCGTCATCGACGGGGAAAGCCGTAAAACCATCAGTGCAGGAAGCAAGGAAGAAAGAACAGAGAAAACAGACCAGAAGTTTCTTCAAAGCAATGCTCCGCCGCCAGTTTTAACTTACGAGGTCTTCCTACCCTACTTAGGCACAAAGTCAATCGCTTCATCGACGATGATTTCCTCAGTAAATCACGGTAAACTTGGTGCAGTGGCGCGCGATTTCTCAGTCTATCAATATACGCTGCACCTTTTCGCCGATTGACCCTTTGCGAGTTTGAGAGGCGGTATGTCACACCCATAGGTTGCTTGCGGCTCTGCGGTGGGGTGCAACCGATGCACCAATCCGCCCCCTCTGTCACTCCCTCGTCCTACCACGTGTTTATGGGCAGGCCTACGGAGTTGGCACGCTATCGCCCTCCTCGCCTTCCCCAAGGTAACCACACGGCAAGATGACGATCCTTCAAAAGGTTTCCGATGACAATCGCGGCGAGAATGCTAACCTCGCTGCACTGATCGGCAAGAGAACCCCGGCGTGATCGCGCTTCAAGGTTCCGAAGACCGAACTCAAAAAAGACTGCCACGTTCGACACGGAGATACATCATGACGTTCCCAAAACGCGGTCCCATTGGGGTCTCGCTTACCGCCGCCCTGTTCATCGCTGCGGCGTCTACGGCTTCGGCCTTCACCGCATGCCAAGTCACCGACACTGGCGGTATAGATGATTCGAGCTTCAACCAGACCGCTTGGAAAGGCGCGCTCGATGCCAAGGAATCGTTGGGCATCGAAGCGCGATACCTCGAATCTCAAGCTGAAAGCGACTATGACGCAAACCTGAACTCGCTTCAGGGTGGGGAATGCGATGTCATCGTGACTGTCGGTTTCCTAATGGGAGACGCGACGAAGAAATCCGCCGAAGCCAACCCGGATCAGAAATTCTCAATCGTAGACTTCGCCTATGATCCCACGCTTCCCAATGTCCTTGGACAGGTCTACGCGACCGATGAAGCTGCCTTCCTCGCAGGCTACCTAGCCGCAGGCATGTCCAAGACTGGCGTTCTTGGTACTTTTGGCGGGATCAACATTCCCCCGGTGACGATCTTCATGGATGGCTTCGTCGCAGGCGCGAACTATTACAACGCGCAGAAGGGCACGAACGTCATGGTCCTTGGCTGGGACGCCGAGGCACGGGAAGGGCTTTTCACCAACAATTTCGAATCCCTCGACGACGGTCGCACCTACGCACAGAACCTCTATGACGAAGGTGCGGACATCATTCTGCCCGTCGCAGGGCCTGTCGGTCTTGGTTCTGCCGCGCTTGCAGATGAGTTGGGCACCGACGCGCTCAAGATCATTGGTGTGGACGCAGATCAGTATCTGACCGACCCCGAGAAGGGCCATGTCTACCTGACCTCGATTCTGAAACGCATGGATTCGACTGTGAAAGCCGTGATTGAAACGGTGCATGCCGGTGAATTCGAACCGGGGCTTCTTGTCGGCACCCTCGCCAACGATGGTGTCAGCATGGCGCCCTTCCATGATTTTGAAGACGCCGTTCCGGCAGAGCTGAAGGCCGAGCTTGATGATATCCGTGCTGGGATCATCGACGGTTCGATCAAGGTCGCGAACTAAGCTGAAATGGAAGAGGCCGGTTGCGCAGTGGCGTGATCGGCCTTTCTTCGTCCAGGGAGAGACCAACCTATGGATGTAGAGCTACGCGGGATCACCAAGCGTTTCGGTCCGGTCGTCGCCAATGACGCGATCAACTTGCATATTCGCGCCGGTGAAGTCCTTGGACTTCTCGGAGAGAATGGCGCCGGAAAATCGACGATGATGAATATACTCTCCGGGCTCTATACGCCCGACGAGGGCGAGATTCTCATCGATGGCAAAAGCGTCACCTTTGAAGACCCCGGTGACGGGATCGCAGCCGGTATCGGAATGGTGCATCAGCATTTCATGCTCGTTCCCGTCTTCACCGTCGCCGAGAACGTGGTCCTCGGCGTCGAACCCACGGGACGGTTCGACTATCTCGACCTCAAGACCGCGCGCAAACAAGTGCGCGAGATAAACGATCGCTATGGGCTTGAAGTCGACCCCGATGCCTTGATCGAAAGCCTCCCTGTGGGCATACAACAGCGCGTGGAAATCCTCAAAGTTCTGTTTCGCTCGGCGGACGTTATCATTCTGGATGAACCGACCGCGGTTCTGACACCGCAGGAAGTTGAGGACTTCTTCGAGATCGTTCGCTCGCTTCGGGATGCAGGAAAGGCGATCGTCTTTATCACGCACAAGCTCCATGAGATTCTCGAGATTTCTGACCGGATCAGCGTGCTACGTCACGGCAGGATCACCGGAGAAGGCGATCCGGCGAAACTGACGACAGAAACCTTGGCCGAGATGATGGTTGGCCGTCCGGTGAGCTTTACCGTCGACAAGGCGGCACCAAAAGCGGGCGCTCCAATGCTAACGGTCTCGGACCTTTGCCTTCTCGATGAGCATGACGACTTTGCGCTTGATCATGTCAGCCTTCAGGTGCGCTCGGGCGAAGTGGTGGGTATTGCGGGTGTGCAAGGCAATGGACAGACGGAATTGGTTGAGGCGCTAACGGGCCTAACCCGTCCTGCGACAGGAACAATTCTATTTGACGGACAGGATGTGACACGCAGCTCTGTGCGCGAGCGGCACCGGATGGGTATGGCGCATGTCCCCGAGGACCGTCTCCGCTCTGGCATGATCGCGAGCTTTTCCGTGGCCGAGAACATGGTCCTCAATTCCTATTACGATCCGACCTATGGCCGCGGCCTCGAGATCGACTGGCCCAAGGCCCAAACGACCGCGGCCCGCTATTGCATTGACTTTGACGTGCGCACGCCGAGCGTCTTCCTGCCGGCCGGACATCTCTCTGGAGGCAACCAACAAAAAATGGTCGTCGCACGCGAACTAGAGCGTGAAACAAAGCTCGTGATCGCTTCGCAACCAACGCGCGGGCTGGATGTCGGCTCCATTGAGTATATCCACGAACGCCTGATCGAAGCCCGCGACGAAGGCGATGGTGTGCTTATTGTCTCCTCCGAGCTGGATGAAATCATGGGGCTTTCGGATCGTATTCTCGTAATGTTTGAAGGCCGTATCGTCGCCGAATTCGATGCAACCAATGGGCCAGTTGACCGGAACGCGGTTGGCCTTGCAATGGCGGGGGCCTCGGAATGAGCGAAAACCTGAACGACAAGCTCGACACCGCAACGCAAGCCTTGTTGCAACGCACCACGCGCGGACGGCAGGATTTCGAGACCCTCGTGATCGTGCCAATTTTCGCCGTTATCGCCGCACTTTTCCTCGGCGGGTTGATCATGTTGGCAACAAATGTCGACCTTGCCACCATTGGCGAGAGCTACCTTGCGCTCGCTCGTGGCTCTGTCGGCTCGCTCCCCGCCATTTCGGAAACCCTGACCGCCGCGATCCCGCTTGTGCTTGCGGGGCTTGGGCTTGCGCTCGGCTTTCGCGCCGGTCTCTTCAATATCGGTGCTGAAGGCCAACTCCTGCTTGGTGGCATGGCCGCTGTCATGGCGGGCTTCATGCTTGAGGGTCTGCCTTGGATCATCCACCTGCCTTTGGCGCTACTCGCCGGGGCGCTGGTCGGGGCACTCTATGCCTCGATTGCCGGTTGGCTCAAGGCCTCAACAGGTGCGCATGAGGTGATCTCGACGATCATGCTCAACCTGATCTCCTTCCGTCTCCTCGACTACCTACTACGCCAGCCCTTCATCCAGAAAGAAGGTCGTGCCGATCCGATTTCCAAGTCCGTCCCTGACAGCGCAGAGCTTCCACGCCTTCTCGACTGGCTCGATCCCAATCTAAGGCTGCATGCGGGGGTTTTCCTCATGTTGGCGGCGGTTGCGTTCGTCTATTGGCTCTTGTTCCGCTCAAAGATCGGCTTTGCCTTCCGCGCTTCTGGCGAGAACCCTCATGCGGCGCGCTATGCCGGGATGCGCTCGGGGTTGATTATCATCGCGGCCATGGCCACGGCTGGTGCTCTGGCAGGGCTCGCAGGCGCAAGTCAGGTCTTAGGTGTCCTCGACCGCGCCACGCCGGGCTTTTCCGCAGGGATCGGGTTCGATGCCATCGCTGTCGCCCTCATGGGCCGGTCGCACCCGCTTGGCGTGCTGCTCGCAGGGTTGCTCTTTGGTGCGCTCGAAGCAGGCGGGCGACAAATGCAGGTCGACGCGGGCGTCTCAATCGACCTGATCAGCATCATTCAGGCACTTATCATTGTCTTTATCGCGGCCCCCCTCCTTGTCAAAGCGATCTTCCCTTGGGGATTCAGGCAACGCAAGAACGCCAAAGGAGGCTCGAAATGACCGCCGCGCCGACACAGACACAGAGCGAGACCATGGACACGGGGAAGGCCCGGCAGGCCCGGATCACTGGCGCTGTGCTTATCGCACTTTCTATCCTTGTCCTCTTTGTCTTTGGAATGGACTCCTCAGGCGACGCAACCTTCCGCCTCTCACGACCGACCGATCCTTGGGCACTGCCCAACCTCGTCGTACCTGCGGGGCCATTCAACTACGTCGCGGGCGCGCTTCTCGCGTTTCTTGGAGTCCGTCAGTTCTTGCAAGGGGGCGGGCGCTGGACGGCGCTATCGCTTGGGGTCGGGCTTGCAATCCTCGTTATGGCTTTCCTCGTCTGGGCGACCGCTGGCAAGGCTTTCTCACTGACAGGTATGCTTCAAGCCACGATGGTTCGTGCGGTGCCCATCGCGCTTGGCGGTCTCGCCGGGGTGCTCTGCGAACGCGTCGCAGTGGTCAATATTGCGATTGAAGGCATGCTACTTGCCGGGGCGTTTACCGGTGCCTTGATTGGCTCGCTTCTGGGGGGATGGGGCGGTCTCGTTGCGGCTGTGATCGTCGGCGGGGCTTTTGGCTTTATCCTAGCGGCCCTCGTCGTGACCTACCGCATGGACCAGATCATCGCCGGCGTCGTGATCAATCTCTTTGTCCTTGGGTTAACAAGCTATGTTAGTTCTCAGGTCTTTTCAGAGTATCGCTTTCTCAACAACGCGCCTGTTTTCCGCGCCTATAAGATCCCGCTTCTGGGAGACTTGCCTGTCATCGGACCAATGCTGTTCAAGCAAAACCTCTTTGTTTACGGCGCGCTGATCCTTGTCGCACTCTCAACCTACTACCTCTTCTTCACACGTAGTGGCCTGCGCGCCCGCGCTGTTGGCGAACACCCGCATGCGGCTGACACGCTGGGGATCAATGTCTATCGCACGCGCTATCTCCACGTGACCCTCGGCGGCATGGTCGCAGGCTTTGGCGGGGCGTGGTTCACACTTGGTTCTGTTGGCCGCTTTGACGAGAACATGACTGGTGGGCGCGGCTTCATCGGTCTCGCGGCGATGATCTTTGGGCGCTGGCATCCAGTTGGGGCCCTTGCCGCCGCCCTTGTCTTTGGTTTCGCAGATTCCCTTCAGCAAAAACTCGCGCTCCTGCGCACGCCCATTCCTTCAGACTTCCTCGCTATGTCGCCCTATATCGCGACGATCATCGTGGTTGCGGGCTTTATCGGCAAAGCGCAGCCTCCAGCTGCCAATGGCAAGCCATACGTCAAAGAATAACCCCGCCTCCAAAAAGGGGACGGGGTCTCCCATCCCTCGCAAGGTATTCAGGTGATAAGGACCGGAACTGGCGAAATACTGGTGACCTTGTGGCTCACTGAGCCGAGCATATAGCCCTCAGACGCACCTAGCCCACGAGACCCGACAACGATCAGATCGCAGTTCTGTTCCTTCGCGAAGGCAATAATCGTCCGTGCCGAGGGACCACCCTTGATGTAGGCGTGTACGTTCCCGACCCCCAGCTCTTTGGCGCGGGCCTTGGCATGTTCACCAACTTCGCGGGACGCGGAGCGCATCACATCGTCAAGGTTGCCTCCTTTGTCATCCCCGCCACGCACCATCGACAACGAGGCTTCGAGGATCGAGTGGTGCCGATAAACCGTCAGCACGACAAGTTCCGCGCCACTAAGCTTGCAAAGCTCTGCCGCTTTCTCGAGCGCCGCATCCGCGCCCTTGGAACCGTCATGCGCCAGTAGGATTTTCTTGAACATCTTGGCCTCCTTACTTGCCGAACGCGAGGTCACGCAGGAAGAGCGCAATCTGTGGGAAGAAGATCAAAAGGACCGCCACCGACAGAAGCATGAAGATAAAGGGAGGCGTCCCTTTGACCACTTCCGCATAGGGCCGTTTGAAGACCGCGATGGCCGTGAAGATGTCACAACCAAAGGGCGGCGTCGCACTGCCGATCGCGACCTGCAAAGTGATGATCGTCCCGACCAGAACCGGATCGAGCCCGACGGATTGCACCACCGGTGCAAAGATCGGCACGAAAATCAGGATCACGACGATCGGGTCAACGAACATACAGCCGACGAAGAACGCGATCGAGATCGTAAACAGTACGCCATATTGGCCCATCTCGTCGATGCCGATACTGCCGAGAACCTGCTGCGGGATCTGGGCGAAGCTGATGACGTAGGAGAACGCGGCCCCTGCCCCGACAAGAATAAAGACCACTGCCGTGATCAACCCGGTCGATTTGGCGGTGGCATAAAGCTCGCGCATGCTCATTTCGCGAAACACGGCCATCTCTAGGAACAGGGCATAGAGCACACAGGCCGCCGCCGCTTCGGTGGGTGAGAAGATCCCGCCATAAATGCCGCCGACGATGATCACCGGGAAACCGAGAGGCCAAAGCGCGCGCTGAATGGCGCGGACACGCTCAGCCCAGGTTGATTTCGGCTCGGTTGGGACGTTGTTCCGAACCGCGTAAATGTAAGAGTAGATAGAGAAGAGGACTAGGATCAGAAGCCCCGGCCCGATCCCCGCGATGAACAGCTCGGAGATCGAGGTGCCCGAAACGACGCCATAGATAATCATGCCGATGGATGGTGGGATCAGAAACGCGATATCCGACGAGTTCACGATCAAGGCAAGGACGAAGCTATCCTTGTAGCCCGCCTTGAGCATCCTTGGGCGCAGCGGGCCGCCCACGGCGACAACTGTCGCCTGTGTTGAACCCGAGACAGCCCCAAAAAGCGTACAGGCAGAGGCGGTGGAGACCGCAAGCCCGCCTTTCAAGTGACCCACGAAGGTCATCACGAGGTCGATCAGACGGTTCGCCGATTGTCCCCGGGTCATTATGTCAGCCGCGAAGATGAACATCGGCACGGCGATCAAACTGGCGGGCTGAATGCCGCCCAGAATCTGCTGCACCATCGTATCAAGCTGCCCCACCCCGCCAAAGAGAGAGACAAACCCGATTAGCGACCCCGCGATCAGCGGGATCATCATCGGAAAACCGAGCAAGAGGAGGACTATCATCACACCAAAGATTGAAAGTGCCATGGTCTCAGACCTCCTCTGCGGCGTTGTCGGAGTAGCCCTCAAGAGTACTGGTCGAGAGCCAGATATCCTTGTGGATCACGTTCTTGATTGCGGTAAGCGCATATTGAAGACCCGTCAGGAAGAACCCAAGCGGCGCCCAGACGATGATCCACCAGACAGGCACCTGTAGCGCTGGAAGCACCCGACCACGCGAGGCCTGTGTCGCGACATAGTCGATCGAATACCAAGCAAGCAGGAACATCGCGGCAGCGGTCACAAGCGCAATCACGACCATCAGTATCTTGCGCAATGGCGGCGGCATGGCGTCGAAAAAGGCCGACATGCGAATATGGCGCCCGTGCCGCGCCGCATAGGAAATCCCGGCAAAGGTAATGAGAACGATTAGCGCGCGATTGACTTCTTCGGAGAAGAAAAGGCTCTGCCCTAGGACGAAGCGCCCGACGACATTTGCCATTGTATTGATTGCCATGAGCAAGACGCCGATCGCCAACAGCACCGCCTCGATCCTCGCGATCGCCACATCGATAACGCCGAGAAATCCGGGAAGGCCAGACACATAGTTGGAATCGTCGATATCGTCGCTGGTTACTGTCGGCTGCACCTGCGCCGCCAAATCTGGGTCTATCGAAGGGGCTTTGTCATCGTCACGCTGCATCGGCACGGTCCTGCATGAAAAAAGGAACTGGATAGTATTGGACAACAGCCGGGCCATCGCTCAAGCGACCGCCCGGCTTGATCTTTGATAGAGAGGTCAGATCCCCCTCAATCGGTTACTCGGCGGCGTCCAGATCGGCTTTCAGTTGGTCAAGAATTGCTTTCGCCTGATCACCACCAATCTCGAGAAACTCTTGCTCCACCGTATCCGCCGTTGCCATGAAGGGCGCGCGCTCTTCGTCGCTCAACGTGGTGATCGTCATCGAGGGCTTGGCTTCTTTGATCTTGGCCAGCGACTCTTCAGTCAGCCCCGACTGATATTCAATGATGTAGTCAAACGCGACGTCGATCGCGTCGCTGACGAGCGCCTTGTCCTCATCTGACAGGCCATCATAGAAATCCTTGTTGGCCATCACAGCGGTCGTGAAGTTGTTATGACCGGCGCGCGTGATGTGGTCGGTGACTTCATACATCTTCGTCGACTCGATAAAGAAGGCCGGGTTCTCCTGACCCTGGATGATACCGGTCTGAAGCGCGCCATAAACTTCGCCCCACGGTAGCGGCGTCGGCGTCGCGCCAAAAGCTTTGTAGCTCTGGACGAGCAACGGGTTGGTCATGACGCGGAACTTAACCTCGTCAAGATCGGCAGGCCCGGTGACCGGCTCTTTCGTGGTCATCATGACCTCGCCTTCCGGGAACATCGTCAAGAGCTCGAGCCCCTGCTCCGCATAAAGCGGCGGGAAGAGCTCATTGATGGCCTTGGACGTCTTGAAAAAGCTGGCGAGCTTCGCTTCGTCCTGCGGCAGCAGATACGGCACAAAGAAGACCTGTGCTTCCGGAATCAGGGCCCCGGTAAAGCCCGGAGATTGGTCAACGAACTGCAGGATACCAGACTGTGTTTGCTCCATGATGCTGTCGGATTCACCGAGCGTTCCAAACGGGAAGAGCTGAATTTGATGATCCGAGTTCGCCTCGATTTCTTCCTTGAATTTCTGGGCGAACTTGCCCTGAACTTCATCCATCGCCTCTTCAAAGGCGTAGCGCCAAGTATCTGCCATTGCACTTCCGGTCCCCAAGATCAGGGCCATTGCACTGGTGACGAAAAATTTCTTGTAAGACATTGCTGTTTTCCCTGTGATCGCGCCCACCGCAATGCAGCGTTCTGTGAACGGGGGGCATGGTTTCAGGCCGCAGACATTTACCAATACGGCTTCCACGGAGGGTCTGATGGGGAAAATCTCAAGTCAATCGTTACATTGAACCATGACAATTTATACACACGGCTTCAGCCAGATGGCATCTGCACGCCGCCCTGACGGGGCAATAGCCTGCTCACTATGGTCAACGCCGCCTCTAGGTCACGCCGCGCCACGCCCCCCAAGCATAGCCGGATCGCGGGTCTCGGATTGGAGACAAAAAAACCACTGCCAGCCGCAAGAGCGACACCCTGTGCCAGTACATCTCGCTGAAAGGTGGCTTCATCCATCCCTTCCGGTAACATCACCCAACGGTGAAGCCCATGGCGAGCTCCAAGGCTCTTCGTGCCGAGTATGCTTTCAGCGAGCCGGTTTCGCGCCACGAGTTCCGAGCGCTGTGCAGCAAGCAAGTGATCAATGGTGCCGGTCTCGATCCAATCCTTCGCAATCTCCGCCATCAAAGGCGTTACCATCCAGGCTGCGGACATATGATGGCTCACCGCGCTCTCTACGCGTGCCTCGGGAATCGCCAACATGCCAATACGGAGTCCAGGTGAAAGGCATTTGGTCATACCAGTGAAATAGAACGTGTGATGAGGCGCGAGAGTGGCGATGGGCGGGGGCCGACGTGCCGCCAAGGGACCAAGCGGATCACATTCGAGTATCACAAGCCCCAGCGAGACCGCCGCATCTGCGAAGGCCGCCCGTCGATCCGCATCGACGATCCGGGCGCATGGTCCTGCACCTGACGGAAGCAAGAACACGGCCTTCATCTGTCCACCGGCATCCTTCGCAGCCTCCACAAGCGCATCGGGACACATGCCACGGTCGTCGCAGGCGATGCCGCGCAATTGAAGCTGCAAGGACTTTGCAGTGGGCCGGAGTGTGTGGCTCGTCAGTGTCTCGGTCGCGATGACATCCCCCGGACTCGTAACGGTTGCAAGAGCCACATGCATTGCAGGTGTCATCCCGTTGGTGACAAGAATTCGCCCGGTCCCGACGACGAGGCCACATCGCCCAAGCCATGCCGCCGCCATATTGGCGTAGCGAGACGCTGTTTGCCGCGGCCGAAACCCGTAGATCACTGTTTCATCCAAACGCCCAGCAATGCGATGCAAGGTTTCGCTCCAAGCCTCGTTGATCTGAGCGAGTGCAACTGGTGTCATTAGGGAGAGGTCGTACTTTGGCTGGATACGAGTGCTCTTGTGCCAAGGCGTGGTCATCGTCTCCCGCAACCTCGCCTTCACGAAAGAGCCTCGCCCCACCTCGCCTGTCACAAGATCGGCGCGAATAAGCTCTTCATAGGCTCTGCTAACCGTCTGCACCGACAGTCCGAGTTGCCATGCGAGATCACGATGTGGCGGCAATCGATCACCCGACCGCAAAGCGCCCGCTTCAATTGCATTCGCGATACCTTGTGCAAGACTCCGATAGGCAGGTCTCGTAATATCTTCTGGGGTCAATGGCCAATGCGACATGCTACGACCGTTGCCCAGCGCTTGATGATTGTCCAGACGCGATGGAATGCACCCGTGCACAGGAAGCCGCATGAGCAGACCTGTGTTTCTGCGGGCGATCGCCATTGTCCTCGCCCAGACTCACGATGTTCATGCGGCGTCCTGATAGCTGGGCGCCATGTCGTCACCTAGAAAAACCGCGTGCCAATCTGCGGCGAAGTCGCTTTCTTCTTCGGTGGCCGCACGTTCTGTTGCGAAAGTGCTAAGGTCGCCCAAGCGCAGCACGTCTTCGAGGGCGTTCGCCCATCGCTTTGTGTCACAATAGGCCACGGGTTTGGCACCATCACCAACTTGATCCAGCAACCCATCCACGGGCGCCAAAAGCACCGGAACGCCTGCGGCCTTGGCTTCTCGCACCACGAGGCCAAATGCCTCCCATCGAGACGGCACGGCGACGAAATCGACCTCTCTGTAAGCCTGCGCAGGGTCTTCTGCATGTCCCCGGAATTCAATACGCGGATCGCCAGCGGAAAGCTCTTCAAGGCGGGCTTTTTCGCTTCCCTGACCGAATATCAATAGCCGTGCATCCGGCGATGGGCACAGACGAAAGGCATCAATCAGGATGTCGAACCCCTTCTGACGCTCAAGCCGCCCAATCGCTCCGATGACGCGCGGTTTGCGCGTTGGGCGAACGATCTTTGTCAGCGCGCCGAGCTCGACCTGTGGCTGAATCACGCGAAGCGCATCAGTTGACACCAAGCTGCGCGCCCTTAGCCAGTCTGCTTGTGCATGGCTGACCGAGACCACGGTGTCGAAGAGAGAATAGGCAACGCGCAAGAGAGCGAAGAAACGCGATTTTCGCGCAACGTTCAATGCTGTGAACGCTCGCGTATAGCTATGTTCGACATGCACAAGGCGCGCCGACGCATTCATGGCGCGCAGCGCAACAAGTCCCGGCAAGCCACGCCAGCTCACAGTCAGGTGCGAAACGATCACATCAGCATCGATGCGTCCGATCGTCAGGGAGCCACGATTGATCGCGTGAACTGACTGTTCCACACACCCCGTAAGCTCCGGACGGCCGGTAAGGTAGTCTAGGGTGCGCATAACACCGCCTGCGGTGGTGTCATCGACAAGATGAACAACTTTAATCTTGGTCATGGGAATGGAGCCTCTTTCCTTATCGGGACGCGATGCCTGCGCGCAAACGCACAGCGTAGTTGATAGGCGACGGCCCTATCGCTCTGAGAAGCGCCGCTGCCGCAATTGTGGTGACTGTCTTGATGGGTTCTTCAATGATCGGCACGAGGGAGTGATACATAGCGTGCCGCACCATCGCCCATGCCGCGTCACCATCCAGAGCGCTGACCGCCCTACGCGCAAGATAGCGCAACTGATATGCCCGCGCCGTCGCTTCATGGCGCATAAAGAACTCTGGATTGAGGGGGCGCAGCTTGCTCACGACCCGTTCCCAGGCCGCAAGCTGACGATCCGTATTCGCCGAGAGCCCGTTGCCGTTGATCCGGTACATCGTCAGAGACCCGCCCACACCTTCAATCTGCCAATCGGTGGTCAAGGCAAGGCGGAGCCAGCACTCGATATCTTCCGACTGGCGAAATGTCTCATCGAAGACCCAGTCACGGCTCGGCTCAGATCTCGGGCGGTAAGCAAGATCGCGCAATGCCGCGCGTCGCATAACGGCCGCCGAACCATTGCCGATCGGATTGCGCTTGAAGATATGCGCTCCGGTCACTCCCTTGAGCCGGGGCCGTTGTGCCGCCCCCATCGGAAGCCCCTCCTCGTCGATCAGCCGAGACCCGGAATAGCTCAGGCCAATGTCAGTATTCTGATCGAGATGCTCGACATGCGCCGCGAGTTTCTCTCTGGCCCAGAGATCATCAGCATCACAGAACCCTATGTATTCGCCGCGCGCTGCGGCGATTCCGGTATTTCGCGCACCTGCAAGACCACGGTTTGCTTGCGACACCACGTTGACACGCGGATCGGTTGCGTAGGCAGCTGCAACCGCGCCTGTTTCATCGGTCGACCCGTCGTTGACGACGATGATCTCGAAGTCAGAAAAACTCTGTGCCAGCAGAGAGTCGAGCGTTGCGGGCAGCGTATCGGCTGAGTTGTAGGCCGGAACAACAATTGAGGCGCGAGGCATAGGGAACTCCTGTGAGTAGATCAGCGCGAGAAAAGCGCATGGCGCTGTTTCTGAGTGAGAACAAAGGCGAGAACTGAAGCGAGAGCTGTGGCGAGACCACGACGCGCCGGGAGT
The DNA here is from genome assembly GCF_022814865.1 of Shimia aestuarii. Classification (GTDB taxonomy): domain Bacteria; phylum Pseudomonadota; class Alphaproteobacteria; order Rhodobacterales; family Rhodobacteraceae; genus Shimia; species Shimia aestuarii_A. The sequence continues at coordinate 127,167 of NZ_JAKVRD010000009.1, read as the reverse complement.
AGGAAAGCCACGGGATCCTGTCGCACACCGGCGAGCGTATAGCGCAGGGCATCATGTGGCGTCGCTCCGACACGAAGCGCCCGGCGCGCAAGGTAGCGCATATAGACCGCTTCAGATTCCGACGATGCGTGCACTCCGAAACGAGCCGCCGTCCGCAAAGCGCGTTGGCGCCCAGCGAACATAGCCGGCAAGTCTGCCGAGAGCCCAGTTACTACGGTCCTGTACCAGACCTGTAGGCTCTTGAGGCCTTCGATACGATACCCCGACCCGACGAGCCGGATAAGCAACTCGAGGTCTTCGTTATGCACGGCATCGGGATCCAGTCCTCCTGCTGCGAGGAAGATGTCGCGGCGTAGTGTCAGGTTCGACATCGTGCAGACCGGATTCTCGGCAAGGAGTTGCGGTATCGTCAGAGCGCCACTAGGCACCGTGGATTGGGTACGACTATCGGCAGGCGTCTCGCAAAAGAACCCGATGCGCCCGAAAATGCCGGCGACCTCTGGCGCGCGAAACGCCCTGTCCAACTCTTCAAGCTTCCTATCAGCCCACAAGTCATCTGCATCACAAAATGCAATCAGGTCGCTTCGCGCGATCTTTGCTCCATGGTTTCTGGCTTCGCTTGGTCCGAACGCGGGGCTAACAACCAAACGGATGCGCGGATCGCGCAGCGCCATAGCGGCAACGATTTCGTCGCTCTGGTCCGGTGTGCGGTCGTTGATACAAATCAGTTCCCAATTCTCAAAGGTCTGGGCCTGCAGGCTATGGATGGTCGCGGCGATCGTCTGTGCTGCGGCGTGGAAGGGCAAGATGATGGAGAAACGTGGCATATCAGAACGCGGCCTTTCTCAGACCTTGGCGGGATAGCAAGAACATCGCCGTCGCTGTCAGCATGATGAGGGTGGAAAAAGAGAGGTATCCGACGGCGATCGCCGTTAGGCCATAGGGCGCAAGCAGGATCGAATTCGCGACAAGCACCACGGCAAGCGCAACGCTGACCAGTAGTTCTTGCCCTGGCCGCCCCTCGACCCGAAGCCAGCCTGCGGTGGCCGACCAGATGACGTTCGGCAAGGCAGCCAGGCACAGGATCGAGACCAAGTGAGATGTAGCTTGCCATGTCTCCCCAAGAAGAAGGGGGACATAAAGAGGTGCAAGACCAGCTTGCAGCAAGACAAGCGGTGTCAAAACAGCAAGCGACACCAGAAGCCCATGACGCAAAGCGCCTAGGCGATCGTCTGCGGCACAGAGGTGTGGAAAGAGAACCACCGAGAAGGCCTGCGTGAAAGACGTGGCAAGCCCTAGCCCGGCATTGAAGGCCATGAAGTAGATGCCGAGGGTCTCGGCGCCGAGCATGGTTCCGACCACAAGCTTGTCCGCTTGGAGCCGCATCACCTTCACCACTTCGACACCCAAGACGGCGACACCATATTCCCAAAAGGGCCGCAAGGGCGCGTGCTTGACGTCCGGAACAGGTTGCCACGGTCGCAAGCGGCGCATCAGGACAAGCCAGATCGGAGCGGACAAGACCCTCGGCAACACCATTGCCAATGGCGAAGCCCAGGCAAGCGCGAGAAGGCTCGTGGCAATATTGGCGAAGACCACCTGCCCACCTGCAATCGCTGCGGTCTGCTGCAACTTGCCTTCGCGCATTGCGAGCGCTGCCTGCACGAGGCCAGCTGGCATGAAGAGATATTCGAGCGAAAGAACGAATAGAAGTGCCGCCATCTGCGTCTGGCCCACGATATAAAGCGTCAAAGCAATCGCGCTCTGCGCCAGGAAAAGCGCACCACACCAGAACCAGAAGATCCGGCGCGCCGTCGCGCAACGCGATGCGAGTTCGCTTTCTGTCGCTGAAATAATCCTCTGCCCGACCCCGTTCTCGGTTAGCGCCTTGAGAATATCGCCAGCCGCCAATGCAGCAGCGGCGATGCCGATCGCTTCGGCATCCATCATGCGCGCCACAACGACCACGACAAAAAGGCGCGACGCCTTTGCTGCCGTTTCTGAGACAGCGTAGGCAAAGAACTGGCGCGCAAATGCGGCATTCAGATGGTTCATGATCATGAGGTGTCTTCCAGACAGGTGCTTCGGGTGATGAAGGATTTACCTTGTTGCGTCCGTTGGGTCGCGGGCCCGGTAGGAGAGGCTGGAAAGACACAAGGAGGGGCACCTATCCGAATGGAGCGGTGCGCAATCCCTATGCCAATCTGCAATCAGGAAAGAGCACGCGCTACTCAAGCGGCAGATCCATCAAAGGAGCCGCTAGCTATGAAAGCGCACATCAAGGTATGCTTGCTCAGTGCTGTGAGCTGTGTCACGCTCGCAGCGTGCAGCAGTATGAAGACCCCTGCGAATATCGAAGAAGTCTCGCGCGGGGCTGGATATCAGGCACAGTATCGCGCCACGTCACAGACGGATAACGAGACCGCGTTTCTCCAATCCGCCTCCATGAATACAGCCAACTGCCGACCAGAGATCGGCGGCGGGCGCAACTCAGATATCGGCAAATGGAGCGGTCCCTCCCTCAATAGCCTTCTCGGAGAGAAGCTATCGCGCAATGACCTCGTACAGGTTACGGTCGATGGAGACGAGTTGCTGTCCAAAGCCTATGTGGTCTCGCGCGATGGCAACCTGAAACTCCCCTATCTGCCGCCGATCCCGGCTCAGGGTCGATCAACCGCAGAGGTCGAAGCCGCCCTCGCCCAGGCACTTGTGGCAGAGAACTTCTACGAAACGCTTCCGCGGATTGCCGTTCGCATCACGGATTTCGCATCTGTCTCCGTCGGAGTTGTCGGCGCGGTATTTGAACCGCATGCCGTAGAGATCGGTGGCGTACAAGGCGACGCGATGGACACAGGACGACAGCAAGCCATGGGTGCCTCGACGGAAGGGCGCAATCTTTCTGCTGCCCTACGTGCGGCTGGTGGTGTGCGTCCGGATGCGGATCTCTCTGCGGTAGAGCTTCACCGACAGGGCCGAATCTACCAGATGGACCTACGCGGTGTCTTTGATGGCACTGACCCCACTGACATTATGATGCTCACCGGCGACAAAATCGTCGTCAAAAGCCGCATGTGTTTTCAGGACAACCTGATGCGACCAAGCCCGATTAGCCCGCCGGGCGTCTCGCTTTACCTATCCAACCTGACACAGCCCGCAACTGGAAATGCGCCGTCTGCGATTGGCCGTGAATCTCGCCAAGTGCCTTACGGCACACGGTTTATGCAGGCTGTTGTGAATACCAACTGCGTCGGCGGAGCAAAGACAACAAACGCAAACCGTAGTGCGGTGCTCTTTTCGCGCAACCCGGTGACCGGTGTCTCGGTTGTTATTGAACGCCGTATCGAAAACCTCTTGCGGCGTGGTGACCGGGATGACTACGACCCCTATGTTCTCCCGGGGGATGCCATCGCCTGCTATGATAGCGCGGTGACGAGCGTTGCCGAAATCGGTCGTGTCATCGGCACGATTGGCGCTGCAACGCTCTTGCTTAACGACTAAGCCTGACGCGCGCGCAAGACCGTTGCGCGCGCATCTTCCCAAGCCGTACTCGCGGCCCCTGCCAGAGATGCAAGCACCTCACGATCATTGTCCTTGGCCGCCATTTCGATATTGACCAAGACATCTCGGAGCTCAAGAAACCCATACATCGCCGCAGAGCCCGCCAACCTGTGGCTCTGCGATGCGAGCGTGTCGAGATCACCTTCGGCCCAATCCGAACGCCCGAGATCCCCAAGCATCGCGTCTGCCTCCGCCACAAATCGCTCTGCGAAGCGGTCAAACGCATCTGGACCAAGGTCCTCGCGCATTGCATTCAATGGCTCATGCATCTCTCGGGCGCTGCCTTCCCCGACTGGGTGCTTTCCTCCAAGCAGCGCCGCCAGCGCTTTGCGCAGTGTGGAAAGCGCGAGGGGTTTTCCAACAAAAGCGGTCATCCCAGCATCGCGAAACCCTTGAACCGCTTCGGGGAGCACATTCGCAGAAACCGCGAGAATGGGAACATCCACTGAGCGGCCCTCTCCCGCACGAATATGCCGCGCTGCGGTCGGTCCATCCATAACCGGCATACTGACATCCATGAGGATGGCGTCGAACCGATGACCATAGGCAGCATCCACGCCTTCCTTCCCGTTCTTCGCGGTGGTGACCTTATGTCCGTCAATCTCGAGCATCTTGCGGATCACTGCGAGATTGATGTCGTTGTCTTCGACAACAAGAAGGTCGAGACATTGCAGGTCAGATAGTTGCGCCTCGTGTGCAGACGGTCTCCGCGCGGCATCAACCACTTCAAGAGGCAAGCGCACCCAGAACACGCTCCCTTCTCCAACACTGCTCTCGACCCCTATTTCGCCGCCCATCGCTTGTGTAAAGCGGCGCGCGATCCCCAGACCGAGACCGGTCCCACCAGCAGAACGCTCAAAAGAAGGATCATGAGTGTGAAAGTCTTCGAATATCTCGTCTTGATGCTCTTCCGCAATACCGACGCCGGTATCGACTATCCGGAATTCATAGACAGGGTGTTGCCCTGGTGCGCTCTCCTCAGCGACCTCAACTTCGAGCGATATGCGCCCATTCTCACAGAATTTTATGGCGTTTCCGACAAGGTTTAGAAGAATCTGCCGCAAGCGCTGGGCATCGGTTGCAACCCATGGTCTTGCAGGGCCAGACCATTGCCATTCGATGCTATTGCCACGCTGGGCGGCGTTGCCGCTTTGGCTATCGACAAGCTCTTGCATCAAGACCCCGAGATCAATCGGTTCACGCTGAACCGAAAGTTTGCCGGCCTCAAAACGTGCGATATCAAGAACTGTATCGACATGGGTTAGAAGAAGCTGGCCGGACAGATCCATGTTCTGAATGATCTGCACCTGCTGCCGCGATGGGTTGAGGTTCTTTAGGAGCGACAAGTTGCCAAGCAAGCCATTCAGAGGTGTGCGAATTTCATGACTCATCACCTTCAAGAAATCCGACTTGGCCCGCTCACCCGCGAGCGCCTTGTCTCGGGCCGCGATAAGCTCTTCCTGCGCCGCAACCGTTTCAGAAATGTCGCGCAGAAATCCGATGATGATCTCCCCATTGGCGAGCGGAGCCGACTGCAATGCGAGTTCTACAGGGAAGACATCTCCGTTTTTTCGCATGCCTTGCAATTGCACGCGCCCGTGTCCGACCACGCGCCGTTCGCCACCGTGGCGCATCCGTTTGATGCCCGCAGCATGTAGGTCCCGCAACTCGGGAGGCACGATCAAATCGCCTATTGAACGGCCTTTCGCCTCGTCCGCGCCATAGCCAAAGATGCTCTCTGCGGCGCGATTGAATTCAATGACTTTTCCACTCTCATCAGAGACAATCACCGCGTCATGCGAAGTCGACAGGATGGTATTCATCCTCTGGTTGGCTTTCACCAGATCATCGCCGCGTCGTTGAGTAATTCGGTTGATATAGATGAGGTAGATGCTGGCCAGGGCCAATACTACCAAGAGGCCAATAGACAAAATCGCCAACCGCGTCAGTGTGGCCGTTGTCTCCGCACGCTGAAGATCTGACTGACCTGCGAAATAGGCCAAACCGTGCAAGGATAACAAACGCACCTGCGAACGCAGCGCATGAGCCTCCTGCCAGAGTTCGACGATTCCGTTCTGTAAGCCCTGATCCGGCCCGTCGATCAGCGGGACCGCTTGATCCAGGAACCCTGTGACCTTGGCAAGCGGACGTCCAAAATCGGACGTCTGCCGCAAAGGCTCATAAAGCTGCGCCCGCGACAAGGTATCGACTCGGCTATAGAAGACATCGAATTGCCGGCGCACCTTCGTAAGATCTTGAGGCACAGGCACCGGCCCACCTTCCGCATGGAGATGCTGTTCAAGCGCGTTCAGAAAGGCCAGATGTTCGACCTCAACTTGGGTCAACGTCCATTGCACATTGTCGGAACTGGCGGTGCGCTGCTGTTCCAGACCAAGGATCACTCTGCTGGTCAGGAACACCAGCACCACGAAACACAATAGGACCGAAAAGCCCGCCGCCCAACTGAGCCACAGGCTATATCGGCGAAAATGACCTAGAAATGAACCGCGCTTCCTCATAAGCCCATGGTCCGCATTCCACTGGATGCGTCCAGCGTTATTTCACGATCTCGATCCGGTCGAGCTGCCAGATGCTTCTGGAGTAAATCACTTCCGTGCGAAAATCTTCATCACTGTCATAGGGATAGACGATCCAAAGAGGCCCCTTCTGACGGCGTGACATCGTTTCGCCATCCATCTCGTAGGCAACAATCGGTGCGCCTGCTTGAATGCTGTCTACGGGAATCTCGATCGAGTAGTCGTTCAACGCAGTGGCCCGAAGCGTCTTCCCATTCACTCCGACCACTTCCAGAAGCTCGATCAAGGAGACCCCTTTGAAGGTCTTGACGCCTTCGGTCCAAAGCGTCGTCGTACGAAACCGCGTCGCTGGCATCGCCATAAGCATATCCATATCGAACTGCGCGGCACCTTCAGCGTTGGTGTTCGCAATCTCACCCGACACCGTCAGGAGAACCTCGCCTTCGGGACGTGGCACCTCATCTGCAACGGCAGGCCCGACCAACACACCCAAAGACAGGCCGAGGAACATCAAAAAGCGCAACATGATTTGCTTCTCCAATAGGAAATCGGACCGATCATGCCCGAGGGACAGCATCGGTTTAAGTCGGGCATGCGGACAGAACCCTATCCATACGGATAGGGTTCTGTCTTGTTCTCTGGCTCAAGCGGCTTGCGACAGGCCGGTCGCGCGCCCTCGCAAGAAGCCTTGCAGATTGTCGATCAGGTCGGGACGATCAAGAGCGTAGGCAATCGTGGCATTCAAGAAACCGGAAACGGACCCACAATCGAAGCGCTCCCCGTCGAACTCGAAACCGTTGACACCCGTTTCCGCGATATCCGCCGCAATTGCGTCGGTCAGTTGGATTTCGCCACCCGCACCCGGACCTTGCACCGCGAGCCGCTCAAAAATACTCGGCTCGAGGATATAGCGCCCCACGACACCGGACTGCGACGGGGCTTCTTCTGGGCGCGGTTTTTCCACCAGCCCGCGCAAGATTTGCACCGCACCCTCGCGGCGCTCAATATCGACAACCCCATAGGAGCTGATCCGATCATCGCATACGCTTTCCGTCGCAATCATATGGCCGCGGTTCTTTGAATGGGCCTCGACCATCTGTTTGAGAGCCGGCGTGCGGGCGCGGATCAGATCATCTGGCAGGATTACGGCAAAAGGTTCATCCCCAACGAGGCGCCGCGCCAATAGCACTGCATGCCCCAACCCTTTGGGATTTTCCTGGCGCACAAAGCTCACCGCGCCTTCCGCGACATGCGACGGGCGAAGCGCTTCGAGTGGTCCCGTCTTGCCTTTCTCCGACAAGGTACGCTCCAAGGCGGGCGCTGCCCCGAAATAGTTCTCGAGCGCCGTCTTGCCCGGCGACGTGATAAAGATGAATTCCTCGATTCCAGCGGCACGCGCCTCGTCCACCGCATACTGGATCAAGGGCCGATCCACGAGCGGTAGCATTTCCTTCGGAACTGTCTTTGTCGCAGGCAGAAAACGGGTTCCCATACCAGCGACGGGGAAGACGGCTTTTCTTACAGGTTTCATAACGTTTTTCCTCTCATTCGGAATTAGTAGGCTCCACGCCCCGAGAAAACGGCGCGGAAGGTCAGAGCAATCAGGATTAAGTTGAGTAGCGTGGAACGCGCGCGCACATAGGCGAGATCGAGGTCGATCATCTTGTCAAAACCGATATCCGCCCGCCCAGACACTTGCCACAAACCGGTGATGCCGGGCTTCACTGCAAGACGGCCCATGGCGCGGGACGGGTACTTATCGACCTCTTCCTGCAACGCGGGGCGTGGCCCAACCACAGACATCTCACCCCTCAACACGTTGAGAAGTTGAGGCAATTCATCAAGCGAAAGACGGCGCAGGTACTTTCCGATCCGTGTGACACGCGGGTCATTTCGAGATTTAAAGCACACCCCTTCGCGATCAGATTTCGCGAGTAGAGCCGCGCGGCGCGCCTCTGCGTCCACATGCATCGAGCGAAACTTGTAGACACCAAACGTGCGGCCGTCCTTGCCAACGCGTATCTGCTTGAACAAGGCCGGGCCCTTGCTGTCGAGCCGGATCAACGCGGCCAATGTCAGCATGGGAAGGCCCAACACCGCCAAACCTAAGCTTGCGATCACAATATCCAAGCAACGTTGCGAATCCATCTGCCGTGCCGCATGAACGCAGGCCCGCATCAGGAAAGTGGCATTTCCGACAAGATAGCGTTTGGCCATGCGGCGCGGCTCCATCGCGAGCCGCCATACCCATTCCATCCGCCGCTTTCGCAACCAGTGCGGAGCCCGTCTCACATTGCCAGCAAGGAAATCAAAAAGCGCGCCAACGCCGAGAACCAATGGAGCATCGATCAACTGTCGATGCGCATCGATCCAAAGTTCCTGACGCGGGACTCCCATCGCAACGAGCACGATGTCCGCACCCGACGCATTGATCTCTTCGATCACATCGAGAGGACGCGCCACATCGCCATATCCGTCCCGCGTTCCTGCAACTTGCAAACCAGGAATGTCGAGGCAAAGGCGCGCCGCTGCTGCCCTTGCAGTACCGGGCTTACCACCAAGAAGAAAGACCGATAGCCCCCACTCCGCAGCCTGACGCAGAAGGCGCGGCGTGAAATCCGTCCCGTTCAGGTTTTCGGCGATTTGCTCTCCCTGCATCCGTGCCGCAAGTTCGACACCAATTCCATCAGGCAAGACCAAATCCGCACGCGCCATGGCAGCGGCATAGGCCGGGTCTTCTGCGCGGATATTCGCGCAATGTGCGTTGAGAAAAAAGACGCTTCGGCGCCCAGGAGACAGCAAGGTGCGCACAACGCGATCCGCAGACGCACTCACAACGCGCTGCCCCAGGATTCTGCATGTCGGCAGGGCATGCGGGGTCGCAGCGACAGAGCCGTAGTATAGATGTCTGGCGGGTTCGAAATGCATGACGTGATCTCCGGCACATGTCAGTTAAGCAGTGTCCGGTAACCATGATGGTCCCTGCGACTTGGCGATAGCCGGGCGAAGGGACAGTTCTTGACGCGGGTGGTTGAAAGCTCATCCCATAGGGCATTATGATGATCCCAGAGGGAGATGTATCTATACGCAAGGATAGGTAAAACGCAGGATCCTGATCTTCAATCCGCCGCAATCTCCCAGTATCAGGTACGTAAGTTAACTCGGAGTAACCCCGTGAAGATATTGATTGCAGATGATCACGAGTTGGTTCTCGATACGTTGGTCGCTTATATTAAGGCAGCAGGTGGAATCGAAGTCACGACGGCGCCGGATTTCAACACCGCCGCGAAGATCATCAAGGCGGAAGGCCCCTTTGATCTTGTCCTGCTCGATCTCAAGATGCCCGGTATGAACGGTCTCAAAGGCCTCGAAATGGCCATCGCCATGGACAACACCGAGCGGGTCGCCCTTTTCACGGGAGAAGCGACGCGATCGCTTGCAGAAAGAGCACTTGATCTCGGAGCTGCGGGTTTCGTACCCAAAACGCTTCCTGCCCGCTCTCTTGTAAACGCCATTCGCTTCATGGCGATGGGTGAGCAATACTTGCCTGCCGGGTTCATGACCTCTGAAGAACCCGAATCCCAGCATCCGCTCGCCCGTAAACTTACGCCCCGTGAGAAACAGGTGCTGCGCGGACTGACCGAAGGCAAATCCAACAAGGAAATTGCCCGCGACCTCGACCTTTCCGAACCGACGGTAAAACTGCATGTGAAAACGCTTTATCGCAAACTCGGCACCAATAACCGGACCCAAGCGGCCTTGATGGCGCAGGAAGAAGGCTTGCTCTAAGCTGCCTGCTATCCGAAGGGGTAGCCATCTCGTCTTTCGCGCGGTGACGTATCCCCTTGGCCGAATGACTTGAAGCCCGTGATCAGCGTAGTCCTCTTAACCATAAAGAGGACTCTTGCATGACTTCCCCGGATCATATCGAAACCGTCAGCTCCACAAACCCACTGCGGTGGCTGTCCATTTGTCGCCGCCCTTTGCGCTCGCTAAGTTGGCGTCGCATCCTAACGGGGGGACGGCTTTCGGACGCTGGCCGCCTGCCGCGGTACGCAGCAGTGTTTTTTCTCGGGGCCAGCGCTCTTTGGGCGCCGATCATGGGATACCTTGCGACGGCGCCGCTCAAGTTCAGTTCCCACGCTTCCCTGATCCTACCTGGATCCGGTGCATCCGCTTCGGTCAATCTCAACGAGATTGGCCACGCTTCGTCCTACGCCAATTCCGCCTTCTCGAACGGCTCTGTCAGCCCGACTGAGACCTACAAACGCCTGATCGGCGCAGATCGCATTCTGGAAACGGCGGCGGCAAGCCTTGGCCTAAGCCATCACGAACTAGAAAGGCCAAGAGTCACACTGGTCGATCAAACCAGCCTTATTCACATCGAGGTCAAAGGCGGGGATCCCGAGGCCGCACAACTCTATGGAAACGCACTCATCGCAGCGTTCTTTGACGAGATCGATCAGCTGCGCTCTGATGAACTCGCCACGCGCGAAAAAAGCGGCAACTCAGCGATCGAAGATTATACCCAGTCCGTGCGCGACACACGCGCCGCGATCAACGAACTGCAGGCCCGAAGTGGCCTCACCAACGCGGATCAGTACCGCGCGCAACTCGCGGCCCACGATCGCCTAAAGCAGGAACTGAGCTCTCTGGAGAACGAACTGGAGCATCAGGCTGTGAAGGTCAGCGCTCTGGAAACCGCGCTCAACCTGCCACCCGAGTCCGCAGCGATGACGCTTAAGCTCTATGCTGACGCCCCCTATCTTGAACTGTTGAAAGAGGTGTCCATTCATGCCGCTGTCCTTGCACAAGCCGCGACCACGTTTGGCGCGCGCCATCCAACCCGCCTGAAAGCGCAAGACGCCTATGACGCGGCGACAAATGCCGCGCGTACCAGGGCCGCGGCGGTCACAGGGTTGACGATGGAAGACCTACCACATCTCGACAGAGCGCCGGAAGGACAGCGAGCCGCGCTTCTGAGCGAACTCGTGCGCGAGAACGCCCACCGCGCCGGGCTCGCCCGTCAATATATGGCTATGGCAGAACGCGTTGACGAGGAAGAAGATCGGCTAACGGCCTTAGCTAGTCTGGCAGCCGAGCTTGAAGATCGGCAGCGCGATTTTGCTGTTGCCGAAGCGGTATTTGCCTCGGCCATTGCCCGCACTCAATCGACCAAAACCGACGTCTATGCGTCCTATCCTTTGATTCAGGTCCTTGAGAACCCGTCCCGCCCCGAACACCCTTCGTCTCCGAGACGCAAACTCGCTCTGGCTGCGGGGATCGCGGCCACCTTCATGTTGTGCATGGGGCTGTTTCTCGCTTGGGTGCGCCAACCGCTCGTTTCCCGCCTGCTGAATACGCCGAAGGAACGGTGATGCATCCGCTCCGACCGCGCAATCCTGCCGAGTCCCTCATATGGCATAGCTTGACACTCACTTGGGTGTTCTATGCCTTCGGGGCACTCTACGTGGTCGGGCCAGTCCTCGCTTGGGTGCTTGCGGGACTAGCGGCGCTATCCCTCTACCTCGGCAAAGCCATCCGTCGCGATCTATGGCCGACCGGTCCAGTGCCCTGGATCGTCTGGCTCTGGATCATCGGAATGAGTGTCATGCTGATCGCCCTATGGATCGGTCATATCGACTGGGGCTTGGGGCTGAAGAAGACGATCAAATCGAGTATTGGTTGGGCCAAGGGTTGGGCACTCCTTGCCCTGTTTCCCTTGGTTGGAGCGGTGTTGCCCATCCGACGCGAGCTCCTGATACGCGCGCAATGCGTGCTTGGCCTCTGGACCTTGCTCATCGCACCGATCTTGCTGCTTGCCCCTTACCTCGGTTTGCCCGAGCGAATTTTCACCTCGCCGCTGAAGGCGGTCGGTGGACCGGGGCCGGAGTATTTCTCGGTCTACCTATTTACCTTCGACCCTGCGAGCTGGACACCTCGCTGGCAGTTCTACGCACCATGGTCGCCTTTCGCGGCACTGCTCGGCGTATTGTCGGTCCTCTTCGCCCTTGAAGAGAGGCATCGCGGCTGGATGCTGGCGGGGCTAGGCGCTGGGGTTCTAATGATCCTTGCCTCAAAATCACGTATGGGGCTCGTTGGTCTGGTCTGTTGCACATTCGGACCAAGGTTGCTGCCACTCGTCATCAAGAGCTGGGCCTGGCTGGCCCTATCGGCTGTCACGGCAAGCTTCGCCACTTGGGGTGCGACAGCGCTTGATCTCGGAAAGGCCGGCATACATGGCTTCAAGGCAGCGCGCGCCGATAGCACGCGCGTGCGAGAAACGCTTCAACGCATTGCGCGCGAAAGATGGGAGACCGATGCCGTTTGGTTTGGTCACGGCACCGTTCAACCGGGACCGCATCTCGTGGAATACATGCCAATCGGCAGCCACCACACATGGTTTGGCTTGCTCTTCGTCAAAGGTCTCGTGGGCTTTCTCGCCTTGTTGGTTCCGCTATTGGCCCACCTCGCCGTTGTGCTTATGGACGGCGCCCGCAATCCAAGGGGCCGTCTGCCACTCGGTATTCTCATGACCCTTGTTCTACTTTCTTTTGGCGAGAACCTCGAAATCGAAGCTTACATGCTCTGGCCCGCGCTCATCTTGCTCGGCTGTCACCTCCGGGAGATGTCACGAGACCCCGAAGGTCGCGAGCAATCTCACCCAAACTTCCCTCCCCCCTCCGAATCGCCATTTCAACATGCGACTTCCAGCGCTGCGTAGGTCATCACTTTCGCCGCAAGGCAATTTCCGTGCAGCAGCGCGCTTTTGAACCTGAAGATGTCGCTTGCATTTCAGCAATGGGCCCGCCCTCGGACCACTCTGAAAAAATGAGGTGCTGCTGTTTCGTTGGAAACGGCAGAGAATTGGGAAACCGGTGCAATTCCGGTACTGCCCCCGCAACGGTAACGAAGGTCAGGTTTCGACAGTCAACCACTGGAACGAGGATTCCGGGAAGGTGTCGCAACCGGGCGTAGGCCCCTTCCAAGTCCGGAAACCAGCCTCATGCATATGTCAAACCGCGGGTGGCGGTGGGGGCACCTGTTTCGGGCGGCGTCCTCACGCCACCGAATGGCGTCTCCCTGTCATCCGCCCAGAAATCGCCGCGGGGCGCGGCAGGAGAGCCAGAAATGAATTCAGCAACCGAGCTTCTTGCGCGGCGCAGGCCGGGCCATTCCCTTGAACAGGCGTTCTATATCGACCCGGACATCTTCCAACTAGACCTCGAGACCATCCACTATCGCGATTGGCTGTTTGCCATTCCTGCCTGCGAATTGGAAAAGCCGGGCAGCTATGTAACGCACAAAGTGGGTGCCTACAGAGTGATCATCGTGCGCGGTGCGGACAATGAGGTCAGGGCCTTTCACAACACCTGCCGACACCGCGGCTCAGTGATCTGCAAAGCGCGCAAAGGCAACGCTCCCAAACTGGTCTGCCCGAATCACCAATGGACCTACGAACTCGACGGCTCCTTGCTGTGGGCCCGAGATATGGGTTCGGATTTCGACCCGAGCCAGCATGGGTTGAAGACAGTGCATTGCCGTGAACTGGCCGGCTTGGTCTATATCTGCCTTGCAGATGAGGCACCTGATTTCGACACCTTCGCCGAGATCGCGCGCCCCTATCTTGAACCGCACGATCTTGCCAACGCTAAGGTCGCTCATGAAAGCTCAATCATTGAAAAGGGCAACTGGAAACTGGTCTGGGAAAACAACCGAGAATGTTATCATTGCGGCGGCAATCACCCTGCCCTTTGCCGCACCTTCCCGGATGATCCCACTATCACAGGGATTGAAGAGGGTGCGACACCGCCGCACCTAAAGACCCACTTTGATCGTTGCGAGGCCGTGGGTCTACCGTCGCAGTTCTACATGCACGACGACGGCCAGTTCCGCTTGGCACGCATGCCCCTAAAGGAAGGCGCTGAAAGCTATACAATGGATGGGAAGTCGGCTGTACGTCGCTGGCTTGGACGCGCGCCTTTCGCGGATGCAGGCTCTTTGTTGAAGTTCCACTACCCGACAACCTGGAACCACTTCCTTGCCGACCATTCCATCGTTTTCCGCGTGACCCCGATTAGCCCCACGGAAACTGAAGTCACGACCAAATGGTTGGTCCACAAGGACGCAGTCGAAGGTGTGGACTACGATCTGAAACGGCTCACCGAGGTCTGGCAAGCGACGAATGACGAGGACCGTCAGGTGGTCGAGGATAACCAACAAGGCATCGATAGCCCGGCCTATGTTCCCGGTCCCTATTCCGCAATTCAGGAATCCGGCGTTCTACAGTTTGTCGATTGGTATTGCACAACGTTGGCCGAACGCCTGCATTCTGATGCTCTGGCCGCGGAGTAGAAAAATGATCTCATCTTCCTCTTTCTCCTCTGCGCTCTGGCTGGACAACGAGATGCTGGAATGTGTCTCGGTCGTGCCCGAAATGGCGGACACGGCTAGCTTCTCATTTCGTTCGCCTTCCGGAGCACAGTTCTCCTATGATCCGGGTCAGTTTTTGACCCTGGAAATCCCTGCGCCGGAACAGCCAGGTGGCGTTGTGCATCGCACCTATACGATCTCGTCTTCGCCTTCGCGCCCGCGTACGATTACCATCACCGCGAAGGCGCAAACCGATAGTATCGGGACACGCTGGATGCTCGACAACCTGAAACCGGGAATGCGACTCAAGGCTATTGGGCCTGCGGGTTTGTTCTCGAACGCGGACAGTCAGGCAGAGAAATTTCTGTTCCTCTCAGCGGGATCGGGGATCACACCGATGATGTCCATGACCACCTGCATGTGGGATGAAGGGCGCGATCTGGACGTGGTGTTCATCAACTGCGCCAAACGTCCTTCCGAGATTATCTATCGCCAACGCTTGGAACAGATGGCCAGTCGAACCTCCGGCTTGGATCTGAAGTTCGTGGTTGAAGAACCCGATCCCTTCCGCCCTTGGACCGGCTATCAGGGGTTCTTCAATCAACTTATGCTCGGTCTCATGGCGCCGGACTACCTCGAGCGCGAGGTCTACTGCTGCGGCCCTGAGCCATTTATGACGGCGGTGCGCGAGGCTTTGGTAGGGCTCGGGTTCGATATGGAGAACTACCATCAGGAGAGCTTTGGTGCGCCGGTCGAAACTGTCGCGGAACAACCAGAGCTTGACGATGTAATTCCGGATGATGACAGCAAGGCCGAAATCACCTTCAGCAGTTCAGGTGTGACGGCAAAGGTGGTGGAAACCGACACAGTCCTCGCGGCCGCACGTTCGGTCGGGCTGAACATCCCCTCCGGCTGTACGTTCGGGGTCTGTGGCACCTGCAAGATCAAGAAAACCGAAGGCGAGGTCCATATGGTCCACAATGGCGGTATTTCCGAAGACGATATCGAGGCCGGGTATATTCTAGCCTGCTGCTCAAATCCAATCGGCAAGGTCACAGTTGATGTTTAAGAAAGGGGCGCGCAACCTGCGCGTCCCTCCTAGTTTATTGGCACCTTTTAGAAATCCCAATCCTCATCCTCGGTCGCGACCGCCTTACCGATAACATAGGAAGATCCAGACCCAGAGAAGAAGTCATGGTTCTCACTGTCCGGACTCAGAGCCGCCAGGATCGCAGGATTGACCTCAGAGACTTCGGGTGGGAACAACGCTTCAAAACCAAGGTTTTGCAGGGCTTTGTTTGCGTTGTAGTGCAGAAAAACCTTCACATCCTCGGTCAATCCGATCTCGTCATAGAGCTCTTCGGTATATTGGTTCTCAATCCCATAGAGCTCGAACATCAGCGAGAAAGCATAGTCCTTCAACGCCTGTTGTTCTGCGTCGTCCAACTTCTCATAGCCTCGTTGGAATTTGTAACCGATGTAATAACCGTGGACGGCCTCATCGCGAATAATCAAGCGGATCAGATCGGCCGTATTGGTGAGCTTTGCGCGGCTCGACCAATACATCGGCAGATAGAAGCCCGAATAAAACAGGAAACTCTCAAGGAACACCGACGCGATCTTGCGTTTCAAGGGATCATTGCCCGGCGCATAGGTCTCGAGGATTGCCTTTGCCTTGGCTTGCAGGTGCGGGTTTTCCTCGGACCAACGGAATGCCTCGTCAATTTCTTTCGTCGAACACAGCGTCGAAAAGATCGAAGAATAGCTACGGGCGTGTACCGCTTCCATGAAAGCGATATTCGTCAGCACGGCCTCTTCATGTGGCGTGACCGCATCAGGCATCAGCGATGGCGCACCGACCGTATTTTGAATCGTATCAAGAAGCGTCAACCCGGTGAAAACCCGGATCGTCAGCTCCTTCTCGTGATCCGTAAGTGTGGCCCAGCTCGGAATATCGTTGGAAAGCGGGACTTTCTCCGGCAGCCAGAAGTTCACCGTGAGGCGGTTCCACACCTCGAGATCTTTCTCATCGTCGAGGCGGTTCCAGTTGATCGCGCGCGGGATCGTGACGGTTTGCGGCAGGTCTTTCATCATCTCTCTCCAATCACAGGCTACAGGACACGCAGCCCTGAACCTCAGTCCCCTCTAGGGCCTCTTGGCGCAGACGCACGTAGTAAATGGTTTTGATACCCTTCTTCCAGGCATAGATTTGCGCCCTGTTTATATCGCGCGTCGTCGCCTCAGCAGGGAAAAACAAGGTGAGAGACAGCCCTTGATCGACATGTTCCGTGGCCGCTGCGTAAGTATCGATCAAGCGCTCCGGCCCGATCTCATACGCATCCCGGTAGTATTCGAGGTTGTCATTGTTCATGAAGGCGGCAGGGTAATAGACGCGCCCGATCTTGCCCTCTTTGCGGATTTCGATCTTCGAGACGATGGGATGAATCGAAGAGGTCGAGTTGTTGATATAAGAGATCGAGCCCGTGGGCGGTACGGCCTGAAGATTGCGGTTGTATAGCCCGTGCTCCATCACGTCGGCCTTCAATGCCTCCCAATCCGCGCGGGTCGGCAAGGTGATACCCTCGAACAGCCGCTTAACCACATCGTTTTCCGGGAGCCAGTCCTGCGTGGTGTACTTTTCGAAGAACGCGCCCGACGCATAGTCTGATGCCTCAAACCCTGCAAAGCTCCGCCCACGCTCCTGCGCGAGTTCGCAAGAGGTACGAATGGCGTGGTAGGCTACAGCAGCGAAATAGACAGACGTGAACTCAACCCCTTCCGCGCTGCCATAATGGACATGTTCACGCGCGAGGAACCCATGCAGGTTCATCTGCCCAAGGCCAACAGCATGGCTTTCGTCGTTCCCCCGCCGAATAGACGGCACGGAATCGATCGCAGACATCTCCGACACCGCAGTCAGTGCGCGGATCGCAGCGCCAACCGTCTGGCCCAGATCCTTGCCATCCATGGTCTTCGCGATATTGAGAGATCCGAGATTACAGGAGATATCGATGCCGAGCTTGGCGTAGCTCAGGTCATCGTTGAACTCGGACGCTTCGTTCACCTGAAGGATTTCCGAGCACAGGTTCGACATGTTGATCCGACCCGCAATCGGGTTCATCCGGTTCACCGTGTCCTCGAACATCACATAGGGATAACCGCTCTCGAATTGTATCTCCGCGATGGTCTGAAAGAACGCGCGCGCGTTGATCTTCTTCTTGTGGATACGCTTGTCATCCACCATCTCCTCATACTTCTCGGTGATGGAGATTTCGGAGAAAGGCACACCATAGACTTTCTCAACGTCATGCGGCGAGAACAAGTACATGTCAGCGTTCTTCTTGGCGAGTTCAAAGGTGATATCCGGCACCACCACACCGAGAGAGAGCGTCTTGATACGAATTTTTTCGTCTGCGTTCTCGCGCTTGGTGTCGAGGAACCGCATAATATCAGGATGATGGGCATTGAGATACACGGCTCCTGCCCCCTGCCGCGCGCCCAACTGGTTCGCATAGGAAAAGCTATCCTCGAGGAGTTTCATCACCGGGATCACACCGGAGGATTGGTTCTCAATTCCCTTGATCGGAGCGCCATGTTCCCGAATGTTGGTCAGCAGAAGCGCAACACCGCCCCCGCGCTTGGAAAGCTGCAATGCGGAATTGATGCCCCGCCCAATGCTCTCCATGTTGTCTTCGAGCCGCAGAAGGAAACATGAAATCAGCTCGCCGCGCGATGCCTTGCCTGCGTTCAAGAAGGTAGGGGTGGCAGGCTGAAAGCGCCCGGAAAGGATCTCATCCATGAACGACATGGCAAGATCCTCATCACCGCGCGCCAACGCCAACGCGGTCATGACCACCCGGTCTTCATAGCGCTCAAGGAACCGCTGCCCGTCCCGGGTCTTTAGCGTGTAGGAGGTGTAGTATTTGAACGCGCCAAGAAAGGTCGGAAAGCGAAACTTGCGGGCAAACGCGGCCTCCCAGATTTTGCGCATGAAGTTCTTGGAATACTGATCCAGCACCGCCGCTTCGTAGTATCCTTCATCCACCAGATAGCCGAGTTTCTCATCCAAAGAATGGAAGAAAACAGTGTTCTGATTCACATGCTGGAGAAAGTACTGGCGTGCGGCCAATCGATCCGCGTCAAAGCGAATATTTCCCTCTGAGTCATAGAGGTTCAGCATCGCATTCAGCGCGTGGTAGTCCAGCGTATTCAGATCGCTGTCGAGCATAGTTCTTCCCCTAGCGTCACGAGCCCAGCGCGCACGCGGGCAATGTCGGTTTGCGTGCCCGCCAACTCAAAACTGTATAGCTGAGGCACATTGCATTTCTGTGAGATGATGCGACCCGCAAGGGCGTAGGTCGCACCGAAATTTCTGTTTCCGCTGCCGATCACCCCGACAAGCAGGCCGCGTCGCTGCGGGTCATTCAGGAACCGGATCACTTGCTTGGGCACTGCACCACGCCCCTCTCCATCCGCATAGGTCGGGCAGATCAGCACATAAGGCAAAGTGGGTTCCTGTAGCGAGGCCTCTACCTCGACCGGAATTCGTAGGGCCGGCCACTCAAGCTGCGACACGAACCTGTGGGTATTTCCCGATGCCGATGAATAGTAAACAAGCATCGGTGGCCGCTCAGACACCCCCTAGGCCAAACGCGCGATCATGTCGGGACGAAACCCGGACCAATGATCACCGCCCGCGACGACGACTGGCGCCTGTCGATATCCCAGTTCGGTGACATGCGTCATCGCGGCGTCATCCTGCGTCAGATCGACAACGTCGTAGGAAACCCCTTTGGCATCCAGCGCGCGGGTGGTTGCGGTGCACTGCACACATGCGGGTTTGGAATACACAATGATGCTCATCTGTCCTCTCTCTCTTTTTTGTACGAGTCGAGGACGCAGTGCCGGGCATCCGCCCAATGCACGCCCCCGAACCCTCCGTTCGTGGTCATCAAGTCGTGCTTGCGGCAGGTCTCCTGACTCGTGGATTTATGCTTGGCTGGCCTTCCCGAAAGCGTACTTTCAGTGGCGTATTCAACCGCGCTCTCCACTTACAGTTGCGGGGGCAGTGCCGGCTTTGAACCGTCTTCCCTCTTAGCCTCCGATCAGAATCGAAGGAACCGAAGCAACACCATATAGGGGGTGATGGCGGGTTGGTGTCAATATATGGAGGGCGCCCGGCGCAAATTTCTTTCTGCGCTGACGTAGATCAGAGCACTTTCACCTCACGAAAGCGGGCACCCTCCCTCTTGGGATGTTCGATCATTCGGCCTGCGCAGGTGTTCGCAGCACCTATTGCATCTAGGCCGAGAGAAGATCGGCCATCATGTCGCGCATTATGTATTTCTGAGGTTTGCCGGTGATCGTCATGGGGATCTCGTCAACGATGCGAAAGTGCCGCGGAACCTTGTAGTGCGCAATTTGCCCCTTCAACGCCTCGCGAAGTTCCTCTTCGCTCAAATCGGTGCCGGGCTTCGCAATCGCCCAAGCGCAGACTTCCTCGCCAAATTTCTCATCGGGAATCCCGAAGACCTGCACATCACTCACCTTCGGGTGCCGCATCAAGTATTCTTCGATCTCGCGCGGGTAGATGTTCTCTCCGCCCCGAATGATCATGTCTTTCACGCGGCCGACGATGGAGCAGAAGCCCTCTTCGTCGAACACGGCAAGGTCGCCGGTATGCATCCAACCGTCCACGATGCTCTCGCCGGTTTTGTCCGCATCTTCCCAGTAGCCCTTCATGACCGAATAGCCACGGGTGCAAAGTTCGCCCTGGCTGCCGACTGGGACAATCCGGCCCTCCGGATCGACGATCTTGACCTCGAGGTGGGGATGCACGCGCCCAACAGTCTCGCAGCGCTTCTCTGTCGGATCATCCACGAAGCTCTGAAACGAAACGGGCGCGGTTTCCGTCATGCCATAGCAGATCGTCACCTCATCCATGTTCATTTCAGAATTCACGCGCTGCATCACTTCGACAGGGCATGGCGCGCCCGCCATGATGCCTGTGCGCAGATTGGAAAGATCGCGCGGAGTATGATCGAGGTCTTCTAGCATCGCCACAAACATGGTCGGCACCCCATAGACCGCCGTACAACGCTCCTTGGACAGCGCATCAAGCGTCTGCGCCGCATCAAACCCTTCGCTCGGGAAGACCATGGTGGCTCCTTTGCTGACCGCGCCAAGGACGCCCATCACCATACCAAAGCAATGATAGAGCGGCACTGGAATCGCGAGCCGATCCGCCTCGGAGAGGCGAATACGGTCGGTCACGTAGCGAGCGTTGTTGACGATGTTGTAGTGCGACAGCGTCGCACCCTTCGGCATCCCAGTCGTGCCAGACGTGAATTGAATGTTTATCGCGTCATCGGGGTCGAGCGTCTTGTCGATTTCGGGGATGCGGAGTTGCTGAGCCGGGCCGCCTAGTTTCCTCAAATCCTCAAAAGCGTAAGCTCCGGCACCGGGGGTGTCATCCATGATGATGACATTTCTCAAATGCGGCAGTGTCGCTGAACGCAGACGCCCTGGTGCGCAGGTCGCCAATTCAGGGACGAGATTGCGGATCATACCGGCATAGTCGGACGTCTTGAAGGACTTGGCCGCGATAAGGGCTTTGCAGGCCACCTTGTTCAAAGCGTATTCCAACTCCCCCAAGCGATAGGCCGGGTTGATGTTCACAAGGACAAGGCCGACACGGGCAGTCGCGAACTGCGTCAACACCCACTCAAAGCGGTTGGGAGACCAGATCCCGACCCGGTCGCCCTTTTCAAGACCGAGCGCGAGCAGCCCGGAGGCCAACTCATCCACGGCGCGGTCGAGATCGTAATAGCTTAGCCGGATCCCCTGTTCGCAGAAAACGACGGCATCGCGGGGGCCGAACCTAGAAACCGCATCCCGCAAAAGCTGCGGGATGGTGATATAGGCCAATGGCGGGGTCGCCGGACCACGGACATAGGACTGCCCGTCTTGGGGAGCGATGCTGTGCACCGCCGCCCCGCTCTCTGATGACCAATCAGAGATGCGCGTCGCCAGACTTTCGTTCAAGATGGACATGTCGATCCTCCCTTACATGCTGCGCCAATCGCCCGATTTTTCGAAGGCATCCGCTGCTTGGTAGATCTTCATTTCGCCATAGTGTGGACCGACCAACATCATGCCGATGGGCAACCCCTCGCTCAGGCCGCAGGGGATGCTCATAGCAGGTAGACCACCGTTGAACGGTGCGGTGTTGGCGACCATTTCAAAAGCGCGCTGCACATATAGGCTTAGCGAGCAATCGGCGGGCGGATGCGGCTGCGGCTTGATCGGCAAAGTCGGCATCAGCAGAAGGTCGTATTGCTTGAGCGCCGCCATATAGCGGTCGTTGCAAAGCCGCATGATGTTCTGCCCCTTGCCGTAGAAGCGCCCCCGATACTGGCGCTGGAAATATTCCCCGACGAACATACAGGCTTTCAGAGAGTGGCTAAGCTCATCCGCGCGGCCCTGCCATTGCGACATGTGATCGGTCATGGAGGGCAGGAACAGACCTTTGTAGTTGGTGCCCGTCGAATTGCCCCACATCATCCCGTCCTGAAGCCCCTCAAGTGTGATCGCTGTCCAGGCATCCATGGCGGTATAGTGTTCTGGAATCGACACCTCCTCAATGCGCGCGCCCAGCTCGCGAAAGCGGTCAGCTGCCTGCATGACCTTGGCATCCACGTCGGACTCCGAGTTGTCGTGGGCGAACCCTTCCTTGAGGATACCAATACGCAACCCATGCGCTCCACGTCCCAGCGCCTCGGTATAACTATAGAGCGTGGGTTTGTACTGGCGCGGGTCAAGACCGTCCTCACCGGCAAGCACTTCGAGCAGGAGCGCATTATCGGCAACCGTGTTGGTGACCGGGCCGAGGTGGTCAATGGTTTGCTCAATCGGCATCGCACCAGTGTAAGGGACAAGGCCATGGGTGGGTTTCATGCCGTAGACGCCGCAATTCGAAGCCGGAATGCGGATCGAGCCACCCTGATCACCGGCAATGGCCATGTCGACCTCGCCCGACGCGACGAGCGCGGCAGATCCACCAGAAGAACCGCCCGCCATGTAACCACGCTTCCACGGATTATGGATCGGGCCTTTGGCGTTGGTGTGAGACCCACCCGAGAGGCAGAAATTCTCGCAATGTGCCTTGCCTGCGATGACGGCCCCGGCGTCGAGCATCCGGGTGACGATGGTGGCGTCGATTTCGGGCGTATAGCCTTCCATGATGGAGGAACCGTTCATCATCGGCACCCCCGCGAGGCAGATCGTATCCTTTAGCGCAATGCGTTTGCCGCGCAGTTTGCCATCCGGAGCGCCCCGTACTTCGGTCTTTACATACCAGGCATTGAGGGGGTTCTCCGATGGGTTCGGAAAATGACCGGGGCTGCGAGGGTAACGAACCTCGGGCAGGTAATCCGGCATCGCGTCGAGCCGGTCATAGGCCTGCATGTAGGGTTCGATGATCTCGCGGTATTCCTCGAGGTCTGCATCCGAGAGGTTCATTCCGAACCGGCTGGACATGTCGCGCATCTGCGAGAGGGTCGGTCGTCTAATGGTCATGTTGGTCACCACAGTTGCGGCAGCCGGCTCGGTCGCTTGTGCCGCCTGATATTGAGAAGGTGTTGTCGGAGTGGACTTGATTTTCTGAGAGCCCCCTGCCTGGCCACGGGTGGATCGCGCGGCGCCGAAGCCGAGGAACTGATCGACCTTGGCTTGATCCGAGAGATCGACCTTGCTCAACGCGCCGGTGATACGGCCACGCTCAAGAACGAGCACGCGGTCAGAAAGGTCAGCGATAAAATCGAAGTTCTGTTCAACGAGGAGGATGGAAAGGCCACGGCTCTTGCGCAGCGCAAGGAGGGTTTCGCCCATCTCCTCGATGATCGAGGGCTGAATGCCTTCGGTTGGCTCGTCCAACAAGAGGAAGTCCGGATCGCCCATCAGGCAGCGGGCAAGCGCGAGCAGTTGTTGCTCGCCCCCTGAGAGGGCACCTCCATCGCGATCGAGAAGCGGGCGCAGGCGCGGAAAATCCGAGAGCACGGCCTCCATGACATCCTGCTCGGAGGCACCTGCATACTCGTGCCAGGCAAAGCGCAGATTGTCGCGCACCGAAAGCTGAGGGAAGATACCCCGCCCCTGCGGTACATAGCCGAGGCCAAGCCCTGCGCGTTCGAAGGGCGACATGCCGGTGATGTCAGTGGAGTGGAACCGGATCGCCCCAGACCCTGCGGGCAGAAAACCCATGAGCGTCTTCAACAGGGTGGTCTTGCCCATGCCGTTGTGGCCAAGGATGCCCACCACCTCGTTTTCGCCGACGGCGAAGTCGATCCCGTGCAGGATCGGCACTTTGCCATAGCCGCCGGAGAGGCTTTTGACCTTTAGAATCTCTGTCGCGTCTTCCGTCATCTCAGGCCTTCTTTCCAAGATAGACATTGCGAACCGTGGGGTCCGACATGACACGGTCTACGTGATCTTCCATCAACACTTCTCCCTGGTGGAAAACCGTCACCATTTCGGCAATCGAGCGAATGAACTGCATGTCATGCTCGACAATGATGATCGCCGCGGTCTTGTTGAGTTCGTGGATGATGGCCGTCATACGTTCCACGTCCTCGGCGCTCATCCCCGCAGCAGGTTCGTCGAGCAACACCAGCCACGGATCGCCGACCGCCACGAGGCCAAGCTCGACCCGCTGCCGTTCGCCATGGGCGAGACGTCCAAGATCATCCCGTGCGATTGATCCAAGCGCGAGACGATCAATGATTTCCTGCGTCTTCCGGTTAGCGTCTTGCACATCATGAAACCTGCGCGCGGCGAGCCAGATATTCTCGAACACGCTCAGGCTATCCATGACGTTCGGCGTCTGTGTCTTGATGCCAACACCGAGCGAGGCGATTTGATGCGGCATCCATTGGGTCGTTTCGATGCCGCGCATGTAGACTTCGCCCTCGGTCGGGGTCTGTAATCCGGTGACGCATTTGAAGAAGGTGGATTTCCCGGCTCCGTTCGGGCCGATCAGACAGCGCAACTCCCGCGCGCGGAGTTTAAAATCAACATTGTTGGATGCGACCACGCCACCAAAGCGCATCGTGAGGCCATGGGTTTCGAGAACAGTTTCAGCCATTCTGACGCTCCCTGTTTCTCATGCGGCGTTGCTGGTGGATGCGGCCCAGGGGGCGGCGGCCAAAGCTCACCTTCCACAGACCTGCCAACGCCGGGACGACGCCTTTGGGCAGGAAGAGAACGAAAAGGACGAGGATCAGACCGGTGATCAGCGTGTTGTCGATCATGGATTGTTGCCCCAAGAGGAATTTCAGGTAGGCCAGCCCGGCGGCACCAAGGATCGGGCCAAAGCGCGTGCCAAGCCCGCCGACGATGCACCAGATGATGATCTCGGCGGATTGGCCGAGGGAAAACAGGCTCGGGGTGACGATCTCGGCCCAGTTGGCGAAAAGCGCGCCCGCCAGTCCCGCGATGGCTGCGCCGGTCGCGAAGAGAACGGTTTTGCGAATGCGCACGTCATATCCCATGAGGGACATGCGGGTTTCGTTCTCGCGGATGCCAACGGCGATGCGGCCGAAGCTCGATCGCAGCAGGGCGGATACGAGGAAGAACACCAGACCGAGCAGGATTGCACAGACATAGAAATAGCTATCGCCCCAGATGTAGGCATCCGGGCGACCGGGAATGTTCAGGGTCTGGAAGCCGGGGATGCCGTTGAACCCACCAAGACGCGCGTTGCCGATCACGTATTGCGGTCCCGCGGTCGAGTTGATGAACTTGAAAAGGATCAGCGTGACCACCAGCGTAATGACGCCAAGGTAAACGTCGTTCAGCCGTCCATAGAACATCATCGCCCCGAGAAGCGCCGCAAAGAGCCCCGGCACGAGTACGGCGAGGATCATCGGAAGCGTCCTTTCCCCGATATTGATCGCGGCGATGGCATAGGTATAGGCACCCAGACCGAAGAAGGCAGCCTGACCAAAGCAGAGGATTCCGCCGAAGCCCCAAATCAACCCGAGGCTCAGCCCGAGCATTCCATAGACGATCAGGACGGTCAGCGTATAGGTGCCGATGAGGAACGGCATGACCCAGATCAGGACCGCGGTGACGAGGATGGTGGTGATGGCGTCTCTTGAAAGGCTCCCTTGCATCACAGCTTCCCCTTGAAGAATTTGCCGGTAATGCCCTGCGGCAGAAGACGCAGAAGGACGACGGCGGCCACGAGAAGGGCGACTTCGCCGATGACCGGAGAGACGGCGAAGGTGAAGACTTGGTTCACGACACCGAAGATGCCCGCGCTCGAGAAGAGTCCCGCGATGAGGGAGGGACCACCCGCGATCACCGTGATGAAGGCCTTGGCGATATAGGCCCCGCCCGATGTCGGGACGAGGCCGACCAGAGGGGCTAGGACCGCGCCCGCCAGCCCGGAGAGGGCAGAGCCGCAGAAGAAGGTCGCCATGTAGATGCGGTCGGGGCTATAGCCCAGCGCCGCCGCCATGTCGGAGCGTTGCATCGTGCCGCGCGCGATCAGCCCGGCGCGTGTCGCCTTGAGGATCGTCAGCATCCCGATCAGGAGCAGGATGGCGACCACGATGATGAAGAAGTTGTAGCCGTTGATCTGGTAGTTGCCGATGGCAAAACCGGGGATCGGCGTCGAGATGCCGGTCGTCGTATTGCCGAAAATCATGGTGGCAAGGCCGATGAAGAAGAGGCTCAGCCCCCAGGTGGCCAGCATCGTATCGACGAGCCGCCCGTAGAGATGGCGGATCACCAACCGTTCCACCACGAGACCGATCAACCCAACGACGATCGGCGCGATCACAAGCATTGCAATAAAGATGTTCACACCGAGGTTCACGGCGGTGATGGTCGCGTATCCGCCCATCATCATGAACTCGCCATGCGCGAGGTTGATCACTTTCATCATGCCAAAGACAACCGCGAGACCGGCGCTGATGAGGACCAGCGAGGCCACCGCGTAGAGCATTTCGACAAGTATGACGACGGTTAAATCCATGGGAATGAGAGTCCGTTGGAATAGGGGAAGAGCAGCCAAGGTCAGCGGGGCGACGTGGCCGCCCCGCCAAAATCTGTGGGAGGTCAGATTTCGATCTCGTATTGCGTATTGTCGTTCGGATTGGCCTCGAGATCGCAGACGGCCTGGGTGTCGATCGGCTGGCGTTGCGGAAGCGTTTCGACGACTTTCATACCTTGGTTCTCGAACTCCATGAGATGCACGTCGAGAACGGCGTGGTGTGTCTTGGGATCGACCGTGACCTTGCCTGCCGGGCCATTGATCGAAAGGCCCGACTCAAGCGTTTCGATCACGGCGTCGCGTTCGTGCGAGCCCGCTTGCCGGACCGCTTCGGCCCAGGTCAGGATGCCCTGATAGTGCGATACAGAGATCTCGTGGATCAGGTTACTATCGCCATAGGCGGCGGCCCATTTCTCTTTGAAGGCGGCGTTCTCGGGGGTGTCGAGTTCCTGGCTGTAGTTGTAGGCGACCATGATGCCGTTGCCCTCTTCCGGGGTCAGGACCTTGTGCTCGTTGCCGACGCCGAGCGTCGTCGAAGCGAGAGGAATACGGTCCTTCATGCCAGCGGCGGCCCATTGGCGGAAGAACGACAGGTGCGCGCCACCAACAAGGGGGGCAATAACGAGGTCGGGGCCGACCGACTGGATCTTCGCAATAGTCGAGCCAAAGTCGCTCACATCCAGCGGGAAGAAATCGATGCCGACGGTCTCGCCGCCATTGTCGGCCACGAATTTCTGAATCCAACGCGCCGTGATTTGACCATAGTTATAGTCGGCCGCGAGGATGTAGACCTTCTTGCCGGATTTACCCATGGCGTAGGGCACGAGGGCCTCGACCTGTTGGGCCGGGGTGACACCGTTGATAAAGATGTTCCGGTCACAGACACCGCCCTCGTAGAGCACGTTGTAGAAATAGAGCGTCTTGGTCTTGCGCATCGTCTGGCGAATGGCCTCGCGCGAAGCGGAAAGAATACCGCCATGCACGACATCGACCTTGTCCTGGCGGGTCAATTGCTGGCCGTATTGCGAGTAGAGCGCCATGTCCGATTGCGTATCGTAGGCAGAGACCTCGACCTGCTTGCCGAGAAGGCCACCAGAGGCATTGATCTCATCGACGGCGAGGCGCATCGCCATGTCCATCGGTTTGCCATAGGCATCGAAAATACCAGAGGTGTCGAGGATCGACCCCATCTTGATCGTGTCAGCGGCAAGGGCCACTCGGGGCAGTATCGTTGCGCCTGCGAAGGCCGCGGTGCTTGCCAAGAAGTTTCGGCGGTTCAGTGACATTTCATTTTCCTTCCTGTTGTAGGTCCGGTTGGGGTTCTGGACGGTTCGCCCGTCACTTCTCGGTCTTTGGTTTGTCTTTGATACGGTTGGCGTAGTCCGCGGTCCGCCCGGCGAGGTTGGCATCGAAATCAAGCCCGATCTCCTCGCCCATCTGTTTCATCGCAGGCAAGCGCACGGCCATGCCTAGGATCTGGTCCATGGCGGCGCCGAATGCGCCATCAACGCCTTCGCCCGATCCATTAGACACACTGCCCGCGCCGGAAATCTGGTTGATCTTGATCGAGTCGATCTTCTCAACCGGCTTCATCATCTGGGTCATGATCTCTGGGAGGCGATCGAGCTTGCGCTCTTCGAGACGCATCCGGATCACGGCGTCACCAAGCGTATTCTCGGCCTGGTTCAACGCCACACGTCCGGCGGCCTCCGCTTCCATTCGGGCACGCTCAGCCTCGCTGGCCTTGGTCTTCACTGCGGCGTCGGCCTTGGCCTTCTCAAGAAGCGTCTCGACATCGCGCTTGACCTTGGCACCTTCGAGCGAAAGCTCTTTTTCCTGCTTCATGTGGGCGATCTCGCGTTCGCGCTCTGCAATGGCGCGCTCCTTCTGGGCCTGCACACTCTCGGCGGCAAGGATGACCTTTGCCCGCGCCTCTTCTTCTTCGGCGCGTGCTTCGGCTTCTTGGGCACGTTTCTTGGCGATACGGATGTCGTTGTTGATCTTCTCTTCCTCGAGCATCCGAATAGCGGCCATCTCGGCCTTGCGCAGCGCTTCGTCGCTTTCGACCTGCGTTGCCTTCATGCGCTTCTCATTCTCAATCCGGGTTGTCTCGCTGGCGAGCTTGGCTTCATCGCGCGCCCGGTCTTCTCGGGACTTGGCGTCGGCCTCAAGCTTGGCAAGATGCTCTTGAAGGGCGATCTCGGCTTCACGCTCAGCGCGTTGCAGTTCGAGTTGTCGCTGATGCTGGGCAAGGTGGCTTTCGCGCACGGCGACTTCGGCCTCCGTCTCGATGCGAATGCGTTCCTTGCGCTGATCCGCCACCAACTCCGCCAGTTGCCGCATCCCTTGTGCGTTGAAGGCGTTATTCTCGTTCCACTGGCTCAGGTCGCTCTGATCCACGGCGAGGAGGGAGGCCGACACAAGCGTGAGGCCGAACTTGGCCGCCTGAGCCTCAATCGCCTTGGCGACGTCATCGGAGAAACCAGAGCGGTCGAGGTGAATCTCTTCGAGGGTGCGCACCGCGGCGGCCCGTTGGATCGCATCGACAAGAGAGCCGGCAAAGACATCCTTGACCGTGTCGCCGCCACGGGCAATCCGCGATCCCAACGCCTGCGCCGCGGTTGAGATGCCCTCCTTGGTCGGGGCAACGCGAAGCTCGAATTCAAACTGAACATCGGCCCGCATCTTGTCGCGGGTCAGGACGGCATCACGTCCCTCGCGGTTGATACCGAAGGTGAGCGCGCCCATCGAAACTTTCTGCACCTGGTGCAAGATAGGCAGCGACAGGCACCCGCCATCCGTAATGACACGCGATCCGCCAAAACCCGTTCTCACCAGTGCGGTATCGAGAGTGGCTTTTGCATAATAGCGTTGAAGAAACCAAATCGCGACCAACGCGACGATTACCAGCAGAACCAGCAGGACAACCCAAAGCAAGGCATATCTCCCCATGTGACCGATCGTCGGCCAGAGCGGTCCGCGATCCATTCGTTCTGGAAAGCGTGGGAGAATTTGATTTCCATTTCAAGTAAATAATTTGAATTGGAAATCTTTAACGTTTAAATATATGTTTTACAACTCTTTTATAACTTCAAACTGAAGCTCATCCGCCCGCGCAAGATAGATCGGAGCCCGTTCGCTCTTGTTCGATGACGCGCGCTTGCGACCGCTTCTGTGAATCACTGGCAAGGAAGGTGAGACGCTATGTTCGCGCCAAACGGTAGCATGGCCCTGCATCAATCCTGCGAGGAAATGCACCCCTTCGTATGTTGACTGTCCGAGGGCGTTCAGCACAGGGGCCTGATCTCCGTGGACGCGGTAGTATTTTTCCTTGAAGGCGAGGTTCGCATCCGTCGGTAGAGCCCCAAAGTAGGACGATGCCGCGAACAATCTCTTACTGTTCTGTGCACCGCAACCAAGCAACCCGTTCTCTTCGATCGCGCAGGACAATCGCACCATCCGATCGTGCAACTTGGCCTTTCCGAAAGCCCGATTAAAGGCGACAGCATCTTGTCCGACGAGGGAGATCAGCACGGCTTCCGCGCCGGATCGGGAGATCTCCTCGACGAACATACTCATACTCTTGAGGCCAAACGGGAGGTACTTTTCATATGCGAGACCGACCGACATTTCCTGAATCTTGGCCTTGGCATAACTATGCGATGTTCTGGGCCACACGTAGTCATTTCCGATCAAGGCCCAACTGCGCGGGCGATACTCGTTCTGAATATGCTGCATCGATGGGCCGAGTTGCTTTTGCGGTGTTTCACCAATAGCAAACAAACCGTCCGTACGCTCTCCGCCTTCATATAGCGGCGTATAGATGTAGGGGATGCGCTGGCGAACAATCTTGCTGAGACGTTGACGGATCGCGCTGATGTGCATTCCGACAATCGCATCTATGGAATTCGTTTCGATCAGGTCGTTGACGGTCTCTTCGATCGAGATACTCGCCTCCATGGCCGCATCAATCATAATGAGCTGGACCTTGCGGCCATCAATCCCGTTCGCCCTGTTCAATTCCTCGACGGCGACCTGCGCGCTCGAGATACAGGACGGGGCCCAAAGGCCGGCTGCACCACAAAGGGGAATGAGGAGCGCAATGCGATAGGTGCCCTTGCCGCGCAACACTGGATCATCGCGCAGCTCCTCAAGCTCGGTTGGAACAACTGGTAGCGTGTTCAAACTGGTTCAACCCTTCCCTAGCGGATCAGGAACCGCTACATACCAATTGATCTTAGTTTCCAAGTCAAATAAATTCCGAGTATCGTGGAGAAGTGACCACCATGGAATCGAGCGCAAACCCAATCCAGGATTATCTGTCGTATGCTCTGGCTGCGGCACATCGAAAGATGTCCGCCTCCTTGAATGCCCGCCTAAAGGAACACGGCATCCAGATCGAAGCTTGGCGGATTCTCGAAACGCTCGAGACGGACCAACGGCTTACGATGGGGCAGCTCGCAGAGATCGTGCTGATGAATCCCCCTACCCTGACAAAGCTGGTCGACCGCATGGTCTCGGATGGTCTGGTACACCGTCAGGTCGCGCAGGCGGATCATAGACAAATCAATGTGCTCGCCACGGCGCTTGGCAAAAAGCGGATGCTGCAGGTGCGCCAAGAGGTTCAGGACCAAGACGCAGCATTTGAATCTCTGCTCGGCAAAGCTGACGCAGACAAACTCATCGAGCTTCTGCGCGGCATCGCGTAACGAGAACCGGGTGAGCCGCCCGCGCGCTTTTCGTTTCTGAGCACAAAGCACAGTTCGGTCACGGCTAGCCACCTCACCCACGCGTGCGGCGTGACGCGACCCTGCGCAATGCGAGATGAGCCGCTTTCAGAACCTCGACAAACGGGATCTAGTTGCTGTGGAGCGCCTGACCCACGTCGAGGAATTCATCCATGAAAACACTCATCAGCTCCATCCGTGAGGTCACACCCGTCTTGCGAAAGATGCTAGACGTCTGCGCCTTGACTGTGCCTTCCGCAGTGGATCGCGCGACAGCGATCTCCGAAATGCTAAGCCCTTTTAGCATATACATCGCAATATCGCGCTCCGCCGGGCTCAAGGCCCAACCCTCAAACTTCTCGCGCACAAAAGCATCCATCTCGCCGCGTAGAAACTTGAGGGACTCGGCCTTTTCCTTGTTCTGCGCACTCAGCCAGAGCATCCGCTGCACAAGGATCTTGATCGCCACCAAAAGCGCCACCGCCGAGAAGATCTCGAAGGCAAGATGGATCAGGTCGAGCGCATTGGTTCCAGTGTTTGCGATCACCCGATCGTAGATATCGCTTGCCACATCAAACAGGAAAAAGATGACGCTACTGACAAGGAAGAGCGTAACGAGTTTGAGTGTCCTGTCCTTCATGGACCTATCCCTTCGCGCGAAATGCCTTGGGTCTTTGGCATCGGAAATACGACGCCCCAAGAGATGTGCGCCATTCCTTCCCCAGGGGCAAGCAGAACAGGCCGCCCATGGGCGACCTGAGTGGTTTCTTGCCAGTCGGCAAAATCAGACCGTGTTACTGCACGCGCGCCCAATGCCCACCATTGCGACAGATCAGGCCGCCGAGGACACAACCGTTGACGGAAATTCGGTCGCCCGCAAGCTCAACCTTCGACATGTATTCCTTGTCCCGGTCCGGGGCATAGATGCGTCCCTCATATTGACCGCCCTTCGTCTCAGACAGATCCCACACGATCTTGCGGCCAATCGTATCTGGCTGAATGGCGTCACCTTGCGCATTCTCCGCACGTTCAAGCGTGCCGCAGAAGGTCAATCCGCACTGCGCCACGCGGATATAGCCGATATCGCCGTGATCGTCGGGGGCCGTGCGCCAAAGCCCTTCAATCGGGTCGGCGACAGCCGCTCCAGCAGCGAATACCGCCATCAGGATAAGCGAAGTGATACGTGTCATCTGTCTTGTCTCCAGTCTGCTATTGGAAAGTCGCTGCACGGGATCAGAGGTTGCCCATGCCAATGAAAAGTTGGCGATTGTTGTCGACGATGGCGCGGCGGCCATGCATCACGCGGGTATTGTCGAGCACGGCGATATCCCCGTCCTGCCAGTTGATCTCTTGCGTGTAGGTCTCGGCAAGCGAACGAAGCTCTTCGATCTCATCCTGCTCAATGATCTCGTCCGGGCCAAAGCTATACCGCGGCGGCGCATAGTTGTGCGATGGACCAAGCACCGCATTGGCAAAGCCCTGCCCTCCGGAAAGCGACGAGGCCCGCACAGGCGAAACCGTCAGTCGGTAGTTGATACCGCCGTCTTCGAGCAGGTCGAAATCCTGGTTCGGGATTGCTGCGCGGAACTCCTCGATATGGCGCGGCGTGACCTCCTCTGGGCGCGTGATCGCCGGGTGCTCATTCGCAAGATAGCGTTTCCAAAGGTCTTCGGGCAGGTAGCGTTCAACCATCATCGGCTGTTGCCAGCGCGTCTTCTGCGCCTCATCCATAGCCTCATAGACTGCGCGCCCGTCGCACACCGTCGTCTGCGACCCCTCAAAGGCGGCAACGGGGCTATAGAAGGCGACGATGTCGGGGCAGACTGGCGTGTTGCCATTCTCAGTATGAAGCCCGATCGGACCTGTGCCAGCATCGACCTTCTGGGTCTGTGCGTCGCCATATTCCCGCGCCGGATCAAAGGTGATCTTCTTACAAAGCGCCGTAGTCAAAGCGCTGAACGCCGCCATATCTGGATGAAACCCGCGCAATAGGGTCCATCCATCGCGCTCAAGGTCGCCGCGTATCTTCGACAGGACGCCGGCCTCGGTTGGCGATTGTGCGTCATGCTCTGGGCGAATGATATTGTAACTCATAGCTCAGGTTTCTTTCTGTGTGTTGAAGGTATTAAGAGCGGCCTGCGCACGTGGCGTGCCCGCCTTGTGGGTCAATGCGCGATCAATGAGAGATGGGAATAGCGCCTGCACATAGGCAAAGAGGCGTTCGCCAAAGCCGGGATAGACCATGTTCTTGCCCGCCATGACCCCATCCCACGCACGCTTTGCGACATGCTCGGGATTGTCCATCTTCATGCCAAAGGGTTCGACAAGATGGGCAAACTGGCTCTGGGCCGGGGTGCGGGTCGCACGCGGCGCCACGTAGGTGACCGCGATCTTATACTCCGCAAGCTCTCGACGAAGCGCATCCGATAGCCCCCGCAAGGCGAACTTGGTCGCGGAATAGGCCCCGAAATAGGGAAAGCCGATCATCCCGAACATCGATCCAATATTGACGATCCGCCCACGCGCCGACGTCAGGGCGGGCACAAGATCGCGAGTAAGCTGAAGTGTTGCAGTCAGGTTCGTGCCCACCACACGCGACAAATCTTCGTCGCTCATGTCGGTCAACCGCCCGACACAAAGACTCCCGGCGTTGTTCACAAGCAGGTCAAGCCGCGCTCCCACAGCTTCGACAAGCCTCTCACGGTCCTGCGCCCGCGTGATATCGGCGGGTATGAGCATTGTGCGGCCCTGCGCCCTGAGCAGGGCCGCCGTTTCCTCAAGCGGGGCACGGCGGCGACCGACAAGTATAAGATCAAACCCGTTTCGCGCAGCCTCATGCGCAAGCGCTCGCCCGATTCCTGATCCGGCCCCGGTAATCAGGGCAACAGGTCTTGTTGTTGTCATGCGACACACTCCTTGATGTCATAGGAAAGGGGGGCTGCGGGCCAGTTCCTGGAAATCTCGGCAAGCTGGCTCCGGTCTATGCCCCCACCGGGTTTGAGAAGCCCCGGAAGCGAAGCTGGTACGAAGATGACCCGCGCTGGCCGGGCATAGACCGGTAGGTCGGCGAGGCGCTTTGCAACCTCGCCCCGGTCGACCTTCGCCGCCAAAGCGGCAATGATCTCGAGCTGTCCATCCGATGCGAGGCATAGGCCAGACGCGGGAATACGTGGGTCTGCACCGAGACAGGCCTCAACCCATTCAGGGCTGATATTGCGCCCTTCCGGTGTCACAATGAGCCAATCCTTGCGCCCTGCGACGATCAAACGCCCGTCCTCGATCCGGCCAAGGTCGCCAGTATGCCAGTCTCCCGTGACCGATGGCTGGCCAAGATAGCCTTCCATGACTGTCGGCCCGGAAACGACAATCTCGCCATTCTCGATCCGCACGTCGATGCCTTCGAGGCACTGTCCGACGGTACCGGGGCGCATATCCCCGGGCCGGTTCATGGCCACCACAGAACAACACTCCGAAAGCCCGTAACCCTCATAGACGGGAAGCCCCACAGACATCGCTTCGGTCAAAAGCGCAGGCGCAGATCCTGCACCGCCCACCGCGACAAACCGCAGGCTCTCAGGCGCCTTCTTCCCAGTTTCCCGAAGTGCCGCGACAAGCCGGGAAAGGAACGCCGGGACAAGGATCGTGGTCGTCGGATGCGCCACCTCAAAGGCGTCAAGCACCGGCTCCATCGGCCCGCCAAACATGGCCGGAAGCGCCTGAGCGCAGAACCGCACCTGCGCCCCGGCACACAATGGCAGATAGAGACCGGCAATTTGTTCGAGAAGCTGCGCCATAGGCAGTAGCGAAAGATGAACATCTGCCGGGTCCGGCTCGATTGCCCGCTCCAACCCGTTTAGGGCCGCTGCCGTTTGTTTTTCTGCAATGACAACACCCTTGGGCTGCCCCGAGGAACCAGAGGTGAAGATGATCCGCCGCCCCCCCGCTTTTGCGGGCGCCAACCTCACTTTCAAAGGTGGAGCCGCGTCCGGCGCCGCCAGCGTGAGGTTTTCGACGCCCGGAAACGAGGCGCCGACGACACCCTTGATCCCCGCGGCTGTCACGACATGCGCGATCTGCGCCTCGGAAAAGAACGGTGGCAGATGCACCACGGTATGCCCATGATAGCTTAGCGCAAGATCGGCCAACGCCGCATCTAATGGATCCGAACACGCGATCCCAAGCACCTTAGAATCCCCCGCAAGCGCCTCACCGGTCGCGTCCAGGAAAGTCGCCAACATGGCATAGGAAATCCGCCGTTGTCCGTCATCAAGCGCGATACGGCCCGGCGAGACACGCGCGTGTTGTGATACCGCGTCGAAGACATATTGCGTCATCACGCCATCTCCGCCCGCGACAGATCTGCACCCACACTTTGCTCTGGATCTCGAAACGCACAAACCCAAGGGTCATGTGTGTAGTAGGATCCCCATTGCACCGGGTCTGACACCCGTGCGGCATCCGCCTGCGCCAGCAGAATGGGCGAAATCCGCGCCCGTCGGATCAGACGACGCACGTCGTCCGTCGCTGTGAATAGCCCCCAACAAATGCCCCGTGCGCGGCCCCAATCGAACACGGCGCGAAGTGTAGGGTAGGCAGCAAAAGGCGTGGCGCAGGCAAGAGCGCCAACCTCAAGGATTTCGCTAGGGTCCACAGCGCGACCACTGATCCGCCCGATCAACTCTCCGACAGGGGTATCGAGATACTGCTGCGAGAAAAATCCCTCGTCGCTACGCCGGATTCCGGCGGCGCAGGAGATCTCACCATTTGGCGCAAGCGTAACGACCAACCGCGCCGGGCGCGCTTCTCCCTCTGCGCCAAACGTCGCGCGATAGCTACGTTGGATATGCCCTAGGGCATCTTGGTAGAGCGCCTCCCCCTCTGCGTCGCCGTTCTCAACAACGAGTGTTCTCATTTTCCGATCTCCACAACATCGCGGCTGGTCGTGCCTGACATGTGTGAGATTTCGGACCTTTTCGCGGCGCACGCCATTGGACGAAGGTCGCAATCTCCGGGGCATTCGACCCGATACGACGAAAGTTTATTCGCTGCGCAGCGGTGAACTCTTCCGATCACCGGCCGATGGCCGCGCTTGAGTAATCTCTCTCAAGGCGGCATTGTGGACTTGGAATTCCGGCGCGGGTGTCTCTGTGCAGACGGAAGAGCGAACGAAAAGGTGCGAAGTGCTTCAGAGCCATCAACAGATTGCCAAGAATTCTCTGCTTCTGAAGAGCATACCAGAAGCTCTTCAAGAGAAGATTCTGGCCAAGGCCACGCCGGTGGAGATGAAGCGTGGTGCGACGATCTTCTTGCAGGGCGAAGTGTCGAAAGCGATCTATATCGTGCTTGATGGCTGGGTAAAGCTCTATCGGATTACCCCCAATGGTGCCGAGGCCGTTGTCGGCACATTCACCAAAGGCAACAGCTTTGGCGAAGCCGTCGCGTTTCGCAAAGACACCTATCCTGTCTCGGCTGAGACCGCCACGGACTGCACGGTGCTGCGCGTCGATGCAGCCAACATGCTTGCCACCATCTCCGAGGATCCGACTGTGGCCATCGCGATCCTCTCTGCAACGTTCGCACATCTTCACTCGCTCGTGTCTCAGATTGAGGCGCTTCAAGCACGCACCGGCGCGCAACGGGTCGCCGAGTTCCTTGTCGAGCTTTGCGGTGAAGACCAGATGGGCCGCCAGAGTGTTGTTCTGCCCTATGACAAGGTGCTCATCGCAGGCCGCCTAGGCATGAAACCCGAAAGCCTCAGCAGGGCCTTCGGCAAACTCAAGACATGCGGCGTGCGCATCAAGCAGAACCTTGCAGACATCGAGGACATGCAGGCCCTTCGCGATTTCATCGAAGAAGATCCTGCAAGTTCATGGCACACAGCATGAGCGCCCGCCTCGAAACTGCGCTGCGCTTGATTGATGCGGCCAATTCGCAAGACCCGAAACGCGAAAACGGTGAGCCTGCGGAACGTCTCTATGGGCACCGCATGAGCGCCGAGGCTAAACGCCTGTTCCCCGAAGCTTCTGAACATCTACAGATCGCGGCACGTGGACAGCATGTTGAGCGCTGGCTGCTGCCGCGCAGTGACTACCCGCTCGGACGGATCGGCTATTTGGAATGGCGCAAGGAACAAGGCCGTCGGCATGGTGAGCGCATTGCCGGGATCATGCGAGAGGCGGACTACTCGGAAGACGATGCAGCGCGCGTGGCCGCAATGCTACGCAAAGAACGGCTGAAACGCGATCCCGAAGTGCAGGCCCTAGAAGACATCGCCTGTTTCGTGTTCCTGACATGGTACTTTGCCCCGTTCGCTGACACACAATCCGCAGAAGCGCTCGACAAGATCGTGATGCGCACCGCGCGCAAGATGTCCGCCGAGGCGCGCGCGCGGGTCCTCAGGGAATTCGATCTTCCAGAGCAGTTCGCCAAGGCATTCCGAGATCAGGGTCCGGGATAGACACCGATGACCGGCACATGTGCGTGCCAGGCCGTGATCCATATGAGACAAGCCAGCACAAGCCGCGCCAAGGACGGGCCGCTGCGTGGCTTCCAACGCCCCGAAAGAAGCGCTGCTAGGGGCAACACGCTCGTCCGCGCAGCAAGCTCTGCCCATGCGGGTTCTCCCATGTCCTGCCGCCTGCGCCGCTCCACCAGACGCATCCCGACGACGGAGAAAAACGCGAACACGCCGAACAGGAGCACATGCGCCAAGTCGCCATTGGCCCAGATATGCGCCCCCGACCAAAGAAGCAGCGCCCAAAGAAGCGGTTGGCGCGTCACCCCGACGATGCCGGGCCTGACCGGATCAAATCCCGCTCGGCGCCCCTCGAACGCGAAAGGGTTCGCAGCCGCCGTGCCAAAAACGACAAGCAAGATCGAGACGGGCATGACAAGGTTCACGGCCCAACGCGCCATGCTGGTCTGATCCCAAAGCGCCACCACAGGCGCACGGCCCGCCGCCGAAATCACCCAGACCAAAAGAGCAGTGGAAAAAAGGCTAAACGCAAGCATGTAGCCCTTCGCCCCAAGCGCGCTCACAAGGGCCCGCTTGACCCCAAAGGCCGCGGGTATCCGATGCGACGCCATGAAGATCACCATCGAAACCCCGAACTCGATCCACCCCATGCCCTATACTCCTCAACCGCCCGCAACGGCCAAACCCATCGCAAAAACCATGAATAAACCAAGAAAAAGCGCGAATCCACGCAGCCAGCCCGGTGCCCGGGACAAGCCGAGATAAACCCGAAGGATCGCCTGCGCCTTGCCCCAGGCCAGCACGAGGATTGCAAGCGCAACCGCGGGTCCGTTTGCGTCGCTCCAAGCGATCAGCGTAGAGAGCATCGAGAAGGCAATCAAAAGACCCCAGGCAGCAGTCGCACTCATCGCTTCACCCCAAGAGATACATGATGGGAAACAAGAGGACCCAGACCAGGTCCACCATGTGCCAGAACGCCGTCCCCGTTTCGACATTGCGAGGCGTTGCCTTCCATCCGACGAGACCAAGGATCACGATCCCGGCCACGACATGAACCGCATGAAATCCGGTCAGGAGGTAGTAGAAGGTAAAGAAAGGATGGGTCTCGAAAGTGATCCCAGCCGCCTCCTTGGCAGCGTATTCCACCCCCTTGATCCACAAGAACGCCACCCCCAAAAGGGCGGCCGCGACAAGGTAGAACCGCGTGCGCAAGACGTTGCCTCTCTCGACGGCCTTGACAGCAAGCGCCGCAAGCCAGCCCGAAGTTACCAGAACGACCGTATTCACCCCTGCCCCTGTTCGGTGCAGGTGGGCTTGGGCCTCCATGAAACCGACCGGGTCAGTCAGCCGGACACCAAGAAACGCGAGCAACCCCGCCCCAAAGACCAAGAGCTCGGAGATGATGAGAACCCACATCATCAAATCGCCCGGGAGGGCATCTAGCCCGCTTCCCGTCTCTTGCGTGGCAGTCTCGCTCATCCGCGCCCCACGATCTCGCTATAGATTTTCGGCAACGCCTCGACAAGCTTGTCAGGGTTGGGAACAAGTGCAAAACCGCCCCG
The DNA here is from genome assembly GCF_022814865.1 of Shimia aestuarii. GTDB lineage: Bacteria > Pseudomonadota > Alphaproteobacteria > Rhodobacterales > Rhodobacteraceae > Shimia > Shimia aestuarii_A. The sequence continues at coordinate 87,880 of NZ_JAKVRD010000009.1, read as the reverse complement.
CCCAAAAATCCGCGGAAACCAAGATTTGCCATTGCGATCCACGGTCACCCCGAACACCGCATGTCCCGCGCGTCTCGCCTCCTGAACAGCCATGCGGCTGTCTTCGATGCCGTGACGCCCTTCATAGTGGTCAAGATCGTTTGGCTTGCCATCGGTGATGATGAGCAATAAGCGCCGCCGCCGCGCCTGCCGGGACAACTCGGCGGAACTATGGCGTATCGCGGCCCCCAAACGGGTATAGAACCCCGGCGTCAGCGCGCCGATCCGCGCTTCGACATCGGCCGACATCGGCTCATGGAGCGCCTTGACCTGTTGCAGAAACACGCGCTGGCGTTTCAGCGACGAGAAGGCATTGATCTCACAATCGTCGCCACAAGCCTCGATCCCCCAAGCAAAAGCGGCAAGCGCCTCGCGCTCCACGTCGATCACGGACCGTCCCCCATGCCCGTGTCCCGGGATCGCCGCTTCGGTCGAACGCGACACATCGAGTAAGAGCGAAATGGCAAGGTCGCGCGCCTCGTTGCGGGTCTGCCGCCAAACCCGGTCTGATCCCTCACCGCTCGCCAAAAGGTCAACCCGCGAGCGCACCGCGCGCTCCATATCTAACTCGTCACCATCCGGGTGTCCGACCGTCGAGATGCGGCCGGGCCGCAAAGCCTCAAACCGCCGCCTGACGGCATGGATACGCGCAACAGCGTGCGGATCGCTGCGAAAGGCCGGGACATCGACCCCGGCCTCGGCCCGCCGGACAAGGACGCGCGTATGGTTCGGCATGTAGCGCCCTTTCCTCACATCCCATTCCGGGTAGGTATGTGTGTCCGAGAGGGTTTCACGGTCAACATCCTCAGGCGCGAGGTCGAGGTGCAGCTTGAGCTTGGTCGCCGGGGCGCGGCTCATCTGCCCGAGACCGATCTCATCCTGGTCATCTGCGGCCTTCTTGGCGTCGTCATTGTCGTCTTCCTCGATCCTGCGGTTGAGATTGACAAACTCGGCAAAGCTCAGGATCGCTTCAAACTTGTGCAGGATGAAGCTGTCATTGCGCTCGATCTGGTCGGCCTTGCGGCGCTTGGCGCGTTTGGCCGTGGTGCCGTCGCCCTCTTCCGGCGTGCCTTCCGTCTCGCAGGTCTCGACAGCCGTCGCCTCGGAGCGCCCCATTTCACGCAGAACCGGCCAAAGGGCCACCGGTCGAAACGGGCGGTAGCCGCGGGGGGCGGTGAAATACTCGGTCTTTCCGGTCCTGATCGCCTCAAAAAGCACCTGTTCGCGATCATCAAGCGCGCGCACGTCGCCAAGCATCCGGCGGATCACCGCCTCGACCGCGTTCTCCCAGAGGGGGAGCGCCGGTGTCTGGCGCAAGGCCAGGCTCGCCGCACAGAGATCATTGTAAAGGCCCTTGAAACCGGGCGCGGCCTCTAGGGCGGCTTCGACCATCTTCATGACGCGCCAAAGCGCTTTGAGATCGGCCTGCAACGGGTCATCTGGCAAGTCTTCGGCCACAGGCGCCTGCGACACGATCGCCACAAGCCAAACGTAGAGCGCGGCATTCGCCTCGCGCGCAGGAAAAACCGCCAGGCTCTCTGGCAGGCGCAGAGCCGCTCCGTCAAAGCTTGTCTGCGGCACGGCTTCGGCCCATGTCCCGAGCCGTCGGCGCAAAGAGAGCCGGTGCTGGCTCACCTCATCTGCGACGGCTTTGATCTCGACGGCGGGATCGCCGCCAAGTCCCCTGAATAAGATCGCCAGCCGTCCGCCGACCTCGGAAAGGCCGACCCGGGCTCCGTCGTGGACATCAGGTGCGTCCAGACGGCTGGCATATCGATGCCAAAGTTTCCCGACAGTTTCCTCGGGTTCCCACGGTTCGATTTCGATCTCGTGTCCCACGTGCCTCACCCAAAGATCGCGGTGACAAGATCGAGGAGCCCACGTTTCACGTCCCGGTCATCGCTGAGCGGTTCGATCATCGCGACGTTGATGGCGCGTTCGACGGGCATACCCTGCCGGATCAGTGTGGCGGCATAGATGACGAGGCGTGTCGACACCCCCTCTTCGAGGTCTTGCCCCGTCAGGTCGCGCAACTTGCCTGCAAGACGCACGAGCGGCGCAACACGGTCCTCCGACAAGCCGGATTCGCGCGCCACCACCGCAGTCTCGTGGGCCGGTGCCGGGAAATCGAATTCGACCGACACAAAACGCTGGCGCGTCGATGGCTTCAGAGTCTTGAGGATATTCTGGTATCCCGGGTTGTAAGACGCCACGAGCATGAATCCGTCCCCCGCCTCGAGCTCCTCACCGGTGCGGTCGATGGGCAGGATGCGGCGATCATCCGTCAGCGGGTGCAGGACAACCGTGACGTCTTTGCGCGCCTCGACGACCTCGTCGAGGTAACAGATCGCTCCCTCACGCACAGCGCGGGTCAGCGGTCCGTCGACCCAGACTGTATCTCCCCCCTTGAGTAGGTAGCGCCCGATCAGATCCGCCGCGGACAGGTCGTCATGGCAGGCAACCGTATAGAGCGGGCGACCAAGCCTAGCGGCCATATGCGCAACGAAACGCGTCTTGCCGCATCCGGTCGGCCCCTTGAGCAAGAGCGGAAGCCTGTTCTCGTAGGCGACCTCGAAGACCGCGCATTCGTCGGCCTGCGGCTGGTAGAAGGGGGCGCCATGCGCCGCCCCCTCCGCTTGTTTGTTGAATGATCCGTCCATATCCATCACTCCGCTGGGGTGCTTGCCGGTTTGCCGGGCGCGATGATCTCGGCTTTTCGGCTGGCCAGCATGGCATAAATGAACAATGCGGCACCAATCACGACCGCGACACCGGATCCGAAACGCATCACGTAGAAGATCCAAAGCTGGTCCTGCACGTCCATGTAGTACTCGCCATTGACGCGTTGCAGATGCGTCTGAACAGTACCGGCAAAGGTCAGGGTGAAGGTCATGAAGACCATACCGCCCGACATGAGCCAGAAGGACGCCATGTTGAGCACCTGGTTATAGGGATCACGCCCTTTTAGCACCGGAAGCGCATAGCTGATGATGGCGAGGTTCAGGGCCACATAGGCACCGAAGAATGCAAGGTGGCCATGCGCAGCCGTAATCTGTGTGCCGTGGGTGTAGAAGTTCACGCCGTGCAGCGTATGCAGGAAGCCCCAGACGCCTGCGCCAAAGAAAGCCAGCGTCGCGCAACCGAGCGACCACAAAAGGGCTGCCTTGTTCGGGTGGTCCCGACGCCCTTTCCAGACCATGATGAAGGCGAATGCCATCATGCCGAAGAACGGGATGACTTCGAGCGTCGAGAAGATCGACCCGATCCACTGCCAGTAACCGGGTGTACCGATCCAGTAATAGTGGTGGCCGGTGCCGAGGATGCCCGAGAAGAGCGCCGTGGCAACGATGACATAAAGCCATTTCTCGATGACCTCACGGTCAACCCCGGTCAACTTGAGCATCAGGAAGGCGAGGATCGAGGCCATCACCAACTCCCAGGTCGCCTCGACCCAGAGATGCACGATGTACCACCAGTATTGCTTGTCGAGCGCAAGGTTCGCCGGGTTATAGAAGGAAAACAGGAACAACAGCGACAAGAGCCAAAGCCCCAGAAGCAGGATGTTGGTGATCGCGGTTTTCTTGCCTTTGAGCACCGTCATCGAGATGTTGTAGAGGAAGATCAGCGCCGCAACGACGATCCCCGCCTTGACCCAGCGCGGCTGTTCGATGAACTCGCGCCCCTCGTTGCCGAGAAGGAAATTCCCGTCAAATAGATTGAAGAGATAGGTCACAACAACACCGGCGGTGCCGAGAACGAGAATGCCGAGCTGAAGATAGGCCAGTTTCGGCGAGTGAATCTCGCGCTCGCTTTCTTCCGGCACAAGGTAATAGGCCGCGCCGAAGAAGCCGAGAAGCAACCAGACGACAAGGCTGTTGGTATGCAGCATGCGCGCGATATTGAACGGCAGGATCTCGGACAGGAAGTTCCCGTCCACATAGATCCACCCCATGACGAGGCCGATGGACACCTGAACCGCGAAGAGGATCATCGCGACCAGGAAATACGCATAGGCGATTTTCTGTGTTTGATATTTCATTGTCGTTTCTCCTCAACCCGCATCATTCGGGGGCCAGTCCTGCGCACGGATCGTGTTCGTCCAGAGCAGGAAGTCCGCCAATTCGCGGTATTCCTCGTCCGTTAGGTTGAAGTTGGGCATCTGGCGGCGCCCCTCGATGCCGGTCGGCATCGCATCCATCCAGCCCTTGAGCATGTCGAACGCGCCTTCGGGATCATCCTCGACCCCCCAACGCGTCATGACATTGGCAAGCTCCGGCGCGAAATAGGCCCCTTCCCCGAGAAGCGTGTGGCAATTGATACAGGCGTGTTTTTCCCAGATGTGTTTCCCCGCCGCGACGCTCTCGGTCAGCGTCGCCTTGTTCGTCGAGGTCGTGACGATGTAGCGGTGTGAATGGGCGGATAGCCCGATGAATATGAGTATAAAGAACAGGGAACCGCCATAAAAGATATTGCGGGCCATGCTCTTGGTCATGACTTCGCGCATTGCGAGTGTCCTTCCCTTGGCAGTTGTTGACTGGCCCGAACCTGTCTTTCCGCCCCGAGTCGCTCCTTAACGAAAGTCAATTGCAGAGCGGAATAGCAGCGCTCAGTCGAGGAAAGCGATTTGCACATCATTCAAACGGGACAGGCAGGCGGCAATCTCCTCCCGGTCCATCAGGCAGAACGCCGTTGCGAGCCCATCCGCCAGCACCGCCTCGCGGGCGGATACGGCAACGGTGTCCCATTTCGGGTGCCGGCCCTGCGGATGCATGATGTGATACGCCTTCTGCCTGCCGACCCGCGTAGCCCCCGGCGAGGACGTCGCGAGGCCCCGATTGCTCAAGGGCAGCGTGGCGACCAAGGCCCCGTTCGCCCGCGCGATTCCAACCTCCCAGAGCCTGCCATCCGCAGCGCACCCAAGCGCATGGATCTCGCCCATATCGACAAAGGCATCTTCAATCCCCGAGGATTGCAGCAGTGTCGCGATGCGATCCGCGGCATATCCTTGTGCAATGCCATTGAAGGTGAGGCTCATACCCGGACGCAACCGGATGCGCTCTCTTGAGAATGCCACTTTGTGCCAGCCGGTCTTCTCCCGTGCCGCCACGACATCGCCCCCCGCCTCATAGGCCTGCCAAAGCACCTGAACTGTCGGATCAAAGACCCCATTTGTCGCGCGATGCAAACGATCGGTCCACTCGAAAAGCTCAAGCATGTCAGGCGTGGGATTCCGGAGGATCCCGGTCTCGTTGAGCCGTCGCAATTCTGAAGGTTGATAGAGCGAGACCTGCGTCGCAATGCGGCCGATCTCACGCTTCACATCTTTCCACAGCCTGCGCCTCTGCGCGGCAGGCATGTCCACGACCTCGATCCAAAGATCCGCTCCGAATGCGCGCCCGCGCCAACGCGCCACGTGACTTTCCGCAGACGCGCGAACACCCCATGGCGCCGCGAGGGCACTGGCAGATAGGCCAAGGAAAAGCCGACGCGAAACCTTCAAGAACGCCTCCTATCAACGGTCGAGCCGCGGCCCGAGCAGGACCGGCAGGTAGCTCACGCTGAAGAGTGTGAATGCCAGGATCCAAAGCCCGCCGGAGGTCAGGACCCCTGCATAGTAGAACTCGGGAAGGGCCGATCCGACAAACCGCGCCAATGCGGCAAGCGGTAATAGTGCATAGGCCAAGACCACTTCGCTGCGCACCTTGAGCGCGCGACCTGTATGCCCAAGCGCCGCCCGTGTCATGACCGAAAGGGTCATCCCGCCAATGCCACCGATCGCCAGGACATGCAGTGCGGCGACTTCCGACCCGGCTCCAAGCGTCGCCAGACCGAAAAGAATGAGACCAAGTGCGTTCATGAAATAGGACAGGTGGAGCGCCCACAGGATCGGCTCGCGTAGCGCCCAGCGCCCCTGCCAGCCGGTCAGCCTTGCAAGCCCCAGCCCGCCCGCCACGATCAGAACGGATGCCCAGATCTCCTCCGGCACTCCGAGCAAGAGCCCCGCCGGCGAAAGGAGCGCCGCAACCGTCGCCACGCGCGCGAGCCAGTCAGGTTCGCCCGGAAGGCCCTGCTCCCGCCCGCTACGCAGCATCGCGTTGCGGGTAAAGGCTGGCGTCACGCGTCCACCGAGGATCAGGATCAGCCCCGACAGGGACACAAGCCCGATCCGCACTCCGATCCAGGCACCATCGTCGATCACGCCGCCCCATTCGAGATGCATCATCAGATTGCCACTCCAGAAGAAGAGGATCACGAGGAAAAGGATAAGCTGCTGTGGCTTGGGACGTTTGAGCAGCAATTGCAGAATACGGATGGCAAGGACAGGCAGGAACGCTAGATCGCAAAGAGCAACAAGCCACTCAGGCAAGGCACCCGACCAGAACACGACCAGCCGACCACCGAGCCAAAACGCCGACAGGGTCGCGAAGAATGGCACTGACCCGAGCTTGGCCCCGGTCCAGTTCGGCGCCGCCGTCAGAAGGAAACCCGCCACAACCGCTCCGCCGTAGCCAAAGACCATCTCATGCGCGTGCCATAGATGCGGTGCCATGAAGAAAGGCATCTCGCTGACCATGCCGCCCGCCGCATGGATGGCAAGCCATCCCTCCCAGACGATCATGCTAAGAACCGCGAAGATCCCTGCCGCGAGAAAGAAGATACGGAACCCGGCTGTGAAGAGGCGCCCAAAACCCGTCATGTCTTTCTCCTGTAGTTCGCTCTGGGGACTGTGCTCACTCTCTCTTCGCAGCTGCGGCTGCTTCACTCCTTAACGAAAGTCAAATGCCGCAGATTAGGGCCTAGCCCTATGCGTTCCCGCCGCCGCTGCGCGCTCGTCGCTTGAGGATCGGGCATTGTGTGCTGTCATTCATGATCACCTGGCAGCGCAGGCACAGGACGCACTCATTGGGGTTGATCCGTCCCACAGAATCGATCGCGCCAACCGTGCATTTGGTCTCACACATTCGGCATTCCCGCCCGCATTGAGGGCGCCGATGCAGCCAGTCAAAGATCTTGAGCTTCGACGGTATCGCCAGACCTGCACCGAGCGGGCAAAGGTACCGGCAATAGAACCGTTCGATGAACAGCCCGGCGACAAGGAGCGCCACGACGAACAGGACAAACGGCCATGCACGCATCATGCGCATGGAGATTGCCGTCTTGAACGGCTCGACCTCGGCAAGCACAAGCGCATCGTGCATGGAATAAAACGAGAGCGCCACTATGGCGACAAAGGCCGTATATTTCAGGATCCAGAGCCGCTCATGCAGAGCCTGCGGCACGGCAATCTGCCGGATTCCCAGTCGAACCGCGAGATCGTTGAGAAGCTCCTGCAAGGCGCCAAACGGGCATAGCCAGCCACAATAGATCCCACGCCCCCAAAACAGGACGCCCAGCGCGACGAACCCCCAGAGCAGGAAGATCACCGGCTCGATCAGGAAGGTTTCCCACCGGAATCCCCCAAACAGGGATTGCAGGAACGCGACGACCTGAACAACACTCAGCTGCCCATTCAATCCCCACCCAAGAACGAGGAGTGTGCAAGACAGGAACGCGATCCGCCCATAGCGCCATAGCTTTGGCCGCCGCACAAGCCATTCCTGCGCCAGCATGACAAGGCCAAGCGCGCTGAGCATTGCACTCACGAGGATAATTTCGGCGCGGCTGTCCCGCCAGGCGCTGATCCAGAGCGGCGAGTGCTCAGGTGGCGGACTGGTCTGGAAGAATTTAGGAAGTACGTAATCCGCCCCGACCTGCAACGCCACCTCGCCACCTGTTTCCGCCGGGCGAGTCGCACGCACCTCCACCCTGATCGGTTTCAAAGGATCGACCGTTGCCGGAAGTCGGAAAAGGCTGATCTCCTTCACCTCCGGCGCGCCATCTGCGCGGAGCCGTTTGACCATGTGATACCTGTCCTCGGTCGGCTGAAACCGTGTCTCACCCTGCGTGATCGTCAGTCGGTCAAAGACCCCGCTGCGTCGCCAGGCGGTCCCTCGGTGCGAATAGAGACCCGAGGAGATCACCACGAGCGCCGTTTCACCAAGCCCGAGATTTCCTACCGCGCTAGTAAAGACCTGCTGGCCGAGCAGGTTCTGTCCGACGCTCGGCGTATCGACCAACCCGGCCCAGAGCTGTAGAAAATCCCCTGGCCCGCTCTCGACAGGTACCTTCGCCCCCTCAAAGGCGACCGATGCCTCCGCCATTGTCACCCGCGCCTCGGCAAGCGCACCCGCCTTGACCAACTCCGCCCAGCCCATTTCTGCATAGGTCAGCCGATCAATTCCCGCTCCCACGGAAATGAGGCCGCGTCCTGCGGCCAGGGTGCGCGCCGTGCGCAGGATACCGTCCCGTATGACACCCGTGGAAACCGTGGCGCGGCTTATCACATCGGGCAGGGCCTCCTGACTTTCCTCGAAGGCGCGGCGCAGATCATGGCCGTTGAAATGCGAGACATAGGTCTCAATATCCTCATCCGATATCCCGAGCGTCAGGACAGGTTCGCTGTGGCGCAACAGGATCGCGCCAAGGATCGTTGCTTGCGGAGAAATCGCCACCACGACATCCAAGGGCCGCCCCGAATAGCCGACGGACTCCGCCACCTCCCATGTAGACGCCATATAGGCGATCACACGCTCACCCGAGGCTACGGTCCATCCGGGAACCCCATCCTCTACACGGGTCACGGAGAAAGGCGCATGGACGCCAAGCATGGCCCCGATCTGCGCCTCGGAAAGCGTCAGTTCGGGAATGCCATCCGGGCCGGCCCATGCGCCTGAGGGCATTTCGAGACCGGCAACCGCCAAAACCAACAAGGATAGGACAGAGCGAAGAAAGGGCCGCATGGCAGGCTCCCGTGGCATGTCAAGAAACGCCTCCTTGGGCGCTGCCACACCCTGCGACCGACGGTGCCCCTCCAGCCTTAACAAAAGTCAAGGCTCTTCACGAACGCGTGATTCATACTTGGACATGCCTCACCAGCGGAACGGAGAAACCCAATGAGAATCCGACAAATTCCAGCCAGACGAGCACTTCTTTCAAGTGCAGCCATGGCTATGGCCCTACTTGCCTCGCCTGTCGCAGCCGAGGAAAAGCCCACCGAACATGCTGACGGCCCCGCCGCAGCCTATGAACCTTCGATGACCACGCTCGCGGAAATCGCAGTTGAGATTCCGGGCCGCAAAGAGGGCGACCCGGTCATGACCCAGGAAGAATTCCAGACCGGCACCAAGATCTACTTCGAACGCTGCGCCGGCTGCCATGGTGTGCTGCGCAAAGGCGCGACGGGCAAACCCCTGACCACCGACATCACGCGGGACAATGGCTATGACTACCTGCATAGCTTCATCACCTACGGCTCGCCCGCCGGCATGCCCAACTGGGGCACATCCGGAGAACTGACCGAGGACGAGATCGACCTGATGGCGCGCTACCTACTGCTGGAGCCGCCCGCGCCGCCTGAATACGGCATGGCCGAGATGCGCGAGAGCTGGAACGTTGTCGTCGCTCCCGAAGACCGTCCGACCGAGAAGATGAACGACATCGACATCGACAACCTGATGTCCGTGACCCTCCGCGACTCCGGTCAGATCGCCTTGATCGACGGTGCGAACTACAAGATACACGCCGTGCTCGATACCGGCTATGCCGTTCATATCAGCCGGATTTCCGCCTCCGGCCGATATCTCTTCGTGATCGGCCGCGATGCCAAGGTCAACATGATCGACCTTTGGATGGAAGAACCGGCAACCGTGGCCGAGATCAAGGTCGGCATGGAGGCGCGCTCCGTCGAGACCTCGAAAATGGAAGGCTGGGAAGACAAGTACGCGATTGCCGGCTCCTACTGGCCGCCGCAATACGTAATCATGGACGGCGACACGCTCGAGCCGCTCAAGATCAAATCGACCCGCGGCATGATCTATGACGAGCAGTCCTACCACCCGGAGCCGCGCGTTGCCGCGATCCTCTCGAGCCACTACCGGCCCGAGTTCATCGTCAACGTCAAGGAAACCGGCAAGATTCTCCTGGTCGACTACACTGATCTCGAGAACCTCAAGACGACCGAAATCGAAGCCGAGCGTTTCCTCCATGATGGCGGCCTCGACTCGACCCATCGTTACTTCATCACGGCCGCCAACGCCCGTAACAAGCTGGTGGTGATCGACACCAAGGAAGGCAAGCTCACCGCCATCACGGATACCGGCGGCGCGACCCCGCATCCGGGCCGTGGTGCGAATTTCGTGCATCCCGATCACGGGCCGGTTTGGGCCACGTCCCACCTTGGCGACGACTCGGTTGCCCTGATCGGTACCGACCCGGAAGGTCACGCCGACAAGGCCTGGGAAATCGTCGAGAGCTTCTATGCCCTCGGGGGTGGCTCGCTCTTCATCAAGACCCACCCGGTCTCGGACAACCTCTATGTCGACGCGCCGCTGAACCCGGATGCAGAGATCTCGGCCTCCGTCGCTGTGTTCAAGATCTCCGACATGAAGGCTGGCGTGGAACCGGAATACACCACCCTGCCGATCGGCGAGTGGGCCGGGATCGCGGATGGCCAGCCACGTGTGGTGCAGCCTGAATTCAACAAGGATGGCAGCGAAGTGTGGTTCTCCGTCTGGAACGCCAAGGACAAGGTCTCGGCCATTGTCGTGGTCGATGACAAGACGCTTGAGCTGAAGGAAGTAATCAAGGACGAGCGCCTGATTACACCGACTGGCAAGTTCAACGTCTACAACACCCGTGGCGACGTTTACTGACGCCACCGCGCGGGAAGGGGGTCCCCCTTCCCGCACTTCCCCTCCCTGAGATAGCCAAGAAAGCCAGAGCCATGAAAGATCTCACCAAGGGCAAAGTCTTCCTCATCGGCGCAGGGCCGGGCGACCCCGACCTGCTGACCCTCAAAGCGGTGAAAGCACTCAATACCGCCGATGTGGTGGTCTATGACCGCCTTGTTTCGCCTGAAATCATGGCCCTCGTGCCCAAGGGCACACGCCGGATCGACGTCGGCAAGCAACCTAAATGCCACAAGGTACCCCAGGAAGGTATCAACGCGCTTCTGGTGGACCTCGCGGCCAAGGGGCTTTGCGTCGCACGCCTGAAGGGAGGTGACCCGCTGATTTTCGGACGCGGCAGCGAAGAGGCCGAAGACCTCCGCCTCGCCGGTGTTCCCTATGAGTACGTGCCCGGCATCACCTCGGCCCAGGGGGCCGCCACATCGACAGGCGTCCCGCTGACCCACCGGGGGCTTGCAACTGGTGTGCGCTATGTCACCGGCCACCGGGCCAAGGATGCCTCGCTCGATCTCGACTGGCCTTCCCTTGCCAGCGAAGACACAACCCTTGTGGTCTACATGGGGGCGATGAATATCGGGGATATCTCCCGCAAGCTGCGCAAGAACGGCCTGCCCGAGTCCCTACCTGTCATGGCCATCGCCTCGGCCACGACGCCGCGCGAAGCCCGCCTAGTCTCGACCCTCGACAAGATTGCTGACGACATGGCTACAAGCGATCTTACGGCTCCTGTGCTCTTTATCATCGGACACGTGGTCTCGCTCTATGGCACTGTCGCTGCCGGACATCGCTGCCCCGAACTGGTTGCTGCCTATGCCTGACCTGCGCGCATGTCTGATCTTCGGCCTCGCGACCCTGACAGTCTCAGGGAGTGCTCAAGCCGAGGGCATCTCCGCGCCCCGCGCGGACGAACTGGAACATATGCTGATCCAGGATTGCGGCTCGTGCCATGGGCTAACAATGAAGGGCGGGTTGGGAAGCCCGCTGACCCCCGAGGCCCTCGACGGCGCTGATGCCGACACGCTGGCCTTTATCATCCTCGAAGGTGTGCCCGACACGGCGATGCCAGCTTGGCGCCCGCTGTTGAGCGATAACGAAGCCCTTTGGATTGCGAACTACCTTCTCAAGACGGAGCAGAAAGAATGAAACGTCTCCTCGCGGCTACCGCCCTCGCCCTCCTGCCCCTCACCGCACAGTCCCAGGATGCCAGCTATGCGACGGGCGATCTGGGGCTTGTCGTCGAACGGGCAACCGGTTCTGTCCTGCTGGTCGATCGCTCGGACCACGCGGCCATCGCACAGATCAAGGGCCTTGGCGACCTGTCTCATGCCTCGATGACCTATAGCCCTGACGAGCGTTTCGCCTATGTGTTCGGACGCGATGGCGGCCTGACCAAGGTGGACCTGCTCAAGCGCGAGGTCGTTGCCCGCACGATTCAGGCCGGCAACTCCATTGGCGGCGCAATCTCTGACGACGGAACGCTTGTCGCCGTCTCCAACTACACCCCCGGCGGCGTCAAGGTGTTTGACGCGGACACGCTCGCACTCGTGGCCGACATCCCAGCCGAGGGCAAGACCATCGGCCTCGCAGACCTGCCGGGCCGCCGCTTCATCTGGACAGTTTGGGACAGCGGCAAGGCCTTCCTTGGCGATTTCTCGGGCGCCGCCCCAATCGTCACCAACCTCGGTGAAGTGGGCAAGAACCCCTTCGACGCAGTGGTGACCGACGATGGCCATACCTACCTGATCGGCCTATTCGGCGAAAAAGGTGTCACCGCCATCGACCTCTGGGACGAGCTCCCAACCCCGCGGAAATTCCTCGAAGACTACGGCAAGATCGAAGACGATATGCCGGTTTACAAGATGCCCCACCTTCAGGGATGGGCCTTTACCGAGGGCCAGTTCGTCCTGCCGGCGGTCGGTCGTCATGAGCTTCTCTGGGTCGATCGCGATACGCTCAAGGAAACCGCGCGCACAAAGGTCCACGGCCAGCCCGTCTTCATCATCGCACAACCTGCCTCGCCCTATGTCTGGGTGAATTTCGCCACGCCCCGCAACGGCGTCGTGCAGGTCATCGACAGCCGCACGCATAGCGTTGTCAAGACCCTCGAACCCGGCAAGGCGATCCTACACATGGAATTCGCTCCGCGTGGCGCCGAGGCCTGGGTGTCTTCGCGCGACGACGACAAGATCATCGTCTACGATACGCATAGTTTCGAAGTCAAAGCCGAGATAGATGCCCAATCCCCGTCCGGCATTTTCTTCACCGCCCGCGCTCATCAACCTGGACTTTGAACCATGTTCTCCCGGCTCGACACGCTTGATCAAGCTCTTCTCGATGGGTTCCAGCGCGAGTTCCCAATCGAGACACGCCCCTTCGCCCGGATGGCCCGCACGTTGGGTGCCTTTGAGGACGACGTGCTGATCCGGTTGCGCCGGCTTCAGGAGGCCGGACGCATCGCCCGTGTGGGGGGCACCGTGCGCCCCAATACCGCTGGTGCGTCCACCTTGGCGGCCATCGCTGTCCCCGAGAGCCGTATTGACGCGGTCGCCGCTCAGGTCGGGGCAGAGCCGGGCGTCAATCATTCCTACCTGCGCGAGGACAGGGTCAATCTCTGGTTCGTAGCGACAGCCCCGGACAAGGCCGCCCTCACCGAAAGCCTCGATCGCATTCGCGCGACCACCGGGCTTGAGGTCCTTGACCTGCGCCTCGTGCGCCCCTTCAATATCGACCTTGGGTTTTCTCTAAGCGGGCAAGCCCGTACTCTGATGCCAACAGGCACACCGGATCTGAACGCCCTTCTAGAAAGCGACCGCCCCATTCTCCACGCCCTGAGCCAGGGCCTGGCCCTAGTGCCACGACCCTTCGAGGACGTTGCACAGAAACTCGCTCGAAGTGAGGCAGAGATCCTTGCGCGCATCCGTGCCCTAGAGACGGCCGGCATCCTGACGCGGATCGGCGTGATCGTGCGTCACCGCGCCATCGGTTGGACAGCGAACGCAATGGTCGTCTGGGATATTCCCGAAGAGCGCATTGCCGAGGCCGGAACCGCATTGGCCCGCCACCCTGGCGTGACCCTGTGCTACCAACGCAAGACCGTGCCGGGGGTCTGGCCCTATCGGCTCTATTCCATGATCCACGCCCGCGACCGGGAGGAGGCCGAGACCATCCTGCAAGGCGCCCGCGCCCTGCCGCCTCTTCGTGGGGTTGACCACAAGGCGCTCTTTTCCCTGCGCTGCTTCAAGCAAAAAGGCGCGACGCTCGCGCGCGCTGACGGCAAGGCGGCGTGAGCAATGCGACGCAACCCCCTTCCCCAAGACACGCTCGACGCCACGGACCGCGCGATCCTCAATACGCTGCAAGAGGGTTTCCCGCTCTCGCCGCGCCCCTTCGCGGAAGCTGCCGCGCCTCTTGGCATTTCCGAAACCGATCTCATAAACCGCATTGCGCGTCTGCGCGAAATCGGCGCGATTACCCGCTTTGGTCCCTTCATGGATGCCGCTGCTATGGGCGGCGCCTTCTGCCTCTGCGCCATGCAGGTACCGGACGAGAGATTCGAAGAGGTCATGACTTTGGTCAATGCCCTGCCCGAGGTGGCGCATAATTATGAACGCGTCCACAAGCTCAACATGTGGTTCGTCCTCGCCTGCGACAGGGCCGACGAAATCCACGAGTCAGCGGACCGGATCGAAGCGCTCACCGGCCTCACCGTGCGGCGTTTTCCGAAACTGAAAGAGTTCTTTATCGGCTTCAAGGTCACGGCATGAGCATCGACCAGACAGACCGGCGCCTCCTGATCGCCACCGAAAGCGGGCTTCCCCTCTCGCCAACGCCCTATGCCGAGGTCGCGGCATGGCTTGACCTTGACGAAGCTGAGGTGATCTCTCGCCTGCGCCGGATGCAGGACAGCGGCATCATCCGCCGCATCGCGATCGCCCCCAACCACTATGCGCTCGGCTTGGTCGCCAACGGCATGAGCGTCTGGGACGTAATCGACACAGCGGCTGAGACCCTTGGGGAGCAAATCGGTGCGCTCGATTTCGTGAGCCATTGCTATCTACGCCCACGCTCCCTGCCCGACTGGCCCTACAATCTGTTCGCCATGATCCACGGCCCCGACCGGGAGACGGTCGAAACCTACCGCGAGGAGATCAAAGCCCTTCTCGGCTCGGCCTGCCGCAAAAACGACATTCTCTATTCGAAACGCATCCTCAAGAAAACCGGGATGCGCCTCAAGAAAGGAGCGTAGCGATGTTCCGTTTGACGCAATACATGCACGAACTGACAAACCCCACCCCGGTCCGGCATCGCGTCGCGACCGGATCGGTCAAACCGGTGGTGATCTGGAACCTGACCCGGCGCTGCAACCTGCGCTGCCGTCACTGCTACACCTCCTCCGCCGACGTCACTTTCCCCGGCGAACTCAACCGTGAGCAGGCGCTCGCGGTGGTTGATGACCTGCACGCCTTCCAGATCCCTGCCCTGATCCTTTCGGGAGGCGAACCGCTCTCGAGCCCGTTCTTTTTCGACGTGGCCGAGCGCGCGAAATCGCTGGGCTTTCGCCACCTTGCGCTCTCCTCCAACGGGACCAAGATCGTCGGCGACACCGCCCGCCGTGTCGCGGATCTCGGTTTTGACTATGTCGGTATCTCGCTGGACGGGATCGGCGACATGAACGATTGGTTCCGTGGCAAGGAAGGGGCTTTTGACGAGGCGTTGGCAGGTGTGCGCGAAGCCAAGAAACGCGGCATCAAAGTGGGGTTGCGCTTTACCATCACCGAAGACAACGCCCATATGCTTCAGGATATGCTCGACCTCTGCGATAGCGAGGGCGTGGACAAGTTCTACCTCTCGCATCTCGTCTATGCCGGGCGTGGTGACAAACACCGCGGCGACGATACAGAACGCGCCCGAACCCGGCACGCCATGGAACTACTGATCGACCGCGCCTGGGTTGCCGTGGCCGAAGATGAACCGCTTGAAATCGTGACCGGAAACAATGATGCTGATGCCGTGTATTTCATGAAATGGGTGCGTCGCAACTTCGACGAGGCCCGCGCCGACCATGTCGAGGCACATCTCAAGGCATGGGGCGGAAATTCCTCGGGCCTGGGCGTCGCCAATATCGCACCGCTCGGGACTGTCCACCCCGACACCTACTGGTCCGACTACACGATCGGCGACGTGAAATCCCGCCCATTCTCGGACATATGGACCGGGGACGACAAGATGCTCGCCACTCTGCGCCAGCGCCCTCGCCCCCTTAAGGGCCGCTGCGGGGCCTGCGCTTTCAAGGACGTCTGCGGCGGCAATACCCGTATCCGCGCCCTTCAAATCACGGGCGACCCATGGGCCGAAGATCCGGCCTGCTATCTCTCGAATGCCGAGATCGGTATCGACGAGAGTGATCGCCTGAATGTGACCCCTTTCCGAGGCAAGAGCCGTGACCCTGAGCATGTCTTCTTCTAAACCGTTGCGCGCGCTGGCACTGACTCTCGCGCTGACCGCATCCCCCCTTGTCGCCGACCCTGAGGGGGCGGGGATATACCGTGATCTGTGCGCCTCCTGCCACGCTGAAACACGTCTCGGCGGCACCGGCCCCGCCCTGATCCCGGAGGCGCTCAAACGGCTGCGCGGCGCCAAACTGACCGACATCATCGCCAATGGTCGCGTCGCCACCCAGATGCCCGCCTTCGCACAGACCCTTTCCGAGGAGGAGATCGCAGCGGTCGCAGCCTATATCGCGACCCCTTTGTCCACACCACCGATCTGGACAACAAAAGAGATCGACGCCACCCGTGAAATGAACCCCGACTATGTCGCGGCGACGTCCCCATCCTTCTCCGTGGACCCGATGAACATCACGCTGGTGGTGGAGACCGGCGACCACCACGTGAGCGTGCTCGACGGCGATACCTTCGATGTGCTCGACCGCTTTCCAACACCCTTCGCCGTCCATGGTGGCCCGAAATTCAGCCCCGACGGGCGCTATGTCTTTATCATGTCCCGCGATGGCTGGGTGCAGAAATATGACATCTGGTCCCTGCAAGAGGTCGGTCGCGTCCGCGCCGGTATAAATAGCCGCAACATCGCAATGAGCGCAGACGGCAAATGGCTCGCGGTTGCAAACTACCTGCCGCATAGCATCACCATCCTGTCGACCACAGACCTCAGCGTGGCACAGCTCCGCACCGTGACCGCCCATGACGGCCGCGAAAGCCGCGTCTCAGCGGTTTACCAGGCCCCGCAACGTCAGAGTTTCATCCTCGCTCTGAAGGATGCTCCGGAGATCTGGGAAATCGCCACGGCCGAAGACGGCGGCCCTTTCTTCGACGGTTTCGTTCATAGCCACCAGAAAGACATGAAAGAGTCCCTCGGCGCCGAAGAAGGCCTCTTCGCGCGGCGTCGGATCAAGGTCTCGGAACCGCTCGACGACTTCTTCTTCACCCCCGACTACCGCAATCTCATCGGTGCGAACCGCGACGGCGACAAGGGGGTCGTGGTCAATCTCGACGTCGGACGAGAGATCGCGGAATTGCCGCTTCCCGGCATGCCGCATCTCGGCTCGGGAATCAGTTGGGACAGCAACGGCCGCAAAGTCATGGCAACACCGCACCTGCGCGAAGGCCGGCTAAGCGTGATCGACACTGCAAACTGGTCCCTGATCAAAACCATCGACACAGATGGCCCTGGCTTCTTTCTGCGCAGCCATGAAAACACGCCCTATGTCTGGGCCGATGTATTCTTTGGACCGAACCGCGACAAACTGCATGTAATTGACAAGGACAGCCTGGAGATCATCCGCACGCTTGATCCTGCGCCGGGCAAGACCGTCGCCCATATCGAGTTTACCCGCGATGGGCGCCATGCCCTCGTGTCGATCTGGGAGGATGACGGGGCGGTGATCGTCTACGACGCGGAAACCCTCGAGGAAATCCGGCGGTTGCCCATGCGCAAGCCCTCCGGGAAATACAACGTCTGGAACAAGATCACCTTCTCCGACGGCACAAGCCACTAACCACGGGGAGAGCGCCGCATGAAAAACCTCTTTGCACCGACGAACCTGCGCCTTTGGCTACTGCTCTACCCGTTCACCGCGGCTGCGGTGGCCATCAACCTGTTTCTCTTGTTCCTCATGCTTCAGGTCTTTGGCGTCAGCGTGCTTGCCCCGCTTCACGCACTCCTCGCCGCGGTTCCGCTCGGGGTGCCTGCGAATAGCATGGTGGCTGCCTGGGTCACACGGTTGATCAACGAGGCCGAGGGGCGTTCACAAGGCTGACAAGGGCTGAACCGTCAGGCCGCCCCCGACCAGTCCGCACCGCACTCTCCCGTCAGGAAGCCATCGGCAAGCGCCCCGTCCGGGACCAGCGCCAGAAGCGCCTTTGCAAACGCGTCTTTATCTTCGCGCCCATCTAGCACCCGCGCATAGCCCTCGCAAATCTCACCGAAATGGCGCGATTGCGGCGAAAGCCGCAAAGCGCTCACCCCCACGTCTCGTAGGAGATCGTATTGACGCGCCATGCTCATCGTCGCATGAGACAAGGTCTGCACACCGTTGGCGACAAGGAATTTCTGCGCATCCAGCGTGTCGACATCCCGGCCGTCCGGATCCTCGCCACATACGAACTGACAGTTGTCCTTGATCCGGTCATGCAGGCGCGCATGATAGCACCGGGCTGAGATCGCCAAAGGCGCGCGCCCATGCCCCCATACCTCGATTGCCACGCCGCTCTCCCGTCCAACCTCGGCAAGTCGCTGCACCGAGTCGATCGGCAACTCCGGCGGAAGGCAAATCCGCTGCGCACCCTTGTCGGCGAGCCATCGCAACGTCCCTTCATTGTAGACATTGACCAACGGCCCGACCCAGAAGCCCTGCCCGTCCGGCAGGTGCTGCAAGGCAGAGAGGTCATTGATCTCGACCGTGACGCCCGCATCAAAGAGATCAGCGGTCTGTTTGCGTTCCCGCTTCAGGGTCACGAGCGCCAGCGTCGTCAGCGCCACATCCTTGCCCGCCGCCATCATCGTCTCCACCGCTTCCGGGAAGGCGTTTGCCACGAACGGCAATCGCTTGGAGCACACCAATTCGCCAATCACCACGCGCGCAACCGGCGCCTTTGCCAGTTTTTCATAGAAGCCTCGTGTGGTCTCCAAATCCCAGAAAAACGGGTTCGCTCCAACCGTGAGGTCCATTTTCTGCTCCATGTCCTACCTCCAGACCTTGGCATAGGCGCCCGTCGTGACCGCCTGACCCTCGCTCAATGTCGCCAGGATACCGTCCGGCATCGGCTGTCCCTGCGCCTCGGCCTCGACAGCGGCCCGGAAGGCCCGCACAACCTTCTCGACATAAGACCGGCTGCGCTGTCGTCCCTCGATCTTGAGAGCCGTCACTCCCGCCTTCGCGAGCTCGGGGATCAATCTCGTCGCATCAAGGCTTGTGGGGTCTTCGAACACATGCCCGGTCTGATCGCGTGAGGTGAAACACCCTTTGCAAAGGGTCGGATATGGGGCCGATTGATCTTTTGCGGTGCGATGGATCGTGAACCCACCAAGCCGCGCTACAAGGTCTCCCGACTCTTGCGAATAGGCCACATGGCTCGCCGGTGAGCAGACACCGTTCATGTTCGGCGACCGCCCCGTGGCATAGGAGGAAAGCGAACACCGCCCCTCCGCCATGACGCAAAGCCCCCCGAACACGAAAACCTCTGTCTCGACATCGATCTCGGCATTGATCGCTCGGATCTCCGCCACCGTGAGCACGCGCGGCAACACCACACGGCGCACACCAAAGCTTTCCGCATAGAAATTGATCGCATCCGGGTTGGCCGCCGCCGCCTGTACCGACAGATGCCGCCGAAGCTGCGGATGGTGCTCGGCCGTATATGCCAAGAGCCCGAGGTCGGCGAGGATCACCGCATCCGCCCCCAGCGCCGCCGCATCCGCAATCGCGCGGTGCCAGACCTCCTCGCCACCAGCACGCGGGAACGTATTGATCGCCACGAGCACCTTCGCTCCATGGCCATGTGCAAAGATGATCGCCTCGCCAAGTTCCTTGCGGCTGAAGTTCAGGCCGGGAAAGTTCCGCGCATTGGTTTCGTCGGCGAAACCGCAGTATATTGTATGCGCCCCGGCCTTCACCGCCGTGCGCAATGCCGCCGGGGTGCCGGCGGGACAGACAAGTTCCATCATGAATAGAAATCCATCGTCATCTGGTGTCGGTTGAGCGGCAACCCGGTCATTCGTTCCGCCACGCCAAAGGCACGGCGAACGAGCGCTCGCGAGGTCTCGCCAAGGCCGAGCTCTTCGACGAGATCGAGCTCGGCGTCGTCTATTGCATTGCGCAAAGCGAGCACCGCGCTGGTGTCTCCCTCTACCATTAGGTCTCGCGAAAAGAACAGCGCGTCGCCATCCCAAGTGCCATGCATCATTCCAAGGAACCCCGCGACAGGGCCCCGGATCGTCGCGTCTGCGCCCCGGATCGCGTTCCGACGCCGCGCCCGCATGGTCGGCGCGCCGTTTCCAAGATCGAGGACGAGCACGAAAGGCTGGTCCATCATATCAAGCTCGAAACATGCGCCGGCATAGTCCCCCAGGCGGCCAAACAAATCCGGATGCCGCACCGCGACCCGTCTGGCAAGTCGCGTCAGAAGGATCGACACCGGCCCCAATGGCAACGGTCGCATGGCAGTCTGGAGCGCCTTCGGTATCACTGGTAGCTCGTCACTCATGGCATCCCCTCTTTGGCTCTGCGTCGAGGAGTAGACCGTCAAATCGCCGCGATGATTGACGAAAGTCAAAAGCTCCGCCTGTTGCCACTGATAGACACGCTGCATCACCAGCCGCGGAGCCTTACATGAGGACATTGCCTGTATTTCCTGACCTGCGTTCGTTCCTTGCTTGGGCGCAGGAGGAACGTCAGGTTCTGCATATCCGCGAACCGGTGAACCTGCGGCATGAAATGGCCGCGATCCAACAGCAGATGCTGCGCGCGGATGGGCCGGTCTTGCGCTTTGACAAAGCAATGCAGGGCGCGGCAGCGTCCTCCATTCCTGTCGTCGCAAATCTATTCGGCACATCCGAGCGGGTCGCGGCGGGGCTCGGTGTAGCTCCGTCCGCGATCTCGGATCTTGGGGCATTTCTCGCCGAATTGCGTGCCCCCGCTCCGATACGGGGCCTCAAGGACGCCATGTCACGCTGGCCGACTTTGCGCACCGCGCTGACGACCCGCCCCAACATCATGAAACGCCCGCCAGTGCAGCAGATCGAGGCCGCCCCGGACCTGGGAGCCCTACCAATTCAAACGCCTTGGCCTGAAGACGCGGGCCCTCTCATCACATGGCCGGTCGTCAACACCCGACCGCATGGCTCTGATCCGGCTCAGGCCGCCGACTACAACCTCGGCGTCTATCGTGCGCAAGTGCTCGGTCCCGACAGGCTCATCCTGCGCTGGCTCGCCCATCGTGGCGGGGCGGCCCATGCGCGGACATGGCACATGCGCGATGAACCAATGCCCGTGGCAATCGCGCTCGGCGCCGACCCTGCCACGCTCCTGTCCGCGGCCCTCCCCCTTCCGGAACAGATCTCCGAAATGGCCTTCAGTGGAGTCCTGCGCGGCGCACGAAGCGAACTGGCCCATGCCAAGACCGTGCCGCTTCTCGTCCCGGCCCGCGCCGAGATCGTGATCGAAGGCTGGGTTCATCCGGGCGACACGGCACCCGAAGGCCCTTTCGGGGACCACACGGGCTACTACAACGCGGTCGAGCCCTTCCCCGTGATGCGGGTCTCGACGATCACACATCGCAAGGACCCGCTCTATCTCACGACGATGACCGGTCGCCCCCCTGACGAACCCTCGGTCATTGGCGAAGTGTTCAATACCCTCGCCCTGCCCGTCATTCGCGCCCAGATTCCCGAAATTCGCGATCTCTGGCTGCCGCCTGCCGCCTGCTCCTATCGCATGGCCGTGATCGCCATCAACAAACGTTACGCCGGTCAGGCTCGGCGCGTCATGATGGCGCTTTGGGGGATGCTGGCGCAGTTCAGCTATACCAAGACGATCATCGTCGTGGATGACGATATCGACGTGCGCTCATGGGATAACATCGCCTGGGCCATGGCGACACGCATGGACCCCGCCCGCGATGTCATGGTGCTCAAGGATACGCCGATGGACTATCTTGATTTCGCTTCTGCCAAAGAGGGTCTTTGCGGGAAACTCGGCATCGACGCCACCAACAAGATCGGCAGTGAGACCCGCCGCAGCTGGGGCGAAGTGATGACCCATGATCCAGCCCATCTCGATCGCGCCGACGCCCTCGTCTCGGAATGGCAAAGGGATCAGCATGGATAAGCCAAATGTCGTCCTTGGCCTAGCCGGCGCATCCGGCGCTCTGCTCGGTCTGGAGGTTGCCCGACACCTGTCGCGCCTCGAAATCACTTTTGACCTCACCGTCTCGACCATGGCCGAACGCACCCTCGCGCTCGAAGTCGGGCCGAACGCCCATGACGAGTTGCAGAACCTCGCGGAGAGGACGCATCCAATTGCCGATCTCGGTGCCAGGATCGCTTCCGGCTCGTCGCCCTTTGCGGGCATGATCGTGGCCCCCTGCTCAATGCGCAGCCTGGCCGCCATTGCCACAGGTCTGGACGACACGCTCCTCACCCGCGCCGCCTCGGTTCAACTGAAGGAACGCCGCCCGCTGGTTCTTCTGGCGCGCGAAGCCCCCCTCACGCTTGCCCATCTGCGTAACATGACATCCGCTACAGAGATGGGAGCGACGATCCTCCCGCCCGTCCCGGCCTTCTACCTGTGCCCTGAAACCACCGGAGAGATCGCCCGGCAGATCGCGGCGCGCGCCGTCGACCTCCTGCAGCTTCGCCCGATGTCGGCGCAGGCATGGCAAGGCTAAGCACGCTCCGGCGCGGCATGCCCGACTGAAGACCGCACCAGCACCACCACACCTGCAAGGAGCCCTACGAAAATGGCGATAGCCACGGACGAACTTTGTGGGTGCTGGGAAAAAGTCCCGACCTGATAGGCCATCACCGCACCGCCATAGGCCAGAAGCGTGGACCATAGCGCCGAGATGCTCGCCCAAAGCCCGCCAATCTCTCGACAGATCGTCGATAGCGCCGCCACACAAGGCACATAGAGCAGGATGAGCACCATATATGCGAACGCCCCTGCCGCCCCATCGAACCGCCCGCGAAGCTCGGTGAAAAGGGAGGCCTCGACCTCTTGCGCGCTGGCTGCTTCCGCAAAGCTCTCGATCGGTCCGAGATCAAGCCCCAGAGGGTCCGCCAGCGTGGCTATTAGCCCCGCACCCGCACCTGCCAGATCGCGCATAGCGCCCTGCGCCGTCGAGACTGGGTCGGGCGCCTCTCGAGCACTCTCACCTTCTGACACATAAAGCGCCTGGAGCGTGCCGACGACGGTTTCCTTTGCAAAGATCCCCGTCACGAGTCCAACCGCCGCCGGCCAGTTCTCCTGCTCAATACCCATCGGCCCGAGCACCGGCGTCACGACCCGCGCCGATAGTGCCAGGATTGAGCGGCCATTGCCCTCGTTGCCGATGGAACCGTCCGGCGCGAAGGAATTGAGCAAGGAGAGCAAGGTCACGACAATCGCAATCGTCCTGCCCGCCTCGCTCAGAAATTGCTTGAGTCTCACCCAGCAAAGTCGAAGCCCCTGCCCGATGGCCGGCGCCTGATAGACCGGAAGCTCGATGGCAAGCGGTCTCGGCGAGACCGGCAACAAGCGCGGCGCAAGGATCCATCCCGTGAACAATGCCACCGCGACACCAAGCAGGTAGAGCACAAAGACAATGTTCTGTCCCGATGTCGGGAAGAACGCCGCCGCGAAGAGCGCATAGACCGGGAGCCGCGCTCCGCAGGACATGAACGGCGCCATGAGCGCGGTCATGATCCGTTCGGACCGGGTATCAAGCGCCCGCGTCGCAAGGATGGCTGGGATCGTGCAACCAAACCCGAGGATCAAAGGCAGGAATGCACGCCCCGAAAGGCCAAGCCGCCGCATCATCCGATCCGCGACTACTGCGGCGCGGGTCATGTATCCGCTTTCCTCAAGCAGGATTTGGCAGAAGAACAGGAACCCCACGACGGGCGCAAAAGTCGCCACCGTCTGTAGCCCCGTGCCCACTGCACCAAGGGCAACCGACAGGAAACCGCCCTCTATCCCGAGGCGAAACAGCAATAGCGCGGGCGCATCGACAAATGCTGCCTGCGCAAGGCCGTCAAACAGGTCGATGAACACCGCTGCAAGGTTGATGGAGACGAAGAACACAAGGTACATCACCGTCAGGAAAACAAGCATCCCCCAGCGCTGAGACAAAGCGATCCGGTCAATCCGGTCCGACCAGAACCGACGCCCCACGGGCGGCGGCATATCGAGCGTTGCCACAAGCGCCCCAGCCCGCGCCAAGGGCGCCTCCACAAGCGCCGCGTCCAAAACAAGCCCATCCCGCTTCTCTGCCGCATCACACAACCTGTCCCGCAGCGCGCGCAAGTCCGGCGTCGCGAGGTCCGAGGCCAGCTTGTCCCGTTCGAGCAAACGCCGCGCCGCGGCACTTGGGTTCACCGACAGCAAGCTGTCCCCTCCCTCAAGTGCTCGCACCAGCGCCGCGCTCTCTTCTACGGCGCCTTCCGGGGTGCCTGAAACCTGTGGCGGAAAAAGGAGCAGCATCTCCAGCGCTTTGCGCATTTCGACCATGTCGCCCTGACGGCGTGAGGACACGGTAAGAACCTGGATGCCAAGCGACCGCTCAAGCCTATGTCGCGCCGCTTCTATCACCGCCGGATCCCAATAGTCCGCCTTGGTCAGCACCGCGAGGACCGGAAGCCCGCAATCCATCGCCTGCAAGAGCATAGACAGCCCGCGATGCGGCGCCGACAGGTCGACAGCCACGAGGATGAGATCGCATTTCGTGGTCAGGATTGCCTCGCGCGTGACCCGCTCGTCCATGCGCTCCGCCGAAGGTGACGAAAGGCTTGAAACCCCGGGCAGGTCGACGATCTCCGCATCCACTGTTCCAAGGCGCACGCATCCGGCCTTGCGATCCACCGTTACGCCGGGCCAGTTCCCGATGGTTTGGTTGGAAAAGGTAAGACGATTGAACAGGGTGGACTTCCCGGAATTCGGCGGACCGAGAAGATAGACCCGACGCACCTCCGCCCCCGGCAAGGCGACCCCGCAGGCTCCTGCCTCCTTAAGGGCACATGAGCCGCAACTCATGAGCGAGTTGCCCCGCAGCTTGGGCAGCTACGCAAAGAGATCGTACGTGCGAGATCCGCACCGACAGCGGCCCGGATCTGTCCACACGCCAAGACACAATGGCGCTTGTCGCAGACCGATACGACCTGCACTTCCTGATCCGGCGCCAAACCTGCCGCCAAGAGCTCAAGCCTGCTTTCGAGCGTATCGCCAAGCGAGTGGATCAAACACCGCATGCCGACGCGCGCCGCGACGAGCGGAAAGACATCTTCGACCGGACCGGCCTCAAGGTTGGGAGAAATTTCCGACATGGGGGACTCCTGATTCCCTCACACCATAATGCCGATTGTTTTTATCGGAATTGACAGAAGTCAAACGCGACCATCCCTTTCCGCAACGAACCGTCAGTCGCCGCGTGGCCGGAATCGGAGCCAAATCCCATCCCGACCCCGCACCGTGAGCTGTGCAACGGGGACGGGCTCCCGTCCCTCGACGAGTTCGACACGGTAGCGTTGCAAGATCATCGACAGGATCAACTGCCCCTCCATCATCGCGAAAGCCGATCCCGGACAAACGCGCGGCCCCTCCGAGAAAGGCAGATAGGCTTGTCGCGCGCTGGCCCTGCCCTCTTGGCTGTCCCAGCGGGTGGGATCGAAACTGTCTGGCCTGTCCCAAAGCCGCTCATGCCGATGCAGGTGCCACGGGCTTATGATCACCTGCGCACCCCTTGGAACCTTCCGCCCCCGAAAGACCTCTTCCTGCGCCGCTTCCCGAAGGTACATCGGCACCGGCGGATAGAGACGCAACGCCTCCCGGAAAACCGCCCGCGACAGGCGCAACTTGCTCCCTGCCGAGAAATAGATCTTCTCAGGATCAATCGTGGCTTCCGCCTCCTGCGCCACCTTTTCCTGCCACTCCGGGAAAAGCGCCATCAAGTAAAGCGCCCACCCCAGTGCCGCAGCCGAGGTCTCGTGGCCCGCCAACAGGAAAATACCAACCTGATCGACCATCTCCTGCGCCGTAAAAACCCGCCCATCTTCCGCGTCAGGTGTCGTCATGATCCGCGTCGCGAGATCATCCGGCGCGCGGCCCTCTGCGATCTCCTGCGCCCGCGTCGCGACAAGCGCCTCGACCAAGGCTCGGATCTGTTTGGCCGTGCGGCGCGCCTTGCGCCCCCGCCAGCGCGGAAACCAGGCCGGCAAGGGCAAGAGCGAGCCGCTATTGAGAAGCGGCCGCGCGGCCTGATGCGCCCGGAACGCCCTAAAAACTGATTGGGCGGTGTCGTTCTCGACCGGGATTGAAAACATGGCCCGAAAGATCACGTCGAGCGCGACATGCGAGGTGACCGTCTCGACATCGACAGGCCGACCATCCGCGACCGGCCCAAGCCGCTCGACCGCGGCGGCGGCAGCATCCCACATGACCGGGAACACCTCTCGCACCCGGCCACTTTCGAACGCAGGATCTATGATCCGTCGCTGCCGTTCCCATTCCTTGCCATTCGTGATGAAGACGGAATGCCCAAGAAGCGGGACGAGCCCCTCAAAGAGCCGGTTGGACTTTGGAAAATCCTCCGATCGCCGCGACAGGACAAGATCAACAAGCTCGGGATCATTGCACAGGAAAGACGTAAAGAACGGCGTGCGAAACTCCGCCATCCAAGCGCGATAGAGCCGCGCCGGCTGCGCCGACAGGATATCCTGCCGAAACCTCCAAAGATAGGAAAGTAGTGAAACCCGCTCGGGACGTGAGGCGGGTTTCACTGGCTCGGGTCTAGGATAATGCGGACAACTCATGAAGGCCTCAGTTCCACCTTTCCAGTCTCGTAGAGGCCCTCACCGCCCACATATGAACTTACGCTAACTGAGTCGCGCCGCCCTCAACTTGACTTTCGTCAATGGACCATGTGATGCAATAAGTTAGTGATTACTCACTAATGGAGAACCTATGCCGGGACATCGAAAATCCGCACCTGTCAATCTCGGAGTAAAATTGGGCCAGGCGCCGGTGTAAAACTGGGCCATGTTGGTTGAGTGATGCGGCGCCTTGGCGTGCGTGCTTTCAATATAGCTGACGCATGCCAAGGCGCACTGGCCGCAGGCCAGTTCTGATCAATTTTTGGTTTTGGATTTTCGGCTTTCGCGCAGGCGGAAGCTCTCGCCGTTCATCTCCAGAATGTGGACGTGGTGTGTGAGGCGGTCGAGGATGGCACCGGTCAGGCGTTCTGTTCCGAAGGTTTCCGTCCATTCGTCGAACGGCAGGTTGGAGGTGATGATGATCGATCCGCGTTCGTAGCGTTGGCTGATGACTTCGAACAGCAATTCCGCACCTGTCTTGGACAGCGGCACAAAGCCAAGTTCGTCGATGATGAGCAGATCCTGAGCCGCGAGCTGTTTCTGCAAGCGTTGCAGGCGGCGTTCATCGACGGCTTCGATCAGCTCATGCACCAGAGCTGCCGCTGTCACAAACCTGACCCGCATACCTTTCTGGCAGGCGGCCAGGCCCAATCCCAGGGCTGCGTGAGTCTTTCCGGTACCGGATGGGCCGAGGGCGATTATGTTCTCGCGGCGTGTCACGAACTCACACCGGGCCAGCTCCATCACAAGCATTTTGTTCAGCGAGGGGATTGCCTTGAAGTCGAAGCTATCGAGGCTCTTGGTTGCCGGGAACTTTGCTGCTTTGATCCGACGCTCGATCATCCGGCGCTCGCGTTCGATCAATTCCAATTCGCATACCCGGAGCAGATATTGGACATGGTCCTTGCCCTCGGCAGCACATTGCCGGGCAAGCTTGTCGTATTCGCTTAGGAAGGTCGGCAGCCTCAGCTTCTTGAGGTGATGTGCGAGCAAAACCTGTGGGGCATCTGTCATGTTGTCACCCCAGACATCAGTACTTTGTAGCTTGCCGCCTTTGTTGTCTCGACTTGGGCTGCTGGCAGGAAGGGATAGACATCCAGATCCAGTTTAGGCGGGCGGCGCTCAATCCGGCACAGCACCAGGTGCTTGATTGCGTCATAGCCAATTGCGCCGAGATCAAGGGCCTGGCGCACCGCGCCATGGACATGATCCATCTCGAAGGTCTCTAACAGCCGTAAGACCTGAACATACTCGCGCTTACCCGGTTTACCCATTCTGGCCTCCAGCAACCGGCGCAACGTGGCAAATGCATCTGGCAAGTCCCAGCCTTGCAAAGGCGCAGCCTGATCCAGGGCACCGACCTTCCGCTCCAACAGCGGCAGGAAATGCACCGGGTCGAAGATCATATCGGCCTTGTCATAGGATCGCTGATGCCGGGCGATCACATCCGGGCCGCAGCCGATCACAACCTCATGGACATATCCACGAACCTGAACTTCGTGATGAGCGAACGCCACGGGCACAGAATAATCATTGCTCCGATAGCGCACCATCGAGATCGACGTCGCCCGCGTACTGACCTTCTCGCAGGCGTCATAGGGTGTGGGCGGCAGTGCCATCAGCGCATCCAGATCACGTAACATGCGCTCGCCGATCATCTCGGAATGGCCGCGCACAATGTCGTTCTGACGCCGCAGGCATTGGCCTTCCAGCCAGGCATTCAGCGCGTCGAAGTCCTCGAACCGCGGCGCGGGAACCATAAAGTTCCGCCGCCCATACCCAACAGCCCCTTCCACATGCCCTTTATCATTGCCCTTTGCAGGGCGCCCAAACTTGTCGTCAAACAGATAGTGAGATTGCAGCTCGGCGAAGGTGCGGGTCCGCTCACGTGTGCCGTCACCGCAAATCTTGGCGACCGCAATAGTCGTATTGTCATAGAGCATCGACAACGGCACGCCGCCAAAGAACGCAAAGGCAGCGTTGTGGCCATCGCAAAAGGCTTCCGTGGTCTCCGCAGGATAGGCCTTTATGAAGACCGCATCCGAATGCGGCAGCGCCATTGCGAAGTAGTGCAGCTTGCATTCGACCCCACCGATCACGCCCAGAGCCTCGCCAAAATCCACTTGTGCATGACCCGGGGCGTGGCTGAGCGGCACAAATACTTCTTTCGAGCGCCGCTTCTTCTCGCGGACGTAATCCGTGACGATGGTAATGCCGCCCGTGAACCCGTGCTCGTCGCGCAGCCGGGCATGAATGTGCTTGGCCGTATGACGCTGTTTTTTGATCCTGGCTTTATCGTCTTCCAGAATTTGATCGATGATTGGAATGAACGGATCAAGCTTCGGTCGCGCTGGCGGAGTGCGCCGCCGATATCCAGGCGGTACCGAATGCTGCAAAATCTTCGACACAGTCTTGCGATCAATCCCGAAATGCCGTGCTGCCGCACGCTCGCTCATACCCTCAACATGGCACGCCCGGCGCACCCGATTATAAAGTTCCACAGAATACATCTCCCCGCCTTCAGATCGTTGCCTCAGGCGTAAAGTGGCGGAATTTTACTCCGCTACGATCAGGAAATCTGACCGCTTCTGTGGCCCATTTTGTCTCCGGGATTCACAAAACCCCGACACAAAGGCAAACGCAACCATCGCCCGATCCCGGCGCTGCGTGAGCGTTCTTGCAGGCATGCCATCGACCATGGCCCATGCCTCGTCCAAGGACGGGTAGATTTTCTGGCGCTCTTTGAGGCCAACCCCAGATGTCGCGCGCGGCAAAGCAAAGTAGTCGGGAATGCTCGCGCTCAGACGCCGATACCCAGTTTGACCTCTAAGCCACTTGAAGAACGCACTGAGATGAGACGCGCGGTGGCGCACGGTCGAGCTGCTGAGACCACCGCTTTCCTTGGGGCGCTTGTGTAGTTCAACCAAATGATCACGGTACGCCCCAGCCCGTTTGGTCGTGACTTTGTCAAAGCTCTCGCCACCGATGAACTCTTCAAACTCGCGAATGCTCACAAGGTAAGCCTGTTGCGTTTTCTCGCTAAATCGCCCCGCATAGATCTGCCACTCGTGAATAATTCGATCGTTGCTTGTGAACCACGCCACATCCTGACCCCCTTTATCCTTCCCAATACGAGCCGGGAGTGCCGCCTGATATTCGTCTATCTCGGAAAGCTCGGTGTTGGTATCGAGGCATTCCTGCACCTTGGTGCATTCCGTCGCACCCAGGAACTTCAGCACCCTTGCCCCACAGTCGCAACACGTCGCATGAGCAAACGTTCGACGGCCCTCCACGATCTCCAAACGCACAGATCGGACGTCAGGAAACACAGCAGCCCCGCATCCCACGCATTTGAACTCCCCAAATCGCAAGCCCCTCCGTGCGCGCGCCACTCTGGCATCATGAAACCGCTTAAGCTCAGTCCCGCGGAACAGCTGCGGAAAACTATCGTCAGAAGGGCGCAACCCTTCGCGCACCCAATTTGACACAGTGTTGCGGCAAACATCGTACAACACCTGCACTTCATTGACGGTATAGACCCTGTTTAACGACAGGCAGACGTTTCGATATGACCGGCTCATACCGCGCCCTCCGAACCAGAGTCTCTCGAAGACGCTTCCTGCAACTCCAGCTCATAGGCAATGAGGTCAGACAGCAACCACCGCGTGGTTCCAGGACTGATCACAACTGGTTTTGGAAACCGCGCGCTGCTTTTTGCCCAGCGCCAAACCGTTTGCCGGGAGACGCCGAACCGGGCCGCAACAACGCGATCACATAGATATCGCTCATCTTCGGGAAGAATAGGCACGGAACGCTTCCGATGCCCCCTCAACGCTTGCTTTCTAGAGGTCTTCGCGCTCAGGGGCGCTGCCGCTTCTCGTGGCGGCTCCCCCTCGAGGAAAAGATCACGTATCGCTTTTGTAGTCTTGGGTGCTTTGGACATGCCAAAACCCTCCTTCGGAATGAGGGTTTCACGACACGTCTTGCATCTAGAAACGTATGTTACTGATGGTCGGAATCAGGCCTGTTGCCATGACGCGACTGATCCAATCGGATCAAGAACCAATGAACCTTGTCGTTACTGTTCGGTCAATAGAGAATCTGACAACGACCAAACCGCGTGGGGCTGAATGTGGGGCCAAACGATAGCGCTACACAAAAATAATTAAATATCAACAACATAAACAAAATAGTGGCGGAGGAGGTGGGATTCGAACCCACGGTGGGCGTTAACCCACGTCGGTTTTCAAGACCGGTGCATTCAACCACTCTGCCACTCCTCCGGTTCATCTTCCCTAAGGCCAGCCGTTTGATTCTGAAAGCCCCCTTGCGCACTGACCTAGTGGGAAATTCCGCCGACGCTGATGCGCAGACTTTTCTTGACCTGCCCTTGCAGCTACACTGCGGTCAACGTGCGGCGCAGGCAGGCCGTGCTAATCAAAGACCAAGATCAGTCCCGGGCAAGAGAGGCGGCGCAAGACACGCCCCAGAGACCCGGCAAGACAGGACCCGAGACGAGGCAAAGGGCATCGCATGACACGCATGACACTCCCGGATTTATCACCGGCGCGCAGGCTTGGCCTCGCTCTGATCACAGCCGCCGCCGTTGCGGGGTGTCAGGACGGCCAGAGCTTCTCCGAAATGTTCAAATCCGGCCCGAAACAAGAACAGACCGATAGTCGCACGACAAAACTTGTCGAACGCGATGTCGAAGCGCCCGAGGTTTTCTCGGCCACGGAGGCCGGTCTTTGGGACGGGCGGCCAAGCCTTGGCGGCATCTGGGCGGCGCATCCTGATGTGGCGGACCCCGATCGCGTCATCATCCGCAACCAGAGCAACGGCAAGTTCGTCATCGGAGCACTGTATCGCCGTGAACGCGAGATTCCCGGCCCGCGGATTCAGATCTCCGCCGATGCTGCCGCCGCGCTTGGCATGCTCGCCGGACAGCCGGCGGAACTGAACGTCACCGCCCTGCGCCGGGAAGAAGTCGCCGAAGATATTCCCGCCGCAACCGACGCGATGGCGGCAGAAGAAGTCGACACCGAGGCGCTTGATCCCGTCGCCGCGGCAACCGCCGCACTAGACGACACCGACACGGCCGTTGCTCCTCCGGCGCAGACCGTTACCTCAGAATCCGCGCCCGCACCCTCGGCCTCGTCGCTCTCCAAACCCTATATCCAGATCGGGATCTTCTCGGTGCGCGACAATGCCGACAACGCGGCAGGCACGATGCGCAACAACGGCATGGTGCCGCTGGTCAAGAAGATGACCAGCAAGGACAAGACCTTCTGGCGTGTCGTCGTCGGCCCGGCCACGAACGCCGCCGAACGCAAGACCCTTCTCAACAAGATTCACGGCACCGGCTTCACCGACGCCTATGCCGTCTCGAACTAGGCCAGCCCCAAGGACACGCGCATGACACAGGCCATCAAAGCCGCCCTGACCGCCGCCCTCTTGACCCTCCTGGGCCTTACACAGGCCCAGGCTTTCGATACCGGGGCGCGCGCCGCCTATGTCTTTGATCAGGAGACAGGCTCTGTCCTCCTATCCAAGAACGCCGATACCCCGCTCCCGCCGGCGTCCATGTCCAAGCTGATGACGGTTTACATGGCTTTCGAGGCGGTGCGGGAAGGGCGCCTAAGCCTCAAAGAAGAATTGCCCGTCTCGCAACATGCGATGAACTACGGCGGCTCGACCCTCTTCCTGCGCGCTGGCGAACGGGTCAGCGTCGAAGACCTCCTGCGCGGTATCATCGTGCTGTCCGGCAACGATGCCTGCGCGGTGATTGCCGAGGCGCTCTCGCCGGACGGGACCGAAGCGGGCTTTGCCCAGCTGATGACTCGCCGCGCGCGTCAGATCGGCATGGAGAACTCGACCTTCTCGAATTCCAATGGCTGGCCCGATCCCGGTCAACGTATGTCCATGCGTGATCTCGCCGTGCTGGCGAACCGCCTGCATCTCGACTTCCCCGATTTCTACCCGATGTTCGCCGAGAAGGAATTCCTCTTCGACGAAAAGGAAAGCCAGAACCGCTACAACCGGAACCCGCTGCTTGGGCTAGGTATCGGTGCCGACGGGCTCAAGACCGGGCACACATCCGAAGCAGGGTATGGCCTCGTTGGCTCTGCCAAACAGGGCGACCGCCGCGTCTTCTTTGCGATCACCGGCCTGCCGACGGCCAAATCCCGCGCTGAAGAAGCCGAGGCCATCGTGAACTGGGCCTTCCGTCAATTCACCCCCAAGACCCTTGTGCGGTCTGGCGATACCGTGTTTGACGCGGAGGTGACGATGGGAAACGCAAAAACCGTGCCGCTCGTCCCGGCACGGGATATCAACCTTCTGCTGCCGATCTTCGCTGACGAGAAGGTCCCCTCTGAGGTGATCTATTCCGGTCCCATCGAGGCCCCCATCGCCAAGGATCAGGAACTTGCCACATTGGTGATTTCCCCCGAGGGTCTGCCGCCCGTCACCGTGCCGCTCTTGGCTGGCAAGGATATCGGCAAAGGCGGCTTTTTCGTGCGCCTGCGCGCGGCAGCCACAACACTCCTTGGCTCTGCTGGCCTGACCGTTGGGGATGCCTTGTGACGGCCGGCGGGCGCTTTATCACATTCGAAGGGATCGACGGCTCCGGCAAATCGACCCAGATCAGAAGCCTTGCGGATTCCTTGCGCGTGGCGGGATATGACGTTGTCCTGACTCGAGAACCCGGCGGGTCGCCGGGGGCCGAGGAAATCCGCCGGCTTGTGCTCGAAGGCGATCCCGACCGCTGGTCAGCAGAAACAGAGATTCTCCTGTTCACCGCCGCACGGCGCGATCATCTCGAACGCACGATCCTGCCCGCGCTGGCTCGGGGGCAAATCGTACTCTGTGACCGCTTTGCCGACTCCACCCGCATGTATCAGGGGTTATCTCGCGGTGACCTGCGCGACGTGGTGGATCAATTGCACACCTTGATGATCGGACGCGAACCGGACCTCACGATCCTGATCGACATGGACCCCGCCGTCGGTCTCGCCCGAGCGAAATCGCGCGAAACCGCGGAAGAACGGTTTGAGGACTTCGGCCAGGCGCTTCAGGAACAGATGCGCGCAGGCTTTCTCGCGCTGGCGCGTGAATTCCCCGACCGCTTCCGCAAGATCGATGGCGCAAAGGGCATCGACGCCGTGGCCGCCGATATCCTCGCAATCGTCGAGGCCGAACTGGCATGAGCACCGACGACGACCTCCCCGAACCGGACCGCATCGAAGGCGCCCCCCACCCGCGCGAAACCGCGCGGCTTTTCGGGCAGGACACGGCCGAAGCGGGCTTTCTCGACGCCTTTAATGCGGGCCGACTGCATCACGCATGGCTCTTGACCGGGCCGCGCGGCACCGGCAAGGCGACGTTGGCATGGCGCATCGCGCGCTTCCTTCTCGCCACGCCGATGGACGCGGGCGACGGCCTCTTTGGCGACGCGCCCCCGGCGCATGAAAGCCTCGAGGTTTCTCCCGAACACCCGGTGGCGCGCCGCATCCTCGCCCGCTCTGAGCCGGGCCTCTTCACGATCAAACGCGGTATCAACGAAAAGACCGGTAAGCTGCGCGACATGATCGTCGTCGACGACATCCGTGGCCTGACCCACTTCCTGACCATGTCCGCCGCCGATGGCGGCCGCCGCGTGGTGATTGTCGACGCCGCGGATGAGATGAACGTCAATGCTGCCAACGCGCTTCTCAAGATGCTCGAGGAACCGCCCGCGAACACGACCATGCTCCTCGTCTCGCATCAGCCCTCGCGCCTGTTGCCGACCATCCGCTCGCGCTGTCGCGAACTGCGCCTGACGCCGCTTGATCTCGACGACATGCAGCGCGCCCTCGCCCAAGCCGGAGCCAGTGAGGGAAGCGAGGCGCCCGCCCTTGCTGCACTTTCTGCCGGATCGGTCGGTGAAGCGATGCGCCTGATGCGGCTTGGCGGGCTCGAGATGTATGCCGAGATCGTCGCCATCTACGGTGGCGACCGCGGCCCCGACCGGCCCCGCGCCTTGAAACTGGCTGAGGCCGCAGCGACACGCGGCGCCGAAGCGCGGTTCGATCTGCTGCTGACGATGTTCGACACGTTCCTCGCTCGCCTCGCCCGCACCGGCGCGACGGGTCAGCCCCCGACCCCCGAGGCCGCCCCTGGCGAAGCGGACCTGCTCCAGCGGCTTGCCCCCAATCCGCACAAAGCGCGCGCATGGGCCGAGATTGCCCAGACGATTTCAGACCGGACCCGCCACGGCCAAGCGGTCAACCTTGACCCTGCCGCCCTCGTCCTAGATACGGTGTTCAAGATCACTGAAACCGCATCGCGCTGAGACATGACCGACATTCCCCAGATCACCGACAGCCATTGCCACCTCGATTTCCCCGATTTCGACGGCCAACTTGACGAGATCATCGCCCGCGCCCAGCGCGCTGGAGTGACGCGGATGGTCACGATCTGCACACGCCTGCGCAACGAACCTTCCGTGCGTGCCATCGCCGAGGCCCATGCGCCGGTCTTCTACGCCGCTGGCACTCACCCGATGAGCGCCGCCGAAGAACCGCTGGCAAGCGTTGATGAACTGATCGCCCTCGCCCAGCATCCGAAGTTCGTCGGCATTGGCGAAACAGGCCTCGACTACCACTATACCGCCGAAAGCATGGACATTCAGAAAGAGTCTCTGCGCATCCATATCACGGCGGCCCGTGAAACCGGCCTGCCCCTCATCATCCATTCGCGCGACGCGGACGAGGACATGGCCGCGATCCTGTCCGACGAACATGCCAAGGGCGCCTACCCGTGCGTGATGCATTGCTATAGTTCCGGGCCTGAGCTCGCGAAAACCGCCGTGGATCTTGGCTTCTACCTCTCCATGTCCGGCATCGCGACCTTCCCGCGCTCGCAAGAGGTGCGCGATATCTTCGCCGCCGCCCCGGTCGAGCGCATCCTCGTCGAAACCGACGCGCCTTACCTCGCACCGCCCCCGCATCGCGGCAAACGCAATGAGCCCGCCTATTCCGCGCTCACCGCGCAGGTTGGCGCCGAGGTCTTCGGTATGGACTACCCGGCCTTTGCTGCCCAAACTCAGGCCAATTTCGACCGCCTCTTTTCCAAGGCTGCGGCCTACGCGGAGGCCGCATGAGCGCCCGCCTGACCTTTACCATTCTCGGCTGCGGCTCGTCCGGCGGCGTGCCACGGCTCGGCGGGCACTGGGGGGATTGCGACCCCGACAATCCCAAGAACCGCCGCCGCCGCTGCTCTATGCTGATCGAACGCGAGACCGGCGAGGGCAAGACGACGCTCCTCATCGACACCTCGCCCGACATGCGTAGCCAACTCCTTGATGCCAATGTCGGCGCGCTCGACGCGGTGATCTATACCCATTCCCACGCCGATCACGTGCACGGCATTGATGATCTGCGTATGATCGTCTTCAATATGCGCAAACGCCTCCCCGTCTGGGCCGATGGCCCGACTCAGGACGCGCTCTATTCCCGCTTTGGCTATGCCTTCGTGCAGCCTGAGGGCTCGCCCTATCCGCCGATCCTCGACATGCACACGATCAAGGGCGACGTGACGATCTCCGGCGCAGGCGGTGACATCGTCTTGACCCCGGTCAAAGTCAACCACGGCAGTATCGACGCCCTCGGCTTCCGCGTCGGCGGTCTCTGCTACATGCCCGACGTGGCCGAAATCTACGATGACGCGTGGGAGCAATTGCAGGATCTCGATTGCTGGGTCCTCGACACGCTGCGCCGCACGCCACATCCGACTCACGCCCATTTCGAAAAATCGCTTGAGTGGATCGCCCGCGCTGCCCCGCGCCGCGCCGTGCTCACCAACATGCATATCGACCTCGACCACGCCACCGTCGAGGACGAAACCCCCGATCACATCAGCGCCGCCTACGACGGGATGCAGATCACCTACGAGGTCTGACGCCTATGCAAACCCTGATCTCGGTGATCCTGCCTGTCTTCCTCGTGATCGGTTTTGGCTATGGCGCCGCTTGGCGCGGCCTCTTTTCCGAGGCCAATGTCGACGGGCTGATGCGGTTTGCAACAAACTTCGCGGTGCCGGTCCTTCTCTTCCGCGCCATCGCGGGTCTCGACCTTTCCGCCGAATTCGACCTCGCCCTCCTTGGAAGCTTCTATACCGGGGCCTTCCTGTGCTTTGTCGCGGGCCTGTTCGGAGCGCACTATTTCTTTGGCCGGGATTGGGAGGATGCCGTCGCAATCGGCTTTGTCTGCCTGTTCTCCAACTCGCTCCTCCTTGGCCTGCCAATCACTGAGCGCGCCTTCGGGGCCGACGCCATGGCAGGCAACTATGCGATCATCGCGATCCACTCGCCTTTCTGCTACGGGCTTGGCATCACGGTCATGGAAATCCTGCGCGCGCGTGGCAAATCCCCGGCGCTGATCCTGCCCACCGTACTCAAGGCAATGTTCTCCAACGCCCTGATCGTCGGCATTTCGCTCGGTTTCCTAGTGAATCTCTCCGGCACGACCCTGCCAGAACCCGTCTCAGTGGCCGTGGACCTGATGGCGCGCGCGGCGCTTCCGGCGGCGCTTTTCGGCATGGGCGGTGTGCTCTACCGCTACCGCCCCGAGGGCGATCTGCGCACCATTGCCTATTGTTGCGTGATCTCGCTCGTTCTGCACCCGGCCATCGTCTGGGCACTCGGGACTTGGAACGGGCTGGATATCGCGTCGTTCCGCTCTGCCGTCCTGACCGCCGCCATGCCCACCGGCATCAATGGCTACCTCTTCGCATCGCTCTACGGCCGTGCCCAGCGCACCGCCGCCTCGGCCGTCCTGATCGGCACGGCAAGCGCCATCGTCACGATCTGGCTCTGGCTCTTTACCCTGCCCTAAGCCTAGGCCGCGCCATCCTTGCGCACCATCCACCCGGCGAGTTTCCAGCCAAGCACCGCGATCGCCGCCCCAAGATAGCCGTCAATCGCGTAATGCCAGGCAAGCATCACCGACCCGACCATGATGACCCCTGCAAACACCGCCATGATCCGTCCGGCCCAGCGGCCATAGGTATAGGCATAAAGCATCATCAACACGCTCGACGCGACATGCATGCTCGGCATCGCGGAAATCCCCCGCGCGCGCCCCTCGGCCACATAGCCTTCCCAAAGCATCTCATGCACATCAAGCGCCCAAATGCGGCCCACCGCGTCATAGCCCTTGAGCGTCTCCGTCAGAGCGACGAAGTCTGCGCCAAAGCCAAGGCGCTCGTAATAGACCGGCCCTGCAGAGGACAGCAGCGTTGCAATCACATTGCCGCCAAGGAACCAGACCACAACGAAGGAAATCAGGTAGCGGTAATGCGTGGCCCGGTTCTCTTTCGAGAAACAGGCCAGAATGACCGAGAAATACATCAGGAAAAGCCAACCGTGATAGGCGGCGTTAACCCCGGTCGCGACCACCGGAGTCCCGATCAGGCCGAGCACGATCTTGTAAGGATCGACCCCGAAATGCAGCGCCCGGTCCCACTCGGCAAAGGTCACGTCCCATGAGAATGGGTTCACAAAGGGAATCGCGAACTTGAGATAGGCGAACGTCCCCATGAAGACCATGAAAGCCACAAGCGCCACCATCCCAAGGCTGATACGCTCGAAATCAAGAAAGACGCGTCGGGCATCCGTCATCATCTGGTGAATCGGGCGCTGTGGGCGCACCACAAAAGCGAGATGCAGGAACCGCCCCACCAAGAGCAATAGAAGGAAAGGCGGCAACATCCCCGTGAACAGAAGCATCAAAGCGCTAAACGTGCCCGTCTCGAACGGCACCCCGAGCAAGCGGCTCACATAGGTGGCCGCCGCCACTGTCACCAAGACACAGGCGATCAACAGGCGGTTCCTAAGAAGGCATTGCGGCCAAGCCCAAAGGGAACTGCGTGCATAATCTGCCTGTATCGACATGGATTCTGTCTCCTGTGCTTTCATTGCGCACCAGAAATCAGGGAAAATGGGCAAGGATGGGGCAGCATTGGGAAAGCTTTGCGGGCCAACGCCCTTCAGGGCGGTGCGAAAACCGTCCTGACAAAGATATTCTCAGTCTCTGGGAGAGAGATGGTGCGGTCGAGAAGACTCGAACTTCCACGGGTGTTACCCCACAGCGACCTCAACGCTGCGCGTCTACCAATTCCGCCACGACCGCACTGTCTGTGACTTGGTGAGGAGCCGTATAGACAAGCCGTTCGGGGATGTGAAGAGGCAAAAGAGACGTTTTTGAAAATTTTCGACCCCGGCGATTTTTCCCGCCGGGGCCGTTGATTTCGGACTGCAACCTGCGCAACGCCGTGGCTTAGTCGCCGAGGTTGAAGCTCGGCAGCGCGGCGGCCGGTTGCGGGCTAGCCATGGGCGTTTCGCCCGCCGTCACAGCAGCGCGCAAAAGCTGAACCCGCTCCGGCTGACCGGGGGCAAAGACCGGCTCTGCGCCGCCCTCCATCGCCTCGATTGCCATCATGTACCAATCCTGCGCGCGATCCTGCGACGCGCCAACGCCAAAGCCCTGAGCAAGGTGATGACCGATCAGTTCCGCATAGGGTTTCTGCCCCATCGCCACCATCAAGAGCGCCGAGCCAAGTGCCACAGGCATCGCGTCGCGACGATAGCCCGAGAAGAGACAGATCTTCGCGGTGCCCGAAAGCTGCTCAATCGACATATTCGACTTGAGCACAAAGTTCTGCGCTTCCGAAACGACACCAGCCGCCGGGGTGGTCGAAAGCTTCGCAAGGAACGGCTCAAGCGCCGGGCCGAAGGCATCGCATTGCGCATCAACCTGTGCCGGGGTGACTCCCTGGAGCCCATCGACCAGCGTCTCGCCGGCGCCAATCGCATAGGTCCGCGCGAGACAGAACTGTTCGTTAAGCGCAAACTCCGGATCGCTGATATTCGACACCGTGGTGAAACCGCCGTTCGAGTTGGTCAAGAGAGACACCTTGCTGCAAAGCGAGGCCAGCGACGGTCCCGCCGTCTCTGCGGGCCCTGTGTTGAACAAGGTAATTCCGCCAAGCGGCGCGGCCTGCGTCGCCTGCCCCGAGGCCATCACCGTACCGCCTTGCTGTGGCACAGGCTGCGGTGTCGGCTGCGGCGCGGGTGCCGCCGCCATCTGCGGTTGGCTCGCGGCGCCGCCCATTCGGCACACGCCCTGATGACAGGAGAACAGCGCCGGCGTCGCATCATGGCTGAGGAAGTCATTGCGCGCATAGCCCTGCGGTGTCGATGCGAACACCATCACGGTACAGCTTTGCGCCCCGCACCAGAAGGAACTCCCCGACTTGGAGGTGTCGAGAATATAGTCGGTCTTGCCGTCGCCGTTGAGATCGGCAAGCTGGATAAACCCGGAGCGCTGCAAGAGCTGCTCTGCACTCGGGTCGGAACTCGCAGCAACCTCGTCCACTGCTGCGGACACGTCGACCGGCATCCCGTTATAGGTATTGCCCGCCATGCGCCCGCCGGTCGCTTCGCCGTACCACGTCTTCAAAAGGCTACGCGTGCCATCCGGCCCTTGCATCGCCTTGATGACCTGCGGTCCTCCAACCTGAGCACGGTTATAGGACGACACAAGGAAGTCCCGCTCATATTGCGTGAGGCGGCCCGTTGCCGGAAAACCGACATAGATCTGGTATTGCGTGATGGCGGCGCGGCTGCGCGATCCCATAACGCCATCGGGCGTGCCCGCGTTGAACCCGAAATAGTTTAGCGAAGCTTGCGTTTCGCGATTATGGGCGCGGGTCGCGGAATAGCGACTGCTGGTCGTGGAGCTGCGCTTCTTGCTCTTGTTGTGCTCGTTCATCAGCGCCCCGCCAATGATCCCGCCAACAATGGCTGCGCCAAGATTATCCGCCATCGCGGCTGTGCTGGACGTCGCCATGAAAGCGGCGATCAACCCGGTTTTCAAAGACCGTGAAAACATTTGTACTCTCCCTGAGAAAACACCTTTGGAATGAACTTATGCAGGCAAGATTACGCTGATTCGTGAGAATCGGGTGATGTTTTTTGCCAACCCATCTTGACCTTGACCTCTGGACAGTGCGCCTCGGCTCGCCCTATGTCTGCGCCAAAGGGCGCGCGGCTAAGCTGAAGGGGACTTCGCCATGGTGGAATGGATCACGCATGAGGGGCTGCTCCCCTATGACGACGCCGTGGCGTTCATGGAGGCCCGCGCCGAGGCAATCTCTAAGGGCGAAGCCGAGGAATGCATCTGGCTTG
This sequence comes from Shimia aestuarii, assembly GCF_022814865.1. Lineage (GTDB taxonomy): Bacteria > Pseudomonadota > Alphaproteobacteria > Rhodobacterales > Rhodobacteraceae > Shimia > Shimia aestuarii_A. The sequence goes on along the minus strand of NZ_JAKVRD010000009.1, from coordinate 46,747 downwards.
TCGAACATCCGCCGCTCTATACCGCCGGCACCTCTGCCAAACCCGCCGACCTGACCGATCCCGACCGCTTCCCTGTCTACGAGAGCAAGCGCGGCGGGCAATATACCTATCACGGCCCCGGCCAGCGCGTCGCCTATGTCATGCTCGATGTCGGCAAACGCGGGCGCGACGTGCGCAAATTCGTCGAACAGCTTGAGACCTGGGTCATTGAAACGCTGGCCGAGTTCAACCTGACTGGTGAAATCCGCGACGGCCGCGTCGGCGTCTGGATCGCCCGGCCCGACAAACCCCGGACCGCCACGGGTGCGCCCGCCGAAGACAAGATCGCCGCCATTGGTATCCGTCTGCGCAAATGGGTGAGCTTCCACGGCATCTCGATCAATGTCGAACCCGAGCTTGAGCATTTCAACGGCATCGTGCCCTGCGGCATTACCGACTACGGCGTCACATCGCTGGTCGATCTCGGCCTGCCCGTGACCATGACCGATGTCGACGTGGCCCTGCGGCGCACATTCGACACGGTCTTTGGCCCCCTCGATCAGAACCCGGATCAGAAATAACGCGTCAACGTGATCGCGAAGACCCCGAAATCATAGTCGCGCCGCCCGCTGCTCAAAGTCGATAGGCTTGCAGGATAGGCTGTCGCGGGGTTCGTAGTCGTCACATTGAAGTAGTGCCGGTATTCGCCCCGGATCGACCATCCCTCCGCAACCGCATGCTCCACCCCAAGCCCGAGATAGGGTACTGTGTCACTGTTCTTCATATTGATCGCATTCGGGGTTGAGATCGTGGTGTAACGCTCTTGAAAACTCAGATGCGCAGCACCGAGCGCGCCATAAAAAAGCGTGTCGCCACTCACCCAACCGCCGCGCAGCCCAATTTCAATCGCCCGATCAAAGCTCAGCTGCATGCTGCTACAGGCACAGCTATGGTTGAACACGCTGCCATCTGAAACCCCGGCCGAAAGCCCGAACTCAACCCCGTAGACGAAATCCCCGGCTCGCTGGTTCCAACCGAACACGCCGCCAACAAGCGCCGTATCCGGCGACGCAGTGCCGTAGGCTGTCGCCGAGCCGGTCGCGTAATGCGTCCCATCCCCAAAGGCTTTACCGGCGCTTAGACCGCCATAAATCCCGCTGAAATCGGTGGCTGCTGCGGTCGTCGCCGAAGATGCAAGAACGATAGCGGTAACAACCGCAGCCCCAGTCTTTGAAATCATACGCTTCAAGTCATCTCTCCTTCTTCCAGATGCCCCCTTCGAATCAGGAAGGCCGTCCACGGTCATATGATCTCACGCCCGCACCGCGGTACATAGCGACTGGATCAAACCACTGAAAAAATTCAGGGTTTGGTTGAATAATTCAAACAAAGCAATATGTTAATGATTGTCTCGTGAAGCCAGCCGCATAGCGAACCGGCGGAACCCGGCCTGCGGTGTCCTGACGCAATTTCAGGTATCGCTTTTGAAGCCGTGAAACACTATGTTTCGCTCCAGCAAGGAAAAACACTAAGCCAAGGGAAATCTCATGAAGAACCTTTTTGTTGCCACCGCAGCTCTGATCGCTCTTTCCGCCCCCGCATTCGCCGAAGGCGATGCAGAAGCAGGCGAGAAAGCCTTCAAGAAATGCAAATCCTGCCACATGATCGAATCGCCGGAAGGTGAGACCATCTTCAAAGGCGGCAAGACCGGTCCGAACCTCTACGGTGTTGTTGGCCGTGTGGCTGGCTCCGTCGAAGGCTTCCGCTACAAGGACGGCCTCGAAGAAGCCGCCGAAGCTGGCTTCGTCTGGACCGAAGAAGCGATCGCCGCATACGTCCAAGATCCCAAGGCATGGCTCGGCGACAACGATTTCGCAGCGAAATCCGGCATGAGCTTCAAACTCCGCAAAGGCGGCGAAGACGTGGCGGCCTATCTCGCCTCCGTCGCCCCGGCACCGGAAGCCGCGTCCGAGTAATCGACGCTCTGTTTCACCGGGTCCGCCCGGCTCCAAGACCCCCGCGCAACACCCTGTTGTGCGGGGGTTTTCCATTCTGCGCCCCCACCCCGCGAAACCCCGGTCGGATTTGACCCAAATCAACTGGGGTGCGACACTTTTTTTTGATCTGTGTCAAATAGGGTGATTGCGGCCTGCCCCCGACACATCTAAAAAAGACGATGAACCTGGGCGCGGGAAGAATCCCCCGTGTCCTTAACCCACCATAAGGGAGGCAAAAAATGGCAGACGCAGCCATTCACGGCCACGACCATGAAGACGAGCGCGGTTTCTTTACCCGCTGGTTCATGTCGACCAACCACAAGGACATTGGTCTTCTCTACCTGATCGTCTCGGCTTTCGTCGGTCTGATCGCAGTTCTCTTCACCGTTTACATGCGCCTCGAGCTCATGGAACCCGGTGTGCAATACATGTGCCTCGAAGGTGCGCGCTTTATCGCAGACGCCTCCGCGGAATGTACCCCGAACGGACACCTCTGGAACGTGATGATTACCTATCACGGCGTCCTGATGATGTTCTTCGTGGTGATCCCGGCCCTGTTCGGCGGCTTTGGCAACTACTTCATGCCGCTGCAGATCGGCGCGCCGGACATGGCGTTCCCGCGCATGAACAACCTGTCCTTCTGGATGTATGTGACCGGCGTCTCCCTTGGTGTTGCCTCGCTCCTGAGCCCCGGCGGCAACGGCCAGCTGGGGTCCGGCGTGGGCTGGGTGCTTTACCCGCCGCTCTCGACCTCGGAAGCGGGCTATTCGATGGACCTCGCGATCTTCGCGGTGCACGTCTCGGGTGCCTCGTCGATCCTCGGCGCGATCAACATGATCACCACCTTCCTGAACATGCGTGCCCCCGGCATGACCCTGTTCAAGGTGCCGCTCTTCTCTTGGTCGATCTTCGTCACCGCTTGGCTGATCCTTCTGTCGCTGCCCGTTCTGGCCGGCGCGATCACCATGCTGCTGACCGACCGTAACTTCGGCACGACCTTCTTTGACCCCGCCGGCGGCGGTGACCCGATCCTGTACCAGCACATTCTCTGGTTCTTCGGCCACCCCGAGGTTTACATCGTGATCCTGCCCGGCTTCGGCCTCGTCAGCCACGTGTTCGCCACCTTCTCGCGCAAACCCGTCTTCGGCTACCTGCCGATGGTCTGGGCCATCATCGCGATCGGCGCACTCGGCTTCGTCGTCTGGGCGCACCACATGTACACCGTCGGCATGTCCCTGACCCAGCAGAGCTACTTCATGCTCGCGACAATGGTCATCGCGGTGCCCACAGGGGTGAAGATCTTCTCGTGGATCGCAACCATGTGGGGCGGCTCGCTCGAGTTCAAGGCACCGATGCTCTTTGGCCTCGGCTTCCTGATCCTCTTCACCATCGGTGGTGTGACCGGCATCGTGCTTTCGCAGGCGGGTGTCGACCGTGCCTACCACGATACCTACTACGTCGTGGCGCACTTCCACTACACCATGTCGATGGGGGCCGCCTTCACCATCTTTGCCGGGATTTATTTCTACTTCGGCAAGATGACGGGCCGTCAGTACCCCGAAGTCGCGGCAAAGCTCCACTTCTGGATGTTCTTCATCGGCGTCAACCTGACCTTCTTCCCCCAGCACTTCCTGGGCCGTCAGGGCATGCCGCGTCGCTACATCGACTATCCGGAGGCCTTCGCCTACTTCAACAAGATCAGCTCCTACGGCGCGCTGCTCTCGTTTGCCTCCTTCGTTCTGTTCTTCGGTATCGTGATCTACGCGCTGACGCGTGGCGCCCGCGTGACCGAAAACAACTACTGGAACGAATACGCGGATACTCTGGAATGGACCCTGCCCTCCCCGCCGCCCGAACACACGTTCGAGCAGCTTCCGAAACAGGAAGACTGGGACAAGGGCCACGCGCACTAAGCGCTGTCCGCCTCTGAAACGCCAAAGAGGCCCCGGTTTTCCGCCGGGGCCTTTTTCTTACACGAGTAGTCTTCCCGAACAGCGCTCGGCTGTGAGGCGAGCGGAGAACACGACCATGTCGACGAATACGTCTCAGGCAGACGCCCTCAATATCATGATCGTTACCGTAGCCTTCTGCCTTGTCGCCTATACGATCTGTCACCGAACGTCTCCGTCCCGTAGCTATGCGCTAATTGGTGCATCACTTATCGCCCCAACTCTCGGTCTCTTCGTTCTGAATTGGCTCGACGCACCTCTGCCAACATCGATGGCACCAAGCGATGATCGCGCGTATCCGAGTGATGCCTTTCATCACGTGACCTGGCGGCTTCTCCTGATTACTGGAGGCGTCTTTCTTGGGTTTGCCGTATCGGCCTATTGGGTCAATAGAACCAGACAGCTCTGGTTTCCCGTCGCACTAAAGACACTCGCAATTCTGGTTCTAATTCCAGCCTTGAATCAGGTCTTTCCAAAGGCGACGCCAAGAAGGCTTATCGACTTCGAAGCTACAATAGCGCAAAGCCAGAACCTCCAAGAGCTTGTAAATGGGGCGGCTCTTGTCGCGGTCCTCTCGATACTCGGTCTGCTCTTGCTGAGTTACCTGTTCGGCCGCAGACGAACCGGAGCAGGCCTAGAATGACCGCACGCCCTCCCCGTCTCGACGAGATCAAGTCCCAGACCCAAGCTGTCTACGCGCGACAGGCCGCGGCATGGGACAGGTCACGGCAAGAGCACCACGACACACTTGGTCTCTATGAACAGCCTTGGCTGCAGCGCTGGCTCGACACTCTTCCTCGCCCCGCGCGCCTTCTCGATCTCGGTTGTGGCTCGGGACGCCCTATCGCCCCCTTTCTCCTCCAGCAGGGCCACCATCTGACGGGCTATGACTACAGCCCCGAGATGATTGCCCTCGCCAAACAACATTTCCCCACAGAGGACTGGCCCAACGCAAACTGGCAGGTGGCCGATATGCGCGCCCTCCCCGAAGGCCCGCGCTTTGATGGGATCCTAAGTTGGGACGGGGTCTTTCATCTCAGCCCCGAGGAACAGCGTGCCGCGCTGCCCCGCATGGCCGCCCTGCTTCGCCCCGGCGGCGCGATGATGCTCACAGTGGGATATGGCGAAGGCGCCGTGACGGGCACGGTCAATAGCGAAACCGTCTATCACGCAAGCCTGTCCACCCCGGACTATATCGCAACCCTGAAAGCCACCGGCTTTCAGCACGTATCGATCACGCCGAATGACGCTTCTGTCCTTGGAAGATGTGTCCTTCTGGCGACCGGATTTCGCCCGGATCAACAAGGCTAGACCCGCACCATGCCCCACACCTGGACCCAGAACGCCCCTGACACCAAGGTCGTGTTGACCCTCTGGCCCTATCGCTCGCTCCCTCGCAAGGGGTTCGCCGCGATGGTATTGATGGCATTCTTGCTTGGCACGGTGCCGCTCTACGGACTCTTGGGCACTGTGTTCCTCTGGGGTCTCCTGCCCTTCATCATGTTGATGGTTGCGGCGCTTTGGTGGGGGTTGGAGCGCTCCTACAAGGATGGCGACATCCTCGAGGAACTGCGCCTTGACGATGACATCCTGACCCTGACCCACCGCCCCGCGCGCGGACAAACCCAATCATGGGACTGCAATATCTACTGGGCCCGGCCCGAGATGCATATTCATGGGGGACCGGTGCCGCACTACGTGACGCTGACCGGCAATGGCCGCACCGTCGAAATCGGGCGTTTTCTCTCCGAGGACGAGCGCAAGGTGCTCTACGGCGAGTTGCAGGACTTCCTCAAAAACGCATGAGGCGGCTCGAACCACCGCTCGAGCCGCCTCAGAGTTCGCACCACCGCGATACAGACGCAATACCGACGTGATACCGACGTTGGTTTTTCGCCCCTAAACGAGCCCCCCCGCGATCAATCCCTCCGCGATTCGACCATAGGCTTCGGCCATTGGCCCGTCTCCAGCGGCCACCGGCACCCCCGAATCCCCGGCGAGTCGCGTCTCTAGGTCGATCGGCAACGCGCCCAGAAGCGGCGCTCCAAGGCTCTCGGCCTCCTTCGCAACGCCGCCATGACCGAAGATATGCTCCTCGTGCCCACATTTCGGGCAGACATAGGACGACATGTTCTCGATCAGTCCCAGAACAGGCGTCTTCAAAAGCTCGAACATTCCCAGTGCCTTGCGCGCATCAATAAGCGCCACATCCTGCGGCGTGGAGACAACGATGGCCCCGCTCAACTCGGTCTTCTGACAGAGGGTCAGTTGCACATCGCCCGTCCCCGGCGGCAGGTCCACGAGCAAGACATCCAACTCGCCCCACTGCACTTGGCCAAGCATCTGCTGCAACGCCCCCATGAGCATCGGGCCACGCCAGACCACGGGCTTGTTCTCATCGACCATGAACCCGATCGACATGATCGTCACCCCATGCGCCTCGAGCGGGATGATCGTCTCTCCATCCGGCGACGCCGGTCGCTTGTTGACCCCCATCATCCGCGGCTGCGAAGGCCCATAGATATCCGCATCAAGAAGCCCAACGCGCTTGCCCTTGCGTGCCAAGGCGACGGCCAAGTTGCTGGAAACGGTGGATTTTCCGACGCCACCCTTACCCGATCCAATGGCGATGATACGTTTGACGCCTTTGACCTTCAGAGGCCCCTGCTGCGGCTTCGGGTGGCCACCAACCTTGAGGCTCGGCGGGGCTTTTTGCGCCGGTGCCGGGCCATGTGCCGTAAGCGCGACCGACACATTCTCGACCCCCGGAAGGGCCGCCACAGCGCTCTCCGCCGCCTGTCGCACAGGTTCCATCTTGCGCGCCACATCGGGGTTGGGCGCTTCGATCACAAAGCGCACGGTGGCCCCATCAATATGTAATGCGCGCACCATATCCCGGTCCACGAGCGAGCCACCATCCGGCAGGGTCAGACGCGCCAAAGCGCCGAGAACGTCATTTTCTTTCACGGTCATTCTTGTCTCCTCATACCCTTCGAGATGGGGCGAACCTCTTGGCTGAACACGGTCCAATGCGCCCTTTTGAACATGAATTCAGTCAGTTGCACAATCCCTGTGCAGGTGGCGGTTGACGTAGCTTCCCCTATTCCATTGCTGCATAGCAGCATTGCAGAGCTATCCATTGTGCACCTGCAGCATGACCCTATATCCCTTTCATAACAGCGACACAGTCTCGCTCACGACGACAAACCGAGGATACATCATGGCACTCGCCACTGACTTCATCGCAAGCAAGCACGGTTTCACCGACCGTCTTTCCGCCCTGGCCACCGATCTGGTCGAGCGCCTTCGCAAGGCCCGCGCCTTTAGCCGCGCCTACAACGAACTGGCTGCGCTCCCGGATGCACAACTGCGCGACATGGGCCTGAACCGGTCGATGATCCGTCGGATCGCCTATCAGGCGGCCTACGAAAACTAAGGAATAGCTCCGGGAAACGCCTCCTCCCTTTTGTTTCCCGGAACTGCGACGGCAACTCTCCTCCTCCCTGTTGCCGTCGCCAAAAACACCGGACCGCAAGGTCCAACCGGAACAAGCCGCCCTCTCCTCCTCCCTGGGCGACTTGGACTAGCGGCGGCACCCTCTCCTCCTCCCTGGGTGTCGCCGCACAAGAACAACGGGCTCCGATAGCCCAAAGAGATCAAGGCGCTCTCCTCCTCCCATGCGCCTTGTAAAGACGCGGCGATCTCCTCTCCTCCTCCCTGGAGAGCGTCGTGAACATCGGCCCTCGGGCCACCAAAGATCAGGGCGCCCCTCCTCCCATTGGCGCTTCTGTGACAAAGAACGGCGGTGCCTTCCTCCTCCCTGGCACCGTCGTTTTTTCTTTTTGGGAGACTGTTTTCTCAGGACATGCCAAACCCCGCCGCACCCAATCGGGCGCAGCGCACTGCCTGTTTCAAAGAGAGGGCTCTAGAAGGGGATGTCGTCCGAAGGCGATACGAACTTGGCCACGACCTTCTTCACCCCGGCTTTGTCGAACGCGATCTCGAGCTTGTCACCCTCGATATCCTGCACGATCCCATAGCCGAATTTCTGATGAAAGACGCGCTCGCCAAGGGTAAAGCTCGACACGGCCTCAAGGTCGATGATCGTGTTGCGGCTCTCGCGCGGCTGCGACAGTCCCCGCTCTGCGCTGCGCGATTGCATCCGCTTCCAGCCCGGCGAGTTATAGGTGTTCGCCTGCGCGACGCGCTCATCCACGCGCGTGCTCGAGACCTGCCCGCTGGCAGCCCCATATCCCCCGCCATATAGTCCCGGCGGCGTAAGCACCTCGACATGATCCTCGGGCAGCTCGTCAATGAACCGCGACGGCATCTGCGACTGCCATTGCCCATAGACCCGCCGGTTGCCCGCGAAAGAAATCGTGCAGATCTCCTCGGCCCGTGTGATCCCCACATAAGCCAACCGCCGCTCTTCCTCGAGGCCCTTGAGGCCGCTCTCGTCCATGCTGCGCTGCGACGGGAACAACCCGTCTTCCCAGCCCGGCAGGAACACCGCCGGAAACTCGAGCCCCTTGGCCGCGTGCAGCGTCATGATCGAGACCTTGGCCTCCGCATCGTCGCTCTCATTGTCCATAATGAGGCTGACATGCTCGAGGAACCCTTGCAGATTTTCAAAGCTTTCCAGCGCCTTAACCAATTCCTTCAGGTTCTCGAGCCGCCCCGGCGCCTCCGGCGTCTTGTCGTTCTGCCACATGGTCGTGTAGCCGGACTCATCAAGGATGATCTCGGCCAGTTCCATATGGGTGAGGTCATCATCGCCCGCCATACGGCCCCAGCGCGCAAGCCCTTCGACAAGAAGGCCCAACTCCTTCGCACCCTTGCCGCCGATCCCCTTTTCCTCAAGCAGGATGCGCGCGCCTTCGAGGAGCGACACCCCGTTGGCCCGTGCGCAGGTCTGAATCTTCTGCTGCGCCACATTGCCGAGCCCGCGTTTGGGTGTGTTCACGATCCGCTCGAAGGCAAGATCGTCATCCGGGCTGACCACAAGGCGAAAATAGGCCATCGCATCGCGGATTTCCAAACGCTCGTAGAATCGCGGCCCGCCGATCACGCGATAGGGCAAGCCGATGGTCAGAAACCGATCTTCGAACGCCCGCATCTGGTGCGAGGCGCGCACGAGAATCGCCATATCGTCAAGCGACAGCGCCCGCATGCCCCGTGTGCCGCGCTGCATCGCCTCGATCTCTTCGCCGATCCAGCGCGCCTCTTCCTCACCGTCCCAATGACCGATCAGGCGCACCTTTTCGCCGTCCTCGGCAGCGGTCCACAACTCTTTTCCCAAGCGTTTCTCATTGCCCCGAATGACATTCGACGCAGCCGCAAGGATATGCTTTGTCGAGCGGTAATTCTGCTCAAGCCGCACCACATGCGCGCCGGGAAAATCCTTTTCAAACCGCAGGATGTTGCCAACTTCGGCCCCACGCCAGCCATAGATCGACTGGTCATCGTCTCCAACACAACAGATATTCTTATGCCCGCTCGCAAGGAGGCGGAGCCACAAATACTGCGCCACGTTGGTATCTTGGTATTCGTCGACAAGGATGTATTTGAACCAACGCTGATACTGCGCAAGCACGTCTTCATGACGCTGAAAAATCGTCACCATGTGCAAGAGGAGGTCGCCGAAATCGACCGCGTTCAACTCCCGCAGGCGGGTCTGGTATTGCTCATAAAGCTCCCCGCCACGATGGTTGAACGCCGCCGCATCCGCAGCCGGGAGGCGATCCGGCGTCAGCGCCTTGTTCTTCCAACCGTCGATTAGCCCCGAGAGCATCCGCGCGGGCCAGCGTTTGTCGTCGATATTGTTCGCTGCGATGAGTTGTTTCAAAAGGCGGATCTGATCATCCGTATCGAGGATCGTGAAGTTCGACTTCAGGTCGACCAATTCCGCATGCCGCCGCAAAAGCTTGACACAGATCGCATGGAAGGTGCCGAGCCACGGCATCCCCTCGACTGTCTCGCCAAGCATCCGGCCCACCCGGTTTTTCATCTCCCGCGCGGCCTTGTTGGTAAAGGTCACGGCAAGGATTTCATTGGGTCGCGCCCGCCCGGTGTTGAGCAAATGCACGATCCGCGCCGTGAGAGCCTTGGTTTTCCCTGTGCCCGCCCCGGCCAGCATGAGCACCGGCCCGTCCATCTTTTCCACCGCCTCACGCTGTGCGGGGTTCAACTCGTCAAGATAAGGCATCGGCCGCGCGGCCATCGCGCGGGCGGCGAGAGAGGCGCTCTCGAAAGCGTCGGATTCGTCAAAACTGCTCATGGCGGGCAATCTAGCCTGCCCGTTCCGCGTTGAAAAGTTCGCTTTATGTTCCAAGCCTACGTTTCTTGCCAGGAAATCGGTGTCTGGACAAATCCCAGCCCGCGCCCAACAAATACATCATGGACCTGCACGCGAAATATCCCGCCCTCTCCGACCTGCGCACCCGCGCGCAGAGGCGCTTGCCGAAATTCGTCTGGGAATTCCTCGACAGCGCAACAGGCACCGAGGCCACAAAGGCGCGCAACCGGGCGAAACTCGACGAGATTCTCTTTGCCCCTCGATCCTGCATGGCGAGTTCGAGCCCGACCTCTCGACCCGGCTTTTCGGTGAGGACTACCCCCTGCCCCTCGGCATCGCGCCCGTTGGCATGTCTGGCCTGATCTGGCCCGACGCCGAACGCCTCCTCGCCGCCGCCGGAAAACGGCTCGGCATTCCCTATACGCTCTCCACCGTCGCGAGCCAGACGCCCGAGACCGTCGCACCCCATCTCGGCACCCATGGCTGGTTTCAGATGTATCCGCCCCGCGATCCCGAAATTCGCGCCGACATGCTCTCCCGCGCGAAAGCCGCCGGATTCAAGGCGCTCGTCCTGACCGTCGATGTCCCGGTGGCGAGCCGCCGCGAACGTCAGGTGCGCTCAGGCCTCACAACACCGCCCCGCCTGACCCCGCGCCTCATGGCTCAGGTGGCATTGCGCCCCGCATGGGCGCTTGGCACCGCGCGCATGGGTATGCCCCGCATGCGCCTGATCGACGAATACGCGGGCAACCTCACGGGGATGAGTTCGACCGCCCACGCCGGATACCTCCTGCGCACCTCACCTGACTGGGACTATCTCCACTGGCTGCGCGACAATTGGGACGGCCCCTTTATCGTCAAAGGCGTCTTGCGCGCCTCGGACGCCGTCAAGCTTGAAGAGGCCGGGGTGGACGCGCTCTGGGTCTCGAACCATGCCGGACGCCAATTCGACGCCGCCCCCGCCAGCATCGAGGCCCTGCCCGCCATCCGCGCCGCAACCTCCCTGCCCCTGATCCTCGATAGCGGCATCGAGACCGGCCTCGACATTCTGCGCGCCCGTGCGCGCGGCGCGGATTTCGTGATGATGGGACGTGGGTTCCACATCGCTCTCGCCGCCTTGGGCGCGCGCGGACCGGATCATCTCGTGGACATCTTGGCCAAGGACATGGCCGCCAATATGGGCCAGATCGGCGCGCGCGATCTACGCGAGATTTCGAAGACTTTCCCCTGATTGCGCAAACATGTCGCAACCGCAGAAAGATTGGACGCAAAGCGCGTTAAAAAAAGGAACAAATCCTTTCACAAAAGTTACAGATTTACGCAGTCCTTGGTATTGCGCAGGCACTCGCCGGTGCCTTACCCCGTGACTACACTTTGGACAGAGCACGAAAGAGGGGAGCCTGCCCATGCCTGACTTCAAGAAAATCCTGATCGCCAACCGGGGCGAAATCGCCATCCGCGTGATGCGCGCCGCCAACGAGATGGGGAAACGCACCGTCGCGGTCTTTGCCGAAGAGGACAAGCTGTCGCTCCATCGGTTCAAGGCGGACGAGGCCTATCGCATTGGCGAGGGCATGGGGCCGGTCGCGGCCTACCTGTCGATTGACGAGATCATTCGCGTCGCCAAGGAATGTGGTGCAGACGCGATCCATCCGGGCTATGGGCTTCTGTCCGAGAACCCCGATTTCGTCGATGCCTGTGCCGCAAACGGCATTACTTTCATCGGCCCCAAGGCCGCAACCATGCGTGCGCTTGGTGACAAGGCCAGCGCCCGCAAGGTCGCGATCGAGGCTGGCGTGCCGGTGATCCCGGCGACCGAAGTCCTCGGAGACGACATGGCCGCAATCAAGGCCGAGGCCGCAGAGATCGGCTATCCCTTGATGCTCAAGGCGTCTTGGGGCGGCGGCGGGCGTGGGATGCGCCCGATCCTGTCGGAGGACGAGGTTGAGGAGAAAGTGCTCGAAGGCCGCCGCGAGGCCGAAGCGGCCTTTGGCAATGGCGAGGGCTATCTCGAAAAGATGATCATCCGCGCCCGTCACGTCGAGGTGCAGATCCTCGGCGACACGCAGGGCAATATCTATCACCTCTACGAACGCGACTGCTCGGTTCAGCGCCGCAACCAGAAGGTCGTAGAGCGCGCGCCCGCGCCCTACCTCTCCGAGGCCCAGCGCGAAGAGCTTTGCGAGCTTGGCCGCAAGATCTGCGCCCATGTGAACTATGAATGCGCGGGCACCGTCGAATTCCTGATGGATATGGAAACCGGCAAGTTCTATTTCATCGAGGTGAACCCGCGCGTGCAGGTCGAACATACCGTCACCGAAGAAGTGACCGGCATCGACATCGTGCAGGCCCAGATCCTCATCGCAGAAGGCAAGAGCATTGCCGAGGCGACCGGCAAGGCCTCGCAATATGATATCCGCCTCAACGGCCATGCCCTGCAAACCCGGATCACCACCGAAGATCCGCAGAACAACTTCATCCCCGACTATGGCCGCATCACGGCCTATCGCTCGGCGACAGGCATGGGGATCCGTCTCGATGGCGGCACGGCTTATGCAGGCGGCGTCATCACGCGCTACTACGACTCGCTTCTGACCAAGGTGACCGCTTGGGCGCCCACGCCCGAAAAGGCCATCGCCCGCATGGACCGCGCCCTGCGCGAATTCCGCATTCGTGGCGTGAGCACCAATATCGCCTTCGTCGAGAACCTGCTCAAGCACCCGACCTTCCTCAACAACCAGTACACGACCAAGTTCATCGACGAGACGCCCGAGCTGTTCCAGTTCGCCAAGCGCAAGGACCGCGGCACCAAAGTCTTGACCTACATCGCGGACATTACCGTCAACGGTCACCCCGAGACCGCCGACCGCCCCGAGCCGCCTGCCGATCTCAAGGCCCCGGTCGCGCCCGCGCGGCGCGGCGAGGCGTCCTACGGCTCGCGCAACCTGCTCGAGGACAAAGGCGCCAAGGCCGTGGCCGACTGGATGAAGGACCAGAAACAACTCCTTCTGACCGACACGACCATGCGTGACGGGCACCAATCGCTTTTGGCAACGCGGATGCGCTCCATCGACATGATTAAGGTTGCGCCCGCCTACGCCGCCAATATCCCACAGCTCTTCTCGGTCGAATGCTGGGGCGGCGCGACCTTCGATGTCGCCTATCGCTTCTTGCAGGAATGTCCGTGGCAGCGCCTGCGCGACCTGCGCGCCGCGATGCCGAACCTCCTGACCCAGATGCTCCTGCGCGCCTCAAACGGTGTCGGCTATACGAACTACCCCGACAACGTGGTGCAAGCCTTCGTGCGCCAAGCCGCCGAGACCGGCGTCGACGTGTTCCGCGTCTTTGATAGCCTGAACTGGGTCGAAAACATGCGCGTCGCGATGGATGCGGTGGTCGAGAGCGGCAAGATCTGCGAGGGCACGATCTGCTACACGGGCGATCTCCTGGATCCCGACCGCGCCAAATATGACCTCAAATACTATGTTGGCATGGCCAAGGAACTCGAGGCCGCAGGCGCCCATGTGCTTGGCCTCAAGGATATGGCCGGACTGCTCAAGCCCGCCTCCGCCCGCATCCTCGTCAAGGCGCTCAAGGAAGAAATCGACCTCCCGGTCCACTTCCACACCCACGACACCTCTGGCATCGCCGGGGCGACGATCCTTGCCGCCGCCGACGCCGGTGTCGACGCGGTCGATGCTGCCATGGACGCCTTCTCAGGCGGCACCTCGCAGGCCTGCCTCGGCTCTATCGTCGAAGCGCTGCGTCACACCGATCGCGACACCGGCCTCGATATCGATGCCATCCGCGAGATCTCGGATTACTGGGAAGGCGTGCGCGCGCAATATACTGCCTTCGAATCCGGCCTCGCCGCCCCCGCCTCCGAAGTCTACCTGCACGAGATGCCCGGCGGCCAGTTCACCAACCTGAAGGCCCAGGCCCGGAGCCTCGGCCTCGAAGAGAAGTGGACCCAAGTTGCGCGCACTTATGCGGACGTGAACCAGATGTTCGGCGATATCGTCAAGGTGACGCCGTCTTCCAAGGTTGTGGGCGACATGGCGTTGATGATGGTCTCCCAAGGCCTCACCCGCGCGCAAGTCGAAGACCCAAAGACCGACGTCGCCTTCCCCGATTCCGTGATCGACATGATGCGCGGCAATCTCGGCCAACCACCCGGCGGCTTCCCCGCGGGGATCGTCAAGAAAGTGCTGAAGGACGAAGCGCCCAATACCGAACGCCCGGGCAAGCACCTCGACCCGGTCGACCTCGACGCAACCCGCACCGAGCTCAGCCAACAGCTCGAAGGGCTTGCGATCGACGATGAGGATCTCAACGGCTACCTGATGTATCCCAAGGTCTTCCTCGACTACATGGGGCGCCACCGCCAATACGGCCCCGTGCGCACCCTGCCAACGCGCACCTTCTTCTATGGGATGGAGCCCGGCGACGAGATCACCGCCGAGATTGACCCCGGCAAGACGCTGGAAATCCGGCTTCAGGCCGTGGGCGAGACCGGTGAGGATGGCGAAGTAAAGGTGTTCTTCGAACTGAACGGCCAGCCGCGTGTGATCCGCGTGCCGAACCGTTTGGTGAAATCCTCGACGGCCCAGCGTCCCAAAGCCGAAGCCGGCAACCCGAACCACATCGGCGCGCCGATGCCGGGCGTGGTGGCCTCTGTGGCGGTCTCTGCGGGCCAAAGCGTCAAGGAGGGTGACCTCCTCCTCACCATCGAGGCGATGAAGATGGAAACCGGTATCCACGCCGAGCGCGATGCGACCATCAAGGCCGTCCATACCCACCCCGGCGGCCAGATCGACGCCAAAGACCTCCTTGTCGAGCTTGAGTAATTGATGGGAAAGGCGTCACACCCGTGACGCCTTTCCCTGCCCCCACCCTAGCGTTTCGATTGGCCGTGACTGGCCGCCGTCTCTTGCGGCCAAGGCACTATGGCCCCGTCAGCGGGTGGATTCTCTGCAAACGCTTCCTCGCTCTGCCTTCTCGGCTGGCACAGACAAAGGCTTGTCGTTTTTCAAAGAGCGGCGCACGAAACTGCGCGCAGTGCGGGGCTTGAGGAACGGGCGCGCCGCACGCATGACTGGTGGCACCTCCTCGGCTCCAAGCCGCAATTCCGGAAAAAGCGTCACGATCTCCTCATAGGCCTCGGCGTCCAGCGTGCTGACACCGTAGGCACCGACATAGAAACTCTCGGCCAAGGCACCATTGGCGTGCACGATCTCGTGGCGGGCGCACATGAAATGCCAATAGCGCACCCCCATCATGTCCTGCATCTCCGAGATTCCATTGACCCCGACCAGAGACTTCGCATGCACCAACGCCTCTTTGCTTTCGATCATCCGCATGAGGATCGGAGAGTGCACGTGAATGCGATGTTGTGGCGAGACCACAAGCATCTCGGTTGGCATCCCCTCGCCAAGCGCCCCTGCTGGAATATGGATCGGCTTGAGGTTCGGTCGCAACACAAGATCAAGCGGCGACAGCGCGCGCATGTTGATCCAACGCACCTCCTGAAAGCCGTTGTCCAAAGTCAGAACCCTATCCCCAACCCCGAGCTGTTCAACCGGTCGCAACCCCTGATCCGTCTCGATCATCGTCCCTTCTGCGAAACAAACGACGTTGGTGTTCTCAATATCAAGAAGCGCCGGGTTGACCGAAATACCACCATCCTCGATCCGCACACCACCGGCCTGTTCGAGAATACCATTGTCGGCAAGGTCCGCCCGCAACCATTCCAAAGGGTGATCATAGGTCTGCCCCGGATTGGCCGCGTTCCAGGCATCCAGAGAGGTTTGATTATAGAATTCCGAGAGGTCAACGAAATCATTGTTGGAACTATCGCCGTCCCCGACGCCCGTGCTGGTGTCGAAATCCGCAATGAGCTCGCCTTCGCCCTCGACCACGAACACATCCGCACCCGCGCCACCATAAAGCGCATCGACACCGGAATCGGCATAAAGCGTGTCGTCGCCGTCACCGCCAAAGATGAGGTCGCCCCCGTCGCCACCATGGACAACATCATCCCCGTCGCCTGCGATGATCACATCGGCGCCACCATTGCCATAAATCGTATCGTCGCCGTCGGTGATCAGATCGCCTTGTTCGTCGGCATAACCGACATCCATGACTTCCCCGGTCTCAAGCCCATCGACCTTTCCATCTGGCAACTGGCTGTCGGGCGGAAGGACACCCGGCTCAAGCACATCCACGTCAATCCCGAACGATACAGCGCTCAGGATCGGAAGACCGTCTTCTGCATAGAAATAAATCTCGTCATCGACTTGAAAGGCAATGACCGGCCTCGGGTCCACGCGAAGCCCCAAAATGCCAAGCGTGTAAATCTCTCCCGAGCCAAGATAGGTGATCGGGCTTGCCGTGCCCGAGCCATCGAAAGAGAACGTGGTCGTCCCGCTATCGCCGAGATCAAGTTGACCGTCGTCATCATTGAATACGCCGCTCTGCTCGCTCCCAAGATTCAACAGATTGGTATCGAGCAAAGACCCGAGGTTGAGAGAGGCAAGACTGCCGTCGTACCGATACACATTTGAAATCGCAAATTCAGGCATTCTTACCCTCTACCACTCGTACCAAAGCCAACAGTCACTCGTTGAATTGGATGTTCACTCGTTCTCTTTCTCCTCTTCCAATCTGGCGAAAAGAATATGTCTTAAATACGGCAGGGAAATACATGTTATCGCAATTACCGGAATATTATCGTTCTGTTTCAGATACTTAAAACATATCAGTAAACCGCATCTTTTTCCAAAAGCACGCGATCGAGCCGGATTTGGGGAAGTTCCAAAGCCGAAATAAACGCGACAAATGGAAAGGAGTGACCGCGCCATATCGCAATAAGGAAAAGAATACCGAGAACCGGAATTACTACGGCAGAGAAACGAATCACTATGGGTATATGGAAAACTGCAAGGCGCGCGCCTTTGTGGAATACGCGCGGGTCTCACCAGGGAATAGATCGACGCCCTAGGACCAGATCCCGAATTCACGCTGGAGATAAGTGACGGCCGCCAAATTCGACTCGTCACGCCCCGCGCCTTCGATCACCGTCGTGAGCAACGCTGCGCGACCGGATCCCGGACCTGCGCTTGGCTGTGGTGCATGGGCCATTGCCCATGTCGGATGTCCCGAAACCATCGCCATGCCCGATAGCCAGACATCATCGACCGCAAAGGCCTCGGCCGGGATATCGAACACCCTGTCACCAAAGAAATCCGGCCGCACCATAACCCCACCGAAGCCTTCAAAGACGTCGATATGGCCACCCTTTCGAAACTGATAGCGCCCAATGAAACCGCGCTCCGCCCCCATCTTGAGAGCGGTCCAGCGTATCATCCAGCGCAGATGGTAGAGCATGTCGAACGTCACCGGATTGCGCTCGGCACGAGGCATGGGACGGTCGGCGCCCGCACTTTCGGGCGTGTCCCAGCCACAAACACAAAGACAAGCATCAGGCTGCGCCTCGCGCTCCCTCAGGAACCGACGCGCCCAGTGTTTCGGCGCGATCATGTCATCGTCGCAAAACAGGATCTCCACATCCTCGCCTGCGAACTCTTTCAAGGCAGGAAGAAGCTTGGTCGCTGGCCCGAAATCTTCTTCAACCCGGCGGATCTCGACACCGTCCGGCACCTCGGGCAAACGCCCGTCCCAGTCAGGGAAGCGTCGATAGCGCATCGGGATATAGAGCCGGATCGCCTCGGCGGGCACAGATTGGCGCAGGAGAGAGCGCAGCGCCGGTCCAAGCCGGTCAAACCGCGGCGGGATCGCCGTAAGGGTGATGATGTGCCGCCTCATCTCCAGATCCCATAGGTCTCCTGAAAATATCGCACGGCTTTCACGTTGGAATCGTCCCGGCCCGCACCGCTGAAGACCTGATTGTGCAGGGCCGAGTCGCTGAAATGCGACTCTTGGTTCTCGGGCATCAAGATCGGCTCGAAAAAGCCGCCGATGATCCAGGCCGGGTGCCCCATCCGTGTCGCTTGGCCAGACAGCCAGACATCATCCACGGGCCAGGCGAAATCTGGAATATCAAAAACCTCCTCGGGAAAGAACTCGGGCCGCACAAGAACGCCCATCCACCCCTCGAACGCATCCCCATATCCAGACCGCATCAAGAGCCTGCGCGGCGGGTCTTTGTAAGGCGCACCAGTGATCCAACACACAAGGCCGCGCCAATGCCGACGGATATGGAACGGCACATGCGTCACCTTCCATAGGCGCAAGAGTTTCGGCCTTTTGACATCCTGACGCTTGTGCGCGCCCTCGGGCGGCTCAAAATCCGCCATGGGGTTGATCGCGATACAATCGTTGGGCCGCTTCGCACGGGCCGCCAAGAGGCGCTCGGCAATACAGGGGCGATAGACCTGATCGTCATCACAAAACAGGATATCAATATCCTGCCCCGCGAAATCCCGCAGCGCGGGCAACACCTTGGTCGCCGGCCCGAAATCTTCGTCCACAAGGCGTATTTCAACGCCGTCCGGCACCTCTGGCAACGTGCCGTCCCAGTCCGGAAACCGGCGGTACTCTCGGCTCAGATAAAGAATGACTCGTGCGGGTTTGACACTCTGAGCCAACAGGCTCTCCAATGTTCGACCCAACCCTGCAAACCGCGGCGGAATAGACGACAGGGTAATGACATAATCGCCCATGCAGGGTCTCCTCGGCACTTCTCCGAATGTCCTCTAGCACGGCAGCCACGAAGGTCAAAGCGAAGGCAGCGCCTCGACCTCAATCGAGGGAACAGCACTCAGATCAAGCGTCTCGCCCACAAAGCCGCGCTCAAGCGAAATCTCCTGTTTGGCGGCAAAACCGCCCGCAATCAGCAGCACAAGAACCGCAATCCGCAAGGTCTCTCGCTTCGCAAACACCATCTGTCCTCCCATCTTCGCCACATTCTCTGGGGTGGGCGCATGTCTCTTCTACGGATGGGCCTGCAATTCCCGTCGCATTGCTTGGATTTTTTTACCGGCAGGGGCGTTTTTCCTCTTGCGGCTGCGCACGAGTCTTTATATCTCACGCCTCACTCAATGACGCGGGCGTAGCTCAGGGGTAGAGCATAACCTTGCCAAGGTTAGGGTCGTGAGTTCGAATCTCATCGCCCGCTCCATTGAAGACATAACCTTTCCGGTGCGGGCGTAGCTCAGGGGTAGAGCATAACCTTGCCAAGGTTAGGGTCGTGAGTTCGAATCTCATCGCCCGCTCCAGAAGGTCACACGAAAAAGCGCAGGGTCTTCCCTGCGCTTTTCGCGTTTTCGGGGAGGTGTCTTTACCCTATCCCGCCAAGACCTTCGCCATCGCATTCTGCCGTTCGATCACGCGCGGCAGGTCGATCGTCGTCACGCGCCCATCGCGCACCGTCTGACGTCCTTCGATGAACAGATGCCGGACCTGTACCGGACCTGCCAGCAAGAGCGCCGCCGGATCCCAGCTCCCGGCGCTTTCGATGCCACGCGCGTCCCAGATGGCAATATCGGCCCGCTTGCCGACCGCGATCTGCCCGCAATCGCTGCGCCCAAGAACCTCGGCCCCGCCCCGCGTCGCGATCTCAAGCGCCTCACGCGCACTCATCGCATCCGCCCCGCGCGCCACCCGTTGCAAAAGCATCGCCTGTCGCGCCTCAAGAACAAGGTTGCCCGCGTCGTTGCTCGCCGACCCGTCAACGCCAAGCCCCACAGGCACACCCGCATCGCGCATCGCCCGCACCGGCGCGATACCGCTCCCAAGCCGACAGTTGGAGCACGGACAATGCGCGACACCCGTCTTGGTGCGCGCGAAAAGGTCGATCTCCTGCCCATCCAGCTTGACACAATGCGCGTGCCAAACATCGTCCCCGGTCCAGCCAAGGTCTTCCGCGTATTGCCCCGGACGACAGCCGAATTTCTCGAGACTATAGGCAATATCCTCATCATTTTCGGCCAAATGGGTATGCAGCATGACGCCCTGCTCTCGGGCAAGAAACGCCGCATCCCGCATCAGCTCGCGACTGACCGAGAAGGGCGAGCAGGGCGCGATCCCGACCCGGCACATAGACCCCTCGCCCGCATCATGAAACGCATCCACGACCCGTGCCGCGTCTTTGAGGATGTCCTCCTCGCGCTCGACAAGGCTGTCGGGCGGCAAGCCGCCATCGCTTTCGCCAATGCTCATCGCGCCGCGCGTCGGATGGAACCGCATGCCAATCTCGTGCGCTGCGTGGATGGTATCGTCGAGCGTCGCACCGTTGGGATACAGATAGAGATGATCCGAGGTCAGCGTGCAGCCCGAGAGCATCAGCTCCGCCATCCCGACCTGCGCCGAGGTGAACATCTCCTCCGGCCCAAACCGGCTCCAAATCGGATAAAGCGTCTGAAGCCAGCCAAACAAGAGCGCATCCTGCCCCCCCGGCACGGCCCGCGTCAGGGTCTGGTAAAGGTGGTGATGCGTGTTGACGAGGCCCGGCGTGACAACGCACCCCGCCGCCTCGACCACCTCGCCATCGCTCCGAAGGCCTGCGCCGATCTCGACGATCTGGCCGTCTTTCAGGCGAAGATCGGCACCGCCGAGTTCACGGCGCGCATCGTCCATCGTCAGAACATGGCTGGCATTGCGGATAAGAATTTCGGGCATGTCGCTGTCCTTTCACACTTCCCAAGGGCCCGTTTCGGTCTGATGAAGTGTGAACGCGCCGACAGAAGACGGGCAAAGGACTCGACGCAGGGCAAGGTTTACCCGCCCCGCGCCATGCGATCAATACTGCCGCAAAATCTCAAGCGCCTCGGCATGAACCTGCGGATTCGCCGCCGCGAGGACGCGCCCACCCTCATGCGCCTTGCCGCCTTGCCAGTCGGTGACGATACCGCCTGCCGCTTCGATCACGGCAATCGGCGCCTGCACGTCATAATCGTTGAGGCCCGCCTCGATCACGAGGTCCACCTGCCCCGCCGCGACAAGCGCATAGGCATAGCAATCCATGCCATAGCGCGTAAGCCGCGCCTTTTCCGACACCGCGCGGAACCCGGCGGCGTCCTCAGCGCTGCCAACTTCCGGAAAAGTGGTGAAGACCGTCGCCTCTGCAAGGCAGCTGCCCTTGCGGGTCTGCAAGGCGCGGCGACCCTGCGGCCCCTCGACCTGTGCGAGCCCAAGCCCCCCGGCAAAGCGCTCACCGATGAACGGCTGGTCAATGATGCCAAAGATCGGCCCGGTCTCATCAGAGAGCGCGATCAATACGCCCCAGGTCGGTGTGCCGCTCATGAACCCGCGCGTGCCATCAATCGGATCAAGCACCCAGGTCAGGCCGCTCGTCCCGGTACTCCGCCCCATTTCTTCGCCGAAAATCCCGTCCTCGGGGCGCCTCTCGGCCAGCACGGCGCGCATCGCGGCTTCGCCTGCCCGGTCGCCTTCGGTCACCGGGTCAAACCCGCTGGCGAGCTTGTTCTCGGCGACAAGGCCATCTGCACGAAAATAGGGGAGAATCGCAAAACGGGCCGCATCTGCCATGGCAAACGCGACCTGTTGAATGTCTTTATGAAAATTTCCCGTCACCCGAGACCTCCGGCCACTACTCGCTTGCATCAACCGCTAGCGTAGGGCCGCGTGGAACTCAAGCGACGTCAGATAAGACCCGGGCCAGCTCGAACAGGCGACGGCGTTGGTTTTCAGGGATCGAGTAATACGACCGGACGAGATCAAGGGCTTCCTTGTCTCCCATGATATCGGCAGGAACACTTGCTGTGCTCTCTTCGGTTTCTTCCGCTTCGATACCTTCGAAGAAGAAGCTCACCGGCACATCAAGGGCATCTGCAATATCCCAGAGGCGGGACGCGCTGACGCGGTTGGCGCCGGTTTCATATTTCTGAATCTGTTGGAACTTAATTCCGACCTTCTGGGCCAGCTGCTGTTGGGTCATACCCGTAAGCCAACGCCTTTGGCGAATACGCTTACCGACATGCACGTCCACTGGATGGGCCATAGAACGTCTCCTTTTCTCAATTGGCTACGGTTCACTTGCTTCACGCAACGCTCAGTCAGCGAACCGTTCCGGACAATGTCCGTAACCATAGGGTGACTACCTTGGTGCCTCAACACTAGTGCTTTCCGCCCTTTAATCAAGAATATTTGCACAAGTGAGCGGCTAATCGAATAGAGAAGATTTCAATCAAAAGCTGATCTGTGTCCATACCTTCCCCTACGGAAACTAACTGACTGCCATGGATTTTTTGACAAAAATCCGTTTCTCGGTAAACCAACCCTTAAGGTTGCCACGGAGGAAGATATGCGCGCTTACCAGATCACGTCCCACGACACGCCCCCTGCCCTTGCAGACTTGCCGATGCCGGAACCGCGCACCGGAGAGATTCGGGTGCGAATCCACGCTTGTGGTCTGAATTTCGCCGATCTTCTGATGCAGAAAGGCACGTATCAGGATACGCCCGCCCTGCCTTTCGTGGGCGGCATGGAAATCGCTGGTGTCGTAGATGCGCTTGGCCCCGACACGGACGGCCCGGCACCAGGCACACGCGTTGCGGTCTTTGCCGGGCATGGCGGCCTCGCGGAATATGGCTGTTTCGAAGCCCGCCGCGCGGTGCCTCTCCCCGATGACATGCCCTATGCGGACGCCGCCGCCTTCATGGTCGCCTATGGCACAAGCCACGTCGCGCTCGACTACCGCGCCCGCCTACAACCGGGAGAGACGCTCCTCGTCCTTGGTGCGGCCGGAGGCGTGGGCCTGACGGCGGTGGAGATCGGCAAGCTCATGGGCGCCAATGTGATCGCCTGCGCGCGCGGTGCGGACAAGCTCGCCGTGGCAGAAAAGGCCGGTGCCGACCACCTGCTCGATGCCACGACCGCCGACATCCGCGCCGAGGTCAAAGCGCTTGGCGGGGCCGACGTGGTCTATGATCCAGTAGGCGGCGAACAATGGAAGGCCGCCTTCCGCGCCTGCAACCCCGAGGCCCGCCTGCTGCCCATCGGCTTTGCAAGCGGCGATGTCCCGCAAGTGCCTGCGAACCACCTGCTTGTGAAAAACCTGACGGTCATGGGGCTTTACTGGGGCGGCTACCTCGCCTTCAAACCCTCGGTCATCACCGAGAGCCTTGCCACGCTCCTGTCCTGGTACGCAGACGGGCGCCTCAAGCCCCACGTCAGCCACGCCCTGCCGCTGGAACAGGCGGGCGAGGCGATGAACCTCCTGCGCACCCGCAAATCGACCGGCAAAGTCGTTGTGACGATCGACTAGATCGCACCGACCCCCGCGCCTGCGACAAGGCGCTTCTCGGCTGTCGAAAGCTCATAGCGCCCCCGCATCGGCTTGAACCCGGTGCGCAGCAGCCCCGCGAGGAAGTTGACCAACTCGCCCTTACTCGGGTCGGCGCCATACATGTTGATATGCTGCTCGCCAAGATCCGGCAGCGTGCCGCCATGCTCGATGACTTCGAAATAGGGCGCCTGCGTGCCCTCGATCATCGCCATCACCCCGAGATCGGCGCTCACCGTTGCCTCGACCGTGCGCTCCGAGGAGGTGGCAACAGCCATCTCCCATTCAATCCCCGCATCATCAAGCGCCCGGATCGCCTTGGCCCGGAAGAGGCAATTGTCTCCCGAGGCAAAGCGGAACGGACGCCGCCGCCATGTCGCCCCGCCCGGCGCCCCGATCCAGGCCAGCGGCAAGGAACAAAGACCTTCCGCCCCCGCACCGGTTTCGCCTTCGGTGGTGAGGATGATATCCATCTCGCCCTTGTCGAACCGCGGCTTGAGATCGCGCGTGTACGACGAGATCAGATGGACTTTGACACGCGGATAGGCGGCTGCGAACTGCTGCATCGCACGCGGAATCACCGGGTAAACGATGTCATGCGGCACCCCAAGCGTGATCTCGCCCTCGAATTCTTCATGGGTGAGCCGTCGAATCACCTCGTCGTTGAGCGTCACCATCCGCCGGGCATACCCCAGAAGCTGTTCGCCTTCGGCGGTCAGGGCAATGCCGCGCCCGGATCGGTCAAGAAGGCCGACACCGATCAATTCCTCAAGCCTTTTCAACTGCATGGAGACCGCCGATTGGGTCAGATGCAGAAACCCGGCTGCCTTCGTGACCCCGCCGAGATCGGCTACGGCCACAAAACTGCGCAGGGTGGTGACGTCAAGATTTCGCATATCATCAATTTCCGTGATGCTTTATGTCACAAACATTCGCCTTCAATATACACCACGAATTGGCATATGCATCAAGCATACTGATGGAAGCAAAGAAATCCATCGCAAATACATCGAAGAAAGGACCAGACGATGACTATTCTTACCAGCCTGGGTCGCCAAGTCGGCCTCTCTTTCCGCTCCACCGCGCGCAAAAGCCTCTCGCTGACCGATTTTGCCGAGCTCTCCCGCCAGCGCCGTGCGCTCGCCAAGCTCGACAGCCGCAGCCTTGAAGATATGGGCATTTCGCGCCGCGCCGCCGACGCAGAAGCCCGTCGCCCGGTCTGGGACGTTCCCGCCGCTTGGCGCTGCTGATCAAGCCACGGATCCTCTCGCAGAATTTCGCACGATTTTGCATGAGCGTGACTTGAAAAAGGGGCCAACCTCCCCGATATTTTCCTTGAAGGCCGCCCGATGCGTTCGGGCGGCTCGAAAAGTTTAACCATCGGAGGCTTGAATGGCTGACTTTAATACGATCCGGACCGCTGCGGGCACCCGCACGGCTGCGATTGATGAAGGGCTTCGCGCCCATATGAACAAGGTCTACGGCACGATGTCCGTGGGCACTTTCGTGACCTTCCTCGTGGCTTGGGCCGTGGGCACGTCGCCGGCGCTTCTGTCGGTCTTCCGTGATCCCGCCACGCTGCAGCCGAACATCCTCGGCTGGATCGTCATGTTTGCCCCGCTGATCATGGTCTTTGCCTTCGGCGCTGCGATCAACCGCCTCTCCGCCGCTGGCGCCCAGCTCTTCTTCTGGGTTTTCGCGGCCGTGATGGGCCTGTCGATGTCGTGGATTTTCGTGGCCTTCACCGGCTACTCCATCGCGCAAGTGTTCCTCGTGACCTCGATCGCCTTTGCGGGTCTCTCGCTCTGGGGCTACACCACGAAAAAAGACATCTCTGGCTGGGGGTCGTTCCTCATCATGGGTGTGATCGGTATCCTCGTCGCCTCGATCATCAACATCTTCCTTGGTTCGCCCGCGATTGCTTTCGCCGTGTCGATCCTCGGTGTGCTGATCTTCGCTGGCCTGACCGCCTATGACACTCAACAGATCAAGAACACCTACCTGCAGCACGCCCACTCGGGCGATCAGGAATGGCTTGGGAAGGCCGCCATCATGGGCGCGCTGAGCCTCTACCTGGACTTCATCAACATGTTCATGTTCCTGCTGCAGCTCTTCGGCAATCGCGAATAACCTTCGCAACATGACCTAAGACATCGGGCCGGTCCTTCGGGATCGGCCCTTTTCTTTGCATCGGCAGATTCCCGCAACCGCGTCGAAATAGGGGATTCCCATCTCCGTCCCCCAAAGGCATAGTGCGCGCGACGTATGTTTCGGGAGCCTCTCCATGACCATCACCCGCCTCGCCCTCGCCGCGACCTTTGCAAGCACCGCCCATGGCGCCACGGCAGAAACCGCCGCGCCCAAGGATGTGTGGCAGGTCCTCGACCAGATCGAGATCGAAGAGATCGTGACCGAAAACTCCTACGAAGTGCGCAAATCCTTCCCCGAGGCGCTGCGCAAAGGCGCGCTCGAGGTCGAGATCACTGGCTATGCCGTGCCCGCGCTCCCCGGTGAAACCATCCGCGAATTGATCCTCGTCTCCGACATGGGCCTCTGCCCCCTCTGCGGCAGCGCCGACCACGGTGCCTCCCTTCAGGTCGCGCTCAACGACACTATCCCGAGCTTCGAAGAAAGCCGCCGCGTGACCCTGCGCGGCACCCTGACCCCGGTGACCGATCCCGAGACATGGCAAGCTGCCATCCTCGAGAACGCCACCATCGTCGACTAAGCCCCCCGTCTATAGGCCGCGCTGCATCTGCACCGCCGGGAAATACACCCCCGGCGCCAGTGTCAATTCGATCTCGCCCACAGGTTCGAACCCCATCGCGTGATAGAAACTCTGCGCCGTGCGGGTGCTCATGCAGTGAAGGCGCTCCATGCCAAACTCCCGCGCCGACGCGAGCGACGTCTCGACAAGCCGCCGCGCCACGCCTTGACGCAACCGCCCGGGATCGGTCGCCACGTGGCGCACATGCCCTTGCCGCTCTGCCCCCACGCCGCGCGCCGGGCTGACATCGGTCCATCCGCCCGCCCCCACAACACGCCCAGCCGCGTCCTCGGCGACAAAATAGGTGCCGCAATCCAAGAGCGCAGGTTGCGCCGTGGTGATGAGCGGCAAGGCCGCACGCAACACGCCAGGATCATAATCCGGGGCAAGGAGCGGCGGATAGGCGCGGCGAAAGAGCTGCGTGACCGCCGACCGATCGGCGGGGCGTGCAGGGCGGATATGGATTTCTGAAGACATGTGGGGCGTCCTTTGGCGTCGATCTTGGGGAGAGTCGGCGCGACTGGATGCCCTCTAAAGCAAAAAGCCGCGCCAGGGTGGCGCGGCTTTTGCATGTGTCTGAAGGGGGATCTTACTTGATCTTGCCTTCTTTATACTCGACATGCTTGCGCACCACCGGGTCGTACTTTCGTACGACCATCTTTTCGGTCATGGTGCGCGCGTTCTTTTTGGTCACGTAGAAATGGCCCGTGCCCGCGGTCGAGTTCAGACGGATCTTGATGGTCGTCGGCTTCGCCATTGTTCTTCTCCTGCGCCGGGCAGCAGATGTGCCCGTGAAAATCTCATGAAGCCTGCCTTTTAAGGATGCTAGGCTGCGAGTCAATGGGCCTCTTCGCGGAAAAGCGGCGAAATGCAAAAAATCCGTGACGGAAAAGGCGATTTGGCTGTTCTCCGAGGTGTATACAGGAGAAAATGCTGCTGCAGAAGAACCGAAAGAAGGGGTCGCAATGCCGACCGATATGACCCCAGCCTGCGCGAAAGTCCTCTCTGACGTGCGTCGTCGGGCGCTGCGGGCTCATCTGCGCGCCGCCTTGCGCCCCCGCGCTGAACGCGATCGGTTCATCTATGACCAGACCTTCCACAACGATATCGAGGCCGTGGCCTTCTTTCTGGCCGAAAAGACCGGCGAGATTCCCGACTTCGCCACCCCCAAGACCTACACCGAAAAGCTGCGCGGCCAATTCCTTACGCACCCCAACCCGCTCATGGCCATCGCGGCCGACAAGGTCGCCATGCGCGACTACTGCGCCCTGTTCGACCTGCCCATCCAGCCCCCAAGGCTGCTTGCGGTGCATGATTCCCCGCATACGCTCGATCCCCGTGACTTGCCCGAGGCGGCGATGATCAAGATCTCCGACGGCTGTGCCATGAACCTGCTGCATAGCCCCAAGACCCCGGTCACCCGCCGCCGCTACCGCCGATTTCTGAGAACGTTCTGGCATATCGACCATTGGCGCCGCCACGCAGAGCTGCATTACCGCGACATCCCCAAGCGTCTCCTCGTCGAAGAAGCCCTTTTGCCAGCCGAGGACATCCCCCAGCTTGGCGTCTATTGTGTGACGGGCACGCCCTACATGATCTTCGCCCCACCCTCGCGCATGGCCGCCCTACGCCCCGAGCTCGCTCCACTCGAACGACAGAACGGCCGTGTCTCGACCCCGCTTAGCGATCTCGCAAGCCCCGAGGAACTCGAGCGCATGCTCGACACCGCTCGCAAGCTCTCCGCCGCGCTGTTCCATTGCCGCGTCGATTTCATGCGCGTCGGCGGGCGCCTCTACCTCGGAGAGATCACCCTCTCGCCCCGCGGCCACCATGATTGGCTCGAGCCTTTTGCCCTCGAAAGGATGCGCGGCGATCTCCTCGATATGTCACGCCTGCCTGAATACGTGGAAAAGGGTCGCACCATCGCCAAGGCTCTCAATCTTTCCGCCGATACAAGTTATGGTCATTTCGCAGGAGAGCCGCGCTTGACGACCGCGGGGCAATAAAGAAGGCCGAAGATGACGACGCAGGATCCCCCAACTATGACACCCGAATGCCGCGCATTTCTGGAGCGCATCGGCACGCGCCGCCAACAGGCAGAGAAGCGCGCCAAATGGATGCCCCGCGCGGATCAACACCGCTATATCTACGAACAAAGCTTTGAGAACGAGATCGAAGCCGTCGCCTTCTTCCTTGCCGAAAGCCTCGGCAGACTCCCGGATTTCGCAAACCCGACCGCCTATTCCGAACACCTGCGCGCACAGTTCCTCACCCATCCGAACCCGCTCATGGCGATCGCGGCCGACAAAATCGCCATGCGTGAGTATTGCGACTTGTTCGACCTTCCGATCCGCCCGCTCCGCCTCTTCGAGGTGTTTGATGATCCCGATGATCTGGTGCCGGACGACCTGCCTCAGAACGCGATGATCAAGATCGCGGATGGCTGCAAGATGAACCTGCTGCACGGCCCCGGCATGCCTGTGACCCGTTTTGCCTATCGGCGCTTTCTGCGCCAGTTCTGGCATGTCGACCACTGGCGCCGCCACGCTGAATTGCACTACCGCGACATCCCCAAACGCATCCTCGTCGAAGAAGCGCTTCTACCGGCTGAGACGATCAAGGATCCTTGCATCTTCTGCGTCATGGGCGAGCCCTATATCATTCTCGACGAAACCCACCGCACGGCGCTCAAGGACGGCCTTAGGCCGCTTGAAACGCTCAACGGGAAATACTTTTCCGCGCCCCGTTCTGCCTTTGGCACCGATGCTGAGGTCGACGCCATGATTCAGACCGCACGACTCTTGTCGCAGAACTTCTACCATTGCCGGATTGATTTCATGCGCAACGGTGATCGCCTTGCGCTCTGCGAGATCACGCTCTCGCCGGGGGGATATTACCACATGCTCGACACGCCCGAACATGAACGCGTGCGCACAGCGCTGCTCGACCCATCCCGCATGCCGGAGTTCGTCGAGCGCGGTCGCAAGATTGCGCAGGAGCTTGGCTACTCCACCGAGACCAGCTTTGGCCATTTCACTGGCGACCCAAGGCTTTCCACCGGCGGACAGTAGATATGACCACCTGCCTTCCCTCCGACACTGCGTTCCACGCCCTTGTCGACGGTGTGGCACGGCGCAAGGCTCTGGCAGAGAAACAGGCGCGCTCCCTGCCCCGCACCGCACGGCAAGCCTTCCTCTACGACGCGACATTCCAGAACGAGATCGAGGCCGTCGCCTATCCACTCGCCTTGGCGATAGGCCGGGTGCCGAACTTCGCCACCCCGACAACCTACTGCGAAAAGATGCGGAGCCTCTACCTCATCCATCCCAATCCGCTGATGTCGCTGGTCGCCGACAAGGTCGAGATGCACCGCTACTGCGATCTCATGGACGCGCCAATCCGCCCGCCCAAGCTCTATGCCGCCTTTGACGACCCGTCAGAGCTTGACCTCTCGGACCTGCCGCAGACGGCCATGCTGAAGATCTCCGATGGCTGCAAGATGAATATCCTGCACGGCCCCGGTATGCCGGTCACACCCTTCGCCTTGCGCCGCTTTCTGAACCGCTATTGGCATGTCGATCACTGGCGGCGCCACGCCGAGCTGCATTACCGCGACATCCCGCGCCGCCTCCTCGTCGAAGAGGCGCTGCTGCCGATCGAAAGCCTGACCGAAACCTGTGTCTTCTGCGCCTTTGGCACGCCCTACATGTCTCTCAACAAGACCGGCTATAGCGCGGATGTGCATGCCGGTAGGAACGGCGGCTACATCGCCCTCGAAGAGCGCCTGAAACCACTCGAACGCTATGCCGATTTCGTCACGCCCCCCTATGAGGTCGCCTGGCCCGAGCGCCACCGCGCGGCAATGCTCGAAACCGCGCGCCGCCTCTCTGCACCGCTGCCCAACTGTCGAATTGATTTCATGTTCATCGACGATCGCTGCTACCTTGGCGAGATCACCATCTCCTCTGCGGCGTTCACCAAACCCTACGACAGCCTCGATCAGGAAAACCTCCTCGGAAGCCTCTATGACCTCACCCGCCTGCCAGACTTCCTCGAGAAAGGCCGCGCCATTGCCCACTCCCTTGGCTGGCCGGTCGATACGAGCTTCGGACACATCGCCCCGGACGACCCGCGCCTCCTGACGGGCGGGCAGTAAGACCATGGCCTCACGCACCACCACCGACATGACCGCGGACTGCCGCGACTACATCGCCGAGATCGAAGCCCGCGCGCGTGCCGCCGAACGCGCCGCCCGCACACTGCCCCGCACTGAGCGGCAGGCGTTCATCTACGACAACACCTTCCGCAACGATATCGAGGCCGTGGCCTTTCCCTTGGCCCAAGCCTTGGGCCGCATTCCCGATTTCATCAACCCCACCGCCTATTGCGAAATGATGCGCGGGCTTTACCTCACCCATCCAAACCCGCTCATGCCCTTGGCCGCCGACAAGGTCGACATGCATCATCTTTGCGACTACCTCGATACGCCAATCAAGCCCACGGCGCTTTATGGTGCAACGGACGATCCTTGGTCCCTCGATCTCTCCGACCTGCCGGAAACCGCGATGCTGAAGGTCGCGGACGGCTGTAAGATGAATATTCTGCACGGTCCCGGCATGCCTGTGACCCCCTTCGCCTATCGCCGTTTCCTGCGTCAAAACTGGCACCTCGCACATTGGCGCCGCCACGGCGAATTGCACTATCGCGACATCCCCCGCCGCCTCGTCATCGAAGAAGCCATCCTGCCTATTGAACGCATCACCGGGACATGTCTCATGTGCGCTTTTGGCAAGCCACATATGATCCTGACCAAGGCCGGATATGCCCCAAATCGCCCCGAAGCCACGATCGGCGGCTACCGCGCGATGGAAGATCGCCTGCAACTCCTTGAGCGCGACAAACACCTTGGACGGCCGCGCTACACCGACGCGATGCCAGCCCGCTTTGAAAAAGATATGCTGGAAACAGCGCGGCTTATCGGTCATTCTTTACCCAATTACAGGGTCGATTTCATGATCCTTGACGATCGTTGTTTCCTTGGCGAGATCACCGTCTCCTCTGCGGCCCTCGCCAGCCCCTATGAAACCCAGGCTCAGGAGGATCTACGCATGTCCTTGTTCGATTTCTCCAAACTGCCGGACTGTCTGGAACAGGGACGCAAGATCGCCGCCGACCTCGGATGGCCGACGGAAACGAGCTTTAGCCACTACGCGCCAGACGATCCCCGCTTGGCCACGGGCGGGCGCTAGGACGAAGATAGACCATGTCGAAAAGCCCACCGCCCGCCACCAAGATGACCGACGCCTGCCGCGCCTTTGTCCAAGGCGTCGAGACACGCAGGCGGCGCGCCCGGCGCAGGGCGCAGTGGCTGCCGCGGGTCAAACGAGGGGCCTATATCCATGACGCGAGTTTTCGCAACGACATCGAGGCCGTCGCCTACCCCCTCGCTCGCGTGCTCGGGCGTATCCCGGATTTCGCCAATCCCGGCACCTACCTCGAAAAACTGCGCAGCCTCTACCTGACCCACCCCAACCCGTTGATGCCCCTCGTTGCCGATAAGATCGGCCTGCGCGCCTATTGCGACCTGTTCGACCTGCCGCTTGCCCCGCTCGATCTCCTCGCCACCTACGAAGATCCCCGCGAGGTCGATCTCGCGACCCTGCCACCGGCGTGCTTTCTGAAGGTGAACGACGGCTGCAAGATGCATCTGCAACAAGGCCCCGGCATGCCGATCACCCCATTCGCACTGCGTCATTTCCGTTGGGAGTTGTGGCACTACGACCATTGGCGCCGCCACGGCGAATTGCACTATCGCGACATTCCCCGCCGCTTGCTTCTGGAAGAGGCCATGCTCCCGTCCCACGAGCTTCGCGATTGCGGCGTCTATTGCGCCATGGGCAAGCCCTATATGTTCTTCACCAAGACCCACGATAGGTACGGACGGCTTCAGGACCGCGCCTATATTCCGCTCGAGGACGGCCTCGATTGCCTTGTGGGCGGTGCTCGCGAAACCCGCGCTCTTTACGATCTCGGCCCACCCGATCAAATCGACGCCATCATCGAAACGTCGCGCCTCCTCTCCCAACCCTTCCTCGATTGCCGTATCGACTTCATGCGCCTCGGCAACCGCACAGTCGTGGGCGAAATCACCCTCTCGCCCGGCGCACTGATGCTCCTGCCCGATGACCCCGAGGTCGAGATCATCCGCGGCAACCTCCTCGATATGTCGCGCCTCGACGACCTCCTCGCAGAGGGCAAGCGCATTGCCGCCAACCTTGGTTGGCCGACCGAGACCAGCTTTGGCCATATCTCGCCCGACGATCCGCGTCTGGCAACGGCTGGGCAAGACGAGGCCCTCTCAGGGTGAAATCCTACGTCCCGGATAGGCCAACAGCGGACTGCCGCGCGCTGATTGAGGCGGTCGAAACCCGCGCACGGACCGCCGAGAAAGAGGCCCGCGCCCTGCCCCGCACCGCGCGACAGGCCTACATCTATGACCATACCTTCACCAACGAGATTGAGGCCGTCGCCTATCACCTCGCAACCGCGATCAACCGGGTGCCGGATTTCCGCGATCCCTTCCTCTATGCCGAAAAACTCCGCAGCCTCTACCTCACGCACCCCAACCCCTTGATGTCGCTGGTCGCCGACAAGGTGTTCCTGCCCCGCTACTGCGCCCATTTCGACACGCCGATCCGCCCGCCCAAGATCCATGCCGTGCATGACGACCCCGCGGATCTCGACCTCTCATCGCTGCCACAAACCGCGATGCTCAAGATTTCCGACGGCTGCAAGATGAACCTGCTGCACGGCCCCGGCATGCCTGTGACTCGCTTTGCCTACCGCCGTTTTCTGCGCCAGTTCTGGCATATCGACCACTGGCGCCGTCACGCCGAACTACACTACCGCGATATTCCCCGCCGCCTCATGGTGGAAGAGGCGCTCCTGCCCATCGAGCGCCTCTCGGAGACAGGCGTTTTCTGTGCGTTTGGGCGGCCCTATATGGCGATTACCAAATCGGGCTACGCCGCCGACCGGTTCTATGGCGCGGTGGACGGCATCCTTGCCCTCGAAGACAGTCTCAAACCGCTCGAACGCTACGAAGACATGCGCCCGCCCCCATTCGAGACCGCCTTCCCCGACCCGTTCCGAGACGCCATGCTCGAGACCACGCGCCGTCTCGCCGCGCCTTTACCGCATTGCCGGGTCGATTTTATGCTCTCGGAAGGGCGCTGTTTCCTCGGCGAAATCACCATTTCGCCCGTCGCCCTGCGCGATTTCTTCCATGAACCGGAGCAACAGAAGATGGATAGCGATCTCTTCGACCTCTCCAAGCTCCCCGACTGCCTTGCCCAAGGGCGTGCCATCGCTGCCAAACTCGGCTGGCCGACCGAGACCAGCTTTGGCCATGTCTCGCCCGACGATCCCCGTCTGGCGACAGGTGGGCACGAGGAGCGACACGCAACATGATGACCACATCCGCCACGACAATGACCCCGGATTGCGCGCTCTTTCTCGAAAGGATCAAAGCCCGCGCAAACAAGGCGCGTCGGCGGGCACGGTTCCTGCCACGGCAGCAACGACAGGCCTTCATCTACGACCAGACGTTCCAGAACGACATCGAATCCGTCGCACATCCGTTGGCCGAAGGCCTTGGCCGCATACCGGACTTCCGCAATCCCTCGACCTATAGCGAGAAACTGCGCAGCCTGTATCTGACCTATCCCAACCCCCTGATGTCGCTGGCGGCCGACAAGATCGAGATGCGCCGCTACTGCGACTACATGGACACCCCGATCAAGCCCCCGCGCCTAGTCGCCGTGCATAACGATCCGCACGACCTCGACCTCTCGGACCTGCCGCAAACCGCAATGATCAAGGTTTCCGATGGCTGCAAGATGAATATCCTGCACGGTCCCGGCATGCCCGTGACCCCCTTCGCCTACCGCCGCTTCCTGCGCGAACAATGGCATATTGACCATTGGCGCCGCCACGGAGAGCTGCACTACCGCGATATTCCCAAGCGTATCCTCGTCGAAGAGGCACTTCTTCCCGCAAACACCATCCGCGAACCCGGCATCCATTGCGCCTTTGGGAAACCCTATCTCGTGCGCTCCTTCCCCGAGCGCCGCTTCACCCCACTACAGGACGAGATACTCCCCTTCGCACGCGATTATGACCGCCCCATCGCACCCCTCTGCGAAGTCCTCCCCGAGCCGTGGCGCGAGGCAATGCTCGAAACCGCTCGCCGTCTTTCCGCCCCGCTGCCACATTGCCGCATCGACTTCATGCTGATTGGTGATCGCTGCTACCTAAGCGAACTGACGCTATCGCCCTCGGGGTTTTTCAAACTGCACAAGACACCCAGCCTCGAACGCCGCCGCGCAGAACTCTACGATTTCGGCTTGCTGCCCGACACGCTCGCACAAGGCCGCCGCATCGCCGCCAAACTCGGCTGGCCGACCGAGACCAGCTTTGGCCATGTCTCGCCCGACGATCCCCGTCTGGCGACGGGTGGGCAATAAGGAAAAGTTCTGGCATGACCCAAACTATGACGCCTGACATGACCGCGGACTGCCGCGACTACATCGCCGAGATCGAAGCCCGCGCGCGTGCCGCCGAACGCGCCGCCCGCACACTGCCCCGCACTGAGCGGCAGGCGTTTATCTACGACAACACCTTCCGCAACGATATCGAGGCCGTGGCCTTTCCCTTGGCCCAAGCCTTGGGCCGCATTCCCGATTTCATCAACCCCACCGCCTATTGCGAAATGATGCGCGGGCTTTACCTCACCCACCCAAACCCGCTCATGCCCTTGGCCGCCGACAAGGTCGATATGCATCATCTTTGCGACTACCTCGATACGCCGATCAAGCCCCCGGCGCTCATCGTTGGCTACGACGATCCTTGGGCGGCTGATCTCTCCGACCTTCCGCAGACCGCGATGCTGAAGGTCGCGGACGGCTGTAAGATGAATATCCTGCACGGTCCCGGCATGCCCGTCACCCCCTTCGCCTATCGCCGTTTCCTGCGTCGCTATTGGCATATCGAACATTGGCGCCGCCATGGAGAGCTGCACTATCGCGACATTCCCCGCCGCCTCGTGGTGGAAGAAGCGGTGCTGCCAGTGGAGACGATCACCGAAACCGACATTTTTTGCGCCTTCGGCGAGCCCTATATGATCCTCACCACGCATGGCTATAGCGCGTCGAACCCGATCGCGACCCTCGGTGGTTTCCGCGTTCTGGACGATGACCTCAAACCAATCGAACGCAAGGTCAGCGACCACACCCCCTCCCTTGAACAGGCCCTGCCGGACAGGCATCGCGACGCCATGTTTGAAACCACGCGCCGTCTCGCGGCGCACCTTCCCAGTTGCCGGGTTGATTTCATGTTCCAAGGCGACCGCATCTTTCTTGGGGAAATCACCATATCGTCTGGCGCCCTGATCATTCACTATGACTCGCCCGCCAAGGAAGCCCTGCGCATGAACCTGCATGATTTCTCGAAGCTGCCAGACGGTCTTGAGAACGGCCGCCGTATCGCCGCCGATCTTGGCTGGCCCACAGAGACCAGCTTTGGCCACTACGCGCCAGACGATCCCCGCTTGGCGACGGGTGGGCAATAAACGCGCAGGGAGCCTATAAGCCGGATTCTGTCCAAGGGGTTGCCCCCTCTGGATGACCATTCTTCTAAAGAGCGCGTTACCGCGCCCCCTCTAGCTGCCAACCCGGACCTCTGGGCCAAAGCATCCCTGCGGTGATATCCCGAAGGATCAATCCCGCGCGAGGTCCCTATTCGGCATTGCTCCCGGTGGGGCTTGCCATGCCGCCCCTGTTACCAGCGGCGCGGTGGGCTCTTACCCCACCTTTTCACCCTTGCCCCCGCAAACGGAGGCGGTTTGTTCTCTGTGGCGCTTTCCCTCGGGTTTCCCCGGCCGGGCATTACCCGGCACCGTTGCCTTGTGGAGTCCGGACTTTCCTCGCGAACCTTGCGGCCCCCGCGGCCATCCAGCCCCCTGCGCGCCCCCGACTTAGGCGCTTGCGCCCGGCCCGTCAATCGACGGCGCGCGCGGCACGGTTCGGAGTTTTGAGTATTTTCACAGAGAAGAAGAGCAGACCTGCGCCATGGCGGCGGCGAGGCGCATATCCTCGGGCGCAAGATCACCGCGCCCCCAAGGGCGGAACCGAAGCCGCACCGCCTGCAACAACAGATCATCCGCCACATCAGGAAAGCCAAAGCCCCGCGCCGCGGAGCGAAACGCCTCCGCGTCCGGTTCGGACCTCGCCGCCTCGGGCAATGCCAAGGCCAGCCCCTCCCGCGCCAGCCGCGCCCAATCAAAGCGCGGGCCCGGATCGCATTTGCGCGCGGGCGCCATGTCGGAATGGCCAATGACATCCTCCGGCGCGATAGCCCAGCGTGCCATGATGCCCCGCATCAACGCCTCGAGCGCCGCCATCTGCGGCTCGGCAAAGGGATGATCGCCCCGGTTGACGAGCTCGATCCCAATGGAGCGGGAATTGACGTCCGTGATCCCGCGCCACTCCCCCGCGCCCGCGTGCCACGCGCGCGCCGCTTCGTCGACCATCTGCCAGATGCGTCCATCCTCGGCGATCATGTAATGCGCCGAAACCTCGACCTCCGGATCGCACAGCCGCTCAAGCGCCGCCTCGGCGTTTTCCATACCTGTGTAATGCAGGACAATCATGTCGGGCCGTGCGCCCTCTCGGCGCGGCCCATGGCTCTCGCAAGGATGCTGCCGGATATCCGGCCCGCCGCTCACCCGCCGCGCGCCGCACGCCGGTAGGGTTCCGGGTTCCAGCCGCAGGCATAGCCGTCACCATCGGGATCAAGCCCCTTGCGGTCGCGTTTCGGCCCGCCACTGGCAAGAAAAGCCGCCTGCGCATCGTTTGACGATGGGAACCCCGCGCAGGCCTTGGCGGTATGCGACTTGGGCAAGAGATTGATCCGGCGATACATCTTGGTGCCGACCGGGTGTGTCAGGCTCAGCGCATAGGCGACAATATTCGGCCCTGTATCCGTGCGCTTGGGCACGGCTGTGGGCTGGATCACCTGATAGCTGTCGCGATTGGCCTGAAGCCGTGCCGCATCGTCCTGAATCGACCGCCGCGATCCGACCGCTTCAAAGTCGTTCTCGTCGGAGATGCCGGGGTTGTCCATCAGCGTCGGCGCCGGGTTGCTCGGGCTGGCGTGCACGATGCCGTCCGGCGTGGTTTGGGCCTGTCCGGGGGCGCGCACGCGCGGCGCGGCGGGTTCTCCGGCCTCTTGTGCCTCCAACGCACCCAGCGCCGCTGCCGCAGCGGCGGTCGCCTCGGATCCGGGTTGTGGGGTTGGACGGGCCTGAGTGGGACGGGTTTGGGCGCTCGGCGTTGCGGCCAGTGCGGTCGTTGCCATCGGCGCCCCGACAGCCTGTCCTGCAGGCGCGTCCAACCGCTCGCCCGAAACCGACGAGGCCGGTGGCAACGCCGCCGTCACGGTATCGTTGTTCGGCGCCGGACGCGGCGAAAGATTGGCGTTGTCGAACCCGACCCCCGCAGCACTGTCGGGGATCGCCGGTTGGCACGCGGCCAGCGCCACCAAGGCGCAGCCGGTCAGAAATGCTCGCATGACGCGGACCTGCTCAGTTTTGTTTTGAGCGGTTTTACCACCATTTTCCCGGTTTGGCTACAAACCCGGCGGCGGACTCCAGCGCATAGGCGGTATTGAGCAGATCGCCTTCTTCCCACGGACGCCCGATGAGCTGCAGCCCGAGCGGCAGCCCCTGATGGTCGACACCGGTCGGCACCGAGATGCCCGGCAGACCGGCAAGGTTCACAGTCACGGTGAAGACGTCGTTGAGGTACATCTTGACCGGATCTTCGTCGTTCATCTCGCCAAGACCAAAGGCCGAAGACGGCGTTGCAGGCGTCAGGATCGCATCGATCCCGGCGGCAAAGGCGTCGTCAAAGTCCTTCTTGATGAGCGCGCGCACCTTGCGGGCGCGGTTGTAATAGGCGTCGTAGAACCCGGCCGAGAGCACATAAGTCCCCACCATCACCCGGCGTTTGACCTCGTCGCCGAAACCTTCGGCGCGGGTCTTTTCATACATCTCGGTGATGCCGTCACCCGCCGCGAGGCTGGCGCGATGGCCAAAGCGCACCCCGTCATAGCGCGCGAGGTTCGACGATGCCTCGGCGGGCGCGATCACGTAGTAGGTCGGCAGGGCGTATTTCGTATGCGGCAGCGAGATATCGACGATCTCGGCTCCAGCCGCCTTGAGCATCGCCCGTCCCTCGGCCCAAAGCGCCTCGATCTCATCGGGCATACCGTCCATATGGTATTCCTTGGGGATACCGATCTTCTTGCCCTTGATATCACCGGTCAGCATGGCCTCAAAATTCGGCACGGCAAGCTCGGCGCTCGTGCTGTCCTTCGGGTCATGGCCGCACATCGCCTCGAGCATGATCGCCGCGTCGCGGACCGATTTCGTCATCGGCCCGGCTTGGTCGAGCGACGATGCGAAGGCGACAATGCCCCAGCGCGAGCAACGGCCATAGGTCGGCTTGATGCCGACAATGCCGGTAAAGGCGGCAGGCTGGCGGATCGAGCCGCCGGTATCGGTGCCGGTCGCAGCAAGGCAGAGATCGGCCGCCACGGCCGAAGCCGAGCCACCGGACGAGCCGCCCGGCGTCAGCGCGGCGTCATCATTGCCACGCCGCCACGGGCTGATCGCGTTGCCATAGACAGAGGTCTCGTTCGACGAGCCCATCGCGAACTCGTCCATGTTGAGCTTGCCGAGCATGACCGCGCCCGCATCGAACAGGTTCTGGGTCACGGTCGATTCGTATTGTGGCTTGAACCCCTCAAGGATGCCGGAGGCCGCCTGAGAGGGCACGCCCTTGGTGCAGAAGAGATCCTTGATGCCAAGCGGCAGACCGCACATCGCCGGCGCATCGCCCGCCGCGATCCGCGCATCGGCGGCCTTGGCCTGCTCCAGCGCGATCTCGGGGGTGTGATGCACGAAAGCATTGAGCGCGCCTGCGCCCTCTGCCGCCTTGAGGCAGGCTTCGGTCAACTCGACCGAGGTCACATCCTTGCTGCGCAGCTTGTCGCGTGCGTCGGCCAGGGTCAGCGTATTCAGTTCAGTCATTATTCCACCACCTTCGGCACCGCAAAGAACCCCTCGCGCGCATCCGGCGCGTTGGCGAGAACCTTGTCCTGTTGATCCCCGTCGGTGACCACATCCTCACGACGCTTGAGACGCATCGGCGTCACCGAGGTCATCGGCTCGACGCCGTCGACATCAACCTCGTTCAGCTGTTCGATAAAGCCGAGGATGGTGTTGAATTCCTGCGCCAGCGCGGGCAGCGCATCTTCTTCGACCTTGATCCGCGCGAGCTTGGCCACGCGGGCGGCGGTGTCCTTGTCAATCGACATGGGGCTTCTCCGGTTGCAACTTGGCCCCAGCGTTTAGCGCCCTCCTTGGAGTGGTGCAAGCACTGACCCGGCACGGACGCTGGCAAGGGCGTGCTCTCGCCCCTTCCAGAGGCAGCAAAGCTGCCCCCAGACCTCGCCTTAGATTGGGGGGCAACTGGGGGGCCAGCCCCCCCAGACCTCATCTTCAACTGGGGGGCCAGCCCCCCAGACCCCCCGGGATATTTCCGGCAAGAGGAAGACGGAAGCGCAGCCCCGGCGTCTTCTCTGCTCAAATACGCCAAACCCGTGAAGGCGCAGACGCCACGGCCTCTTTCTTTATGTCGCGCGCGTGCTAGTCTCCTCTTTCCAACACGAAAAAACGGGAGGCTCACATGAAAATCATCTGGCTCGGACATGGCTCTTTTCGCATCGAGGTCTCGGATCTCGTGCTTCTTGTCGATCCCTGGCTGACCGGTAACCCCGTCTTGCCGGAGGAACACCACGACACCGCCACCGCCGGCGCAACGCATTTGATCCTGACGCATGCCCATTTCGACCATGTCGCCGACATGCTGCCGCTGGCGCGCAAACTCGGTGTGCCGATTGTCGGACAATATGACCTGATGTCCTTCTGGAACGAGCATGAGCATCTCGACACCGTCGGCTTCAACAAGGGCGGCACCGTGTCCCTTGGCGAAGGCGTCTCGCTCGCCATGGTGCCCGCCTCGCATAGCTCGACCTTCGGCACGCCCGATGGCCCCAAGGCCGCCGGCTCCGAGGTCGGCTTCATGCTCATGGCAGAAGGCCACACGGTCTATATCTCCGGCGACACCGCGATCATGGCCGACATGGATTGGATGGGAGACTATTACAAACCCGATATCGGCATTCTCTCGGCAGGCGGCCATTTCACCATGGACATGAAAGGCGCGGCCTATGCCGCCAAACGCTATTTCGATTTCAAGACGGTGATCCCCTGCCACTACCGCACCTTCCCGATCCTCGAACAGGACGCCAAGGCGCTGGCCGAGGGCTTGCCCGGCGTCGATGTGATCGAGCCGCAAATCATGGAAGCGATCGAGATCTAGGGTCCTGACCCTAACGCCGCTCGGCAAAGAAATCCTTGAGCAGCGCCTCGGCCTCCGGGGCGCTGATCCCGTCATAGACCTCGGGGACGTGATGGCTCTGGGGGTGGGCAAAGACCCGCGGTCCCTGCGCCACGCCGCCCGACTTGGGGTCCGCCGCGCCATAGTAAACCCGCGCGATCCGCGCCTGCGAGATCAGGCTCGCGCACATCGGACAGGGCTCCAGCGTCACATAGAGATCATGCCCCGGCAGCCGCTCGCTCCCCGCCGCCTTGCAAGCCGCCCGGATCGCGAGCACTTCGGCATGGCCCGTCGGGTCTGAGAGTTCCCGCGTGCGGTTCCCGGCCCGCGCCACCACCGCGCCCTCGGGCGAGACGATGACGGCCCCAACCGGCACCTCGCCGCGCTCTGCGGCGGCGCGCGCCTCATCCAGCGCGATATCCATGTAGCTGCGAAACACCATACCTCTTCCTGCCTGTGCCATTGCCCTTTCGCAATCCCCCAAACCGCGCTAGGAGCAGTCTATGAGCCAAGACACACCCAAAGACGCCCCCAAGGGCGACCGGATCGCCAAGGTCCTTGCCCGCGCTGGCCTTGCAAGCCGCCGCGAAGCCGAACGTATGATCGAAGCGGGCCGCGTGACGGTCAATGGCAAGAAAATCAACAGCCCGGCGCTGAACGTGACCGAAAAGGACCGGATCACGGTCGATGGCAAACCGCTTGCCGAACCAGAGCCGGAACGCCTCTGGCTCTACCACAAGCCCACCGGCCTCGTGACAAGCCACAAGGATGAACAGGGCCGCGAGACGATCTTTGACGCCCTGCCCGAGGGCATGCCCCGCGTGATGAGCGTCGGACGGCTCGACCTCAACTCCGAAGGGCTCTTGCTTCTGACCAATGATGGCGGTGTGAAACGTCAGCTCGAATTGCCCTCAACAGGGTGGCTGCGGAAATATCGCGTGCGCGTCAATGGCCGCCCCGAGGAAAAAACCCTCGCGCCGCTGCGCAAGGGGATCATCCTCGAGGGCGAAAAGTTTCAGCCGATGGACGTGAGTCTCGACCGCCAACAGGGCGCGAATGCCTGGCTGACCGTCGGCATCCGCGAAGGGCGCAACCGCGAAATCCGCCGCGCGATGGAGGCCGTGGGCCTTTCGGTGAACCGCCTGATCCGCGTCTCCTACGGCCCGTTCCAGCTTGGCAATCTGAAATCCGGCGAGGTCGAGGAAGTGCGCCGCCGCGTGGTGCGCGACCAGCTTGGCCTCGACGGCGCCAAACCGGCCGAGACCCGCCCCAAGCCGACCCGAAGCCGCAACCCTGGTCCGCCCAAAGGCAAACCAACGGCGAAGCCCGCCGGGAAACCGTCGGGGAAGGCCACAGGTAAACCCACAGGCAAACCTATGGCCAAAGCGACCGGCAAACCAACCGGCAAACCCGGCTCCCGTCGCCGCTAGACCCCGCACCAGCGCGCCCGCGCCCGGCAAAACCGGCGAATTGACGCGCGTGGCCCCTTCTTCCCCCTAGCGCCCCGCCGATAAAAACCCTAGATTTTTGGCAGGTTTCGCAGGAAAGAACGCCAAATGTCCGGCACCGGATTGCAAAAACTGGCCTTTGGGCTGCTTGTCATATTGATCGTCTACGTCTCCATCGCAGGAGGCGTGTGACATGGCACAACGATATGGCGGCAAGTTTAGCCCCGATGGCACATCCGACACCACGACGCCCAGCACGTCCTTTCAGGGCGCGCGCCGGACCCGTGCGGGCGGACGCGTCAATCTCCTCTTTCTCGCGCCCCTACCCCTGATCTGGCAGGCGTTCGGCAATGGCCCGGTGCAAATGGCGCTGAACCTCTCCGCCCTTGGCCTCCTGCTGCTCGCGGCATGGCTGACACGCGAAGGGCTGCTTGCCGAAGAGGCGTATGAGGCGCGCAAAGTCGCCCGCCGCCCCACTCTGCCGCGCAAGATGCTTGGCTCCGTGCTGACCGGCGCAGGCTTGGCGCTTGCAGGCTGGGCCGCGACCGGCGGGATCGGCGCGCCTGTGATCTACGCCGTGGTCGGCACCGCATTGCACGGGCTGGCTTTTGGCCTCGACCCGCTCAAGGATAAGGGGCTTGAAGGCGTCGACCTCTATCAGACCGACCGCGTGGCCCGCGCCGTGGACGAGGCCGAAAAACACCTCACCGCCATGAATGACGCCATCCTGCGCTGTGGCGATCGCGGCCTCGAGGCCCGCGTTGGCCGTTTCCAACAGGCCGCACGCACACTCTTCCGCACGGTCGAGAACGACCCCCGCGACCTCACCGCCGCGCGCAAATACTTGAGCGTCTATCTCCTTGGCGCACGCGACGCGACGGCCAAGTTTGCCGATATCTACGCCCACAACCGAAGCCCCGAGGCCCGCGCTGACTACGAAGCGCTGCTTGACGACCTCGAACAGAATTTTGCCGCCCGCACCGAGAAACTGCTGCTTGACGACCATAGCGACCTGACCGTCGAAATCGACGTGCTGCGCGACCGTCTTGCGCGTGAGGGCATTCACCGCCAATCCCTTTGACCCCCAAGAGGTATACTGCCATGTCCGACACCATCCGCCAGAAGGCCGAAGCCGCGCTTGCCGAAGCGGACAAGGTCACCGCCGTGATCCTGCCCGAACCGACCGAGGCCACCGCTGTGGTGCCGCTTGCCGAGGCCGACGCCCCCCTGAGCGCCGAGATCACCAAACGCATGGCCGAACTCGACATGTCGGATACCGGCTCAATCGTGCATTTCGGCTCCGCCGCTCAGGCAGAGCTACAGGAAATCTCGCAAGCCATGCTGCAGGACGTGCGCAACAAGGATGTCGGCCCGGCGGGTGACTCGCTGCGCAACATCGTCACCACGATCCGCGGCTTTTCCGTCTCCGAACTGGACGTGCGCCGCGAGCGCTCCTTCTGGGAGAAACTCTTGGGCCGCGCCGCGCCGTTTGCAAAATTCACCGCGCGTTTCGAAGAAGTCCAGAGCCAGATCGACCGCATCACCGACAATCTCCTGACCCACGAGCACACGCTCCTGAAGGACATCAAATCGCTTGATCTGCTCTACGAGAAGACCCTCTCTTTCTATGACGAGCTGGCCCTCTACATCGCTGCCGGCGAAGCCAAGATCGCCGAACTCGACGAAAAGGACATCCCCGCCAAGGAGGCCGAAGTCGAAGCGGCCGCCGAGAACGATCAGGTGATGAAAGCGCAGGAACTGCGCGACCTGCGCGCCGCGCGCGACGATCTCGAGCGCCGGGTGCATGACCTGAAACTCACCCGTCAGGTGACGATGCAATCCCTGCCCTCGATCCGCTTGGTACAGGAAAACGACAAATCGCTGGTGACCAAGATCAACTCGACGCTGGTCAACACCGTGCCGCTCTGGGAAACCCAATTGGCTCAGGCTGTCACCATCCAGCGCTCTGCCGAGGCCGCCGCCGCCGTGCGTGACGCCAATGACCTCACCAACGAACTTCTGACGTCCAACGCCAAGAACCTGCGCGAAAGCAACAAGATGATCCGCGAAGAAATGGAACGCGGCGTCTTTGACATCGAAGCCGTGAAACAGGCCAATGCCGACCTCATCGGCACGATCGAGGAAAGCCTCCAGATCGCCGACGAAGGCAAGGCCAAACGCGCCGCCGCCGAGGAAGACCTCAAGAAGATGGAGGCCGATCTGCGCGACACGCTCGCCGCGGCCAAGGCGAAACAAACCGGTCTCGGCGACACCGCCGGCACCGCTGTACCGAAAGGCTGAACCACGATGACGCGCCTGCGGGGTCTCCTATGTCTGGCTGCCGTGACGCTGGTTGCGGCCTGCGAAGGCCTTATGCCGCCTGCGCAGGAGAAACCCGCGCCTGATCTGGCCCCGCGCCCCTCTGCGCGCTCCGAAGCCTTGGCCGACTACTACTCGGGCGTGCAGGCCGACCTGATCGCCCGTGGTCTGCTGCGTCAGGATGGCGGCGGGCCGGATACGCCCGTGACCCCCGACATGCTCGCACGCAACTTCGAAAA
Source organism: Shimia aestuarii (assembly GCF_022814865.1). GTDB lineage: Bacteria > Pseudomonadota > Alphaproteobacteria > Rhodobacterales > Rhodobacteraceae > Shimia > Shimia aestuarii_A. The sequence continues at coordinate 1,968 of NZ_JAKVRD010000009.1, read as the reverse complement.
TATCGTTTTCTACGATGAATACGCGCGCGGCGGTGGCTTGCGCCGCTCCAATGGCCGCGCCGGGGGGCTGCGCCGCTGGGATGTGCCGGTCCGTGTCGGGGTCGAATTCGGCGCCAGCGTGCCTGCCGCAATGCGCAGCGCCGATACCGCGACCGTCAAGGACTACGTCGCCCGCCTCGCCTCTGCCTCGGGCCATTCGATCTCTGTCACCGCCGCGCGCCGCGCGAACTTTCATGTGCTCGTCATGGGCGCCGATGACCGTGCCGAGATGCTCGCCCGCGTGCGCGAGATCATCCCCGGTGCAAGCCACGCGACCCTGAGCCTCTTCCGTCATACCCCGCGCGAGATTCACTGCCTTGTGGTGGCCTTCTCTGACGAGACCAATACCAACGCCTACCGCACTGCCATTGCCATGGTGCGCGCAGAACACCCCGATCTCTTGCGCAAATCCTGCTACCACGAGGAAATCGCCCAAGGCCTTGGCCTCGCCAATGACAGCCCCGAGGCCCGGCCCTCGATCTTCAACGACGATGACGAGTTCGCGCTCCTGACCTCGCATGACGAGGCGCTGCTGAAAATGCTCTACAACCCCGCGCTCTCTATTGGCATGTCCCTCGACGCCGCGCGCCCGACGATCAAAACCCTCGCCCGCTCCCTCGCGGGCCGCTATTACTAAAAGGATTTTGCACGTGACGCAGACTATCCTTGAAGTTCCTGAGAAAATTGTCGCGAAGCTACGTTCAAGCTTAGAGGGCAGTGTAACGCGACAGCTAGTGATAGAGAACGTTGTATGCTTGCAGCGCGGTTTCAAATTCGAGATATTTGCGAATGAACATCCTCCACCACACTTTCATGTATCAAATTCAGGAGCATCCGCTCGATTCGATCTGACTACAGGCGCACCCCTATCAGGGCGAAATGATCGAAAAGTCGTAAAACACGTCAGACGGCATTTCCCGGCAATGCAGAACGATCTGATAGAATTCTGGAACAACTCAAGACCATCCGATTGCACTGTAGGCAAGGTAAAGCTTGCCAAGTCAATTCAAACAAAAAACTAGGAAAAGACATGGGTATCTTCGATTTCCTCACCGGCGAATTCATCGACGTCATCCACTGGGTCGACGACACGCGCGACACGATGGTCTGGCGTTTCGAACGTGAAGGCCACGAGATCAAATATGGCGCCAAGCTGACCGTGCGCGAAGGGCAATCCGCCGTCTTCGTCCATGAGGGTCAACTGGCGGATGTCTTCACCCCCGGTCTCTACATGCTCGAGACCAACAACATGCCGGTGCTGACGACGCTGAACCATTGGGATCACGGCTTCAAATCGCCCTTCAAATCGGAAATCTACTTCGTCAACACGACGCGCTTTGCCGATCTGAAATGGGGCACCAAGAACCCGATCATCTGCCGTGACCCGGAATTCGGCCCCGTGCGCCTGCGCGCCTATGGCACCTACGCGATCCGCGTCACCGATCCTGCCCGCTTCCTGACCGAGATCGTCGGCACCGATGGCGAATTCACCATGGACGAGATCTCCTACCAGATCCGCAACATCATCGTGCAGGAATTCTCCCGCGTCATCGCCTCGTCCGGCATCCCGGTTCTCGACATGGCCGCCAACACCGCCGACCTCGGCAAGCTCGTCGCCGCCGAAATCTCAGGCACGCTCGCGGAATACGGCCTGTCAATGCCCGAGCTTTACATCGAGAACATCTCCCTGCCCCCCGCGGTCGAGGAAGCGATGGACAAACGCACCTCCATGGGCGTCGTGGGCGACCTCGGCAAATATACCCAGTTCTCCGCCGCCGAAGCCATGACCGCCGCCGCTGCCACCCCCAATTCCGGCATGGGCGCAGGCATGGGCATGGGCGTCGGCATGGCCATGGCGCAACAAATGGCGAACCAAGGCCCCGGGGGGGCCCGCCCCGCACCGCAGCCCAGCGCCGCCGCAGTCCCGCC
>NZ_JAKVRD010000008.1 GCF_022814865.1 Shimia aestuarii | reverse complement strand
GCCGCCGCGATGACCGTTGCGCCCATCGCCTTGCCGATCTCGACAGCCGCCAAACCGACCCCGCCCCCGGCTCCAAGCACGAGCAGAACTTCGCCTTCCTGAAGGTGCGCACGCTGTTTGAAAGTTGTTTGAGGTCAATGGCTTGGGGTGGTCGCGCCTTGGTTGTCGGCTTTGCTTCGGGAGACATTCCGAAAGTCGCGGTCAACCTGACGCTTCTCAAGGGTTGTGCGATTGTCGGGGTATTTTGGGGGGCGTTCCGAAAAATTGAACCAAAGGAAGATGCGGCAAATTTTGCCCAGCTTTTCAAATGGTTCGAGGAGGGCAAGCTGGCGCCGCAAGTCAGCAAGGCCTACCCTTTGGCCGATGCTGGGCAGGCGCTTTCGGCATTGGTTAACCGTGAGGTGGTCGGGAAGGTGATTCTCACGCCCTGACCTTCGGCGCTTCGGTATTACGTCGGTATCACGTCGGTATTGCATCAGTGTGCGGCGCGGTTCACGGCCCCAAAAGGCGCAAAACAAGGGGTTTGGGTCGTGGTTAAGGTTTCGGACGCGCGATTAGGCGGCTATCAAGATCTGAACCGCTGCAAGAACGCGCCTGATGCCAGGGGGAGCCGTCATGACCGAGTATCTTTTCGAGCCGCCGAAACAGCCGTCCCTCGCCGTCGAGGGCGAGGTGGCCCGCTACCCTGTGGGGCGGATTTTCTGTGTCGGGCGCAACTACGCAGCGCATGCGGCGGAGATGGGCAACGAGGTCGATCGTGAAGCGCCGTTCTATTTCACCAAGAGCCCGCATGCCGTGCTCGAGAGCGGCGGCGTGTTGCCTTATCCGCCGGGGTCGCAGGACGTGCACCACGAGATGGAATGTGTCGTTGCCCTTGGGGCGTCGGTCTTCAAGGTTGATGAGGCCGAGGCAGCAGGGGCCGTGTTTGGCTATGGCTGCGGTCTTGATATGACGCGTCGCGACCTGCAGCAGGCGGCCAAGGACAAGCGCCGCCCTTGGGACCTTGGCAAGGATGGCGAGGGCATGGCTGTGCTTGGCCCGTTGACCCGCGCCGAGGTGGTGGGGCCGATCGGCGGGCAAGCGATCCGTCTAGAGGTCAATGGCGAAACCCGACAGGAGGCGCGCCTCAGTGACATGATTCATGGGATCAGTGCGATCATCGCGAATCTCTCGCTCTATTATCACCTGCAACCGGGCGATCTCATCATGACGGGGACGCCCGCCGGGGTCGGCCCGGTGGCCGTTGGCGATCATCTCGTGGGCGAGATCGAGGGGCTTGCTCCGGTCCGGGTTGCGATTGGCGCGGCAGAGTAAGGCCGCCTCTTGGCCTTTACTTGCCTTTTTTGGAAACCAAAACCGCGAAATCTTCAGTTTGCTTTCGCTAAAAGTATTTCATGCTGCGTCATGAGCCAAAGTTCGGGGCAGGGGTGCCTCTGGCGCATGGCAGCACGAAGAGAAAGAAACGCGCGACACAGCGGGGGTTGATGGTTACAAAAACAGCTCATATCCATTCAATCGGCGTAGATAGTTGTCATGTTAAGTTTTTTGAAGTGGCTGCGACGGTTCGACCCGCAAAAGAAGTTGCCTTGTTTGCGGTCGGAGGATAATGTTTAACCGACTGGTCGGTCGGGGTTGTTGGGGCCCTGCAAGGCGGACGCACCCATATCATACCCGGCGTGCCGGGACGCTGCATAAGGACGCATGCAGAGCGCCAGTAGGGCGCAGAACATAGACAAGACTTTGCCCGCTTCGAGGAGGAACGGGCCGGTCACGAAGAAGACAGCGCTTCGGCGCACACATTGCAAGCCGGTGCTTTCGGGCATCATCGTTGATCATCCAGGGAGGACATCATGATCAAGAACCGCAGAAATATTCTCAAATTCGCCAGCGCGGCGGCCGTTGCGGCCCTGTCGTTCGGCCTTTCGGGCACTTCGGCACAGGCCGCGGACGTCACGCTTCGCATGCACCAGTTCCTGCCGGCGCAGGCCAACGTGCCGAAAAACGTGCTTCTGCCTTGGGCGGCGAAGGTCGAAGAGGAATCCGAAGGTCGCATCGCGATCCAGCACTTCCCCTCGATGCAGCTTGGCGGCAAGCCGCCTGAGCTTATCGATCAGGTGATCGACGGCGTGGCCGACATCGTCTGGACTGTGTCGGGCTACACGCCGGGCCGTTTCCCGCGCGCAGAGGTGTTCGAACTTCCGTTCACCATGACCGACGCCGAAGCGATGTCGAAAGCCTATTGGGATCTTGCCGAGGAATCGATGCTCGACCAGGACTTCAAAGACTTCAAAGTCATCGGTGTCTGGGTCCACGGCCCCGGTGTCATCCACTCGAAAGACCCGATCACCTCGGTTGACGACCTGAACGGTGTCAAGCTTCGCGCCCCGACCCGCGTCACCAACATGCTGGTGAAGAACCTCGGCGCGACCCCGGTCGGCATGCCGGTTCCGGCAATCCCGGAAGCGCTTTCGAAGGGTGTTGTCGACGCGACCATCATCCCGTGGGAAGTTGTTGGTGCTCTGAAAGTGTCGGAACTCGTGGAGAACCACACCATGTTCCCGAACGAGGCGCTTTACACCACGACCTTCATCTTCGCGATGAACAAGGACCGCTACAACGCGCTTCCCGACGATCTCAAGGCTGTGATCGACGCCAACTCCGGCCTCGAGTTCTCGGGCTTCGCAGGCAAGCAGATGCAGGCCGACGACATGCCGTCCTATGAAGCTGCGAAAGCCGCGGGCAACAACATCATCACGCTCAGCGAAGAGCAGGCGGCCGAATGGAAAGCGGCGGCGGAAGCCACCACCGCAGCCTGGACCGCCGAGATGGATGAAAAAGGTCTCGACGGCACCGGCCTGCGCAAGCGTGCAGCCGAACTGATCGAAAAGCACTCGGGCAACTAAGAGACCCGAGCGCGCCCCCGGATGGGTGCCATCCGGGGGCGCTTTTTATTGGAGAGATACCATGCTCAAAATCGTGGAACGCGTCGCGCGCTTCATGGCTGTGATCGGAGGACTCGTGCTTTCGGCGCTTGTTGTCCTGACCTGTGTCAGCGTGCTGGGCCGAGGGCTTAATACCTTCGGACACTCGGATTTCCTTATGGCAATGTCCAAAGGAATGGCCGATGCGCTCATCGCGTCGGGCGTCGGGCCGATCAACGGCGATTTCGAAATCCTCGAAGCCGGGGTGGCCTTTGCGATCTTCGCCTTCCTGCCGATCTGTCAGCTTTACGGCAGCCATGCCACGGTGGACATCTTTACCAACGCCCTGCCACGCAAGGCCAACAAACTCCTGATCACCTTCTGGGAAATCATCCTGACGGTGGTGATCGTGCTCATCACGGTCCGCCTTTTTGCCGGGCTTGAGAGCAAATACGCCTATGGCGATACGACATTCCTACTGCAATTCCCGATCTGGTGGTCCTACGCGCTGAGCTTTTTCGCGGCCTGCGTGGCATCGCTTGTCGGTATCTATTGCGCATTGGCGCGGGTGGCCGAAGTGGTCACAGGCCGTCGATTCATGCCCTACTCCGAGGAGGCAGTCCATTGAGCATGCTTGAACTGGGCTTCTGGTCCTTCCCTGTCCTTCTTGTGATGATCTTCCTGCGCGCGCCGATCGGGCTTGCCATGATGCTCTGCGGCTTGGGCGGTCTTTATTTCGCGATGGGCGGCACGTCCATGTTTATGGCCAAGCTCAAGAGCGAGACCTACACCACGTTCTCGAGCTATTCTTTGACGGTGATCCCGATGTTCCTGCTGATGGGGCAGTTCGCGACGCTTTCGGGCATGTCCAAGGCGCTTTTCAAGGCGGCCGAAAGCTGGCTCGGGCACCGCAAGGGCGGTGTCGCGATGGCGGCGGTCGGGGCCTGCGCGGGCTTTGGCGCGATCTGTGGCTCCTCTCTTGCCACCGCGGCCACAATGAGCCGCGTCGCCCTTCCGGAACTGCGCCGCTATGGCTATTCCGGGGGCTTCTCGACCGCGACGCTTGCGGCGGGCGGCACGCTCGGCATCCTTATTCCGCCGTCGGTGATCCTTGTGATCTATGCGATCCTGACCGAGCAGAACATCGCCAAGCTTTTCCTCGCGGCCTTCGTGCCGGGGATCCTCGCGGCGATTGGCTATATCATCACCATCTCGATCTATGTCCGTCTCAACCCGGATTCGGCAGGCACGCGCGAGGCGGTGCCGATGAATGAACGTATCCGCGCCATGATTGATGTCTGGCCTGTGCTGCTGGTCTTTGGTCTTGTGGTGGGCGGTATCTATCTCGGCTGGTTTACCCCGACCGAAGGCGCCGCCGTGGGCGCGGCGGGGACCGGGCTTATCGCGCTTGTCACGGGTAACCTCACCTGGAAAATCTTCCGCGAGAGCATCATCGCCACCGCGACCTCGACCGCGATGATCTTTTTCATCGTGCTTGGCGCGGGCTTCTACAACGGTTTCCTCGCGCTCAGCCAGGTGCCGCAGGAGCTTTCCAACTGGGTCGTGGGGCAGGGCTTCAGCCCGTGGACCGTCCTTGTGATGATCCTCGTCTTCTACCTGATCTTTGGCTGTCTCATGGATTCGCTGTCGATGATCCTTTTGACGATCCCGATCTTCTTCCCGGTCATCAGCGTGCTCGATTTTGGTATGCCGGCGGAACATGTCGCGATCTGGTTCGGTATCCTCGTGTTGATCGTGGTGGAGGTGGGCCTCATTACGCCACCTGTGGGGATGAACCTTTTCATCATCAACGCCATGGACCCGCAGACGCGGATGACCGACACCTACAAGGCGGTCATGTGGTTCGTGACCTCGGATATCCTTCGGGTCATCCTTCTTGTGTTGTTCCCGGCGATCACGCTCTTCCTGATCCCCTAGAGGGACGAAAAGCGACAGAGACAAAGCGGCCCGGTCCCACGTTGGACCGGGCCGTTTTCTTTTTGGACGCAAGGCGCGTCTTAGCTGTCGCCTTCGGACGCGGGCTTGCCTATGACTTGGCGCAGGATAGGACGAAACAGAAGGACACGCGCGACATGACCGACCAGATCGACGAGGCGGAAAAGAACCGCCTGCACAATGAACGCATGAAGCAGATCAAGGCCCAGCGGGATCGGCTCATGAAGCATAAGACCGGCGAAAAGGGTCTCATCATGGTCCACACCGGCGATGGCAAGGGCAAGTCGAGCTCGGGGTTTGGGATGATCATGCGCTGTATTGCGCACGAGATGCCCTGTGGTGTGGTGCAGTTCATCAAGGGCAATATGCAGGCGGGCGAGCGCGATTTTCTACGCCAACGTTTTGCCGACGAGTGCAAATTCATTGTCTCCGGCGAGGGCTTTACCTGGGAGACGCAGGACCGGGCACGCGATATCGCCATGGCCGAGGCCGGTTGGGAGCAGGCCAAGGAGATGATCCGCGATCCGAACATCCGCTTTGTGCTTCTCGATGAGATCAATATCGCGCTGCGCTATGACTATCTCGATGTGAATGACGTGGTGGATTTCCTCCTCGCGGAAAAGCCGGAGATGACCCATGTCGTTCTTACCGGGCGCAACGCCAAGCCGGAACTCATCGCGGCGGCGGATCTTGTGACGGAAATGAAGGATGTGAAGCATCCGTTCCGTGACGGGATCAAGGCGCAGCTTGGGATCGAATTCTGATGGCGGCGCGGGCGTTGATGATCCAGGGCACCGGCTCGAATGTCGGGAAGTCGATGCTTGTCGCGGGGCTCTGCCGTGCTGCCAAGCGTCGGGGGATCAATGTCGCGCCCTTCAAGCCTCAGAACATGTCGAACAACGCCGCCGTCACGGAAGATGGCGGCGAAATCGGGCGTGCGCAGGCGCTTCAGGCGCTGGCCTGCGGCAAGCCGCTCAGCGTGCATATGAACCCGGTTCTGTTGAAGCCCGAGACGGACACCGGCGCGCAGGTCGTGGTGCAGGGACAGCGCCTCGCCACGGCAGAGGCCAAGGACTACGGGCGGCTGCGCGAGATGTTGATCGAGAAGGTCATGGAGAGTTTCGCGCGGCTCAAATCCGAGAACGATCTAGTGCTTGTTGAGGGCGCCGGTAGTCCGGCCGAGGTCAACCTGCGGCCGCGCGACATTGCCAATATGGGGTTCGCCTGTCGCGCCGATGTGCCGGTGATCTTAGCGGGCGACATTGATCGCGGCGGCGTCATTGCGCAGATCGTTGGCAGTCAGGCGGTTCTGTCGGACGAGGACAACGCCATGATCGCGGGGTTTCTCGTCAACAAGTTCCGTGGCGATGTGCGGCTTTTCGAGGATGGCTATGGCATGATCGAAGAGGCGACGGGCTGGCGCGGATACGGGATATTGCCATACTTCCGGGATGCCTGGCGGCTTCCGGCGGAAGACGCGGTTGAGATCGGGGCCGAAAAGCGCGATGCCGGGTTTCATATCGTGTGCCTCGCGCTTTCGCGGATTGCGAATTTCGACGATCTTGATCCGCTTGAACAGGAAGAGGGCGTGCGCCTGACGATGCTTGGCCCCGGGCGTGCGATTCCGGGGGATGCCGATCTTGTCATCATTCCGGGCACGAAATCGACGCGAGGCGACCTTGAATTCTTGCGTATGCAGGGATGGGATATCGACCTTTTGGCGCATGTGCGCCGGGGCGGACGCGTGCTCGGGATTTGCGGCGGCTATCAGATGTTGGGGCGCGTGGTGCGCGATCCCGACGGGATCGAAGGGCCAGCAGGCGAGACCGAGGGGCTTGGTCTTCTCGATATCGAGACGGTGATGACGCCCGAGAAGCGGCTTTGCGAGACGGGCGCGATCCATGTCGGATCGGGGCAGGCGTTTCGTGGCTATGAGATTCATATTGGCCGAAGCGAAGGGCCGGACCGGGCGCGGCCTTTCGCGCGGATTGATGGAGTAGACGAGGGCGCGGCAAGTCCCGACGGGCGCATCGTCGGCAGCTACCTGCACGGGATGTTCCGCGATGATGATTTCCGCGCGGCATGGCTCAATGCGCTCGGGGCCGAGGCGAGCGAGGCGCGCTATGGCGCGGTGGTCGAGACGGTGCTTGATGGGCTTGCCGATCATATGGAAGCGCATCTCGATGTGGCGGGGCTCTTGGCCGCAGCGCGATAAGACGCGCAAGTTCATGTTGCGAGCCGCGCGGCGTTGACCGATAGTCGCGCCATGATCAACAGGTTGACCAGGACGTTTTGGGCCGGGGCCCTTGCGGCGCTGATGGCCCTGCCGGGGGCGGCGCGCGCGGGCGAGCTGACGGTGTTTGCCGCGGCGAGCCTCAAGACCGCGCTCGACGAGATCGCGCCGCTTTGGCAGGCCGAAAGCGGCACGGCTGTCCTGATCTCCTATGGCGGATCGTCGGCGCTTGCGCGCCAGATCCTCGCGGGCGCGCCCGCGGATATTTACATCTCGGCCAATGTGGGTTGGATGGACGCCGTAGAGACGGCCGGGCTGGTGCAACCCGAGTCCCGTCGCGCTCTTCTTGGCAATCGGCTCGTCATGGTCGGTGCCGCGCCGGGGCCGGTGGCGCTTGCGGCTGAGGCAATCATGGCACGGCTGAGCGATGGGCCGCTCGCTATGGCGCTCGTTGATGCGGTGCCCGCAGGGATCTACGGAAAACAGGCACTCGGGGCGCTGGACCTCTGGGAGACGGTGGCGGCGGATGTCGCTGAAGCGGCCAATGTGCGCGCGGCACTTGCGCTTGTGGCCCTTGGCGAAGCGCCTTTGGGTGTTGTCTATGCGAGTGACGCCGTGGCCGAGCCTCGGGTGCATGTCGTGGCCGAGTTTCCCGAGGGCAGCCATGCGCCGATCACCTATCCCGCGGCGGCGATCAGCGAGGCAGAGGACGCGGGCGCGTTCCTTGCGTTCCTCGCGGGGCCAGAAGCGCGGGCGGTGTTCGAGGCCAACGGTTTCAGGGTGTTGCCATGAGCGGCTGGCTCGGGGCAGAGGGCTGGGCCGCAGTTCAATTGTCGCTCAAGGTTTCGGTCTGGGCGACACTGTTGAGCCTGCCTTTCGGGATCGCCGTGGCGTGGCTCTTGGCGCGCAAGTCTTTTGCGGGCAAGCAGGTGCTCAACGGGATCGTGCATCTGCCGTTGATCCTGCCGCCAGTCGTCACCGGCTATCTGCTGCTGCTGATGCTTGGGCGGCGCGCGCCTGTGGGGGCGTTTCTTGAAGAGACGTTTGGCCTTGTCTTTGCCTTCCGCTGGACCGGGGCCGCGCTGGCGGCGGCGGTGATGGCGTTTCCACTAATGGTGCGGGCAATCCGGCTGGCCTATGAGGCCGTTGACCCCGGCCTTGAAGAGGCGGCCGCGACGCTTGGCGCGCCGCGCTGGCGGGTGTTCCTGACCGTTACCTTGCCGCTCATCCTGCCGGGGATTCTGACGGGGGCAGTCCTCGCCTTTGCCAAGGCGATGGGCGAATTCGGAGCGACGATCACCTTTGTTTCGGCCATTCCGGGGCGCACACAAACCCTTCCCTCGGCGATCTATGGCGTCTTGCAGGTGCCGGGCGCGGAGGCACAGGCGATGCGACTTGTCATCGTATCAATCGCCGTGGCGATGGGGGCGCTCGTGGTGTCTGAAATCCTCGCGCGCCGGGTCAGCAAGCGGGTGGCAGGACAATGACGGTCGAGGTGTCCCTGCGCCACCGGTTCGAGGGTTTTGCGCTCGACGTGGATTTTACCGCACCGGCCGGTGTCACGGCGCTATTCGGCAAATCCGGGGCAGGCAAGACCTGTGTGGTGCAGGCGGTTGCGGGGCTTCTCCGGCCTGAGGCGGGGCGCATCATGGTTGCGGGGCGGTGTCTGTTTGATAGCGCACAGGGAATCGACCTTCCGGTGCATCGTCGCCGGTTGGGCTATGTCTTTCAGGACGCTCGCCTTTTCCCGCATATGAGCGTCTCGGGCAACCTGCGCTATGCGGCGCGGGTGCGGGGGCGGGCCAGAGACCCGCGCGAAGAGGCGCGGGTGGTGGAGATGCTTGGCCTTGGTACCCTGCTCGAGCGGCGCCCGGCGGGGCTTTCGGGCGGCGAGCGGCAGCGTGTGGCGATTGGCCGGGCGCTTCTGGCGGCACCGGATTTGCTACTGCTTGACGAGCCGCTGGCGGCGCTGGATGAGGCGCGCAAGGCGGACATCCTGCCCTATCTCGAACGGCTGCGCGATGATGCGGGCCTGCCGATCCTTTTTGTGAGTCATGCGGTGTCGGAGGTCGCGCGGTTGGCGACGACTGTGGTCGTGTTGCAGGAGGGGCGAGTGATCAAGAGCGGCCCGACGGCAGAAATCTTGTCGGACCCAGAGGCTGCTCCGGCCTTTGGTGTGCGCCATGCAGGGGCCGTCCTTCGCGGTCGGCTCGTGGCGCATCACGAGGACGGGCTTAGCGAATTGCAGACCTGCGGCGGGCGGCTTTTCCTGCCCGGTGTGGGCGGCGCAGTGGGAGATATCCTGCGGGTGCGTATCCGGGCGCAGGATGTGATCCTGTCACGTGCGGCGCCCGAGGGGCTTTCGGCGCTCAACATCCTCAAGGGGCGGATCGCGTCGATCCGGTCGGGCACGGGGCCGGGGGTCATGGTGCGGATTGCCTGTGACGAGGAGCATGTGCTGGCGCGGGTCACGCGGCGCTCGGCAGAGGCGATGGCGCTGGCCGAAGGGGATGAGATACATGCGATCGTGAAATCGGTCTCTGTCGCGCAGGGCGATATCGGAGGTTAATGGAAGGGGCGCGGCCAAGGCCGCGCGCTGGATATCTCGTCGCCGACCCTTCGGTCCGTCTCCTCGGGGTGCCTCCGGCGGGGATATTTTCGGCAAGAGGAAGATCAGGGACGTGTGCGGCGCAGGGCGCGCACGGATTGGCCGTGGGCGTTGCGGAAGGCGCGGGCAAAGCTGGATTGCGAGGCGAACCCCGTGGCGGCGGCAATGGCGCTGACCTGGTCTTCGGTATCGGTTGCGAGGCGGAAGGCTTCGCCGAGGCGCAGTTGCAGGTAGTGATCGCGCGGGCTTTGGTCGAGGGCACGGCGGAAGCGTATTTCGAGGCTACGGGGGCTGATCCGCAGGCGCGCGGCGACTTCGGAGATGGGCAGCGGGTCTTCGATATGGCGTTCCATCAGGTCGAGGGCGCGGGCGACTTGGCGGTCGCGTCGGGCGCTTTGGCGGGCGGGAGCGGGGCTTTGACGGCCTGCGGGTGCGGGATCGTGCAGCAAAGCTGCGGCGGTGCGGGTTGCCAGCGCCGGGCCGAAGCGTTCGGAGATCAGCGCAAGCATCATGTCGATCCCCGGCACTGCGCCGCCGGATGTGGCGCGCCCGGGCGAGAGCACATAGCGGTTGCGGCGTGTCTCGATCTCGGGGAAGCGGGCGGCGAAAGTGTCGATGTCTTCCCAGTGGATCGTGGCGGCGTGGCCGTCGAGCAGCCCGGCCTTGGCCAAGAGCCAGGGGCCGCCATCCAGCGCGGCGAGCGGCGCGCCATTGGCGGCAAGGCGGCGCAGGGAGGCGAGGAGGCGCGGCGGAGATTGGCGGTCGGGATCGAAGCTTGCCACCACGATGAGGAGGTCGGTGCGGTCGAGGTCTGACAGCGGTGGGCCAGAGATGGGCAGGCCGCTTGTGAGCGTGACGGCGGTGCCGAGCGGGGTAAAGAAGCGCCATCGGAACAGGGTACGCCCCGCGCGGCGGTTGGCGGCGCGCAGGGGATCGACGGCGGCGGCGAAGCTCAGCGTGTTGCTTTCGTCGAGGACGAGCACAGCGACATCGAGGGGCAGGCGTGGATTTGATTCGGATTTCATCAAATATCATTCGTATTGGGGAAAATATGAGTAGGCAAGGCGGGGGAGGATCGGGAAAAGAAGAAGGGGAGATGCTATGCCTTTGGAGATGAATCGTGAGGTGTTTATCACCTGTGCTGTGACCGGGTCGGGGGGGACGCAGGATCGCAGCCCCCATGTTCCGCGCTCGCCTGAAGAAATCGCGAACAGTGCGATCGCGGCGGCGAAGGCGGGGGCTGCGGTCGTGCATTGCCATGTGCGCGACCCGGAGACGGGCGCGCCGAGCCGTGACCTTGGCCTATATCGCGAGGTCACGGAGCGCATCCGCGAGAGCGAGACGGATATGGTCCTCAACCTCACCGCCGGGATGGGCGGCGACATTGTTTTTGGCGGCACTGAAAGCCCGCTTCCGCCAGTCGAGGGCACCGACATGGTCGGCGCGGCGGAGCGGGTCGCGCATGTGGCGGACTGCCTGCCGGAGATTTGCACGCTCGATTGCGGGACGATGAATTTCGCAGAGGCCGATTACGTCATGACCAACACGCCGGGCATGTTGCAGGCGATGGGAAAAATGATGACAGATCTAGGGGTTAAGCCCGAGATCGAGGCGTTTGATACCGGCCATCTCTGGTATGCGAAGCAGCTTGTGAAGGATGGCATTCTCGCGCCGGATGCGCTTGTGCAGTTGTGCATGGGGGTGCCGTGGGGCGCGCCGGATGATCTCAATACCTTTATGGCGATGGTCAACAATGTGCCGGATGAATGGACCTTTTCGGCGTTTAGCCTTGGGCGCAACCAGATGGCCTATGTGGCGGCGTCGGTTCTTGCGGGCGGCAACGTGCGGGTGGGGCTTGAGGATAACCTCTGGCTTGAGAAAGGGGTTCTCGCGGAGAACTGGCAGCTTGTGGAACGCGCGCAGAGCATCGTCGAGAACATGGGCGCGCGGGTGATCGGGCCGCAGGAGGTGCGCGAGACGCTTGGGTTAACGAAGCGCGCGCCGGTCGCGAAGTAAGGCGCGGCCCCCGAAAACGGGGGTCGGTATCGCGTCGGTATCACGTCGGTATTGCGTCTGTGCGCGCAAACGAGGCGAGGCCTGACACGGTATTCAGACATCTTTAGGCTTTGCGCCCAGAGCGCGGTGCAAAGCGTTCATGCAAAGAAGACAGCACTGGGAGGCCAGACATGGCACGCAAGGCGGCAATCATCGGCGGGGGCGTCATTGGCGGCGGGTGGGCCGCGCGGTTCCTTCTCAATGGATGGGACGTAAAGGTGTTCGATCCGGACCCGGAGGCAGAACGCAAGATCGGTGAGGTGCTTGCCAATGCGCGTCGGGCGATGCCGGGGCTTTCGGATACGTCGATGCCCGAAGAAGGCGCGCTTAGCTTTCATAGTGATATGGCCGAGGCCGTCGCGGGCGCGGAATGGATTCAGGAGAGCGTGCCGGAGCGGCTCGACCTCAAGCACAAGGTCTATGCGGGGCTTCAGGCGGGTTGTGACGCGGGGGCGATCATCGGCTCGTCCACCAGCGGGTTCAAACCGAGCGAACTACAAGAAGGCGCGGCAAGGCCGGAACAGATCGTCGTCACCCATCCGTTCAACCCGGTCTACCTCATGCCGCTTGTGGAGGTGGTGCCGAGCGCGGCCAATGGGGCGGAGATCGTGGCACGGGCCAAGGAGATCCTCGAAAGCGTGGGGATGTTCCCGCTTCATGTGCGCAAGGAAATCGACGCCCATATTGCGGATCGTTTCCTTGAGGCGGTCTGGCGCGAGGCGCTTTGGTTGGTGAAGGACGGGGTGGCGACGACGGAAGAGATCGACGAGGCCATTCGCATGGGGTTTGGCATCCGCTGGGCGCAGATGGGGCTTTTCGATACCTATCGCGTAGCGGGCGGCGAGGCGGGGATGCGGCATTTCATGGCGCAGTTCGGTCCGGCGCTCGAATGGCCGTGGACCAAGCTGATGGATGTGCCGGAGTTCACCGAGGAGTTGGTCGACCTGATCGCGGATCAGTCGGACGCGCAGTCAGGGCATATGACAATCCGCGAGATGGAGCGTATTCGCGACGATAACCTCGTGTCGATGATGCGGGCGCTCAAGGCGCAGGATTGGGCCTCGGGCGCGGTTCTGAACAAGCAGGATCGGCGTCTCTCGGATGCGGCGGGCATGGTGCGGCGCGCGGCGGATATTGCGGATGCCTCCCAGCCCATTGTGACGCAGGCGCGGGCGGTGCCGGTCGATTGGCTCGACTATAACGGGCATATGACCGAGAGCCGCTATCTTCATGCCTTTGCGGATGCGTCGGATCGGCTCATGGAGATCGTGGGCTGCGATCAGGACTATATCGCCTCGGGCGGGTCGTTCTTTACCGCCGAGACCCATATTCGCCATATCGACGAGGCGAAACTTGGCGAGCGGATCGAGGTGCGCACGCGGGTTCTCATGGCGGAGGGCAAGAAGATGCACCTTTGGCATGAGATGTATGCCGGAGAGCGCCTGCTTGCGACGGCGGAGCATATTCTCATCCATGTGAGCCTTGAGACGCGGCGGCCCGCGCCGTTCAGCCCGGAGATTGCCGCGAACCTTGCGATGATTGCCGAGGCGCAGGCGGACCTGCCCGCACCGGAGGGCGTCGGGCGCTACGTCGGCGCGCCACGATGAGCGGGGGACGCGTTCTCATCACGGCCGGGGCCTCGGGCATCGGGCGGGCGATGGGCGAGGCGTTCGCGGCGGCGGGCTATGAGGTCTGGGTCACGGATGTGGACGAGGGCGCGCTTGCCGAGGTGCCAGACGCGTGGCGCAGGGTCCGGGCGGATGTCAGCGATGAGGACGCGATGCGCGCGGTCTTTGCCGATCTAGCGGCGGCGGGCGGTCTTGATGTGCTTTGCGCCAATGCGGGGATCGCCGGGCCGACCGCGCCGGTCGAGGAGGTGCGGCTTGAGGATTGGCGGGCCTGCACGGCGGTCACGCTTGATGGGGTGTTCCTCACGGCGAAACACGCGGTGCCGCTCCTAAAGGCATCACAGGGCGCAATTGTCGTCACCTCATCGACGGCGGGGCAGCATGGATACCCGAACCGCGCGCCCTATGCGGCCTCGAAATGGGCGGTCATTGGCCTTGCCAAGACGCTGGCGATGGAGCTTGGGCCGTTTGGCGTCCGCTGTAACGTGGTCTGTCCCGGGGCGGTCGAGGGGCCGCGCATGGAGGGCGTTTTGGAGCGCGAGGCGGCGGCCAAGGGCATGACGCGGGACGCGGTCTATGCGGGCTATGCCTCGGGCACCTCGCTTGGCCGTTTTGTCGAGGCGCGGGAGGTCGCGGATATGGCGGTGTTCCTTGCCTCAGACGGCGCGCGGGGCGTCTCGGGGCAGGTCGTCGCCGTGGATGGCCACACGGTCAACCCGGACCCGAAGGTCTAGCGCGGATCAGGAGAGCTTGTCGCGCAGCGCCTGCGTGTGCTCGGGGAGTTCGCGGGCCGTCACCGTGCTTTGGCGCACCAGATTGTCGAAATGGGCGGTGAAACTCTCGACGCGTTCCTTGTCGCGGAAGGCGAGGTAGTTGCGTCCGAGGTAAAGCACGGCGAGGAGCGGGCCGAACACCGTCACCGGCGAGGAAAACAGGCGGCGCGCGTCGAAGAGATAGAGACGCAGGCGCGGGTAAAGCTGGGCCGTGAGGGAGGAGAGGTGGTCAAGCTGGCTCTTGCGGAGCGCCTTGGGGAGACCTGCGTAATAGCCTGTGCCTGCGGCAAAGGCGTCGAGCTCGTGTAGCGGCACGGCTATCTCATAATCCGAGGGGCTTGCGCGCATCCAGTTGAGCCGGTCCTGCGAGGCGCCGATGGCCTGTTCCGCCGTGCGCCCGAGGTGGGGCGAGTATTCCCATTCGAGCATGTCGCGCGTCTTGAGCATATCTGGGAGGCCGGCGGGGACGTGGCGGATCTTGTAGCCCTCGGCCTCGCGGTGCCAATCGAAGATCTGTTCATCGACGAGGGCGCGGGGGGCCTCGGTCAGGGTCAGGGAGTTGGCGAGGATATCGGCGGCCTGTTCCGGGCGGTCGGTCAGCGACAGGAGCCAATCCGCCGAGACCCCAAGCGCGGCGGCGCATTCCCCCACCACCTGCGCATTGGGCAGGCGCGCGCCCTTGTCCTTCAGAAGCTGCGAAATGGTTGAACGATCCACGCCGATATCGCGGGCAAGGCCGCTCTGCGTCGCGCCACGCTCTTGCATGGCGGCGGCGAGTCGCTGCCGGAACTGGTCGGCGCGGAGGCGTTTGTCGATATAAATACTCATTTGTTGATAAATATCATATTTGCGGAATTTTGTGAATTACATTCCGAATTCCCCACGCGCCCCCGGTTCGGTAACGGTTTCGTGACCCAAGACAACCGAACGAAGACGGAGGCGATATGGAGACGCGGCAGCGCTCATTGGTGAAAGCGGTGATCTGGAACCTGATTGGATTGGCCTCGATGACCCTTGTGGGGGTGGTGGCAACAGGTTCGGCAGCGCTTGGCGGGACATTGGCAATCGTGAACACAGCGGTCGGTTTTGCCTGCTACGTCCTTTATGAGCGCGTCTGGGCCGGGATCGGCTGGGGGCGGCGGCATGTCTGATACCCGCGCCCTGCGCCACGCGCGCCCTTTGGTGGAATGGCCGACCGTGGCGATGCTCTTGCTGTGCTATGCACTCTTCGCGCTCGGCACGATTTGGGCGGCGGCGTGGTTCCTGCCGCTTGGCATGGCGATCACGATCCTTGGCATTGCCCTGCAATCCTCGCTCAGCCACGAAGTCCTGCATGGCCATCCGTTCCGCGCCCAATGGCTCAACGATCTGATGGTGTTTCCGGCGCTGGGCCTCTTTGTGCCCTATTACCGGTTCCGTGACACGCATCTTGCGCATCATGACGACACGATCCTGACCGACCCTTATGACGACCCCGAGAGCAACTATCTCGACCCGGACATCTGGGCGAAATTGCCGGGGTGGCACAAGGCGCTTCTGCGGTTCAACAACCTGCTGATCGGACGGCTTCTTATTGGTCCGGCGCTTGGACAGGCGGCGTTCATGGCCGCGGATTGGCGTGCGATCCGGGGCGGGGATAAGGCGGTCCTGCATGCCTGGGTTTGGCATGTCCCGGCGCTGGCGCTGGCGCTTTGGTTCGTGCTGGCGGTCTCGGCGATGCCGCTCTGGGCCTATGTGATCTCGGCCTATGCGGCCTTCTCGGTCCTTAAGATCCGCACCTTCCTTGAGCATCAGGCGCATGAGCGCGCGCGGGGGCGCACCGTTATCATCGAGGATCACGGGCCGCTGGCGTGGATCTTCCTCTACAATAGCCTGCATGTCGTGCATCACATGCACCCGAAAGTGCCGTGGTATCACCTGCCCAAGCTCTTCGAGGCGCATCGCGAACGGTATCTTGCGCGCAACGAGGCCTATTATTTCCGCTCTTACCGCGAGATTTTCGCCAAGTTCTTCCTGCGCGCGAAAGACCCGGTGCCGCATCCGCTCTGGCCGAAAGAGTGAACCTGTGCTCTAAGAGCGCATGGATCTCTGGATTGTCATTTCCATCGCCGCCGCATTGTTCCAAACGGTGCGCTTCATGCTGCAGAAGCAGCTCAGCCTCGTGCAGCTCTCGGCGGCGGGGGCGACCTTCGCGCGGTTTGTCTATTCCGCGCCAATCCTGTGCGCTCTGCTGGCCGTTTGGCTCGGGTTGGGGGAGGCGCGTGTCGCGCTCCCGACGGCGGGGTTCTGGGCCTATGGCGCGATTGGTGGCGCGGCGCAGATTACGGCGACGGTCCTGACCGTCCTTCTTTTCAAGCGGCGCAATTTCGCGGTCGGCGTGACCTTTATCAAGGTCGAGGTGGTGATGACGGCGCTTGTCGGCATGGTGGTGCTTGGCGACAAGGTGAGCCTGCCGGGGCTTGCGGCGATCCTGATCGGTGTCGCGGGCGTGCTTGTCCTGTCGGGACCACAGGTCGAAGGCAACATCCTCAGCCGCCTGATCACGCCCTCGGCAGCGCTTGGTCTTGCGGCGGGGGCCCTTTTCGGGGTCTCTGCGGTGTCCTATCGCGGCGCGAGCCTTCTGGTTGCGGCGGAAGACCCGTTCCTGCGTGCGCTTGTGACCTTGGCGGCGGTGACGACGATGCAGACACTTGCCATGGCGGTCTGGCTCGTCTGGCGCGAGGCGGGCGAGATCGGCCGGGTTTTTGGCGCATGGACGCGGGCAGGGTGGATCGGCCTCACCTCGATGGCGGGGTCTTTCTGCTGGTTCACGGCCTTCACCTTGCAGAATGCGGCCTACGTCAAAGCTGTGGGGCAGGTGGAATTGATCTTTGCAGTGCTCGGATCGGTGTTGTTTTTCCGCGAGCGCATCACGCGCCGGGAATGGATCGGCATGACGCTCTTGAGCGCAAGTATTCTTGGGCTAGTACTTTTGCTTTGAACGCCCGCCATGGTTTCTTTTTGGCGAAAATACCTCGGGGGTTTGGGGGCAGCGCCCCCAACCTCTCAGTCGGCGCGCCAGTCGGGCATCTTGCCCTTCAACTGCAAGAAAAGGCTTTCTTCGTCACTGTTCTTGAAGAAGGGCACGGTTTGCGGCGGCTCGGTGCTATGGGCGCGGGCTTCGACCTCGGCGAGCACCACCTCGGTGATGAAAGGCAGGTCGAAATCGCGCGCTTTCTGAAGCGGGATCCATTGCAGGTGTGAGAGCTCGTCACAGGCAGAAGAGAAATCATCCGGGTCGCTGGCAAGCTCTTCTGCGTCGAGCAAGAAGAACCGCGCATCGAAGCGGCGCGGACGGCCCGGCGGGGTGATCGCACGAAAGACGAATTGCAGCCCGTGGGCGGCGGGCAGGTGGCCGGTTGCGGCGAAGGTGGCCCAATCATCGGGGGGCGTGCCGTCCCATGTGCCGGGTTGGCCGAGAATCTGGCCGGTTTCTTCCCAGAGCTCGCGCACGGCGGCAACGGCAAGCGGATGGGCGAGCGCCGGGTCGCTATCCTCGGTCAGGCGTTCGCGGCAAAGCGTCGGCATCGGTGCGGCAAGGGGAATCGTAGCATCGGCGGCATCGACAGCGCCGCCGGGAAATACGAACTTGTTGGGCATGAAGGCCGCCGAGGCGCCGCGTTGTCCCATGAGGATATGCGGGTCGCTCATGCGGTCGCGCAGCACGATCACCGTGGCTGCGTTGCGGATTGCGGTCTTGTCTATTGTCATGCCTCTCCCCCTCGGTCGGTCCAAAGGGGCCGGTCTTTGGCCTAGCTCTTGTCGAACCCGTGCATGCGCCGCGCCCATTGGAACGCGACCACCACCCCTTTTAGTCTGGGGAGAAGGTAGAGCGAGAGTGCGACGCAGCCAACCGCAAAAATGGTAAACATGATAAGCGGCTCGGGGCGGAACTGAACAAAGACGATATGCAGGAGCGGCGCCATCAGGTGGCCCACGATCAGGATCGTGAGATAGGCCGGGCCGTCATCGGCGCGCTGGGGGGTCAGGTCTTCGCGACAGACAGAGCAGCTTTCGCGGACCTTGAGATAGCCTTTGAGAAGCGGACCGTTGCCGCAGTTGGGGCATTTGCGTTGCCAGCCCTTGTAGAGAGCCGGGCCGAGGGGGCGCTCCGGCTGAGATGCAATCGTGTTCGACATGACGTGTCCTCGCTTGATCCGGAGAAAATGCGCCTCGTGGGCGCGCATTGAAAGGGGGCAAAAGCACCTTGCGTCCCGATGTCGCAAAAGATGTGGCTTAGTGCACCCTTTTTCTGACGGCTGCAAAGCGGGGCGGGGCCAGGGATGAAAAAAATGCGACGGAAAGGCGGGGGCGGCGCGTTTCATGGTCAGGAAGCAGGACGAAGAGGCCGGTTTCCGGCAGATGTAACACAATTGGAGATACTCCTATGAAACGTGCAAAGCTTATGAGTGGTGTTCTGGCAGCGGCGCTGATGATGGGCGGGGCTGCAGCCTATGCCGAAGGCAAGATGGGGCATGGTATGCATGGCCCGCGTCCGATGATGAATTTCGAAGAAATCGACGCCAATGCCGACGGCAAGATCACCAAGGAAGAGATCGCGGCCATCGGTGCGACACAGTTCGGCAAGGCCGATGCGGATGGCGACGGGTTCCTCAGCCTTGAAGAAATGAACGCCCGCGGCCTCGAGATGGCCAAGGCGCGCATCGAGGCGCGCTCGGCGAAGATGCTCGAGCGGATGGATGCCGACAAGGACGGCAAGCTCTCGATGGACGAGATGCAGGCCATGAAGGACAAAGGACCGCGCGGCAAGATGATGGACCGGATGTTTGATCGAGCCGATGCTGACGATGACGGCGCCATCAGCCAGGACGAGTTCGACGCAGCCCAGGCCCGCATGCAGGAGCGCATGCAGGACGGCAAGGGCGGTCACAAGGGATGGCACAAGAAAGACCGTGGCAATTGCGACGGCAGCGGCAAAGCCAACCAATAAGATATGGCTTCCGGCGCGGCAGGGGCTGTCGCGCCGGGATTGCCGGGCAGGGGGTTTCAGGCTAGGCCGATGGGATGATGACGATGCCGCTTGATGCAGAGACCGAAGTCGGAGACGACGCGCTATTGGTGCTCTATGCCAATGGCGATGCGCGTGCGGCGCGGCTTCTGACCCTGCGGTTGACGCCGCGGGTCTTTGCGCAGGCGTTCCGGATGCTTGGCGACCGGGCCGAGGCCGAGGACGTGGCACAAGAGGCGTTGATGCGGCTCTGGAAGATCGCGCCGGAGTGGCGGCAGGGCGAGGCGAAGGTCACGACATGGCTTTACCGCGTCACGGCCAATCTCTGCACCGACCGGCTACGGAAGCGGCGTTCGGTCGGGATCGACGAAATTCCCGAGCCGGAAGACGATGCGGTCGGGCCAGCAGAGGCGTTGCAGGACAAGGCGCGACTCGACGCATTGCAGGCGGCGCTCAACGATTTGCCGGAACGGCAGAGACAGGCCGTGATCCTGCGCCATATCGAGGGGTTGGGAAATCCCGAGATTGCGGAGATCATGGAGATCACCGTCGAGGCGGTGGAAAGCCTCACGGCACGGGGCAAGCGCGCGTTGGCCGCCGGATTGGCGGGACGCAAGGAAGAACTGGGGTATGAACATGGCTGATAAGAGCATGACGGAGCGCGATCTCGACGCCCTGCTTGCGGCGGCGGCGCAAGATACGGCGCAGGCGCCCTCGGCAGATTTCATGGCGCGGGTGCTGGCGGATGCGGAGGCGATGCAGCCGCAACCGGCGGCGATCGTGGCAGAGCCTGCGCCCCGGCGCGGGATGCTGGCGGGGATCGTGGCGGCGCTTGGCGGTTGGCCCTCGATTGGTGGGTTGGCCACGGCGACGGTGGCCGGTCTCTGGATCGGGTTCAGCGCGACACCGACAGTGCTTCCAAATGGGCTTGCCGGATTGGTGAGCGGTGGCAACACGGATTACCTGGCCTATCTCGACACGAGCTATGCCTTTCTCGAGGAGGACGCGCAATGAGCGAGGATAAGACGGCAAATCAAGCCCCCGAGACGGGCGGTGCAAAGCCCCGGATGCGGCGCGGTGTGCGGATCGTGTTGATCCTGTCGCTGGCCTTTAACCTGTTGATCCTTGGCCTTGCGGTTGGGGCGGTGCTTTCAGGCGGACCGAAAGGGCACCGGGACATGCGGATGCCAGCGCATGTGCGCGCGCTTGATCATGCGGATCGCCGGGCCATCGGCCGGGGCATTCGGGCCGCCTATCAGGAGGGACGGTTCGAGCACGGCTCAACCCGTAGCCAATCGCAAGCGCTTGCCGATTTGATCGCGGCGCCCGAGGTTGATCGCGCGGCGCTGGCGGGGCTTCTCAATGCGATGGAAACCGCCAAGCGGACCCGCTACGAGGTGGCGCGGGATGTCTGGCTTGACCGGGTCGAAGGCATGAGTGCGACGGATCGGGCGGCCTATGCCGCGCGGCTGCGTGCGGTGCTGGCCGAGACGCGCAAGGACAAGCCGAAGCGGGATTGAGGATCCCGCAGGACATGGCAAATCAAGCGGCGGGCGGGCTCAGGGTGACTTGATCCCGCCCGGTTGCCTTTGCACCGTAGAGCGCCTGATCGGCGCGGTCGAGCAGGGTGCGCACCATAGCGTCGCCGCGGTCCTCGCCGCTTACGGCGCAGCGGAAATCGCAGGACATGGCAAGGCCGATGCTGACCGTGACGGGGATACGCAGGTCGCGCGACTGGATGTGGATCGGATCCCGCCGCAGCGTGTCACAGAGCCGCGTCGCCATGGCGCGCGCGGTGGCGCGGTCGGTGGCAGGCATCACGACGAGGAACTCCTCGCCGCCGATCCGGGCGAGAAGATCGCCGGGGCGCAGACAGTCGCGCAGACGGTGGGCGACCTCGGACAGAACCGTATCACCAGCGGCGTGGCCATAGCGGTCATTCACCGTTTTGAAATGATCGAGATCGGCAACCATGACCGCGAAATCACGTTGATCGCGTTGGGAAATTTCGGCCACGCGGGCGAGGTGCGGCAAGGCATAGCGGCGGTTGAACAGCCCCGTGAGGGGATCGGTCACCGCCGCTTCGAGCCCGTCCTGCACGCGTTTCTGAAGCCGATCCGCAAGGCGCTTGCGCTCGACAAGTCGTTCGAGGCGCAGGGCAACCTCTTCGGCGTCGAAGCCATCGGCCATCACGTCGCCCGCGCCAAGGTCGAGCGCATCGGTAAAGAGATCGCGACAGGCGGGCGGCAGCACGACGAGCACTGCCGCGCGGCGGGTCGCGGCGCGGGCGCGCAACTCGGCCAGAAGGCGCAGCCCGTCCTCGGGTGCGTCGGGCGAGGGCGCGATGACGAGGGCATCGGGCGGCGTCTGTTGCGACAGAGCGCGCAGAAGATTGGCGATCGGCTCGGTGGCGACGGAATAGGGCAGGACCGGCTTCAGAAGTGCGTTCCAGCGCACGCCCGTCGCCGGATCCGCGGCGGCGAGAACGATGCGGGCATCGGGACGAAAGGGGATGGTTTCGGCCTCGGCAAAGCCAAGCGCGGCGGTGGCTTCTTCGCGCAGGTGCAGGCCCTCGACGCTATCGCGGGTGCGGATCAGGGCGCGGATGCGGGCCATCAGTTCGGCCTCGTCAGCGGGTTTGGCGACAAGATCGTCGGCGCCAGCCCGCAAGGCAGCCTTGCGCATCTCGGGGGTGGCGTGGGTGCTCATCATCAGGATCGGCACCGGCGCGCCGGACTGGGCCTTGCGCAGGGCGCGGCAGAGTGCGAGGCCCTTGCCGTCTTCGCTCCAATCGGCCCCGAGGAGGATCAGGTCCGGGCGATCTTCTTCGAGGCGCAGGAGCGCTTCGGGCAGGGCGGCGGCCTGAGACACGGTATAGAACGCGCTCGACAGCTTGACCTTGAGAACGATGCGCGTCGTGGGCAGCGACTCGACGATGAGAATTTTTCCGGGCATGGGGCACCCTGGCAACTTGCAAAGAGGTTGATTCACTTTGTATTCGCATTGGTTAAGAAAAGATTTCGAAAGTGGTAAGAAATGAACCTTTCAAAGGATGCGGCAGAGACGTTGGCGCTTCAGGCCTTGGGCTGGCTGGTCAACAATGACGAGTTGATGCCGGTTTTCCTTGGCGCGACGGGGGCGTCGGTCGATGATCTCAAGGATCAGGCGGGGGATCCGGATTTTCTTGCTTCGGTGCTCGAGTTTCTCACCATGGATGACGCTTGGGTTGTGGCCTTTTGCGACAGTGTGCGCGAGGATTACATGACCCCGATGATGGCGCGGCAAGTGCTGCTTGGGGAAAGCGGGCGGCATTGGACCTGACACGGGTCTGTTGCAATGGTGCGGTAGTCAGGACGACGGAATAAAGGGCAGAGCGCGATGCGAGTAGACGGACTCCTGTTTGATAAGGACGGCACGCTGTTCGATTTCGGCGCGACATGGAACTCGTGGGCGGCGGGCATGATCCGCGACTTTGCCGACGGGGACGCGGTGATGGCGGCACGGATTGCGGCAGAGCTTGATTTCGACCTCCCTTCAGAAAAGTTCCTGCCGGAAAGCGTCGTCATCGCCGGGACCAACCGCGAGGCGGCCGAGGCCGTGGCGCGGGCGGTGCCGGGGCAGGATGTCGAGGAAATGGAGCTCCGTCTGATGCATGCCGCGGCGGATGCGCCGTTGGCTCCGGCTGTGGCGCTGGCGCCGTTTCTCGACGGGCTTGCGGGGTTGGGGCTGCGGCTCGGCGTGATGACCAACGACACGGAATATGCCGCACGGGCGCATCTTGGCGAGGCGGGCGTGGCGGAGAAATTCCACTTCATTGCCGGGTTTGATAGCGGGTTTGGCGCCAAACCCGCGCCGGGGCCTTTGCTTGCCTTTGCCGACGCGGTGCAGATCGATCCGGCCCGTGTCGCCATGGTGGGCGACAGCACCCATGATCTGATCGCCGGGCGCGCGGCGGGGATGCAGACCATTGCCGTGCTCACAGGGGTTGCGGGCGCAGACGAACTCGCGCCCTTTGCCGACGTGGTGTTCCCCGATATCGGCCATATCGCGGGCTGGCTCGCGGAGTGATTTCCAGATAGCTCAGCGGTTTTCAAACCGCTTGGGACGGGATTTCGAAATCCTGTGTGCAAAGTCTTTCGAAAGGCTTTGGCCCTGTCGCGATG
The DNA here is from genome assembly GCF_022814865.1 of Shimia aestuarii. Lineage (GTDB taxonomy): Bacteria > Pseudomonadota > Alphaproteobacteria > Rhodobacterales > Rhodobacteraceae > Shimia > Shimia aestuarii_A. The sequence goes on along the minus strand of NZ_JAKVRD010000008.1, from coordinate 157,848 downwards.
TGTGAAACCCGCCGCGTCATCACCCAAAAACGACGAGATGTGTCGTTGAGGGCAAACTTGCGTCGCGATTCGTGCTGTTTGCTGGAGGCCAGAGCACGAGAGGGATGCAGAGAATGACCGAAACGGGTGGACGCAGACGCCGCGGCGGAGGCCGGGCCGGAAACACCGCACGACGCACGAGCGCGGGTGTGATCGAGCAGATGCCATGGCGCCAGCCGGTCAACATCGACCGTCCAACGGAACCTCTGCGCGAAGAAGGGGTGCAGGCGATCCACGAGGGCGCGATGCGCATCCTCGAGGAGATCGGTATTGAGTTCTACAATGCCGAGGCGCGCGATATCCTTCGGGAGGCGGGCTGTATCGTCGAGGGCGACAACGTGCGCATGGGGCGCGATTTCGTCATGGAGATGATCGCAAAGGCGCCGTCTGAGTGGACGCTCACCCCGCGCAACCCGGATCGCAAGATCACCTTGGGCGGCAATCACATGGCCTTTGGCAATGTCTCGTCGCCGCCCAACTACTGGGACATGTCGATCGGCCGCAAGATGCCGGGCACCCGCGAGCAATGTGCGAACCTGCTGAAGCTGACGCAGTATTTCAACTGTATCCATTTCGCGGGCGGCTACCCGGTCGAGCCGCAGGATATCCATGCCAGCATCCGGCACCTCGACGTGCTTTATGACAAGCTCACACTCACGGACAAGGTTGCGCATACCTATTCGCTCGGCAAAGAGCGGGTCGAGGATGCGATGGAGATGGTGCGGATCGCGGGCGGGCTAAGCCACGAGGAGTTCGAGGCCACCCCGCGTATGTACACCAACATCAACTCCACCTCGCCGCTCAAGCATGACGAGCCGATGATGGATGGCTGGATGCGCCTTGCGCGGCGCGGGCAGGGCCTTGTGGTGACGCCGTTCACGCTCGCGGGTGCGATGGCGCCGGTGACCATGTCGGGCGCCGTGGCGCAGTCACTGGCCGAGGGGCTTTGTGCGGTGGCCCTAGCGCAGTATATCCGGCCCGGCGCGCCTTGTGCGATTGGCACTTTTACATCGAATGTGGACATGAAGAGCGGCGCGCCTGCCTTTGGTACGCCGGAATACATGCGCGCCACGCAGATGACCGGGCAGATGGCGCGGTTCTACGGCCTGCCGATGCGGGCCAGCGGTGTTTGCGCGGCGAACGTGCCGGACGGGCAGGCCATGTGGGAGACCTCCAACAGCCTTTGGAGCGCGGTGCAGTCGGGGGCCAACATGGTCTATCACGCAGCAGGCTGGCTTGAAGGAGGGCTGATCGCCAGCCCGGAGAAATTCATCATGGATTGCGAAGTCCTGCAGATGATCCAGCGCTATATGGACCCGACGCTTTGTGCCACAGGGCCGGACGAGATCGCCTTTGATGCGATCAAGGATGTGGGCAATGCGGGCCATTTCTTTGGCATCCAGCACACGCAGGACCGCTATACCACTGCCTTCTATCAACCGTTCGTGTCGGATTGGCGCAACTTCGAGGCCTGGGACGCGGCGGGCGCTGTCTGGACCCCGGAGCGCGCGCATCGTCTGTTCCGTGAGATCATCGAGTCGTTCGAGGCGCCGCCGATGGACGAGGCGATCCGCGAAGAGCTTGCCGCTTTCGTGGCGCGACGCAAGGAAGAGGGCGGTGCGCCGACCGATTTCTAAGAGCGGATTTACATTGCACCCGGCCCAATCCTTTCTAGACTGGGGCCACAGTCTGGGAGAGAGATCATGGCAGCAGCGACCAGCAACGGATTGAGCGGGCGGGCCATCATGGCAGGGGTCGGTGCCCTTGTCGGGATCGCCATGTGGTTCCTGTTCGAGGTGGCCGGCGAGGTGGTGAGCAACCCACAGGCCTTTGTCATTCTGGCCTCGTTCGTGGCCGGGGGCGCGGCGGTGCTTTTGGCGATGGCGGGGCCTTTGTCGCTTGGTCGGGCCGCCTTTGGCGCTATGCTCCTCGCGGCGCCATCGGCCTTGGCGCTTGGCTGGGCCAGTTCTGGGTTCGAGGAACTCGAGACCTTCATCCGCAACGGTCTTGCGCTTGTGGCTTGGGGCGTGATCCTGTTCGTGGGCACGCCGTTCCTGATTGTGGCGCTGCGCAAGGATGGTGATTGGCGCAGCTATCCCGAGCTTTTCGATTGTTCCTGGCGGATCGTGGTGCGCTATGCGGCGGCGTGGCTTTTCGTCGGGCTCTTCTGGGGCATTCTGCTCTTGTCGAATGCGCTCTTGGAGATCGTCGATATCACGGTGATCGACGACCTGATCGATATCGAGCCGATGCCGCATATCTTGACCGGCGCGATGCTCGGCCTTGCGATCCGCGTTGTGCACGAGATGCGCGATTATCTCTCGCCCTTCATGCTTTTGCGTCTCTTGCGGCTTCTGGTGCCGGTGGTCCTTGTGGTGGTGGGGATTTTCGTCGCGGCCCTGCCGTTCCGACCGTTTGACGGGCTTTTCGGGCAGCTTTCGCCTGCGGCGACGCTTCTTGTCGTGGCGCTGGGCGCGGTGTCGCTTGTCAGTGTGGCGGTGGACAAGGATGAGGACCACGCGGTGAAGCTTGGCTTTATGCGGCTGGCGACGGAGGGGCTTGCGCTCTTGCTGCCGATCATCGCGGGGCTGGCGGCCTATGCGGTCTGGCTGCGCGCGGCGCAATATGGCTGGACGCCGGAGCGGATCGCGGCGGCGCTCGCGTCGGGAATGGTGACGCTTTACGGGCTGCTTTATGCGGTCTCGGTCCTGTGGCGTGGGGCATGGATGCAGCATGTGCGGGTGGTGAACCTTGCCATGGCGCTTTTGGTGCTTTTGCTTGGCTTTGCCTGGCTCACGCCGCTGATCAATGCGGAACGGATTTCGACCCGCAATCAGGTCGCGCGGTATCTTGACGGCAAGGTGTCGGCGGCCGAGCTTGCGGTCTGGGAGATGCAGCATAGCTGGGGTCGGGCCGGGGTCGCGGGCATTGCAGAACTGAAGGCGCTGGAGGGTGAGGACCACGCCGATCTGCAGCGCGCCATCGAGCTATCCGAGACTTCGGAGTATCGTCACGTCTTTGAGCGGCGCACGACAGATACCGGGCGAGACGCGCGGATCGAACGGCTTGCCGGGCTTCTCACCGTGCTGCCCGAGGGGCGCGAAATCACGCCGCAGATGCTTGCCGAACTGCCCAATCACCGGCTCGAGGACTGGCTCATGGCCTGTGACCGCGAGCCGGAGCCGGGCTGTGTCGTGGTGCTTGGCGATTTCAGCACCCGTGCGCCGCAGACGGGCGGCATCGCCTTCTTGCCGGGGCGGAGTGATCGCTATGACGCGGTGGCGCTGCGCTTTGTGCAGGGGCAGGTCATGCTTGGCTCATACCTGCGCGACGCCGAAACCGGCATGGCGCTGCGCCTGACGCGCGAGGATGTGGCGCGGGTGCTCGAAGGGGGGTACCGGATCGCGCCGAGCAGCCGCAAGTCGCTCTGGATCGGGGACATGGAAATCAATCCCGACAATTGAAGATATAGAGGGATCCTTAACGCCCTGACCGTCATAGTGCCCCGCAGTTTTGGGGAGTGTCATGCACGGTCTGATCAACAAGGCGATAGAGGGGTTTGTCTGCGACAGCTTCGGCGCGGAACGCTGGCAGGCGATCTGCCGTGCGGCGCGGCTTGAGGAGTCCGAGTTCGAGGCAATGCTGCATTACGAGGATGCGGTGACGGGGCGTCTTCTCAACGCGACGGCGGCGGAGTTGGGGGTTTTGCGCGAAGCCGTGCTTGAGGATATCGGCACCTATCTCGTGTCGCATCCCAATGTCGAAGCCCTGCGCCGATTGCTGCGGTTCGGCGGCGAGAGCTTTGTCGAGTTCCTGCATTCTCTGGATGAACTGCCGGAACGTGCCCGGCTCGCGGTTGATGATCTAGGCTTGCCGACGTTGGAATTGCGCGACTTGGAAGAGGGGCGTTTCGCGCTTCTGAGTCGCTTTCCTTGGCCGGGGTTTGGCCATGTGATGATCGGTGTGCTTCGGACACTGGCGGATGACTATGGGGCGCTGGTCTTTCTTGAACATCGCGGCGTCGAAAAGGCGGGACCGGGCGAAACGCTCGAGACGATCGAGGTCACAGTGGTTGAAGCGGCCTTTGCCGCCGGGCGACGGTTCGACCTTGGCGCGCGGGCAGGATCGCCATGACCGTGCCCATGCAAGATATGCGCGCCGTGCTCGATCTTTTCTGTCCCATGCATGTGATGCTTGGGCCGCGGGGCGAGATCCTGCATATGGGCGCGACCTTTGCCAAGCTTGCGGGCGGGTCTGCGGCAGAGGGGCGCGGGTTTCTCGATCTGTTCGAGGTGTTGCGCCCGCGCGGGGCAGAGACCATGGAGGCCCTCCTGCGCCTTGGTGGGCAAAAGATGAGCCTGCGCCTGCGCGATGATGCGCGCGCGTCCTTCAAGGGGATTCTTGCGCCGGTCGGAGCGGGGGCAGCGATCAACCTGTCCTTTGGCATCTCGATCATGGACGGGGTGCGCGATTTCGGCCTGAGCGGGTCTGATTTTGCCGCCACGGACCTTGCCATCGAGATGCTCTACCTGATTGAGGCGAAATCGGTCGCAATGGGGGCCTCGCGAAAGCTCAACCAGCGGCTTCAAGGGGCCAAGATCGCGGCCGAGGAACAGGCCTTTACCGATACGCTCACCGGGCTAAAGAACCGCCGCGCGGTCGATCATGTTCTGGCCCGCCAGATCGAACGGGGCGGGGCCTTTGCCGTGATGCAGATCGACCTCGATTTCTTCAAGGCGGTGAATGACACCTACGGCCACCCGGCAGGCGATCACGTATTGCAACAGGTGGCGCGGATACTTGTCGATGAGACCCGGCGCGGCGATTGCGTGGCGCGCGTGGGCGGCGATGAGTTCGTGCTCATCTTTGACGGGGTGCGGGGGCGCGAGGAGCTTGCCAGTATCGCCAGGCGCCTTATCTCGCGCATCGAAGAACCTATCGCATGGCGCGAGGGGGCGAAGCTTGGCATTTCGGCCTCGGTCGGAATCGCCATTGGCCCCTACGCGAAGGAAAAGGCAGACACGGCGCTGTTTGACCGTGTCGACAAGGCGCTCTATGCCGCGAAACACGCCGGACGGGCGCAGTTCCGCTTTGCCGACGCCCCCTAGAGCGAGAGCGAGGCGCGCGCGCGGTCGGCGATAAAGTCGAGAAACAGGCGCATCTTGGGGTCTTGCAGGGTGCGATGCGCAAAGAGACATCCAAAGCGCGCAGGCAGGGGCGGGGTGTCGGGCAGCACCTCGACGAGATCCCCTGCGGCCAGCGCGGTGGCCACGTCAAAGCGCGGGCGGTTGGCAATGCCGCGCCCGTCGCGCGCCCAGTCGGTCAGCACGTCGCCATCATCGGCATCAAACCGCCCCCGCACGTCGAGCTTTTGTGGCCCGTCCTTGGTTTGCAGGGTCCAGAAGTACTCTGGCGAGCGCGGGTAGCGGAGCAGAAGGCAATTATGCGCATCCCTGAGAAGATCCTCAGGGTGCGCGGGCGTGCCGTGCTGCGCGAGGTAGCCGGGGCTTGCGACGAGGACACGGGGACAGTCGAGGATCAGCCGCAGCTTGAGGTCGCTATCGGGGAAGTCGCCAAGGTTGAAGGCAAGGTCGATACTGTCCTCGAACATGTCGATGCGCCGGTCGGTCAGGCGCAGGCGCACGTCGATGCCCGGGTAAAGGTCGGTGAAATCGGGGATATGGGGCGCGATGGCCCGCCGTCCGATGCCAAGCGGCGCGGCAACCCGGATCGTACCGCGCGGATTGTCGGAAAACCCCGCCGCGACGGCCTCTGCCTCGTCGAGCGCGGCAATGACGCGGCGGGCATGGGTATAGAATTCGCGGCCCACTTCCGTTGGCGAAAGGCGGCGTGTGGTGCGATTGAACAGGCGCACGCCAAGATGCGCCTCAAGCTCCTTGATCCGCTTACTCGCAACCGCGGGCGTCAGGCGCAGATCGCGCCCCCCCGCCGTGATCGAGCCAAGCTCGACAACACGCAGGAAAACCCGCAGACTTTCAAGATAAGGCATCAGCGACTCCTCTTGCCTCTTTTCGTGGCGTTTCGAGGATAGACGCGCTTCATTATCAATGAAACGTTGAAATTCATTCACCAATTCATCGCTACCCGTTTCCGGCGCGCTTAGGCTAGGCTTTCGTAGGTCAAAGACACGCACCCAGCGCGCGATAGCGAGGCATCATGACAGCACCGACACCACGCACCCACATCCGTTTCAGGCTGAACGACCGCGAGGTCCGCGAAGAGGCGGTCGCGGCAAGCGATACGCTACTTGATTTTCTGCGGCTCGAAAAGCGGCTCACCGGGACCAAGGAGGGTTGTGCCGAAGGTGATTGCGGGGCCTGCACGGTGTTGGTCGGGCGGCTTGTCGGCGGCGATCTCGTCTATGAGCCGGTCAATGCCTGTATCCGGTTCCTCGCCTCGCTCGATGGCTGTCACGTGGTGACGATCGAGCATTTGCGGGGGGCGAATGGCGCGTTGCATCCGGTTCAAAAGGCGATGGTCGATCACCACGGGAGCCAGTGCGGGTTCTGCACGCCGGGGATCGTCATGGCGCTCTATGCGCTTTGGATGCGGGTGCCTCGCCCGACGCGCCGCGAGGTCGAGGTCGCGCTTCAGGGGAACCTGTGTCGCTGCACCGGGTATCGTCCAATCATTGATGCGGCCATGTCGGTCGAGGCGGATGGCGAGGATTTCCTTGCCGCCGAGCGCGACGCGGTGACGGCAGAGCTTGAGGGATGGCACGAGGGGACACGGGTCGAAGTGGCGCGCGATGGAAGCCGAGCGATCCTGCCGGGCGACGTCGATGACCTTGCCGCGGTGCTTGAGGCAGAGCCAGAGGCGCGGGTGATCGCCGGGGCGACGGATGTGGGGCTTTGGGTGACAAAGCATCTGCGGGCGCTGCCTGTGGCGGTGTTCATCGGGCATCTCGAGGGGCTGAAAGAGATCGAGGAGAGCGATGCGGCGGTGCGTATCGGCTCCGGGGTGACATATGCGGAGGCCGAGGGCGCGATGGGCGCGGCCTTCCCGCATCTGGCGCCGTATTTCGAGCGGATCGCGGGCTGGCAGGTGCGCAGTATGGGCACGATTGGTGGCAATATCGCCAATGGCTCGCCCATCGGAGACATGCCGCCGGTGCTCATCGCCATGGGCGCGACGATCACCTTGCGCAAAGGCGCGGCGCGGCGCGAGATCGCGCTTGAGGATTTCTTTGTCGATTACGGCAAGCAGGACCGTGCGCCGGGCGAATTCGTCGAGGCGATCACGGTGCCGAAGACGCGCGGATTGCACGCGGCCTACAAGGTTTCGAAACGGCGGGATGAGGATATTTCCACGGTCGCGGCAGGTGTCTATGTGCACGTCGAAGACGGTCAGATCACGGCGGCGCGGATCGCCTATGGCGGTATGGCTGCAGTGCCGAAACGGGCGATGGCGGCAGAGGCGGCGCTCGTCGGACAGCCCTTTGGCGCGGCGGCGTTCGAGGCGGCGGCAGGTGCGCTCGCGGGCGAGTTCACACCGCTGAGCGATATGCGGGCGAGCGCGGAATACCGGATGCGGGTTGCAGAGAACCTCTTGCGCCGGTTCTGGATCGAACAAGGCACGGACGGGGAGGCGGCGGCATGAGCAACGTCAAGGGGATCGCCGGGCAAGACCTCCGGCACGAGTCGGCCATCAAACAGGTCACGGGCGGGGCGGACTATACCGATGATATCGCGCTGCCTGAGGGCGCGCTTCATGCCTATCTTGGCCTTTCGACAGTGGCGGCGGGGCGTATCGTGGCGATGGACCTCTCAGAAGTCGAGACCGCGCCGGGTGTGGTCGGCGTGCTGACCGCGAAGGACATTCCGGGCGTCAACGATATTAGCCCCACGGGGCGGCATGACGAGCCGGTTTTCGCAGAGGACCACGTCGAGTTCCATGGGCAGGCGCTCTTTGCTGTGGTCGCCACGAGCCGGGATGCGGCGCGCAAGGCGGCGGAGTTGGCCAAGGTCGACTATGCGCCAGAGCGCCACGTCACGGATGTCGGCGAAGCGGTCAAGGCAGGGTATCCGCATGTCACGGACCCGCTCACGCTTCGCATTGGTGAGGCGGCCAAGGCGCTCAAGGCCGCGCCGAACCGGATCAAGGGACAGGTCCGCATCGGCGGGCAGGATCACATGTATCTCGAAGGCCATATCGCGCTCGCGCTGCCGGGCGAGGATGAGGAGGTTGTGGTGTATTCCTCGACCCAGCACCCGAGCGAGGCGCAGCACATGGTGGCGCATGTGCTTGGCGTGCCGTCCAACGCGGTTGTCGTCAACGTGCGGCGCATGGGCGGCGGGTTTGGTGGCAAGGAAAGCCAGATGAACCTGTTTTGCGCGGTGGCGGCGATGGCGGCAAAACGCTGGGGCGTGGCGGTAAAGATACGGCCCGACCGGGATCAGGACATGATCGCGACCGGCAAGCGGCATGATTTCCTTGTCGATTACGACGTGGGCTTTGACGAGACGGGCCGGATTTTGGCCGTCGATGGCGAGTTCGCGGCGCGCTGTGGCTGGTCCTCGGACCTGTCGGGGCCGGTGACGGACCGGGCGCTTTTCCATGCGGACAATGCTTATTTCTACCCGGCGGCAGAGCTGCGCTCGCGTCCGATGAAGACGAATACCGTCTCCAACACGGCCTTCCGGGGTTTTGGTGGCCCGCAAGGCGTTGTTGCAGCGGAGCGGATGATTGAGGAAATCGCCTATGCGCTGGGTCGCGATCCTCTCGAAATCCGCAAAGCGAATTTCTATGGCGTGCACGGCGATGTGACGCCCTATCACCAGACGGTCGAGGACAATATCATGCCTCGGATCGTCGAGGAGCTTGAGGCGAGCGCCGATTACCAAGCACGGCGCGCGGCGGTGATCGCTCATAACGCCAAGGGCGGCATGATGCGCAAGGGCATTGCCCTCACACCGGTCAAGTTCGGAATCAGCTTTACCGCGACCTGGTACAATCAGGCCGGCGCGCTCTTGCATGTCTACAATGACGGCTCGCTCATGCTCAATCACGGCGGGACCGAGATGGGGCAGGGGCTCAACACCAAGGTGGCGCAGGTTGTGGCCGATGCGTTTCAGGTCGATGTGGACAAAATCCGCATCACCAAGACCACGACCGAGAAAGTGCCCAATACCTCTGCCACGGCGGCCTCGTCAGGGTCAGACCTGAACGGGATGGCGGCGCTTGATGCGGCGGCGCAGATCAAGGCGCGGCTTGTTGCGTGGGCGGCTGAAAAGTGGGGCGTCGCGGCGGACACGGTGCGTTTTGCGGACAATCAGGTGCATGTGGGCGATGGGGTCTTCGCTTTTGCGGATTTCATCAAGCAGGCCTATATGGCGCGGGTGCACCTCTCGGCGGCAGGGTTCTACAAGACCCCGAAAATCCATTGGAACCGCGACACCGGGCAGGGACGGCCTTTCTACTACTTTGCCTATGGCGCGGCAGTCTCGGAAGTCACGATTGATACGCTGACCGGGGAGTATACGGTCGAGCGGGTGGATGTGCTGCATGATGTGGGGCGCTCGCTCAACCCGGCGATCGACAAGGGACAGGTCGAGGGCGCGTTTGTGCAGGGCATGGGCTGGCTCACGACCGAGGAACTTTGGTGGGACGATGAGGGTCGGCTGCGCACCCATGCGCCATCGACCTATAAGATCCCGCTCGCCTCGGATATGCCGAAAGACTTCAACGTGCGGCTTGCCGAATGGTCGGAGAATGCCGAACGCACGATCAAACGTTCCAAGGCGGTGGGCGAGCCGCCCTTCATGCTTGGGATTTCGGTGTTCGAGGCGCTGTCGATGGCGGTTGCGTCGGTGGCAGACTATCGCGAATGCCCGCGCCTAGATGCGCCCGCAACACCCGAGCGTGTCTTGATGGCGGTGGAGCGGTTGCGCGGATGAGCGCGCTTGCGGCATATCTCGCGGCGCAGCCCGAAGTGATCCGTGTGCGCATTGTCCGCGTGCGGGGATCGTCGCCGCGCGATGAAGGGGCCGAGATGTTCGTCTCGCAAAGCGCCGTGCATGGCACGATTGGCGGCGGGCAGTTGGAGTATATGGCGATTGATGAGGCGCGCGCACTTCTTATTCGTGGCGCGCCGTGCGGCGAGATGGATGTGCCGCTTGGCCCGGAGATCGGCCAATGCTGTGGCGGGCGGGTCGAGATCGCGCTCGTTCGGATGGACGATGTGATGCGCACCGAGGCGATAAAGGCCGAAGACGCGGCGCAGGACGCGAGGCCGCATCTTTATATTCTCGGGGCCGGGCATGTGGGCCGGGCGCTGGCCGATCTGGCGCAGCATTTGCCGCTGCGCACGGTGCTTGTCGATGGGCGGGTGGCCGAGCTTGAGCTATGCGACGCAGAGGTCGAGACGGCGCTGACGCCCTTGCCCGAAGCTTTGGTGCGCGATGCGCCCGCAGGAAGCGCCTTTGTCATCCTGACCCATGACCATGCGCTTGATTTCCTCTTGGCGGACGAGGCGCTCGGGCGCGGGGACGGGGCCTATGTCGGGATGATCGGATCGGCTACGAAACGCGCCTCTTTCACAAGCTGGACCCGCGCGCGGGGAGGTTCGGCGGCGGGCCTCATCTGTCCGATCGGGGCGGGGCAGAGCGGCGACAAGCGGCCCGAGATGATCGCGGCGCTTGTCCTTGGTGAGGTGGTCGCAGCGCTTGGCGCCAAGGTGGCGGTTCCCGCCCGCTAGCCCTTGCAACTCGCGCCGCTTCGGGCAGAGTAGCGGCGATGAGCGAATAGGGGAGAGACATCATGCGCAACGGCGGACAGCTTCTTGTCGAGAGCCTCGTGGCCCTTGGGGCAACGAAGGGATTTGGCGTGCCGGGAGAAAGCTATCTCGCGGTGCTGGACGCGTTGCATGATACGCGCGGCAAACTGGATTTCGTGCTCTGCCGGAACGAGGGCGGCGCGGCTTTCATGGCGGCAGCGTGGGGGAAGCTCACCGGCAGTCCCGGCATCTGCTTCGTGACGCGCGGCCCCGGTGTCACCAATGCCTCGATCGGGATTCATACGGCGATGCAGGACAGCGCGCCGATGATCATCTTTGTCGGGCAGGTCGGCACGGATATGCGCGACCGCGAGGCGTTTCAGGAGATCGACTATCGCGCCATGTTCGGCACGGTGGCGAAATGGGCGGTCGAGATCGACCGGGTGGAGCGCGTGCCGGAACTGCTCGCGCGGGCCTGGACCACGGCGACAACGGGGCGGCCCGGTCCTGTGGTTGTGGCATTGCCAGAGGATATGCTGACGAGCCTCACGGATAAGGCGCCGCTGACCGGGCCTGCGGAGATTGCGGCCCCGATGCCGGACATGGGCGCGGTCGAAAAGGCGCGCGCGCTGCTCTCTGGGGCGGAGCGGCCGGTGATCCTCATGGGGGGCTGCAACTGGTCCGAGGCGGGGCAGAAGGCGATGCAGGATTTTGCGGAAAGCTCGGACATTCCGGTTCTCGCGGCGTTCCGCTATCAGGATCAGTTCGACAATTTCTCGCCCGTTTATGCGGGTGAGGCGGGGGTCGGGATGCCGCCGCATGTCAAACGCATCGTCAAGGAGGCGGATGTGATCCTCGCGATCAATGTGCGCTTCGGAGAGAACACGACGGATGGTTATACGTTGCTCGATGTGCCGGTGCCGACACAGACGCTCATCCATGTGCATGGCTCGGATCGCGAGATTGGCAAGATCTATCAACCGAGCCTCGGGATACATGCTGGCCCGGACGGGTTCGCCGCCGCGCTTGCCCCGGTGTCGGGCGGTTGGGGCGCGTGGCGGGCGCAGGCGCGGGCCGATTTCGAGGCCAGCATCGAGGCGCCTGCACAGCCCTCGCCGGTTGATATGGGCGTGGTGACCAAAGCCCTGCGCGAGAGCCTGCCGGAAGACGCGATTATCACCAACGGGGCAGGGAATTTCGCGGTCTGGCCGAACAAGTTTTACACCTTTGGGCCCAAGGCGCGGCTTCTTGCGCCGCAATCGGGCGCGATGGGCTATGGCGTGCCAGCGGCGATTGCCGCCAAGGTGGCACATCCCGAACGCACCGTGGTCTGTTTCGCGGGCGACGGGGATTTCCAGATGACCAGCGGCGAGTTGGCGACGGCGGTGCAGGCGGGGGCGTGTCCGATCATCCTTATCCTCAATAACGGGATCTACGGCACGATCCGCGCCCATCAAGAACGCACCTATCCCGCGCGGGTGTCTGGCACGACGATGCAAAGCCCGGATTTTGCGGCGCTTGCGCGGGCCTATGGCATGCATGGCGAGCGGGTCGAGACGACGGCCGATTTCGACGCGGCCTTCGAACGGGCGTTGGCGTCGGACACCGGGGCGGTGCTTGACCTTGTGACCTCGCCCGAGGCGCTTACCCCGCGTCAGACGCTTAGCAACATGCGCGCTGCGGCGCTTGCGGCGCAAGGCAAGGATTGACGGTTAGGGCGCGCGGTAGCGCAGTGCCTCGACAAGCCGCGTGAAGGCCGGAGAAGCGAGGCGGCGATTGGGGTAGTAGAGGTGATATCCCTGCACAGGCGGGCACCACTCGCGCAGCACGACCTCGAACTCGCCTGTGTCGATATAGGGGCGGGCAAGGTCTTCGGGCAGGAAAGCGAGGCCATGCCCGTCGCGTGTGGCGTGCAGGATCGGCAGTATACTGTCATAGGTTAGCTGGCCGCTGACGCGCACCTCGACCTCGCGCCCGTCGCGTTCAAATTCCCACGCATAGAGCCCCCCCGCCGAGGGCAGGCGTAGGTTGATACATTGGTGATTGGTCAACTCGCGCGGATGTTCGGGGGCCGAGCGGCGCGCGAAATAGGTGGGCGTCCCTACGACGAGAAAGCGCCAGTCGGGGCCAATACGCACCGCGATCATGTCCTTACTCACCGACTCGCCAAGGCGCACGCCCGCGTCGAAATGATCGCCGACGATGTCGACAAAGCCGTCGTTGATCGACACTTCGACGTTGATGTCGGGAAACTGCGGTAGGAAATCCGCGAGCCGGGGGCGCAGGATGGTTTGCGCAGCGTGAATGCCCGAGCTGATCCGTAGGGTGCCGGAGGGTTTGTCGCGCAACTCGCTCAGAGCATCGAGCTCGGCGCGGATTTGTTCGAAATGAGGGGCGAGCGTTTGAAACAGGCGTTCTCCAGCCTCGGTTGTCGAGACGCTGCGCGTGGTGCGGGTCAGGAGGCGCAGGCCGAGCCGGTCTTCCAAGGCGCGGATTGTGTGGCTCAGCGCAGAGGGCGAAAGGCCAAGCCGCGCCGCGGCACGGGTGAAACTCCGCTCTTCGGCCACAGCGACAAAGGCCTTGAGCTCGCTCATCTCATCTCGCGCCATTATTGAATACCATTCAGTAGTTCATGTGAATTATAGCATCTAATCGGATAGCGCAGTCTGGGCTAGATTACCAGCAAGGCCGAAGAGATAGGAAAGGACGCGCAGATGGAAATCACCCGCAGAGACAGCCTGACGACGATGCCGGGGCCGACCGATTGGTTTACTGGTGAGGTCGCGCTCGAAATGCTTTTCAATCCGCATGATGCGGCGCGGGTGCAAGGCGCGAACGTGACGTTTCAGCCCGGTGCGCGCACCGCATGGCATACCCACCCGCTTGGTCAGACGCTTATCGTTCTTTCCGGCAAGGGGCGGGTGCAGCGCTGGGGCGGTGAAGTCGTCGAGATCGGCCCCGGCGACGTGATCTGGTTCGCGCCCGGCGAAAAACACTGGCACGGGGCGGCGCCTGATAGCGCCATGACCCACACCGCCATTCAAGAAGTGCAGGACGGCAAAGCCGTCGACTGGATGGAGCAGGTCTCGGACGAGGCCTATAATGGGCAGTAGGGCGCGGATCGGGCGGCGTGGGCTCTTGAAGATGTCGCTTGCGGCGGGAGTCGTGCCGGGCGGCCTATTTGCAGAGAAATCGGAGGGTGCGATGCGGATCGCATGTCGTTTCGCGGACCAGATGTTTCATATCGGTCTTGCGCAGACGCCGGTGGGCGAAGCTCTCATGGCACAGCTGCCGCTTGACCTCACAATCGAGGACTATGGCAGCAATGAAAAGATCGCCTACCTGCCGCAGAAACTTTCCGGGGCAGTGTCCGAGCCGTTTGGAAACGAGGCACCGGGGGATTTCTGTTACTTCGCGCCCTGGGGCAACCTCGTCTTCTTCTATGAGGGCTACCACTATTCTCGCGGCTTGATACGGCTTGGCCGCATCGAGGGCGGCATCGCACCGCTGCTTCTGCGTGGGTCGTTCCCGCTTCGGATTTCATCGGCCTAAGGTCAAGTCAATCACATCCCTGAACCCGGTGGCACACGCCATGTCAGGGGGGCGTTTCGCGTCCCTCAAGGGGGAAGGTGCATTCAAATCCAACACCAAACACAAAGGACTAGAGACATGAAAGACAAGGTTATCATCATCACGGGCGCATCGTCGGGGATTGGCGAAGCGACGGCAAAGGATATCGCGGCCAAGGGCGGCAAGGTGGTCCTTGGAGCGCGGCGCGAAGACAAGCTCCGCCAGATCGCTGAAGACATTCGCGCGGCCGGCGGCGAGGCGGTCTACCAGAGCCTCGACGTGACCAAGCCCGAAGACAACGACGCACTCGTTGCGTTGGCCAAGGAGACCTATGGCCGGGTCGATGCGATCTTTCTCAATGCGGGGATCATGCCCGTGAGCAATGTCTCGGCGCTTAAGACCAGCGAGTGGAAGCGGATGGTCGATGTGAACATCAACGGCGTCCTGAACGGCGTTGCAGCGGTCATGCCGACCTTCACCGAGCAGAAATCCGGCCATATCCTCGCGGTGTCTTCGGTGGCGGGGCTCAAGGCCTATCCGGGTACTGCGATCTACGGCGGGACCAAGTGGTTCGTGCGTGATTTCATGGAATGCCTGCGGATGGAATCGGCGATGGAGGGCACGAATATCCGTACCGCGACGCTTTATCCTGCGGCGATCAATACCGAGCTGCTCGACACGATCACCGACGCGGGTGCGGCGCAGGGGATGTCCGATCTCTATGACGCGTTCGGCATCTCGCCCGAACGGATCGCGCGGGTTGTTTCCTTTGCGCTCGATATGCCTGAGGACACGACGATCAACGAGTTCACCATCGGTCCGGCGAACCAGCCCTGGTAAGACAAGACAGGCACGGGGCGGGCGAAATTGCCTGGCCCGTGTCGGCAATTTCCGGTTTGGCCGCTGCACCCTATTGACCCTCTTTCGCGCCTGAACTAGATAGGTCGAACCCTCGGGCGGGTATGGTGAAATGGTATCATAAGAGCCTTCCAAGCTTAAGGTGCGGGTTCGATTCCCGCTACCCGCTCCAACCTTCTCCTCTGATCGGGCCCCATTGTCGCCTTGACCCTGTGCGCAGGCTCGGCCAATACCGTCTGACACGACGGACAGGGAAGAGATCATGGCCAGACAACCGACGCCGCAGCCAAGCGAAGAAGACCGCGCCAAATCGCGCCGGATCGGGGCGTTGGCCGGGTTGAAACGCTTTATCATCCCCTATCGTTTCTGGGCGTTGGCGGCGGGTCTTGCGCTTGTTCTGACGGCGACGGTGTCGTTGGTCCTACCCATGGCAGTGCGTCGGGTGGTCGACAATTTCGGCACCGAAAGCGATGCGCTTCTGGATCAGTATTTCCTTGCCGCAATCGGTTTTGCTGCGCTTCTCGCGGTGGGCACGGCGCTGCGCTATTTGCTCGTGTCGCGGCTGGGCGAATTGGTTGTGGCCGATATTCGCAAGGCGGTCTTCGATCGGATGATCGGCATGAGCCCGGTGTTCTACGAAAAGATCATGACCGGCGAGGTTCTGAGCCGGATCACCACGGATACGACGGTGATCCAGACGGTTGTCGGTTCGTCGGTATCGATTGCATTGCGCAACGTGCTTTTGTTCTTCGGTGGGCTGGCGCTCATGCTGCTGACCTCGCCGAAGCTGACGGGATTGGTCCTTTTGGTGGTGCCTGTGGTGATTGTACCGATCCTTGTTCTGGGGCGGCGCCTGCGCAAGCTGAGCCGTGAGAACCAGGACTGGATCGCAGAGAGCTCTGGTAATGCGTCCGAGGCGCTCACCTCGGCGCAAACGGTGCAGGCCTTTACCGGCGAGGCCGCCGCGCGCAAGACCTTTGGGTCGGTTACCGACCTGTCGCTTGATGCGGCGATGCGGCGGATCAACACCCGTGCGGTGATGACGATGATCGTGATCTTCCTGATCTTCTCGGGTGTGGTGGGCGTCCTTTGGATGGGCGCGCGCGATGTGCGGGCGGGCGGCATGAGCATCGGGATGCTGGTGCAATTCGTGATCTACTCGGTGATGGTTGCGGGGGCCGTTGGGGCGCTTTCGGAGATCTGGGGCGAGTTGCAGCGCGCGGCGGGCGCCACAGAGCGGCTTGTGGAGTTGCTGCATGTGGAGGATGCGATCATTGATCCTGCCGTGCCCAAAGCCCTGCCCAACCCGGTCGAGGGGCGGATCCGCTTTGATGCGGTGCATTTCGCCTATCCTTCGCGCCCCGGTGTGCAGGCGCTCGACGGGGTGAGCTTTGAGATTGCGCCGGGCGAAACGGTGGCCGTTGTCGGCCCGTCGGGGGCCGGCAAGTCGACGATCATCCAGCTGATGCAGCGGTTCTATGATCCCGACAGCGGGCAGGTTTGTCTTGACGGCGTGTCCCTGAGCGACATGGAGCGGGCCACCTTCCGCAAGGAAATGGCCCTCGTGCCGCAAGACCCGGTGGTTTTCGCCGCATCGGCGCGCGAGAACATTCGCTTTGGTCGCCCGGATGCAAGCGATGCCGAGGTCGAAGCCGCAGCAAAGGCCGCGGCGGCGCATGATTTCATCATGGCGCTCCCTGAGGGGTATGACTCATACGTGGGCGAACGCGGTGTGATGCTCTCGGGCGGTCAGAAACAGCGTATCGCCATCGCCCGCGCGATCCTGCGCGATGCGCCGGTGCTTCTCTTGGACGAGGCGACCTCGGCCCTTGATGCCGAGAGCGAACGCGCGGTGCAAAACGCCGTGGATGAAATGGCGCGCTCGCGCACGACGATCATCGTCGCGCACCGCCTTGCCACGGTCAAAAAGGCCGATCGTATCCTCGTCATGGAAGAAGGGCGCATCGTGGCACAAGGGAGCCATGATGATCTGGTGGCCGAAGGCGGCCTATATGCGCGCCTTGCACGGCTTCAGTTTACGGACGGGGCCTTGGACCTGTGAATTCCCCCTTACCTTTTGGCGGGGATGGGGGCATGCTTTCCCCATCTGTCAAACGGGAGAATGAAGATGGGTCTTTGGAATTTCCTCAAAGGAGCGGGTAAATCGCTGATCGGTGGGGACGACACACCGGACGCCGAGGTGCTCAAGAAAGAAGTTGCTGATCTCGGGCTTGATGCCGAGGGTCTCGACATTACGGTCGAGGGCGACAAGGTGAAAGTATCCGGCGCGGCGGTCAGCCAAGAGATGCGCGAGAAGGTGATCCTTGCGGTCGGCAATGTCGAAGGCGTGGCCGCAGTCGAGGATGATGGCGGCGCAGAGCCGACGTTCCACACGGTTGAGAAGGGCGATACGCTTTGGGCGATCTCCAAAAAGGCGCTTGGCGATGGCAACCGCTATAACGAGATTTTCGAGGCCAACCGCCCGATGCTTAGCCATCCCGACAAGATTTATCCGGGTCAGGTTCTGCGTATTCCGCAAGACGGCTAATCGCGGCCAGAATTCGGTTTCAGTCCGGGGCGCCTTTCGGGGCGCCCTTTTTCCTTTGGTGAGCCACGGATTTCCCTGTTTTACAGGGGAAATGGGCAAAAATCGGTGGTCTGACGCAACGTTTTGGCCTTGCTTGACTTAGGGTCGACTCTGGCCAAGCCCTTGCGAGTTGGGGATTTAGATCGCATCTTGAATATAAGCCCGGTTTGGGAAACGGGCAGACGACGGGGAGGAGACCGGAAAATGTCATTTGCCACGCGCGAAGACCTGAAGAAGATCGAACAAGAAATGCCGTGGGAAGCGCGCCCGCTTCCAAAGACGATCTACAAGTTTCTGACCAGCACGAAAGAACGGTTCCCGGACCGTCCGGCGGTCAGCTATCAGCTTTTGTCGGGGGCGACGGACAAAGCCGAAACCCTGACCTGGACCGAGCTTCACACCAAGGCCGTGCAAGCCGCGAACATGTTCCGCGATCTCGGGATCGGCGAGAATGATACGGTCGCCTATGTCCTGCCGAACTGTAACGAGACGCTGGTGACGCTTCTGGGTGGTATGATCGCGGGCATCGTAAGCCCCATCAACCCGCTTCTCGAGCCGGAGCAGATCGGCTCGATCCTGCGCGAAACCGATGCCAAGGTCGTCGTCACGCTCAAGGCGTTTCCGAAGACCGACGTGGCGCAGAAAGTCGCCGAGGCCGTTCGCCACGCGCCGCATGTGCATACGGTGCTCGAGATCGACCTCAACCGCTACCTGACCCCGCCCAAAAGCTGGATCGTGCCGCTTGTACGGCCCAAGAACCCGGGCAACCACCACGCCGATGTAAAACCCTTCAATAAGGAACTGGCGAAACAGAACACCACGCTTGATTTCGAGGATTGCGCGGGCGATCGCGTCGGGGCCTATTTCCATACTGGCGGCACGACGGGGATGCCCAAGGTCGCGCAGCATCTCTATTCCGGCATGATCTACAATGGCTGGATCGGGCATGAGCTTCTCTTCACCGAAGAGGACAACATCATGTGCCCGCTGCCGCTTTTCCATGTGTTCGCGGTGCATGTCATCGTGCAGGCGGCGATTGCCTCGGGCGCGCACGTGGTCTTTCCGACGCCAGCGGGTTATCGCGGCGACGGGGTGTTTGATAACTTCTGGAAGCTCATCGAGCGCTGGAAGATCAGCTTTATCATCACCGTGCCGACCGCCGTGGCTGCGCTCATGCAGCGCCCGGTGGATGCGGATATCTCCTCGGTCAAAACGGCGTTCTCCGGCTCGGCTCCGATGCCGCTCGAACTGTTCAAACGGTTCGAGAAAACCTGTGGCGTCGATATCGTCGAGGGCTATGGTCTGACCGAGGCGACCTGTCTCGTCTCCTGCAACCCGCCGACCGGCGACAAGAAGGTCGGCTCGGTTGGCCTTCCGTTCCCTTACACGGATGTGCGCATCTTCAAGGATACGCCAGACGGGCCGGTGGAATGCGCGGTTGATGAGGTGGGCGAAATCTGCGTCGACAACCCCGGTGTCCACGAAGGCAATACCTATACCGAATCCGAGAAGAACAAAGACCTGTTCTATCACCACAAGTTCCTGCGCACGGGCGACCTTGGGCGCATTGATGCGGATGGCTATGTCTGGATCACTGGGCGGGCCAAGGACCTCATCATCCGCGGGGGTCACAATATCGACCCTGCCGAGATCGAAGAGGCCATGCTGGCGCATCATGACGTGTCCTTCGCGGGTGCGATCGGCCAACCTGATGCCTATGCAGGTGAGGTGCCGTGCGTCTATGTCGAGCTTGTCGAGGGGGCGAGCGTGTCGCTCGAGGAGCTGCGCAAGCACGCCAAGGTGCATATCCACGAACGCGCGGCCCTGCCCAAACATGTGGAGATCATGGACGAGCTGCCGAAAACGGCGGTGGGCAAGATTTTCAAACCTGACCTGCGCAAGGCGGCGATCACGCGTATCTACAATGCGGCTCTGGAAGAGGCAGGCGTCGCGGCACGCGTCACGTCTGTGCTTGACGACAAGAAGCGCGGCCTTGTTGCTCAGCTTGAAAGCAACGGATCGAGCGACGAAGAGGTCGGCAAGGTTCTTGGCGATTTCGTCCGGCCTTGGGAATGGGCCAAAGATCACGTCGACGCCTAAGATGTGACAGGTTGATGAAATTTTGCCGGGCGGTGGGGTCTCCTGCCGCCCGGCTGCTGTTTGGGCCTTCCCCGGCGATGTGGGCGGGGCTAGAGCGGGGCAAACCATTTCGAAATCACGCCCAAGGCTTTTCGAAAAGCCTTGGGCGCGGCGCAGGAGACGGGGGCAAGATGTCTGAGACGACAGTGGACCTTTTGGTGATCGGTGGCGGCGTCAACGGCGCAGGCATCGCGCGCGATGCGGCGGGGCGCGGCCTTTCGGTGCTTCTTGCCGAGAAGGGCGATCTTGCGTCGGCAACCTCTTCCGGCTCGACCAAACTTTTCCACGGCGGTTTGCGCTATCTCGAATATGGCAAGGTGCGACTTGTCCGTGAGAGCCTCATCGAGCGCGAGGTTCTTCTCAAGGCCATGCCGCATATCTCGTGGCCAATGCGCTTTGTTCTGCCGCTTCATCCCGACATGCGGTTCGAGGGCGGCACACCGATCTCGCGTCTCCTGGGTGTCACCATGCCGTGGCTGCGCGGGCGCCGGCCGGGATGGATCATCCGGCTTGGCCTTTTCCTCTATGACCATCTTGGGGGGCGGAAGATCCTGCCGGGGACGCGTCGCATCGACCTGCGGAAAGACGCGGCAGGAGACCCTTTGCGCCCGGTGATGACGCGGGCGTTCGAGTATTCCGATTGTTGGGTCGATGATGCGCGGCTTGTCGTGTTGAACGCGCGCGATGCGGCGGCGCGCGGGGCGGATATCCGGGTTCGCTCTGAGGTCACGGACGCGCGGCGCGAGGGCGATCTTTGGCGCGTATTCCTGCGCGGTCCGCAAGGCACTATGGACGTCACTACGCGCGCCCTTGTCAACGCGGCAGGGCCGTGGGTTGGCGAGGTGATCCGCGACGTGGTGCATACCGAAAGCCGCGAAGGCGTTACCCTTGTGCGTGGCAGCCATATCATCGTGCCACGCCTCTATGACCATGACCGCGCCTATTTCCTGCAAGGGTCGGATGGACGCATCATCTTTGCCATCCCCTATGAGGGTAAGTTTACCCTGATCGGCACCACGGACGCGCCCCAAGAGGATCCGTCTGAACCACCCCGCTGTAGCGATGAGGAGCGCGATTATCTCATCGCTTTTGCCAACCGGTATTTCGCCAAGGAGATCCGCGCCGAGGATGTGGTCTGGACCTACTCCGGCGTGCGGCCGCTCTATGATGATGGGGCGCGTTCCGCGAGTGCGGCGACGCGGGACTATGTTCTGACGCTCGACGCAGAGGGTGCGCCGCTGCTCAATGTGTTTGGCGGCAAGATCACGACCTACCGTCGACTGGCCGAGGCGGCGCTGGCCAAGCTCACCCCGCATTTTCCGGCGGCGGGCAGGGAATGGACAGCGGGCGTCGCGCTTCCGGGTGGGGATTTCGATCTGGGCGACAAGGGCGCTCTGATCGAAGAGCTTTGTGGCGACTATCCGTTCATTACAGGCGGATGGGCAGGACGGCTTGTGCGGCTTTATGGTCGCGAGGCATGGGACATGCTTGGCGATGCCACACAGCGCGAAGACCTTGGCAAGGATTTCGGCGCGACCCTGACCGAGGCGGAACTGCGCTGGATGCGGGACAGAGAATATGCGCACACGGGCGAGGACGCGCTCTGGCGGCGCTCCAAGCTCGGGCTGCACATGAGTGCCGCTCAGCGCGCGGCGGTCGAGGCGTGGTTCGCGGACTGAGGCTTGGCGCGGGGGGCGAAATCGTCCAATCTGCACCGACGTGATACAGACGCAATACCGACGGGATACCGACATGACTTTCGTGCTTGCCATCGATCAGGGCACCACCTCTTCGCGCGCCATTGTGTTCGACGCCAAGATGCAGATTGCGGGACTCGCACAAGAGGAATTTACCCAGCATTTCCCGGCCTCTGGATGGGTCGAGCATGACGCGGAAGAGATCTTTGACACGGTCGTGGCGACCTGCCGCGTGGCGCTTGAGAAAGCCGGGGTCACGGCAGCGGAGATCGCCGCCATCGGCATCACCAACCAGCGTGAAACCACCGTGGTCTGGGACAAGAAGTCGGGGCGGCCCGTGCATCGCGCGATCGTCTGGCAAGATCGGCGTACCGCAGATTTTTGCAGCGAATTGAAAGGCTTGGGGCATGAGGCAGAGATCAGCGCCAAGACCGGTCTGCTGCTTGATCCCTATTTTTCGGGAACCAAGCTGCGCTGGATCTTGAACGAGGTCGAAGGGGCACGCGCGCGGACCGGAGAGCTTCTTTTCGGCACGATTGACAGCTACCTGATTTGGCGCCTCACCGGCGGTAAGGTCCATGCGACCGACGCCACCAATGCCTCGCGCACCTTGCTTTATGATATCCACCAGAACGCTTGGAGCGAGGACATCTGCGCGCTGCTCGACGTGCCGATGGAGATGCTCCCCGAGGTGCGCGATTGCGCCGATGATTACGGCGAAACCGACCCCGCCCTCTTCGGCACATCCATCCCCATCCGCGGCGTCGCCGGCGACCAGCAGGCCGCGACCATCGGGCAGGCCTGTTTCACGCGGGGGATGATGAAATCGACCTATGGCACGGGCTGTTTTGCGCTCTTGAACACTGGCACGGAGGCCGTCGCGTCGCAGAACCGCCTCCTCACCACGATCGCCTATCGCCTTGATGGGCAAACAACTTATGCGCTCGAAGGAGCGATCTTTATTGCTGGTGCCGTGGTGCAGTGGCTGCGGGACGGTCTTGGGATCATCGACACGGCCTCGGTCACACAAGGCTTGGCCGAGAAGGCCGATCCAAGTCAGGAGGTGATCCTCGTGCCTGCCTTTACCGGGCTTGGTGCGCCGTACTGGGCGCCAGACTGTCGCGGGGCGGTCTATGGGCTGACGCGCAATTCAGGGCCGAAGGAGTTCGCTCGCGCCGCGCTTGAGAGTGTCGGGTTTCAGACCCGCGATCTGATCGAGGCGATGCAGGCAGATATGGGCGGGCCGGGCGAGACGGTCTTGCGAGTTGATGGCGGGATGACGGCGAGTGATTGGACGATGCAGTTCCTCTCTGACATCCTTGCGGCCCCGGTGGATCGGCCACGTATCCTTGAGAGCACGGCGGTCGGGGCGGCGTGGCTCGCGGGGATGGCCGTTGGGGTTTATCCGGACAAGGAGGGCTTTGCCGAGACCTGGGCGCTTGAGCGGCGGTTCGAGCCGGCGATGGACGAAGCGACGCGGGAGGCGCGCTATGGCGCCTGGCAGCGTGCGATCAAGGCGACGCTTTCGGTCTGATCGGGTAAGCCGTTTCGGAAAACCTTGGCGGCTCAGGTTTTCAGCGCAACAAGCAAATCCATGACGTTGGTGCCGGTGGGGCCGGTGACAAAGAGCGCGTCATGCGTCTCGAGAAAGAGGCCGCTTTCGGCGCGCTTGAGGGCGCGGGTGCCTTCTTCGCGCCATGTCGCGCCGCCGACGATCCCGCCTGCGGCCTCGGTCGGCCCGTCCGTGCCATCCGTTCCGCCGACAAGCACCGTGAGGTTCAGCATGCCCGAGATTTCACGCGAAAGCGCCAGCGCCAGCGCCTGATTGCGGCCCCCCTGGCCCGGATCGGGCGGAAGGATGACTGTCGGCTCTCCGCCAAGAATATGCACGCCGGGCGGCGCATGGCGCAGCATCTCGCCAACAGAGCGGGCGAGGTCTTCGACATCTCCGTAGAGCGTCTCGGTGTCGGTCATCACGTTGAGGCCAAGCGCGGTGGCGCGTTCTGCAGCGGCGGCGCGTGCGATGTGGTTCGATGCGACGATGAAGGGATCGAAGGAAAACGCCGCATCGTCGGGCGCGTTGCCGATCCCAGAGCCGATCACAGAGAGGGCGTCGCCCTCGACATCGGAGATTGCGCAGGTGGTCACAAGCTCGCCCTTGAACCCGGCGAGAAGCTTGCCGCCTTTGATCTGCGAGAGTTCCTTGCGGCGCGCGTTCATGGCGTGAATGTCGAGCCCTTCGGCGAGCATGCGGGCGTTCTCGGCCTGCAGGCTTGCGAGGGTTGTGCCCGGTTCGGGCAATTCGGCGAGCGCCGAGGCCCCGCCAGAGACCAGCATCAGGAGATGGGTGCCGGGGGACATGTGCTGAACCTGTTGGAACAGGGCGTGGCCCGCGATCAGGGTATTCTCATCAGGCACGGGATGAGCGGCTTCGATCACCTCGCAGCAGGGGGGAAGATCGCCCGCATGGCCGTATTTCGTTACAACAAGCGCGGGGATGTCGGCCCCGAAGACCTCATGCGCGCCTTCTACCATCGCAGCGGCGGCCTTGCCGATGGCGAGGATGCGGTCGGGGCGGGCGACCTGTTCGTCGCGCAGCGCGCGCGCCACACATGCGCGCCCCTGCACGGCGCGCACACCGTGCCACCAGATATCCTCGACCGTCTTGCGCATCTGTGGGTCCACGGGGGGCGTCCTTTCGTCTTTGCGACAGACTGTCCGAACGGGCGACGGAAGACCAGTCAAAACAACGCAGGGCGATGGGCTGGACGAGAGGGACGGTGAGCGTCATAAGCGAGGCATTACTCGAAAGGAAAGCCGATGTCCGTCCCCTGTGCGATCTGTGGCGCCGAAGGTGCGACCACTGCCTATACCGTGACTCCGAAGACCGATGAGATCGCCCTGTGCGAAACCTGTCTTCAAGGTGTGGAGAACGGCCCCGAGGATGCGCCGCATTGGCAATGTCTGCACGAAGCGATTTGGAGCACAGAGCCTGCGGTGCAGGTTGTGGCCTATCGTCTGCTGAACGGGCTTGGCGGGGCGATCTGGGCGCGGGATTTGCTCGACATTGCCTATCTCGAGGATGAGGTGAAAGACTGGGCCGAGGCGGGAATGGCCGATCCGGACGCAGTTGTACATCGCGATAGCAATGGCGCGGTGCTCGCGGCAGGCGACGCGGTTGTCCTGATCAAGGACTTGCCCGTGAAGGGCGCGGGCTTTACCGCCAAACGGGGCACGGCTGTGCGCAATATCTCTCTTGTGCCGGACAATGCCGAGCATATCGAGGGACGCGTCGAGGGCCAGCGGATCGTGATCCTGACGAAGTTCGTCAAGAAGTCCTAAGGCTCTTCAGACTTCCATCCAGATCGTAACTGGCCCGTCATTGAGGAGCCGGACCTTCATGTCTGCGCCAAAGCGGCCGCGCTCTGTTGGCAGGGCCTCGGCACCCGCCATGCGGTCGGCGAAATAGGTGTAGAGCCGTTCGCCTTCGGCGGGCGGTGCAGCGGTGGAAAAGCCGGGGCGGTTGCCGCTACGGTTATCGGCGGCGAGGGTGAACTGCGACACGACGAGGACCGCGCCACCCATGTCACGGACCGAGCGGTTCATCTTGCCCGCGTCATCCTCGAAAATGCGCAGCTTTGCGATCTTCGCGGCAAGCTTGTCGGCCTCGGCTTCTGTGTCGCCCTGCATGGCACAGACAAGGACGAGGAGGCCATGGTTGATTTCGCCGATGATCTCGCCATCGACTGTCACAGTGGCCTCGGTAACACGTTGGATCAGGGCGCGCATGAAAGCTCCCTGTCGGTGGGGGGATTGGCGCCGGGACGTGTTGTCGAGAGCGTTGCGGCACGGGTTGCGAACCGGGCCGCGCTCTCGAGTATTTCAGCATCGGCAAGACCAACGGCGCGCGGCGTGAGGGGGAGCGTCTCGGCGAGAGCGGCGAGAAAGGCGGCGTTGAACGTATCGCCCGCGCCAACGGTGTCGATCACCTCCGCCTCGGGGGCCGGGACATGCAGCGTGCCGTGGCGGGAATGTAGTGTGACACCGTCCGGCCCGTGGGTGTGCAAGACTAGGCAAGCGCGGCCTGAGAGCAGGTCCTCTGGCGAGACAGGGCCGAGCCAGGCGGCGTCCTCATCAGAGAGTTTCACGATATCGGCCATCGGGAGCATGCGGTCGAGGCGTTTGCGGTAGTCTTCTTCCGCGTCTTCGATCAGGGCCGGGCGGATGTTGGGATCGAGAAGGATCAGGCGATCCGCTCCGGCCATCTTCATCAAGGCCTCGAAGGCTCCGGCGGCGGGGCGGTGGATCAGGCTGATGCCGCCGAAGACGAGGGCTTTGATCCCGTCGAGCGGCGGTAGGGACATGGCCGTGAGCTGACGGCCCGCGCTTTCGCGATCGTAGAAGGAAAACCCCTGAGTGCCGTCTCCGGGATGAATGAAGGCGAGTGTTGTCGGCGCATCGAAGAGGGGTGCGCGGGAGAGATCAACGCCTTCGGCCTGCATCGCCTCAATGAGGATTTTGCCGAAGGCATCACGTGAGAGACCGCCGAAAAAGCCGGTTGCCTGTCCGAGGCGGGCGAGCGCGATGGCGGTATTGAGCGCCGCGCCGCCGGTCACGGGGCGAAAGGCGGGCGCGTCATCGGGGGCTGTCGCCGGCAACATGTCGATCACGGCTTCGCCGCAGCACAGGATCATGGCGCGTGTGTCTCGCTCAGGGGTCAACGTGGCCGAAATCTGCGCCAGTTCGGCAAGGAAAACAACCTCTAGCCCTTGGGGCCCTGCATGACGATGCAGGTCGTGGAGCCAGTGGCGTAGAGCTTGCCATCCTCCACACCGACGATTTCTCCATCCGCGATCCCTGTCGAGCGGCCCGCGTGATGCACCTTGCCGATGGCGTGGACGGTGGTGCCGGTCGGTATCGGGCGAATGATGTTAATCTTGTATTCGAGGGTGGTATAAATCTGGCCCTTCTTGAGCTTGGTCTGCACGGCGCAGGCCATACAGCTGTCGAGGATCGTGCCATACCAGCCGCCATGCACGGTTCCGAGCGGGTTCAGAACCTTGAATTCCGGCGTGCCTTCGAAGACGACCTTGCCCTCTTCGGCGAGGATCGGACGAAAGCCAAGCGTCGCGCCGATGGGCGGGCCGGGGATTTTGCCTGCGACGATATCCTGCATGAGTTCGAGCCCGCTGCGGGACAGGACATAGTCGAGGTCCGGCAGGTCTTTGGGGGATTGAGCGATCAGCATATCTGACATGAAAAGGCCTCCTGAGGGGTCTCCTCAGAAGGCCGCAATTTGTCGGGGGCGTCCAGCCCGTCGGCGGGCTTGTTACGCCACGTTTTCGAGCACGACCTGCGGCGTCACGCCAAGCGCGTGGCAAACATCGCGGGTCAGGTCGGGGCGGTTCAGCGTGTAGAAGTGCAGCGAGTCGACGCCCTCGTCGATCAGGTCCGAGCAGAGCTCGGTGCAGATCGCGGTGGCGAGAAGGTCGGTGCGCCCGTCGCGTTCGGCCTTGGTAAAGGCATCGTCGAGCCAGGCGGGAATCTCGGTGCCGCAGCGCAGGGCGAAGTTGCGTGCGCCTTTCCAGTTTTCGATCGGCAGGATGCCCGGCACGATCGGCGCGTCGATCCCGGCCTTCTCACAACGGTCCCGGAAGCGCAGGAAGGTGTCGGCCTCGAAGAAGAACTGGGTCAGGGCCTCGGAGGCGCCAGCATCGATTTTGCGCTTGAGCCAGTCGATATCTGCCTGCGAATCCGCTGCTTCGGGGTGTTTGTCGGGATAGGCGCCGACGCGGATCGTGAAGTCGCCAGTCTGCGAGAGCGCCTCGATCAGTTCGACCGAGTTGGCAAACCCGTCGGGATGCACTTCGAACCCGTCGCTGCCTTTGGGCGGATCGCCACGCAGAGCAACAAGCTCGGAGACGCCTGCCTTGGCAAAGCCATTGGCGATCTCGAGGGTCTCTTCGCGGGTGGCGTTGACGCAGGTCAGATGCGCCGCGACGTTGAGGCCACTCGATTTATGCAGCGTGGCCACGGCGTCGCGGGTCAGATCACGGGTCGTGCCTCCAGCACCATAGGTCACCGAAACGAAACGCGGGCCAAGCGGCGCGAGGGTCTGGACCGTGTCCCACAGGCGGAACGACGCTTCGAGGTTCTGCGGCGGGAAGAATTCCAAGGAAATGTTAGGCACGGTCATGTTCTTCGATCCTATCTTGCGGTTGTCTTCATGTCGCATGTGTGAAACATGGTGACAACTGCATAATCCTCAAGAACAACATGAGTGCGACATGAAGATGCACCTCGAATTGCGCCACCTGCGCACCGTCCGGGCCATTCACGAAGCAGGCGGCCTCGCCAAGGCCGCGGACCTCCTGCACATCACGCAATCGGCGCTTAGCCATCAGGTCAAAGGCCTTGAGGCCCAGACCGGGGTCGAGTTGTTCGTGCGCAGATCAAAACCGATGAAGCTCTCGGCTGCAGGGATGCGGCTCTTGCGGTTGGCCAACAAGGTGCTGCCGGAGATCGAGGCACTCGAAGCGGAGTTCAATGGCTTGCGCGACGGGAGTTCGGGGCGGCTTCATATCGCGATCGAATGTCATGCCTGTTTTGAATGGCTTTTCCCGGTGCTCGAGAAGTTCCGCAAGATTTGGCCGGATGTGGATGTCGATATCCGTCCGGGCCTTGCTTTTGAGGCGATGCCCGCGTTGCAGAAGGAGGATGTGGATCTCGTCGTGTCCTCGGACCCGGAAAGCCTGCCGGGGATCACCTTCTCGCACCTGTTCGACTATCAGCCGGTCTTTGTCGCCGCCTCAAACCATCCGCTCGCCGAGAAGCCCTTTATCGAGGCCGAGGACTTTCGCGGCCAGACTCTCATCACCTATCCGGTCGAGCGGGCGCGGCTCGATATCTTCTCGCAGCTCCTTAGCCCTGCCAAGGTCGAACCCGCGTCGATCCGACAGGCAGAGTTGACGGCAGTGATCCTTTTGTTGGTGGCGTCGAACCGGGGTGTGTCGGTTCTACCCGATTGGGTCGTGCGGGAGGTCAAGTATTCCTCGGACTACGTGACCCGTCCCCTGACCGAGACCGGGATCACGCGGCAGCTTTTTGCGGCGACGCGGGAGAGCGACCTTGAAAAGCCCTATATGCGCGACCTGATCCGCCTTGCAGGAGAAGAGGCAAGGCGGCTTCAGGAAGCCTGAGGTTCAGGCGATCTTGACGATCTGTTTGCCCTTGTTGCCGCCCTTGAGCATCGAGAAGAACGCGGCGGGCGCATTTTCGAGACCTTCGGCGATATCCTCGACAAAGGCGACTTCGCCCTTGGCGACGCGCGGGGCCACCTCCTTGAGGAACTCCGGGTAGCGATCAAAATGGTTTGAGATGATGAACCCGTTGACCGATAGGAAATTGACAAGAATCGAGCGCCAGATGCGCGGACCGGTAAGGCTCTCGCTTGCGGCGCCTGCGCCGAGGCCGCCGGCGTCGTACCATGCGATCATGCCGCAGATCGGGATGCGCCCGTGCGGATTCATCATCGGCAGAACCGCGTCGAGCACCTTGCCGCCGACATTCTCGAAATAAATGTCGATGCCATCCGGGCAGGCGCCCTTCAGCGCCTTCCTTAGGTCCGAGGCGGTGTCATAGGCGCGGTGATCGAGGCAATCGTCGAACCCGTAGACCTCCTTGGCCATGGCGCATTTCTCTGGCCCGCCCGCAATGCCGACGACGCGCAGCCCATGAAGACGTGCGATCTGACCGACCATGGAACCGACGGGGCCGGTTGCGGCGGCGACCACGAGGGTTTCGCCTTTCTTGGGACGACCATGTTCCATCAGGCCGAACCAACCGGTGAAACCGGGCATGCCAAGCACACCGAGCGCCGCCGTGACCGGACCTTGCGCGGGATCCAGCTTGCGCAGGAGTTTGGCGGGTTGCACGGCGTGGCTCGCCCAGCCGAACATGCCAAAGACCGTATCGCCGGGTTTGAGGCTGTCGCTGTTGGAGGCGATGACCTCGCCCACGGCGCCGCCTTCCATGGTGCCGCCGACGGGCACTGGCGCGGCGTAGGATTTCGCGTCATCCATGCGGCCGCGCATATAGGGGTCGAGCGAGAGATAGAGCACTTTGACAAGCACTTCGCCCTCGCCGGGCGTGGGCATGTCCACGGTCTCAAGTCGGAAATTCTCGTCTGTCGGGCTGCCCTCGGGGCGGCTTGCCAGTACGATGCGCTGCATCTGATCGGTCATGGTCTTGGTCCTCCTGTTTGGACCAGAGCCTGCGGGCACCGGCGGGGTTTGACAACCCTTCGGGAGATTGTGACGTGGCGGCGGGCTTCTGACTTGGCAAACGGGACTGGGGGGCGTATACGCGCGGCCTGAAACCCCGAAAGGAGCCATGCCATGCCAGGCAGCGCAAATCTCAACATCATGATGAAGGCCGCCCGCAAGGCCGGACGGTCGCTGGTCAAGGACTTCCGCGAAGTCGAGAACCTGCAGGTGTCGATGAAGGGCGCGGGCGACTTTGTAAGCCGGGCCGATCTGCGGGCCGAGGAAATTCTCAAGGAAGAGCTTATGACCGCGCGCCCGAGCTATGGCTGGCTCGCGGAAGAAGGCGGCGGAGAGGATGGCAAAGATCCGACCCGGCGCTGGATCGTGGACCCGCTCGACGGGACGACCAACTTTCTGCACGGTCTGCCGCATTGGGCGATCTCCATCGCGCTTGAGCATAAAGGCGAGATCGTTGCGGGGGTGATCTTTGACGCGGCCAAAGACGAGATGTTCTATGCCGAGAAAGGCGAGGGTGCGTGGCTTAACGACAGCCTGCGTTTGCGTGTCTCGGGGCGGTCGCGGATGATCGAATCGATTTTTGCCACGGGGCTGCCGTTCGGCGGTCGCGCGGACCTGCCGGAAACGCTTCAGGATCTGGCGCGGCTTCTGCCGGCGACGGCAGGCGTGCGGCGTTGGGGGTCGGCGGCGCTCGATCTGGCGTATGTGGCGGCTGGTCGCTACGAGGGCTTCTGGGAACGTCGTCTGAACGCATGGGACCTTGCGGCGGGCGTCATCATCGTCAAGGAAGCAGGGGGGTTCGTGCAGCCGCTGACGCCGGGCGGGGATATTCTCGAAGATGGCGAAGTGATCTGTGCCAACGAGCCTATTTTCGACCAGTTTGCCAAGACGATCCGCAACGGGTAAGGGGTTAGGGGCTTTGCCCCTCTTGGCCGCAAGGCGGCCAATTCACCCCGAGTATTGAGACAGAGAAGAAGAGCGCCCTCGTGGCGCTTTTTTCATGTCTGGTCGGAGGGGTGATTGACCCCGTCCACCCAGCCAATATCGCCAAGGTCGCGCGGGTTGACACCTTCGAGTGCGCCGAGATTGACGCCGTATTCATTCGGATTCGAGCGGCGGCGATGATGGGTGTAGATGCCGCAAGTCTTGCAAAAGTAGTGACGCGCAGTCCCTGTGCCCCACTGGTAGAGCGTCAGGTTCTCTTCGCCCTGCACAATGCGCAGACCGTCGAGGGGCACGCTCACGGCGGCGGCACCGCGGCGGCGGCAGAAGGAACAATCGCAGCGCCGGGCAGTTGCGAGGCCGTCGGACAAGTCAACGGCGAGTTCGATCGCGCCACAGTGGCATGTCAGTTTATGGCTCATCTGCGTCTCCGGACTTTGGGCACGGTGCTACGAGAATAGACCGCGTCGGGGTGGGGTGGCTTGCCATCGGTCTTTTGCCAGAACTGCGGACCGCCGCGCCGTTGCCAGAGCGGCAGCGTCAGAAGCAGGCCCGCGACAAAGCCGCCGGCATGGGCCCAATAGGCGACGCCGCCCGCACCAGCGGTGCTGGTTGCACCGTTAAAGAGCTGAAGAGCGAACCAGAGGCCGAGCATGACCCAAGCGGGCACCGTGAAGACCTTGAAGAAAATGATGATGATCAGGAGCACATCCACCCGCGCCTTGGGGAAGAGCAGGAGATAGCCGCCCATCACCCCAGCGATGGCCCCGGAGGCGCCGACGGTCGGGATTTGGGAGCCGGGATCGGAGATCACTTGCGCCAGCCCTGCGGCGATGCCGCTCAGGAGGTAGAAGAGGAGAAAACCGCCGTGGCCCATCTCGTCTTCGAGATTGTCACCGAAGATCCACAGGAAAAGCATGTTGCCCGCGAGGTGCAGGAAACCGCCATGCAGGAACATCGACGTCACGAGGCCGAAGGGTTTGCTCCCCATGCTGACCTCCGCGGGGATCAGGGCCCAATCCTGAAAGAAGGCGGCGATCCTGTAGGGTTCGCTCATGATCGGCCAATAGAGCAGGAAGATGCCAATATTGAGCGTCATCAGGATGTAGACGACATAGGGCGTGCGCCCGGACGGGTTGTGGTCACGGATCGGAAACATGCGCCCACTGTGGCGGAAACGGGCGGGGCGTCAAGCCACCCCGCCAAGAAGCGCCGCGTTGCCGCCCGCTGCGGTGGTATCGACGCAGACATGCCGTTCGCCGAGGACGCGCGCCGCGTCAGGCACGCCTGTCAGAAGCGGCAGGATCGGCCCCTTGCGCGCAGCGAGGGCGCCTTCATAGGCACGCGCCGTCTCTGCATCGCCCCACCAGAGCACACCAGAAAGGTCGGAGAGCGTTGTCAGTGCCTCGGGCGGAACGGAACCGGTGGCTTTGACAGCGATCCCGCCAAGGCTTTCGACGACGCGCGCCTGTTCGCTCGCAACCTCTGCGCCCGGCCCGAGACAAAGCACCGGCGGGCGCGCGGACATGGTCAGGCGGTTGGATTCGCCGGTTGGCCCCGGCAGGGTCAGGGTGGTGCTGGCCTGCGCTGGGGGAGCGGATTTGAGGGCGGTTTGTGCGGCTTCGTGGGACATCTCGCCAGACCACGTACCTGCGTCCACGCTTGCCGCAGCCGGGGTCGAGAACCGGGCGAGGTAGTGCGGACCGCCCGCCTTGGGGCCGGTGCCGGAAAGGCCCTCGCCACCGAAGGGCTGAGATCCGACAATGGCGCCGATCTGGTTGCGGTTGACGTAGATATTGCCTGCGTGGATGCGATCCGAGACATGCTGCACCCGATCGTCGATCCGTGTTTGCAGGCCGAACGTCAGGCCATAGCCCGTCGCGTTGATGGCGTCGATCACGGCGTCGAGTTCATCTGCCTTGAAGGTGGCCATGTGCAGGACCGGGCCAAAGATCTCGCGTTCAAGATCGGCGATGCCGGTCACGCGGATCAAGGTCGGGGCGATATAGGTGCCGGTTTGAGGCGCCTGCATCTGGAACAGCACGCGGCCCTGTGCTTCGGCTTCGGCGATATGCGCAGCGATACCAGATTGCGCTTCGGCGTCGATCACCGGGCCACTATCGGTTGAGAGGTGCCACGGGTTGTCGACCGAGAGTTCTTTCATCGCGCCGATCAGCATCTTGGAGAATTCTGCGGCGATGTCTTCCTGCACATAGAGGCAGCGCAGAGCGGAGCAGCGCTGGCCCGCGGATTGGAAGGCGCTCTCGACGATGGCGGTGACGGCCTGCTCGGGAAGGGCGGTTGAGTCGACGATCATGGCGTTGAGACCGCCGGTTTCAGCGATGAGCGGCGCGCCGGGAGCGAGGTTCTCGGCCATGCTGCGCCGGATCAGCAACGCTGTTTCAGTCGAGCCGGTGAAAGCAACGCCGCCGACGCGCGGATCGGAGGTCAGAGCCGCGCCCACATCGCCCGCACCGGGCAGGAGTTGCAGCGCGCTTGCCGGAACGCCCGCTTCGTGCAGGAGCGACACCGCGAAATGCGCGATCAGCGGGGTCTGCTCGGCCGGTTTGGCGAGGACAGCATTCCCGGCCGCGAGGGCGGCGGAAATCTGGCCAGTGAAGATCGCCAGCGGGAAGTTCCAAGGCGAAATGCAGGTAAACGTCCCTACAGGGGCGTCGGTCGGCGCGTTGGCTGCGTAGTAGCGCAGGAAATCCACCGCTTCGCGTAGTTCGGCCACGGCGTCGAGCGGCGTCTTGCCGGCTTCGCGGGCGAGGAGGGCGAAGATCTCGCCGAAATGCGCCTCGTAGAGGTCTGCCGCTTTGTTGAGGGTCGCGCTGCGGTCTGCCGGGCTGACTTGCCATGGGCGGGCGGACTTGAGCGCGGTTTCGACGTCTTGGGCGCTGGCGGTCGCGACAGTGCCGGGGCGGTCGCCGGGGAGAGCCGGGTTGGTCACCGGCTCTGGCGCGTTGGGTGCAGCCTTGGCCGCAAGACGCGGAGCGGCGTGCCACTCGGCCTCGCGAAATGGTGCGCGGGCCTCTTCAATCGCTTCGATCGTGGGGATGTCGCGCAGGTCGAAGCCTTTGGAGTTAATACGCTCGGGCTGGAACAGGTCTGGTCCGGTCGGTAGGGTTGTTTGTGCGTCCTCATAGGCGTCGAACGGATCGCGGGCGACGGTTTCGGGCGGCACGTCCTCGTCCACGATCTGGTTCACGAAGGAGGAGTTGGCGCCGTTCTCGAGGAGGCGGCGCACAAGATAGGCGAGGAGGTCACGATGCGCCCCGACCGGCGCGTAGATGCGGCAGCGCGCCTTGTCGGATTTGAGCACGATATCATGCAACGCCTCACCCATGCCATGCAGGCGCTGGAACTCAAAAGCACTCATGTCGTCGGCCATCTCGAGGATGGCTGCGACAGTGTGGGCGTTGTGCGTCGCGAATTGCGGATAGATACGATCCGTCATCGACAGGAGCTTGCGCGCGTTGGCGATGTAGGAAATGTCGGTGGCTGGCTTCGAGGTGAAGACTGGGAAGCCATCGACTCCAAGCACTTGTGATGCCTTGATTTCGGTATCCCAATAGGCGCCCTTCACAAGGCGGACCATGATCTTGCGGTCCAAGCGGCTGGCGAGGTCGTTGAGGTGGTCGAGCGTCGCGCCCGCGCGTTTGCCATAGGCCTGCACGACGATGCCAAAGCCGTCCCAGCCCGCCAGCGCCGGTTCGGAGAGGACAGTCTCGATCACGTCAATGGAAAGCGACAGGCGGTCGGCCTCTTCCGCGTCGATATTGAGGCCCATGTTGGCCGATTTCGCCAGAAGCGCGAGCGAGCGCAGGCGCGGGACCAATTCGTCCATGACGCGGGCGCGCTGGGCGACCTCGTAGCGTGGGTGCAGGGCCGAGAGTTTGACCGAGATACCGGGGTTATCGCGGATATCGTCATGGGTGCAGGCGGCGGCGATGGCCGAGATGGCGCGGGAATAGGCGAGGTGGTAGCGCATGGCGTCGGCGTCGGTCTTGGCGGCTTCGCCGAGCATGTCGTAGGAATAAGTATAGCCCTTCGCCTCCATTCCGGCAGCGCGTTTCATCGCGTTCTCAATGGTTTCGCCTAGGACGAACTGACGTCCCATCTCTTTCATTGCGCGGCCCACGGCGGTGCGGATCACCGGTTCGCCAAGGCGTTTGACAGCGCCGCGCAGCGTGCCGACGATCCCCGGTTCCTTGTCCTCAAGAACCTTGCCCGTCAGCATCAGTGCCCATGTCGAAGCGTTGACGAGCGATGAGGTCGAATGGCCCAGATGCTTGCCCCAGTCCGAAGGCGCGATCTTGTCTTCGATGAGGGCGTCGATTGTTTCTGCGTCCGGCACCCGCAAGAGCGCTTCGGCGAGGCACATGAGCGCGATGCCTTCGTCGGTCGAAAGACCGTATTCGGCGAGAAAGACCTCCATCATGCCCGGCTGCGTCGTGTTGCGGATTGCAGTGACAAGCGTCGCGGCGCGCGCCGAGATCTGGCGGCGATCCTCGGGCGAGAGGCCGGACTCGGCGATAAGCTCGGCCACGAGGGCTTTCTCGTCGCGGTAGGTCGTGGTGTCGATCAGGGCGCGGTTGGACATGGGGCTCTCCATCTGTTTGGGAGAGAATAGCAGCTCGGATATAGGCAGGTTGCCCAAATCATATTAACAATGTAGGCAATATGATCTTCAAAGGAGGGGGTTTTGATGCAGGATGGAGAGGTGGGGCTCGATCGATTTGATCGCGCGATTCTCGATGTGTTGTCGGGGGAGGGGAGGATCGCGGTCACGGACCTTGCTAAGCGGATCGGCCTGACCAAGACACCAACGCAGGCGCGGCTGCGCCGTCTTGAGGCGGAGGGGGTCATTACCGGCTATTCGGCGCAGATCAACCCGATCCGGCTTGGCCTCGATCACGTCGCCTTTGTCGAGGTGAAGCTGACCGACACGCGGGAGGCGGCGTTGAGGGCGTTCAACGCGGCGGTTCTCCTTGTACCGGAGATCGAGCAGGCACATATGATCGCCTCGCATTTCGACTACCTCCTGAAGGTGCGCACACGGGACATGGCCGCCTACCGCGTTGTTCTTGGGGAGAAAATTTCGGCCTTACCCTATGTGTCGAGCACCTCGACCTATGTCGGGATGGAGGCAGTCAAGGAAACGCCTTGGGCGGAAATCGGGTAAGCCCGGAAAAGAAGCGGACTGCGGGTCTTGGCAGGTCTTTACACGGACGTCACAGCCAGTATTTTCGCGGCCAACCCAAATGCATGGGGAGTGTGAGTGCCCGCGTGGTGGAATGGTAGACACAGGGGACTTAAAATCCCTAGGCCGAGAGGCCGTGCCGGTTCGAGTCCGGCCGCGGGTACCAATTTTCAAAGAGTATCAGGGCGTTGGCAGGCCCAAGAGATCGTCGAGCGCGGCCATGAAGACGGCTGTGCCGGTGGGGATCAGGCTATCCGGGAAATCGTAATCCGGGTTGTGGAGCGCAGGGCTGTCGAGGCCGCTGCCAAGTAGGAACATCGCCGATTTCGACACATCCGCGAAACGTCCGAAATCCTCGGAGGCGCGCATGGGCAGGTGGCCCTCTTCGCGCACCAGTCCAAGCCGCCGGATCGCCCGGTCAAGGACGGCGGTGGCGTCGGGGTCGTTGGTGCAGGCGCGGAAATAGTCGTGGTAGGCGAGCGAGGCCTGAAGCCCGTGCGTTTCAGCGAGATGCGCCACGGCGGTTTCGGCTTCACGGCAGAGGTGTTCCATGCCGGGATCGGTGAGGCTGCGCAGCGTGACCCAGAGGGTGCCGTCGCCGGGGGCGACCCCAAAGGCGGGCTCCCCGACGCGGATATGCGTGATGGTGGCCAGCGCGAAATCAGCGGGGTTTTCAGGGGCCGGGTTGCTCAGGGCTTGCAGGGTCGGGACAAGCGCGGCGATGGCCGGGGTCGGCGGCACGCCGGTTTCGGGCTGAGAGGCGTGGGCGGTGCGCCCCGAAAGGCGGATTTCGAGGCCGCAGGAGGCACAGTTGGCGGGGCCTTCCTGAAGCGCGACATGGCCGAGGGGCATTCCCGGCATGTTGTGGAGCGACAGGGCGTAATCAATTGAAAGTGCCGTGAAATCCGGCGACTCGAGCACTTTTTGCGCACCGGACCCATCCTCTTCGGCGGGTTGGAAAAGGAGGATGACGCGACCCTTCGAGGGGCGGAGGCGGGAGAGATGGTGCGCGACCCCCATGAGCATCGCCATATGACCGTCATGGCCGCAGAGATGGCCTTTGCCCGGCACGGTCGAGCGGT
Source organism: Shimia aestuarii (assembly GCF_022814865.1). Classification (GTDB taxonomy): domain Bacteria; phylum Pseudomonadota; class Alphaproteobacteria; order Rhodobacterales; family Rhodobacteraceae; genus Shimia; species Shimia aestuarii_A. Next base: position 120,711 of record NZ_JAKVRD010000008.1, on the reverse strand, counting down.
GATCGGCGTCGGACTTCTCCTCGATCGGGAGCGCGTCGAGTTCACAGCGCAAAAGGACGGTCGGCCCGGCCTCGGCCCCAGAATAGAGCGCGGCGATGCCATGCCCGCCAAGACCGGTCAGAATGTCATCAGGGTCGGTTTCGGCAAGCGCGGACTTGATCCGTGCGGCGGTCTCTGCCTCTTCGCCCGAAAGCTCGGGGTGGCGATGCAGATCGTAGCGCAGCGCGGTCAGCGCGGTGATGTCCGCGTCCGTCAGGGCAGGGAGGGCGTTGCTTTGGGCCGGGTGGTCCGTCATCGGATCAATCGCGCGTTCCCGCAAAACGCTCCTGCCAGTCCTCACGCTCGGTGTCTGTGATCTTGCGGAAAGTCACATCCGGCACGGTGAAGGCATGGCCGGGGGCCAGCGCGGAAAGCGCGGCGGGCACGTCATCGGGCCAGTCGGCGTTCTCGGTCTGCATCGCGGCGAGGAGTGTGTCCTTGGCGTCCGGGATGAAGGGGGCCGACAGGACGGCGTAGAAGCGGATCAGGTTCAGCGCGAGCCGAATCTGCGCGGCGGCCTTTTCCGGGTCTTCCTTGAAGGTCGACCACGGCGCGGCGGTTTGCAGGTACTCGTTGCCCGCAACCCAGATTGCACGCAGTTCTTGCGCCGATTTGCGCACCTCCATCGCCTCCATATGGGCCTCGTAGGCGCGGGTGCGGGTGGTGAGTTCTTCGATCAGGGCCGTCTCGGTCTCGCCGAATTCGCCGCCTGCGGGGACTTCTTCGCCGAATTTGGAGCGGCAGAACTTGGTCACGCGAGAGACGAAATTGCCAAGCACGTCGGCGAGGTCTTTGTTCACCGAAAGCTGGAAATTCTCCCAAGTGAATTCTGCATCCGAGCTTTCGGGGGCGTGGCTCAGGAGCCACCAGCGCCAGTAATCGGCGGGCAGGATTTCAAGCGCCTGATCCATGAAGACGCCGCGCCCACGCGAGGTTGAGAACTGGCCGCCGTCATAGTTCAAGTAGTTGAAAGACTTGATGTAATCGACGAGCTTCCACGGCTCCCCAGAGCCAAGGATGGTGGCCGGGAAGGTGAGTGTATGGAAGGGGACGTTATCCTTGCCCATGAACTGGGTGTAGGTCACGTCGTCGGCGCCTTTGTCGGTGCGCCACCAGCGTTGCCAGTCGGTGCCTTTGTTTGCTGCGACCCATTCCTGGGCGCAGGCGATATATTCGATGGGGGCGTCGAACCAGACGTAGAAGACCTTACCTTCCATGCCCGGCCAGTCCACGTCGCCTTTCTTGACCGGAATACCCCAGTCGAGATCGCGCGTGATGCCGCGGTCTTGAAGGCCGTCACCATCGTTGAGCCATTTCTTGGCGATCGAGGTGGTGAGGACGGGCCAGTCGGCCTTGGAATCGATCCATGCCTCGATCTCGTCCTTCATCTGCGACTGACAGAGATAGAGGTGTTTGGTCTCGCGCATCTCAAGGTCGGTCGAGCCGGAAATTGTCGAATGCGGGTTGATGAGATCGACCGGATCGAGCTGTTTGGTGCAGTTGTCGCACTGGTCGCCGCGCGCGGAGTCAAAGCCGCAGTTGGGGCAGGTGCCCTCAATGTAGCGGTCCGGAAGAAAGCGACCGTCGGCCTTGGAATACATTTGATTTTCAACAACTTCGCGGATCAGCCCGCGGTCAGCGAGGACACCTGCGAAGTGTTGTGTCAGGGCGTGGTTCTCGGGGCTCGAGGAGCGGCCAAAATGATCAAAGGAGAGGCGGAAGCCCTCGGCGATCTTGGATTGCACCTCGTGCATTTCGGCGCAGTAGTCGGCGACGGGTTGACCGGCCTTGGTGGCGGCGAGTTCGGCGGGCGTGCCGTGTTCGTCGGTGGCGCAGAGGAAGAGCACTTCGTTGCCCCGACCGCGTTGATACCGGGCGAAGAGGTCGGCGGGCAACTGGCTGCCGACGAGGTTCCCGAGGTGTTTGATGCCGTTGATATATGGAATGGCCGAAGTGATGAGGTGGCGCGCCATGAGGTCTCTTCCGTTGTCCCGCTAGTCTGGCCTTCCCTAGACCAAAGCGGCGCGCGTTTCCAGCGGATGTTTGGCGTGAAAAGTGTCGAAACCCAGTGTCGGTATCACGTCGGTATTGCGTCGGTATTGCGTATGTGCGGATTTCGGTCCGTTTTCTTTTATGGAAAACGGGGACTCAGGAGTTGCGGTCGCGCTGACGGCCCATGAGGCGGCCGATGGTGAAACTCGTGCGTGGGGCATAGACGTAGCGGGTGCGGTTCTCGACCGTGGGACGGATGCGCATGCGGGCGATGCCGAAGACGATCAGGACGGCATGACCGACAGCGATCATCACGAAGAGCGCGGCGGGGCCGAACCAGTTGATCAGGCCCGAAGCCACGGTCGGTGCGGCGATGGCCCCGAGCGCAAAGAAGAACATCAGCGCGGCTGAGAGTTCCACCCGTTCGTCGGCGCTTGCGAAGTCGTTGGCGTGGGCGGCGGCGACGGAATAGATCGGGAAGGCGGTGAGGCCGAAGAACACCGCATTGACCATGACCGTCGTCGTGCCAAGTCCACCCGAGAGCGCGGTCGAAGCGCAGGAGAGGATCGCGGCGCCAGAAAGCCAGATCAGAACCCAACGGCGGTCGAATTTGTCTGCGAGCCAGCCGACCGGGTATTGTGCCAGTGCGCCGCCAAAGACGAAGGCGGCGAGGAACCATGCGATCTGATCCGTGCCGAGGCCGACCTGCGTGCCATAGACCGGGCCGACCATACGGAAGGAGGCCGAGCTTAGCGCCGCCACCACCACGCCTGCAGCGGCGAGCGGCGAGCGGGCGACGGCCAGCATTGGACGCAGGCGCGGGGCGTCGGGGGTTTCGGGCTGGGCCGATTTGCTTAGCGTGATGGGCAAAAGCGCGGCGCAGCAGAGGATCGCGAGCAGGTTATAGGAGACGTAGGAGGCCGGTTCGAGGACCGAAATCACCATTTGCGCCGCAAGCGAGGCGCCCATATCGACGATCCGGTAGGTCCCCATAGCGCGGCCCCGGTTGGCATTGGTGACACGCGCCTGAAGCCAAGCTTCGATCACGGTATAGCAGCCCGCGACGCAAAGGCCCGAGGCGATCCGCATGAGCGCCCAGGCCATCGGGTCGATGACGAGGAAGTGGGCAATGAGGCCGATCGCGCCGGTCGCCGTAAAGGCGGCGAAGGCGCGGGAATGACCGATACTGCCCATGAGACGGGGCGCCCACCAGCAACCGATGAAGAAGCCGAGGAAATGCGCCGAGCCGAGGAGGCCGATCTGGTTCGTGGTAAAGCCGAGGGTCAGGCCGGAGAGCGCATCGAGCGGGCCAACGCCACCGGAGCTCAGCTGAAGCAGGATGACCGAGAGAAACAGGGCAGAAGAGGTAATCAGGAAGCGCATGTGTGTCAGCTTGGGGTGGCGCGGGCGGCGGGGTCTTGTGGATATTCGACAACCAGCGTCGTTTTCGAGCCCTTTGGGGAAGTGGTGTTCGCGTGGGCCATGCGAGCATGGCGGGGGACGAGAGTCCAGCCGCTTGACGAGTAGAGCGGGCGTTTTCCCCGAACGCCCCTTGCCGGGGGCGGGAAATCTGCGCAGGTTACCGGCAAAGACGACAGACCGGGGAGATGCAGATGGCGGGACATGGCTATGAGACGGGGCGGCTCGACTTGCCGTTCGTCGGAATTGCGACCTTTGGCAAGCGGCCTTACGTCAGCGATTGGGACGCGATCGAGGCGGATGTGGCCGTGATGGGCGCACCGTTTGATTTCGGCACGCAGTTTCGGGCGGGGGCGCGGTTTGGGCCGCGCGGTGTGCGCGAAGCCTCGACGCTTTTTTCCTTTGGCCATGCCGGGGCCTATGACCACGAGGACGATGCGACCTACCTCCCCGAGGAGGTGCGGATCGTGGATATTGGCGATGCCGATATCGTCCATACGGACACGATGAAGAGCCATGCCAATATCGAGGAAGGCGTGCGCAAGATCCTCGCGGCCGGCGCGCTTCCGGTGGTGATCGGGGGGGATCATTCAATCAATATCCCCTGCATCAATGCCTTTGATGGCGAGGGGGATATTCATATCCTGCAAATCGACGCGCATCTCGATTTCGTCGATGAGCGCCATGGGGTGCGCTATGGCCATGGCAACCCGATGCGGCGGGCGGCGGAAAAGCCCTATGTCACCGGGCTCACGCAGGTTGGTATCCGGAATGTGTCGTCCACGGCGAAGGAAGGCTATGACGCGGCGCGGTCGATGGGGAGCGATATCCTCTCGGTGCGTCAGGCGCGCAAGATCGGGCCGGAGGGCGTCATCGCGCGTATCCCGGAAGGCGCGCGGGTTTATGTGACGATTGATATCGATGGGTTCTGTCCGTCCATCGCGCCGGGCACGGGCACGCCGAGCCATGGGGGTTTCCTCTATTATGATGTGCTCGAGATGTTGCAGGCGCTTGCCAAGCGGCATGAGGTTGTGGGCATCGACCTTGTCGAGGTGGCGCCGGACTATGACACCACGGGATCAACCTCGATCCTTGCGGCACAGGTTTTGCTCAACATGCTGGGCTTTATCTTTCACGAGCGCGCCAAGCGCTGAATGAAACGGAAAAAGGAAACGCGACAATGAAAATGAAACCGCTTGGCCGGACGGGAATCGAGGTTTCGGAGCTTTGCCTTGGGACGATGACTTTTGGCACGCAGACACCCGAGGCCGAGGCCCATGCGCAGATGGAGATGGCGCGCGATCACGGCATCAATTTTTTCGATGCCGCCGAGATGTATCCGGTCAACCCGATCAGCGCCGAGACCGTGGGGCGGACAGAAGAGATCGTCGGCAACTGGTTTGAAAAGACCGGGCGGCGGGATGAGGTCGTGATGGCGACGAAACATTCCGGGGCGGGGTTCAAACATGCGCGCGACGGGGCGCCGATTTCGGCCAAGACGATCCCGGAGGCCATTGAAGGCTCGCTACGGCGGCTGAAGACGGATGTGATCGACCTTTATCAATTCCATTGGCCAAACCGCGGCTCTTACATGTTCCGCCAGAACTGGGCGTTTGATCCGTCGCAGCAGGACCGCGCGGCGACGCTCGCACATATGGAAGAGGCGCTCGAGGCGCTTCAGGCGCAGGTCGAGAAGGGCAATATCCGCGCCTTCGGCCTTTCGAACGAGAGCGCCTGGGGCACGGCGGAATGGCTTCGGATTGCCGGGGAAAAGGGCGGGCCGAGGGTGGCGTCGATCCAGAATGAATATTCGCTTCTCTGCCGTCTCTACGACACCGACCTTGCGGAGTTGAGCGTCAACGAGGATGTGGGGCTTTTGGCGTTTTCGCCGCTGGCGGCGGGGCTTTTGACCGGCAAGTATCAGCATGGCCGGGTGCCGGATGGGTCGCGCATGTCGATTGTCGAGAACCTTGGCGGGCGCAAGTCGGCGCGGGTCTTTGATGCGGTCGATGCCTATCTTGCCATTGCCCAGACCCATGGGATTGATCCGATCCATATGGCCATGGCCTTCACGCTTCAGCGCCCTTTCATGTGTTCCTCGATCTTCGGGGCAACGCGCATCGAGCAATTGGAGCATCTCCTGAAATGCACCGAGGTGACGCTTTCGGATGAGGTGATGAAAGACATCAATGACGCGCATCGCGCCCATCCGATGCCCTATTGAGCGCGCCCGCGCCTTGGGATAGGGCGGGGCGTCAGACGAAGGAACTTAAGATGTCGCAGGAAGTCCTTGCAGAATTGCGCGCCTCGGCGCCGCGCCGGTGGATCGGTGTGGCGATCATGGCCACGCTTGGCGGGTTGCTGATTTATATTGCGGTGGCCATTCCGCCTGCGACCGTGCTTTGGCAGGGGTTCTTGCTCTTGCTCGGTGGGCTGTCTCTCTGGCTGGCCGAGGCGACGCGGCGGGCGACTGAGCTGACGCTGACGCTGACAGAGGAAGGGATCGTCGATAGCACGGGCGAGACCGTGGCCGAGATCGCGCAGATCGATGCGGTGAGCCGGGGGACGTTTGCTTTTAAACCATCGAACGGGTTCGTTCTCAGCCTGAAGACACGTGGCGAGGGACGTTGGCGTCCGGGCCTATGGTGGCGCGCAGGCAAACGGGTCGGGATTGGCGGCGTGACGCCCGGGCCACAGGGTAAAATGATGGCGCAGATGATCGAGGCGTTGATTGCCGGGCGCCCTGTCGACGACTAGACGTTGTTGTCGCCATCGCTCCAGACAAGCTGGGGCGCGAAACGCGGGCGGGTGAAGATGAAGGTCTCGATCGTGTTGTCCCCGAGGCCGACATTCAGCGCCGGTTCATAAGTGGACAGGGTTTCCACCACGATGATGCTTTCTCCGGCCGCAATCGCCGGGAGACGGACGACGAAATCCGAGAGGTTCGGGGCTTGCAACTCGTCCATGTTGCCGATCGATTTCGACCATTCGAGCGAATGTTCCTGTGTCACTCCGCTATAGCTTACGACCGTGACACGAAGACCCGAGGGCGAGTCTGACTGTGCCAACAGGTCAAAGAGTTTGCGGGTGCTGCCGAGGTAGTAATCGTCAATCGCCGCGGTCTCGCGCGAGAGCATGTCGGAAATCGTGAAAGCGGCCTTTTCGGTCATGGAACGGGTCTTGTAGGCGTCGAAGAAGACGAACATCGCGACATAGGCCCACAGCAACATGGGCAGGATGATCGCCGCTTCGACGGCGACCGAGCCGCGGGTGTCATCGCGGAACTGCTTGAGGGCGGATATAAGCCTGATCCACATGTGTCTTACCTCGGTTCCTGCACGAAGGCGGAGAGCGCGAAGATCGCGACGTCGCCGTTGCTGTCTTTGTTGAGATAGGGGCCGATGCCCTGTTCCCCGAACATCGGTGTGATCTTGGCACAGGCGCGCAGGATCATCAGCTCGTTGTCCATGCCGTTCTCAAAGGTTGTCAGAGGCTGGGTTTCCTCAGCTTGGTTGGTGCAGGTCGTGCGACTGGGCAGGTCGCTCCAGGCGCGCATGTCGACGATTTGCATTTCGAGCATGAGGTTCTCGGTGCAGTCCTTCACCACGGCGTTTTCGGCGCAGATCCGGCGGCGGATCTCGTCATGGTCGGGGGCGGTGCCCGTTGATAGCCGGATGTCGCGCACAACCACATCGAGGGCGCGCTCAAGCAGTGCCGAACGCATTGTAATGATGCCGATGTCGATGGCCGAAACCATGATCCAGAAGAAGAGCGGGAACATGATCACGAATTCGATCGAGGCATGACCGCGATCGTCCCGGCGGAATATGGTCAGCAGGCGTTTCATTGGGTCAACTTCAGCTGGGCGATGGAAGAGGCGATGGCCGAGAAGGCATCGGAGATTTCAAGCCCGTCCACGTCGAAATAGTGCGCGTCGGTGCTGGCACAGTCTTTGAGCACGGCACGCCCGTTGGAGGGGGCTTCGAAACCGATGGTGAAGACCACGATGTTCTTGGCCTTGGCGGCGTCACAGATCGCCTTGGTGCGGGCGTTCTTGGTCGAGTTGCCGATGGATTTGCGCACGTCATAGAACCAGTCGTCCCAGGCGTCATTGTCATTCATCCAGGGCTCGTAGTGCTCTTCGACGTTCCACTCGAGAGAGGTATAGGCCCAGAGATCGGGGTATTGCAGCTGGATCGCTTCGCCGTTCTCGGAAACGGTTGTCGTGATCTCCTCATAGGAGGTCTGGTTGCCCCACTTCTTACATTGGCCCTTGCGCCAGCCCCGCGTGTAGTAGCGTTTACAATAGGTTTCGACATGCTCGATCCATTCGGTCGTCGTGATCTCGCCGTTGCCATAGGGGTGATCGTACCAGCCTTCCTGCCAGTCGCCATTCTGGTCGTTGTGACCGGGCCAGTAGTAGAGCTCGTCGGTGTAGTCGTCGTTGTCGTTGCTGTCGTAGATATCCGTGCCGACATAGACGGAATAGATCTCTTCCTGATCGTTCCACCAGATGTTGGACGCCCCCGAGCGGAAGTCATCGTGCACGTAGTATTGGCTCGTGTTCTGACCATCGGTCATGAGCACAATCACCTTGAGCGCGTCGCCATCCTCGTAGCGGGTTGGGCGGTCTACGAAATCATCAGAAATCACGTCCTCGTCGATCAGGTAGTCGATGATGTCCTGGGTCGAGGGGTCAAGCATCGCAACGCCCCATTTCATCCCGACGTCAATCGACGTATTGCCACCGGCCCAGAGGCCGTTGATGTAGTTCTTGAGCGTGGTCTTGTTCTTCTCCAGCGCCATGATCTCGCTGCCGCTATCGGTGCGGCATACCGGTGTCTGAACCAATTGTTTGGGATCATTGTCGCGCCCGTCATAATCGCTCCACGGGCTGAAATGCATGGCTTGGGTCCAGCGCTCGTCCGGGTCAAGCTCGGTCGTGTCGAAGTCTTCCGCGTCGAAATGGATGCAATGCGAATAGCCTTGCTGGTTCGCCGCTGCTTCCACACCGCTCGCGTTCGGATTGATGACGGTGTCCACGTCCATATTGCCGGAAATCGAGGCGTTGAGCGTATCGAAGAGCTTTTTCGAGGCGGACACCTGTGTCGCGTAGGGGACGATGGAGATCGAAAGTTTGCCGTCCTCGGTATTGGCATCCATCGTGTCGATGAAATCCTTGGCGGCGACCTTGAGGTTCGACAGGCGGCTGTTGCTGTTCATGGAGCCGGATACGTCGAGAACGAGGGAGATCTCGACGCCGCCGATCCGTTCCTCGGCGCGACCCGCAGCGACAGCGCTCAACGTGTCGATCCCGGCGAGTTTCATGAAGTTGGTCTTGGTGTCGCGCTTGGCGCGGGCGGTGACGACGCGGTAGTTCAGCCCGGTGTCATCGTCGAGATAGGTCAGTGTTTCGCTCAGGTTGGATTTGGCGAAATAGTCACGCACCACGGATTTGGGGTCGAGGGTCTGGCCCATATCGGCGGCGGCGAGCACGGCGCGGTCAAGCGTGTGCTGCATCCGGGTGCGGTTCATTTCCGAGCGCATAAGGTCGATGCCGATCCCGCCCACGAGCAGAATGATCAGAAAAAGGAATACTGAGAACCCGACGAGCACACCGCTTTCATCATGACGAAAACGGGAAAGCCGTTCGCGCACGGCGTTGATGGTCTTGGTTGTCTTGGTCGGCATTTTCTTCACCTGAGCTTCTTGACGCGAAGGTAAATCGAGCGACTCGACGCACTTCGGCCCTAGCTGAATATCCCTTTCAAATGGGGCGGAACTTGGGCTGAACTGGCGCGGGAATGGGGTTTTCGCACAAATTTTCCTCATATTTACAAGGGCGTGAGGACAATTGCCGGGTTTCTGATGTGATTGTTTCGAAATGGGGTTCTGCCAAAAATACAGGCAGTTTGTTGTTTTTCCCCCTCGCAATTCGGACGCAGGTCTTTGTAGGGTCGCAGGGAGGGGTGCGGCATCGAGTCGCGCAAATGACGTGGCTGAGGGAGGCCGTAGACATGACAATTCCAAAAGAGCCGAGTTTTCGCGAGAGCGTAGACCTCATGTTCAACCGCGCGGTGGCGTTGATGGACCTGTCGCCCGGGCTTGAAGAGAAAATCCGGGTCTGCAACGCGACATATACCGTTCGCTTTGGTGTGCGACTGCGTGGGGAAATCCATACGTTCACTGGCTATCGCTCGGTTCATTCCGAGCATAAGGAACCGGTCAAGGGCGGCATCCGCTATGCCAGCGCGGTGAACCAAGACGAGGTCGAGGCGCTGGCGGCGCTGATGACCTATAAGTGCGCCCTGGTCGAAGCGCCGTTCGGCGGCTCCAAGGGCGGGCTTTGCATCGACCCGCGCCAGTATGACGAGCACGAGCTTGAGCGGATCACCCGACGGTTCGCCTATGAGCTTGCCAAGCGTGACATGATCCATCCATCGCAGAACGTCCCGGCGCCGGACATGGGAACGGGCGAGCGCGAGATGGCGTGGATCGCTGACCAATATGCGCGGATGAACACGACCGACATCAACGCGGTCGCCTGTGTGACCGGCAAGCCGCTCAATGCGGGCGGCATCGCGGGACGTGTCGAGGCGACGGGGCGCGGCGTGCAATATGCGCTGCGCGAGTTCTTCCGTGACCCGCGCGACATGAAGAAAGCCGGTCTGACCGGGACGCTCGAGGGGAAGCGCATCATCGTGCAGGGCCTTGGCAACGTGGGCTTTCACGCGGCGAAGTTCCTGAGCGAAGAAGATGGTGCAATCATCACCGGGATCATTGAACATGATGGCGCCCTGTTCAGCGAAAAGGGTCTCGATGTTGAGGCGGTGCGGGCGTGGATCGTCAAACATGGTGGCGTCACGGGGTTCCCGGATGCGCTTCATAGTGAAGACGGTGCGTCGGTTCTCGAGAGCGAATGCGATATCCTGATCCCGGCGGCGCTCGAGGGGGTCATCAACCTTTCCAACGCTGCGCGGATCAAGGCGCCACTCATCATCGAAGCGGCAAACGGCCCGGTGACAGCAGGCGCGGATGAAGTGCTGCGCGACAAGGGCACGGTCATCATTCCGGACATGTATGCCAACGCGGGCGGCGTGACGGTCTCGTATTTTGAATGGGTCAAGAACCTCAGCCACATCCGCTTTGGCCGGATGCAGCGCCGCCAAGAAGAAGCGCGCCACCAGCTTGTGGTGGACGAGCTTCAGAAGATCTCTGAGGCAATGGGCAACACCTATACGCTTTCCGATAGCTTCAAGCAGAAGTACCTGCGCGGGGCGGATGAGCTTGAGCTTGTGCGCTCGGGGCTCGATGATACGATGCGGATCGCCTACCAGTCGATGCGCGATGTTTGGCACGAGCGTGGCGACGTCGACGATTTGCGCACGGCGGCCTATCTCGTGGCGATCGATAAGGTGGCCGCAAGCTATCGGGCGAAAGGGCTCTGACACATGGGTGACATTCCGTTCTCCTGCACGTGCGGCACCGTCAACGGCAGGCTTGTGGATATTGACAGGAAAGCGGGCAGCCGGATCACCTGTTATTGCAAGGATTGCCAGACAGCGGCGCATGCGCTTGGGCGTTCGGACTTGTTGAATGCGCGGGGTGGGTCGGACATCTACCAGACCACCCCCGCCCATATTCGCATCGACGAGGGCGCGACGCATGTGGCCTGCCTGCGCCTCTCTCCCAAGGGGCTGATGCGTTGGTATGCCGAGTGCTGCAACACGCCGTTGTTCAACACGCTGCCCAGTCCGAAGCTTTGTTTCTCGGGCGTGCTTGTGCATACCGTGGCGGAGGAGGCGCGCGACCCGCTTGGGCCGCTGACTGCCGAGACCTTTACCGAAGGTGCGACGGGCGAGGGGCCACCGGTGCGCAAATACGGATTTGCGCGCACGGGGTTCAACATCATGCGGCGGCATTTGCGGGCAAAGCTTGGTCGTGCGGCGACGATGGCACCGTTCTTTGATGCGGATGGTGCGGCGACATGTACGCCGCGTGTCCTGACGCTTGAAGAGCGCAACGCGGCGTGCCCGGACTAGCGCCTGACTTCGTTGCGAGTTGGTCGCTGGTAGACAGGTTCCTGTCGAAAACTTCGGATTGGCGGGCGGTCGCCCATTGCTAAGCTCGGCGGGACTTGGTTCAGTCGGGTCAGACGATGTGTGGAGGACAAGATGCGGTTTTCCGGCTTGCGGGTTCTCAAGGAGGGCCTCAGCGGTAACAAGGGATGGCAGGCGCATTGGCGCGATGCGCAACCCAAACCCGCCTATGACATGATCATTATCGGCGGCGGCGGGCATGGGCTTTCGACGGCCTATTACCTTGCCCGTAACCACGGGATTACGAATATCGCAGTGCTGGAGAAGGGCTATCTTGGCGGCGGCAATGTCGGGCGCAATACGACGATCGTACGCGCCAACTACTTTCTTCCGGGTAATTCGGAATTCTATTCACATTCACTCAAGCTCTGGGAGGGGCTTGAGGAAGAGCTGAACTACAACGTGATGCATTCGCAGCGCGGTCTCATCAACCTGTTTCACAGCGATGGGCAGCGCGATGCCTTTGCGCGGCGCGGCAATGCGATGGTCAATCAAGGCGATGACGCGATCCTTCTCGATAAGGCTGGGGTGCGCAAGCATCTGCCTTATCTCGATTTTGAACAGGCGAGGTTCCCGATCTATGGCGGGCTCTATCATCCGCGCGGCGGCACGGCGCGTCATGATGCGGTTGCCTGGGGCTATGCACGCGGGGCGTCGGAACGGGGCGTTGACCTGATCCAGAACTGCGAAGTCACAGGCATTGATATCGAGGGCGGCGTCGTCAAAGGCGTGCGGACGACCAAGGGGCCAATCAAAGCGGGCAAGGTTGGGATCGTTGTCGCCGGGCGCTCTGGTCAAGTGGCGGCGATGGCGGGGCGGAGCCTGCCTGTCGAGAGCCATATCTTGCAGGCCTTTGTCACCGAGGGGCTCAAGCCCGTGATTGATCATGTGGTGAGTTTCGGCATGGGGCATTTCTATATCAGCCAATCCGACAAGGGCGGGCTGGTGTTTGGCGGCGACCTTGATTTCTATGCCTCCTATGCGAGCCGCGGCAACCTGCCGATGGTGGAGCATGTGATGGAGGCGGGGATGACGCTCATGCCGATGATCGGCAAGGCAAAGATCCTGCGAAGTTGGGGCGGGATCATGGACATGACCCCGGATGGCAGCCCGATCATCGACAAGATGGACGGGATCGAGGGGCTTTATATCGATTGTGGCTGGAACTACGGCGGGTTCAAGGCGGTGCCGGCGTCGGGCTGGTGCATGGCGCATCTGATGGCCACGAACACGCCCCACGAGGTCGCCGAGAAGTTCCGCCTCGACCGGTTCCGGACGGGGATCAACATCATGGATGAAGAGGGCACCGGCTCTCAGCATAACCTGCACTGAGGAGGGACACACCATGCGGATCAAATGCCCCCTCTGCGGGGAACGTGACAGGCGGGAATTCTACTACGTGGGCGATGCGGTGCTCCTCGAGCGGCCGGACCCGGAGGCGGGCGACCACGCTTGGGACACATATTTGCACCTTCGGGACAACCCGGCGGGGGTGACCCGCGACCTCTGGTATCACGAAGCGGGCTGTGCGGCTTGGGTCGTCGTGACGCGCAATACGGTCACGCATGAGGTCCTGAAGACCGAACTTGCCGAGAAACGCAGGCGCAAGCTCGTGGAGGGCGCGTCATGAGGATTGCGGGAAAAGGACTTGTCGATCACGGCACGCCAGTTCGGTTCAGCTTTGACGGAAGGCAGCTAGAGGGATTTCAGGGCGATACTCTGGCCTCGGCACTCTTGGCCAATGATGTGAAGCTTGTCGCGCGGTCGTTCAAGTATCACCGTCCGCGCGGCATTATGGGGGCCGGCAGCGAGGAATCCAGCGCGCTTGTCACCATTGGAAGTGGCGCGACGCAGGATCCGAATGTGCGCGCGACGGTGCAGGAAATCTACGATGGCCTCGCGGCGCACTCGCAGAATTGCTGGCCGTCGCTCAACTATGACCTCCTGAGCGTCAACGACCTGTTCGCGCCCTTCCTTGGTGCGGGGTTCTACTACAAGACCTTCATGTGGCCCAAGGTGTTTTGGGAAAAGCTCTATGAGCCGGTCATTCGTCGCTCGGCAGGGATCGGGGCGCTGAGCGGGAAGGCGAATGCGGAGTATTACGAGAAGGCGTTTGCCTTCTGTGATCTGCTGGTGATCGGCGCGGGGCCTGCGGGGCTTATGGCGGCGCTGACGGCGGGGCGCGCGGGGGCGGATGTGATCCTCTGTGACGAGGACAGCCTTCTTGGTGGGCGGCTCAATGGTGAGACGTTCGAGGTCGGCGGCATGGCCGGGTCCGATTGGGCGGCAGAGACGGTGCGGGAACTCGAGAGCCTGCCCAATGTGCGGGTCATGCCGCGCACCTCTGTCACTGGGGCCTATGACCAAGGCACCTATGGCGCGCTGGAGCGAGTGTCGCATCATGTTGCGGCGCGCGAGGGGCGGCCGCTCGAATGTTTCTGGCGCATCGTGGCCAAGCGCGCGGTGCTCGCGGCGGGGGCGATTGAGCGGCCCGTTGCTTTCCCGAACAATGACCGGCCCGGCATTATGACGGCGAGCGCGGTGCGTACCTATCTCAACCGATATGGCGTGGCGCCGGGGCAGCGTGTCACGATCTTTGCCAATAATGACGATGCCCATCGCACGGCGCGCGATCTTGTCGATGCAGGCGTGCATGTGGCCGCCGTGATCGACAGCCGCGCGGAGGCGCCGGAGGGCGCGGGCTATGAGGTTATAAAGGGCGCGGAAGTTTGTGGCAGCGAGGGGCGCAAGGGGCTTGAGGCGGTGAGCTATCGGCGCGCCGATGGCAGCGTCGACAAGGTCCAGACCGATTGCCTCGCGATGTCGGGCGGGTGGAACCCGACGGTGCATCTGACGTGCCACATGAACGGGCGGCCGAATTGGCATGGCGGCATCCATTCTTTCGTGCCTGTGCCGGGAGCCATTCCGGGGTTGGAGGCCGTGGGCGCGTGCAACGGCGCGTTTTCGACACATCGGGCCTTTGTCGAAGGCGCGGAAGCGGCGCTTCGGGCGCTAGGCGATCTGGGTGTGAAGGCAAAGAAATCCGTGGTGCCTGAGAGTGAGGATAGCCCCTACAGGATCGAGCCGCTTTGGGCGGTTGCGGGCAAGGGGCGCGCGTGGCTCGATTTCCAGAATGACGTGACGGTCAAAGATGTGCAGGGCGCGGCACAGGAGAATTTCCGCTCGGTCGAGCATATGAAACGCTATACGACGCAGGGCATGGCACCGGATCAAGGCAAGAACTCGAATGTTGCAGCGCTTGCGGTTCTTGCCGATGCGACGGGGCGCGGGATCGAAGAGACGGGCACGACGACTTTCCGCCCGCCTTTTGTTCCGGTCGCCATCGCGGCGTTTGGCGCGGGCGGGCAAGGCACGGGCTTTGCGCCGCAACGCCATACGACGAGTCACGCCGAGAGCGTCCGGCGCGGAGCGCCGATGATCGAGGCGGGGCTTTGGTATCGTCCGAGCTATTTCCCGGCGACGGGCGAGCGCACGTGGCGGCAAAGCTGTGACCGCGAGGTCAACATGGTGCGTGGCACGGTCGGGGTCTGCGATGTATCGACCCTCGGAAAGATCGACATTCAAGGCAAGGACGCGGGCCAATTCCTCGATTTCGTTTATGCTAACACGTTCTCGACACTGAAGCCCGGCAAGGTGCGCTATGGGTTGATGTTGCGAGAGGACGGGTTTGTCATGGATGACGGCACGACGGCGCGGATCGCGGAGGATCATTTCGTGATGACCACGACCACCGCGGCGGCGGGGCAGGTGATGCGCCATCTCGAATATGTGCATCAGTGCCTCTGTCCTGATCTCGACGTGGCGATGATCTCGGTGACGGAGCAATGGGCGCAGTTCGCCGTTGCCGGGCCGAAATCGCGCGACCTCCTGAATGGGATCGTGGCGGAAGAGATCGACAATGAGAGCTTTCCCTTCATGGGCTGCGGGCCGGCCACGATTGGCGGTGTGGCGGGGCGGTTGTTCCGGATTTCCTTTAGCGGCGAACATGCCTACGAGATCGCGGTCCCGGCGCGCTATGGCGAGAGCCTGTTCAAGCTCTTGCTCGAGCGCGCCGAAGCGATGGGCGGCGGGGCCTACGGGATGGAGGCGCTCAACGTGCTTCGGATCGAGAAGGGCTTTATCACCCATGCGGAAATCCATGGCCGGGTGACGGCAGATGATATCGGTATGGGACGGTTGGTCAGTGCCAAGAAGGACTGTATCGGCAAGACGATGAGCGAGCGTCCCGGCCTTTCGGGCGAAGAGCGCGAGCAGTTGGTCGGCCTCATGCCGGTGGGCGTTGTGAAACAGATCACGGCAGGGGCACATTTGTTTGAGCCGGGCGCCGAGCCGGTGCGTAGCAACGCGCAAGGCTATGTCACTTCGGTCTGTTTCTCTCCGACGCTAGAAACGTCGCTTGGCCTTGCGTTCCTGCGCAATGGGCGGGCGCGGCATGGCGAAGAGATCACGATGGTCGATCATTTGCGTGGCGTGACCACGCGCTGCAAGGTCTGCGATCCGGTGTTCCTTGATCCCGAAGGAGGGCGTGTGCGTGGTTGAGTTGGTTGCGAAATCCCCCTGTGGCGGGCGTTTGCCGGTCGAGCATGGCGCCTCACGATTGAGCGAGGTCGCGATGACCCGCCTGACCTCTCTTCAGCCGAAGCAGGGTCAGGAGAAGGCGCTTTCGCAGGCGCTCAAATCCGCGCATGGCATGGTGTTTCCCGCGCCAAACCGGGCGACGGGTAAGGAGGGCGCGCGGGCGATTTGGATTGGCAAGGGGCAGGCGATGCTTGTTGGGCCGGAGCCGGATGCGGGTCTTGCGGCCCATGCGGCGATGACGGACCAGTCGGACGCCTGGGCGATGGTGCGGCTTGAGGGAGCGGCGGCGGAGAACGTGCTGGCGCGGCTGGTGCCGGTTGATCTGCGCCAAACGGTGTTCAAACGCGGCCATTCGGTGCGCACGATGTTGCAGCATATGAGCGTGTCGATCACCCGGATCAGCGACGAGGCGTTTTTCATTCTTGCCTTCCGATCCATGGCCGGAACGCTTGTTCACGATCTCGAGACCGCGATGAAAGGGGTTGCCGCGCGCCGGTGAGCCTGACATTTTCGGCGCAGTCCGAATGACAAAGGTAGCAGACATATGCGTTTTCTCGTTCCCGTCACCGTCGCTTTTTTCGCCGCGACCCTGTCCCCCGCGCTCGCCGATCAGAAGGCCGAGTGTCAGATGCAGGCTGATATCGTGAACCGGGCAGTGGCACTTCGGCAAGACCGTGTGCGCGAAAAGAAAGCGGTCGAGATGATGAGCTCGGGCGAAGATGCGGCCGTGGCCGCCAGGTACGTTGCCGCCGTGCCGCATATCGTCGATTGGGTCTACAACACGCTCAAGCGCAAAGACCTCAAGAATGATCCGGGCGCGGCCTACTACGAGACCTGCGTCAAGCAGTAAGGGCGTCTGGACGGGGCGCAGCACCGCGCCTATATTCGCTCCATGAGCCTGCCCCCCGGATTCCTGGATGAACTGCGTAGCCGTACGAGCCTGACCCATGTGGTCGGTCGTAAGGTCATGTGGGATCAGCGCAAATCCAATCAGGGCAAGGGCGACATGTGGGCGCCGTGCCCCTTTCATCACGAAAAAACTGCGTCATTTCATGTAGATGACCAGAAGGGCTATTACTATTGCTTTGGCTGCCATGCCAAGGGCGATGCGATTTCCTTTGTCCGTGAGACCGAGAATGTCGACTTTATGGAGGCGGTGCGAATCTTGGCCGAGGAGGCCGGGATGCAGATGCCTGCGCGCGATCCGCAAGCGCAGGAAAAAGCCGATCGACGCACTGAGTTGGCCAATGTCATGGAGCAGGCGGTGCAGTTCTTTCGCCTGCAACTCAAGACTGGCGGCGGCGCGGCGGCGCGCGACTACCTCGATGGGCGAGGATTGTCCGAGGCGGCGCGGGATCGGTGGGAAATCGGCTTTGCACCGGATGGCTGGCAGGGGCTCTGGGACCATCTGACCGGTAAGGGTGTGGCGGAGGATTTGATCCTCGGCTGTGGTCTTGCCAAGCCTTCGAACAAGGGCAAGCGGCCCTATGATACGTTCCGCAACCGGATCATGTTCCCGATCCGCGACGCGCGCGGGCGCTGTATCGCCTTTGGCGGGCGGGCGATGGACCCCAATGACAACGCCAAGTACCTCAACAGCCCCGAGACCGAATTGTTCGACAAGGGGCGCAGCCTTTACAATCACGGGCCTGCGCGAGAAGCGGCGGGCAAGGGCCAACCGCTTATCGTGGCCGAAGGCTATATGGATGTGATCGCGCTTGCCGAGGCGGGGTTCGGCGCGTCCGTGGCGCCGCTTGGCACGGCGGTGACGGAAAACCAGTTGGAACTGTTGTGGCGGATTTCGCCTGAGCCAATCATCGCGCTTGATGGTGATACGGCGGGGCTTCGGGCGGCGATGCGGGTGATCGATCTTGCGCTGCCGCTTCTTGAGGCGGGGAAATCCCTGCGGTTCGCCCTGATGCCAGAGGGGCAGGATCCGGACGATCTCTTGCGCGCCAAGGGGCCCGCGGCGGTTCAGGCCGTGCTCGATCAGGCAAAGCCGATGGTCGATCTTCTTTGGCAGCGCGAGATCGAGGGGAAGGTCTTTGACAGCCCCGAGCGCAAAGCCGCACTCGACAAGACATTGCGTGACAAGCTCAAGCTGATCCGCGATCCGTCGATCCGGGGCCACTATGGCGAGGCGATCAAGGAGCTACGCTGGTCTCTGTTCCGGCCGCAGCGGTCGGTCACGTCGAAGGGACCATTCAAAGGATGGACGCCGAAACCCGTCGTGCAAAGCCATACCAAGGCCTCCATGTTGGCCGCCGCGCAGGGCGCGGTCGAACAGCAATTGCGCGAGGCGGTGGTCTTGGCGGTGGTGCTTTCGACGCCGGAGGTGCTTGACGATTTCGACTATGAGATCGAACGCATGGAGTGCCGCCACTCGGAGAATGCGCGGTTGCGCGACGCTCTGTTGCGCTTTGCCAACACACCCGATCCGAAAGCTGCGATTGAAGGAGCGCTTGGGCCGGAGGCGGTTGAAACGCTCTTGGGGCATCCCCATGTGGCGATTACCCCTGCGGTACGTCATCCGGGCGATGCCGATCTGGCGCGGCAGACGTTGGTCGAGGAATTGGCCAAGATGAAGACGACAAGTGGTCTTCTGGCCGAGGTCGCGGAAGCCGCCGAAGACCTTATGGGGGTTGCAGATGAGGCCGTGACATGGCGTCTTGGTCAAGCGGCGGAGGCGCGCAATAACGCGCTTCGGGTGCGTCAGGAGGACGCCGCCGAGTATGAACAAGCCCCCAATGGCGTGGCAGTAGATCGCGAAGAGCGCGAGGCGCTCGACGCGTTGACCAAGGGAATCGATTTCACCAAGGGCGGACGCGGACGAGGCCGATGAGTCACTTTGGTGAGGAACAGGTAAAGAAAACAGGGTAAACGGGTGTGCGAATCACCAGATCGCGCTATTGATTCGGGTTAAACCGAATCACCCACGCCCTTTCCGCAGGAGCACCGCATGGCCGCAAAAGACACCGACGACCAGAAGCCCGCCGATCAGGAAGCGGAGATCTCGCTCGATATGAGCCAGGCCGCCGTCAAGAAGATGATCGCCGAGGCGCGGGAGAAGGGGTACATCACCTACGACCAGCTCAACCAGGTCTTGCCCCCCGAGCAGGTCAGTTCCGAGCAGATCGAAGACGTGATGTCGATGCTGTCGGAGATGGGCATCAACATCATCGAGGACGAAGAGGCCGAGGAGGAGGAGCAGAAATCCACCGCCGTGGTCGATACTTCGTCGTCCAACCGCGAAGTTGCGCTCGGTTCGGGCACCACCGAGAAACTTGACCGTACCGATGACCCGGTGCGCATGTACCTGCGCGAGATGGGGTCGGTCGAGCTTTTGAGCCGTGAAGGCGAGATCGCGATTGCCAAGCGGATTGAGGCCGGCCGCAACACGATGATTGCGGGGCTTTGCGAAAGCCCGCTGACCTTCCAGGCGATCACCATCTGGCGGGACGAACTTCTGTCCGAGGAGATTCTTCTACGCGACGTGATCGACCTCGAGGCGACGTTTGGCAATCAGATGGGCGAAGATGAGGAAGAACCCGTCGTCGAGACCGCCAATGTCGACAGCGCCCCGAAGAAAGAAGAGCAGGGCCCAGAGCTCGATGCCGATGGCAACCCGATTGCCAAGGATGATGACGATGACGAGGACGAGCAGGCGAACATGTCGCTTGCCGCGATGGAGGCCGCGTTGAAGCCCCGCGTCCTCGAAACTTTGGATCAGATCGCGCAGGATTATGCGCTTCTGTCGGACATGCAGGATGTGCGGATTTCCGCGACGCTTAACGAGGATGACAGCTTCTCGGAAGGCGAAGAGAAGAAGTACCAGAAACTGCGTTCGGAGATTGTGCTTCTGGTGAATGAGCTTCACCTGCATAACAACCGCATCGAGGCGCTGATCGACCAGCTTTACGGGATCAACCGCCGCGTGATGCAGATCGACTCGTCCATGGTCAAGCTTGCCGACCAGGCGCGCATCAACCGTCGCGAGTTCATCGAAGCCTATCGTGGCCGTGAGCTTGATCCCACATGGCTCGACGAAATGGCGCAAAAGCCGGGCCGCGGCTGGCAGATGTTTATGGAGCGCTCGACCGATAAGGTCGAAGAGCTGCGCGCCGACATGGCGCAGGTGGGTCAGTATGTCGGTCTCGACATCTCGGAATTCCGCCGCATCGTGCAGCAGGTCCAGAAGGGCGAGAAAGAGGCGCGTCAGGCCAAGAAAGAGATGGTCGAGGCGAACCTGCGACTGGTGATCTCGATTGCCAAGAAATACACCAACCGCGGCTTGCAGTTCCTTGACCTTATTCAGGAAGGCAACATCGGCCTGATGAAGGCCGTCGACAAGTTCGAGTATCGCCGGGGCTACAAGTTCTCAACCTACGCGACGTGGTGGATCCGTCAGGCGATCACCCGCTCGATTGCCGACCAGGCGCGGACGATCCGTATTCCGGTCCACATGATCGAGACGATCAACAAGCTTGTCCGCACCGGGCGCCAGATGCTGCACGAGATCGGTCGCGAACCGACGCCGGAAGAGCTTGCCGAGAAGCTTCAGATGCCGCTCGAGAAAGTGCGTAAGGTGATGAAGATCGCCAAAGAGCCGATCTCTCTCGAGACGCCGATTGGCGATGAGGAAGACAGCCAACTTGGCGATTTCATCGAAGACAAGAACGCGGTTCTGCCGCTGGATTCGGCCATTCAGGAGAACCTGAAGGAAACGACGACACGGGTGCTCGCCTCGCTCACGCCGCGTGAGGAGCGGGTGTTGAGGATGCGGTTTGGCATCGGCATGAACACCGACCACACGCTTGAAGAGGTGGGGCAGCAGTTCAGCGTGACACGCGAACGGATCCGTCAGATCGAAGCCAAGGCGCTGCGCAAGCTCAAACACCCGAGCCGCAGCCGGAAGCTTCGCAGCTTCCTCGACCAATAGGAAACAAGGCGCCCCGCGGGGCGCCTTTTTCGTTGCCGGGAAAGAGCGGAAAAGCGCCGATATGCGGCACGGACCGATCCGAATTTTCGATACAGGATCAGGAGGTTGGTGTATTCCGAGCTATGGCGGCGCGGTTGCCGTCTGCGGCCCTTGTTCCAAGGGGCCGCCGCCATGTTTTCACAAGGAAAATCAGACATGGAAAAAACCAAGACCCCGCTCACCGAAGAGCAAAAAATGCGGCGCCGGGTTGCCCGCCTGATCGGGCGCACCGCCTGGTTCCAGGAATTCAGAGCGCAGCATCCCACAGCCTCCAAGCAGGAGCGTGATGCCGCATGGAAGGACGCTCGCAAAGCGGCGACCAAGCGCGGCGCCCGGCTTGTCAGGGTGCTGGCGAAAAAAGGCTATAGCCTAAGCTACACACCGGTTGAGACAGCGGCCGCTGACGCCGCCGAGTAAACAACGCTGGCCTGCCCCAAAAGGGCGGGCCTTTTCCGTCCAGTGCCGAAGGGTTGGCGTTCGCGGGCTGTGGCACTAGGTAATGAAAAGGCATTGGAAAGAGAGGGCCGTTACAATGTGGAACCCGTTGAAGGCCGCGGTTGCGTTCTGCCTTGTCGCCAGCACAGGGACGGCCCAAACGATGCGTCCGGATCCGACGTGGAAAATCAACCCGCTGCCGGGAGATGCGCGTTTCGAAGTGGTTGAAGGCTTGCAAGGTGGCGATCTTCGGATCTGGTGCGAAGCAGGGCGCTATGCGTTGCGGGAGCTTGGGGCTGGCGCCACGGATCGTCTCTATGTTGAGACCCCGCGCGCAGTGGCCAAGACAGAGCGCGGCTATGGGGTTGGGTTTACCCTTGCGCCGAGTGCTGGTCTTCTTGCCAATGCGGCGCGGCCGGGGGACGGCGGCAACTACTCGTTACGGTTTGATTTCGCCGGGTTCAACATCTCGGTTGGCAATGCGCGCGGGCTTTGCACTTACGAAATGGATTGGTAGGCCGCAGTCGGGCAAAATCGCTGGGCAAGGGGCGGACGCTCTGGCAGGGTTGCGCCATGCAGACTGTGTTTCAGATTTCAACGCGGGGGCAGGGCCTCTACGAGTTCACCGGTGATGTCACCACTTGGGTGCGCGAGGCGGGACAGGTGGATGGTGTTTTGACGCTTTTCGTGCGCCACACCTCTTGTTCTCTGTTGATCCAAGAGAACGCGGACCCCGAAGTGCAAACAGACCTGCGGAATTTCTTTCATCGGCTCGTGCCACCGACGACCGATCCGTCGATGGCCTATCTGACGCACACCTATGAAGGCCCTGATGACATGCCGGCCCATATAAAGGCGGCGATGATGCCGGTCTCCCTCTCCATCCCGGTCAGTGGAGGGCGGCCTGTCCTTGGCACATGGCAGGGCATTTACCTTTTTGAACATAGAAATGCGCCGCATACGCGAAGCGTAGCGGCGCACTTGGGACGTTGAATTGGAATTCGGGGCGGGAAACCCCTGTCTTACATTTAGAGATAGCTCTGACGCGACAGAGTTACAGGGGGAAAGGCAAAGATTTTTCCCTCTGTCGCTTATCTTGGGGGTCTATTTCCCCTCTACCCAAACCCTAGCGGCTCGCCTATAGTGCCTGTGGATAAGTTGGGAGCATACCCAACACCCAATGAGGCGGAAAAGACGAGAGAAGGGGAAGGCCATGCGCTGCCCGTTTTGCGGAAATATCGACACACAGGTAAAGGACTCGCGGCCAGCCGAGGACCATGTCTCCATCCGGCGGCGCCGGTTCTGTCCGGCCTGCGGCGGACGGTTCACGACTTATGAGCGGGTGCAGCTGCGCGATCTGGTGGTCGTCAAGACCAATGGCCGCCGCGAAGATTTCGACAGAGACAAGCTCGAGCGGTCGATCCGCATCTCGATGCAGAAACGCCCGGTCGAGCCGGAGCGTATCGACCAGATGATTTCCGGCATCGTGCGCCGGCTTGAGAGCATGGGCGAGACGGATATTCCTTCGAAGACGATCGGCGAGATCGTGATGGAAGCCTTGGCGCGGATTGATACCGTCGCCTATGTGCGCTTTGCCAGCGTCTACAAGAATTTCCAGGCAGCAGACGATTTCGACAAGTTCGTCTCGGAACTGCGGCCCGAGCCGCCGGTGGAGGGATAAACTGTCCGACCGTCGCTATATGGCGCTCGCTCTTGAACTGGGGCGGCGGGGTCAGGGGCGCACCTGGCCCAACCCGGCGGTGGGCTGTGTCCTTGTGAAAGAGGGGCGGATCGTCGGGCGCGGCTGGACCCAGCCGGGCGGCCGGCCGCATGCGGAACCTGTGGCGTTGGCGCAGGCCGGTGCCGCGGCGAAAGGGGCGACGGCCTATGTTACGCTCGAACCCTGCGCTCATCATGGCAAGACACCGCCCTGCGCCGAAGCGCTCATCGCGGCAGGGGTGGCGCGCGTTGTCGTGGCGCTTGAGGATCGCGACGACAGGGTGTCTGGCAAAGGGTTCGAAATGCTACGCGCGGCGGGGATCGTTGTTGAGACGGGTGTCTGCGCCGAAGAGGCCGCGCGCGATCTCAAGGGGTTCTTCCTACGCGTTGACGAGGGGCGCCCCTTCCTGACATTGAAACTCGCGGCGTCGCTCGATGGGCGGATTGCCACGGCGACAGGCGAGAGCCAGTGGATCACCGGGCCAGAGGCGCGACGCATGGTGCACGCCATGCGCGCGCGCCATGATGGGGTGATGGTCGGCGCGGGCACGGCGCGGGCGGACGATCCTTCGCTCACGGTGCGCGATCTTGGCGTTTCGCATCAGCCGGTACGCATTGTGGTGTCACGGCGGCTCGATGTGCCGCTTATGAGCAATCTCGCCAAGACGGCCAAGGATGTGCCGGTTTGGATCGTGCATGGCGAAGACGCAGATCCGACCTTGCTTCGGACTTGGGAAGATCTTGGGGCTGAGCTCTTGGTTTGCGAGCGTGAAGCGGGGCATCTTGCGCCTGCGGGCGTGTTGCGGGCGCTAGGGGAAAAGGGCCTGACGCGGGTGTTCTGCGAAGGCGGCGGGGCCTTGGCGGCGTCGCTTCTTGGTGCGGGGGTTGTGGATGAGCTCGTGACCTTCAACGCCGGGATGGCGCTTGGCGCCGAAGGCTATCCGGCGATTGGCGCGATGGGCGTGGAGCGGTTGGGCGCGGCGCCGCGCATGCGCCTTGTCGAGCAGCGGCGCTGTGGCGCGGACCTGATGGCTATTTGGCGGCCTTAGCGGCGCCAGAGGGCGGCTTTTGAGGCAAACACGCCCTGAAGTTTTGACACAAGACGATTGGCAAGGCCCGGATGCGGGATAGCGCCCGTGGCGAGACGGTCGAGGATCGTCTCGACGGGGCAAGGACGACCAGTCATCGGGTCGAGATAGCGCGGATAGTCGATCAGCGCGGCATGGACGAGACCGAGAAGCGGCACATCGACCCCACGCCGTGCCGGAACCGGACCGCGATCCTCTGTGAGGCCCCAACCGGCATAGAACGGTGCGCCAAAGGTGACCACCCGTCGCCCGCGCATGAGCGCCTCGAACCCGGTGCCGGAGGTCATGGTCCAGACCTCGTCCACGGCGTCGAGCAGGCGCGCCATATCGACGTTCTCAACGATCTGATCCGCAAAGGCTTCTGCGTCAGGTACGGCCCCGACGCGGAGACCTGCGCTCACGTCCGGGTGCGGCTTGTAGAGGATTACGGCGTCTGGGTTGGCGGCGCGCACTTCGGCAAGGAGGGCAGAATTGGTGCGGATCGCGCCTGCGCCAAGAAGGATTGAGGCGTCGTCCTCGACCTGTCCGGGCACAAGGATGCGACGGCCCTCGGGCAGATCGGGGAGATCGGTTCCGATATTATACTTGCTCAGACCAAGGCGACCCACGGCGTCGACAAGGCGTTCGGCGCGCAGGGATTGGTCAGGGCGCAATTCGGCGCGCTCGGCGATGAGCGCCTCAAGGCGGCTTGGGCCTGTGGGATCATAGTAGATGCCGAGGTCGTCCAGCGCGAGAGAGAGCGGCGGCACCAATTCCGCGCCAAGTCCGCGCGAGCGCAGAAATCCATCTTCGACCCGCACCGCGCCTTCCGGCCCGTCCTTCAGGCCCCAGACCATCTCGCGCCGCGCGCTGGCGGGCTTGTCGAACGTGACGGGGGTGTGGCGGCCAAAGAAACGCTGAAGCGGGCGGCGCTTCCAGAGCCGCATACCATGCGCGTTCCATCCCTTGTGATCCTCACGCCAGGCGCGCGCCTCGGCCTCGAGCTGGTCGATCACCGTTTCGATCTCGCAGAGTGCATCCCGGCTCGGGTCATACCAGAGCGGGTAGAGGATCATCGCGGCGGCAAAGAGCTGTGCGCGTGTCAGGCTGCGCTGGCGGCGAGGGACGGGGCGTTCGTCAGTCGTCAGGCCCCAGCCCGCGTAGAAGGGCTGGCCAAAGACGCGCGGTTTGTGCCCGGAAAAGATCGCCTCGAAGCCGATTTGTGAGGAGACGGTATAGACCCCGACCGCGCCTTCGAAGAGCGCCCAAGGGGAATAGGGCGCATCGATGAGAGTCACGCGGTCGGTCTCGTCCTCGGCATTGAAATATCCGGGGCGATGGCCCTGCGCGGTCTCGGGGTGGGTCTTGATGAGGACGCGGCAGCCGGGGTGTTCCTCCTGCGCGAAGACGAGCATCTCGCGGAAGGCGGCGTCGTCGGCACCGCTCGCCGTGACGGAGGCGTCGCCGCGCGTCTGGTCGATCACGAGGACATAGCCCGGTTCGGGATGTGGCAGGGTCGGATCGACGGCGCAATACTTGGTCAGGTGCGCTTCGCGGATGCGAGCGATGGCGGCGCGGGCGCGGTTGAGGAGCGCGGTATCGTCAAGTGGAGCGGTCGCGAGAAGCGTCTCGAGATCGGTCGGCTCGCTGGGGTCGAAATGCGGCGCGGTGCTGTCGAGGAAGAGCCCCATGGGGGGCTGCTTGCCCGCACGTCCGGGAAAGAGTGAACGCAGGAAGGCGTCTTCGACGAAAAGGCGCCCGGTGCCGTGTTTCTCGGCCATGGCAAGACCGCGCCATGCGGTCGGGCTTTGGCCCCAGATCGCAACGAGATCGTCCTCGCCGGGCCGCCCTATGCGAAGGTCATACCCGGCAAGAGAGAGCATCCGACGCAAGCGCCTCTGTAAGAAGAAGCCGCCGTTGAATGCGAAAAGCCGCCGGCGCATCTCTGCGTCGGCGGCGTGCGGCGCGGTGGGCGCCGGTGTCATTAGTTGAGGCCACCGAACGAACCGATGGTATCGGCCGAAGTGAGTGTACCGGTGAAGGCTGCAATGGTTTTGTTCCACGTGGTGATCGGCGCTTCGGTCACATAGAGCGTATCACCGTCGCGCACCACGAAGTCACGCGCCACGAACATGCCGTTCGGGCGGGTGAGGTCGAGCACGTAGACCATGCGCTGTGCCCCGACGAGATCGTTTCGGCCAAGCACTTGGTTAGAGATGTCCTCGGCCTCGTTGCGGAAGATGAAGACGCCTGTCGGATCGCCGACCGCGGCTTGGATGCCGCCAACCTGGGCGATGGCTTCGATGGCGGACATGTTCTTGGTTTCGAAATTCACACGGCTCTGGGCGCCGGTGGCACCAAGCGAGGTAAAGGCGCGGGTGTCTTCCTCGATCAGGATACGGTCGCCGCCGCGCAGCGCGATGTCGAGTTCGGGGTTTTCATAGAGATCCTGAAGCCAGATCTGGCCCCGTGTGTTGCCGCGCAACACGGTCACACGGGCAATTTCGGGCGCGATGGTCACACCGCCGGCCTTGGCGAGCATCGCCGAGAGCGTGCGGGTCGGCCGTTCGATGGGATAGACGCCCTGGCCGCCGATGGAGCCGACAAGCGACACGGTCGCCCCGTCGCCCGCGACACGGCGGACTTCGACCTGTGGATCGGGGGTTTGTTCTTCGAGCTTGCCGCTGATGACGCGACGGATCGATTCCGGGGTGTTGCCCGCGGCGCGGATGCGGCCCGCGTAAGGCACGAAGATAAATCCTGCGCCATCGACCTGCACCTCGTTCAGCACGGCCGCGACCTGCCCCTCGGGGCCAAGCAGCGGCTTGTCGACGTTTTCCCAGATGGTGAGCGAGAGGATGTCACCGGGTCGGATCGTATCGGAGCCAAGCTGGCTGGCGCGTTTGAAGTTTTCGGAAAAGCCAAGCGCCGGGACCACTGCCGTGGTGCGTGTCACACGGTCATTGACTGCCACGATAAAGGCGTCGCCTTCGCGTTGCACAGACCCCGCGTAGATTTCCCGTTTGTTCGGACCTGCCCTCGGCAGAAGGTCACACGACGAGACCATGGACATAGCCGCCATGATCGCCACGGCTTTCGCCCAGCGTTTTGCCAAGATTTTCACTGCTCGGTCTCCTCGACCTATTATTATTCTGCCTTAGGCTTTTTCTCTAAACTACCGGAATCCGAAATGAAAATCCAGCGCTAGACCTAGTGTGCGTCACTTTACCAAACGCAACAATTGCCTTGGGGCGGCCTTGCCAGACTTCAGCGCGTCATAGGGATCCTCTGACGATAGCATCATGTCGACCAAGTGGCGCATCAACAAACGACGTCCGCGCGCAGAGTAGAACCCGCCCGCGATCTGGCTCGTTTCGAGCAGGAAGCGGCGATAGGTCTTGTAGGCGCGGGAGTTCGGGCGCACCGCGGCGGCGAAGAACTCGGGCAGGGGCTGATCGCTGACGAATTCCGGCTTGTCAAAGACCGCCTTGCCGAAAAGCCGGATCGGGATGCCGCGCCAGAGCACCTGTTGCGCGGAGGTGGAGTTGACCGTGATCGCACTCCGGGTTTCGTTGAGAAGCTGTGCGAGCTTGCCGCCCCGCACATAGTGCACGCGGTCGCAGAGGTTGTGCAGGCGGCAGAGGCGTTTCAACTCACGCCGGACCGGGGCGCGGCCATCTTCGAGAGGATGGGCCTTGAAGACGAGATGATGATGGGCCGGGGCACTTTGGGCGAAGGCTGTCATCACCAGTTCGAGGAACTCGGTCATGGAGTTGAAAGGGGAGTGCTCTTGAAAGCTGCTATCATGCTCGAGCTGCAGGAGGACGAGGTGATAGGGTGCGCCGCCATACTTGATCCGAAGCGTCGCGATGCGGCGTTCGATCGCGTGGAACGGCATCAGCAGCAGGCGGCGGAGGTAGAGTTGAAACTCACGCGCGACCGAGAGGGCGCGGTGAGGGCGGAAGTTGCGGTAGGCATGGTTCGTGAACATGACGAACCAATGGTAGAGCGCACCATAGAAGACATGATGGCGCATATCGCCCCAATGGCCGGGCGGCAGGGGAATGTCCGTGTCGGAGCCTTCGAGTGCCGTGCGCATGTCGTCGATGGACATCTCCATCAGGCGCGAATGGCCGTTGGAACCGTCGCGTTCATAGGTGATCCAGTAGGGGCGCAGGTAGCCTTCCTCAAACACATGCACCGTCAGCCCGGCGGTGCGGGCGCGTTCGATGGCCGTCGCATGGATACTACGTACATCCCCGTAGAGCACGATATCGGTCACGCCTTTTTCGGCAACGATGGCATCGAACCGATCGGCCCAATCCTCTTGCGGATCGGTGTATGGGATGTAGGTCTTGCGTTCGGGCCAGAAGACACGGTCCCCGGCATTAAATCCGACGCGCCAGACAGAGGCGCCAGACCGGCGCAACATCTTGCCCAGCTTATGAAAAAAAGGACCGTGCGGGCCTTGGAGGAACAGGAAGACCCTGTTGCTGCCACTCGAAATTGCCATGTTGATCTGCTTATCTACAAATTCTTGCCAACAGGTTAGCGTGTTCGAATGGCAAAAGTAAGGCGTCTTGCGGAGGCGGGGGACGCGGGGTAGGTCTGGGGCAGGTTGTCCAGGGAGAGCAGGGAATGTTCACAGGGATCATTACGGATATTGGTGAGGTGCGGGCGCTGGAGAAGCGCGGCGATCTCAAGGCGCGGATCGGCACCGGATATGACACGGCTACGATCGATCTTGGCGCGTCGATTGCGAGCGATGGGGTATGTCTCACGGTGATCGAGATCGGCCCCGATTGGTATGATGTCGAGATCAGCGCCGAGACCGTCTCCAAGACCAACCTAGGGGATTGGCAGGTTGGCAAACGAGTCAATCTTGAACGTGCGCTCAAGGTCGGCGACGAGCTTGGGGGGCATATCGTGTCGGGCCATGTGGATGGTGTGGCAGATATTGTGGCGATGAACGACGAAGGGGATTCCACCCGCGTGACGCTCCGGGCGCCGGAAGCCCTTGCGAAGTTCATTGCGCCGAAAGGGTCGGTGGCGCTCAACGGCACCTCGCTGACGGTCAACGAGGTTGAGGGCTGCGACTTTGGGATCAACTTTATCCCGCACACCAAGGACGCCACCACATGGGGCGATGCGAAGGTCGGAGACCGGGTCAATCTTGAGATCGACACGCTTGCGCGCTATGTCGCGCGGCTTGCCGAAATGCGCTAGAATCCAACGTCGGTATCACGTCGGTATTGCGTCTGTATCGCGGTGGTGCAGCGTTTCGCAGTGCCGGTAGGCGGCGTTCTGGCGCGCCTCGTGGATTGATGCGTTTTGGTCAGCACGATCGGCGACTTTTCTATTGATCACGGAGAGTGTTTGTCGGAGGACTTGGGCGTGGAATGAGCCGGGCCCCGGTTTGTACGAGTAGCAAGGAAAAGCTCAATGAAGACCCTCAAACTTTCGTCCTGCATGTTGGCAATGCTCGCGTTGGTCGCGTGCCAAAGCACCACGACGCCGAAGCAGTCGCCGACCCCGGAGCAAAAAGCAGAGCTGGAGCAAGCCCGTGCGGACCTCATCAAGGCGGAATGCGCACTCTATGCAGAGGCGAAGAAGAACGACCCGGACTTTGATCTGCCCGAGGGCTGCGAAGAGTAATCCGGTCCCCTGACGAGCGCCTTGGTTCTCAGATCTGCGCCGCCAACGAGCGCTTGGCGGTGGCGACTGGGGCCTGGGCCTTGTGGGGTTTGGGCCATGTCACAAGTAGGATCGCGCAGCCTTTGATGGCCTCTGTCGAGAGTGTCTCGGTGAGGTGTGCAATCTCTGACGAGAGCAGCCTTTGGCCCGGCTTCGACACATCGACGGCGATCTCGACCGGAGCGTGTGGAGGCAGGCCTTTGTCGATCAGGGCCGCCGAGATGCGTCCAGCTTGGCGCACCGACATGTAGAAGGCGGTGGTTGTGCCCGGCCCGCAAAGGCGGGTGCAATCGGGGAACGGGTCTTGGTCATGGCCGGTTCCGGTGGCCAACACCAACGTGTCGGCGACCCCGCGCTCGGTCAGGCTTTGGCCCAAGGCAGAGGCGGCGGCGGAAGCGGCTGTGACGCCGGGGACGATCTCGACCGGGATGCCTGCGGCATGGGCGGCGTCCATCTCTTCCACGGCGCGTCCAAAGATTGCCGGGTCTCCGGATTTGAGCCGCACCACGCGGCGGCCCTTGAGGGCTTCGGCGACGATCTTTTGGTTGATCCTGTCCTGCGGCCAGCTATGCGCACCGACATGTTTGCCGACGAAGACGCGCTCGGCTTTGGGGTGAGCGAGGTCGAGGACGTCTTCCTCGACGAGGCGATCATAGAACACCACATCCGCGGCTTGCAGGCGGGCCACTGCGCGCAGGGTCATCAGGTCGCGCGCGCCCGGCCCGGCGCCGACAAGAGAGATCGCACCGCGTGCAGGGGCTTGGGGCGTCTGGTTCGTGTCGCGTGCCGCTTTGCTCGTGGGGGAAACGGTGCGGGGCCAAAGGTCAATTGCTGTGTCCCGGAACAGATAAGACCAAGCCCTTTGCAGACTTGGGCGCGAGAGAGGCGACAGGGCACTATGATAGAGGCGCGAGACCCAAGCGCCGAGAGAGGGGCGCGGGAGGTTTGTGGCGGGACGGGGCGCGATGTCGCGTGCGCGGTAAGGGATGGGCAGGTCGTTGGAGAGGGTCATTCGGCGGCCTCCTTGCGGGGGATCGTTTGTAGAAGCGCGGCGATCTCGGGACGGCAGGAGCCACAATTGGTCCCGGCGCCGAGCGCCTCGCCAATGGCGTCCACCGTCAGCGCCGTTCCAGTGCTTGCGGCTTCGAGGATCGTATTGATGCCGATCCCGAGGCAGGAACAGAGCACGGGGCCGGGATCAGGCATATCGGCAGGCGGGCGGCCGCTCAGCGCGTCGATGCGGTCGGTGCCGGGGACGGTGGTGAGGTAGTCGCGCTTGAGGGCGACCGGGGATGGCGCCACGAAAAGTGCGCCCAGTACGACGCCTTTGTCGTGCAACAGGATGCGCGCGCTTGCCCGACCGGCGTCGATGATCGAGATGGCTTCTGCCTCGGGGGCCGAGAACAGTTTACGGGCCTCGGCCTCCCAATCGGTGACCGGGGTCGTGCCGGCGAGTTCGGCGCGGTAGCCGCGTGCGCTTCGGGCCTGTGCCCAATAGTCAGAGCTTAGAGACATGGGCCGGGCGGACACTGCAAAGCCATACCAGGCGGCGTCAAACCGGGCGAGGGCGACGACGCTGGCCTTGCTTTCAGGCTGACCGGAGACCGGATCAGTTGCCGCGGCCACAAGCGTGTCGATCCGCGCGCAGGGGGCGGTTTCCCCGGTCCAGTGCATCGAGGCAAAGACCTGACCGGGCTGCACCGTCTCTGTGATACGGGCGCGCAGAATGGCGCGTCCGGTGGGGCTCGACAGGGTGACGAGATCTGCGGCGGCCAGGGTCAGCCGTGCGGCATCGTCGGGATGAATGTCGACAAAGGGTTCGGGCAGATGCGCCGAGAGACGCGGGCTCAGCGCGGTGCGGGTCATGGTATGCCATTGATCACGCAAGCGCCCGGTGTTGAGGCGAAACGGGTAGCGTGGACCGGTCTTGGCCGCGGGCGGGCGGTAGGTCACGGGCAGGATGCGCGCCTTTGCATCGTCATGGAAAAAGTGGCCGTCCGCGAAGAACCGCCCGCCTTGGCGGGTCTTGGTCACGGGCCAACGGGTTGGCGCCAGTGCCGCATAGGCGGCGGCGTCCAGATCAGCGAAGGCGGAGATGTCGAAATCGCGGCCAAAGCGCCCCGCGAGGCCGGAAAGCGCCGCATACTCGCGGAAGATCTCGGCGGGGTGGGTATAGGAGAACGCCCGGTCATGCCCCATGCGCCGTCCGACCTCGGCAAGGATGTCCCAATCCGGGCGCGCCTGTCCCGGAGCGGCCAGAACGCTGCGCTGGCGGCTGATGGTGCGATCGGAATTGGTCACGGTGCCGTCTTTCTCGGCCCAGGCCGTGGCAGGCAAAAGCACATCGGCCAGTCGCGCGGTATCGGTTTGGCCGGTGATATCGCTCACGACGGTGAAGGCGCAGTTGGCAATCGCTGCGCGCACACGGTCGGCTTCGGGCATCGAGACGGCCGGGTTGGTGTGGATGATCCAGAGCGCCTTGATCTGTCCGTTCTCGACGGCGCGAAACATGTCCACCGCCTTGAGGCCGGCGGCTTTGGGCATGGCGGGTGCTTGCCAGAAGTCCTGCACCGCCGCCCGGTGGTCGGCGTTTTCCAGATCGAGGTGACAGGCGAGCATATTGGCCAGCCCACCAACTTCGCGCCCGCCCATGGCGTTGGGCTGACCCGTGACCGAGAAAGGCCCCATGCCCGGTTTGCCGATGCGGCCCGTGGCAAGGTGGCAGTTGAGGATGGCGTTGACCTTGTCGGCGCCGGAGGTCGATTGGTTGACGCCTTGCGAGTAGATCGTCACGACCTTCTCGGTCTGCATCCAAAGCGCGCAGAAAGTGGCGATCTCTTCGGGGCAGAGGCCGGTGACGGCGGGATCATCGCGCCGCGCCGCCGTCAGGGCGGAGGCGAGCCCTTGGGTATGGGCGCCATAGGCCTCGTCGAGCTTGCCGGCGTCGGCAAGCGTGACCAGAAGGCGATTGAAGAGTGCCACGTCGCTCCCCGGTTGCAGGGCGAGGTGCATATCGGCGCCGTCGCAGCTTGCCGTGCGGCGCGGATCGATCACGACGATCTTGGTGCCGCGTGTCTTGCGGGCGGCGAGAAGGCGTTGGTAGAGCACCGGGTGGCACCAAGCGAGATTGGAGCCAACGAGCACCACGAGATCGGCCTCGTCGAGATCCTCATAGGTGCCGGGCACCGTGTCGGTGCCAAAGGCGCGTTTGTGGCCTGCCACGCTCGAGGCCATGCAGAGCCGGGAATTGGTGTCGATATTGGCCGAACCGATGAAGCCTTTCATCAGCTTGTTGGCGACGTAGTAATCTTCGGTCAGCAATTGCCCCGAGACGTAGAAGGCGACGCTGTCGGGGCCATGTGTGGCGATGGTGTCGGAGAACCGGTCTGCGACCAGTTGCAGGGTCTCATCCCAACCGGCGTCCTGACCGTTGACCTGTGGAGCGCGCAGGCGGTGCTGGAGGCCGGTTGTTTCGGCCAGAGCGGATCCCTTGGAGCACAGCCGACCGAAGCTCGCGGGATGTTCCGGATCGCCCCGCACCGCCAGCCCGCCTTGTCCGTCAGGGCGCAAGAGCACGCCACAGCCGACGCCACAATAGGGGCACGTCGAGCGGATTTCAGGAAGGCCGCCCCCATCCATCATGCGGCACTCCGTTTGCCGACCGCCTCGCCGTCCAGAAGAATGCGCGCCCCTTCGAGGCGTACCGGATAGGTGGCGAGTTGACCCTCTTCGCCCTGTGCGGCACCCGAGTTGAGATCGAACACCCAATTGTGCAGCGGGCAGGTGACGGAGCGCCCATGCACGATCCCATCAGAGAGCGGGCCGCCCTTGTGCGGGCAGGTATCGGAGACGGCAAAGATCTCGGCTTCGGCGGTGCGAAACAGGGCCACGCAGCCCACCGGTGTTTTCACCACGCGCGCACCGCGTAGGGGGATGTCGTCGATATGTCCAATGTCGATCCAGCTCATTCTGCGGCCTCCAGTGTCAGATCCGCCAAGGGCGCGTAGCTTGCCGCGCGTTCCTGCGCGTGTTCGGCCCAAGGGTCTTTGCGATAAATGGATTGCGAGAGTTCGAAAGCGGCAACCAAGCGCGCGCGTTCTTCGGGATCCGCGATCCGTTCTTTCACCCAGTCCAGCCCAACCTTGGCGAGCCATTTGTAGGGTCGGTCGAGATACTTGGCGTTCTCGCGGTAGAGCTGCACGAAAGCGGTGCTGACCTCGAGGGCTTCTTCCTCGGTGGGCACGTCGATCAGCCGTTCGGTTTCCTTGACGTCCATGCCTGCCGCGCCGCCGACGCCGATCTGGTAGCCGCTGTCGACACAGACGATGCCGATGTCCTTGCATGTGGCTTCGGCGCAGTTGCGCGGGCAGCCGGAGACCGCCAGCTTGACCTTGTGCGGTGTCCAAGACCCCCAGAGCGCCTGCTCCAGCTTGATGCCAAGGCCGGTGCTGTCTTGCGTGCCGAAGCGGCAGTGATCGGTGCCGACGCAGGTTTTGACGGTGCGCAGCCCCTTGGAATACGCATGTCCCGAGACAAGACCTGCGCGGTTCAGATCGGCCCAGATGGCGGGGAGGTCCTCGCCCTTGACGCCAAGCAGGTCGATCCGCTGCCCGCCAGTCACCTTAACGGTCGGTACGTTGTATTTGTCTGCCGCATCGGCAATGGCGCGCAACTCGTCGGGGTTGGTGATGCCGCCCCACATGCGCGGCACGACGGAGAACGTCCCGTCTTTTTGAATGTTGGCGTGTTTGCGTTCGTTGACGAAGCGGCTTTGCGGATCGTCCTGATATTCGAGCGGCCAGTCGGCCAGAAGATAGAAGTTCACCGCCGGGCGACAGACATGGCAGCCATTGGGTGTTTTCCAGCCGAGTTCCTGCCAGACCGCAGGTTGCGATTTCAGCTCTTGCGACTTGATCAGGCGGCGCACGTCCTCGTGGGTGAGGTCGCAGCAGCCACAAATGGGTTGCGCCGTTGGCATTTCGAACCCGTCGCCCAAGGTCACCTGAAGCAATTGCTCCACAAGACCGGTGCATGTCCCGCAGGAGGCGCTTGCCTTGGTCTGGGCTTTT
Source organism: Shimia aestuarii (assembly GCF_022814865.1). Lineage (GTDB taxonomy): Bacteria > Pseudomonadota > Alphaproteobacteria > Rhodobacterales > Rhodobacteraceae > Shimia > Shimia aestuarii_A. Next base: position 85,601 of record NZ_JAKVRD010000008.1, on the reverse strand, counting down.
ACCGCGCCAAGGTCGGTGGCGCCGCCTTCGATGGCGTCGACGATCTGGCCTTTGCAAATGCCGTTACAGCCACAGATTTCCGCATCACGCGGCAAGGCTGCAACGGCTGAGAGAGGGTCCGCTTGGTCGCCTCCTTGATAGGCGGGGCCAAAAATCAGGGTGTCGCGCATGTCGTCGATCTCGGTGCCGTCCTTGATCAGCCCGAAGAACCAGTTCCCGTCGGTGGTGTCGCCATACATCACCGCGCCGACGAGGCGGTCGCCTTCGATCACGAGGCGCTTGTAAATGCCGCGGGCAGGATCGCGGAACACGATATCCTCGCGCCCTTCGCCTTCGGCAAAATCGCCGGCGCTAAATAGGTCGCAGCCGGTGACTTTGAGCTTGGTCGCGATGTCCTTGACGACAAAGGCATCCGGTTCCTCGAGCAGGGTCTTGGCCAGAACTTTGGCCTGATCGTAGAGCGGCGCCACGAGCCCGAAGAGGTGTCCATTGAATTCGACGCATTCGCCAACCGCGTAGATGTCCGGGTCGGAGGTTTGCATCTGGGCGTTGACCTCGATGCCGCGTGCCACGGCGATGCCCGCGTCCGTCGCGAGCCGTGTTTCGGGCCGAATGCCAACGGCCATGACGACAAGATCCGCTTCCAGCCCGGTGTTGTCCTCGAGCAGCACGCCTTCCACCTTGTCACCTCCAAGGATCGCGGCGGTGGAGGCTTGGGTCTTGATGGTGATGCCACGCTTTTCCAGATCGCGGCGCAGGAGATAGCCCGCCGCTTCGTCCAGTTGCCGCTCCATCAGGTGGCCCATCAGGTGCAACACGGTCACGTCCATGCCGCGCCCGGCGAGCCCTGCGGCGGCTTCGAGGCCGAGAAGGCCACCGCCGATCACGACCGCCTTGCCGCCCGCCTTGGCCGCGTCGATCATGGCGTTGGTATCGTCGAGGTCGCGGTAGGTGACGACGCCGGGGAGGTCTTTGCCTTGCACCGGAATGATGAAGGGGGCCGAGCCGGTCGCGATGATGAGTTTGTCATAGGGGACATGGCCCTTCTGGCCTTCGACCACTTTCATGTCGCGGTCGATGCGGACCACGTGTTCGCCAAAGCGGCAGGTCACGCCATGGGCTTCGTACCATGCGGCGTCATGGGTGATGATGTCTTCGTAGGTCGTCTCGCCGGACAGGACCGGCGAAAGCATGATCCGGTTGTAATTGCCACGTGGCTCGGCATTGAAGAGGGTGATGTCGTAGGTGTCCGGGCTGGTCTCGACCAGTTGTTCGATCAGTCGGCCAGAGGCCATTCCGGCCCCGATGATTACCAGTTTCTGTGTCATGGGTTCACTCCGCCGCTATGGCCTTTGGGGCCGGGGATTTGGGCTTTGCGCCGTGCTCGTATTCTTCAAGGAAATCGAGCACCTCTTGCCGGTAGGCGTAGTAGTCCGGGTGCTCGAGGAGGGCCTTGCGGGTGCGTGGGCGCGGTAGATCGACCTTGGTGATCTTGCCAATGGTGGCCTGTGGTCCGTTGGTCATCATCACCACGCGATCAGCGAGGAGGATCGCTTCGTCCACGTCATGGGTGACGCAGATCGCGGTCACTTTGGTGCGGCTCCAGACTTCCATCAGGACTTCCTGAAGCTCCCAGCGGGTCAGGCTATCGAGCATTCCGAAGGGTTCATCGAGAAGCAAGAGCTTGGGTGACAAGGCAAAGGCGCGGGCGATGCCGACCCGTTGTTTCATGCCGTTCGAGAGGTCGGTGGCGGGCTTGTGCATCGCATCGGCCAGACCGACGCGTTCGAGGTAGTATTCCACCACGTCTTGTCGTTCGGCCTGTGAGGCCTTGGGATAGACCTTGTCCACCCCGATCGCCACGTTCTCCCGCGCTGTGAGCCATGGAAACAGGTTCGGCGACTGGAACACCACGGCGCGCTCGGGATCGGCGCCTTCGACGTGACGCCCGTCCAGCTTGATCGCGCCTTTGGAGATGTCGTTCAGCCCCGCCGCCATGGTCAGCACCGTGGACTTGCCGCAGCCCGAATGCCCGATCAGCGAGATGAATTCGCCCCGGTCGATCTTGAGGTCGAAATCCTCGACCACGGTCAGGGGGCCCTTAGGGGTCGGATAGACTTTGTAGAGTTGCGAGAAATCGAGGAAGCGCGAGTCGATCAGACCCTTTTGCGCATCTTGCACGGCGGTTGGGACGCCGTGGATCGGGGTCACGTCGGGCAACTCGCGGCTGCCTTCGACCTTGGCCTCGACCCCCACATCCATCAGGTAGGTCGTCACCTGGGCGCGCAGACGTTTGAAGCTTTCGTCGTGGTTCATGGCGCTGCGGTCCCGCGGGCGCGGGATGGTGACCTTGAACTCAGCCCCCAAGCTTCCGTCGGGGTTTAGCGCGATGATCCGGTCGGCGAGAATGATCGCCTCGTCCACATCGTTGGTGATCAGCACGCAGGTTTTCTTGTCCGCCTCCCAGATATGTTCGATCTCGTCGGCGAGATTGGCCCGCGTCAGTGCGTCGAGCGCCGAGAGAGGTTCATCCAGAAGCAGCATTTCCGGGCTCATGGCGAGGGCGCGGGCGACGTTCACCCGCTGACGCATGCCGCCCGAAAGTTCTGCCGGGCGGCGGCTCATGGCGTGGCTCAGGCCGACCATATCGACATAGTGGGCCACCTTCTCGGCTTTCTCGGCCTTGCTGAGGCCGGGGAAGACCGTATCGAGCGCAAGGCTGACGTTCCCGCCGACCGTGAGCCACGGCATGAGAGAATAGTTCTGAAAGATCACGCCACGTTCGGGGCCAGGGCCGGTAATCGGTGCGCCCTTGAAAGAGACAGTGCCCTTGGTGGGCGTCTCAAGCCCGGCCATCAGGTTGATCAGCGTCGTCTTGCCCGTCCCGGAGAAGCCGAGGATCACTAGGAATTCGCCCTCTTTCACCTCGAGGTTGATCCCTTTGAGCACGTCGGTCTTGTGCGTGCCTTCACCGAAGGACTTGCTGACGTTGTCGAAGGTCAGAATGCTCATAGCGCTCACCGATTGTTCGAGAAAGTGAAGAGGGATTGCAGCGCGTACATCACCCGATCCAGCAGGAAGCCGATGATGCCGATGGTGAAGACGGCGACCATGATCTTGGCGAGGCTGGAGCTTGAGCCGTTCTGGAATTCATCCCAGACGAATTTTCCAAGACCGGGGTTCTGCGCGAGCATTTCCGCCGCGATCAGGACCATCCAGCCGACGCCCAGAGAGAGACGCAGACCGGTAAAGATCAGGGGCAGGGCAGAGGGCAGGACAAGCTTGGTAATCTTGGTCCATGTGTTCATTTTCAAAACTTTGGAGACGTTCACCAAATCCTTGTCGATGCTCGCCACGCCCAGAGCGGTATTGATCAGGGTCGGCCAGAGCGAGCAAAGCGTCACGGTGACGGCAGAGATGATGAAGCTCTTGGCGAAGAGACCGCCTTCTGTGGCGGCAAGGGCCGAGACGATCATGGTCACGATGGGCAGCCAAGCCAGCGGCGACACTGGTTTGAAAATCTGGATCAGCGGGTTGAGGCCTGCATTCGCCGTGGGGGAGAGGCCTGCCAAGATGCCGAGCGGAACCGCCACGACTGTGGCCAGCAGGAAGCCAAAGAACACCGTCTGGATCGAGGTCCAGATCTGCTGATAGTAGCTTGGAGCGCCGGTATAGGCGCGTTCTTTGGGTTCGCGTCCGCTTGCGATCAGGCGTTCGTTGAGTTGATCGACCTTGGCCTGGAATGCGGCGCGTTTCTCGGCCTTGGCACGCGAGTCCTCATGCAAGGTGACGGCTTCCTGCCAGACTTGCGTAGGTCCGGGCACGGCCCCGAGCGATGTTTGCACCTTGGGCGCCAAAGTGCCCCAAAGCAGCAGGAAGGCGGCGATCGCCAGAAGCGGCACGGCGAGGAGACGCCAGATTTCCTTGGCCTGGGCCTGGGGGTTGTCACCGGCGATGGCCTTGAGGACAGGGGTCATCCAGCTCAGGCCAAGCACCTGAAACCATTTGTCGGCGGCGTTGATGCGGGTAAAGAGGCGGGCCCGGCGGGCCTCTTTTGCCTCGGAACTTGCGAAATCTGGGTCGACGGTTGTCATGGGGAGGTTCCTTGATTTCTGATGTCGGGACGCCCTGCGCTTTGAGAGTTGCGCGCGGGCGCCCCGCTTTGGTCAGCCTTTGACAGCGGTGCCAACGACGCGCTGTTCGCCCTTGAGGCCGATCGGCAGGCTTTCGAGATAGGCGTTGGGGGTGCGGCCGTCGTAGGGGATGGCGTCAATGATGTCCGCGGCAGGTGTCGGCGCCTTGTAGCCATCGCTTTCCCAAGGGAAGTCTGCCTCGTTGGCGAGACCTTCGTCGACCAGCATCCGGGCCGCTTCGAGATAGATCTCGGGCTTGTAGACCGACTTGGCGATCTCGTCATACCAGCTATCGGGTTTGGGCTCGGAGATCTGCCCCCAGCGGCGCATCTGCGTCAGGTACCAGACAGCATCCGAATAGAACGGATAGGTCGCGTTGTGGCGGAAGAAGACGTTGAAATCGGGGATGTCACGCTTGTCGCCTTTCTCGAATTCGAAGAACCCGGTCATGGAGTTGGCGATGACTTCGTAATCTGCGCCGACATATTCCGGGCGGGAGAGAATTCGGACGGCCTCGGGGCGGTTGGCGTTGTCATTCTCATCGAGCCATTGGGCGGCGCGGATCAATGCCTTGGTCAGAGCCAGCGTGGTGTTCGGGTTCTGCTCGGCGAACTCGGCGGTGATGCCGAAGACCTTCTCGGGGTTGTTCTTCCAGAGTTGGTAGTCGGTGATGACCGGAACGCCGATGCCTTTGAACACCGCCTGTTGGTTCCAAGGCTCACCCACGCAATAGCCGTGAATCGTACCGGCCTCGAGCGTGGCGGGCATTTGCGGCGGCGGGGTGACGGAGAGGAACACATCGGCGTCGATCTGGCCGGAGATGTTCTGTTCGCTGTAATAGCCCGGGTGCAGACCACCGGCGGCGAGCCAATAGCGCAGTTCGTAGTTGTGGGTCGAGACCGGGAACACCATGCCCATGTTGAAGGGTTTGCCTTCGGCCTTGTACTCTTCCACGACCGGGGCAAGCGCCGACGCGCTAATCGGGTGTTGTGGGCGACCGTCATCCATCTTGGGGATATGCGGCAGCATTTTTTCCCAGACCGCATTGGAGACGGTGATCCCGTTGCCGTTCAGGTCCATGGAGAAGGGTGTGATGATATGCGCTTCGGTGCCAAAGCCGATGGTGGCGGCGAGCGGCTGACCGGCGAGCATATGTGCGCCGTCGAGCTGTCCGTCGATGACGCCATCGAGAAGCACTTTCCAGTTGGCCTGTGCTTCCAGCGTGACGAAAAGACCTTCGTCGAGGAAATAGCCTTGTTCATAGGCGACGGCCAGCGGCGCCATATCGGTCAATTTGATGAAGCCAAATGTCAGCTCGTCTTTTTCGAGTTCCAGCATTTCGGCGAATGCGGGGCTTACCAATGCGGTTGAGGCGGCAAGCCCAAGGAGAAGCTTTTTCATCGTCTTTCCTTTCGATGCGCCCGGAGGGGAGGAGGGCCGGGCAAATGCAAAAAAGGCCACTGCACATGCCGCTGAGAAACAGCGGTGCGCGAGCGGCCTTGCTCATGAAATCCCTGTCGATGGGAGAATTCTGATCAGCTCACCCCGTTGTGGGCTGATGAGTTCATCATTCCGCAGTGCAGCAATCTCACAAAGCAAAGATCGTGAAACGTGTGGGAAAACGGGTCTTTTGGAGCGGGGGATCGCGAAAAATGCCTAAAAAAGCATCAATTGCCTTCGCTGGGGTCGAAAATTTGGCCGTCAAAGAAGGCGTCTGGCAGGAGACTGATGTCCCCTTTCATGGACGCAACCGCGGTTGCATGACGAATCGCGCCTTCGAGTTTCTCGGATGCGCCGGGCAGATCGGCCCCGGTTGAGGCGAGGTGACTGCGGTGCAGGTCGCTGCGGAAGACATGTGCAGCTTGGGAGGTGGAGACCGCGCCATTGGTGCCGTGGCGCTGTTGCAATTGCTGGGCGATCCACTTGGCCTGACTGCGCCAGGGGAAGGTGGCGGCGCCGGTATGGAATTCGACAAAGTGGTCGACTGTGCGCTGGGCGCCGCTGCTTGTCACCGTGAGCTCGCCGGACAGAGCCCGGTCAATGAGTTCGGCAGGCACATCCAGATAGGCTTTGCGCGAGAGAATTTCCCCGGCGGTGCTGCGGCTTTCGGGACTGCTGAGCCAGCGGCCCGCGCGCCAGACCGCCCGCATCAGGCGTCCCAGAAGGTCGGGCTCGGTCTCGGCCCAATCGGTGCGCACGGCGAGCACCTTTTCGGGCGCAAATTCCCAGATCGCCTTGCCCGGAAGCAAAAGCGCGCCAAGCCCCCGGTCGACAGCGACCGAACCCCAGGGTTCGCCAACGCATAAGGCGTCAATATCGCCCGCGGCCAAAGCTTCGGCCATAAGTGGTGGCGGTACGGTCCGGATCTCGATGCCATCTTCGCCAAGCGCGGTGCGGGCCCCCCAATAGCGCAGGAGTTCGACATGCATGGAAAAGGGGAAAGGCACGCCAAAGGTAATCGGTCCGTCATGTGCGGCGGCCAGAGCGGCGGCGGCCTTGACCGGATCCTTGAAGTCAAAATCGTACCCGGATGCGCGGAGCGTGTCTTCCAGCGCGCGCCCGACACCGAGCACATTGCCATTGGCCGACAGGATCGACACCGCCGAGATCGGCGTCGAGACACCGCCAAGCCCCAGAGCCATGGCCACCGGGACAGGCGAGAGCAAATGCGCCGCGTCGACGCGCCCGAAGGCCAGCATATCGCGCACAGAAGACCAGGAGGGCGCGGCGATCAGGTCCAGCGATATGCCTTCGGTTTCGGCGAATCCCATCTCCTGTGCGACGATCAGGGGGGCCGCATCCACGAGGGGCATGAAGGCCACGGAGATATTGACCGTCTTCATCCCAGAAGCCCCGATGCAGTCACCAGCGCCTCGGCTACGTCGGGCACGCGGCGGCCTTGATCCATCGCCGTCTTGCGCAAGAGCGCGTAGGCGGCGTCTTCGTCAATGCCCTTGGCTTTCATCAGGAGGCCCTTGGCGCGGTCGATCACCTTGCGCTCTTCAAGGGCGCGCCGTGTCTCGGCGAGTTCGCTGCGCATCTGGCGCACCATGCGGAACCGCGCAATTGCGGTATCCATGACGGGTTTGATGCGTTCCGGTGAAAGACCATCGACGACATAGGCCGAAACGCCCGCCTCGATTGCGGTTTGTGCCAAGCCGCCAGCCGCACCCGAAACGAACATCGCCACCGGGCGCTCGAGCGGGCCAGAGGCGAGGGTCAATTCCTCGAGCATATCGCGCGTTGGGTTGTCGATGTCGATCAGAACGATATCCGGCGCGTGCGCCGCGATCCTGCGCCCAAGGCCGCTGGCTTCGGAGATCACAAAGACGTCGCAGTCGACACTGTCTTTCAAGGCATCGACCACCGCGATCGCGCGATCGCGGTTTTCTTCGACTACGACGACTGTGAGTTTCGTATCCATCATAGGTCGAATGGCGCGCCAGTATGTGTTCGGCAAGGGTCGATGCGGCGTTGCAGCGAGCGGCCTGCGCAATTTGGCGCGCTTTTACGACTAACGCCCATTTTTTAGGCGTTGAGGGCGACCTTCTAGAGGACGCCGCTCACCCGCCAGATCGCGGCGGGGTGGAGATCGATGACCCGTTCGGCACCGTCGATCCGGGCGGCCCGCTCGGGCGCCCAGTCGATGCGGGCGTGGCCGGTCAGAAGCACCGCATCTCCGGTTGTGAAATCGGGGATGAAGAGCCCGGCGCGGCCCGTGGTTTCGATATTGCCAAGCGTATTGAAGAACCGGTTGCCCGCGAAGTCGGGGAATGACAGCGTGCCGTCTTTGCCAATCTGCAACACGCCGGGCGTGCCGCCGCGATGGGACACATCGGCGCCGCCGTCACCGCTCGTGGCGATGAAGAATGTATCTGCGGCGGAGATGATGGCGTGGGTGGTCGGGTCGTCGATCGTGACACGCTCTCCCAGCGCGCTTGGGCCTGATCTTGCGGGGAGGTTGATCGCGCGCGGGTGAATGTATTTGGGGCAATTGCCAAAGCTCTGCTCGACGGCAACCGTCAGGCCGCTTTTCGTGGCGCTTGCGATGGCACCGTTCATGCGGTTGCGGCGTCGGGTCTCGAACTCTAGCCCAAGGGTGGCCACCTTGGCACCGGGGCACAGATCAAGGCCCAGTTGCTCGGCGAGAACCGGAAGGCCGGGGAGCGTGAGGGTTGTTTCGGAGGCACGCGCACGGGTGGGGAGGAGATGCACCGTCGCCCAAGGCCGCCCGAACCCGTCCTTCAGTCCGAGAAAGACCAGAGGCAGGTTTTCAAAGAACGCTTGGTGTTGTGGCAGCATCTCGGGGCGGATGGCGCGGGCGGCGCGGCTGCGCCACTCTGCGCTGATGCCTGCGCGGTCCTGCACGGCGCGCTCACCGGCGTGAAACACATACGGGGTCTCAGTCATGGTGATGGGCCTTGTTCAGGCGACGTCTTCAGGGACGCGCGAGGGTTCCATGGCAACGAACCCCGGCAAGGCTTCGATACGCGAGAGCCATGCGCGCACCGCGAGGTAGGCTCGCAGGCTCACACCGCCCTCGGGGGCGTGTGCGATGTAGCTATAGCAGGCGATATCGGCGATGGTGATGGCGCGGCCGGTGAGGAAACTACGGGTCTTGAGGGTGTCCTCCATGACGCGAAGCAGGCGATGTGCCTTGGCTTGGGCTGCCTCCTGATCCAACTTGGCACCAAAGACGGACACCAGTCGGGCGATTGCGGGACCGGAAGCGATCTCGCCTGCGGCGACCGAAAGCCAGCGTTGCACCTCGGCGCCGTGCTGCGCCGTATCCGGAAGCCAGCGGTGCCCGTCCGGATAATTGCGCACCAGATACACGAGAATGGCGTTTGAATCTGCCAAAATGGTGCCGTTGTCATTGATTGCGGGCACTTGGCCGAAGGGGCTGAAACGGAGGAAGGCGGGCGACTTGTGGGCACCGTTGGCCATATCGAGATCATAGGTCTCATAGGGCACGCCAAGCAGTGACATCATCAGCTCGACCCGGTGGCAATGCCCGGACTTGGGATTGCGATAGAGCCGGATCGGTTCGGCATTGCAGGGAAAATGCGGGTTCATGGGACGGTCCTTCCTTTGTTAGAGCCCGAGCTCGCTCAGGCCTGGATGGGTGTCGGGCCGACGCCCGAGGGGCCAGTGGAACAGGCGTTCGTCTTCGGAAATGGGGCGTTCGTTGATGCTTGCATGACGCTCGGTCATCAAACCATCGGAGGCAAAGGCCCAGTTCTCGTTGCCATAGGCGCGGAACCATTGGCCGCTGTCGTCGTGGTATTCATAGGCATAGCGCACGGCGATGCGATTGTCGGAGAAGGCCCAGAGCTCCTTGATCAGGCGGTAGTCCAGCTCGCGTGTCCATTTGCGGGTCAGGAAGGCTTCGATCTCGGCACGGCCGACGGGAAATTCGGCACGGTTCCGCCAGCGGCTGTCGACGGAATAGGCGAGCGTGACTTTGGCCGGATCGCGGGCGTTCCAGCCGTCCTCGGCAAGACGTACCTTTTCGCGGGCGGTGTCTTCGGTGAAGGGCGGCAACGGCGGGCGGGACATGGGGTGGTCCTTTCAAGGGTCTCGGGCGTTCAGGTGGGCGGCCGGACGGGGGACGAGCCCGGCCACCACACCAAGGTCAAGCGGCGAGATCGCCAGCTTGGACCGCGGGGAAGTCGATCTCGGTCTGGGCAAGTTCGTTGAGGTAGTTGGTCCAGATGTTCAGCGCGACATGCTGCACGATCTCGATCACCTGGCCATCGTCATAGCCCGCCGCGCGCACTGCCTTCAGGTCTTCGTCAGCGATACGGCCGCGTGCGTTCAGCACGCTTACGGCAAAGCGCACGGCAGCGTCGGCTTTGGCGTCGTTCGAACGGCCAAGACGGTTTGCGGCGATTTCGGCGTCGTCGAGCTTGGCGAGGTTCTTGCCGAGGTAGGTATGCGCCGAGAGGCAGTAGTTGCAGCCGTTTTCCTGAGCCACGGCGAGGGCAACCCGTTCACGGGTGGCGGCCGGGAGGCGGCCTTTGCCGAGAGCGCCGGAAAGGCCGAGGTAGCCTTCGAGGGCGGCGGGGCTGACAGAGGCGAGGCGGAACAGGTTGGGCACCGAGCCAAGCTGTGTCTCGACGGCCTGCAACAGCGGCTGAGACGCTTCGGGGGCGGCGGTGATCGTCGCAGGGTAGGTGATGCGGGACATGTGGAAGCTCCTTTTGCTTGCGATGAGACGAGACTTAGAGGGTTCCAAAAAGCAGGAGTAGACGGTAAATCTGGGATGATAGTTCTCATTTTTTGGAAAGATCAGTGACCGACCGACTCGAAACCATGTCGATTTTTGCGCAAGTTGTGGATGCAGGCAGCCTGACAGCCGGGGCGCGGGCACTGCGAATGCCCATCGCCACGGTCAGCCGTCGGGTGGCCGAGCTAGAGACCTCGCTTGGTGCGGAGCTGTTGCTGCGGTCGCCGCGTGGTCTTTCGTTGACGGATACGGGCCAGACCTATCTCGCCGCTTGTCGACGCATTCTTGAGGACGTGGCCGAGGCCGAGCGCAATGCGTCAGGTGAATTCAAGATGCCACGTGGGATGCTTACGATGACGGCGCCGGTCGTCTTTGGAAGGTTGCATGTCTTACCCACGGTTACGGCTTTCCTGCGGATGTTTCGAGAGGTCGATATTCGTCTGGAGCTGACGGATCGTCCGGTCAACCTGCGAGAAGAGCATCTTGATCTTGCGGTGCGGATCGGACCCTTGCCCGATAGTGATTTGATCGCGCGCAAGGTGGGCGAGATTTGCCGCATCGTCTGTGCAAGCCCAGCCTATCTTGCAGAACGCGGCACGCCCGAGACGCCACACGATCTTGCACAGCATGACGCGATCACATTTCAAAACCTGATGTCGCCACAGGATTGGCGTTTTGGTGATGGGCGCGAAGAGATCATCGTGCCGGTGCACTCCCGCCTTGTGGTGAATACGGCGGAGGCGGCGATTGATGCCGCGGTGCGCGGTCTTGGGGTCACGCGGGTTCTCTCCTATCAGGCGGCTGATGCGATCAAGGCGGGGAGGTTGGTGCCGCTCTTGCAAGGCTTTGAACCGGAACCCTGGCCGGTACATCTTCTCTATGAACCGCGCGCGATGGTGCCGCAGAAACTCCGCGCGTTCCTAGATTACGCAGTGACGCGGATTGCGGATGACCTTGCTTGAGGTGGGGAACGGCCGCGGTCAGAGCCGGGATTGGTCCAAGTAGAATGTTCAGCCGTGGGCGAGGGGCGACAATTGTGCATCTCAAATGTCGGGTTCGGCCCGGCCATGCCGGTTGCGCCTCTGGCCAAGGGGGCTTGCTTGCGGTATTTCCGCGCTTGAGTAGACGAGAGAGAGCCCATGACATTCGAGACACCCGGCCCCGTGGAAGAATCGCTGCGCGATGCGATCAGCCCGATTGAGGAGATCATCGAGGATGCGCGGCAGGGCCGCATGTATATCCTTGTCGATCACGAGGACCGCGAGAATGAGGGAGACCTCATCATCCCGGCGGAGTTTGCAGATGCGGATGCGATCAACTTTATGGCGACGCATGGGCGGGGGCTGATCTGTTTGCCGATGACGGCCGAGCGGATTGAGCGGCTTGGCCTGCCGATGATGGCGGTCAACAATTCGAGCCGGATGGAAACCGCCTTTACCGTCTCCATCGAGGCGCGAGAGGGCGTGACCACAGGGATTTCGGCGGGGGATCGGGCGCTGACCGTGGCCACCGCGATCAACGAGCAGAACACCATGGCGGCGATCGCGACACCGGGGCACGTCTTTCCGCTGCGCGCGCGCAATGGCGGGGTGTTGGTGCGGGCCGGGCACACGGAGGCGTCGGTCGACATTTCGCGGCTGGCGGGGCTGAACCCGTCGGCGGTCATTTGCGAGATTATGAATGACGATGGCACCATGTCGCGCCTGCCGGAGCTCGTGGCGTTCGCCAAGGTGCACGGACTCAAGATCGGCACGATTTCAGACCTGATCGCCTATCGTCACCAGCACGACAACCTCGTGCGCGAGACGCGACGCGAGACAGTGACCGCGGATGTTGGCGGTGATTGGGAGATGCGGGTCTTTACCGACGTGATCCACGGCATCGAACATATTGCGCTTATCAAGGGCGATGTGACGACGCCGGAGCCGGTCTTGGTGCGGACCCATGCGCTCAATGAATTGCAGGATGTGCTCGGCATCGGGGCAAAGCCGCGCGACGAGTTTGCCCGCGCGATGGAGATCGTGGCCGAGGAAGGGCGCGGTGCGGTGCTATTGTTCCGCGAACCGCATCCCAAGCTCGATTTCGGCGAAGAGGATGACCGCCCCCGGATCGTCAAGCACACCGGGCTTGGCTCGCAAATCCTGTCGTCGCTGGGGATGAGCGATTTGGTCCTTCTGACCGACTCGCCCCGGACGCAATATCTCGGTATCGACGCCTACGGGCTGTCCATTGTGGGCACCCGCCCGATTTCCAAGGAGTGAGCCCATGGCCGGCGCAGAAAAGCACTATATCCTTCCCCGCCCGGAGTTTGACAAACCAGTCAAGCTCGCCATCGTGATCTCTCCCTATTACAAGGATATCGCCGACAACATGCTCGCAGGGGCCACGGCCGAGATCGAGGCGGCGGGCGGCACTTACGAGGTTGTCGAAGTGCCCGGCGCGCTTGAGATTCCGACGGCGATCGGGATTGCCGAACGGATGAGCAATTTCGATGGTTACGTGGCGCTTGGCTGTGTCATTCGTGGCGAGACGACGCATTACGAGACGGTCTGCAATGATTCGAGCCGGGCGATCCAGCTTTTGGGGCTTCAGGGGCTTTGCATCGGCAACGGAATCCTCACGGTCGAGAACCGCACGCAGGCCGAAGTGCGCGCCGATCCGAAAGATCAGAATAAGGGCGGTGGGGCGGCTGCGGCGGCCTTGCATCTTATCGCGCTCACGCGTAAGTGGGGCGGCCAGCGCAAGGGCGTCGGATTCATGCCGGCCTCCGAGGAATTCAAGATCGCTGGTGAACTCAAGGACAACCCGACCGCATGACCCTTTCCGGCAACCAGAAACGCAAGATGAAATCCGCGGCCCGGCTCTATGCCGTGCAGGCGCTCTACCAGATGGAGCTTCGCGGGCAGACCGTGGACAAGGTCCGCCTTGAATTTCTGGACCATCGCTTTGGCGAACAGTTTGATGAGTACGATATGCTCGAGGGCGATGTGGACCTTTTCACGCGCACGCTTGAGGATGCGGTGAACTATCAGGCGCAGATCGACCAGATGACGGACCGGGCGCTTGTGGCGAAATGGCCGATCGCGCGGATCGACTCGACGCTGCGCGCGTTGTTTCGGGCGGCAGGGGCCGAAGTCACGCATGGGGACGCACCGGCCAAGGTTGTGATCGCGGAGTATGTGGCGCTTGCCGAGGCGTTCTATCCCGGTGGCAAGGAGCGGCAATTCGTCAATGCCGTCCTCGACCACATGGCGCGCGAAGCGAAGCCGGAAGACTTCTGAGAAAGGCAACGTCTTCTAGAAGACCTTGCCCATACAGAACGCTCTAGATCAGTCTAAGCACGGGTCGGGATGACCCAATCTTCGCCGCGTGCGGTCGTAATGTATTCCGGCCAGCGGGCGTCGAGGGGTGGAGTGTAGTCGCAGAGCGGGGCGAGCCAGTCAGTGCCGCCGATTCCGCCGCCGGTGCGGGCTTTGAACTCGGCCTGTGCCTCTTCGAGAAGTGCCGGATTGGTGAGGCAATCAAGCGCCGTCAGGGCGAGCACCTGTGCCGCTGTCTCCATCATCGGGTCGATGCAAGGCCCATGTCCCCCCATCGCGTTCATCGCCCATGCGGGATAGGTGTAGCCTTCGGGCGCGGAAAGGGCGGGGCGACCGATATAGAGCCGCACGGTCGGGGCGTGCCAACAATACTCGGTATAGTCATCCGAGGTGAAATGGCGCTGCGAGGGCGGGAGGATGTCGCGCAGGGCGGCTTCTGCCTCCTTGGGGGGCATCAGCTCGGATATCATCGGCAGAAAGGGATCCTCCATCGCCTCAAGGCCAAGCTCGGTCTGGATCGCGCGGGCGAAGCTGCGGGCCTCCGCGCCCCATCGCGGCGCGCCGACCGTTTCGAGATTGGCATAGGTTGCGGCGGCGAGCGCGTGGTTGGGCAGGCCCGGTCGCGACTTGGCGACCCAGCGACGACGCCAAGAGCAATGACAAAGCCGGGCAGCGGCCTCGGCGAAGTGATCGAGGCCGCGGATGATATGCTCGGCCTCCGAGACTTCGGAAATGCGGATGAAATACATGATCTCGGCGATCTGGGCCGGGATATTGTCGGCGGTGGCCTGTCCGTGACTGAGGATGGTTTCGTTCATCGACCAGCTTTGGCCCGGCGCCATGATGTGTTCGCGCAAGGCTTTGGCGGATTGATACATCTGCACCATGGCGTCCGTTGCGCCGGGGGCGCGGGCGGCGGCATTGCTTGCCGGGATGGGAGAGGCATCGCCGCCTGCCATCCATGTCTCAGGTTCCTCGCAGGTGAATTCGTAGATGACGCCATAGCCGACGCCGCAATGGGTATCCCAGCGCACGGTGTTGCAGAGCGGGGCCATGTAGAAGGGATGGAACGACAGGGCGGCGTCGAGATCGTCGTAATATCCGGCGGCGGCGTGGATCGGCTTGGAACCGCGCACCTTCTCGGCGGGTTCGCCAAAGAACTTGAGCCGACCGGGGATGTCATGTGCCTGCATCGCGGCCTTGGTGGCGAGGAAGCCGCCAAGCGCCCCCATGCCAAGGGCGGAATGGGGATCGGTATGGCCGCCCGCATGGGGCCCGAGACCGGGGCGGGGCATCTTGCGGGGTTCTGCCGCCTGACAATTGCCGGGGATGCCGTCATATTCCGCGTAGCCGCCGATGGTCGGCCCGTCGCCGTTTTCCCATGTGGCGCAGAAAGCGGTTGGCATGCCTGCCGAGCCTTCTTCGACGGTGAAGCCCTCGCGGCGCAGGAGGTCGACGTAATAGGCCGCGCTTTTGTATTCGCGCCAAGCGGTCTCGCCAAACTCCCAGATATCGCGGGTCCAGCGTGACAGTTCGGGCATCCGGGCGGCAACGGTGTCTCTGGCGGTTTGGTGGGCGGTGGCGCGGGCGTCCGGCATGTCTCTGCTCCTCTTTTGGGCAGAGCCTAGGGGGCGGGTGCGGGGAGATGCAAGAAATCCGCCCCTCGCAACGCAAAGATTGGCCCAAAATGTCGCTTTGGTGGGATTCCCCTTGCCATATTCGAGAAACGGCATAGCTTCTATAGGAAGAAGGGAGAGTCTCTCATGCCCAAATTGATCCGTTTGTATATCACGCAGGTGCTTGCCGGTTTTGGCCTCTCGGCGATTTTCGTCGGGCTTCTGCTCTATTTCAACGTCGGCAACCTCTGGCATCTCGTGTCGGGCACTTCGGGCGGTCTCGTGGCCGTGGTGATGCTCTTCATGTTCAACGGTATCGTCTTTGCCGGGGTGCAGTTCGCGATTTCGATCATGCGCATGGCACAAGACGACACGCCCGGAGGCGGCAAGCGGGATGACCTCCCGGTGATGCCCGCGCGGCTTGTCCCCGTGCCGGTCGAGGCGTCGTCAAAGCGCAAGTAAGCGCGTGACAGGTTTTTCAGGAAAGGCAGGTGCCATGGGCACCTGCCTTTTTCGTTATTCGTAGACTGTCAGGATCTGATCGAGCGGTTTCTTGATCTTGGCGACCGAGGGGATGGCCGCGTCTTCGGCAGGGTGTCCGACGGCGAGGATCATCACGGGCTTCTCGGCATCAGGACGCGCGAGGGCGCCGTTAAGAAACTTCATCGGATTTGGCGTATGTGTCAGGACAGACAGGCCAGCTTGATGCAGGGCGGAGATCAGGAAGCCCGTGGCAATGCCAACGCTTTCGGGCACGTAGTAGTTCTTGTAGCGGGTGCCGTCATCGAAGGTGCCATATCTCTGGGCGAAGATCACGATGAGCCAGGGCGCGATCTCGAGGTGGGGTTTGTCGGCATTGGTCCCAATTGGTTCAAGCGCCTTGATCCATTCGTCGGGGGCGCCGCCATCATAAAAGCGGCGTTCTTCTTCCTCGGCCTCGGCGCGGATGCGGGATTTCAGCGCCGGGTTGGCAATGGCGACGAAGTGCCATGGCTGATGATTGGCGCCAGACGGGGCGCGCCCTGCGGTCCGGATGCAGGTGTCGATCACGTCGCGCGGCACAGGCCGGTCTGTGAAGTCACGCACGGTGTGGCGGGTCTTCATCGCATCGAAATAGGCAGTGGCCGCGGCAAGCATCTCGGCGTCGCTCATATCGCTTCGGTTGGGCAGGGGGACGGCTTCGTAGGACAGGGCGTCGCGCGCAAACATGGGATAGCTCCTTTGGTCTTTGCCCCGAGCCTAGCGGAGCAGGGCAAGAGAGGAAAGCGGCGGGCCCGCAAACGCAGCCGTGTGGTTATCTCATTCCCGAGGACCTGTTTATACAGGTGGGCGCCAGGTAATCAGGCCAGGACCTGAACAGAGCCAGCTCCCTCGGAATTGCTTAAGGCCACCGGAATGCAACCGTATCACGAGAAGGGCAGAACCCGCCTTTGGCACAGGTAGTCCTTTGTTGAGGCAACGACAAGGGGGCGCAGTGTGGAAGGGCTTGAATTTTGTTCACGGATTGTTCACGGTGAGGCCATGACAGAGATCCTGCAACCCGGACAGCTTCTTGCGCGTGGCGTCTCGCGCCACCTGCGCGGCCATGGCTTTGCCGCGGTCGAGGAGTTCGTGCCGGTGCGGGGGTTGCGGGTTGACGTAATGGCGCTTGGGCCGAAGGGCGAGTTGTGGATTGTCGAGTGCAAATCGAGCCGGGCGGATTTCCAGAGCGACAGCAAGTGGCAGGGGTATCTTGAGTGGTGTGACCGCTATTTCTGGGCTGTGGATACGGACTTTCCGACCGATCTTTTGCCCGAAGAAACGGGGCTTATCATGGCGGATGCCTATGATGCAGAGATCGTTCGCATGGCGCCGGAGGACAAACTTGCCCCGGCGCGGCGCAAAAAGATCGTGCAGAAATTCGCCATGGACGCGGCGCGGCGGTTGCAGCGGTTCCGCGATCCCAAGCTGATGCCGTTGCCGAGCGAGTTAGAATAGATCGAGCACGGCCTCGGGCGGACGGCCAAGCGCCGCCTTGCCATTTGCAAAGACAATCGGGCGTTCGATCAGTTTCGGCTCTTGCACCATGGCGGCGATGAGCATGTCGTCGGGATCGGTCTTGGACAGTCCCATATCGCGGAAGGCGGTTTCGCGCGGGCGCATCATATCGATCGGCTTCAGGCCGAGAAGGGCGAGCGCCTCGCGGATTTCCGCCTCGCTCGGCGCTTCCTCGAGGTATTTGCGCACCGAGACATCGCCCTTGTCCTCGATCAGGGCAAGGGTCTCGCGCGATTTGGAGCAGCGCGGATTGTGCCAGATGGTGATCATAGCCAAGCCTCCCGTTTGGAGCCGACGGCCTCGGCCACGTTGGCGAAACCATCGCGTTCAAGAAGTGCGTCGAGGCCCTCGGCGATCTCGCCAACGAGAGACATGCCGTGATAGACCAGCGCGCTATAGAGTTGGACCACAGAGGCCCCGGCGCAGATTTTGTCATAGGCGTCCTGTGCATTGCAAATTCCGCCGACGCCGACGAGGGGCAGCTTGCCTTCGGTCAGGGCGGAGAGGCGGGCGAGGACGCGGGTTGATTTTGTGAAAAGCGGCGCGCCAGAGAGGCCACCTGTCTCTACCTTGTGGCGCGAGACGAGCGCGGTGCGGTCGAGCGTCGTATTGGTGGCGATCACCGCGTCCAGCTTGGCCTCGAGCGCGACCTCGGCGATCTCGGCGAGCTCGGACTCGGAGAGATCGGGGGCGATCTTCAGAAAGATAGGGATCGGGTGCGCGAGCGCGTCGCGAGTCTCCATGACGCCCGCAAGGAGCGCAGAGAGGGCGGCCTTACCCTGAAGATCGCGGAGCTTCTCGGTGTTGGGAGACGAGACGTTGACCGTCGCGAAATCGAGATGGGCGCCGCAGGTGGCGAGCACCTTGGCAAAGTCGCTGGCGCGGTCGGCGCTGTCCTTATTGGCGCCGAGGTTGAGGCCGATCACGGCGCCCTTGGGCCGTTTGGCGAGGCGGGCGGCGATGGCCTCCATGCCGTCATTGTTAAAGCCGAAACGGTTGATGACGCCACGGTCCTCGGAGAGGCGGAACAGGCGCGGTTTGGGGTTGCCGGGCTGGGGTCGGGGTGTCGCGGCACCGACTTCGACAAAGCCGAAGCCCGACTTGGCAAGCCCGTCGAGCGCGGTGGCATTCTTGTCGAACCCGGCGGCGAGGCCGATGGGGTTTGGCAGGTCGATCCCGGCCAAAGTTGTGGCGAGGCGCGGCGTGGTGATCGTGCCGGGCGCGGGGGCGAGGCCGGTCTGAAGCGCCTTGATGGCGAGGCCATGGCCCGTCTCGGGATCGATGCAGTGCAGGGCGCGCAGGCCCAGTTTCTCAAGGAAGGTCATGTGCCAAGCCCCGCTGGGAATTGATGCGTGCCGTTCTCGAGCGGCAGGGGTTGGGCCCAAGCCACGTCCTCGAGCGTTAGGTCGCGATAGAGATGGGGAAAGAGCGCGCCACCGCGCGAGGGTTCCCATTTGAGCGCATCCCCGAGCCTGTCGGTCTCGAGACCGAGGAGAAAGAGGCCGTCCTCGCCTGCGAAATGCTTGGCGGCGGTTTCTTCAACCTGCTCGGCAGTGGAGAAATGGACGAACCCGTCGGCGATATCGACAGGCGCGCCTTGTGTCTTGCCTGAGGCGCGCAGGTCGGCCCATTCCTGTTCACGGAAAATCTTGAAAATCAGCATGGCGTTGACATGCACCCGCGCTTGCGCGAGGTCAAGCATCGGCTTGACATTAAGGCCTTTGCAGCAAGACTTGGGCAGGAAAGGACCGGCGTTTTGGATCACCCGCTCATTGATCTGATCAACCAGAAAATCCGCGAGGCGGAGGCCGATGGCGCGTTCGAGAACCTTGAAGGGGCGGGGAAGCCGTTGCCGAAGGAGGATGATCCGGAGAATGCGCTTTTGAATCGGTTGGTGAAAGAAGCGGGCGGGGTGCCGGAATTCGTCTCGCTTTCGCGCGAGTTGAGTCGCTTGCGCGAGGAGTTGCGCGAGACCGACGACCGGGCGCGGCGACAGGATATCCTTAAGGAAATGGCGATGACCGAGGCGCGCATCGAGATCGCGCGCAAGGAATACAAACGTTAAGGGGCGGTCTGTGCCGCCCCCTTTCATCGTTTAGTCCTGTTCGAGATCAAGCTCGGGCCAAAGCGCCGGGTCGAGCCCTTCGACGAAAGGTTTGAGCGCGTCTTCCATGCGGCGCCAGCCGCCGACAGAGCGTTTGTGCACGCCCTCACGGACCTGCGTGACCGAGGCGGTCCGCACGGTGGATTTGGTTTTTTGCGGCTCCATCATCGCCTCGCACCATTCAAGGCCGCAGTATTCAGCCATGGCGCGGCTCGTGCCTTCGATATCCCCAACGAGACCGTCATAGGTGATGGTCATGAACTGATCGGGGAATTCCGCTTTCCAGTGGTTCATGAAGCGGCGGTAGAAGTTCGCTTCGATCGCCATGTGGGCCAGATCGTTGGTGTAGCGCATGCCCTCGGCCTTGAAGACCTTGCGCCACATCGAAAGCGCCACGTCGCGCGGATCGCGTTCGAGATGGATAATGCGGGCGCCGGGGATGCCGTGCAGGATCATCCCGACATAGCGGTAGTTGCCCGGCATCTTGTCGGCGAGCGCGACATGGCCAGCCGCATGCGGCGGCAGGTTGGCGCGGTAGGTTTCCTCGAAACGGGCCGGATCAAATTCTGGCGCGTCGTCCTTTAGGAACGTCTGAGCGGCTTTTGTTGCGGCACCAAGTTCGCCACAGCTTGCCACGTCCGGATGGGCCGCAAGCACCATCTCGGTCAGGGTCGTGCCCGAGCGCGGTTGGCCCACGACGAAGAGCGGGCGCGGCGATTTCGCCGCGTCGGGACGCAGGATCGCCGGGCCTTTCGGCGTCGCATCGATCACGCGCTTGAAGTTCCCTTCGCTGTTTTCCGGGTGCCATTTGAACAGATAGGCCAGCTCTTCGCGGGCCTTGGCGAAGGACTTGCCGGCGGCGGAGTAATTCTTGAGCCGGAAGTCGATTTCTCCAAGCGACATCATCAGGCGGCACCATTCGTTCAAGCCGCGCGGCGTCGATTGCAGCGCCTTGCGGATTTTCTCGCGTAGTTCGGGAAGGGCCTCGGGGGTCTCGATCTCGGCCAGCTGGGTCAGGGCGCCACGGTGGTTTGGCGCGAGGTCCAGCGTCTTGTAGAGCGCGGTGCGGGCATCGTCGATGCGGCCCACAGCGGTCAGGGCTGCGGCCTGCGTGATGTAGAGCGCCGGGAGGTCATTCTGTTTCTCGAGGGCCGTTTCGACAAGTGCGAGCGCCTCTTCCGGGCGGAATTGCGAGAGATAGAAATTCGCGGTGGTGTCGATGACGGCGGGGTTCTCGGGATCGAGGCTGCGGGCTTCCTCGAGATCGGCCTCGGCCTCTTTCGCCGCGCCAAGTTCTTCATAGGCCGTGGCGCGGGGCAGGAGAAAGCCAAGCCGTGCCGGCCCGTCGAGCAGATCAAGGGCGCGGGTTGCGATGTCGATGATCCGGTCTCGCTGGCTTCGCAGGTTGGCAGAGAACAACAGCAGTTCATAAACCTTGAGCGGGTTTTTGCGTTGTGCTGCGTAGCGTTCGCCAAGCTCGCGCGCTTTGTCGTGCTGATTGGCGACGATATAGGCGTGCACGAGGTTGTTTTGGTATTCTTCGTGGTCGGGCATGAGCTGCACCGCCTTGACGAAATAAGGCAGCGCCTCGCGGCCCTTGTCGCAGTTGGCCAGTGCCGTGCCCGCGACATTGGCGAAATGCGGCTCGCGCGGGAATTGCTTATGCGCGGATTTGGCGAGCTTCGCGGCGGCGTTGAACTGTCCGGTCTGTAGCTGTTGGGCGAGTTTATCTGCGATCTGTTGCGGGGTCATTTGGGGTCTCTCACGTCAGGTCCGGCCAAAGGGCCGGGTCGAGTTCATTCAGGAAGGGGCCAAGCGCGTCTTCCATGCGGCGCCAGCCGCCGAGCGAGCGCTTGTGTACGCCTTGGCGCACCTGCACCACAGAGGCGGTGCGCACGGCGGCGGTGTTCTTTTCGGGGGCGGCCATGGCGTCATGCCAGTCGAGGCCGCAGAAATCGGCCATGCGCCGGGCGGTGGCAGGCAGGTCGGAGACGATCTCGCCATAGTCGAGCGTCAGGATGCGGTCGGGCGCGAGCGCCTCCCAATGGGCCATGTAGCGGCGGTAGGTATTGGCGCTCTTGGCCATGGCGCGTTGGTCAAAGGTAAAGGCCATGCCTCCGGCGGGGAAGTAACTCCGCCACATGGAGAGCGCGACATCGCGGGGATCGCGGGCAATATGGAGGATCGGCGCCTCGGGGAAGGCGGCGAGGAGATAGCCGATATAGCGATAGTTGAGCGGCATTTTGTCGACGAAGGCACGTGCCTGTGCCGCAACCGGCGGCATGTCGGCCCGGAACCCGGCGGCAAAGGCGGCGGGGTCAAAGGCCTCGCCGGTTTCTTCAAGCGCGGCCACGAGTCGGCGTGCCATGTCCAATTCGCCACAGGATTGCACCTGCGGATGTGCGGTCAGGATCATCTCGCTCAGCGTGGTGCCCGAGCGAGGCTGGCCGAGCACGAAGATGGGGGTCGGCGTGTCGCGGTCTCCACCGGCCGGCAGCGGCGCGCCCAGCGGGAAGGCGGCGAGAATTCGGTCACATTCGGCGGCCTCAGCCCCGCTGTCATAGGGGCGCAGCTTGGCGTTCCAGTCGTTGAACCGGGCCAGAGCCGTGGCGGCCTTGCCGTAGTCGCCGAGTTGAAAGTGGATATTTCCGACTGCGCGGTTGAGGTCGGCCTGAAAGGGCGATCTCGGCGGCAGCTTCTTTTGCGCCGTCAGGATGTCCGGCAAAAGGGCGCGGTTTTCTTCGCGCGATTGCATCGCCGCGAGTTCCGCGTAGCCTTCGGCGTGCAGCGGATCAATGGTCAGCAGGTAGGTATAGGCGGCAATCGCGTCTTCGATCCGGCCTTCCTCGGCCAGCAGGATCGCCTGACGGTGCAGTGCATTGACATGGTTGGGATTGATCGCGAGCGCCTTTTCGACCGCTGCAAGCGCGGCGTCGGGATCCCCCGTGCGCGCCAAAGGCAGGCCGATATTGGCAAGCGGGTCGGGATCGCGCGGGTTCAACTCGTGCGCGCGGCGGAAATCGGCGATGGCGCTTTGCTCATCGTTCTCGGTCGCATGGGCAATGCCGCGCAGGTTATAGGCCATCGCATGTTTCGGGTTGGCCTCGATCGCCTTGGTCAGCGCCGCGATCGCGCCCTTGGAGTCGCCGCTCTGGGAGAGTGACGCGCCTTTGAAGAACCAAAGCGCGCTCGGATCGGCGCGTTTGGGCAAGAGCTTGGCGATCAATTCCTGTGCCTTGACGTGCTGGCCGGTCTGGATCAGGGCCTGGATCAGGTTATTCTGTATCTCGACATCGCCGGGGCGCATCTTGAGCGCCTTGGAGAACATCGTGATCGCCGCGCGCCCATCACCGCTCTGGGCCATGGCGGAGGCGGCGAGGTTGACGAAATTGGCTTCGTGCGGGAAGGCTTTCATCGCCCCTTTGGCCGCCTTGGCCGCAGCCTTGAAACTACCGCTGTTCATAAGACCCATGATTTTCTGGGCGTGCTGTTGAACGGTGACTGCCATTTTCGGGTCTGATCCTTTTTGCGAAGGGCGATTTTCCGCATGAGCCAAGCGTGGCCCGGTGGTAGGGTGTATACATGTGTGGAAGATTTGCAATCACCTTGCCCAATGATGCCATGGCGCGCCTTTTTGACGCTGCCCCGGCCAATGACCTGCCGGATATCCCGAATTTCAATGTTTGCCCGACGACGCGGGTTCATGTGGTGCGCGCGGCTGAGGGGGAGCGACAGCTTCTGGGGATGCGCTGGGGATTTGTGCCGACCTGGTACAAGGCGGTGGACGATGGCCCGCTTCTGATCAATGCCCGGGCCGAGACCATCGCGACCAAACCTGCGTTCCGAGCCGCCTGTCGGGCACGGCGTTGCCTGATCCCGGTGAGCGGCTTCTATGAATGGACCAAGGATGGCGAGGGCGTGCGCTGGCCATGGTATATCCATGCGGAAGGGCCGTTGGCGCTTGCGGGGATATGGCAGGACTGGGACGGGCCAGATGGGCGGCTGGAAACATGCGCCATCGTGACCACAGGGGCGAACCGCAACATGGCCCGCATTCACCATCGGATGCCGGTGGTGATCGGGCATGAGGACTGGGCGCTTTGGCTTGGTGAAGCGGGGCATGGAGCGGCGCCTTTGATGAGCGCACCGCCCGAGGACCTCTTGTCCTTTCATCAGGTGGACCGGGCGGTCAATTCCAACCGCGCCGGCGGGCCAGAGCTTATCGAGCCGCTTGAGTCGTGATTTTCAAATAATTCCAACGAATGTTTCATGGTGCAAACCCACGGATCGGATTGGACCGGGGCGATCCGACGCGCCATGATGGGGTAAGCCGATGGAGACCACACAGATGACCCAATATTACGCGCCCAAAGGGGGATTGCCGCCCCAGACCCAGCTTTTGACCGATCGCGCCATGTTCACCGAAGCCTATGCGGTCATCCCGCGCGGCACGATGAGCGATATCGTGACGTCGCAGCTTCCGTTCTGGACCGACTCGCGGTTCTGGGTTCTGGCGCGGCCCTTGTCGGGTTTTGCCGAGACGTTCTCGCACTATATCGCCGAGGTGCTTCCGGGCGGGGGCAGCACGCGGCCCGAGACCGATCCCGAGGCGCAAGCGGTGCTATTCGTGGTCGAGGGTGAGGTGGTCCTCACGATCGAGGGCACGCGTCACGAGATGGCGCCGGGAGGCTATGCCTATATCCCTGCCGGGAGTGACTGGACGCTTGGCAATGAGGGCACAGAACCGGCGCGCTTTCATTGGGTGCGCAAAGCCTATGAGGCGGTCGATGGGCTTGATGCGCCGGAGGCCTTTGTCACCAACGAGACCGAGGTCGCGCCCAACGCCATGCCCGATACCGAGGGCAAGTGGGCGACGACGCGATTTGTCGAGCCGGATGACCTGCGCCACGACATGCATGTCAATATCGTCACCTTCGAGCCGGGGGCGGTCATCCCCTTTGCCGAAACTCATGTCATGGAGCACGGGCTTTATGTTCTTGAGGGCAAGGCGGTCTATCGGCTCAATCAGGATTGGGTCGAGGTCGAGGCGGGCGATTACATGTGGTTGCGCGCCTTCTGCCCGCAGGCCTGTTATGCGGGGGGACCAGGCAAGTTCCGCTACCTCCTTTACAAGGACGTGAACCGGCATATGCCGCTCTGATCCATGCTGCGTGATGGGGGGCATCACGAAAACGCGCTTGTCCTCGGGCTGCAAACCTTGTGAAACAGGGGCAATCAGGGGAGACGCGCATGGGCGAGCATCGCACGACAGTATTTCTCAACGGGTTTGGCCGGATTGGCCGGACCCTTCTGCGCATCCTCGGGCAAGGCGGATACGGCGATATCGAGATCGTCGGCATCAACGATATCGAGCCGCTCGAGACCTGTGCTTATCTCTTTGAATATGATAGCGTTTTCGGCCCCTATGGCGGCACGGTCGAGACCGCGGCAGGGCGGTTGATCCTCGATGGCAAAGCGATCCCGTTTCATGGGGTGCGGGATTTGTCCGAGCTGAACTTGGGCGACGTGGATGTGGTGCTCGAATGCACCGGCATGGCCGGGTCGCGCGCTGTGGCTGAACGCGGGCTGGCCGCTGGGGCGGGCGCGGTGTTGATTTCCGGGCCGTCGGATGAGGCGGACGTGACCCTTGTCATGGGCGCGAACGAGGCGGAACTCGGGGATCACCGGATCGTCTCCAATGCATCCTGCACCACCAACGCGCTGGCCCCGCTTCTCAAGGTTCTGGATGCTTCCTATGGTCTCATCAGCGGCCACATGACCACAGTGCATTGCTATACCGGGAGCCAGCCAACCGTTGACAAGCCCCGCGGTGGCGGGTTGGCCCGAAGCCGGGCGGCAGCGCTTTCGATGGTGCCGACCACGACAAGCGCCGGGCGCTTGATTGACGCGGTGTTGCCGGATCTTGCGGGGCGGGTTCTTGCGCGGGCGATCAGGGTGCCGACCGCCTCTGTCTCGGCCATCGACCTGACGATTCAGACCGAGGTCGAAACCACGGTGGAGGGGGTCAATACGCTCTTGAAGGGCGAAGTGGCGCACGGTGGTGTCTTGGGGTGGACCGAGAAGCCGCTGGTCTCGACCGACCTGCGCGCGCGGCCCGAGTCGCTCATCCTCTCGGGGCGCGAGACGTCAGTGTCGGTCGGCGGGCTTTTGCGGGTCTTTGGCTGGTATGACAACGAATGGGGGTTTTCCTGTCGCATGCTCGATATGGCGCGCCTGATGGCGGGGCGCGGCAGGTAAATCTAGTGTCCTAGAGCGGCCAGAAGACGAGGATCGCAGGCACCGAAACCGCGACCACAAGGATTTCGAGCGGCAAGCCCATGCGCCAGTAATCGCCAAAGCGATAGCCGCCAGGACCAAGGATCAGCGTGTTGTTCTTGTGCCCGATCGGGGTCAGGAAGGCCGAGGAGGCAGCAACGGCGACAGCCATCAGGAACGGATCGGCCGAGACGTCGAGCGATTGCGCCATTTGGATACCCACGGGGGCGGCGACAATGGTCGTCGCGGTGTTGTTGAGCACATCCGAGAGCGTCATCGTCACCATCATCAGAAGCGTTAGCACGGCCCAGGTCGGCATGCCTTCGGTGATCGTCACAAGGGAACCGGCGATCAACTCGGTGCCACCCGCATCTTCGAGCGCCGCGCCGAGCGGGATCATCGACCCGAGCAGCACCACCACGGGCCATTCGATCTGATCATAGATTTCCGTGACCGGCAAAATGCCCGACAGCACATAGGCAATAACCACGAGGCCAAGCGCGATAGGCAGGTACACAAGGCCGATCGAGGCCGCCAGAACGGCCGCCCCAAAGAGACCAATCGCGAGCCAGACCTTGCGATTGTTGGTCACCGCATAGCCGCGATTGGCGAGCGGCAGACAGCCGAGCCATTCCGTAATGTCCGCACCGCGCGACTTGGGCACCAGAAGCAAAAGAATATCGCCGGGCCGGACCTCCGTTTTGCGGATGCGGCTGCGGATGCGGCGACCTTCGCGGGAAATCCCCAAGAGCACCGCGCCTTGACGCCAGGCAAGACCAAGGCTCTGTGCGGTCTTGCCATTGATGCGCGCGGTTTCCGGCACCACCAATTCGACCATATCAAGTCCTTCGCCAGCCGCCTTGAGATGTTCCTCGCGTTTGGAATCGGCAAAGTCGAGGTCAAGCGCGGCACGGAATTCGTCGAGCGCATCCGGTGTTGCCTCGATCAGGATCGCATCGCCCGCCTCGAGCACGGTATTGCGTGCGGCCCCATAGCGGCGCTTGTCGTCCCGCATGAGGCCGATCAGAGCGACATCGGAATCGTCGGCCTGTCCCTGAAGTTCGCCAAGGCGTTTGCCGATCAGCTTGCTTTCTTCGGGCACAGTTAGTTCGGCAAGGTATTGATCCAGATCGGAAACCTTCTTGCCTGCGTCCTCGCGCGCAGGGATCAGGCGCCAGCCGATCAGGGCCACGAAGATCAGGCCAGCCAGCGCCGTGATGCCGCCCACAGGGGCGAAATCGAACATACGGTAGGGGGCGCCAAGGGATTCCTCGCGGATCGTCGCGATGATGATGTTGGGGGGCGTGCCGATGAGCGTTGCCATGCCGCCAAGGATCGTTGCGAAGGAGAGCGGCATCAGCGACAGCGCGGGGCTGCGCCCGGCCTTGCGTGCGGTTTGCACATCGACCGGCATCAGCAGGGCAAGCGCCGCCACGTTGTTCATGAAGGCCGAAAGCACCGCGCCGATCCCGCCCATGAGGGCGATGTGGCTGCCAAGCTTGCGCGAGCTATCGACCAAGGTGCGGGTGATGAGAAAGACCGCTCCCGAGCGCATCAGCCCGGCCGAGACCACGAGCACGAGCGCCACCACGAGCGTTGCCGGATGGCCAAACCCGCTAAAGGCATCATCGACCTTCACAACGCCCGCCACGACCCCCACCATGAGCGCCGTGAACGCCACGAGGTCATAGCGAAAACGCCCCCACAGAAGCAGGGCGAACACTGCGCCGAAGAGAGAGAACAGGATAATCTGGTCTTGGGTCATGGTCTGCCTTTCACGCGTTGCCCTACCCAAACGCAGCCACGCCGCGATGGCAAGCGGTGCTTGCGGGGAAAAAGGCGTGTCTCCGCTCAGCTTGCAGGCCTGCCCGCGGTTGCGCTATAGGGAGCCAGATTTAGCAACAAACAGGGCACGCGTAGATATGGCCGGCCATAGTAAATGGGCAAATATCCAGCACCGCAAAGGACGTCAGGACGCCGCGCGGTCGAAACTTTTCTCTAAACTTTCCAAGGAGATCACCGTCGCCGCCAAGATGGGCGACCCCGATCCCGAGAAGAACCCGCGCCTGCGCCTCGCGGTTAAAGAAGCCAAGACGCAATCGGTGCCCAAGGACGTGATCGAACGCGCGATCAAGAAGTCGACCGCCGGGGAAGGCGACGATTACGAAGAAATCCGCTATGAGGGCTATGGCCCGAACGGCGTCGCGGTGATCGTTGAGGCGATGACCGACAACCGCAACCGGACCGCCTCGACGGTGCGCTCGACCTTTTCCAAGAACGGCGGCAACCTCGGCGAAACGGGCTCGGTCGGGTTCATGTTCGAACGCAAGGGCGAGGTGTCGTATCCGGCCTCTGTTGGCGATGCAGACACTGTCATGATGGCAGCAATCGAGGCCGGTGCGGAAGACGTGGAGTCGAGCGAGGACGGCCATGTCATCTGGTGCGCCGACACCGATCTCAACGAAGTGTCGAACGCGCTCGAGGCGGAGCTTGGCGAATCCGAGTCGACCAAGCTCGTCTGGCGTCCGACCACCACAACCGAGATGGACCTTGAGAGCATGCAGAAGCTGATGAAGCTCATTGACGCGCTTGAGGATGACGACGACGTGCAGCGCGTCACGACCAATTTCGAAGCTTCCGACGAGGTCATGGATCAGCTCTGATCCGTCTTTGACAGGTGTTGAGGCGGCGTCCTGCGGGGCGCCGTTTTTTCTTGGGTTGGCCTCGGAAACGGGGGTCTGTATCACGTCGGTATTGCGTCGGTATCGCGTCTGTCTCGAAACCGCGCGGCACCAGGGAGGGGTCACATCATGTTGCAAGCTGCCATTGCCGGGTTCGCGCTCGGGTTTTCGCTGATCCTTGCCATCGGCGCACAGAACGCCTTCGTTCTGCGACAGGGGTTGCGCGGCGAGCATGTGTTGCCCGTGGTGCTGACTTGTGCGCTTTCGGATGCGGTGCTGATCGTGGCGGGCGTGGCGGGCTTCGGTGTCCTCGTCGAGCGGTTCCCAGCGGCGGTCGAGATCGCGCGCTGGGGTGGCGCGGCATTCCTCATGGTCTACGGCGCGATGAGCTTTCGTGCCGCGTGGCGCGGTGGTGAGGCATTGGCGACAGAGGGGCGCGAACGTGTGCCGCTCGCTGCGGCGCTCTTGACCTGCCTGACGCTCACATGGGCCAACCCGCATGTCTATCTCGACACGGTGGTCCTCCTCGGCGGTATCTCGGCGCAATATGACCCGGCGCTTGCTTTCGGCGCGGGTGCGGTGCTCTCGAGCTTTTTCTTTTTCTTCTCGCTCGGGTTTGGTGCGCGGCTCTTGCGCCCTCTGTTCACCAGCGCGCGGGCGTGGCAGGTGCTCGACGTGCTGGTCGGGCTGACCATGTGGGCGATTGCGGCGAAACTTGTGCTCGCCTGATCCGGCATCGCATAGATTTCATGCCTCCGGCGGGAGTATTTCACCAAAGAAGAAGCCGGGAATGCGCCCCTGTCTTCCTCTTGCCGTAAATATCCCGGGGGGTTTGGGGGGCTGGCCTCCCAATTGAAAATGAAATCTGGACGGGCGTCGCTATTCGCCGCGCGGGAAGCGTTGGTTTTCTTCCAGCACGTTGAGATCCATGTGGTTGCGCATGTAGCGATCCGAGGCTTTCTGCAGCGGCTGGTAATCCCATGGGTAATAGGCGCCATTGCGCAACGCCTCATAGACGACCCAGCGCCGGGCCTGACTTTCGCGGACGTCGCCGTCGAACCGATCGAGATCCCAGCGCGCATCGGCCTCGGCGCGGAACTCGGCCAGCGTCTCGGCATGGGCCGGATCGCTTGCGAGGTTGGTCAGCTCATGCGGATCGGCCTCTAGATCGAAAAGCTGTTCCGGGTCGAGGGTGCAGCGGGTGTATTTCCATTTGCCCGCCCGCAACGCCACCATCGGTGCGTAGGACGCTTCGGCGGCGTACTCCATGGCGACGGGGCTTGTGCGGCTCTGGCCTTGACCGAGTGGCACGAGGCTTTCGCCGGTGGTCCAGGGCATGACCTCTTCCATGCTGACACCTGCGAGGTCACAGACCGTCGGACAGATGTCGATATTGCTTACCGGTGTGTCGACGCGGCCCGGTGCCATATCGGGGCTCGAGACCATGACGGGGACGCGGGCGGAGCCTTCGAAGAAGGACATCTTGAACCAGAGACCGCGCTCGCCGAGCATGTCGCCGTGATCGGACACGAAGAGCACGACCGTGTCCTTGTCCTGTCGGGTGGTCTCGAGCGCGGTGAGGATGTCGCCGATCTTGTCGTCGAGATAGGAGATATTGGCGAAATAGGCGCGGCGTGAGCGGCGGATATTGTCTTCGGTGATGTTGAAGCTGCGCCAGTCATTGGCGTCGAAGATGCGCTTGGAATGGTTGTCCTGATCCTCGTAGTCCATCGCCGGGACGGTGGGCAAAAGGTGCTCGCAATCCTCGTAGAGATCCCAATATTTACGCCGTGCCACATAGGGGTCATGCGGGTGGGTGAAGGAGACGGTGAGGCACCACGGACGGTCATCGCCGCCGCGCGCAAGATCATAGACTTTGCGGGTCGCGTGATAGGCGACCTCGTCGTCGTATTCGAGCTGGTTGGTGATCTCGGCGACGCCTGCGCCGGTGACCGAGCCCATGTTGTGATACCACCAGTCGATGCGCTCGCCGGGTTTGCGATAGTCGGGCGTCCAGCCGAAATCGGGCGGGTAGACATCGGTGGTTAGGCGTTCCTCGAAGCCGTGCAGTTGGTCGGCGCCGACGAAATGCATCTTGCCCGAGAGGCAGGTCTGGTAGCCCGCGCGGCGCAGGTGGTGGGCGTATGTCGGGATCGACGAGGCGAACTCGGCCGCGTTGTCGTAGACACGGGTGCCAGAGGGCAGTTGGCCCGACATAAAGCTCGCCCGGCCCGGCGCGCAGAGCGGCGAGGCGGTGTAGGCATTGGCGAAACGGGTCGAGCGTGCCGCAAGAGCCTTCAGGTTCGGTGCATGGAGCCAGTCGGCAGGGCCATCGGGGAACAGAGTTCCGTTGAGTTGGTCCACCATGATGATGAGAATATTGGGGCGGCTCATGAGCGTCTCCGGCACGGGTTGGAATTGCGCGCCACGCTAGGCCCGCGGCGTGGCGCGGGTCAATCGCGAATTGGACCGGATCAGACCTTGGGGGCGTTTACAGAAGGGGTCACGGCGCGGCGTTTCAGCACCGCTTCGCGCCACGTGATGAAAGTGATGGCGGAGATGATGATGCCGCCGCCGATCAACACCCAGATGTCGACACCTTCGTCGAACACCAGCCAGCCCATCAAAACGGCCCAGACCAATTGCAGGAAGGCGACGGGTTGGGTCACGGTGATGGGGGCGGCAGCAAAGGCGAGGGTCATCGTGTAGTGACCCGCCGTTGCGAAGGTGGCGACCCCGAACAGGATAAGCACTTCCCAGAGTGTCGGTGTGACCCAGACCAGCGCCGCGAGCGGGGCAAGGCCGATGGTGACCGTCACCGAGAGCATGGCGACCACCATGGCGGGGCTGACTTCTTCGCTCATGATCTTGGCGATGAGATAGCCGACGGAAAAGACGACGGCAGTGCCAAGCATGGCAATATGGCCGGGGCTAAGCTCGCGAAAGCCGGGCCGTAGGATGAGAAGCGCCCCAAGCAAGGCGGCAATGACGGCGAGGATGCGACGCACGGCGAGGGTTTCGCCAAGGAACAAAGCGGCGGCGATGGTGACAAAGATCGGCGAGAGATAGTTCATCGCCGTCACCTCGGCGATTGGGATCTGGGTCATGGCAAAGAACCAGAAAGAGACCCCGATCGTATGCGCCACGCCGCGCAGGCCAAAGAGGCCGATCTGGCGCTTGGTGAGCCGGGTGCGCAAGAGTGGTCGGATCATGGGCAGCAGGAAGACAAGGCCAAGCGCATAGCGCAGGAAAGCTGCTTCGGGTGCGGGCACGCTAGGGCCGAGATATTTCACCAGCGCGGTCACCATGACGAAACAGACGCCAGTCACCAACATCCACAAGACCCCGACGATGGGGCGCGCATTCACACTCTCGCTCATGCGGGCATTAAGACCCGGCAGGCGCGGGATGTCGAGGCAGTTCACATGTGAAACACGCCGCGTCGTGTCATTTTTCTTGGTGGGTTTGTGTCTCGGGCGGGCGGGAGAGCAAGAGCCGGGCCACGGCGCGGGCTTCGGCGCGGGCGGTGGCGGCGTCGGGCGGTGTTTGCGATTGTGCCGCTTCGAGCCAGACCCC
Source organism: Shimia aestuarii (assembly GCF_022814865.1). Lineage (GTDB taxonomy): Bacteria > Pseudomonadota > Alphaproteobacteria > Rhodobacterales > Rhodobacteraceae > Shimia > Shimia aestuarii_A. The sequence goes on along the minus strand of NZ_JAKVRD010000008.1, from coordinate 53,629 downwards.
GTCCATGTAGCTTTGCAGCACGTGGCGCACCGTGTCGCGGCGGTCGGCTGCGACGAGGGGGGCGAGCGCGTGGTCGAGATGCGCCGCAACCCGAGCGCGGTTGATCCGGTGCAGCCGCGCAAGGCCCGGCGCATGGGGCGCGTTGGCCCAGAATTGGGTCCAGAGGGCGCATTGGGCCGGGGTAAAGAGACGGTCTGCGAAATTCGCCTCGACCACGGCGAGGAGGCGGTCCTCGAGGGTGCGGGCGGTGCGGATTCGATCAAGGAATGCGGCACGCAAGAGGCGCAGGAGATGGCGCATGGTGTCTTCCATGAGCCGGTCCTTGGAGCCGAAATAATAGGTGATCGAGGGCGCGGTGCTACCGGCCTCGGTAGCGATGTCGGCCATGGTCACCGCGGCAAAGCCATGCGCCTGCACAGCGCGGATCGTGCCAGCGATCAGTTCTTCATGCCGAATATCGCGGATCTTGCGTCGTGCCATGCGCCCAGTGTGGCGCGGGCTTGCGGGCGCGGCAAGGCGAATTGTTTGATGTGTCAAAAAATTGTATGATCATACAAGAAATGCGAATCTGGAGCCGGAGAACAGGATGCAAGCCGAGTATGTGATCGTCGGGGCGGGGAGCGCGGGCTGTGCGCTGGCCTATCGGCTTGCCGAGGCCGGAAAGCGCGTGATCGTGATCGAACATGGCGGCAGCGACGCTGGCCCGTTCATCCAGATGCCCGCCGCGCTCAGCTATCCGATGAACATGCGCCGCTATGATTGGGACTATCAGACGCAGCCTGAGCCGCATCTTGGCGGGCGTCGGCTTGCGGCGCCGCGTGGCAAGGTCGTGGGCGGGTCCAGTTCGATCAATGGCATGGTCTATGTGCGCGGCCATGCCCGCGACTATGACCATTGGCAGGAGGCCGGCGCGACGGGATGGGGCTATGGCGACGTGCTTCCCTATTTCAAACGCATGGAGCATTGGCACGACGGCGGGCAGGGGGGCGATCCGGCGTGGCGTGGTGCGGACGGACCGCTTCATGTGACGCGTGGGCCGCGGGACAATCCGCTCCATGCCGCCTTTGTCGAAGCAGGGCGGCAGGCGGGCTATCCGGTCACTGAGGATTACAACGGCCAACAGCAAGAAGGCTTTGGCCCGATGGAGATGACGGTGTGGAAGGGGCGACGCTGGTCGGCAGCCAATGCCTATCTGCGCCCCGCCCTCAAGCGCGAGAATTGCACCCTTCTGCGCGCTTTTGCCGAGCGCGTGGTGATCGAAGACGGCCGCGCCGTGGGGGTTGAGGTCACACGCAAGGGGCAGAGAGAGGTGATCCGGGCCGAGCGCGAGGTGATCCTCGCGGCCTCGGCGTTCAATTCGCCCAAGCTCTTGATGCTCTCGGGGATCGGGCCGGGGCGGCACCTTGTGGAGCGCGGGATCAAGCTTGTTGCGGATCGCCCCGGTGTGGGGAAGAACCTACAGGACCACCTAGAGGTCTACATGCAGATGGCGAGCAAGCAGCCGATCACGCTCTACCGCCATTGGAACCTCATCTCGAAGGGGATGATCGGGGCGCGCTGGCTTTTGACCAAGGCGGGGCTTGGGGCGTCGAACCAGTTCGAGAGCGCGGGGTTCATCCGCTCGCGCGCCGGGATCGACTATCCGGATATCCAGTTTCATTTCCTGCCCATCGCGGTGCGCTATGACGGCAAGGCGGCGGCGGAGGGCCACGGGTTTCAGGCCCATGTTGGGCCGATGCGGTCCGCCTCGCGCGGGGCGGTCACATTGGCGAGTGCGGATCCGGCGGCGCCGCCGGAGATCCTTTTCAACTATATGAGTCGTGAAGAGGACTGGGCCGATTTCCGCGCCTGTGTGCGCCTCACGCGGGAGATTTTCGGACAAGAGGCCTTTGCGCCCTTCGTGAAACACGAGATTCAGCCCGGTGTCGCGGCGCAGAGCGATGCCGAGATCGACGCCTTTCTCAAAGAACATGCCGAGAGCGCCTATCACCCCTGCGGCACCTGCCGGATGGGGGCGAAGGACGATCCGGGCGCAGTGGTTGATCCGGAGTGCCGGGTGATCGGGGTTGAGGGGCTTCGCGTTGCGGATAGCTCGATCTTTCCGCGCATTCCCAATGGCAACCTCAACGGCCCCTCGATCATGACCGGCGAAAAGGCGGCGGATCATATCCTCGGGCGGCCTCTTTTGCCGCGCGATCCGGGCGAGGCGTGGGTGCATTCGGACTGGCAGACTGCGCAGCGATAAAAAGTAGTGTTGCGCGTTTCTTTTTGATCCCTGTCAAAGCAGGTGGCGGGCGGGCATCGCTAAGGTCGGTCGAACGTTAGAAGAAGGAACGCACAACATGTCTCACGTCCCGCACGATCTTGCCGCGGAATTCCCGGAATTCGCAGAGAAGATGAGCGAGCTGAAAGTCAGCGACAAGCACTTTGCGAAGCTGGCCGGCGACTATCAGGAACTCAACGACAAGGTCCACCTTGCCGAAACCAACGTCCAGCCGCGCGAGGAACTTGCCGAAGTGGACCTGCGCAAGCGCCGCGCCGCGCTCAAGGACGAGATCTACGCCTATCTCAAGGCGAACTGATCGATGAAAGCCCAGAGGCGCGGGAGCATGTCGGTCCGCCAGAGATCGGTATGACCTGCGCCCTTGACGGGCAGGAAGCTCTTGTTTCGGGATGGGGCGGCAGAGGTGATCTGCCGCCCCATTTCTATTGGGATGAGCGCGTCTTCGGTGCCGTGCAGGACAAGGAGCGGCGCTTGGAGGTCGGCAGCGCGGGTGAGGCTTGGCCACGCACTGTCGAGGTTCGCGGCAAGGGCGCGGGTGCCGGGGTAGTGATGTTCCGCCAGATCGGGGATCGAGGTGAACGGTGCTTCTAGGATGACACCGGCGAGCGGGCCGTGGCCTTTTTCCGGGTGCAGCGCGGGGGAGGCCATGAGGGAGAGCGCGACCGCCGTGCCGAGGCTCTCGCCGTAAAGGACAACGCGGCGCGCGGTGAGAGCGGGCATCTCGGCGAAGAGCCTGTGGAACGCGACCTCCGTGTCCCAGATGAGGGCGGCCTCGCTTGGGGTGCCGCTGCTGCCCGAAGAACCACGATAGGCCGGCGCGAAGAGACCATAGCCGCGATCAAGGAAACGGCGGAAGCGGCCCGCGCGGGCGGCGAGGTTTCCGGCATTGCCATGCAGGTAGAAGATCACTGGCTTGCCGCGCTTGGGGGCTGCGGTCCAAGCGATGAGGGTCTCGCCGTCATTGTCGAAGTGGAGTTCCTCGACGCCCGGGAGACCGGCCTCGGCAGGGGGCGCACGGGTCGCGTCAAAGGGATAGAGCACCCAGCGTTCGGCCATGCTTCCGAGAGCGACCGTCGCGGCGGCGAGGATCAGCAGAACCACGCCAAGGCGCAGCAGCCCGCGCATGTCAGTCGACCTCATAAGGCAACACGCCGCGTTCGTTCTCGCGGATGGTCAGGCGGCGTTCGAGCGGTGGGACCGAGCGTTGGTGGCAATGGGTGCGTTCACAGATGCGGCAGGAAATGCCGATCGGCTCAAAGGCTTCGGGGGTCGTGATGTCCATATGATCGGCATAGATCAGGGCGTCGGCATGGCGCACCTCACAGCCCAAAGCGATGGCGTAGCGGCGCACCGGCGCGCCGAAATGGCCGCCGGGCTTGGAGACATCGCGGGCCAGCGAAATATAGCGGACCCCGTCCGGCGTCTCGGCCAATTGGCGCAGGAAGCGGCCCGGCGTCTCGAAGGCGCGGTGCACGTTCCACAAGGGACAGGCCCCGCCGAAGCGCGCGAATTGCAGGCGGGTCGCGGAGTGGCGTTTGGTGATCGTACCGGCCTGATCGACGCGGACAAAGAAGAAGGGAATGCCCTTGGCGCCGGGGCGTTGCAGGGTCGAGAGCCGGTGCGCGACCTGTTCGATGGAGGCGCCGAACCGGTTGGCGAGCACCTCGAGATCATGGCGCGTGTCGCGGGCGGCCTCAAGGAAACGCGTGTAGGGCATCATCGCGGCCCCGGCGAAGTAGTTGGCAAGGCCGATCTTGGCGATGGCGCGGGCGGCGTCGGATTGGAAGCGGGCGAGGTCGAGCGTCGCCTCGAGAAGCTTATCCGACTGCAAAAGCGCCAGTTGCAGGAGCATCTGAAAGGTCTGGGTCTCGAACGCTGCGCGGGCCGAGATATAGAGCCGCCGCGTTTCAGGGTCGTAGTGGCGCAGGCGGTCGGCGTCGGTCAGCTCGAGCGTGATGCCAAGATCGGCGAGGGTTCGGATCACTGCGGGACGGATGCCGTCAGCCGCCAGCGCGCGATTGGCAAAATTCTCGGCGGCGTGGTCCACCGCGTCGATATAGTTGTCGCAGTAGTGAAAGAAATCGCGCACCTCGTCCCAGGGAGAGGGCTGCATCCGCACGTCTTCGCGCCCAAGGGCCTCGTCGAGCGAGGCGAGGCGTTCGTGGGTCTGGCGGTAGGCGCGGTGCAATTCGAGAAAGGCTCGGGCAAAGGCGGGCGCATTGGAGGCCGTCAGGCGCAGATCGGCAAGCGGGGCTGTGGCCTCGGCCAGAACCGGGTCGGCCATCGCCTCGCGCATGTCAGACACCAACCGCTCGCTATCGCCGGTCGACAATTCGGTGACGTCAAAGCCGAACTCCTGCGCCAGCGCGAGCACCACCGTGGTCGAGACCGGGCGGTTGTTGTTCTCCATTTGGTTCAGGTAGGGCAGGGAGACGCCGAGCTTGGCGGCAAACTCCTTTTGCGTCAGTTCGAGCCGAGAGCGAATTTCACGCAGCTTGGCGCCGGCGTAGAGTTTCTGGGTTGCCATGAGCGGTCCGGGATTGCTTTGCTGTTGCAAATATAGCTTTGCAAACCCTGCGCGTCAGCCCCCTGATTTCGCCTCAGATGTGGAGGCGGCGAGAGCGGCGGATCACGAGATGGATCGCGATGATCGCACCGATGGCCGTGATGAGCATCAGGCCGAGGAGGGGGTAGGCCCCGGTTTCCGGCGACAAGAGCGCGCCTGCGAGGGCCGAAAGCCCCGCGCCGCCGCCAAGCATGATCGCGCCCGATAGGCCCGACGCCGTCCCGGCAAGGTGCGGACGCACCGAAAGCGCGCCAGAGGTGGCGTTGGGGATCGACATGCCGTTGCCGAGGCCGACAAGCGTCATCAGGCCGAAAAAGCTCTCGGCTGAGCCAAGACCGACGGCAAAGAGGAGGAGCGACAAGGCAATGCCGATAAAATTGATATAGCAGCCCCATTTGACCATGGTGTCGACGCCGATCCGTGCCGAATAGCGGCCTGAGAGGAAGTTGCCGAAGAAATAGCCAAGCGCGGGCGCACCGAAGTAAAATCCCATCATCGTGGGGTTCATGCCGAAAAGCTCGGTCGCGACGAAGGGCGCACCACCGAGATACGAGAAGAACGCCCCCGAGGAGAAGCCGCAGGAGAGCGCATAGCCCCAAAAGCGCGGGCTCTTGAGGAGTTCGGGGTATTCGCGGAATTGGCGGCCAAGGGAGAGGCCGCTCTTGCGCCCGGTTTCCCCAAGGTCTTTCCATGTCAGGAACAGGACCAGCGCGCCGACGATAAACAAAAGCCAGAAATTGGCGCGCCAATCAAAGAACCCCTCGAGGACGCCGCCAATCACAGGTCCGAACATCGGCACCACGGCCATGCCCATCGTGACATAGCCGATCATCGCCGCCGCTTCGTCCTGGGGAAAGATGTCGCGCACCACGGCCCGGCCAAGCACCATCGCGGCGACCACGGTCGCCTGGGCCATGCGGAAGGCGAGGAAAATCTCAGCGGTCGGGGCGTAGATACAGCCGATCGTCGCCACGAGGAACAGCGACAGACCCCAGAGCACCACGGGGCGCCGCCCGAATTTGTCCGCGATCGGGCCGACGAGGATTTGCAGGAAGGCGTTCACCGCGAGGTAAAGCGCCACCGAAAGCTGCATGATGTGATAGTCCGTGTTGAACCATTCCGTCATCGCCGGCAGCGATGGCAGGAAGATGTTCATGCAAAGCGCGGAAATCCCGGTGAGCAGGATCAGCGTGCTGATATGGGGCGGTGTGGCGCGGTCGAGGTATCGCGACTCGGGGCGATCAGTCATGTCTTCTGACCTAGGTCAGACAGTTGACTTATGCAACCTTTTCCCAGCGTCTCGCGGAAAGGTGACGGGACGTCCTCTGCGCGATATTGTGGAAAGTGGCCATCCTGCCTATGACGAGGACGCGTGTTCTCCCTCTCGAGGGGCATGGATTGATTGGGCGTCTATGCCCGGCGTGAACTTAGCAAGTTTGCAATATTCACCGTCTGTATTTTCTGTGATTTGCAAATTTGCCGGATTCTTCTTTGTGTCTGGGCCAAGACCTCTTAGTGTCGCGACAAATTCAAGGGGACCTATGATGAAAGATATTCTTCAGCAGTTGGAAGAACGCCGCGACACCGCGCGTCTTGGCGGTGGCCAGAAACGGATCGACAGTCAGCATGGCCGGGGCAAGCTCACGGCGCGCGAACGCATCGAGCTTCTGCTCGACGAGGACTCCTTTGAAGAGTTCGACATGTTCAAGACCCATCGCTGCACCGATTTCGGCATGGAAAAACAACAACCCTATGGCGATGGTGTCGTGACCGGTTGGGGCACGATCAATGGCCGTATGGTCTATGTCTTCAGCCAGGACTTTACCGTGTTTGGCGGCTCGCTCTCGGAAACCCACGCCGAGAAGATCTGTAAGATCATGGATATGGCGGTGCAGAATGGCGCGCCGGTCATCGGCATCAACGACTCGGGCGGTGCGCGTATCCAAGAGGGCGTGGCCTCGCTTGCCGGCTATGCCGATGTGTTCCAGCGCAACATCATGGCCTCTGGTGTCGTGCCGCAGATCTCTGTGATCATGGGCCCCTGTGCGGGCGGCGCGGTCTATTCCCCGGCGATGACCGACTTCATCTTCATGGTGAAAGACACGTCCTATATGTTCGTGACCGGCCCTGACGTTGTGAAAACCGTGACCAACGAACACGTGACCGCAGAAGAGCTTGGCGGAGCCTCGACCCACACCAAGAAATCCTCGGTCGCGGATGGTGCGTTCGACAATGATGTCGAAGCCCTCGCCGAAGTGCGCCGCCTTGTTGACTTCCTGCCGCTCAACAACCGCGAAAAGCCGCCGGTGCGCCCCTTCTTCGATGAGCCGGGCCGCATCGAGGACAGCCTGGATACGCTGATCCCGGAAAACCCGAACACGCCCTATGACATGAAAGAGCTCATCACCAAAGTGGCGGATGAGGGCGATTTCTACGAGATTCAGGAAGACTACGCCAAGAACATCATCACCGGCTTCATCCGCCTCGAAGGTCAGACCGTGGGCGTCGTCGCCAACCAGCCGATGGTGCTTGCAGGCTGTCTCGACATCGACTCGAGCCGCAAGGCGGCGCGTTTCGTGCGTTTCTGCGACTGTTTCGAAATCCCGATCCTCACCCTCGTGGACGTGCCGGGCTTCCTGCCGGGGACGAGCCAGGAATATGGCGGCGTCATCAAGCACGGTGCGAAACTGCTCTTTGCCTATGGTGAAGCGACCGTGCCGAAAGTGACCGTCATCACCCGCAAGGCCTATGGTGGTGCCTATGACGTGATGGCGTCGAAGCATCTGCGCGGCGACTTCAACTATGCCTGGCCGACCGCCGAGATCGCCGTGATGGGCGCCAAGGGCGCAACCGAGATCATCCACCGTGCCGACCTTGGCGACGAAGAGAAGATCGCGGCGCATACCAAGGATTACGAAGATCGCTTTGCCAATCCTTTCGTGGCCGCCGAGCGGGGCTTTATCGACGAGGTGATCCAGCCGCGTTCGACCCGCCGCCGCGTGTCGCGCGCCTTTGCGAGCCTGCGCAACAAGAAGCTCACCAACCCGTGGAAGAAACACGACAACATCCCGCTCTGATCGCTTCTTCTCTGTAACAAATACTCCCGCCGGAGGCATGAAATCTGCTCCCGGCGGGACGTAAGGAGACCGGCTTGGCCCGAAATGACTGGCATATCTTGCGTGACGACACGCGCCTGACGTTGGCGCGTCAGGTGCCTGTGCGCTTTGACGTGAGCGCCGAGACGGTGCTGCCCGATGGCAGCCGTCTGGCGATCGCGCGGCAAGTGCGTCAGGATCTCTGGCGCCGCTTGCAGGGGCAGCGCGGCTTTTCGCCGGTGATTGAGGTCACCCGCGAGGGAGATCGCTGCCACGTGCGGGCTGGGGGGCGGATCGAGGGGCGCTTTGCCAAGGCGCGTCTGGAGGCCGAGATTGCCGATCTTTTGGCCGAGCCCAAGACCCGTGCCCGTTGGAGCGCTCATGCGGCGCATCGCGAGGTGCGCCATGGGTAGGCTCTTGCAGATTTTGAACATTGCCGCGTTTGGAGGGACCCTTGCGGGCGCGGCCATGGCCGGGGCTGAGGAGACCCCGGCCGTGCCCTCCGGCTATCACCTCTACCTGCAACAGAGCTTCTTTGAGACCCGCACTGACCAGAGCCGCGTGCTGCGCCTGCGCTATGTGATGCCCGCGATCGCCGAGGTGCCGCTTGGGTATGGCGCGGTAGAGGCGGATTTCCCCTATCTCTGTGCGTCCGTGGCGGTTCCGGTGCTGTCTGCGAATGACGAAACCGTCGTGCAGGTGATCATCTCTCTGGCCGATCAGGAGACGCCTTTCGGCGAGCCCGCCCCCGAAGCAACCCAGTATTTCGAGGCGTTTCGCGTCGAAAACGGGGCCTGTATCTGGGAGGGTTTCTGATGGCACCACTATATCTTGCGGCCTGTGCCGATGGGGGCGCGGCAAATGCGTCTTTCCGGCCACAACACTTCAACGGTGACGTCTATCTCTATATTTTTACGTCTGAATCCTCTATTCTGCGCCTCGGTTACACCCAAGTGACCTCGTATAAGAAACTGGGGCAGGCAGGGTCAAAAGACCTTGTTCAAACAAAGACAGAAAACTGGAGTAAGACATGTCGAACAGCTTCAAAGCACTCCTCGCGCTTGGCCTCGTGGCCTTTGTCGCAGCCTGCGCGGACACCGCGCCGGTCGAAGAATACGTCGTGGTCGATCCCGAGCCCATCTCGGAAGAGCCGGTCTACACCGGCAAGTGGAAATAATCCCACACTGACCTCTTGGCGGGCCGTTCGGCCCGCCGATTCCCGTTCCCTTCCGTCACGAAAGGGTGCGGTATGCTAAAACATCGTGGCTTTCCCAGCAGACTTCCGGGCACGGATTTTCAATTCACCATCCGCCGCGCCAACCCGCGTGGTGTGACGGAGATCGTGCGCCGGGAACGCTATCGCGACCGCCGTCCCGCCGATAAGCGCGCCGATGTCGGCTTTCTCAAGGCGCTTTGGGAACAGTTCGGCGATGCGCCTTTCGAGCGCGGCAACCTTGATGCCGGGCGCATCAGCTGGCTTTTCGAGCGCGAAGTTGTGGCGGCGGAAGAGCCTTTTGATCCGGCCAGTTACGACGCGCTTTTGCAGATTGACGTGGAAGTTGCGCGCGCGTCTTTCCCCGAGGTGTTTGACGGGGAGGATTGGGCATGAATTCGCCGATGACCCGTCCTGCTGCGCAGAAAGCGGCCTATTTCCGGGATTTGTCACAGGGGGTGGTTGCGGGAACGCATTCGGCCACCCAAGTTGGTGTCATGGCAGACGGGCTGACCAGGGCCTCTGCTTGTAACAGTATTCGTTACCCTTCCCCTTCCGGGTGGTCCGCTCGCGTTCCCTGCGGATCACCCGTTTTTCTTTCCGATCTGTGTTTTTCGTTTGAGACCAACCCGTTACGCAAGCGAAAGCTTGCCGATACCGGGCGGGGTCTTGCGAAAGGCCTTTCTTTCCCGCGTCGGAGGGTTCTAAATCCGAATGTAGCAGTACATTCGAGAGGAAAAGACCAATGCGTAGAACTTCGATTGCGGTCCTTGCAGGCTTCGCGGCGCTCTCGCTCGCGGCATGCGGGGACACGATGGGCGAACAGGCCCTCTATGGTGCAGGCACCGGCGCGGCCGCTTCGGCCATTCTTGACGGGAACCTTGTCACCGGCGCTGTCATCGGGGCTGGGGCAAACGTGCTTTATTGCCGCGAAAACCCGAGCAAGTGCGACTAATCTGAATTCCTCGGCGCGTTTCGGCGCGCTGACCACCGAGACCAAGCCATCGGCGCCTTTGGGCCGCCGGTGGCTTTTTTGTTGCCAGATGCCTGCCGCGATCCCGGCAGGCCAAGAACCAGAAGGGACATGACATGTTCGACAAGATCCTGATTGCCAACCGGGGCGAAATCGCCTGCCGAGTGATCAAGACCGCCCGCAAGATGGGCATCAAGACCGTCGCGATCTACTCCGATGCCGACAAGCAGGCGTTGCATGTGCAGATGGCGGACGAGGCGGTGCATATCGGCCCGCCCCCGGCGAACCAGTCCTACATCGTGATCGACAATGTCATGGCAGCGATCAAGGAAACCGGCGCGCAGGCGGTGCATCCGGGCTATGGCTTCCTGTCGGAGAACTCGAAATTCGCTGAGGCGCTCGAGGCTGCTGGCGTGGCCTTTGTCGGCCCGCCGAAAGGCGCGATTGAGGCAATGGGCGACAAGATCACCTCGAAGAAGATCGCACAGGACGCCGACGTGTCGACCGTGCCGGGCTATATGGGCCTGATTGAGGATGCCGAGGAAGCGGTGAAGATCTCTAACGAGATCGGCTATCCGGTGATGATCAAGGCCTCGGCTGGCGGCGGCGGCAAGGGCATGCGCATCGCATGGAACGATGACGAGGCACGCGAGGGCTTTCAGTCGTCCAAGAACGAGGCCGCGAATTCCTTTGGGGATGATCGGATCTTTATCGAGAAGTTCGTGACGCAACCGCGCCACATCGAAATTCAGGTGCTCTGCGACGCGCATGGCAACGGCGTCTATCTTGGCGAGCGCGAATGCTCGATCCAGCGCCGCAACCAGAAAGTCGTCGAAGAGGCGCCGTCGCCGTTCCTTGACGAGGCAACCCGCAAGGCCATGGGCGAACAGGCCGTGGCGCTTGCCAAGGCCGTGGGCTATGCCAGCGCGGGCACCGTGGAGTTCATTGTTGATGGCAACAAGAACTTCTACTTCCTCGAGATGAACACCCGCCTTCAGGTGGAACACCCTGTGACCGAACTCATCACCGGGGTCGACCTTGTGGAGCAGATGATCCGCGTCGCCGCGGGCGAGCCGCTCACCATCACGCAAGACGATGTAAAGCTGACTGGTTGGGCGATTGAAAACCGTCTTTATGCCGAAGACCCGTATCGCAACTTCCTGCCCTCGATTGGTCGCCTGACGCGCTATCGTCCGCCGGCGGAAATCGCGGCTGGCCCGATGCTCGTCAATGACAAGTGGCAGGGCGACGCGCCGAAGGGCGACGTGGCCGTGCGCAACGATACCGGCGTCTACGAGGGCGGCGAGATCTCGATGTATTACGACCCGATGATCGCCAAGCTCTGCACATGGGCTCCGACTCGTGAAGAGGCGATCGAGGCGATGCGTATCGCGCTCGACAGTTTCGAGGTCGAAGGCATCGGTCACAACCTGCCGTTCCTGAGCGCGGTGATGGATCACCCGATTTTCATTTCCGGCGACATGACCACCGCCTTTATCGAAGAGCAGTACCCGGACGGTTTCCAGGGCGTCGCGCTTGGCGAGAAGGACCTGCGTCGCGTGGCAGCGGCGGCGGCGGCAATGCACCGTGTGGCGGAGATCCGTCGCACCCGCGTGTCGGGCCGCATGGACAACCACGAGCGCCGCGTCGGCACCGATTGGGTCGTGACGCTGCAGGATCATTCCTTCCCGGTCACCATCGCGGCGGATCATGACGGCTCGACCGTGACGTTTGATGATGGCGCGGTGATGCGTGTTGCGTCGGATTGGACGCCGGGCGACCAACTTGCCGAGATTGATCTCGATGGCACGCCGCTGGTGCTCAAGGTTGGTAAGGTTTCGGGCGGCTTCCGCCTGCGTACTCGGGGCGCGGACCTCAAGGTGCATGTGCGCACCCCGCGTCAGGCCGAGCTGGCCGAGCTGATGCCGGAGAAACTGCCGCCGGATACGTCCAAGATGCTGCTCTGCCCGATGCCGGGCCTCGTCGTGAAACTCGACGTTGAGGTGGGTGATGAAGTGCAGGAAGGCCAGGCCCTTTGCACCATCGAGGCGATGAAGATGGAGAACATCCTGCGCGCCGAGAAGAAGGCCGTTGTCACCAAGATCAACGCGGGCGCTGGCGATAGTCTCGCGGTGGACGACGTGATCATGGAGTTCGAATAAACCATGACGATGGCGCAGCCATACCACGGACTGCTTTCGCTCGGGGCCATGCCCCGCGCGACGTGGCCGGGCTGCGCCCAGATCACGGTGGGGCGCCTTTCGCACCTAGCGGATCGGATCGGCGCGGCGGTCTTTGATTTCCTGCTGGCGCAACGGCATCTTGTCGATGGAACGAGAGATCTCGCGCACGTCCCAAGGAAAGGGTTTGCGCAGGTAGATCGTGCCGTCCTTGCCGATCAGCACCATCATGAATCCACGCGGGCGCAGCCGTTCGCGCAGGGCGGACTCGGACTTGGGGTCGGTATCGGTCAAGACGATCACATCGCGTTCGCGCAGCGCTTCGGGTCGCTCTTCAAGAAGATCGATCTGCTGGATGTACCGGGGGTCGTTGGGGCTGTCGGCAAAGACGACGACGGTGCGTTTCAACCAATGGAACGCATCAATCTCGATCTCTGTGCCGTCCACGAAGAGCGGATCAGCCTCGGGCTCGCCCGCCTCTTCCGCCGCAAGGGCGGGGCCGGTGAGAAACGCAATCAAAACAAGTGCCAAGCGGCGCATCTGGAACCCTCCTGTCGGGTTCAATATAGGTCGCAGCAAGGCAATTCATAGAGCTAACATGGTCGGAACGCAGATTGCGGTCTGACAAGCAAAGAGGACTGGAACATGACCAAGAAAGACGAGTGGTCGGCACTGGCGGAGAAGGAGCTTCGCGGGCGCCCGCTTGAAGACCTGAACTGGAACACGCTCGAAGGTATCACGGTCAAGCCGCTTTACACCGAAGAGGATACCAAGGATCTGCCGCATATGGGCAGCCTGCCGGGGTTCGGTCCCTTCACCCGTGGCCCCAAGGCGACGATGTATGCGGGTCGTCCCTGGACCATCCGCCAATACGCGGGCTTCTCCACCGCGGAGGAATCCAACGCGTTCTACCGCCGCAATCTCGCGGCAGGACAGCAGGGCGTCTCGGTCGCCTTCGACCTTGCAACGCACCGGGGCTATGACTCGGACCATCCGCGCGTTGTCGGCGACGTGGGCAAGGCCGGTGTGGCCATCGACTCGGTCGAGGATATGAAAGTCCTGTTTGACGGTATCCCGCTCGACAAGGTTTCGGTCTCGATGACGATGAACGGCGCGGTGATCCCGATCCTCGCCAACTTTATCGTCACCGGCGAAGAGCAGGGCCATGACAAATCGCTTCTGGCAGGGACCATTCAGAACGACATCCTGAAGGAGTTCATGGTCCGCAACACCTATATCTACCCGCCGGAACCGTCGATGAAGATCATCTCGGACATCATCGAGTATACCTCGAACGAGATGCCGAAATTCAACTCGATCTCGATCTCCGGCTATCACATGCAGGAAGCGGGCGCGAACCTCGTGCAGGAGCTGGCCTATACGCTGGCCGATGGGCGCGAATACGTGCGCGCGGCGATGGATGCGGGCATGGATGTCGACAAGTTCGCAGGCCGTCTGTCGTTCTTCTTTGCCATCGGTATGAACTTCTTCATGGAAGCGGCCAAGCTGCGCGCGGCGCGCACGCTCTGGCATCGCGTGATGACTGAGTTCGGCGCCAAGAGCGAACGCTCCAAGATGCTGCGCACCCACTGTCAGACCTCGGGCGTGAGCCTGCAGGAGCAAGACCCCTATAACAACGTGATCCGCACCGCCTATGAGGCGCTTTCGGCGGTCCTTGGTGGCACCCAGTCGCTGCATACCAACGCGCTTGACGAAGCCATCGCGCTGCCGACCGACTTCTCGGCCCGCATCGCGCGCAACACCCAGCTTGTCCTTCAGGAAGAGACCGGCGTGACCAATGTCGTCGATCCGCTGGCGGGATCTTACTATGTCGAGAGCCTCACCAACGAGCTGATCGAGAAGGCGTGGGAGTTGATGCAAGAGGTCGAGGAGATGGGCGGTATGACCAAGGCCGTGGCCTCTGGCATGCCGAAGCTGCGGATCGAGGAATCCGCCGCGACCCGTCAGGCGATGATCGACAAGGGCGACGAGGTGATCGTCGGGGTCAACAAGTACCGCAAGGACAAGGAAGACCCGATCGACATTCTCGACGTGGACAACGTGGCCGTGCGCGAAAGCCAGATCGCCCGCCTCGAGAAGATGCGTGCGACACGCGACACCGATGCCTGCGAGGCGGCTCTGAACGAGCTGACCCGCCGGGCGAAAGAGGGGGGCAACCTGCTCGAGGCGGCCGTGGAGGCGGCGCGTGCACGGGCTTCTGTTGGGGAAATCAGCATGGCTATGGAAAAGGAATTCGGCCGTCACCGCGCCGAGGTCAAGACGCTGGCCGGGGTCTATGGCGCCGCCTATGAGGGCGACGAGGGCTTTGCCGCGATCCAGAAATCGGTTGAAGATTTTGCCGAGGCCGAAGGCCGTCGTCCGCGGATGTTGGTGGTGAAAATGGGGCAGGACGGCCATGACCGCGGCGCCAAGGTCATCGCCACGGCCTTTGCCGATATCGGCTTTGACGTGGACGTGGGCCCGCTGTTCCAGACGCCTGATGAGGCGGCGCAGGACGCGGTTGACAACGACGTGCACGTGATCGGCATTTCCTCGCAGGCGGCGGGCCACAAGACCCTCGCGCCGCAGCTTATCCAAGCGCTCAAGGAGCGTGAGGCTGAGGATATCCTCGTGATCTGTGGTGGCGTGATCCCGCAGCAGGATTACGACTTCCTGATGAAGGCGGGGGTGAAGGCGATCTTTGGCCCCGGCACCAATATCCCGGAAGCGGCTCAGGACATTCTGCGCCTGATCCGCGAAGCCCGCGCCTGACGCAAAGGGCGGGGGGCTGGCTGCCCCCCACGTCGCGAGTATATTTACAGAGAAGAAGAGGCGGCCCCCGTGGGGGCCGTTTTTCCTATTCGGCAGCCACCGGTTCTTCCTGCGGTGCGGTGACGAGCAGGAAATAGCCCAGCAGCCCCGAGATCAGCGAGCCGGTCAGGACGCCGAGGCGGGTCTCGTTCATCAGGGCGGGGGCGGCATAACTCAGCCCGCCGATAAAGAGCGACATGGTAAAGCCGATCCCGGCAAGGCAGGCGATGGCGTAGATATGGCGCCACGTTGCCCCGTGCGGCAGGCGCGCAAGGCCCATCTTCACCAAGAGCCATGTAAAGCCGAAGACGCCGACCTGTTTGCCGATCACGAGACCGAGGATGATGCCGAGCGTGAGCGGGTCGGTGAAGGCCGAGAGCGACAGATCCGAAAGCACCACGCCGGCGTTGGCAAAGGCAAAGACCGGTACGATGAAGAAATAGACATAGGGCGTCAGGCCGTGCTCGATCGAGTGCAGCGGGGATTTGCCCCAACGGTCATAGAGCGGGATGAAGAAGGCGGTGACCACACCGGCGAGCGTCGCGTGGACACCGGATTTCAGCACCAAGACCCAAAGCACCGTGCCAAGCAGGATGAAGGGCGCGATGCGGTGGATCTTCATCTGGTTCAACACGAAGAGCGCCGCCAGCGGCGCCAGCGCCATGACGAGGAAATGCACTTTGAGGTTGGCGGTATAGAACAGGGCGATGATGAGGATCGCGCCGATATCGTCGAGGATCGCCAGCGTTAGCAGGAAGACCTTGAGAGAGGTCGGGGCGCGGGCCCCCACGAGAGCAAGGATACCAAGGGCAAAGGCGATGTCCGTTGCCGCCGGAATGGCCCAGCCTGAGAGGGTCTCGGGGCTGTTCCAGTTGAGCGCGGCAAAGATGATGGCGGGAAAGGCCATGCCGCCCACGGCGGCGGCGCCGGGAAGGAGCACATCGCGCGGGTTCTTGAGCTTGCCTTCCAGAAGTTCGCGTTTGAGTTCAAGGCCGATCAGGAAGAAGAACACCGCCATAAGCCCGTCATTGATCCAAAGGATCATCGGCTTCTCGATCCCCTTGCCGTTCATCGACACTTCGCCGATGGTTTCGAGGATAAAGTTGTAGGCAGGCGCAAAGCCGGAGTTGGCGATCAGCATGGCGGCCACCGTAGCCAGCATCAGCATGATGCCCCCGGCAGCTTCATGTTTGAAAAAGCGGTCTATAGCGGCGATGATCATCTGTATCCCTGAGTCAAATTGTCGTTCTATGACAGATGGGGTGATTTGGCGTCAGGACAATACCAAAAAGTGGGGAAACGCGCATGTTATTGGATCATTTGGCCGTCGCTGGCGAGACGCTCAAGGCGGCGGTTGCACATGTGGAAGAGGCGCTTGGCGTGGAAATGGGGCCGGGTGGGAAGCATGCGCATTTCGGAACGCACAACCGTCTGATCGGTCTTGAGGCGGGGCTGTATCTTGAGGCGATCGCCATTGATCCCTCGGCAAGTCCGCTCTCCTATCGGCGTTGGTTCGCGCTGGACGATTTTCACGGCGCGCCGCGGATCGGCAATTGGATCTGTCGCGTGGACGACCTTGAGGCCAGCCTCAAGAGCCTACCGGAGGGGGCGGGCAGGCCCGTGGACCTTGCGCGCGGCGACCTGCGCTGGCGCATGGCGGTGCCGCCGGACGGACGCTTGCCTTGCGGCGGGGCGTTTCCGGCGCTGATCCAGTGGCAGGTCGAGACGCTTCCGGGCGATACCCTGCCGGGCAAGGGCATCCGCCTTGCGCGGTTCGAGATCGCCCATCCCGAAGCGCGTTGGCTGCGCGATGTGGTGCCGCTTGCGGATGCGCGGGTGATCTTCACGGAAGGCGCAGCAGAGATGCGCGCAACGTTTGAGACCCCGCATGGCGAACGGGTGCTCAGATGATGGTTCGGAGCGCGCGGGCGGGCGATGTGGCGGCAATGGCGGCGATCTGGAACCCGATCATCCGCGATACGGCCATCACCTTCACAACGGAGGAAAAGACCGCTGCCGGGCTTGAGGCGATGATTGCCGCGCCCGAGGGCCGATGGCTCGTTGCAGAGGAGGACGGTGTCGTTCTTGGTTTCGCGGGCTATGGCGCGTTTCGCGGTGGGCCGGGCTATGCCCATGCGCGCGAACATACCATCCTCCTTGGTGAGGGCGCGCGCGGGCGCGGGGTTGGGCGGGCGCTCATGCGGGCGCTGGAGGCTGAGGCGCGCGATGCGGGCATCCACGTGCTTGTCGCCGGGATCAGCGCCGAGAACCCCGGCGCAGTCGCCTTTCACGCGGCCCTTGGCTTTGCAGAGGTCGGGCGGATGCCGGAGGTCGGGCAGAAGTTCGACCGTTGGATGGCGCTTGTCTTGATGCAGAAAATCCTCTGATGCGCCATTTTGCCAGTGCAGCATTTCGCGCCTGACTTTCCTGCTTTGCCACGATAGGCTTGGCCCATGTCGATCTGGACCCGCATATCCGACGCGCTGGCCGCCCTGACCAAGGGCGAGGGGCTGACGGCTGTTTTTGACCGACTGAAAGCACCGCCGGAACGCTCGGTCGCCTTTGCCATTGCGGTGGTGGCGCTTGGGGCGAAGATGGCCAAGGCGGACGGCCTTGTGACGCGGGATGAGGTGACGGCCTTTCGCGAGGTGTTCCGCATCGCGCCCGAGGATGAGGCCGGCGCGGCGCGTGTCTTCAACCTCGCCCGTCAGGACGTGGCGGGATTCGAAGAATACGCCATGCGCATCAAGGGCCTCTTCGGGCAGGAGAACGAGAGCTACTGCGATCTCATGGAAGGGCTTTTCCATATCGCGATGGCGGATGGCGAATATCACGAGAACGAGGATCGGTTCTTGTGGCGGGTGGCCGAGATATTCGGCATGAGCGAGGCGG
Organism: Shimia aestuarii; assembly: GCF_022814865.1. Lineage (GTDB taxonomy): Bacteria > Pseudomonadota > Alphaproteobacteria > Rhodobacterales > Rhodobacteraceae > Shimia > Shimia aestuarii_A. The sequence continues at coordinate 35,615 of NZ_JAKVRD010000008.1, read as the reverse complement.
AATTCGCCTCGATGCGGGCGCGGCTCGTGCCGGATGCAGAGCCGGACCCCTACACGATCCTTGGCGTGACACCGACGACGCCGATCCCGGAGATTCGCAAGGCCTGGCGCGCGCAGGTGCGCGAGACCCATCCCGACCGCATGATCGCGCGCGGCGTGCCGGAAGAGGCGGTGCAGATGGCCGAAACCCGGCTCATCGCGCTCAACCGCGCCTGGGAGGCGATCAACGAAAAGGCCGAGGCCTGATGCGGATCGCGACCTACAACGTCGAATGGTTCACCAACCTCTTTGACGAGCAAGGTCATCTATTGATGGACGATGGGTGGTCAGGGCGCCAAGACGTCACGCGGGCGCAGCAGATCGAGGCGCTTGGCATTGTGTTCACGGCGCTTGACGCCGACGCGATCATGGTCATCGAAGCACCGGATGAGAACGGCAAACGTTCGACTGTGGCAGCGCTCGAGACTTTTGCCGCCGCCTTTGGCTTGCGAGCGAAGAAAGCGCTTCTTGGGTTTCGCAACGACACCCAGCAGGAGATCGCGCTTCTTTACGATCCCGAGGCCGTCACGGCGCGGCATGACCCGCTCGGGCCCGAGACTGGCAAGAAGGGCGCCGAGGATGCGCCGCGCTTTGACGGGGTGTTCCGGATCGACCTTGATATCGACGCGACCGAGGACATGGTGCGGTTCTCCAAGCCGCCTTTGGAGGTCGCGCTCGAGACTGCGAAAGGCACGGAGCTGCGCCTCATCGGCGCGCATCTCAAGTCCAAGGCGCCGCATGGTGCGCGCGGGCGCGACGAAGTCATGCGCATGTCGATCGCCAACCGGCGCAAGCAGTTGGCGCAGGCGATCTGGCTTCGGCGTCGGGTCGAGGGGCATTTGGCGGCAGGGGATGCGTTGATCGTTCTGGGCGATCTCAACGATGGTCCGGGATTGGATGAATACGAGCATCTCTTCGGGCGTTCCTCGGTCGAGATCATCATGGGCAATGGGGCTGAACCTTGCCTTTACGACCCTCATGCCCGCGAAGCCCTTGGGAGCCGGATCGGCGCGGCGGCGACCACCTCGCGCTTCTACCTTGCCAACGAGAAACGCTATCTTCAGGCGTTGCTGGACTATGTGATGATTTCGCAGGACTTGCGCGGTCACGATCCGCAATGGCGTATCTGGCACCCGTTCAACGATGTCGATTGCTGGTCCGTGCCAGACTTGCGCGCAGCCCTGCTTGCGGCGTCGGATCATTTCCCCGTGACGCTTGATATTGATATCTGACCCTTGAAAACAGGGGCATCGCGCCCCCAAATATATGCCATGAAACCCATCGTGATCGCCTTTTCCCTTGCTCTGACTGCGTTGCCCGTCGCTGCGCAGGAGGACGCCGCGCCCGAAGCTGAGGCCCCAAGCGAGGGGTTTTCGCTCATGGAAGAGGGGGCAAAGCTCTTCCTCAAGGGGCTTCAGAGCCAGATGGAACCAGCCCTTGATGGGGTCGAGGATTTCGCCTCAAAGGTTGGCCCGGCGTTCGGCTCTTTCCTGAAGGAAATGGGGCCCGCGCTTTCGGAGATGGCTGGCAAGGTCGAGGATTGGAGCGTCTATGAGGCGCCGGAGATGTTGCCCAATGGCGATATCATTCTGCGCCGCAAGCCGGAGATCACGCCGGAAGAGACGCCAGAGGTCGAACTTGACGAAGACGGGTCGACAGAGCTTTAGCGCTTGATCTTGACGATCGGCGTCGCCTCGAGTGCGGCGGCGAGCGAGGCAAATCGCGCCTCGGCAACTTCTCCGAAGAGTGCTTCCGAGCCTTGTGGCAGGTGCAACTCCAACTCGCCCTTTTTCGGACGCCACTTGAGATTGCCAAGGTCGGCGGAGGGGTCCATCCAGAGCATCGCGCCAAAGCGCATCGCCTTGCCTAGGACTTCGGCCTTCTTTTGGGTCTTCTCGTCGATCAGGTCATAGAGGCCCTCGAACCGTGTCCCCTCGCGCTTGTTGCGGTAGCGGTGCAGCAGGGCGAGACCAAGGAAGACGCGTTCGGAATGGCGCAGACCGCCGAGATTGGCGCGGGTGGCGTTGTCGAAACAGACCTCGGCGCGGTAATCGGGATGCGCCCGCCAGCTTACGTCATGCAACAGGCACGCCGCCCGCACGAGGCGCAGCGTATCGTGGCGGGCCGAGTTAAAGAGCGGGCGGATGAAGTAGTAGAGCTGCCGTCCGAAACCGGGCAGGCGTGCGTCCTTATCCTCGGCAAAGCGGCAGGCCTCGATCAGCGGATCGCGGGCGCGCAGCGGGTCGGGCATCTGTTCGTAGAGCATGCCTTCGCGGATACCGTAGGAACTGACCGCGATGTCATGTGGCTTGAACTGGCGCACCACGGCTTTGAGCACGTCGATCGCGTAAGGCACGAGGGCCATGCGGTTCGACGATACGCCACAGCGCGTGCGCAGCTCTTCGGGATCATGCGCGGCGATGTATTTCGCGGTGGCGTTGATCGCCTTGGCGCTCATCCGATATTCGTGCAGCACGTGCAAGGGATAGCCGCGCCGCTCCATGTCGATGCGCGCGATGGCGCGCCATGAACCGCCGACGAGGAACAGGCGGTTGCGCTGGCTGCCCATCGTGTCCTCGAGCTGGGCGAGCGTCTCTTTGATAAAGGCCTTGCGCCCCTTTTTACCGCCCTTGATTTCCTTGAGCTTGAGGGGGCCAAGGGGAGAGGTAACGCGCTTGCCGACCTCGCCATCGTTGATCTCTGCAAGCTCCATGGACGAGCCGCCAATATCACAGACAAGCCCATAGGAGCCGGGCCAGCCGAGAAGCACCCCCTGCGCCGAGAGGCGGGCTTCTTCCTGGCCGTCGATCACGTGAATCTTGAGGCCGGTCTCGCGCAGCACTTCGGCGCAAAAATCCTGCCCATCCTCGGCTTCGCGCACGGCGGCGGTTGCGACGGCAGTCAGCTCACCATGACAAATCTGGCTTGCAAGGGCCTGAAACCGTCGGATCGCCGAGAGGGCGCGCGCGCGGCCTTCGGGGTTGAGCCGTCCGGTCTCCGACAGCCCCGCACCCAGGGCGCACATGATCTTTTCGTTGTAGAAATAGGCCGGGCTTCGTGCGGCACCATCAAACACCACGAGGCGGACAGAGTTTGACCCGACATCGACAACCCCGACCCGGCTCAGGGCGCGGGAGGAGGGATCCTTGAACAGGGGCCGACCGAAGACGCCCCAATCCTGTGCTGCGTCGATATCGCCGTCCATGATTCCCCCGGTTCGTCTCGGGCCAGTTTATCCGCCCCGGCCCGGTGCAGGTCAACCATGCAAGGCAGCGTTTTCGCGAAAGAAAACGCTCTTAGTCCTCGGTATGCGTCAGTTTCGGAACGTCCGACGCGCCCGCCGAACCGCGGCCTGAAAGCGACGGATACTCCATAAAGAAGCGGTGGCAGGAAAAGGCGAACTCGCCCTCGGGGATCTCGGCGCGCTGGAAATGACCATCCGGTTTCATGACCCAGCTCTGTGCCACGTCGGCAAGGTTCGCGGCCATGATCTGGCTCACGATCTGGGCCTTCACGGTGGCGTTGTTGATTTCGACAAGTGTCTCCACCCGGCGGTTGAGGTTGCGCCCCATCCAGTCGGCTGACGAGATGAACACCCGTGCTTTCTTGGACGGCAGCCCGGCGCCATTGCCGAAACAGACGATGCGCGAATGTTCGAGGAACCGGCCGACCACGGATTTGACCCGGATGTTCTCGGACAGCCCTTTGACACCGGGACGCAATCCGCAGATGCCGCGGATCACCAAAGAGATTTTCACCCCCGCCTGGCTTGCCCGATAAAGCGCGTCGATGACCTCGGCGTCGATCAGGGCGTTCATCTTGGCCCAGACTTCCGCAGGTTTGCCCGCCTTTGCGTGTTCGATCTCGCGGTCGATCATCTCGATCAGGCGCGGTTTGAGCGAATGGGGCGAAATCGCAAGGTTTTCAAGCTTCTCGGGTTTTACGTAGCCAGAGAGATAGTTGAACACCTTGGTTGCGTCGCGGCCGAGTTCGGGATCACAGGTAAAGAGGCTGAGGTCCGTGTAAATCTTCGCGGTGATCGGGTGATAGTTGCCGGTGCCGTAATGGGTATAGGTCACGAGGTTGTCGCCCTCGCGGCGCACCACGGTTGATATCTTGGCGTGGGTCTTCCAGTCGGTGAACCCATAGACCACATGCGCGCCGGCGCGTTCAAGGCGGCGGGACTGGCGAATGTTGGCGGCCTCGTCGAAGCGGGCCTTGAGTTCCACAAGCGCGGTCACGGATTTGCCGTCTTCCGCCGCCTCGCAAAGCGCCTCGACGATGGGAGAATTCTTCGAGGTGCGATAAAGCGTCTGCTTGATCGCCACCACGTTGGGATCGCGCGCTGCCTGTTGCAGGAAGCGCACCACCATGTCGAAGGTCTCATAGGGATGATGCAGGAGCATGTCCTTCTGGCGGATCGCGGCGAACATGTCGCCGTCGAAATCCTGCACCCGCTCAGGCACGCGCGGGATGAAGGACGGCCACAAAAGGTCCGGGCGCTCGTCCACGACAAGTTCCTTGAGGTCTGCAAGGCCGATCATGCCGTCGATCTCGACGACCTCGTCCTCGGTCACGTGCAGCTCTTCCATGATGAGCGATTTGAGCGCGTCGGGCGCGTCGGTCGAGATTTTCATCCGCACCACTTCGCCGCGACGGCGACGTTTGAGTGCCACCTCGAATTCGCGCACGAGGTCTTCGGCCTCATCCTCAACCTCGAGATCGCTATCGCGCAGCACGCGGAACGAACAATGCCCCTTGGCCTTGTAGCCGGGGAACAGGCTATCGAGATGCAGAAGCAGCAGTTCTTCAAGCGGCAACGCCCGCGTCACCCCATCGGGCGAGGGCAAAAAGATGAAGCGATCAATCTGATGCGGGATCGGCAAGAGCGCCTTGAGTGTGCCCTTGTCCTTGTTCCGCTCAAGCTGCAGCGCAAGGGAATAGCCGGTGTTGGGGATAAAGGGGAACGGGTGCGCCGGGTCGATGGCCAGCGGCGACAGCACCGGAAACACCTTGTTGAGGAAGGTATCGGCAAGGAACTCCCGGTCCTCGGGCTCAATCGCCTTGTGGTCGAGGATATGGATATTCTCCGCTTCCATCTCGGCGCGCAGGGACCGGAACATGCGCTGCTGCGATTGCAGGAGGTTGCGGGCGTCCTCGTTGATGAGGATAAGTTGCTCGGCGGGCGTCAATCCGTCCTGGGCCGGGGTGGTGTTGTTCTCGCGCACAAGCTCGCGCAGGCCGGCGACGCGGACGGTATAGAACTCGTCAAGGTTGGTGGCCGAGATGGAGAGGAAGCGCAGCCGTTCCAGAAGCGGCACGCGCATATGCTCCGATTCCTCCAGCACACGCCAGTTGAAACCAAGCCAGCTCAGCTCGCGATTGTAGAAGCGGCTTGGGCCCTCGGGATCAATCTCGGGGATATCAACAGCGGCGGGGAAGTCGGATTTCAGAAAGTCAGCTTGTGTCATGGCGTTGATATCGCATCGTCAGGTAACGGAGAAATGACACTATCTGCCTGTTTTTTCAGGAAGTCCAGCCGGGCAGGGGCGGGTTCTCGGAGTGCTCGAAGACCCGCCGGGCGAGGGCACGGGTGAGCGGGCGTTGTTCGCTGAGAGAGAGCGCATCAAGGCGCTCGACAATCTGGCGCGCGGCGTCAAAAGAGCGGTCCATGCGTCCGACAAGATAGGGGATCACATCCGTGTGCGGCGTCAGTTGCCGGTCGCTGAAAAGCTTGGCGAGGACCACGGCCAGAAGCGTATCATCCGGTTCTTCAAGGGTGGCCACTGTGGTGCCCTGCATCCGGCTCTTGAGATCAGGGAGCGTCAGCCCCCAATGCGCCGGATCGCCATGCCCGCTAAGCAGAAGGCTATGGCCCTCAGCAAGCACAAGGTTGTGCAGGTGAAACAGCGCGGTCTGCGCCTCTGGGTCATCGGCGATTTCCGGCACGTCCTCGACGGCGACAGGCCCGCCAGCAAGGGCCGGGATATCGGCCTCTGCCAGAGCCTGTGCGGCAAGGATCGTCGCGCCGGACCGCGCGGCCCAAACATGGGTCAGGTGCGTTTTGCCTGCTCCGGCGGGGCCGGACAGGAGCAATTTCCCCCCCGGCCAGTTCGGCCAGCTTTCGACAAGACCAAGCGCCATGGCGTTGGCGGGGCTGACAAAGAAGTCGTCGCGCCCCAGCGCGGTGCGCACTGGAAGGGTGAGGTTTAACTGCTCGGGCATGTTCAGTCCTCAGACTCCGCCCTGCCGGAAAGGCCGGTATAGAGGCGAGACCCCTTGTAGTGACCAATGGCAAAGCGTGCGAGCACACCCATCGAGGCCGCCACAGGCACCGCGACGAGCATCCCGACAAAGCCGAAAAGCGCCCCGAAGACCGAAAGCGCAAGGATGAGCCAGACCGGGTGCAACCCCACGGACGATCCGACGAGGTTCGGGGTCAGGATATTGCCCTCGACCACCTGCCCAAGGATGAAGATCCCCGCGACAAGGCCAAGCGAGACCCAATCGCCCCAGAACTGAAACAGGCCGAGGCCGATGGCCAGTGCGCCACCAAGGATCGCGCCGACGTAGGGAATAAAGGTAATCAGCCCCGCAAAGGCCCCGACGACGAGGCCGAATTGCAGCCCCACCAGCATCAGCGCGATGGCGTAGTAGGTGCCAAGCACAAGGCAGACCGTGCCCATGCCGCGAATGAAAGAGGCGAGCGTGGTGTCGATCTCCCCCGCAAGCTTGCGGATGGTCGGGGCATGATCGCGGGGCAGGAGGTTGTCGACCTGCGCCACCATGTTGTCCCAGTCCATCAAGAGGTAAAAGGCCACAACCGGCACGATCACCAAGAGCAACACGATATTCAGAAGCGAAAGCGCCGAGCTCAGCACGCCTTGCAGAAGCGCGCCGCCGCGTTCCTGCACCGCTTGGCCGACCTTCATCAGCGTCTCACGCGCTGCCGATCCTTCACGCAGGAGATCCGGGAAGCGTTCATTGAGGAAGCTCTGGAGGTCGCGGGCAATATCGGGGGCGATATTGAACAGGGTCACAAGCTGTTGGATCAAGGTCGGAATGACAGCCAGGGCAAGGACGACAAAGATCACCAGCGCGACAAGCGTGATCACCACGGTTGCCATCACCCGGCTAAGCCCCATCGTCTCGAGACGGTCGGCCACCGGGTCGAGGAAATAGGCAATCGCGCCGCCAAGGATAAACGGCAGCATGATGTCGCCAAGATACCAGAGTGCGAGGCCGAAGACGGCCAGTGCAACACCCCAGTATTTCATCTGGTCGCGGATCGGTAGCGCCATGGCCCCCTCTTTGTCGCTTGTTCTTCCACATTGCCCACCGCGCGCGCCAGTTCAAGAGGGCAGGGAAATTATATCGTCCCCCGGCGAAGATGCGCGCACCCCCGCGTTGCGGCTCTGCACCCTTGTGCGGGCGCGTGCAAAGCCATAAACGGAGGACGAAACCCAAGTTTAACGCCGATGGAGCCGACATGCGCCTCTCCCGCTACTTCCTGCCCGTTCTGAAAGAGACGCCTTCCGAGGCGCAGATCGTGAGCCACCGCTACATGCTGCGCGCGGGCATGATCAAACAGCAATCCGCCGGGATTTATTCCTGGCTGCCGCTCGGCTTCAAGGTGCTGCGCAAGATCGAGAATATCGTCCACGAGGAACAAATCCGTGCGGGCCATATTCCGATCCAGATGCCGATCCTTCAGGGCGCGGACCTGTGGCGCGAATCCGGGCGCTATGACGACTATGGACAGGAAATGCTGCGGATGCAGGACCGGCACGGCCGCGACATGCTCTATACGCCGACCGCCGAAGAGATGGTGACGGATATCTTCCGCGCGCATGTCTCCTCCTACAAGGATCTGCCGCTGACCCTCTATCAGATCCAGTGGAAATTCCGCGACGAGATCCGCCCGCGTTTCGGCGTCATGCGGGGCCGCGAGTTCTACATGAAGGACGGCTATAACTTTGACCTTTCCAAGGAAGACGCGCTGCACGCCTATAACCGTCACCTCGTGAGCTACCTGCGCACCTACGAGCGCATGGGCCTTCAGGCGATCCCGATGCGCGCCGATAGTGGCCCGATCGGCGGCGACGATACGCATGAGTTCCTCGTTCTGGCCGAAACCGGCGAGTCGGAAGTGTTCTATGACAGCGCCGTGACCGACCTGACCTTTGGCGACCGCGAGATCGACTATGACGACGTGGCGCAGTGTCAGGGCGTTCTTGAAGAGTTCACCTCGAAATACGCCCGCACCGACGAAACCCATGACGAAGCCCTGTTCAACCAAGTGCCCGAAGAGCGCCGCCGGGTGGCGCGCGGTATCGAGGTCGGTCAGATTTTCTATTTCGGCACCAAGTATTCCGAAGCCATGGGCGCTACCGTGCAGGACAAGGACGGCAATAAGGTTCCGGTCCACATGGGCAGCCACGGTATTGGCGTGTCGCGTCTCCTCGGCGCGATCATCGAGGCCAGCCATGACGACAAGGGCATCATCTGGCCTGAGGGCGTGACGCCGTTCCATTGCGGTATCGTCAACCTCAAGCAAGGCGATGACGAGGCCGATGCGGCCTGTGACGCGCTTTACAAGTCGCTGACCGCGCTGGGCCTCGAGCCGCTTTATGATGACCGCAAGGAACGTGCCGGGGCGAAATTCGCCACCATGGACCTGATCGGCCTGCCGTGGCGGATCACTGTCGGTCCGCGCGGCCTCAAGAACGGTGTGGTTGAGCTCACCTGCCGACGCACTGGTGAGAGCGAAGAACTGCCGCCCGAACAGGCGGTTGCGAAGCTTGCCGGGATTTACGAATCCCACATGGTGCGCGGTCTCTGATCTGCGGTTCTGATCGGCGCGCCTTGCAGGCGCACAGGTTTTCTCGTCAGCCCCCCCTGATCGGGGGCGCTGCCTGCGCAGTCTTGCCTCCGGCGGGAGTATTTGTGCAAAGGTGAAGACAGGGACGCGCACATCAGTTCGGGAGGCAGATATGAAAACGGTTTTTTGTTTCGGTGATAGCCTGACCTGGGGGTCTTGCCCACAGACCGGTGGGCGGCACGGACACGCGGATCGTTGGCCTGTGGCGCTTGGCGAGACGCTTGTCGGGGTGGAGATCATCGCCGAGGGCTTGCGCGGGCGCAGCACGGTTTATGACCGCCCCACGGCACCGGCGGATATGAATGGTGGGCGCATCCTGCCTGTGCTGCTCCATAGCCACGCGCCGGTGGACCTCGTGGTGATCATGCTCGGGATCAATGATCTTTGCGAAGGTTGGGATGTGTCGCATGTGCGTGACGGGTTGATGCGCTTGGTCGAGATCGTGCGGCACCATCCCTGGCGTCTGCCAGAGACCGATGTGCCCGATATCCTGCTCGTCTCGCCACCGCCGATGACGCCCTGTTGGGATGCGGATGTGACGGCGCAGAAAGTCTCTCGGTCCGAAGCGCTCGCCGCGGCGATTGCGCCGCTGGCCGAGGCGATGGATGTGGGGTTCTTCGATGCGGCCAGCGTCGCGCGGGCAAGCACGGCGGATGGCTATCATCTCGAGGCGGCGGACAGCCGGGCCCTCGGCCTTGCCCTGCGCAATGTGGTAGCGGGGCGGTTGGGGCTTTCTTGACGCGCCCTGCGCCGCGGCCTAGGGTTCAGCGCAAGAAAAAGGCCGACTAGAGAGCCGGAGCAGACATGGCAGGCACACCCCCTCCTTTTGCCGCGTTCGAGTGGATGATCGCGTGGCGTTACCTTCGTGCGCGGCGCGCCGAGGGCGGCGTGAGCGTGATGACTTGGATCAGCCTTGTCGGGATCACGCTTGCGGTGTTCGCACTGATTGCGACGCTGGCGGTGCGCTCGGGATTTCGGGCAGAATTCGTCGACACGATCCTTGGCTCTAACGCCCATGTGACGGTCTACCGCTCGGGCGAAGTTGCCGAGAACGGCCGCATTGATCGCACGATTCAGGATTTCGAAGCCGTGGCCGAGCGCCTGCGCGAGGTGCCGGGCGTGGTGCGCGCGGCGCCACTCGTCAAGGGGCAGGTCATGTCCAACCTGCGCAACCGTAACGCCGGCGTGGAAGTTTTTGGAATCCGGCAGGAAAACCTTGCCGAGTTGCCTCGGATCGCGGACCCGGAAACTGGACGAGGCGACATCGCGCGCTTCGAGGAGGGCATCGCCATCGGCTCGGGTGTGGCGCAGGAACTGGGCGCCATCGTCGGCGACCGGATCAAGCTCATCTCGCCCAATGGCGTTAAGACGGCCTTTGGCACATCGCCACGCGTGAGTGCCTACGAGGTGGTCTATATCTTCTCGGCGGGGCGCTATGACATTGACCGCACGCGCGTCTACCTACCCTTTGCCGAGGCGCAGAACTTCTTTGACCGCGACGGTGTGGCGGACGAAATTGAAGTGATGGTTGAGGCGCCGGAAAAGGTCGCCGACATGTCCGTGGCTCTGTTGCGGGCGGGCGGCGATCGCACGCTGCTCTGGACATGGAAAGACGCCTCGGGCGGGTTCCTGCGAGCGCTCGAGGTCGAGGACAACGTGATGTTCATCATTTTGTCGATCCTCGTGTTGATCGCGGCGATGAATATCGTCTCAGGTCTCATTATGTTGGTAAAGAACAAGGGGCGCGATATCGGTATACTGCGCACCATGGGGCTCTCCGAGGGATCGGTTCTCAGAGTATTCTTTATCTGCGGGGCGTTTACGGGCCTTATTGGAACCTTTTTTGGCGTGCTGCTCGGATGTCTTTTTGCGATCTATATTGATCCAGTGTTCGCTTTTGTAAACATGATGATGGGCGGTGGCGTCTGGGATCCGTCCATTCGCGGCATTTATCAGCTCCCTGCAAAGCTTGAATTCGCGGATGTGATGAGCGCGGTTGGCCTGTCGCTTGGGCTATCATTTGGGGTGACGATCTTCCCGGCGCGCCGGGCGGCGCGGATGAACCCGGTGGAGGCGTTGCGCTATGAGTGATCCGATCCTGCGCCTGAGCGGCGTCGAGAAGAGCTATAACAAAGGTTTGGAGAGCGAAGTCAACGTGCTTGGCGGTATCGACCTCGAGATCGCGGCGGGCGAAATCGTTGCCCTTGTCGCGCCCTCCGGCGCCGGGAAATCAACGCTGCTGCACATCGCTGGATTGCTCGACACGCCGGATGCGGGAGAGGTCGCCATCGCTGGCGAAGTGCTCACCGGGCGCTCGGATCGCAAACGCACTTCTGCGCGTCGGCGCGATATCGGATTTATCTATCAATTCCATCACTTATTGCCCGAGTTTAATGCGATGGAGAATGTGTCTCTGCCGCAATTGGCAAATGGTATTTCCCGCAAGGAGGCTGACGCACGGGCGCAGGATTTGCTCGCGCGGGTGGGTGTTGCTGAGCGCGCAGATCATCGTCCGGCGGCGCTTTCGGGCGGTGAACAACAGCGGGTTGCTTTCTGCCGTGCGCTCGCCAATGCGCCGCGTCTTTTGCTCGCGGACGAGCCGACAGGAAACCTTGATCCGACGACCTCGGATCAGGTCTTTGACACGCTCATGGGATTGGTGCGCGAGACCGGTCTTGCGGCGCTGATCGCGACGCATAACCTTGATCTGGCGCGTCGGATGGACAGGGTTCTGCGGCTCGATGCAGGCGGGCTCACATCCGCCTGACTATCAGGCCTGTTGCGTGAGCCAGACGCCTGCCGCCATCAAGGCGATGCCGCCGGACCGTGTGAGCGAGAGCGGAGAGACTTGCGCACCGAAAAGTCCGAAATGGTCAATCGCGGCGGCCGAGATCAATTGCCCCAGAAGCACGAAGAACACCGCGTTGCCGACGCCGAAATGCGGCGCGACATAGGTGATCGACAGCACGTAGAAGGCCACGAGCAGACCCGCGAGAAAGAGGTGTTTCGGTGCGCCAGAGGCCTTGGCGAGTGCCGGTGCGCTGCCGGTCAGGACAAGCGTGACGACCGCCGCCGAGAGCGCCACGAGAAACAGGATCACCCCCGCCGCCACGGGCGCGCCGAGGCGTTGGCCGAGGGCGGCGTTGAGCGCGGCAAGCACAGGGATGCCGATTCCTGCGGCGAGCATAGTGGTGGCGTAGATGCTGGTCGGCGGCATGGGCGCGTCCTCGTGTGATCGATCAAGGGTTGTAGAAGGTGGCGGTGGCCGTGGCCACGGGCTTGTCATCGGGAAGCGCGACCATCGTCGCGCGGGTGAACAGAAGCGCCTTGCCCGCGCGCACGATCTCCGCATCGCAGCGGATACGCTCGCCTTTTCCGGGGCGCAGGAACTGGAGGTCGAGATTCGTGGTGGCGACGGGGGCGGGGGCTTGAAAATGGCCAATCGCGGCAAAGACCATCGCCGTATCCGCCATGGCGGCGAGCGCTTGGCCTGAGACGATTCCGCCAAAGCGGGACAGCTCGGGGGTGATCGGCATCGAGAGCGTGGCGCCGGAGGGCGAGATCTCGTCGATCGTCAGGTCGAGCGCCCGAACCCACGGCGCGAAATACTCGCCCAGAATCGTCTGGGCCTGTGCCGGTGTCATGCTCATGGTGCGCGTCTCCCCCCGCGAATGTCCTGTCGTAGGCGAGAATGGCGGTTGTTCCGGGAAATGTCACCTGCATATGATCGGGATCAAGGCGCGCCCTTGTGATGGGCTCGATCATGGGGCCACAGGACGACAGGAGAAAGCGACGGATGCGGCGAGCATTGGGAATAGCGGCACTGGCCCTTGCGGGCGTTGTGATTGGATGTGCGTCGGTCGAGTCACGTGGCCGCACGGTCTATGATCTGCATTGCGTGATGTGTCATGGAGAGAGCGGGCGCGGTGATGGATATTTTGCCGACCAGCTTCTGAGCCTGCCGCCCGATCTGACGCGTCTTGCGCGCGAGAATGGCGGGACGTTTCCGGCGACACGGGTGGCGCTTTCGATCACAGGCGAGGGCCGGGATGCGCACTTTAGCGGGGCGATGCCTGATTTCTCGGATCTGGATGTGTCGGGGATCGCACCGGATAGTCAGCTTGAGGCAGTGGTCGCCTATCTTGAGAGCATCCAGCAATAGACCCCTTTTCGGGGGAGGAGAGCGAGATGAAATACTTACCTGCATTGACAGCTTCGGCCGTGTTGAGCGTGCTTGGCGCTTGTCTTGGGGCCGCCGAAGGCGATCCGGAACGGGGCGAGGCGCTTTATCTTGAGCATTGTGTCGCCTGTCACGGCGTCGATCTTGAGGGCAAGGGGCCGATGGCGGGGGTGATGATCATCAAGCCCTCCGACCTGACGGCGCTCAGTGCCGGAAACGACGGGGTCTTTCCGCTTGTCCGGGTCATCAAGCGGATCGACGGGCGCGACCCGCTGGTCTCGCACGGGAGCCCGATGCCGGTCTATGGTTCGCTCTTTGAGGGGCGCGATCTCGCGCTGAAGACCGAGACGGGCCAGCCGATCATGACAAGCCAACCGGTGGCCGATCTTACGGTCTACCTTGAGGGGGTGCAGAAATGAAAACGGCGCTGACGATCTTGGCCACGGGCGGAGCCGTGGCGGTGCTTCTGGCGTGTACGGCATATGAAATGCCCGAGAACCGCGAAGGCCGGGCAATCTATGACGCGCATTGCGCCATGTGTCATGGCGCGGATGGGCGCGGGCAGGGGGATGTCGCGGCGGGCATGGTGCCGGCGCCTGCGGACCTGACCACCTTGGCGCGCGGCAATGGCGGCGCCTTCCCGGTCAACCGCGTGCTGAGCCAGGTGGATGGCTATCTCAAGGGCGAGGGCGGGGATGACATGCCGGAGTTTGGCGAGTTGCTCGAGGGCGATCTCGTCCCGGTCGAGACCGATGACGGCACGCTTACGCCCACACCGCGCCCGCTTGCGGCGCTTCTGGCCTATCTCGAGACGGTGCAGCGGTAAGGAAGGCGTCCGCCCGCGATTATTCCGCGGGCTGGAAGCCTTCGATCAACTGGCGCAGACCAATGGCCGCCCCGGCAAAGATCGCGAGGAAGGTGACCGGCGCGGAAATCGCCAGAAGCGAAAAGGCGGTGATGCCTTGCCCCACAGTGCAACCGATGGCGAGGATCGCGCCCGCGCCCATGATCATCGCGCCGACGATCTGACGGCGGAGTTCGCGCGGGTCTTCGCAGGCTTCCCAACGGAAATGCCCCCGGATCATCGACCCGATGAAGGCCCCGAGCCAGACTCCCGCGACCGATCCCACCGCAAAGGAGAGCGGGCGCACCGAGCCATTCATGGCCCAGAGGATGCTTTCGCCCACCGGGGCGGAGAAACTATGCGACACGAGCGGCGTGGCGCTGAAACTATTGCTGGAGACCCATTGGCTTCCGGCCCAGCCCGAGACCACGGCAAGGCCCACGGCAACGGCCCAGAAGATCGATTTCGGCTCGCGTAGCATTTCACGCGAGGCCAGCGCGCCGATGAGGATCAGCGCCCCGATGGCAAGGCCGACAAAGGCCGGGGCAACCCCGGTCCATGCGCCAAGCTGATGCGCGATGCTGGGCGGAACGGCACTTGTGACTTCGATTTGTGGAAAGGCCCAGTTGCGCAGGGGCGCAAGCGGCCCGGCGAGGACAACGTAGGTCGAAACCCCCATCACAAGGACGATCACAAAGCTGCGCAGGTCGCCGCCGCCAAGCCGCGCAATCGCGCCATAACCGCAGTTCCCTGAAAGCGCCATGCCATAGCCGAACATCAGCCCCCCGAGCACCGAGGCCAGCGGCATCCAGCGGATCGAGTAGTAGAAGGAGGCTTCCGGTTCGAGATGCCCCGATGCAATGAGCGTGAAGGAGCCAAGCACTGCGGTGCCGATGGCAATGCCCCACATGCGCATGCGCAGGTCGGAGCCACCGTAGAGAAGGTCTTCAATCGCGCCGAGGGTGCAGAACCGTCCAAGTCGCGCCGCAAGTCCGAGGACCACGCCCCCGAGACAGCCCAATAGGGCGACCATATTGGCGCCGCCCAGATATTCCAAAAGTGCCAGCATGTCCGGTTGCTCTCCTCAGGTACCGGTGTGCGTGTCCCGATCCCCGAGGCGCGGTCAGTCGTTACCGTTGCAGAAGAGATCGTAGACCACTTCGAGTATACGCCTTGGACGGTGATCCGCCAATCTATAATAGATCGTCTTGCCTTCGCGGCGCGGAATGACGAGCCCTTCGAGGCGCAGGCGGGAGAGTTGCTGCGAGACGGCGGCCTGCCGAGCCGAGAGGAGGTCTTCGAGTTCGGTCACTGATTTCTCGCCATTGACGAGGTGACAGAGGATCATCAATCGACCTTCGTGGCTGATTGCTTTCATGAAGTTCGAGGCCTTGGTCGCATTGGCGACCATGGCGTCCATTTCTTCGTCGCTGATGTCGTCGTTGAACACCGGAAGTGCCATGGGATCTGTCCTCGCTCCTGTCGGGTCCCCGTGTTGGGGAGGCCGGGCCTCTTTGTGCCTTCGCGGGTGCCTGTTTCGGACCCGGGCCGTCGTTTCTATCCCTCATGCAACGCTGTTTCGGGGGGCGTCTATCCGGAACGCTGCGTCGCGTTGGGCGGTCCGGCGCCTGTGTCTTAACGGGTGCTGCCTTCGAATGCAGTGTTGTCGGCCAGCATCTTTTCGATATGCCACCAGAAAAAATCCTCACCCGGATAGCCTTCGAGACGGGCAACCTCCCGGCCTTCGTCGATCAGAAGGAAGGTCGGCGTGTAGTTGATCGCGCGCGCATAGCGAAGATCGTCCGGTGCCTTGCGAAGGTCCTCGCGGCGCAACGGCGCAAACTGCCCGGCCTCGGTCTTGGGGTAGATCGGGGCAATCTCCTCGTTCCAGAGGCGACAGGTATAACAGCCTTTCTGCTCGACGATGACAAGCTCCACGGCCCAGGCGGGCAGGAGAGAGCCAAACAGAAGGGCGACAGACAAGAGCACAGAACGTAGCGTCATGAAAAATCCGGTAGACGAGCGCATTACGCAAAATATAATTTGAATATATGCATAAGGCAAGGAGGAGGGGAGGATGCTTGAAATATCCTTCGTGGGAGCGGCCGTTGCCGGGCTTCTATCGTTTTTCACACCCTGTGTTCTACCCATGGTGCCGTTTTACCTGTGCTACATGGCCGGGATCTCCATGTCGGAACTGCAAGGCGACGGCGGAATCGCCAAGGGGGCGCAACGCCGCCTGGTGATCTCTGCGATCTTCTTTGCGCTTGGGGTGACCACGATCTTCGTGCTGCTCGGCATGGGGGCAACCGCGCTCGGTCAGGCCTTCGCCCAATGGAAACAGCCCCTGTCCTATGCGGCGGCGGCGCTTCTGGCGCTGTTTGGTCTGCATTTCCTTGGCATCCTCAAGATCGGCCTGTTTTACCGCGAGGCCAAGATCGAAAGCACCGCCGAACCCAAGACCATCCTTGGCGCCTATGTCATGGGCTTGGCCTTCGGCTTTGGCTGGACGCCCTGCGTTGGCCCGGCGCTGGCCTCGATCCTGATGGTGGCCTCAGGCATGGGCGATCTGTGGCGCGGCGCGCTTTTGCTCTTCGTCTATGGTCTTGCCATGACCGCCCCCTTCATCATCGCCGCGCTGTTTGCCCAGCCGTTCCTGAAGTGGATGCACCGCAACCGCCGCTATCTGCCTTACGTGGAAAAAGTGATGGGGGTGATGCTGCTCATCTTCGCTATACTCATCGCGACCAATAGCGTGAATCACATCGCCAACTTTATGATCGAATACGGGCCGTCCTGGCTTTCGGGGATCGGCTGATCGCAATGTCATCAGTGCCAGGGGAGGGACCATATATGACACGCCTTTTCACAGCTTTTCTCGCCGTTCTCTTTGCCGTGCCGGTTTGGGCCGCGGATGTGGATGCGGACGGCCTGCACAAGGTCGATTGGTATCAGGACACCTGGAAAGACCTGCAAGAAGACTTTGCCACGGCCAAGGAAGAGGGCAAACGCCTTCTCATCATCGTAGAGCAGCGCGGCTGCATATATTGCCGCGAGATGCACGAGACCTCCTTCAAGGATGAGAAGGTGCAGGCGCGCCTGACTGAGGATTACTATCCGATCCGCATCAACCTGCACGGCGCGACCGAGATGGTCGACACCGATGGCGAAGCGATGGAGGAACGCGCGGCGGCGCGCAAATGGGGGGTGATGTTCACGCCCACTATGATCTTCATGCCGCCGGACCTGGACGAAGAAACCCCCGCGATCCGCCAGGCCGTTGCCGTCATGCCGGGCGCGTTCAAGCCGGGCACGACATATGACCTGCTGACATGGGTGCTCGAAGAGCGCTATCTCGACCAGTCCGAAGAGGATTTCCAGCGCTACCATGCGCGGATGATTCGGGAGCGTCGCGCCGAGCAGGGCGATTGAATCCAAAACATGCGGCGCGCGGATATGATTATTGCGCGCGCCGGGGTCTATTGAAAACAAATGAAAAGCCGCTCTGGCCCGCGATTTCGCGTGCAATTATTCACTAACGTGAATTTGTTGTTGCGTTAAGGGGGACCGGTAGCCTACGGTATACCGAGCTTACCTAGCCAGAGTAAGGTAGCCAAAGGGAGGAAACATGAAGCTTTCGACATTGACACTGGTGGCCTCGCTTGCCGCCGGCACCGCAATCGCCGGCCCGGTGGCCCCTGCCGATGTGGCCTATACGGAATATGGCGCCGTGGAAACATCGCTGTCGGGCACTGCGGGCGATCCCGCGAACGGTGCCAAGGTGATGACCACGAAATCGCTGGGCAACTGTATTGCTTGCCACCAGGTCACCGCGTTGAGCGAAGCGCCGTTCCACGGGAACGTCGGTCCGTCGCTGGACGGGGTTGGTGATCGCTGGAACCTTGCCGAACTGCGCGGCATCCTCAGCAACGCCAAGAAGACCTACGAGGGCACCGTGATGCCGGCCTATTATGTTGTCGACGGGTTCACCCGTCCGGGCAACGCCTATACCGGCAAAGCAGCGGAAGGTCCGCTGGATCCGCTCCTGAGCGCCCAGCAGATCGAAGATGTAATCGCTTTCCTCTCGACACTCAAAGACGAGTGACGAGGGACACATAAACTTAATACCCAAGGAGAATCAGATGGACTTCACGAGACGTGAAACTCTGGCACTCGGTGCAGGGGCGGCGGCGCTGACCGTTCTTCCCTTCCGTGTGCACGCTGCCGCCGACGAAGCGATCGCAGCATTCACCGGCGGTGCGGACGTTGCCGATGGCGGCGTTGACCTGACCGCCCCGGAGATCGCTGAGAACGGCAACACCGTTCCGATCAGCGTTGATGCAGAGGGCGCCGTGTCGATCCTGCTGCTCGCAACGGGCAACCCGACCCCGGGCGTTGCGACCTTCAACTTCGGCGAGTTGGCTGGCTCGCAGATGGCGTCGACCCGTATCCGTCTTGCCGGCACCCAGGACGTGGTTGCCATTGCCAAGATGGCGGACGGCTCGTTCGCAAAGGCATCGTCGACCGTCAAAGTCACCATCGGCGGCTGCGGCGGCTAATCAGAGGAGAATAGGAACATGGCATCTGGTGTGAAACCCCGCGTCAAAGCTCCGAAGAAGGCAGAAGCCGGCGAAGTTGTGACCATCAAGACCCTCATCTCTCACAAGATGGAATCGGGTCAGCGCAAGGACAAAGAGGGCAACCTCATCCCGCGTTCGATCATCAACCGTTTTACCTGCGATTTTAACGGTAAGAACGTGATCGACGTGACCCTTGAGCCCGCGATCTCGACCAACCCGTATTTCGAATTTGAAGCGACGATCCCGGAAGCGGGTGAGCTCAAGTTCACGTGGTATGACGACGATGGCGACGTGTACGACGAAACCAAAGCTGTCGCTATCGGCTAAATCTGGCCGCTAGACCAAGGCACATCTGTCCTGCCCCCACGAGAGGGGCAGGGCGGTTCCAAGGGAGGAAATGCGATGAAATTCAAGGCAACAACTGCGATTGCCGCACTTGTGATCTCGCTGCCGGCGTTGGCGCTGGCGGATCCGGACGACGACACGCTCGTCCTCAATGGCGAGACAGAAATGGTCACCAAGACCGCCGCGCCGGCACACCTGTCGGACGCACTGGACACCATCATGTCGGGCTGGCACTTCCGCTCGGATGAGACCCAGGTGATGCAGGCAGATGATTTCGACAACCCCGGCATGATCTTCGTCGAACAGGCGATGGATGACTGGAACACCGAGATGGGCACCAAGGGCAAGTCCTGCGCGTCCTGCCACGGTGACGTCGAAGAAAGCATGAAAGGCGTCCGCGCTGTCTATCCGAAATGGAATGACAGCAAGGAGAAAGTCTACACCATGGAGATGCAGATCAACGACTGCCTCACCGACGGTATGGGCGCAGAAGCCTGGAAGAAATCCGGCGCACAAATGGCCCGTATGGAGGCTCTGATCTCCGTGCAGTCGCGCGGCATGCCGGTCAACGTGGCGATCGACGGCCCGGCCGAAGCGACCTGGGAGTGGGGCAAAGAGCTCTACTATACCCGCACTGGTCAGCTCGACCTGTCCTGCGCGTCCTGCCACGAAGAAAACTATGGCAACCACATTCGCTCGGACCATCTCAGCCAGGGCCAGATCAACGGCTTCCCGGTGTATCGTCTGAAGAACGCGAAACTCACCACAGCCCACGGTCGCTTCAAGGGCTGCGTGCGCGATACCCGCGCCGAGACCTACAAGCCGGGTTCGGACGAGTTCGTCGCGCTTGAGCTTTATGTCGCCTCGCGCGGCAACGGCCTCTCGGTCGAAGGGCCCTCGGTCCGCAACTAACACCGCAAAGGCCCGCTCCCGAGCGTAAAACGGGGCGGGCCTTTGTTACATGTAATGAATTCACACATGCGAATATAAGCTGTGTGAGCAACAGATTGAAAGGCGCCTCGTCTATGATCTCTCGTCGCGATTTTCTTCAGGTCTCTATGGCGGCTTCGGCCATGGTCGGTGCGTCCGGCTTTGGCAATTGGGCCCGCCTCGCAGCGCAGCAAACGCTCACTCAGGATGACCTGCTTCAGTTTGACACCTACGGGAATGTCTCGCTCATCCACGTGACCGACATCCACGCCCAGCTGATGCCGATCTATTTCCGCGAGCCCGAGATCAACCTTGGCGTTGGCGATGCCCGCGGGCAGGTGCCGCACGTGACCGGTGCGGATTTCCGCAAGATGTATGGCATCGAAGATGGTTCGATGTCGCATTACGCCCTGACCTATAACGACTTCACCTCGCTGGCGCAGGCCTATGGCCGCGTCGGTGGCATGGATCGGGTGTCTACTGTGATCAACGCGATCCGCGCGGACCGCCCCGATGCGCTCCTGCTCGACGGTGGCGATACGTGGCACGGCTCCTACACCTGCTATCAGACGCAGGGGCAGGACATGGTCAATGTGATGAACGCGCTGAAGCCTGACGCGATGACCTTCCACTGGGAATTCACCCTCGGCTCCGAGCGTGTGAACGAGATCGTCGAAGGCCTGCCCTTCGCAGCCCTCGGCCAGAACATCTTTGACGCCGAATGGGACGAGCCCGCAGAACTGTTTCCTCCCTACAAGTTCTTCGAGCGCGGTGGCGTCAACATCGCCGTCATCGGTCAGGCCTTCCCCTATATGCCGATCGCCAACCCCGGCTGGATGTTCCCGGAATACTCCTTCGGGATTCGCGACGAGCACATGCAGCAGATGGTCGACGAAGTTCGCGCCAAGGGCGCAGAGTGCGTCGTCGTGCTGTCGCACAACGGTTTCGACGTGGACAAGAAGATGGCGGGCCGCGTCAAGGGTATCGACGTGATCCTCTCCGGGCACACCCACGACGCCCTGCCGGAACCGGTCCTCGTTGGTGAAACCATCGTTGTCGCCTCCGGCTCGAACGGCAAGTTCGTCTCCCGCGTCGACCTCGACATCCAGAATGGCAAGATGATGGGCTTCCGTCACAAGCTGATCCCGATCTTCTCGGACGTGATCACGCCAGACCCGGTTGTCACCAAGGTCATCGAGGAACAGCGCGCGCCCTATCTCGATCAACTGACCGAAGTGATCGGCCAAACCGACTCGCTTCTCTATCGTCGCGGCAACTTCAACGGCACCTGGGACGACCTGATTTGCCAGGCGCTCATCGAAGAGCGCGAGGCCGACATCTCCATGTCGCCCGGCGTGCGCTGGGGTCCGTCGATCCTGCCGGGTCAGGACATCACCCGCGAGGATATCTGGAACGTGACCTCGATGACCTATGGCGAGGCCTATCGCACTGAAATGACAGGTGAATTCATTCACGTGATCATGGAAGACGTGGCCGACAACCTGTTCAACGTCGACCCCTATTACCAGCAGGGCGGCGACATGGTTCGGATCGGTGGCATGGGCTACAAGATCGACGTTTCCAAGCCGCAGGGCTCGCGCATCTCCGAGATGACGCTGCTCAAGACCGGCGAGGCGATCGACCCCTCGAAGACATATCAGGTCGCGGGCTGGGCCTCGGTCAACGAAGGCACCGAAGGACCGCAGATCTGGGATGTGGTGGAAAACCACATCCGCAAGAAGGGCACGGTTCACGTCGAACCGCATGAAAACGTGAAGGTGACCGGGGTCTGATCCGGCACCACAGATTGACACATCCGGCTGACTATTTCGTCAGCCGGGCAATTGGATGAAAAGGAGGCATAGCCAGATGACAATGAGCTTCAAAGGCAAGCCCTCGCGCCGCGCGTTCCTCAAGGGCGCTGTCGCGGCCGGTGGCACCCTTGCCAGCGCCAGCGTGGCCAAGGCCGAGGCCGATCCGCTGATCACCGAGGTCCAGGATTGGGCGTCCTATACCGGCGACGGTGTGGATGCGACCCCCTACGGTCTTCCGATCGAGTTCGAATCGGACGTGGTGCGCCGGAACGTGGAATGGCTGACCGCAGACACGATCTCGTCGATCAACTTTACCCCGATCCACGCGCTGGACGGCACGATCACCCCGCAGGGCTGTGCGTTTGAACGCCACCACTCGGGCGCGATTGAGCTGCGCAAGGAAGACTACCGCCTGATGATCAACGGCCTTGTCGATACGCCGCTGGTCTTCACCTACGAAGATCTCGAACGCTTCCCGCGCGAGAACCACGTGTATTTCTGTGAATGCGCCGCCAACACCGGCATGGAATGGGCCGGCGCGCAGCTCAACGGCGCCCAGTTCACCCACGGCATGATCCACAATATGGAATATTCCGGCGTTTCCCTGCGCACCCTGCTCGAAGAAGCAGGCCTCGATGCCGCGGGCGAGCTCAAGGACAAATGGGTCTATGTCGAAGGCGCGGACGCCTCCTCGAACGGTCGCTCGATCCCGATGGAAAAGGCGCTCGATGACGTGCTCGTCGCGTTCAAGGCCAACGGCGAAGCGCTGCGCATGGAGCATGGCTATCCGGTGCGCCTCGTGGTGCCGGGTTGGGAAGGCAACATGTGGGTCAAGTGGCTGCGTCGCATCGAAGTCACCGACATGCCCATCGAGAGCCGCGAAGAGACGTCGAAATACACCGACACGCTCGAAGACGGCACCTCGCGCAAATGGACTTGGGTCATGGACGCCAAATCGGTCGTCACTTCGCCCAGCCCGCAATCGCCGATCAAGCACGGCAAAGGCCCGCTGGTCGTCACCGGCCTCGCATGGTCGGGCCGTGGTGCGATCACCGGCGTGGACGTGTCGCTTGACGGTGGCATGACCTGGCAAGAAGCACGCCTCGGCGCACCAGGGACCGACAAGGCGCTGACCCGCTTCTATCTCGACATCAACTGGAACGGTGAAGAGATGTTCCTCCAGTCGCGTGCGCGGGACTCGAGCGGCTATATCCAGCCGACCAAGGCCCAGCTTCGCGAAGTGCGTGGCCTGAACTCGATCTATCACAACAACTGTATCCAGACCTGGTGGGTCAAATCGAACGGGGAGGCAGAGAATGTCGAAGTTTCTTAATCTCGTAGCCGGAACAGCACTGGCATCGAGCCTGATCGCCGCGCCCGTGATCGCAGGGGAATACGGCCTTGGCCGCCCGGCGCTCGAGGAAGAGATCGCCGCGTGGGATCTCGACGTGGCTCCCGACGGCACCGGCCTTCCCGAAGGTTCGGGCAATGCCTATGACGGCGAGGAAATCTTCGCCGACTATTGCGCCGCCTGCCACGGCGACTTTGCCGAGGGTGTCGACAACTGGCCGAAACTGGCCGGGGGTATGGATACGCTGAACCATGATGACCCGCTGAAGACCGTGGGCTCCTACTGGCCGTATCTCTCGACGACCTTCGACTATGTGCGCCGCTCGATGCCGTTTGGCTCGGCCCAGACGCTGACCAATGACGAGGTCTATGCGATCGTGGCCTACATCCTCTACTCGAACGACCTCATTGATGATGAGTTCGAGCTCTCGAAAGAGACCTTCCTCGACGTGGAGATGCCGAACGCTGGTGGCTTTATCGTTGACGATCGCGAAACTTCGGAAGCGCATTTCTGGACCGATGAACCCTGCATGGAGAACTGCAAGGACAAGGTCGAAATCACCATGCGCGCCGCCGTTCTCGACGTGACGCCGGAGGACGAAGAGTAATCTTCGCCTTGGCCCGAAAATGGGCCGGAAGACAGCTTTGAAAAGCAGCCTCTGCGGGGGCTGCTTTTTGCGTTTTGGACCCACCGCCGCCGCGCCGCGCCGCAGCATCACATGGGCGTGATTTCGCATCTGGGAGAAAAGATTAACCTATTGGTAAAAAAGAGTTTTCATGGCGCGCAGAAAGTATGCGAATTTCCGCATTTTTTGCCCGAAATCCGTGCAAAATATGTTGATCGAGTCGGGGAAATGGCGCAGGCTTGGAAGCTATGAAAAAGACAATTTTACTTTCTGCGATTTGCGCGCTGGGATTGGCCCTTTCGGCCCGTGCCGAAGAGATCGGCGACCCCGACAAAGGGGCCAAGCTCTGGAACCAATGCAAAGGCTGCCACCAGATTGGCGCCGGTGCGGAAAACCGCATCGGCCCGCAGTTGAATGGCATTTTCGGCCGCCGCGCCGCCTCGGTCGAGGATTTTCGGTATTCCAAGTCGATGGCGCGGGCGGGCAAGGATGGCCTTGTCTGGCGGCTCGAGACGCTCGACGCATATATTCACAACCCCAAAGCGCTCGTTTCCGGCACGCGGATGAGCTACCGCGGCCTCAAGGACGATGGCGACCGGGCCGATCTTCTCGCGTTTCTGCGCTCGAAATCGGACAACCCGGCCAACATTCCCGAGGCCGAACCGACCGCCGAGCCGAACTATCCCCACCTCGATCCCGAAGTGCTCGCGATGGAGGGCGATCCGGCCTATGGTGAGTATCTGTCGAGCGAATGCACGACCTGTCACCAGCGCGACGGCTCGGACCAGGGGATTCCCTCGATTATTCAATGGCCGCAGGAAGATTTCGTCATCGCCATGCACGCCTACAAACAGAAATTACGTCCGCACCCGGTCATGCAGATGATGGCCAGCCGGCTTTCGGACGAAGAGATTGCGGCGCTCGCTGCATATTTCGAAACGCTCGAATAACCCGGGCGTTCCATAGGGAGGAGACCAGAATGACTTTGAACAGACGGAAATTCCTTGGTGTGGCCGCAGCCACGACCGCCGCATCGCTCTCCGCGCCGCAGGTCTGGGGCATGTCGTCCGGCAAGCCGCGCGTCGTCGTGATCGGCGGCGGGGCAGGCGGGGCCACTGCGGCACGCTATATCGCGAAGGATAGCAAGGGCGAGATCGACGTGACCCTCGTCGAGCCGACCCGCACCTATTACACCTGTTTCTTCTCCAACCTCTACATGGGCGGTTTCCGTTCGCTGGAGTCGATTGCCCATACCTATGGCACGCTGGCGGCCGAATATGGCATCAACGTTGTGCATGACTGGGCCGTGGGCGTCGATCGCGATGCCAAGACGGTGAGCCTCGCAGGTGGGGCCAAGCTGCCGTATGATCGGCTGATCCTGTCGCCGGGTATTGATTTCGTCGATGGTGCCGTGCCGGGCTGGGACGTGAGCAAGCAGAACAAGATGCCCCATGCCTATAAGGCCGGGTCGCAATCCGAACTGCTCAAGCGGCAGATCGAATCCATGCCGCAGGGCGGCACCTATGCCATGGTCGCCCCGCCGAACCCGTTCCGTTGCCCGCCGGGGCCGTATGAGCGGATTTCGATGGTGGCGCATGTGCTGAAAGAGAAGAACCCGACCGCGAAGATCATCATCGCCGACCCCAAGCCGAAATTCTCCAAGATGGCGCTGTTCCAGGATGGCTGGAGCCGGCACTACGATGGCATGATTGAATGGCTCGGCCCGGATTTCGGCGGCGGCAATGTCGAGGTCAACGCCGACGAGATGACGCTCTCGATCGATGGCGAAGTGACCAAGGTCGATGTTTGCAACGTCATCCCGGCGATGAAAGCGGGCCGGATTTGCGAAATGGCGGGCATCACCGAAGGCAACTGGGCGCCTGTGAGCGGCCACACCATGCAGAGCCGCGTTGACGAGAACATCCACGTGCTCGGCGACGCCACCAACCAGGGCGACATGCCAAAGTCGGGTTTCTCGGCCAACAGCCAGGCCAAGGTTGCGGCAATGGCGGTGCGCGGTGCGCTCACCGGGTCCAAGGTCTTCCCGGCGAAGTTCACCAACACATGCTGGTCGCTCATCGACTCCAACGATGGCGTGAAGGTCGGGGCCTCCTATCAGGCGACCGACGAGAAGATCGCCAAGGTCGATGGCTTCATCTCCAAGGTGGGCGAGGACGCGGACCTGCGCCAGCGCACCTTCGAGGAGAGCGTCGGCTGGTATGCGGGTATCACCACCGACATGTTCGGCTGATCTCACGGCCGACACCTCACACCGGAAGGGCGCCCTTTGTGGCGCCCTTCTTGTTGCTGGCCCTTCCTGTTGCTGGGTGGAGCGCGCCCGCAGGGCGCGCGCAGGGGGAGCGCCTTGTCAGGCGCGGAGCAGGGGGCGCGGCCCCCTCGCGATGCTTTTGCGAGGCAAAACCTTCGCTCACCCCCGGAGTATTTTCACAAAGGGGAAGCCGGGGGATGCGGCGAATTTTACGGGGTGCTCTTGCAGCCCCCTCGGGGCAGCACTAAGACTCTTGTATTAGGCTTTGGCCGAAGCGATGCACGCGAACAACAGGCAGGCGGATATGACAGACCCTTTCGAGACATATATGAACACCCTCGTGCCCATGGTGGTCGAGCAAACAAGCCGCGGCGAGCGCGCGTATGACATTTTCTCGCGCCTGCTCAAGGAGCGGATCATCTTCGTCAACGGCCCCGTCCATGACGGCATGTCGAGCCTGATCGTGGCGCAGCTTCTGCACCTCGAGGCCGAGAACCCGTCGAAAGAAATTTCGATGTATATCAACTCGCCCGGTGGTGTGGTGACGTCTGGTCTCTCGATCTATGACACGATGCAGTATATCCGCCCCAAGGTCTCGACCCTTGTGATCGGGCAGGCGGCGTCGATGGGCTCGCTTCTGCTGACGGCAGGCGCGCCGGGGATGCGCTTTTCGCTCCCCAATAGCCGGATCATGGTGCACCAGCCCTCGGGCGGCTATCAGGGTCAGGCGACGGATATCATGATCCACGCCGAGGAAACCCTGAAGCTCAAGAAACGCCTGAACGAGATTTACGTGCGCCACACGGGCCAGAAGCTCAAGGCCGTGGAAGCCGCGCTCGAACGGGACAACTTCATGAGCCCCGAAGACGCCAAAGATTGGGGTCTTATTGACGAAATCGTCGAGTCGCGCGCCAAGGGCGACGACGAGGCGTAAGGGTTTGCGCCCCTTGGACAGCCGTTCGAGGGGCGCTAAATTCGCCCATTGTAGCCCGTTTCAAGCTGCCTTAGACTTGGGTGAGACGAAGACGCGACGCAGATTGCCCCCGGCATTTATCGCGGGGGACCGAAAGGTAGGACATGTCGAACAACTCCGGTGACAGCAAGAACACCCTCTATTGCAGCTTCTGCGGCAAGAGCCAGCACGAGGTACGCAAACTGATTGCCGGGCCGACCGTGTTCATCTGTGATGAATGCGTTGAAC
This sequence comes from Shimia aestuarii, assembly GCF_022814865.1. Classification (GTDB taxonomy): domain Bacteria; phylum Pseudomonadota; class Alphaproteobacteria; order Rhodobacterales; family Rhodobacteraceae; genus Shimia; species Shimia aestuarii_A. Next base: position 8,557 of record NZ_JAKVRD010000008.1, on the reverse strand, counting down.
TTTGCATGGACATTATCCGCGAAGAGACCAAGTCGAGCGGCCTCAAGGCGTCTGAAGGCGTGCCGACGCCGCAGGAGATCTGCGATGTGCTCGACGATTACGTGATCGGTCAGGCGATGGCCAAGCGTGTGCTCTCGGTCGCGGTGCACAACCATTACAAGCGTCTCAACCACGCGCAAAAGAGTGGCGATATCGAGCTTTCGAAATCGAACATCCTTCTGATCGGTCCGACGGGCTGTGGTAAGACGCTGCTGGCGCAGACATTGGCGCGCATCCTTGATGTGCCCTTTACCATGGCCGATGCCACGACGCTCACCGAGGCGGGCTATGTCGGCGAGGATGTGGAGAACATCATTCTCAAGCTGTTGCAGGCGTCGGAATATAACGTCGAGCGCGCACAGCGCGGCATCGTCTATATCGACGAGGTCGACAAGATCACCCGTAAGTCGGAAAACCCCTCGATCACCCGCGATGTCTCGGGCGAGGGGGTGCAGCAGGCGCTCTTGAAGCTCATGGAGGGTACTGTCGCCTCCGTGCCGCCGCAGGGCGGACGCAAGCATCCGCAGCAGGAATTCCTTCAGGTCGACACCACCAACATCCTCTTCATCTGTGGCGGGGCCTTTGCCGGTCTCGACAAGATCATCGCGCAGCGTGGCAAGGGCTCGGCGATGGGCTTTGGCGCCGATGTGCGCGACAATGACGATCGCGGTGTGGGCGAACTCTTCAAAGAGCTCGAGCCGGAAGATCTTTTGAAATTCGGCCTGATCCCGGAATTTGTCGGTCGTCTGCCGGTTCTGGCGACGCTCGAGGATCTCGACGAGGATGCGCTTGTGACGATCCTGACCGAGCCGAAGAACGCGCTTGTGAAGCAGTATCAGCGCCTGTTCGAGCTTGAAGATGCGGCCCTGACCTTTACCGATGATGCGCTCAAGGCGATCGCCAAGCGCGCCATTCAGCGCAAGACAGGCGCCCGTGGCCTGCGGTCTATCCTCGAGGATATCCTTCTCGACACCATGTTCGAACTGCCCGCGATGGAGAGCGTCAAGGAAGTGGTTGTGAACGAAGAGGCCGTGACCTCGGAGGCCGCGCCGCTGATGATCCATGCCGAGGCCGACAAGGAATCCGCCACCGCGGGCTGATGTCGCGCGGTGCAAGGCGGGAAGGTGCTGTCCGGGTGGTCTACTGACTGGACCTCCGATCCAATTTGCGGCATATCGGGTGCAGACCATCGGAGACGAACATGGGCATTCTGAGCACGATCAACGGCATCTTCACCTGGTGGAACGGGGCGACCCTCAACACCCGTCTTTTTACCCGTCGCAAGGGCATCAAGGTCGGCGAAGATGATCAGGGCAACGTCTATTACCACACCAAGGATGATTCCAAGCGCTGGGTGATCTTCAACGGCGAGGCCGAGGCAAGCCGCATCAGTGCCGATTGGCATGGCTGGCTGCATCGCACCTTTGACGAGATCCCGTCGGAAAAACCGCTGCCGCACAAGGCTTGGGAAAAACCGCATGTGGAGAACCTGACCGGGACGGCGATGGCCTATGCGCCCGCCGGGTCGATCCGCAAGGGCGCTCCGGCCGACCGCCGGGACTACGAAGCCTGGGTGCCGGAATAACCAAGGGAACACGCGCGATATGTCTGCCCACCGCACAGAAGTGACCGTTGGGGCCGCCGTTGTGGCGGTCGCTGCAGGGTTTCTCATCTACGCGAGCCAGTTTACCGGCGTCTCGTCGGGCAATGCGGGCTACCCGCTCTCGGCCTCCTTCCGCTCGCTCGAGGGGGTGACGGTCGGCACGGATGTGCGCCTTGCGGGGGTCAAGATCGGCTCGGTCACGGGCATCTCGCTCAACCCCCAGACCTTCCGCGCCGATACCGAATTCACCATCAAGGACGGCATCATCCTGCCTGACGACAGCGCCGTGGTGATCTCTTCCGAGGGCCTCCTTGGCGGCAACTTCGTCGAGATCCTGCCGGGGGGGTCGCCCTTCAATTTCGAAGAAGGCGCCGAGATCGAGGACACGCAAAGCGCGGTGAGCCTGGTCGGCCTGCTGATGAAATTCGTGACTGGCGGGGACGACGAGTGATCCGCCGGACCGCCCTGTCGCTTTTGCCGCTGATCCTCGCGACGCCGCTCGCGGCGCAGTCGATCACTGTCGAATCGCTCGATCCGACAGAGCCGCCCGTCATCATCGAACAGCCCGACCGCGAGGTCTTTTCCCTCTCACCGCTGGAAGAAGACCTCGGGCGCGTGACTTCGGAACTGGTCACGCCTGTGGTGACCGGCACCGGCGCTCAACTGCGCGGCCTTGACAAGCTCAACGGCAAGACCGTCGATTTCACCTTGGACAACGGCTATAGCGTGATGTTCGGCGACCTGCGCGTTGATCTTGCCGAATGTCGCCACCCCGAGGACAACGCCGCCGGTGAGGCCTTTGCGTTTCTGACGATCTATAGCGGCGAGGAAGCGTCCGAGCCGCCAGTCTTCCAAGGCTGGATGATCGCCTCATCCCCGGCGCTCTCGGCGCTGGACCACGCGCGCTATGACGTTTGGGTGCTGCGCTGCAAGACACCCGCCGCCGAATCCGGCGAGACCGAGTAGAAATCCGCATCCACCTCGAGCGCCTCGGCCAGTGCCGCGCGATACGCGGCGCGGGGAATCTCGATCGCCCCAAGCGAGGCGAGATGCGGCGTGATGAATTGCGTATCAAAAAGCACATAGCCACAGCGACGCAGGTGATCGACAAGCCAGGCCAGCGCGATCTTTGAGGCGTCGCGGGCGCGCGAGAACATGCTTTCCCCGAAAAAGGCGCGCCCAAGCACGACACCATAAACCCCACCGATCAGGCGTCCTTCGCGCCACACCTCGATGGAATGGGCCTGTTGGCGGAGATGCAGCTCTGTGTAGAGGGCGTGGATCGGCGCGTTGATCCAAGTGTCTGTCCGGTCGGCACAGGCGCTGAGCACCCCTTCGAAATCCGCATCGAGCGTGACCTCATAGTCGGCCCGACGGATCGCCTTGGCAAGCGAACGGGAGATATGGAAGCCGTCGAGCGGAAACACCCCGCGCATCACCGGATCGACCCAGAAAATCTCTGGGTCGTCGCGGTGTTCGGACATGGGAAATACGCCGCTGGCGTAGGCGCGCATGAGAAGAGACGGTGTGATCTCCGTCTCAGGCGCGCCGTCGCTCATCAGCCATCGGCCATGTTCGACTCGAGCCAATGTTCGAGCCAATGGATGTTGTACTCGCCGCTATGGATCGAGTCTTCCTGAAGCAGGGCGGCAAACAACGGCAGCGTGGTATCGATCCCGTCGATGATGATCTCGCCAAGCGCCCGGTTGAGCCGCGCCAGCGCTTCGGCCCGGTCGCGCCCATGCACGATGAGTTTGCCAATGAGCGAGTCATAGTAGGGCGGGATCGAATAGCCATCATAAAGCGCCGAATCCATCCGCACACCAAGCCCGCCGGGGGCGTGGTATTGCGTGATCCTGCCGGGGCAGGGGGCGAAATTCGGCAGGCGCTCGGCGTTGATCCGGACCTCGATCGCGTGGCCATTGATCGCAAGATCGTCCTGTGTGAACGACATCGGCAGGCCCTCGGCGACGCGAATTTGTTCGCGCACGAGGTCGACGCCAAAGATCGCTTCGGTCACCGGGTGTTCGACCTGAAGGCGGGTGTTCATCTCGATGAAATAGAACTCGCCATTCTCGTAAAGGAACTCGATTGTGCCCGCGCCGATATAGTTGATCTTGGCGACAGCGTCGGCACAGATCTTACCGATCCGCGCGCGTTCCTCTTCCGAGATACAAGGGCCGGGGGCCTCTTCGAAAACCTTCTGGTGACGGCGCTGGAGCGAACAGTCCCGCTCGCCAAGATGCACCGCGTTGCCCTTGCCGTCCCCAAAGACCTGAATCTCGATATGGCGCGGCGTGGTGAGGTATTTCTCGATATAGACTTCGTCGTTGCCGAAATTCGCCTTGCCTTCCGCACGTGCGGTCTGGAACGCGGATTTCATCTCTTCTGCGGTGTGGGCGACCTTCATCCCCTTGCCGCCGCCGCCGGCGGTGGCCTTGATGATGACCGGATAGCCGAACTCTTCGCCGATCTTGAGCGCCGCATCGAGGTCGGGCACGCCGCCCTCGGAGCCGGGCACACAGGGCACGCCAAGCGCTTTCATCGTGTCCTTGGCGGTGATCTTGTCGCCCATGACGCGGATGTGTTCCGCGGTCGGGCCGATAAAGGTCAGGCCGTGATCCTCGATGATCTGCACGAAATTGGCGTTCTCCGACAGAAAGCCATAGCCGGGGTGGATCGCTTGCGCACCGGTGACCTCACAGGCGGCAATCACCGATGCCATGTTGAGATAGCTCTCGGTGCTCGAAGGCGGGCCGATACAGACGCTCTCGTCGGCCATGCGCACGTGCATGGCGTCGGAATCGGCGGTCGAGTGCACGGCAACGCTCTGGATGCCCATTTCGCGGCACGCACGGATGACGCGCAGGGCGATCTCTCCGCGGTTGGCGATCAGGATTTTGTCAAACATGGCCACGCCCTTATTCGAGGATGACCAGCGGCGCGCCGTATTCGACCGAGTCGCCGTCGCCCACGAGGATGCGCTTGACGGTGCCAGCCTTGGGAGCGGGAATGTGGTTCATGGTCTTCATGGCTTCAACGATCAGAAGCGTGTCGCCTTCGGAGACCTTGTCACCGACGCTGACGAAGGCCGGTGCGCCCGGCTCGCCCTGAAGGTAGACCGTGCCAACCATCGGCGAGATCACGGCGCCGGGGTGGTTGGCCGGGTCGTCCTCTGCCGGGGCGGCTGCGGCGGGCGCGGCGGCCGGGGCCGCGACGGGGGCTGCCGCCGGTGCGGCGGCCACGGGTGCCTGTGCCACGACGCTCGCGGCGACTTGGGTCTGACGGCTCACGCGCACGTTCAGGCTGTCGTCCTGGCCATATTCGCGCATCACTTCGAGTTCCGTGAGATCGTTCTCCCGCAGAAGCTCTGCAAGGGCCTGAATAAAGGCAACGTCGGTGTCGTGGTTCTTTTTGCTCATCTGTGTCGATCCTCTGCAGCGCTTCGATGCGCGCGTGTTGAGTCTTTTTGGTTTCCCCTGGGTCGGCCTTATATGGCAGAACCGCGCAGGTGAAAAGCGCAGGTGTTCACGTTAACATGGGTCTTTTCGGCCTCATGTCCAAGCCTGTTTTTGCTAGAGCGGCATACCCGAGAGTTTGGCCACAAGCTCTGCAAGCTTGCGCGCCCCGAACTTGCGCAACAGACGCGCGCGGTATTCCTCGACAGTGCGATAGCTGAGGCCAAGCTCGAGCCCGACCTCCTTGCTCGTGAGACCCCGGCAGGTCAGGATCGCCACTTCCCGCTCGCGCTGGGTCAGCTCGACAATGGGGCGCTCTTCCGACAGGTCCGCAAAGGACCAGATGCCGCGCTGAAACGGGTTTTCCGGCGTGAGCGACTGCCCCCGCACCCGGCACCAGAACAACGCCCCGTCACGCCGCCGCATGACGCGCTCGTCATGATAGCGCCCGGTCTCGCGCATGACGGCAAGGCCGCGTTCACCAATGGTCTGGAAATCCTCCTCGCTGGCATAGAACTCGCCAAGCGACACGCCCTCGCAATCCTTCGGGTCTTGCCGGAACATCTCCCCAAAGGCCGTGTTACAGCGCCGGATGATCCGGTTCTCCAGCACGGCAAGCCCCACGGGCGCGAAATCAAAGGCAATCGCATCAAGCTCCATCCACGCACCATGCACCGAAGCGCGGGGGAGGCCAAGGGCCGAGTATTTCTACGAATTGCCCCCGCGCACCGCCCAAGGGTAACTCTCGGCCCACACAGGAGGAGGGGACAACATGAACCTGGCACAATGGCTGGAGCGGGTGGCCAAAGCTGCGCCCGAACGCCCGGCGCTTTTTCACGGACGCGACCTTGATGCGACCTATGGCGAGTTCTACGCCCGCGCCATGGCCGTCGCGGGCTGGCTCAAGGCTGCGGGCGTCGGGCCCGGCGACCGGGTCGGTCTATTCCTGAAGAACCTGCCGCAATACCTCGTCGCGCAATACGGGGTCTGGGCCGCAGGGGCCGCCGTCGTTCCGATCAATGCCAAACTTCACGCGCGCGAAGCCGCATGGATTCTCGACAATGCAGGCGCAGCGCGCTGTTTTACGTCGCCGGGCCTGCACGAGGGGCTTGTCACGGTGAGCGACATTCCCTGCCATGACGTAACCGGCACCGACTTCGAAGCCGCGCTTGCCCATGCCCCGCTCGACACCATCGTGCCGCGCGGCCCCGAAGACCTCTCTTGGCTCTTCTACACCTCCGGCACCACGGGGCGCCCCAAGGGCGTCACCATCACCAACCGCATGCTGCACGCCATGGCGCTGAGCTATTTCGCGGATGTGGACGAGGTCACGGGCGAGGACACCGCCCTCTACGCCGCCCCGATGAGCCATGGTGCGGGTATCTACAACCTGATGCATGTCCTCAAGGGCGCGCGCCATGTGACGCCCGTTTCTGGCGGCTTTGACGAGGCCGAGATTTTCGACCTCGCGCGCCATCACGCCCGCGTCCACATGTTCGCCGCCCCCACCATGGTCAAACGCATGACCGACACCGCCAAAGCCACAGGCGAAAGCGGCGAGGGCCTGCGCACCATCGTTTATGGCGGCGGGCCGATGTATGTCGCCGATATCGTCGAGGCGGTCGACCATTTCGGCCCGATCTTCGTACAGATTTACGGTCAGGGCGAATGCCCCATGTGCATCACGGCGCTCACGCGCGAAGAAGTGGCCGACCGCACCCATCCCGACTGGCAAGCGCGCCTTGCCTCCGTGGGCCGCGCGCAATCCGTGGTCGAGGTTGCGATTGGCGACGCGGACGGCACTCCGCTCCCGGCGGGTGAGGTCGGCGAGATCATGGTGCGCGGCGATGCGATCATGGCAGGCTATTGGCAAAACCCCGAAGCCACGGCCAAGACGGTGGTCGATGGCTGGCTGATGACCGGCGACATGGGGACGCTCGACGCGGGCGGCTACCTGACGCTCAAGGACCGCTCCAAGGATGTCATCATCTCCGGCGGTACCAATATCTACCCCCGCGAAGTCGAAGAGGCGCTTCTGCTGCACCCATCTGTGCGCGAGGTTTCGGTCATTGGCCGTCCCCATCCCGAATGGGGCGAGGATGTGGTCGCCTTCGTGGTCTGCAACGGAGAGATGGACGCCGCCGCGCTTGACGCCCATTGCCTCGACCAGATCGCCCGCTTCAAACGCCCCAAGGCCTATTTCGCCTTGGAGGAACTGCCCAAGAACAACTACGGTAAGGTCTTGAAGACCGAGCTGCGCAGCAAACTGGAGGAACAGGAATGACCGACCTCAAAGGAAAAACCGCCCTCGTGACCGGCTCGGTCCAGGGCATCGGCCTCGCCATCGCAGAAGCTCTGGCAGGTGCGGGCGCGCGGATCGCCGTGCATGGCCTTGCCACCGCCGAAGAGGGCGCCGCGACCTGCCGCGTGCTCGACGCCAAGGGCGCGCCAGAGACCCGCTTCTTTGACGCCGATATGCGTGACCCGGCCGCGATCTCCGCCATGATGGACGACATCGCCGCATGGGGCGGGGCCGACATCCTCGTCAACAACGCCGGTATCCAGCATACCGCCGCCCTCGCCGACATGCCTGCCGAGAAATGGGACGCGATCCTTGCGATCAACCTTTCGGCGGCGTTCCACACCATGCAGGCCGCCATGCCCGGCATGGCCGAACGCGGCTTTGGCCGGGTGATCAATATCGCCTCGGTGCATGGTCTTGTCGCCTCCAAGGAAAAAGCCCCCTATTGCGCCGCTAAGTTTGGCCTCGTCGGTCTAAGCCGCGTCGCCGCGCTCGAGTATGCCAACCAAGGGACCAAAGCGGCGGGCGGTGTGACCGTCAACTGCATCTGCCCCGGCTGGACCGAAACCGCGATCATCGAACCCCAGATCGAAGCCCGCGCCGCCGCGCATGGCGGCGACCGGGATGCCGGGATCGCGGAACTCCTCTCCGAGAAACAGCCCTCGCAACGTACCTCGGACCCTTCGGAGATCGGCGCGCTCGCGCTCTGGCTCTGCAACCCGGTCGCCCATAACATCACGGGAACCTCGATTCCCGTCGATGGCGGCTGGACCGCGCAATAGGGGCGGGGGCGGTGCGTCGGGCCCTGTTCCCCGCCTTCGGGCTTCTCCTCGCCGCCTGTAGCGGCGGGCTGCCGCCCAAAGGGGCCTCTGCGCCCTATGTGCCGCGCTACCCCGATCCCATCGCCGTCACGATGCCCGCGACGGCCCCCTCGATCACCCAGCAATTCCGCGCCCCGGCGAGCGCGCTTGGCGAGGGGCGGGAATGGAGCGATCACAACGGTCTCGATGTGCACGCCCCTATCGGCACACCCGTCCGCGTGAGGAGGCTTGATCCATGGCTTGGGACCGTAACCAGATGGCCGCACGCGCGGCACAGGAACTCGAAGACGGCATGTATGTGAACCTCGGCATCGGTATTCCGACGCTCGTGGCG
>NZ_JAKVRD010000007.1 GCF_022814865.1 Shimia aestuarii | reverse complement strand
TTCAATACGAAACGACCCCACAGTGCTCTGGGCTATCGCCCACCGGCCCCCGAAACCATCATCCAGATGGACCAAAGGCCGATCATGCACTAACAATCAAATTGGACCACTCAAGTGGGGCGGATCAAAAGCTCCTTCCGAAGATGTTTCACCAAGATCGCTGCGATCTGCCCAGTTTTGCAAACGTGCCCTTAGGACACGTTCCTCATCTGAGTTCTTAAATGCAGCATAATCCATTGCCCAAACAGACTTTAGAAAATCTTTGCTAATAAATGTATTTCTCGCCAGCGACATTTTTTATTCATTTCCTTTGGTTGGCGAGATCGCGCCATCTAACTATTAACTAACCGAGTTTGCAGCGAAAATCATCATCCAAGCCACGTCCCACAGGAAATCAGTGTTTTGCTGATGCAACCATAGGCAACTCGAAAATCGCATCTTCTCCTATGCGAGCATTACCATGGTTTGACTTCAAGAGGGTTTGTAGTCCCGGTTGCGCTTGTCCACAATAATTGACAGTTTTTTGTCCGAGCGGGCTGTCGTGAACCGAACCCGCGAGCGGTTTCGGCCATTCGGCTTCCATCCCTGACACATGAGACAGTGCCGATGCGCGCGCATCGGCGCGTGATGTTGCACGCCGGATGAACCCGGCTGCGAACCCATCTTTCCAGCTTATATCAAATCCGGTGACGCTTTGGCTGTGGGTCAATCATCTTCCGCCGCTTTGCGGTCTCCCGAGAAGATGTTGACCCATCCCCGGAGGGTTTGATCGAACGTCCAAAACTTGGCGCGCCAATGGCGCGGCATGTTGGTTTGGTTTTTGGTTTGGACGCTCGCCGCTGGGCAAGGGTTCAAGCGCGGAGTTGAAGAGAGATTTTGAGACTTCGTCGCTTTTAACCCAAACGAAAGCGAGAACCAAAATGACGATTACTTTACATGCACAGCCCTATGACATCAGCGCCACGGGCTTTTATTTCACAAGCGCGAAGGATTATCGCAAGAAAGCAAAGGCGCTCAAGAATGCCTATGGCGATCCCGTTGAAGAGTTTGAAATCCAATTCATTGACGGTGATCGGATGGATTGTGAGCTGGCCAAAGCAATTGGTCTAAGCCAAGCGAATTTTGCGGATTTTCTGGAATGCGCCGAGGCATGGGAAGACTGGCAGAAGATCAATGTGATCATCGCGACGGGAGAACTGGGCTATGTCTTTGATCCACAGGACGACCCAGACCACTATGGCATTGATATGTATCATGCGACCACAATGCGTGAGCTGGCAGAGCAGTTTGTCGATGAAGGTCTGTTTGGCGAGGTGCCGGAACAGTTTCAATTCTACATCGATTATAACGCCATCGCCCGTGACTTGGCGGTTGAGTATTCAGAGATTGAGATTGTAGGCGAACGCCTGATCTATCGGGCAAGCTGAGGGAGGAAGCTATGGAACAGCTTTCTTTTCTTGATCCCATCGAAAAATCGGTTTCCGGTGCCACATGGTGGGCCGGAAACTATCAATGCCGAAACTGGCACGGATATTATCAGACCCGCGAGCGCGGCGCGGGTCCGTGGCAGTTTGTTGTTTACGCCTTTGGCGACAAGGAGGCGGTGATCTACGCCATCAACAATATCGGCAGTCTATATCACTGGCGCGTGTTGATGGATGCCAAGGACCGCCTCTTAATCGATGGCAAACGCTATGGCCCCAGATTTTGAAGCCATTGAATGCGCTTGCCGCCAAATGAGCGTTCACGCCCTAAAGCCAAGCGAGACGATGGGGGTATCTTGGCGTTCATCGCCGCGCGAAATCGAGCGCGTCGTGAAGTCAAAAATGCTTCGTAGGACGCCCTTGGGCGTTCCTGCGCCCAGATCGCGGTAATCCGCTTCCGGCGATAAGGTATCGCCGCCTTGCAGACTGACACTGACATCATTCATCAAGAGGACATCAACGCTTTCATCGGCAACGGTCGAGGACACCACAATCGACTCGCCCTCAAAAATGGGCGAGCCAACGACGGCCTGCCGCGATTGACCATCCCTTCCGATAATCCAAAAGGCGGCACCGCCCTGCGGGATGTTTTCTACAGCGGCAACAACTTCATGGTTGTCGAGCTGACCCGCGACGTTTGAGGGGACGTGAGTGTCCATGAGGTCAACTCCATAGTTGATCGCAACGTCAGGCTCCGCCACCGCCTGCGTGGCCAAAATTGCCAACGCGGCGCAGCTCGTTGATACGGTTCTCAGCATTTAAAAGATCCTTTATTGTGCGCGTGCGATTTCGGTGACGAGGCGATCTTCGTATTGCTGCCGTAGCGTCGGCTTCACCGACGGATGCAATGACGACCAGCCATTGTCATTCTGGACGCGGCGCGCCAGCACGTTGATGTAAGCAGATATCTGTACGTCGCAGTCTGGAATGGCGCGGCGCACATCTGGTTCTGATATGTTCGTTGCGCCGTTTGCTTTGGCCATCGTGTAGGTGCATTGCATAGCCGTCCAAGACAGGGTTTGAAGCGCGGAATTGTCGATGCGCGTGACCGGAACAGAGCCTTGGCCCGTGACGGTCGCACAGGCCCCGAGCAATGCGCAGAGCGGAATTGCGGCTATAAGTTTCATTTTTACTCCCGTTTCTAATGGTTTTGTATGCGTGGAAAGATCATGAGCTTTCGCAAATCCCGAAGCTCCAGAGGGACAAGGCCCCCGCGATAATGATTTGGATCAGCTGCGCCTCTGACGGGCCGTGTGTCAGAATGTACGAGTGGAACTGGTCCACGAAGCCCAGCCATGTCAGCGCGCCCATGATCGCGACATCGGGCAGAATAAAGGCGGTCCAGACCAGCATCATCAATTGCAGCGCCAACAGTACGCGAGAGAGACCTGTGCGATCAGCAAAGGGCGTCACGATTTCTAAGCGGTCGAGGATCAGGAATGCAGTGCAGCCAAGGAACGCTGCAAGCGCAGGCAGATAGGCGTAACTGAACGCGTTTTCCGTCACGAGAAAACAGTCTGAGCAGACATAGACATACAGCGCGACGAGACATCCCAAGCTGAACAACTCGGGCAGCATCGGCAACCGCTCGCGCAAATAACAGCGCGCCATCAACGCCAACACAGGAACGATCACCGCGCCTGTCACGATGTAGTGACGTACATCCGAAGTGTACCACGTGACCGCCATTTCAATCAGCGCAATGACCAGCGCCAAAGCAAACAATCCCACGCAAATCAGGACCAGTGGGCCACCAATGGACGGGCCATGATTGCCAGTTGGTGTGTAGGTACTTTGGTTTTTGGCCGCACGTTTTTGGGCATCACGACGCTCTTGGTTAACGAGCGCTGCCCCCGGTCCGTAGAGGTTACGATCTGAGTAGTATTCTTCATCCCACATGATGCGCTCCAATCCTTCAAACGGCTGGGCGCTCACGCAAGCGGAAAGAAAGGGGTCCCTTTTGAAACCGTTGGTGAGCGCTGATTTTACGTGCTTACACCCTACGATATGCGCCCTTTCCCATCATATGCAACCCCTCAAACTGTTGATATGTAATTAATAAAGAAAGGGACCCCTTTTGATGCTTGGGTTTCTTGTGCAGAAGCCCGATTTAAGGCATTGTTTTGGAGTCCTTTTTCTCCAAAACGCATGAGGCTGACCCCGCTTGAAAAAAATTGGCTATGTCCGGGTTTCCGACGAAGAACAGACCGAAGCGCTGCAAGTGGACGCGCTCACAGCGGCAGGGTGCGACATCATCTATGGCGACCACGGCGTGTCCGGTGCAGTTAAAGACCGGAAAGGATTGTCCGAGGTATTGGATGAATTGGCCGAGGGCGACACGCTTGTGGTTTGGAAGCTCGACAGGCTCGGACGATCAACCGTTCACCTTTTGATGTTGCTGGATGACTTGCGCAGTCGCGGGGTGGATTTTCAGGCGATCACGCAAGGCATAGATACCACCACCGCCATGGGGCGCATGGTCTATGGCCAGCTTGCCGTCTTTGCAGAGTTCGAGCGTGAACAGAATAGTGAGCGCACCAAGGCTGGCATGGCTTCCGCGAAGAAACGCGGCAAACACATTGGACGTCCACGAAAACTCACTGACAAGCAAATCGCAAAGGCAGCACAGAAACTTAAAGAGCGCAGCAGCACCATTACCGCCATGGCCAAGAAGCTGGGCGTGTCCAAACTTACCCTCAGCCGCGCGATCAAGAAGTTCAACGATGCGGCTAAACCGCCATCCTAAAGTTGAGCAGTAACCTTGTCGTATAGGTCTTGGCGCGTCCTGTCGTCTTCGCGCTTTTTTGCTTTTGTATCTGTGCCTGTGATACCGTGAAGTCTTTGTTTAACTGAGGTTTTGAAGATCAGACATAGGAGGACTCATGGATGAAAAAGACAAAGGAAACGTGGTTCACATAGATCAGGCCGACATGGATCGGTTTAGCAAGGGCGCGATGGCTGCGATCCTGAACTTGATGAACGACGAGGACAAATTCAGCAACGCGGACAAGCTCCTTGCAATCTATGGGGCGTGTTTGGAAGTCGCATGGGAAATCCACATCGATTGCTATCGAGAGCTACTGGAACGCGCCAGCGAGGCCAACGAACGGCTGTTGCCGGACGTGCTGGACGCTTATGAGCAGGTTCAACAGGCAGAGACCAAGCGAAACCCCATGCGGTTTTGGTCACCGGAAACGCCGGATTATGTGCCTTACAAGGATCGCTCCTGATCATCTTTTGCTCCCTGCGCGAACGTCGCGCCGTGGGTTCTGATCCTTCTCGCTTTAATCAACATGGGGTTTGACGCCTCATTTAAAGCATGAGTTATGGGTATTTGCGGGTATTTTTGTGGGTATGTGCGAACGCCTCCACGCGACAACAGCCTCAGGACAAACAATGTTCCCTATGCAAGCAGCGTTATGGCATGCTAGAATATTTTCAATCTAATCAGACGTTTATCTGGGTAATATGAATTTGGACCACCTGAGCATTTTGAAGTACTGGCGTTCATCTCTCGCAGATGGTGCACTTGGCAAAGGGCGTTTTAGCGAACGTGACCGTAAGAAACTAATGGAGCTTCCCAAAGCTTCTCTACGTGATGGTACCCTTCCTAAAAACCAGCTGCGAAAAGTATTCGAAGGGCAAAAGCCAGACACCGAGTTTGTGGCTGTAAGAATATGGCCGATGGTTACAGCCAGAAAGAAGTCTCATGGCGCAACGATATCAAACGGATATCCTGATTTTATTGCGCCTGTTGTCTCGGATGCGGTCGTTAGGCGGGATGGCAAAATCCTGCCAACCCGGAGCGTTATTGCCCGTGATGTGTTAACACCACTTCCCAATGATGTTTTTGCCTTGGGCAATATCGACGAATTCGACCACTTTCTAGCATCGAGCCCTTTCGCACCAGATGAAAATTCGCCCGTGTGGCCTCAATATCTGCAACACAGCCGTGCTATGCTTGATGCCGTTTCTCCATCTTGGCCCACAAACGATCAGAATTACGTTCCCACTGGCTTTGGTTTTCTTGAAGTGGCCGAGGACTCCGCCGCTACGATTGCCCAAGTTATTAGCATGTATGACAACGTTATAAGCGATCAGCCGGATACGCCGCTTCTGAAAAAATTAGGCGGGAAAAAGCCAGAGACGCGGGACCTATCGCCTAAAACGGAAGCAACCTTTAAAAATCGCTTAGGTCATGCAAGCGATAAATTCCCACTGGCTGACCATCAACGTCAAGTTCTTTCATACCTTTCAACAAGCTCTAACGGCGATGTGTTAGCAGTCAATGGGCCTCCGGGAACAGGTAAAACAACCATGCTTTTATCGGCGATTGCCGATGCGTGGGTGCGCGCAGCACTAGAAGAATCTCACCCCCCTGTCATTGTTGCCGCATCCACAAACAACCAAGCGGTCACGAATATAATCGATGCGTTTGGAAAGGACTTTGGCGAAGGAGAAGGTCCGTTCTCAGGACGCTGGCTACCTGATTTAAAGAGTTATGGCCTCTTCTTGCCAGCCAAAACGAAGGAAGCTGAGGCTGCAAAAAAGTATCAAACTGAACGTTTCTTCGACGAACTTGAAAGCGAAGAGTATGTAATTCGTGCGCGCGACGTGTATCTATCCGCTGCAAAAGTTGCATTTCCGAGAATCGAAAACCCTGATGTTGAGAAAATCGTTGAGGCTTTGCTTGCACGCATAACGTTAGAAGTGTCAAAGCTCCACGATATGGACGAAGCAGAAAATCGTTTGTCGGTTGCATCAAAAAACGTTTCTGACCTGCTTGGCTCTGATCATGCAACCGAGATGGCAAACCTTGAAACAGTATTTGATGACCTTAAAGAGCGCGTTCGACAGCACAAAAGCTGGGTTGCGGCATGGACGAAACACCAAGCAGAAGAGTCCCTCCTCTTGGCTTTATTTGGTTTCATACCAGCAATCTCTCGGAAAAGATGCATGCAAGGTAGGGTTGCGCTTGAGGAAGCCGGGTGTGACGTAGACTTTTCAAGCACACGTTCATTGTCCGATGTCAGTAAATGTCTGAAGCAATCTGCACAAACGGCTAAAAAGTCGGCTCAATCAGCGCGCCAGAAACGCGATGCGGCGAAGTCTGCATTAGAGAATTTTACGCGAGCAGAACAGTCATGGGAACGAGCTGTTCTATCGCTTGGTTTTGAGGAACCCCAAAACGGAATTTTGCTAGAGGTCGATAGATACGCAGATTGCCATAGCCGCTTTGATCTTTTCCGCCTTGCTTGTCACTACTGGGAAGGACGTTGGCTGCTTGAGATGGAAGAAAATCTTGAAGAAGTCATTTCCTCCAAAAGAAAAACAGGAAAAAAATCTGCGGTTCCTCGTTGGCTGCGGCGCATGATGATTACCCCTTGTGCAGTTTCAACATTTGCAAGTTTGCCGGGTAAAATGAGCTATCGACATAAGGCCGATGATGCGTGGCATACTGGATTTTTATATAACTTTATCGATCTTTTAATTGTGGATGAAGCTGGGCAGGTGCTACCGGAGGTGGCTGCACCCTCCTTCGCATTAGCAAAACGAGCTTTGGTAATTGGTGATACTCAACAGATTGAACCCATTTCTTCTTTGTCTACAGCAGTTGATATTGGAAACCTGCAAAGTGTTGGGTTTATCAAAGAGTCTTATTCGGAAGACGAGCTAAAGGCTCTGTCGCAAACCGGTATTCGCAGCGTTGATGGCAGCGCCATGCGCCTTGCCCAGCAAGCCTGTGCTTTCGAACCATATCCAGAATTGGAACGTGGGCTTTATCTATTCGAGCACCGTCGGTGCTTCGACGAAATCATCAATTTCTGCAACACACTTTGCTACAAAGGTTCTCTGATACCCAAAAGGGGCAACGCGCCGGAAAATAAATCATTTCCATCAATCGGCTACTTGCATATCGATGGTATGGCAGAGCAGTTTGGTGGCAGCCGCGCGAATAGAACCGAAGCTTCAACCATTGCTGAATGGTTGTCGGAAAATAGAAACTCTCTTGAAAATCAATACCAACACAAAATCGAAGACATAGTTGGCATTGTAACACCTTTTGGGCGCCAAGCACAGGAATTGAGGAACGCCTGTTCAAATGTTGGAATTAACAAAGGTATGACCATCGGTACTGTTCACTCGCTTCAAGGTGCTGAACGCCCAGTAATCATATTCTCACCAGTATACTCAAAGCACTCAGATGGTTCATTTATTGATGCGTCTCCCAGCATGTTGAATGTCACAGTTTCGCGCGCCAAGGATTGCTTTTTGGTTTTTGGTGACATGGACGTCTTTTCCACTGCTGCAAAAGGGTCACCGAGATCTGTTCTGGCCGATTGTTTGTTTGCCCAATCAAGATCCTCGCTTGAATTCACGTCACAACCGCGTGCTGATCTTCGTAGAGCTGATAGCCCACTTACAACCCTGAGAGACGCTGGCGAGCATGATAACTTCTTGAAGGAAGCATTAAAAACCGCGCAGGAGATAACAATCGTAAGCCCTTGGATAATTCAATCAACAATGCAGCGGGCCGGGCTGTTGGACGCTTTAGATCAAGCTATCCAGCGTGGAGCCAAAGTTGATATTTATGCTGATCCGCTTCTGAATCAGTTGCAGTATGCAGATGGGACTACCCAAATGGAAGCCGCCAAGAACGCGCTGGACCAAATAGGCGTAAAACTACATGAGGTGCGGCAACTTCATAGCAAGATTGTCATCGTTGACGATAACCAGCTTTGCATCGGCTCGTACAACTGGCTAAGCGCAGATCGAAAAGGAAAATATGCGCGTCATGAAACTTCGATATTATACAGCGGGTCTCACCTACAAAGTGAAATCGATGTTTTACGGGAAAGCCTTGGTGTGCGAGAAAAGAAAATAGCTTGAGCATAATTCGTTTCACGCGAAATAGAAATTTTTCGGAATAGACGTCCACTCAACAGAGCAAATCCCAGTTAGGCCTTTGATGACAGTCAGAAAGCACTGCTAATCGAATAAAGCCCACAGTAAATCGCGTTGCTCAGAATGTTTTTCTGGATTTTGAGATTTAAGCTTCTGTAAGTTCAATAACTTCCAACGAATGGCTGGAAGTTCTTCTGCGGCTTCAAAGCCAATGGCATCAAAGCGCGGGGCGCAATCATGCAAGCCGACCAGAAACTCTTTCGCTTGCCCATCCAATCGGCTTTGTACGTCAGCGATCATATCGACGCGTGTCTGAACAAGCTCTTCCACCGATACAGGTCGAGCGGTCATTCCTGCGAACTCAGATGTATAGGGACGATTTAGATCAACCAGATTAGGCGAGAGCAATTCATGCGCCGGACGTGCTGAGCAAGCGATGTATACCAACAGCGTGTGGAACAATGCGTCACTCATCCCCTCATTTTCGTAAAGCAATTTTACGTCATACAGATCACGTGGATGCTGGCGATCAAGAGCCGCAGTGAGCTTTCCCGCAAACAGGTCTTCAAACGCAACCACCTGCATTTCGGCGAAGCCAAATCGGTCCTCTACCGCTTCACTAACCCCTAGCAGCTGGGGATCATTCACAACTCCACGCGCAACGGGCGACGTTTCTATCTTCACTTCAACATTACCACGCCGAATAAGCATTCGGGTCTCACCGCCGCCGCCGCCCGCAATCCTCTGAGCAATGGTTGTGGGGGCATGTGCTGTGATGTCGTTTGCAAGTTCAGTGAGACCTGCGTCGATTTCCTCAAGACTGGCCGTGCGATCTTTGATCGGCAGATAGGTCAGATCAATGTCCACTGAAAGACGTGGCAAATCTCGATAGAACAGATTGATTGCAGTCCCGCCTTTGAGAGCAAATACTTTTTGCTTGGCGACATAAGGTAAGACGTTGACCAACAGCTCCACTTGGGCTTCGTAAATTTTATGATTCATGTTGGTCCTCCGTCACCGTTGGCAAAAATTCGGGAGGAACAGTGATGCGATACTCGGGGTGCAGCTTGCCGCCCCTAATGAAGGATCGGTCACCCGATCCTAAATTAATCTCTTCGACATTTATGTGTTTTCGCCAAGCATGGCGATGGCGGTCCGCAAACACAAAGAATAGCCGTTTAACTTGGACGCTATTGCATCCAGCTAACAGCGCTCTGATCCGACTGGGACGAAGATTGACCAGCCCCTGAAATATCATATCCAGATTGTGGAAACTTTCGGAATCCGGGAGCTCATCCAACGCTTCGAGGATCGCGCGCTCAGGTGATGACATTGTCAACTGCCAACGCTGAGGACTTTCAACGCCCGCCGTTTTTTCGGCTAAGGATGCGGAGCCTTCTTCCAGATCGGTTTTGAATAACTTATGGGAACGGAACTCGAACCTTGCAGTTGTTTCTATAGTTTTGGCCCAGCCCGGTATTTTGTTAGCGTATAAAAAGACACGGTCTTTTCCACTCAAAGGGGCATAGTGGCTATGTCCTTGCCGTTGCAGCGCCGTTGTTCCGCCGACGTGAACATTCAGCCCCATTAGATTTTGCATCGACAGCACCAAGTGCTCCCAATCAGAAATTGTATCGTTCATCCCAGCAGGATGGAAGGGACGCTGGTACAGACCGCGCGCGACCCGCGCGAGCCAACCACTTTCAACGTATTTCGACGCAAGTTGACGTGATATTCCTTGTTGGGTCAGCCACTTGGAGTCGACAAAATAGCCGTGCGGTACGGCTTCGATCAACTTCTTTAGGTTTGGTTCGGTTTGTAAACTCATAGTGGACAAAATAGCACTTTCTCAAAGTGAAGACAACCCTCCACTTTATAGAAGGACAATAATGTAAACTCATAGTAGACAAAATGAATCAAGTCTAAAGGGAGCCTGCACTTAAAAGTTACATCGAAGGGCCGTGCCGCAGATGGCGTTGTTCCCAACGAGGACTAGCTTTCGCCCATCGTGGTCGGTCCTTATCGCTCACAAACAGCCGCAGATCGTCGCGATGCCGCGTCATGGCAACATAGGTCAGAGACGCATCCAACGTGCGGGAAGCTAACACATATGATCGGTCCACCGTCGCACCTTGGGATTTGTGAACCGTGACGGCATAGCCGTGATCAAAGCTGCGGTAGCTATTCGCATCGAATGTCACGCGCGTTCGCTCCAAGTCACCAAAGCGTACTGAGATTTTAGAGCCATCGATTTTCTCGACAGTGCCAAGCATACCGTTTTTGACTCCCAGTTCTTTGTTGTTGGACGTGAACACAATGCGGTCACGTGCGGCCAACACGCGCGGGCCTGTTTCGGTTTCAAATACTTGCTCTGAATGATCAATCTCATCCGCCTGCCTCAGAGCGCCGCGAATGGCTTGGTTAAGTGCAAATACGTCCTTCCGTCGATGCGCAAAAGCGAGGCGGGTTTTGTTTACCCCACTGCTTTCAACATCAACCATGTAAGCCTCTACCAGAGCGGCCAGAGCCTGCTTTTGGTTTTGAGAATGGTGCACGCCACCGTTGTGATCATAGGCATTCATTGCTTCCTGTACACGCCCCGCCGCCAAGTCCCGTGACGCCAGTTTTTGCCACTCTGCGCGTTGGCGATGGATTTCGTTCAAACGCGCAGCGCCAATATTGTTGACCAAACGTCGGAATGGTTGCCCCGCCTCAATCGGTTGCAACTGATCAGGATCACCAATCAACACGAGCTTGGCCCCGATCTGATTCATTTTGACCATGAGGCGGCTTAATTGGCGCGTGCCGATCATACCTGCTTCATCAACGACCAGCACATCACCTTTGCCAATTGGCTCATGGCCGTTTTTCCAGCTCAGCTCCAATGATGCCAGTGTTCGGCTTTCAATGCCGGATGATGCAAGCAACCCATCCGCAGCTTTACCCGAAAGCGCTGCCCCGTGAACTTGGATGCCTTGTTTGGTCCAAGCGGCATTGGCGGCTTCAAGCATCGTGCTTTTTCCTGCGCCAGCAAGACCGACCACACAGGAAAGCTGATCGTCGCTACATATATGGCGAAGAGCGTGTCCCTGTTCATCGCTGAGCTGCCCACCAAACGCGCGCTGCATTTTGTTGTTTTGGATCGCCATGGCGTGAGACAAGGTCTCGGCCCGCACAGCACCGACGGGTGATCTTGCCATTGCATCGGCTGCGTCAAAGAGCTCCATCTCACTTTGGGCATACTCCATGGTGGTGTAACCCCCGCCATCAAGGGCAACCAGCTCATCGGACATGAGCGCTTTGTCGATGGCACCTCGCAAGGCAAGCGGATTGTCGATGAATTTCGTCAGATTGCGCTTTACGTCCAATGCGGTGAAACGCGCCTGTTTTTCTGAGATATAGTCAAGGATCAGCTCTGGATTGCGCTGCAATTGCGCGCGTGTGAAAGGAACATCTTCTTCGGGCAGATCAAGGCGCTGCCTCGGGTCGCTGCAAAGAGCATCCGCAAACGCCTGTCCAAGCTCCGCGCCAAGATCATCAAACCTATGACGTCTCTCAAAGGCACGGCGAGCGGATAAATGTTTATCGATAAGCGCTTGGTGCTCTTGTTGATCCCGCGCATCGCAGGCGGCGGCTTCGTTTTCCAGATCAACGATCAGTCGGTCATACGCACCGGAAATCCGCGCCCAGACCAAGCGCATACCGCGCGGCAGGCGCTCATTCCGCTTGACGCATTCTTGCGCGTGGCGCTGTTCTTGATTTTTCAAAAGTTCATCACGCTCGATGCGTTGGCGCGCAACGAGTTGATCCAAGCGGGTTTGAAACTCGTTTTCGTGAACCGCTTTTGCTTTTGCTTGCTCAACAACGCGAGCTTCAAACAAGGTATGCGCCTCTTCAACACTCGGCAGGTCAAGCGGATCACCCAATCTTGCACGGAGTTCCTTTGTCCGCACACCGCACCAGCGGGACAGTGAATAGATTTCGCCATTGGCATCTACGGCCACGAAACCCCGCCGATGCCCCCGTGCCAGTACATACCCCTCAGCCCAAAGCGACGCAGCAAAGCTGGAGCACGTGTCCGATGCTTGCCAGCATTGATGGAACATGGACTTCAGCGCCTGCGCATCGCGCTTCACACGCTTGGCTTGTCCAGCCTCATTCCGTGAAAAATTTAGCGGATCGCGCTTCTGATGATCTTCAAACCCCGCAGGCATATCCCAACCGTTCTCGATATAAAGAACGCGAGAGATTGCCATCAGCTTGCGCTTATAGTGGGCGATATTGATCGCCTTCAGCTTAGCTCCATCGATACGAGACCAAACACAATGGGCATGACGTCGGCCATGTTTTTCGTGAAAGACGATGGCGTAAGGCTGGTCCGCCAAACCAAGAGATTGAGCTGCCCGCTGCGCCGCATCTTCAAACACATCAATGGACACTCGCACATCCGGTGGCGGGTTCAATGACAACGAAAATAAATATTTCTGGCATTGGGTGGCAGCGGCAATGGCTTCAGCTTCGGCAAATGCGCCGTACAAATCATCCGCCACAAAGCCATTGATGGCATGTACGGTGACATGCTCATTGTCGCGGGCATTCATCAAATGCTGCGCAAGCTCTGCGCCATTGCCACGTTCATTGCCTTCTAAGATCATGCGCCCGACCGCAGCGCCTTGACCAACATCCCGCGCATCTCCGCGATAAAGAGATATGCCTCATCAATCTGCCCGCGCGTGTCTTCATCCATATCAAGCGCACCGATATTGGCCTGATGAGCGAGCTGATTGAGATTATTGGCAATGCGCGATTGCCCCATCAGCGCCAAGGCTTCGGCAATCGCTTTCTTATCCGCGACAGCATTCTTAGAGCGACGTTTGCGCCTGCGCTCTTCCTTGGCAAAAACACAGGCACGGATATAGGCGCTGAGCGTCATACCAGCCGCCAGTTCTTCCAACCGCTCACGCTCATCTGGTGTGAGGCGCAAGGTGACAGGCGGAACGGAGCTGCGTTTGCGCAGTTTACCATCCTTCGTTAGTCCCGCCGACGCCAAGAAATCTGCTTTTGTCTTCCGATCCCCTCCACTCATAGCGACGGCCCTCGCACTGGACGAGATACCTTGCGGCTCGTCTGTTTTTGTTGGGTAGAAGGCGGCTGCGAAGCGGCGGCTTCAAACTCTTTCAGCTTTCGCGAGACCAAAGGATCAGCGCCGAGAATATGCCCCCAATCTTCAAGCTCAGCGAAGATTTCTTGGACATTTTCCGGTTCTAGATTCGTCAGATCAGGTGCACCATGCTTTTCCAAGATGATCGTCTGATTGGCCCGGTTTTACAGGGTTTTCACGCCGTTAGCGCGCTTGTCTGCCGAGAAAGGCGAAACCTCGCAGCAAGGGCAGGGGATTTGCGCTTGCGTCCGGTCGCGCTGGCCAATAGAACGGCGAAAATTTTTGCCCGCGCGCGGTTCATGCGCGCCGTAACCTATGGGGAACTGAAATGCAGGTCACCGAGACTCTGAATGAAGGTCTGAAACGCGCGTATCAGATGATGCTGACCGCGCAGGAGCTGGACGACAAGGTCAACGCCAAGCTGGCCGAGGCGCAGCCGGAAATCGAAATGAAAGGTTTCCGCAAAGGCAAGGTGCCGATGCCGCTTCTGAAGAAACAGTTCGGTCAGCGTCTTCTTGGCGAAGCCATGCAGGAAGCCATCGACGAAGCGATGGGCGCGCATTTCGAATCCACTGGCGACAAGCCGGCGGCCCAGCCGAAAATCGAGATGAAGAACGGCGAAGAGTGGAAAGAGGGCGACGACGTCGAAGTCGAAATGTCCTATGAAGCCCTGCCGGAAATCCCGGAAGTCGATCTCAAGTCCATCTCGCTCGAGAAGATGGTCGTGAAGGCCGACGACGCGGGCGTCGAAGAAGCGCTTGGCAACCTTGCCGAGACCGCGCAGGACTTCAAAGCGCGCCGCAAGGGCTCCAAGGCGAAAGACGGCGATCAGGTCGTCATGGATTTCGTCGGCAAGGTCGATGGCGAAGCGTTTGAGGGTGGCTCGGCGGAAGACTTCCCGCTCGTGCTTGGCTCGAACCAGTTCATCCCGGGCTTTGAAGAACAGCTTGTCGGCGTGAAGGCCGAGGAAGAAAAAGACGTCACCGTCACCTTCCCGGAAGAATATCAGGCCGAGCACCTTGCCGGGAAAGAAGCCGTGTTCTCCTGCACCATCAAAGAGGTGAAGGAACCGGTTGCGGCAGAGGTCAACGACGAGCTTGCACAGAAGTTCGGTGCGGAAGATCTCGAAGCTCTCAAAGGTCAGATCAGCGAGCGCCTTGAGGCGGAATACGCTGGTGCGGCCCGCGCCCTGATGAAGCGCGCGCTTCTTGACGAACTCGACAAGATGGTCAGCTTTGAGCTGCCGCCGAGCCTCGTTGAAGCAGAAGCCGGCCAGATCGCGCACCAGCTTTGGCACGACGACAACCCGGACGTGCAGGGCCACGATCACGGCGAGATCGAGCCGACCGACGAGCACAAGACCCTCGCAGAGCGCCGCGTGCGCCTTGGTCTCCTGCTGGCCGAGCTTGGCCAGAAAGCCGAGGTCGAAGTGACCGACGCCGAGATGACCCAGGCGATCATGAACCAGGCACGCCAGTATCCGGGGCAGGAGCGCGAGTTCTTCGAATTCGTGCAGCAGAACGCCCAGATGCAGCAGCAGATGCGCGCGCCGATCTTCGAGGACAAGGTCATCGACTATGTCTTCGAACTGGCCCAAGTCAGCGAGAAAGAGGTCGCCAAGGCCGATCTCGAGAAAGCGCTCGAGTCGCTCGAAGACGAGTAAGACCTTGCGTCACATCCTTTGAAAGGCCGCCTTCGGGCGGCCTTTTTTGTTGGCCTGTGCAGGGCGGTGTTCCAGTCTGGGGGAAAGACATCAGGAGGACCCCATGCCCTATACCGCGTTTGACAAGGAAGATTTCGAGGCCTTCAAGGCCAATGACCGGCCCGGGCCGATCCATATGCTGAACCTCGTCAAACTGCGCGACAGGGCCGAGTACGAAGACGGGCGCGAAGCCAGCGGCAAGGAGGCTTATGCCGCCTATGGCCGCGAAAGCGCGCCGGTGTTCAAGCGGCTTGGTGGGCGGATCGTCTGGCGTGGGGCGATGGAGCAGATGGTGATCGGGCCGAAGGAGGAGGGCTGGGATCTCTGTTTCATCGCGGAATATCCGAGCCCGCAGGCCTTTGTCGATATGCTCAAAGACCCGGAATATCGCAAGGCCATGGCGCATCGGCAGGCGGCGGTCGTCGATAGCCGTCTTGTCCGCATGGCGCCGATTGAAACGGGCGGCAATTTCGGGGAGTAGCCCCAAAAGAAAACCGGCGCCACGAGGGCGCCGGTTTCAATAAGTTGGGAGAAGAGGGGAGGATTATTCCTCGGTGGTCTCTTCTTCTTCGCCAGCGTCTTCTTCGACAGCTTCGGCAAGGTCTTCGTCTTCCGACGCAGCCGCGCCGATATCGTCGAAGAGTTCCGCGATCTCGAATTCGGCTTCGGCTTCTGCCTCGGCTGCGAGTTCCTGGATCGACTTGCCCGATGCCTGAAGCTCGGCTTCTTCGTCGGAGCGTGCCACGTTGAGCTTGATCACGACGTCGACTTCGGGGTGCAGGTGCACTTCGACTTCGTGCAGGCCGAGGGTTTTGATCGGCTGACGGATCAGAACCTGCTTGCGGTCGATCGAGAAGCCAGCCTCGGTTGCCACGATTGCGGCGTCACGGGTCGAAACGGAACCGTAGAGGTTGCCGCCGTCGGATGCCGAACGAATCACGACAAACTGTTGACCGTCGAGTTTCTCACCGAGAGCTTCGGCTTCTTTCTTGGACTCGAGGTTGCGGGCTTCAAGCTGGGCTTTCTGCTCTTCGAACTGGGCGATGTTGGCCGCGGAAGCGGTCAGCGCTTTGTTCTGGGGCAGGAGGTAGTTGCGAGCGTAGCCGGGTTTGACGTCGACGACTTCGCCCATCTGGCCGAGCTTGGCCACACGTTCCAGAAGGATAACTTGCATCAGTTCTCTCCTTATTTCACGGCGTAGGGAAGCAGGGCGAGGAAGCGGGCGCGCTTGATTGCGCGGGCCAGCTCACGCTGCTTCTTGGCGGAAACGGCGGTGATGCGCGAAGGCACGATCTTGCCGCGCTCAGAGATGTAACGTTGAAGGAGCTTGGTGTCCTTGTAGTCAATCTTCGGTGCGTTGTCGCCCGAGAAGGGGCAGACTTTGCGGCGGCGGAAAAACGGTTTTGCAGCCATGGTTTAGTGTCCTTTCTTCACGCGTGGATCAACGACGTTCGCGACGGTTGTCGCGGTCGTCTTTCTTCTGCATCTGGATCGACGGACCCTCGGCGTGCTCGTCAACCTTGATGGTGAGAACGCGCATCACGTCGTCATGCAGGCGCATCAGGCGTTCCATTTCCTGAACAGCCGCCGCCGGAGCGTCGGTGCGCAGGAAGGCATAGTGGCCCTTGCGGTTCTTGTTGATCTTGTAGGCCATCGTTTTGACGCCCCAGTATTCGCTGTTGATGACGTTGCCGCCATTGTCAGCGAGGACGGTGCCAAAATGTTCGATGAGGCCTTCGGCTTGCGCGTTGGACAGGTCCTGGCGCGAGATGAATACATGCTCATAGAGGGGCATGTGTGCTCCATTCATTTTCAGGCGCATTTCAAAGAGCGGGGCGTTGACGTCCTTTCGCACCCCACCCACGAGAGACTGCGCGGTTCATAATTCACGCGAAAGGATGGCGCTGTATAGCGGTTTGAGCGGCTGGCGCAAGGCTTGTTTTCAGGTTTTCACGCCACGGGCGGCGGCGTGAGAATTCCCCGGCGTTGCCGCATTCTCGCCCGAATCTCGACCGACCATAAGGCATCGAAATGATAGTCTCATGAGTGGGAGTGGGAAAATGGCTGTCGCAGTTCAGGGGCTTTCTGCCTCATCAAGCGTCCAGTCCGAGGAATTGAAGCGCGCGCAATCCTTTCCGGTCCGTGCCGCGGCAGTGCTTTTCGGCTTTGGGTTCATCTGGGCAGGGGCGGGTCTCTGGCTTGTGCCGGGACAGGATCTCGATCCGTCGATCCTTCTTGCCAAGATGTTCCTGTCGATCATGATGGTGACCGCTGGCGTCGGCATGACCCAGATCGCCACCGACAAGCCGCGCTTTGAGTTGCATTTCGACGGGCGCAACCGTCAGGTGCTTCTTGTGCAGGGCTTGTCGCGGGGGCGCAGCCATATCGTGCGCAGCATCAACTATGAAGATATTGGCCGGATCCAGGTCTCGGATGACGTGCTGACGATGTATGGCGACACTGGTAAGATTCTTGCGGAACTGCCGCTCGAGGGGGCGAATGCCCGTCTTGACGCGATCGCACAGCTGCGGAGCCAATCGCTCGCAGTTTCGTGATGTTCACCAGCGCACAAAACCTGTTGGAGTGTAGCGAATTGTGCACGACCCGGTTGGGATAGACATTCAGGCCATCTGAAAACCCAACCGGAGTTATCCAAAATGAAAACCCATATGATTGCTGCTGCCGCACTTCTTCTTGGTGGCGGAATCGCATCGGCCGAGCCTGTTGCCTACACGCTCGACGCCAGCCACAGCCAGATCCTCTTTAGCTATAACCACCTCGGTTTCTCGACCACCTACGGGATGTTCTCGGGGTTTGAGGGCGATATCCAGTTCGACAAGGAAGACCCGGCGGCCTCGTCCGTCAACGTGGCCTTCCCGGTGCGTGCGATGATGACCGGCTGGGAAGCACGGTTCGCGCATTTCATGTCGGAAGATTTCTTTGGCGCGGGTGAAGACGAGATGGTCACCTTTACCTCGACCGGTATCGAGGTCACGGGCGAAGCAACGGCCAAGATCACTGGCGACCTGACGCTCAACGGCGTGACCAAGCCTGTGGTGTTGGATGCGGCGCTGAACCAATCTGGCGAACACCCGATGGCGGGCAAAGAATGGGCCGGTTTCGACGCGACCACCACGCTCGTGCGTTCGGACTATGGCCTTGGCAAGTTTGCACCTTACGTCTCGGACGAGGTCGAGGTGATGATCTCGGTTGAGGCGATGAAAGCCGAGTGATCCGCAAAGGGTCTATTTGAGGCATAGAAGACATAGAAAGCGCCGCCGGGGAGACCGGCGGCCCTTTTTGCGGGTTGGTTCCGTTCAGATTTGGGTCGATTTGACGCCGGAGCTACGGCCATGCTAGCCCAATGACAGTAGTAGAGGAGTGCCCTGCCAGTGATCAAATAGTTCCAAATTCGTTTCACGCCGATATCGGCAGATTTGGAATTGCTGCAGGAGCAACGCATGCAACCTATTATTTATGACGTTGCCGTCTCGTTGGACGGCTATATCTGCGGTCAGGATGGGGATATCTCTCTGTTTGCCCCAGATGGGCCAGTTGTTGACGACTACATGGCGCGACTTGACGGCTATGCGACCGCAATCATGGGACGAAAGACCTATGAATTTGGATATGATTTCGGGCTTCGTCCAGGGGACAATCCATATGCACACATGGAAACCTTTGTATTCTCGCAAAGCCTTCGTCTAGGCGATAAGAGCCAAATTCACGTTGTAGAAGACCGGTGGTCTGATCGGATAGATCGCCTGAAGGCAAAATCCCCAGGGCCAATCTACCTTTGTGGCGGAGGAGAATTCGCCGGTTGGCTTCTTAGGCAGGGTCTTATCGACCGACTCGTCTTGAAGCGTGCGCCCTGTGTCTATGGGGACGGTGTACCGCTCTTCGGTGGGCAAGGGCGGCCTCTGTCTCTTCTCAGAACGGGGACGACTTCTTACGAAGGAGGGTATCTCGTTGAGCGATTTGAGCTGGGCGCAGCCAACAGTTCGGAACCCGTTCTTGAGAAATAGGCCTTGTGAGCGCCCTCGGAGAGTTCTCTGAGGGCGTTCTTTCCATGCATGATGCCCAAGCCGGTAAGCTTAGCTGTTCGCGTCTGGCGCAGTGCGGGTGGCGGTGAGGGAAATGTCGAGACGGACACCAAAGCCGAGCGAGCTTTCTTCGGCGATATTGTCACCGATGGAGAAGTCGCGGCGGTCGAGGGTGAGCTCTCCTTGCATTGTGGCGGTGTCGCCGTCGATCTCGAGGGTGAAGGGCAGATCAAGCGGCTGTTCTGCGTCGCGTAAGGCGAGTGTGCCACGCGCGATATAGCCGGTCTCTGCGGGTAGGATATCTGCTGTGAAGAGGGCGGTCGGGTGCGCTTCGGCGGCGAGGAAATCGGGGCCAAGCGCCTGATCGGTGACAGAGCCGAGGGTCAGTGACGGGATGGACACACGTGTTTCGACGCGGCCGTGGCTGCCGTTGGTGGCGGTCTCGTGGAAGGTAATCTGAGCATCCCATGTCTCAAAGCGCCCCGACACTTCGGAGCCGAACTGCGAGACGGTGAGGGCGAGCGTGCCGCTTTCGACCTGCCAATTGGCGGCGGAGTCGCTTGTGACGGGCGCGGGCGCAGCGGCCTGTTGCGGGGCTTCGGGGGCGAAGCTCGTGCTCATGGCGCCAAAGGCGATGATCCCGGCCCAGACAGCAGCCGCGGCGAGCGGTGGCAGGAAGTGGCGGCGCGGCGCGGTTGCGGGGAAATCGGCGCGCTGCGGCAGCATCCGGCGCAATGTATCGTCACGGTCGATCAGGGCATGTTTCAGCGCCCCCGCCACATGGGCGAGGATCGTGCCCGCGAGGATCAGGAAGCCGAGGTAGTGAACCGTCGAGGCCAGTTCCGAGACGGTTTCGGATTTCGGCACGAAGGGCAGGGATTGGCCAAGGGGCCAGAGAATCGGCGCGAAGCCGGTTGTGGCGGCGTGATGCACCCAGCCCGAGAGCGGCACGATCACCATCGCGCCGTAGAGGAGCCAATGGGCGAGGTGGGCGGCAAAGGCTTCGAGACGGCGCTCGGGGTGGAGGAGGCCGGGGCGGGTTTGGCTCACGGCCCAGAGGATTCGCAGGAGCGCGGTCAGGAAGGCGGCGATGCCGACGGTCTTGTGAATTGAGAAGAGCGTTGCCTTGCGGGCTAGCTCGTCGCCCGTCGCATAGGCCGCGTTCTCGGCCAAAAGACCGAGGCCGATCGCGCTTAGGATCAGAAGGGCGGTCAGCCAGTGAAAGGTCTTGGTCAGGCTGCCATAGCGAGCCGTTGTGTCTTGCAGGGGCATGGAGATGTCCTTGGGTCACGGGTTTTCGATCTATCTAGGCTGCATGGGCGAAAACCGGAACGCAGACAGGCGCACAAGGGCCGTGCGCAAATGCGCTATGGCGTTGCGCCCGTGGGGCGGTCGGGGTATCCCGGTTTGAAACGTGGAGGCAGACGGGAGACCAGTTATGAGCCGAGCATTCGTATTTCCGGGCCAGGGCGCACAGGCGATTGGGATGGGCAAGGCCCTTGCCGAAGCCTATCCGGCGGCAAAGGCCGTCTTCGACGAGGTGGACGAGGCGCTTGGGGAATCCCTGAGTGGGCTGATCTGGGAGGGGGAGCAAGACGAACTGACCCTGACGCAGAACGCGCAGCCGGCGCTTATGGCGACCTCATTGGCGGCGATGAAGGCACTTGAGGCAGAGGGCGTGACCATCGAGGCGGCGTCCTGTGTGGCGGGCCACTCTCTTGGTGAGTATTCGGCGCTGGCAGCGGCAGGCGCCCTGTCTATTGGCGATACCGCGCGTCTTCTGCGCACGCGTGGGCAGGCGATGCAGGCGGCGGTTCCGGTTGGGGTCGGCGCCATGGCGGCGCTTCTTGGGCTGGATTTCGAAGCGGCGCGCGAAGTTGCCGCCGAAGCTGCCGAGGGCGAGGTGTGCCAGGCGGCGAACGACAATGACCCCGGACAGGTCGTGGTGTCGGGCCACAAGGGCGCGGTTGAGCGCGCGGTGGAAATCGCCAAGGGCAAGGGCGCGAAACGCGCGGTTCTTCTTCCGGTGAGTGCACCGTTCCATTGTGCGCTGATGAAACCGGCGGCAGATGCCATGGCAGAGGCGCTTGGCCAAGTGGATATCAAGGCGCCTGCGGTGCCGGTCATCGCCAATGTCTTGGCCGAACCGGTCAGCGATCCGACCACGATCCGCGCGCTTCTCGTCGATCAGGTCACTGGCTCCGTGCGTTGGCGCGAATCGGTGCAGTGGATGTCGGAGAACGGCATCACGGAAGCGTGGGAAGTTGGTGCAGGCAAGGCGCTGGCGGGAATGATCCGGCGGATTGACCGGGCGATTGCCTGCAAGGCCGTGGGCACACCTGATGATGTGAAAGCGGCAGCCGAGAGCCTCGGTTAAGCCGAAACGAGTATGGCCCGGCGTGTGACCCGTGAAAGGGCATGTGCCGGGTGGCAGGAATAAGGATAAGAGACATGTTTGATCTGACAGGAAAATGCGCCCTTGTGACCGGGGCGTCGGGCGGGATCGGCGGCGAGATCGCCAAGGCGCTTCATGCGGCGGGCGCGACGGTGGGCCTTTCCGGCACCCGCGTGGAGCCTCTTGAGGCGCTGGCGGCAGAGCTTGGCGAGCGGGCGCATGTGCTGCCCTGCAACCTCAGCGATCCGGAGGCGGTCGACGCGCTTCCGAAACAGGCCATCGAGGCGATGGGTGCGCTTGATATTCTCGTCAACAATGCCGGGATCACCCGTGACCAGATCTTCATGCGGATGTCAGACGAGGAGTGGCAGTCGGTGCTTGACGTCAACCTCACCTCGACGATGCGGCTCTGCCGCGGCGTGATGCGCCCGATGATGAAGGCGCGTTGGGGGCGGATCATCAATATCTCGTCCATCGTTGGTGCCACCGGCAACCCCGGCCAAGCAAACTATGCCGCCTCCAAGGCGGGCATGGTGGGTCTTACGAAATCCATCGCCTACGAGGTCGCAAGCCGTGGCATCACCGCCAACGCTGTGGCGCCGGGCTTTATCGCCACGGCGATGACCGACAAGCTCACGGATGATCAAAAAGGCAAGATCAACGCCCAGATCCCGGCAGCGCGCATGGGTTCGGCCGAGGAAATCGCGGCGGCGGTGCTTTACCTTGCCAGCCCGGAAGCAGGCTATGTCACGGGCACGACGCTTCACGTCAACGGCGGTATGGCGATGCTTTGAGGCAAAGGGGCAGAGGAGATGCATGAAATCGCCTCTTGCGCCACGCTCTTGCAGTCTCCATTTTGGGGTTTACGCAAGGGGCGGGAAAGCATTTGCCAAACAGGCGCAGTGTGCTATAGCGCGCCAGAGTTTGCCGAAGGGGGCTGTTCCACGGCACATCATTGCCTGTAAAAAGGCATCAGGATCACAAGACGGGACATGCTCCCAAACCAAAAATGAGGAATGAACCATGAGCGACATCGCAGATCGCGTTAAGAAAATCGTTGTCGAGCACCTTGGTGTGGAAGAAGACAAAGTCGTTGAGAACGCATCGTTCATCGACGATCTGGGCGCAGACAGCCTCGACACCGTGGAACTCGTGATGGCCTTCGAAGAAGAGTTCGGCATCGAGATCCCGGACGACGCAGCCGAGACCATCCAGACCTTTGGCGACGCGGTGAAGTTCATCTCCGAAGCGTCCTAAGGCTTTTCGACCTTCTTGAAGGTCACGGAACCCCTGCCATATTGGCAGGGGTTTTTCTTTTGCCGGATCCTGCCGATCGGGCGTCAAACTCTTGCCCCGCAGGGGCAAGCCGGGCTAAGAGCTTTCGGGAATATTGAGGAAAGGGCATAAACATGCGTCGTGTTGTCGTTACCGGACTGGGGCTTGTGACTCCGTTGGCCAACGGGGTCGAAGAAACCTGGTCGAGGCTCCTTGATGGGCAATCCGGGGCTGGCCCCATCACGCGGTTCGATCCCGAGCGCGTGACGACGAAATATGCGTGCGAAGTGCCTTATGGCGACGGCAGCGACGGGACGTTCAACCCGGACGATTGGATGGAGCCGAAAGAGCGTCGCAAGGTCGATGACTTTATCCTCTACGGTCTGGCGGCTGCCAAGCAGGCGGTCGAAGATTCGGGCTGGAAGCCGGAAGATTCCGAGGGCCGTGAGCGCACGGGCGTGATGATCGGGTCGGGGATCGGCGGTTTGCAGTCGATTGAACAGACCACGTTGCTGATGGCCGAAAAAGGCCCGCGCCGTGTTTCGCCGTTCTTTATTCCCGGCGCCCTTATCAACCTGATCTCGGGTCAGGTCAGCATCGAATACGGCTTTAAGGGGCCGAACCACGCGGTTGTCACGGCGTGCTCGACCGGCGCGCATGCGATTGGGGATGCCAGCCGGATCATCATGTTCGGCGATGCCGATGTGATGGTGGCGGGCGGCGCAGAGGCGGCGATCTGTGAGATCGGCATTGCCGGCTTCAACTCGGCGCGTGCGCTTTCGACGAAACGTGCGGACGATCCCAAGGCCGCGAGCCGCCCCTATGACGCAGATCGCGACGGATTCGTGATGGGCGAGGGTGCAGGCGTTGTGGTTCTTGAGGAATACGAACACGCCAAGGCACGCGGCGCGAAGATCTATGCCGAAGTGATCGGCTATGGCATGTCGGGCGATGCCTATCACATCACGGCCCCTTCGGAAGATGGCGAAGGCGGCGAGCGGTCCATGCGTGCGGCGCTGCGCAATGCCGGGCTTGAGCCGAAAGACATCGACTATATCAACGCGCATGGCACCTCGACCATGGCCGACGTGATCGAACTTGGCGCGGTAGAGCGCATGATGGGCGATGCGGCAGGAAGCGTCACCATGTCCTCGACCAAGTCGATGACAGGTCACCTTCTTGGTGCCGCGGGCGCGATTGAGGCGATCTTCTCGATCCTTGCAATCCGCGATCAGGTCGCGCCGCCGACCATCAACCTCGAGACGCCTGCGGTCGAGACGCAGGTCGAT
The DNA here is from genome assembly GCF_022814865.1 of Shimia aestuarii. Taxonomy (GTDB): domain Bacteria; phylum Pseudomonadota; class Alphaproteobacteria; order Rhodobacterales; family Rhodobacteraceae; genus Shimia; species Shimia aestuarii_A. The sequence continues at coordinate 177,347 of NZ_JAKVRD010000007.1, read as the reverse complement.
CTTGCACCGAACAAGAAGGTGGAGCGCGAAATCAACGTGGCGCTTTCGAATTCCTTTGGCTTTGGCGGCACGAACGCCTCGGTGCTCTTCGGAAAGGTGAGCTAATGTGGCGACACATCGCCTCGAACGCGATCATGCTTTTGATCGTGGCATTGTTCCTGCTCGCGGGCCTCGTGCTTTGGGGGAAGGGGCAATACACCGCGGAAGGGCCATTGGATGCGCCGATCTGCCTTCGGGTGGAACCGGGGTCGACAATGGACCGCATCTCTCGCCAGCTTGACGAGAGCGGCGCGATCAGCAGCGGCCCGATCTTTCGCATCGGTGCGGATTACACGGAAAAGGCCAGCCAGTTGAAGGCAGGATCGTTCCTTGTTCCGGCGCATGCCTCGATGCAAGAGATCACCGATATCGTGACCCGTGGCGGGGCGAGCACCTGTGGCACGGAGATCGTCTACCGCGTCGGTGTCACCCGTCAGGTGGTGCAGGTGCGCGAGTTGGATCCGGAGGCGAAGGCTTTTGTTGAGTTGGCGTCGTTCAACCCGGCCGAGGCCGAAGAGGTGCCGCAGGTCTATACCGATCGACGCCAGCGCCGTGATACGCGCTATCGCATCGCGTTGGCCGAGGGCGTGACGAGCTGGCAGGTGGTCGATGCGCTGAAGGCGATTGATCTTTTGTCGGGCGAGGTCGAGGTGCCCGCAGAAGGCACGCTTGCGCCCGATAGCTATGAGGTGCGCGCAGGGGATAGCCGTGCGTCGGTCATCGCGCGGATGGCTGAGGCGCAGACCGTGCGCGTCGCCGCCGCGTGGGAAAGCCGCTCGGAGGATACGGTGCTTAAGTCGCCCGAAGAGATGCTCATCCTTGCGTCGATCATCGAGAAGGAAACCGGGGTTCCGGAAGAGCGCCGTCAGGTGGCGAGCGTCTTTACCAACCGCCTTGAGCGCGGCATGAAGCTCCAGACCGACCCGACGGTGATCTACGGTATCACGCGGGGGCAGGGCGTTCTTGGCCGCGGCCTGCGCCAGAGCGAGCTGCGCGGTGAGACGCCTTGGAACACCTATGTGATCGAAGGTCTGCCGCCGACGCCGATCGCCAACCCGGGGCAAGCCAGCCTTGAGGCAGCGGTCAACCCGGACCAGACGGAATATATCTTCTTTGTCGCGGATGGGTCGGGCGGCCATGCCTTTGCACGAACATTGGCCGAGCATAACGACAACGTGGCCAAGTGGCGTCGGATCGAAGCCGAACGCAACGACCAGTAAGCATATCGCGAGACAGACAGAAGGGCGCCTTTCGGGGCGCCCTTTTTCGTGTCGCACCCTCCGTACGGTGGATTCACGTTTTGGCGGGGAGGCTGGTCTAGGACTGGGGGTGCTGGACGTTCCCGATGGGGACGCTCGTGCGGAGGGGCACACCACGCATGAGAGGCGATGAGCACAGATGACCACACCCCACCCGCCTACGGGCGAGCCCACACTGGACCGCGAAATCGCACAGTTGCGACAGCTTCTCTTTGGGCTGAGCGACGCGGTCGGGACGCTGCAAACGCATCTGCGCCGGGGCGATCGCCGGGCGATTGCCCAGTGCGCGCCCTTGGTACGCGATCTGCGCGGGCTCGTCCGGTTGGCGCTTGATACGGAGACACGCTTTGACACATACCGCACAGAAGACAGAGGCCGGGCCGGTGCCCCGAAACTCGCACTCGACAGCGCGCGGGATCAGATCGGGCGCCGCTTGGATCGCCTCCGCGCCGCGGAAGACGCAGGAGGCGTTTCTTGACAGCCTCAGCGAGGGAGAGCTTTTGGCTCTCCCCTTCTTGTTTGATTTCTGGGCCTACGAGCATCAACTCGCGCCGGAAGGCGATTGGGCCACTTGGGTGATCCTTGGCGGGCGCGGCGCGGGCAAGACGCGGGCCGGGTCGGAATGGGTGCGCATGCAGGTCGAGGGCGATGGCCCCACGGACACAGGCCGGGCGCGGCGCGTGGCGCTTGTCGGAGAGACCGTCGATCAGGTGCGCGAGGTGATGATCTTTGGCGAGAGCGGTATCCTTGCCTGTTCCCCGCCGGATCGCAAACCGGTCTGGGAGGCCGGACGCAAGCGGCTCGTTTGGCCCAACGGTGCGATTGCGCAGGTGTTCTCGGCACATGAGCCCGAGGCGCTTCGGGGGCCGCAATTCGATGCGGCATGGGTTGATGAGATCGGCTGTGCCGCGATTGACAAGGGCACGAACCAGCCGAACCGTTTCGTCGATGTGAAATCGTCGGAGAGCGGTCTGCCATACGCCTCCAACGGCCAGCGCGACGACTACCTGCAACAGCAATACTACCGCGCCATGCTAAGCTACTGGAATGATCCCACGCACAACCCGGTGTCGCCGCTTTACGGTGCGCCGATGGTCGATATGGGAGGAGCCTGTGCATGGGCTTGGGACACGCGGCCCTTCCCGGCGTTTCCAAACGCGCGTGCGCTTTGGAGCGACGGCGCGAACTATGCTCGTGGGCATTGGCTCAATGGGCGTGTGTCAAGCCGTGCGCTGGCGTCGGTAGTGGCAGAAATCTGCGATGATGCGGGGCTCCAACACTACGACATTCGCGATCTGCGCGGCGTTGTGAGCGGCTATACTATCGACCAGATCAGCGACGCCCGCGCCGCGCTGCAACCGCTCATGCTGCGCTATGGCTTCGATGCGGTCGAACGCGATGGACGCCTTCAGTTCCGGATGCGCGACGGGGACGATGCGGCGCCGCTCGACGAGGAGCGCCTAGCGATCAGTGAGGATCTCGATGGGCGCATCGAACGTCTGCGCGCCGCTGAAAGCGAGCTTTCCGGGCGCGTGCGGGTCAACTTTATCGAAGCGGATGGCGATTTCGACGTGGTCGCGGAAGAGGCCAACATGCCCGACGATACCCTGCGCGGAGTGTCGCAAAGTGAGCTACCGCTGGCAATGACGCGCGGGGAAGGGCGGCACGTGGCAAAACGCTGGCTGAACGAGGCTCGAGTGGCGCGCGAAAGCCTGCGCTTTGCGTTGCCGCCTTCGCGCCTTTCGCTTGGGGCAGGGGACGTGGTGTCGCTTGACGGCGAAAGCGGCACAGAGCATTTCCGCATCGATTCCGTCGAACTTGGCGTTCATCAGATCATTGAGGCCGCCCGCATCCTCCCTGCAACCTACGAGGCGGTTCCTTATGAAGAGGATACGCCTGCGCATCGTGCCTTTGCTGCACCATCTCCTGTCGAGACGCTTTTCCTCGACCTGCCTCTCATGCGTGGCGACGAGTTGCCCCATGCTCCCCATATCGCGACGACGGCGAAGTCTTGGCCAGGGAGCGTCGCGGTCTATGACTCGGTGAGCGATGGCAACTATTCTCTGAACAGGCTCCTGAGCCGACCTGCCACAATCGGCGTTACGGAAACCGCGTTACATGCGGCGCCAAGCGGGCGGTTCGATGACGGCCCGGCCCTTCAGGTGCGATTGATCTCGGGCGCGTTCGAAAGCGTACCGGAAGAGGCAATGCTATCCGGCGCCAACCTAATTGCGATCGGCGATGGCACGCCGGGAAACTGGGAGCTATTGCAGTTTGGCGAGGCCGAGTTGATCGCGCCGGATACTTGGTGGTTGCGTCACCGCTTGCGCGGCCAGCTTGGCACCGATGCGCTTATACCGGGGCAATGGCCTGCCGGATCGTGGGTGGTGCGTCTTGGTGACGGAGTGGAACAGATCGACCTTGCCAGCGCTGCGCGCGATGTGGCGCGGCACTACCGGATCGGCCCGGCACAGCGCGGATATGACGATCCGTCCTATCGCCATCATGTCGAAGCCTTCGCAGGCAACGGGCTACGCCCCTATCGCCCCTGTCACCTGCGCGCAGTACCAGAGGCCAATGGCGATCTCTCGCTGACATGGGTGCGCCGGACGCGGATTGATGGCGATGGCTGGGACCAGCCAGAGGTGCCCTTGGGTGAAGAGCAAGAGCAGTATCTCCTGCGTGTGCAGCAAGGAGCCTCAGTTGTCCGCGAGATGACGCTCGACGTCCCGGTCTGGATCTATGATGCGGCAGCGCAGGCCACGGATGGCCTCTCTGGCCCCTATGAGATCGCAGTGGCGCAGGTCTCGGCCCGGTTCGGCCCCGGTCCCTTCGCGCGGATCGCGCTCGAGGCCTAGATGCGCCGGGTGATGCATGGCGATGTGGTGGCGGCGGCGCGGGCGCTTCTCGTGCTGCCGCAGATGATGCGGGAACCGGCTTGTCGGCGCCTGATCTACGAAGCCGACGCCGCGCACCGATATTTCAAACGCTTCGGGCATAGCCATTGTCTCTGGGGGGATGGTTCGCTCATGTCGGCGGCGGGCCAGCACCCGATGCGCCCGGAACCGGGGTTTGGAGATCAGGACTATTGCCAGTGTTTCGAGCTTGTCCTCTCGACGCTCATCGACTGGCGTCTTAGCCGGAGGCGCAGCTGATACAGAGCGCCGCACCGGGATCAAATGCGAGGCGCTTCAATGCGATCTCTCCGCCGCAATCCTCGCAATAGCCGAACTCTCCCTCTTTGATCCGATCAAGTGCCGCGCGCAGTTTCCTGACCTCGCCATCGCGCCGCGCCTGACCCGCCTTGGCCATCGCCTGTGATTGGAGCGCGTCCATCCGGCTGAGCCGTCCTACCGCCTGCTGATCCAGCGTCACAACGGATTGCCCCTCTGCGCCAAGCCGGTTCTCTTCCTCGATCTGCGCCAACCGCGTCTCGATCATGGCCCGGAACTTCGCGCTCTCGCTTTCATTCATCTCCGTGATCCTTCCGTAAACGGGTTTGAATTTGCGGAAAATGTCTTATGTGGTGTAGTCTAAAGCGAACAGAGGACAGGACGCCATGGCTGAAACCCGCGCGAAATTGACCAAGATCGACCCGGTCTGGCAACAGATCACGACCGAAGCGCAACAGGCGGTTCAGGACGAGCCGATTATGGGCGGTCTCGTGCATGCCTGTGTCCTCCACCATAAATCCATCGAACGCGCGCTGAGCTACCGTTTTGCGGCCAAGCTGTCGTCGAACGAGATGTCGATGGTGATCCTGCGCGAGATCGGGGACGAGGCCTTTGCCGCCGAACCGGCCCTTGCCGAAGCCGCGCGCGCCGACCTCATGGCGATCTATGAACGCGACCCGGCCTGCCACCGCCTCCTTCAGCCGATCCTCTATTTCAAGGGCTATCAGGCTGTTCAGGCCTATCGCATCGGCCACTGGCTCTGGACACAAGGGCGCTATGACCTCGCCTATTTCATCCAGATGCGTACCTCGGAAATCTTTGGCATCGATATTCACCCTGCCGCCCGCATCGGCAAAGGGATTATGATCGACCACGCCCATTCGATCGTCATTGGCGAGACGGCTGTGGTCGGCGACAATGTCTCCATGCTCCATTCTGTGACCCTTGGCGGCACCGGCAAGGAAGAGGAAGACCGCCATCCCAAGATTGGCGATGGTGTGTTGATCGGGGCAGGGGCGAAAGTGCTCGGAAATATCAAGGTCGGCCATTGCAGCCGCATCGCCGCCGGCTCCGTGGTGCTCGAAGAAGTGCCGCCCTGTTCGACGGTTGCCGGTGTCCCGGCCAAGATTGTCGGCGAAGCGGGGTGCGAACACCCTTCGGTCGAAATGGATCAGATGTTCGACTGATCGACCGACATCCAGACATGAAAAAAGCGCCGCAACATCTTGCGGCGCTTTTGTTTTTTCCGTGACTCGCGATCAGGCGAGCATCGTCACAGGGTTCTCGAGGTTCTCGACAATCGCCTTCAGAAGCTCTGCCCCAAGCGCGCCGTCGATCACACGGTGGTCGACCGACATGGTGACCGACATCACGGTCGCCACGCTCAGGTTACCCTCTGCGTCCACCACGGGCTTCTTCACCCCCGAGCCCACAGCAAGGATACCGGCATGGGGCGGGTTCACGATGGCGTCGAAATTGTCGATGCCAAACATACCGAGGTTGGAGATCGCGAAGGTGCCGCCCTGATACTCCTGCGGCGCGAGCTTGCGTTCGCGGGCGCGAGCGGCGAGATCCTTCATCTCGGTCGAAAGCGCAGAAAGCGTCTTCATGTCCGCGTCCTTGAGAACCGGCGTAAACAGTCCGCCTTCGATAGCGACCGCCACGGCCACGTCCGAAGGTTTCAACTTCAACACCCGATCCCCGGCCCAGACCGCGTTACAATCCGGCACTTGCTGAAGCGCGTTGGCCACGGCCTTGATGATGAAGTCATTCACCGAGAGCTTTACGCCGCGCGCCTCGAGCTGCTTGTTGATCTGGCTGCGGAACGCGAGCAGCGCGTCGAGCTTGATATCGCGGCGCAGGTAGAAATGCGGAATGGTCTGCTTCGCTTCCGAAAGCCGCGCGGCAATCGTTTTGCGCATCCCGTCGAGCGTGACCTCTTCATAGTCGCGCCCTTCATACATGCGTTTGACGGTCTCTGTATCCGGACCTGTCGGCGCAGCCGCAGGGGCAGGGGCCGATGTAGAGGCCGGTGCGGCGGTGGCTGGCGCGGCGGCTGCCTTCGTGCCGGGCTGCGCCGCTTCCACGTCGGCCTTGACGATCCGTCCACGCGGGCCGGAGCCTTTGAGCGCGGCAAGATCGACGCCCTTGTCGGCGGCAATGCGGCGGGCGAGCGGAGAGGCAAAGATGCGCGAGCCATCCCCGGCCTGCGGTGCGGCAGGTGCGGCGCTGGCCTCTGCGGGTTTCGACGCGGCCTCGGCAGGGGCCTGCGAAGACCCCGCATCCGATGCTGGCGCTGCGGCTTTCGCCGGGGCGCTGGTGTCGATGTCGTCAGCGCTTTCACCCTCTTCAAGAAGCACGGCGATGGCGGTGTTGACCTTTACCCCTTCGCTGCCGTCCTCGATGAGGATCTTGCCGATGACCCCTTCATCCACGGCCTCGAACTCCATCGTGGCCTTGTCAGTTTCGATCTCCGCCAGAATATCGCCCGAGGAGACCGTATCGCCCTCTTTCACGAGCCATTTCGCAAGCGTGCCTTCCTCCATGGTCGGCGACAGGGCGGGCATGAGAATTTCAGTAGGCATGTCCGCGTCTCCTTAGCGATAAGTGACTTGTTTCACCGCCGCGACAACCTCGTCGGTCGTCACAAGCGCGTGTTTCTCGAGGTTCGCCGCATAGGGCATGGGCACGTCCTTGCCGGTGCAGTTGATGACCGGCGCGTCGAGATAATCAAACGCGCGCTCCATGATCGTCGCCGACAGGTGGTTACCGATCGACCCGACGGGCCAACCCTCTTCGACAGTGACACAGCGGTTGGTTTTCATCACCGAGGCGAGCACCGTGTCATAGTCGATGGGCCGTAGCGTGCGCAGGTCGATCACCTCGGCCTCGACGCCCTCTTCGGCGAGCTTTTCTGCCGCCTCGAGCGCATATTGCATCCCGATCCCGAAGGAGACGATGGTCACGTCCGAACCCTCGCGCCAGATGCGCGCCTTGCCGAACGGGACGGTGAAATCATCCATCACCGGCACATCGAAACTGCGGCCATAAAGGATCTCGTTCTCAAGGAAGATCACCGGGTTGGGATCGCGGATCGCAGTCTTGAGAAGGCCTTTGGCGTCCGATGCCGAATAGGGCATCACGACCTTGAGGCCGGGGATCTGCGCATACCATGCGGCGTAGTCCTGGCTGTGCTGTGCGCCGACGCGCGCGGCGGCACCGTTCGGGCCGCGGAACACCATCGGCGCGCCCATCTGGCCGCCCGACATGTAGAGCGTTTTCGCCGCCGAGTTGATGATCTGGTCAATCGCCTGCATAGCGAAGTTGAAGGTCATGAACTCCACGATGGGCCGCAAGCCACCAAAGGCCGCGCCCACGGCGATCCCGGCAAACCCGTGTTCGGTAATCGGCGTGTCGATCACGCGCTTGCCGCCAAACTCGTCGAGCAGGCCCTGCGAGACCTTGTAGGCGCCCTGATACTCGGCAACTTCCTCGCCCATGAGATAAACACTGTCATCGCCGCGCATCTCTTCGGCCATCGCATCGCGCAGCGCTTCGCGCACGGTCTGCGATTTCATCTCGGTGCCTTCCGGCCAATCCGGGCTGAGGTCAGCCTTGGGCGCGTCCGGCGCGGCCGCAACAGCGGCTGCCGGGGCAGGGGCCGCATCCTCTTCCGCAGGCGCAGAGGCGCTCTTCGGGGTCGCGTCGGGCGCATCGCCCTCTTCAAGAAGCGTCGCAATGGCGGTGTTGACCTTTACGCCCTCTGTGCCTTCCGGCACGAGGATCTGGCCAATCACGCCTTCATCCACCGCTTCGAATTCCATCGTCGCCTTGTCTGTCTCGATCTCGGCGAGAATATCGCCCGAGGACACTTCGTCCCCCTCTTTCACGAGCCATTTTGCAAGCGTGCCCTCTTCCATCGTCGGCGACAGGGCAGGCATCAGAATTTCAATAGCCATCTTTCAAATCTCTCCGTCGTCTCAGGCGTAAATGTCGGTCCACAGCTCTTCGAGCGCGGGTAGCGGGCTGTCCTTGGCGAAGTCCGCACTGGCGTTGACCACGGCCTTGATGTCCTTGTCGATCGCCTTGAGGTCGTCCTCGCTGGCGTGCTTGCCTTCAAGCAGAAGTGCCCGCACATGTTCGATCGCGTCGCGCTCTTCGCGCATCTTCTGCACCTCTTCGCGGGTGCGATACTTTGCCGGGTCCGACATGGAGTGCCCGCGATAGCGATAGGTCTTCACCTCAAGGATATAGGGCCCCTTGCCCTTGCGGCAGTGCGCCACAGCGCGCTCGCCCGCCTCCTTGACGGCAAGAACGTCCATCCCGTCAACCGCTTCGCCCGGAATGCCAAAGGCTTCGCCGCGCGTGTGAATGTCCGGGGTCGAGGTCGACCGCTGCTGCGCCGTGCCCATGGCATATTGGTTGTTCTCGATGACAAAGATCACCGGAAGATCCCAAAGCGCCGCCATGTTGAAGGTCTCATAGACCTGTCCCTGGTTCGCCGCGCCATCGCCGAAATAGGTGAATGTCACGCGGCCGTTGTCCTTGTACTTGTCGGCAAAGGCGAGGCCCGCGCCGATCGGCACCTGTGCGCCGACGATGCCGTGACCGCCATAGAAGTGCTTTTCCTTGGAGAACATGTGCATCGAGCCGCCTTTCCCCTTGGAATAGCCGCCCTCGCGCCCCGTCAACTCGGCCATGACGCCGTTCGGGTCCATTCCGCAGGCAAGCATATGCCCGTGGTCACGATATGAGGTGACGCGCTTGTCGCCTTCCTCTGCCGCGGCCTCAAGACCGACAACAACCGCTTCCTGACCGATATACAGGTGACAGAAACCGCCAATGAGGCCCATCCCGTAAAGTTGTCCGGCTTTCTCTTCAAAGCGCCGGATCAAAAGCATGTCTCGGTAATATTGCTTGAGTTCGTCACCCGAGACATTCGTCTTCTTCGCAGGCCGTTTGGCAGCCATGTCTCACCTCCTATGAGGAAAATAGTTTAACGTTAAACAAAAACATATCGCAATCGCGTATGACATGCGAGAGAAAATTTTCCACTGGCGCAATACCAGCAGAGAAATGCTGTCAAATTCTAGGGAGGGGTTAGCGAATAACGATCTCGTCCGAGCGGATCAGGCCAAGCACATCGCGCGCCTGCTGATCGAGAAGGTCGAGATCGAGATAGTCATCGCTAAGCCGCTGGGTGAGGTTCTCCATCCGCGTGACCTCGGACTGAAGCCGTGCAAGATCCTCTTTCAGAACGGCTTTTTCGGCTTCGACCTCAACGCGTCGGAAGAGACCATAGTCGCCCTGCACGGCAGCAAAGGTAAAGATCGAGGCAAGCGCAAACGCCACTCCGAAAAACAGGAGCGCACCAATCGCGGGACGGTTTTTTTGTGCTGTCATTTCTGCCTCTTGCGAGCCCTTTGCGAGCTTCTGCGAATCACTATGCCATAAGTGATTCGCCGTGTGAATCCCCCTCGGCCCTTGTTTTTGACGCAACGCTACGCTGGCCATCGCGCGCCTTGCGCCCCTAGCATGGGCGCGAAAGGGAGGAGACCCGAATGAGCCAATCCGAAGCTGCAAGCCGCCTCGAAACCCATGAGGTGATGAACCAACCGTCTTTGCGCGGATCGCGTGATCTTTGGGCTGAGGATGCGCCCCTGCGCGATGCGGCAACGGCGGCAGGCGCACGCACTAAGACGCTCGCCACAACCGGCGCAGCGCTCGGGGACGAGAGCCTCATTGCCGCAGGCGAAGACGCCCGCCGCGACCCGCCACGCCTCGTTCTCTTCGATCGGGGCGGGCGTCGGCTTGACGAGGTGGCCTTCAACGACGGCTATCACACCGTCATGAAGGCTGGCCTCGAGGCGGGCTATGCCTCTGCCGCTTGGGACGGCAAACCGGGCGGCCATGCGACGCATGCGGTCGTCTCCTACATGATGGCCCAGGTCGAGCCGGGCGCTTGCTGTCCGATGACCATGACCTATGCCGCCGTGCCGGCCCTGCGTCATAACCCCGAGCTTGAGAAAATCTGGGCGCCGCGCCTTGCGTCGGGCCTCTACGATCCCTCGACCCGCCCGATAACAGAGAAAGCGGGCGCGACCATGGGCATGGCGATGACCGAAAAACAGGGGGGCTCTGACGTGCGCGCCAATTCGACCATTGCCCATCGCGACGGTGACCATTACCGCCTGCGCGGCCATAAATGGTTCTGCTCCGCGCCGATGTGCGACGGCTTTCTGACCTTGGCCCAGGCCGAGGGCGGGCTGACTTGTTTCCTCGTGCCGCGCTGGCTCGAGGGCGAGCGTAATTCCATGCGTTTGCAACGTCTGAAGGACAAGCTCGGCAACAAGGCCAATGCCAGCTCCGAGATCGAATACCACGACACGCTCGCCTATCGCCTTGGCGATGAGGGCGGCGGTGTGCGCACGATCATCGAGATGGTCCACCATACCCGCCTCGACACCGCCATTGCCCCCGCGGGCCTCATGCGCGCGGCCCTTGCAGAGGCGCATCATTGGGTCTCGCACCGCTCGACCTTCCAACGCCGCCTGATTGACCAGCCGCTCATGCGCGCCGTTCTGGCCGATCTTGCGCTTGATTGGGAAGGCGCGTTGGCTGTCGCCATGTTCATGGCGGGCACCTTCGACAAGACCGACGACGAGAGCCGCGCGCTTGCTCGGATTGGCGTCGCGCTGGCCAAGTTTCTCAACAACAAACGCTGTATCTCTGTCATTGGCGAGGCGATGGAAGTGCTTGGCGGCATGGGCTATGTCGAGGACACGCCGATGCCCATGCTTTACCGCGAAGCGCCGCTAAATTCGATCTGGGAAGGCTCGGGTAACGTGATCTGCCTCGACATCCTGCGCACATTGGCGCGCGAACCACTTGCCGTCGAGGCGCTCGACGCCGTGCTCGACGCCGCCAAGGGCCGCGATCCGCGCTATGATGCCGTCCTCAACCAACACCGCACCCGCTGGCAAGGTATTCCCGCTGAACAAGAGGCGCGTTGGTTCGCCGAAAGCCTCGCCTCGCTCCTCACCACGGCGGCGCTCATGCAGTCTGCGCCCGCGCCCGTGGTCGAAGGCTACATCACTTCGCGCCTGACCGGACAACGCGGCACCATCGCCGGAAGCGTCAGCGGTCTTGACACCGACGCCATCCTAGCGCGCCTCGGATAGGGGCAGGGGGTCTTCTCTGAAGAAAATACTCCCGCCGGAGGCATCCGACGGAAGCAATATCTCTAGACTTCTGGAGAGGGTCTCTTAGCCCGCCACGGAGGCCGCATAGATGCTCTCGATCGTGCCCGCGATGGTGTCGTTGAAATCCGCGTCTGATTGATCCGCTGTGAGCCCTTCGGTCAGGGCCCGGCTGAACGATGCAATGACGCCAGTGTTTTGCGACAGGCGATCATTGGCCTCCTCACGGCTATAGCCCCCCGAAAGCGCCACAACACGCATCACCTTCGGATGATCGACCAGCGCCTTATAATGGTTCGCCACCTCCGGCAGCGTCAGCTTGAGCATGACCTTCTGCCCCTCCGGCAGCGCGTCGAGATGCGCGACCAACTCGGCCCGCAGGATGTCTTCCGCTTGCGCCTTGTCTGCAATCGAGATCGTCACTTCCGGCTCGATGATCGGCAAGAGCCCATGGCCAAGAATCTCTTGGCCAACCTCGAATTGCTGCGCCACGACCGCCTTGATCCCTTCCGGATTCGCCGCGTTGATGACCGAACGCATCTTGGTGCCGAAGATCCCCGCCTTCACGGCGCGGCCCAGAAGCGCGTCGAGCTCAGGCATCGGCTTCATCACCTGCACGCCGTTTGCTTCCTCGGCCAGCCCCTTGTCGACCTTGAGAAACGGCACCACCCCGCGCTCTTCCCACATATAGGTCGCGGTTGGTTTGCCGTCGATCTCGCGTTCCATGGTCATCTCGAACAGGATTGCGCCAATCACCTTCTCGCCGCTGAATGCCGGCGCCTTGGCGATCCGCGCGCGCATGGCGTGGATCATGTCGAACATCTCGGCTTCCGAGCCGTATTGATCCTCTTCCACGCCATATAGTCGCAGCGCTTTCGGGGTGGAACCGCCCGATTGGTCCAGCGCGGCGATAAAACCTGCGCCGCTGGTCATCTGTTCGATCTGTGCTTGCTTGGTCATGCCGGGTCCGCCCTTGAATTTCTTGTCTGCCGCAGTTGCGAAATGAATGCGCCCCGCTTCTACGGGAGCGGGGCGCATCATGCAATTCTGGTGGCGCTAACGATCTGCGCCGGGCTTCTGAATTCGGGGCAGGGCGGCCCTATCCTTCGAGCGCGGCCACACCCGGCAGGGCTTTGCCTTCCATCCATTCGAGGAACGCACCGCCTGCCGTCGAGATATAGCTGAAGTCCTTGGCTGCGCCAGACGCATTGAGCGCCGCGACCGTGTCGCCGCCCCCGGCTACAGAAATGATTCCACCTGACTTTGTCAGCGCCGCCGCAACAAGCGCAGCGGCATTGGTCGCCGTGTCAAAAGGTTCGATCTCGAAGGCGCCAAGCGGACCGTTCCAGATCACAGTATGCGACGCCGAAAGCACGGCGGTGATCGTCTTCACGCTTTGTGCTCCGGCATCAAGGATCATTGCATCCTCGGGGCAGGCATCCGCCGGCACCGTCTCGTTGTCCGCATGGGCCTTGAACTCGCGCGCGACCACAACGTCGCTCGGCAACACGATGCTACAGCCTGTGCCTTCGGCCTTGTCCATAATCTCTTTCGCTGTGTCGGTCATGTTCAACTCGGCCAGCGATTTCCCGATGCAGAGTCCCTTGGCCGCGAGGAAGGTGTTCGCCATCCCGCCACCGATGATCAGATTGTCGACCTTCTCAACAAGGTTCGACAACAGCTCGAGCTTGGTCGACACTTTCGCCCCCCCGACCACGGCCGTCACAGGCCGGTTCGGCTTGCCAAGCGCAGCTTCAAGCGCCGAAAGCTCGGCCTGCATGAGGCGCCCTGCACAGGCGGGCATCTTGTGCGCAAGGCCTTCGGTCGAACAATGCGCCCGGTGCGCCGCCGAGAAGGCATCGTTGCAATAGATTTCGCCAAGCTTGGCCATGGCGTCGGTCAGGGCCGGATCGTTCTTTGTCTCACCTGCATGAAAGCGCGTGTTCTCGAGAAGAAGAACCTTGCCTGCGCCAAGCGTCTCGGTGGCAAGCTCGGCCTCGGTGCCAACGCAATCGGCGGCAAAAGCGACCGGAACACCAAAGGCGGTCTCAAGCGTCGGCACAAGCTGTTTGAGAGACAGGTTCTCGCGCCGTTCACCGCCGGGGCGCCCGAAATGCGCGAGCAAGATCGGCTTGCCGCCCGCAGCGAGAATGTCTTTGACCGTCGGTACGATCCGTTGAATGCGCGTGGCGTCGGTCACGACGCCGTCCACGACCGGCACATTGATGTCCACACGGGTCAAGACCCGCTTTCCGGCGAGATCCATCTCGTCGAGTGTTTTCCAAGGCATGGGGTTCCTCCCTGATGTCTTTCACAATGCGCTCGCCCCGTTTCATATAGGAAACACCCTAACCGTCAATGCGGTGTCTTGGCTTTCTGCTGGCCGGTGATTAACTATCACGCAACACGAATGACAGGAGGGCCCCATGGCCGAGATCAAAGACCCCGAAAACACCATCCTGATGGAACTCAAAGACGGCACCGTCATCATTGAACTGCTGCCCGATATTGCGCCCGGCCATTGCGACCGCATGAAAGAACTGGCGCGCTCCGGTGCCTACGACAACGTCGCCTTTCATCGCGTGATCGACGGCTTCATGGCCCAGACAGGTGATGTCGCCAACGGCAACATGGAAAAAGACTTTGATCTGCGCCGCGCAGGAACCGGTGGCTCGGACTTGCCGAACCTCAAGGCCGAGTTCTCGCGCATCCCGCATGATCGCGGCACGCTCGGCGCGGCCCGTTCGGCGATGCCCGACAGCGCAAACTCGCAGTTCTTCATCAACTTCAGCGACAACCACTTTCTCAATGGCCAATATACGGTCTATGGCCGCGTGATCGCGGGTATGGAACTTGTTGATGCGATCACACGTGGCGAGCCGCCTGCGCAACCTGACCGCATGGTCTCTGTAAAGGTGGCGGCCAATGCAGATGCTTAAATCCGCGCTCGTTCTGACCCTCCTCGCCAGCCCGGCTCTGGCCACTGGCCTCGAGATCGAAATCTCCGGCCCTGGCGCCAATGGGACAGTGGTCATCGACCTTCTCGAAGACATCGCCCCCGGCCATGCCGAGCGCCTGACGACGCTTGCCAAAGATGGCGCCTATGATGACGTGGTTTTTCATCGGGTGATCGAGGGTTTCATGGCCCAGACGGGCGATGTGGAACATGGCGTGCTCGATGATGATTTCGACATGCGCTATGCCGGACGCGGCGGATCGTCCTACCCGGATCTTACGGCCGAGTTTTCCGAGACCCCCTTTGACCGTGGCGTCGTTGGCATGGCCCGCTCGAGCGAACCGGACTCTGCGAACTCGCAATTCTTCATCATGTTTGACGAAGGCTATTTCCTGAACGGCAACTACACTGTCGTCGGCAAGGTGACCTCGGGCATGGATGTGGTTGATCAGATCAAGCGCGGCGAGGGGCCGAATGGTCTCGTCTATGGTCAGCCAGATCGCATGGTCAAGGTGACCGTGACCGAGTGACCGGCCCCACATTGAAAGAGACGGGAAGGGGGCTGCGGCCCCCTTTTTTGTGCCTAGAGGCAAAGGTTAACAAATCGACGGGCGCGCGAAATGGCACTGACGCAATACCGACGTGATACCGACGCGATACAGATGCGCCATTTCGCCGTTAACTCTTTGAGAGGTTAAGACAAAAAAGAAACGCCGCCCAAGAAAGGCGGCGTCTCGAAATGTCCAGAGATCTGTTAAGATCAGGAACCGTTGCCAGCCGGTTTTGCCGCCGGTGCAGGCTTGGCCGCCGGGGCCGGAGCGGCCTTCTTGGCGCCTGCCGAAAGCGGGTCGTCCTGACGCTGCACCGAACCTTCGAAATGCGCGCCGCTCTCGATGGCGATGGTCTTGTGGATGATGTCGCCTTCGACACGTGCGGTCGAGGTCAGGCGCACCTTGAGGCCACGCACGCGACCCACGATGCGGCCATTGACGACCACGTCATCGGCGATGACTTCGCCGCGGATCGTGGCGTTCTCACCAACGGTCAGCAGGTGCGCGCGGATATCGCCTTCGACGGTGCCCTCGACTTGAATATCGCCGGTCGTCTTGAGGTTGCCGCTAATGTGGAGGTCAGAGGACAGCACCGATGCCGGCGGTTTCGCCTTGGGTGCGGAGGCCTTGAACTCGCTCGACGGAGCCGGAGCCGCAGGCTTCGGTGCGGCATCGGCCGCTGCGGGCTTGGCCGGATCCTCGGATTTCGGTGCAGGTTCGTTGATTTTGCTCTTAGAAAACATCTCTTCCAGCCTTGATAAAGTTCATCGGATTCACGGCACGACCATTGAGCCGAATTTCGTAGTGGAGGTGGGTTCCGGTCGAGCGACCAGAGTTGCCCATATCACCAATATGGTCTCCGCGCGAGACCCTTTGGCCTTTCTTCACGCGGAACTTGGATAGGTGCGCGTAACGGGTTTCGATCCCGAAATCGTGCTTGATCTTTACGAGACGGCCATAGCCCGAAAGCCAATCGGCATGGACCACAACCCCGTCCGCCGTCGCATAGATCGGAGTTCCGTGCTTCGCTGCAAAGTCCGACCCTTTATGCATCCGACCCCAGCGCATGCCAAAGCCGCTGGTAAAGCGATAAGCGCTCTTGACCGGGATCGAGAAGGGCGCGGTTTCTGCCGCAATGCGGTAGGTATTCAGAGCGTCGAGCCGGTCGAGCAGGCGGTTGGCGCGCTGCGCCTCGGGATCGATCTCGCCGCCTTTTGTCGAGAAAGACAGGGGCATCATCGGGCCGCCTTGACCGTTATAGCCGCGCTTCACCTCATTGATGAGCGCGTCCGTGTCGAGACCGGCGGATTTGAACATTTTCTCAAGCGGCGCGACTGACACCGTCATCGCGTCTTCCAACTGCCTGAAAATGCGGTCGTTTTTCTCTTCCATCAGGGCAAGTTCAAGGCGCATCGCTTCTTCGGCTTCGATTGCGGCCTCGGCGTTGCGGATCAGTTCGTCGCGCTGTGTCGCGGTTTCTTCGAGCGCTGCTGCAAGCGCATCCACCATGTCATTGCCGGTTTGCGAGCCCGCCGCCATCAGCGTGTTCTGACCGCTGGCATTGCTGCGCAGGCTTTCACTTTCAAGCCGCGCGAGATCGCGTTCCTTCATCGTGCGGCGCAATGTCGATTGAATGACCTCGATACCGGTTTCGAGTTCCCGACCGCGCGCCTCGGAGGCCAGAAGCTCGGATTGCATTTCGGAAATCTGTGCCAGCGCCGAGTTGAACCGGTCCTGTGCTGCCAATGCTTCTTCGGTGCGGGCGTCACGCTCGTCAGAGAGGTCGTTCAGGCGTTGTTCGTATGTCTGTTGGTCACGACGGGCCTGTTCACGGAAGTTCCCGGCGCCAATCGAATCCATGAGAAGGATCGCTGTCGCAATGATGGCCCAAGCCACGATGCCGGAACTGCCGAGGAAGACCATGATCTGCGTTGCAGGGCGCAGGCGAATGAACCTCGTATCGGTCTCGGAGCGGAGGAAGAGGCGGCGTTCCGGGAAGTAGCGTTCCAGAAAGGCATTCATCTTTATCGCGAGCCGCGTTCTCAATGCTATCGTCCTTGTCCCTGTCGTCGATGCGGGGCCGCATGACACCCCGACGTAGGGGTCTTACCCATTCAGGCCCACACGAGCAAGGTTTTTGCCGATACAGAGCCGATTGGGCAACAGGATTAAAACGCGCATGGGCAAGGACTTGCCGATCAACGGGCGTAGGGCGGTGGCAGTTCGTCGGCGAGCGGCCAGTAGAAATCGGGCGGAATACCGGCTTCCGCACGCTTTTCCTCGTTGAACGGCGCCTTCAGGTTCGAGTGGAAATAGCGCTGCACGAGGGCGTGGAATTCCGATTTCGGATCGAGGTTGTCGCGGCCACAAAGGAAATTGAACCACTTGGCTCCATAGGCCACATGACCAACCTCTTCGGCATAGATAATGCGCAGCGCTTCAAGCGTCTGTTCTTCTTTGGCCTTCTCGAAAATCTTGATCATGCCGGGGGTGACATCAAGCCCGCGCGCCTCGAGCACCATGGGCACAACCGCGAGTCGACCGAGGAAGTCCTCGGCCGTATCTTCGGCGGCGCGCCACATGCCGGCATGTGCGGCGAGCGCGCCATAGTGGCTCCCCATAGCTTCAAGGCAGTCGCATATAAGGTTGAAATGCTTGGATTCTTCGTCTGCTGATTTCACCCAGTCATCATAGAAACCAACCGGCATCGGCGTGTCTGTAAAGCGCGCGATGATGTCCCAGTGAAGGTCCACCGCGTTCAACTCGATATGCGCCACTGCGTGGAGAAGTGCGATGCGGCCCTCAGGACTTCCGGGTCTGCGCCGGGGCACGTCGCGTGGCGACAATAGTTCTGGTTTTTCCGGGCGTGCAGGGCGCAGCGGTGGGCTGGCGCGACCGATTTCGATTGTCTCGCCCCGCGCGCGGGCCGCGAACCACGTGGCCGCATGCTTGTGAGAAAGCGCGGTCTTTGCGCGCCCATCGGCGGTGGTCAAGACTTCGACCGCCATTTCAGACAGGGTCAGGTCAGTCACAGCGCGGTCACCGCCTCAAGGACTTCGGCGACATGGCCATCAACCTTAACCTTGCGCCAGACCTTCGCGATCCGACCATCACCATCAATTAAGAAAGTGCTGCGCTCAATGCCCATGAAGGTCTTGCCATACATCTTCTTTTCTTTCCAGACGCCATAGGTCTCGCAGACATCGCTATCCTCATCCGAAAGCAGCGGCATCCCGAGTTCTTTTTTGGCAATGAACTTCTCATGCGAGGCCAAGCCATCCTTGGAAATGCCAAACACCTTCGCATCAGCTGCCTTGAAGGCTGCGAGCGACTCGGTGAACTCGATGGCCTCGCGCGTGCAGCCGGCAGTGTTGTCGCGTGGATAGAAGAAGAGAACCACCGGGGCAGGGCGCAACTCTGAAAGGGTTATGTCCTGCGTACCCGTCGCCGGGAGGGTGAAGTCGGGGGCCGTGTCATTGACGTCAATCATGTGCTCAGTCCTTGGGTGTCTCTAGCGTAGGGTATATAGTGCCATCCAACGAGCAAGCCCAACCAGAAAACCAAACGAGGCGGCCCTGAGCAACACGGATGATATCCCGGACTCCGAAGACCCGAGGCCCCCGCGTCGTCGGCGCGTCGGTCTGTGGATGCTCCTGAGTCTATCGCTTTCGGCGGTTGTCATTGCGCTTGGGCTTATTCTGTTGCTCGAGCGGAGCTTGACGCTACCCGACTGGGCGGCGGAGCAGGTGGTCGAGGTGGTGGCGCGCGAAGTACCCGAGCTGGATGTCGAGATTGGCCAGATCTCCATCGTGCTTGAAGAGGACTGGCGCCCGCGTATCCGCGCCTCTGCGGTGTTGTTGCAAGATCCCGAGACAGGGGCCGTCGTTGAGATAGCCGAGATTGATAGCACCCTTTCACTTGAAGCGTTGAAGGAGGGCCGCCTTGCCCCGAGCGCGCTGCATGTCAGTGGGCTGTTCCTCAATATGCGCCGGCTTTCGGACGGGTCGATCAGCGTGGCACTTGGCACTGACGCTCAAACGGTTGACCCGGTGGACCGCAAGACCACGCTTGCAAGCCTGTCACGAGAACTCAAAGAGGGGCTTGCCAAACCTTGGCTTGCGCGTCTGGCCGAGGCCAGCCTGACCGCCGTGACCCTGCGCTATGAAGATGTGCGCGCCGGGAAAGGGTGGACGATTGACGGTGGGCAAGCGCGCCTAAGTCGTGACGAGGCCGGGATCGATCTTTCCGCGAGTCTCGTGGCGCTTGGTGCGCGGGACTACGTCACCACGTTGGAAGTAAAATACGAAACCTCCTATGGCTCTGATGCGTCACGTTTTGGTGTCACATTCGAGGACATTTCCGCTGAGGACATCGCCTCGCAATCCCCGGCACTGGCTTGGCTCGATATCCTGCGTGCGCCGATTTCCGGCTCACTGCGCAGCTCGATTGACGAGACCGGCGCGCTTGGCGCCACCAGCGCCGCACTTCAGATCGGCGCAGGCGCAGTGCAACCAACCGATACCGTCAGTCCGATCCCTTTCGAATCTGCGCATACCTATCTGACCTTTGAGCCGACCGGTGACACGCTCTTGCTTGATGAACTCTCCGTGCAAGCTCCGTGGGTGCGGCTTACAGCAAATGGCAAGGCGCTTCTGCAGGATATGGAACTGGGGCTTCCCGGTGAAATGGTGGTGCAGTTGCGCCTCGATCAGCTCGAAGTCAATCCAAACGACCGCGAGACGATACCGGTCGCACTCGATCAGGCATTTGCCGATTTCCACCTCGATCTGTCTCCTTTCGAGATACAACTCGGCCAAGCAGTGTTGATCGAAGGAAATCAGGTCTTATCCCTGAGCGGTGACGTGCGTACCACGCCCGATAACTGGCAGTATGCGATCGACGCTCAGGCAAACACGCTCGATCATCGCCGTGTTCTTGGTCTTTGGCCCGAGGCGTTCCTACCGAAGCTGCGCATTTGGATTGATGAGAACATCCACAAGTTAGACCTACATTCCGCACGGGTCGCGCTACGCTCGCAAGAGAACGATCGCCCCAAAGTGCGCGCAGATTTTCAGTTTCGTGACCTCGACATGCGTTTTGTGAAGAGCCTGCCGGATATGCAAGGTGCGGCGGGCTATGCGAGCTTTTCCGACAATACGTTCCGCGTTGCGGCAGAAAAAGGCTATGTGACGGCGGACGAAGGGGGCGCGATTGACGCAACAGGGACGGGGTTCACCATTCTCGATACGCGGCAAAAACCTGCACCCGCGCGTGTCGATCTCAAGGCCAGCGGACCGATCCCGGCGGCGCTTTCTCTTCTCAACCGGCCGCCTCTATCGGCCATGGATAAGGCCAACTTGCCCGTGACCCTCGCGCAAGGCGATATGACGGCTTCGGGGACGATCGAACTACTTCTGAAAAAGAAACTGCCCAAAGAACTTGTGACCTTTGACCTTGCGGGCACCATGCCAGCCTTCATGAGCGATCACTTCGTTAAGGAGAAGACGATCAAGGGCCGCGCGACTTGGGAGGCAACAAACAGGTCTTTGACGATCGATGGCTCCGGTCAGCTTGGCGCGGTGCCATTCGTGGCCATTTGGGAGACAGCCCTTGGCCCAAGCGCGAACGGGCGCAGCACCTTGCAGGGGACCGCAGACCTCGGTCCTGTGGCCATGGATGAATTTCGCATAGGCCTTCCACAAGGCACAGTGGACGGCACTGCCAAGGCGGCGTTTCGGATCGATTTCAACAAGGGCGAACCGCCGCAGATGCGCCTGACGTCGGATCTCGACGGTTTGTCTTTGGCTTTTGCGCCGCTTGGCATTCGAAAGAGCGCCACTGCCAATGGCGATCTTGCCGTCGACATGGTGCTATCAACCCCGCCTTCTCTAGAGAAGATCGCGCTTTCCGGTGGCAATCTCAACGCGGAAGGCAGCGTCACACTGAAACCGGATGGGACGCTTGATGCCGCTGACTTTACCACCTTCCAGGTCGGGGCTTGGCTTGATGGGCAGGGACGTTTGCAGGGCCGTGGTGAAGATGTTCCGGCCGCGATACGCGTCTCTGGGGGGCGCGTCGATATTCGGGGCCTACCTTCTGGTGGCGCGTCGTCGGGGCGCCCGATGGGCCCGATCTCTGGACGTCTTGACCGTGTCGATGTGTCGGACACGATCCACCTTAGAAATGTAGCGGTTGAAACCACGGGAGGGTCGACGCTGCGCGGAGCCTTCTCAGGGTTGCTCAACGGCGAGGCGGCCGTCGATGGAACGCTTTCGCCGCTCAATGGTCGGACCCGGATTGATCTGCGCTCGCGTCAGGCTGGTAGGATTATCAAATCACTTGGATTTTCGGATGCCTCTGATGCCGGGACGCTGCAAATGGCGCTGACACCCACGCAAGGCCCCGGAGTATTCAATGGCTACGTCAAGATCGAAGATATTCGCATCCAGAACGCACCGGTGATGGCGGAGGTCTTTAATGCGTTGAGCATTGTCGGCTTGCTCGACCAATTGAACGGGCCCGGTATCAGCTTTTCCGATGTCACCGCAGAGTTCCGCCTCACGCCGGACCAGATCATCGTGGGCGAGAGTAGTGCGGTCGGCCCTGCCATGGGGATTTCGCTTGATGGTGTCTATGATCTTGCCTCGCGTCAGATGGATTTTCAGGGGGCTTTATCGCCGCTCTACGTGGTGAACGCTATCGGCCGGATCGTTGCCAAGAAGGGCGAAGGTTTGATCGCCTTCAACTACAACTTGCGCGGCACGCCGGACAACATGCGCGTCTCGGTCAATCCGCTCTCGGCCTTGACGCCCGGGTTCTTACGCGAGATTTTCCGCCGCCCGGCCCCGAATCTTGAAGAGTAGCCCAAATGAACCTGTCCGATTTCGACTTCGATCTTCCTGATCGATTGATTGCCACGCGCCCAGCAGACCCGCGCAGTTCCGCGCGGCTTCTCGTGGCAGATGGCGATAAGATCACCGATGCGGTGGTGACGGACCTGACCAAATGGCTGCGTCCCGGGGATCGGCTCGTCCTGAACGACACCAAGGTTATCCCCGCTCGCCTCTTTGGGCGCCGCCTACGACAGGGGCCGGACGGTCCCACAGAGGCGCGCATTGATGTGACCTTGCTTGAGCCGCGTGGTGATGGCGCTTGGACGGCGCTCCTTAAGCCCTTGAAGAAGGTGCGCGAAGGCGAAGATATCGTTTTCTCCGAGCGGCTGAGTGCGACGCTCCTTGCCAAGGAAGAAGGGCAGGGCATCCTGAGCTTCAACCTTGTCGGGGAAGATTTCGATGCAGCATTGGCCGAGGCGGGCATGATGCCATTGCCCCCTTACATTGCGGCCAAACGTGCAGCGGACGAGCGCGACATGGACGATTACCAAACCGTCTTCGCCCGACACAAAGGCGCCGTGGCCGCGCCGACGGCTTCCCTTCATTTCGATGCGCCGCTTCTCGAACGTCTGCGTGAGATGGGTGTCACGTTTACCTTCGTGACCCTGCATGTCGGAGCGGGGACGTTTCTTCCGGTCAAGGTCGAGGACGTGACCAAGCACAAGATGCATGCCGAGTGGGGCCATGTGAGCGACACCGCTGCCGCAGAGATCGCAGCCACAAAGGCCGCAGGCGGGCGCGTGATCCCCGTCGGCACCACCGCCCTGCGCCTGATCGAGAGCGCGGCGCGCGAAAGCGGCGCGATTGCGCCGTGGCAGGGGGAAACCGATATCTTCATCTATCCGGGTTTCGTGTTTCATGTTGCGGATGCGCTGATGACAAACTTCCACCTACCGAAATCGACATTGATGATGCTTGTATCAGCACTCATGGGAGAAGATCGGATCAAGGCGATCTATTCACACGCGATCGTGAATGAGTACCGGTTTTTTTCATATGGCGATGCGTCTTTGTTGATACCGTCACAGGCGTGACGCACATGGACCGGGTTTTGTCGTTCATATGAGGCCCGGCATACGTCACGCACGGTAGTGCGGAGAAAAACCTTCAGGAGGGGTGAATGTTTCAGTTCCTGTCCAACGCCTGGGCGCTATTGCTCGGTATGATGCTCTTGATGGTCGGGAACGGCCTGCAATCCACGTTGCTTGGTATTCGCGGCGAGATTGAAGGCTTCTCGACCTTTGAGATGTCGATTGTCATGTCCTCCTACTTCCTCGGCTTTCTCGGTGGCTCGCGTATGGCGCCCGAGATGATCCGGCGGGTCGGCCATGTGCGGGTCTTCGCAGCGCTGGCGTCGTTCATCTCTGCCGTCCTGATTCTCTATCCGACCTTTGCAAACCCTTGGGTTTGGGCGATTGGGCGGATCATTATCGGGTTCTGTTTCTCGGGCGTGTATGTGACCGCCGAAAGCTGGCTCAACAACGCCGCCACGAATGAGACGCGCGGGCAAGCGCTGTCGCTCTATGTGATCGTGCAGATGATCGGCATTATCGTCGCTCAAGCGCTTCTCGTGACGGCCGATCCTTCGGGTTTTGTCCTCTTCGTCATTCCCTCGGTGCTTGTTTCGATTTCGTTTGCACCCATTCTCCTGAGCATTTCACCAACACCTGCCTTTGACACAACGAAACCGATGAACCTGCGCAGCCTCCTGGAAACATCGCCGCTTGGCGTTGTCGGCATGTTCCTTCTCGGCAGCGTATTCTCGGCGCAGTTCGGTATGTCGGCGGTTTTCGGTGCTCAGATCGGGCTCAGCGTTGCGCAGATTTCGATCTTTGTCGCGGCCTTCTATGTCGGAGCGACGTTCCTACAATATCCGCTCGGCTGGCTTTCAGACCGCATGGATCGCCGGGTGCTTATCATGGCGGCGGCGCTCATCGGTGGGCTTGGCGCGGTGCTCGGGATGATCGCGGGCGAGAACTTTGTTCTGCTTCTTGTCGCGGCTGCTCTTATTGGGGGGCTGTCCAATCCGCTCTATTCACTTCTGATCGCGCACACGAACGATTTCCTCGAACTTGATGACATGGCTGCGGCCTCTGGCGGCATGGTGTTCGTCAATGGTATCGGTGCCATCGCCGGTCCGGTCGTGACGGGGTGGATCATGTCGACCTATGGCGCCTCCGGCTTCTTTCTGCTCATTGCCGTACTCATGATTGGCCTTGGGGGCTACGCCGCGTACCGGATGACACGCCGGTCAACTGTTGATGAAACGGCAACCTACGCGCCGGTTTTGCCTACTTCTTCGCCAGTGGCTGTTGAGGTTGCGCAGGAATTCGCCATTGAAACCGCCCTCGAAGAAGAGGAGGCCGAGGCTGCGTCATAATGTGTCGTCGCTGTTGTAATTTGTTACTGTTTTTTCGACAGTAATCATGTGTAACGTTTTTATGTCACAGGTGGGTGGCGTATGGTGAGGAGATAAGGGCAATGGCGAGCCCGGAAGAGATATTGAAGTTCTGGCTGGACGACGTCGGGCCAGACGGGTGGTACAAAGTCTCAGAAGATCTGGACGAACAGATCCGAGAAGGATTTCAAGATACGTGGACAGCTGCGCAGGAAGGTAGCTTTGCACAGTGGCTGACATACCCGAGCGGCGCGCTCGCCTATGTCGTCCTCAACGACCAGTTTCCAAGGAACATGTTCCGTGGCAGTTCCAAGGCCTTCTCGTCGGACCGCATTGCTCTCGCAGCGGCCAAGGGCGCAATTCATCATGGATATGATCTCAAAATTGCAGAGCCCGCGCGGCAGTTCTTCTATCTGCCGCTGATGCATTCCGAAAACCTCTGTGATCAAGAGCGCTGCGTGCGCCTGATGAAAGAGCGGATGCCGGAATCCGGCACTTCCAATATGCTTCATGCCAAGGCGCATCGCGAAGTCATTCGTCAGTTCGGGCGTTTCCCCTATCGCAACGAAGCCTTGTCGCGGGCGTCGACCGAGCCGGAAAAGGCATATGTTGCCAATGGAGGCTATGGCCAGACCGTGCAAGAGCTACAGCAGGTCGGCTGAAACACGCCAAATCATGAGAATTTCTGAACCCGTGCGATAAATTCGCGCGGGTTTTTGGTATTGAATGAAATGACGTTTGAAGCGTCGGGAGAAATAGTTTAATGCTGAACTAAATTGAATCACGGAGGGCGTCATGGCCAAATCTTTCGATATGATCGTGATCGGCGCAGGGCCGGGCGGCTATGTGGCGGCGATCCGGGGCGCACAGCTGGGCCTCAACGTCGCGATTGTTGAGCGCGAGCACATGGGGGGCATCTGCCTCAACTGGGGGTGTATCCCGACCAAGGCGCTTCTGCGCTCTGCAGAAGTGTATCACCTGATGCATCGCGCGAAGGAATTTGGCCTCAGCGCAGATAACCTGTCTTACGATCTTGATGCGGTCGTGAAACGCTCGCGTGGTGTTGCCAAGCAGCTGAGCTCTGGCATCGGCCACCTGATGAAGAAGAACAAGATCACGGTGGTCATGGGTGAAGCGAGCCTTCCCGCCAAAGGCAAAGTGACCGTCAAGACAGAGAAGGGCAACGAAGAGCTGACATCCAAGCATATCGTGCTTGCGACAGGCGCCCGCGCGCGCGAGTTGCCGGGGCTTGAGGCGGATGGCGATCTCGTATGGACCTACAAACATGCACTTCAGCCCAAACGTATGCCCAAGAAGCTCCTCGTGATTGGCTCTGGCGCGATCGGGATCGAGTTCGCAAGTTTCTTCAATACACTTGGCGCCGATACCACGGTGGTTGAGGTGATGGATCGTGTCTTGCCTGTAGAAGACGCAGAGATCAGCGCATTCGCGAAGAAACAGTTTCAAAAGCAAGGCATGACCATTCGCGAGAAATCCATGGTCAAGCAACTTGACCGCGGCAAAGGCAAAGTCACGGCCCATATCGAAGCTGGTGGCAAGGTCGAGAAACACGACTTTGATACGGTCATTTCGGCGGTTGGTATCGTCGGCAACGTCGAGGGTCTTGGCCTTGAAGAGATCGGCGTCAAGGTGGATCGTACCCATGTCGTCACAGATGCCTATTGCCGCACAGATGTCGAAGGCGTCTACGCGATCGGCGATATCGCCGGCGCGCCTTGGCTTGCCCACAAGGCGAGCCACGAGGGCGTGATGATCGCGGAATTGATCGCCGGACAGAAGCCTCATCCCGTCAAACCCGAAAGCATCGCGGGTTGCACCTATTGTCACCCGCAAGTCGCCTCTGTCGGCTATAGTGAAGCAAAGGCCAAAGAGCTTGGGTATGAGGTCAAGGTCGGGCGTTTCCCGTTCATCGGCAACGGCAAGGCCATCGCACTTGGCGAGGCAGAGGGCATGGTAAAGACAGTGTTCGATGCCAAGACAGGAGAGCTGCTCGGGGCGCATATGGTCGGTGCGGAAGTCACCGAGATGATCCAGGGCTATGTCGTGGGCCGCACCCTCGAGACAACCGAAGCGGAGTTGATGGAAACGGTCTTCCCGCACCCGACGCTTTCTGAAATGATGCATGAAAGCGTGCTCGATGCATATGGGCGCGTGATCCATATGTAAGCAATCGGAGAGGGGCGCGCCTATGGCCCGTCCCCACCGATCCAGCCGGGAGCCCGAAGTGCCAAGCCTTAATCGGATCGTTATGGCCAAATCGAGCCGCCGCATGATCCGTGCGCTTGATCCTGAGCGACTAGATGCAGCGGAAATCTCGGGGCGATGGGGCGAACAGTTTGGGTTTCGCTCCTACGAACGCTTCATCTACCCCGAGTTTGACATTTGCGCGGGTCCGTTCCCACGTCCGGACGGAAAGCCGCGCAAATTCGACCTCATCATCGCCAACCAGGTCTGGGAACATCTTGATCGCCCCTACGCGGCGACGAAGAACGTGCGCAGGATGCTTCGGAAAGGAGGGCATTTCTGGGTCGCGGTGCCTTTCCACATTCCGTTTCATGCGGCGCCTTTGGACAATTCGCGTTGGTCTGCGCGCGGCCTCAAGAACCTGTTGATTGAATGCGGATTCGCGGAGGACGAGATTCAAGCCGAGCAATGGGGAAACCGTCCCGCTGCAGCGCGCAATCTCGAACTGCCGTGGCCTCCGATGTATGATGAGGGTCGGGACACGCTTGAAAACGATCCGGAAATGCCGATCTGTGCTTGGGCTATAGCGCGCCGCACATAGGGCGGGTGCGCAGCTCTAGGTGCGGATGACCTTGCCGCCAGCCTGCACCCAATGCGACAAACCACCGATGTTGTGTACGTCTTCATAGCCAAGTTGGCGCAACACGGATGCGGCAGAATGTGACCGCGCGCCAGAGGCGCAATAGACAGCGATCTTGCCAGTGGTCTTGAGGGCTGGGTGATAGTCAGGGTGGCGCGGATCGGCCATATCGCGCAGTCGCATCAAGGGCATGTGGAGTGCCCCTTCGGCAATACCGGAGTTCGCAAGCTCCATTCCGTCGCGCACATCAATCACGGTGATCGCCCCGGCCTTGGCGCCTTGGACGGCCTCCTGTGCACTCATTCCGGCTTTGGGCTTTTGCCTGAGAAAGAACATGGTGAACCTCTTCGCTGTCCGGTCCGCGCCGGTGTTTCCATTGCCTCAGAAATAACATTCGAAATTGTGAATACAATTCAAGAAACGACCAAAAAATGGTAAAGTTCATGCTTTGTTCATGTTTTTGGGTTGGCGACTCTGCTGATCTGACCTATTTCTTGGGCAGTCACCGCGAGGATTATCATGGCCGAGCTGAAGAATATCGAAGTGCGCGGCGCGCGCGAACACAATCTCAAAGACGTCGATGTGGACATTCCACGTGATCAGCTTGTGGTGATAACTGGCCTGTCCGGTTCCGGAAAATCGTCTCTCGCCTTCGATACGATCTATGCTGAGGGGCAGAGGCGCTACGTCGAATCTCTCTCTGCCTATGCGCGACAGTTCCTCGACATGATGGAAAAGCCGGATGTCGATCATATTAGCGGGCTATCCCCGGCAATCTCGATCGAACAGAAGACGACCTCCAAGAACCCGCGCTCAACCGTTGGCACGGTGACCGAGATCTACGACTACTTGCGTCTGCTTTTTGCGCGCGTCGGGACGCCCTATAGCCCGGCGACGGGCCTGCCCATCGAAGCGCAACAGGTGCAGGATATGGTCGACCGGATTATGTCTTTCGAAGAGGGGACGCGCGGTTATCTTCTTGCGCCAATTATTCGTGACCGCAAAGGCGAGTACCGTAAGGAATTTCTAGAGCTGCGCAAACAAGGCTTTCAACGCGTGAAGGTCGATGGAACATTCTACGATCTGGATGAACCGCCAACACTCGACAAGAAGTTTCGTCATGACATTGACGTCGTGGTGGATCGTATTGTGGTGCGCGAAGGGATGGAAACCCGTCTTGCCGACAGTCTGCGCACGGCGCTTGATCTTGCCGACGGCATTGCGGTTCTGGAGACGGCACCGAAGGAAGGCGACCCAGAGCGGATCACGTTTTCCGAGAATTTCGCGTGTCCGGTGAGCGGTTTCACGATCCCAGAGATCGAGCCGCGCCTTTTCTCGTTCAACGCGCCGTTTGGGGCCTGTCCCGATTGCGATGGGCTTGGCAAAGAGCTGTTCTTTGATGAGCGCCTTGTGGTGCCAGATGCGACGCTGCGTCTTTATGATGGAGCGCTCGCGCCATGGCGGAAGGGGAAATCGCCGTACTTCTTGCAGACCATCGAGGCGATTGCGCGCCATTACGAATTTGACAAGAATACCCCTTGGAAAAAACTGCCGAAACATGTGCAACAGGTTTTTCTGTATGGTTCCGGCGAGGAAGAAATCCCCTTCCGATATGATGAGGGGGGCCGCGTCTATCAGGTGACGCGCGTCTTCGAGGGCGTCATTCCAAACATGGAGCGTCGCTATCGCGAGACGGATTCCAACTGGATCCGCGAAGAGTTTGAACGCTACCAGAACAACCGACCCTGT
Source organism: Shimia aestuarii (assembly GCF_022814865.1). GTDB lineage: Bacteria > Pseudomonadota > Alphaproteobacteria > Rhodobacterales > Rhodobacteraceae > Shimia > Shimia aestuarii_A. The sequence continues at coordinate 148,285 of NZ_JAKVRD010000007.1, read as the reverse complement.
GGCACCTGCGGCGGATATCGCCTTCGGGAAGAGGCCTTGGCGGTGCGCATCGCCGGTCTGCATATCGGCAAGGTCGTCGAGATGTCGATCCGCGAAGCCTATCGTTGGATCGAAGACGCGCCAAACCATCTGACGGCTCAGAAAAAAGAGATCGCACGTGCCATCGTCAAAGAGATCAAAGAGCGGCTTGGTTTCCTAAATAACGTTGGTTTGGAATACCTTACACTATCACGTTCAAGTGGAACGCTAAGCGGTGGTGAGAGCCAGCGAATTCGGCTCGCGTCGCAGATTGGGTCCGGTTTGACCGGGGTGCTCTACGTGCTCGACGAGCCGTCGATCGGGCTTCACCAACGTGACAATGATCGGCTTCTTGGGACACTCAAGAACCTACGGGATCAGGGCAATACTGTCATTGTTGTCGAACACGACGAAGAAGCGATCCGCGAGGCCGACTATGTGTTCGATATCGGCCCCGGCGCTGGTGTGCATGGTGGTCGCGTCGTCTCTAAAGGCACGCCGAAAGAGATCGCCGAGGATCCGGCCTCGCTGACCGGTCAGTATCTTTCAGGCGAGCGCGAGATCACCGTACCGACAGAGCGCCGGGATGGGAACGGCAAGAAAGTCACTGTCGTCAAGGCGACCGGGAACAACCTCAAATCTGCCACAGCGGATTTCCCACTTGGGAAATTCGTGTGCGTGACGGGTGTGTCTGGAGGGGGAAAGTCAACCCTCACCATTGAAACCCTGTTCAAGACGGCCTCAATGCGCCTCAACGGGGCGCGCCAAACGCCTGCTCCTTGTGAGACGATCAAGGGGCTCGAGCATCTCGACAAGGTCATCGACATCGACCAACGCCCGATTGGCCGCACACCGCGTTCCAACCCCGCGACCTATACCGGGGCGTTTACTCCGATCCGAGATTGGTTCGCGGGGCTACCAGAGGCCAAGACGCGGGGCTACAAGCCGGGACGGTTTAGTTTCAACGTCAAAGGCGGGCGTTGTGAAGCCTGTCAGGGGGACGGGGTCATCAAGATCGAGATGCATTTCTTGCCTGATGTCTATGTCACCTGCGAAACCTGCAACGGTGCGCGCTACAACCGCGAGACACTGGAGATCAAATTCAAGGGCAAAAGCATTGCGGATGTCCTCGATATGACGGTGGAAGATGCGCAGGACTTCTTCAAGGCGGTGCCCTCGATCCGGGACAAGATGGATGCGCTGGCGCGGGTCGGCCTTGGCTACATCAAAGTCGGCCAGCAGGCGACGACGCTCTCTGGTGGTGAGGCACAGCGGGTCAAGCTTTCCAAGGAACTGGCAAAGCGGTCCACAGGGCGTACCCTCTATATCCTAGATGAACCGACCACGGGCCTGCATTTCGAAGACGTGCGAAAACTTCTCGAGGTTCTGCATGAGTTGGTTGAGCAGGGCAATACGGTCGTCGTGATCGAACACAACCTCGATGTGATCAAGACTGCGGATTGGATCATCGACATTGGCCCAGAGGGCGGTGATGGCGGGGGCGAGATCGCGGCTTGCGGGACGCCCGAGGATGTGGCCGAGGTCGAACGCAGTCATACAGGGCGCTACCTGAAACCGATGCTAGCGGCCAAACGGGTTGCCGCGGAATGAGCCGGCTCGGGATCGCTCTTGGCTCTGGTGGTGCGCGAGGGTGGTGCCATATCGGTGTGCTCAAAGAGCTTGATGCGATCGGCGTTGCTCCGGACGTGGTCGCTGGATGCTCTATGGGCGCGCTTGTGGGCGCGGCATGGGCCTCTGGCCGTCTGTCTCGCCTGGAAGATTGGGCGCGCGCCCTGACACAACGCGGAATGCTCAACTACGTCGACCTGCGGTTTGAACATGGCGGTCTTTTGCGCGGTGGGACAGTGCGCGAGATGCTCAAGGATCTCGATCTGCCGGAACGGATCGAAGACCTCGGCAAGCCGTTTATCGTCGTCGCAACGGATATGGCGACGGGGCGGGAGATCTGGATCCAACGCGGATCGCTTTTTGACGCCATTCGGGCGACCATCTCGATCCCCGGTTTGTTCAGCCCTCACAAGGTTGATGGGAAATGGCTGTTGGATGGAGGGCTGGTCAATCCGGTCCCAAGCTCTGCCTGTCGTGCACTTGAGGCGGACGTGACCCTTGCTGTAAATCCCAACGCAAAGTTCGGCAACCTTTGGGAACCACGCGAAAGCTTTCTATCCAAATTGGGTTCTGCGGGGTGGGTGGAGAAGCTGCCAGATAGCGTGCGCGATATGCTGCAACCGGATAGCGAGCCGGGGCCGAACTCGCTCGATGTGGTGTCGACTTCCATTGATATCATGACGGAATATGTCCGGAAGACCCGAAGCGCCTCTGATCCACCGAACCTCGCCCTTGAGGCGGATCTAAACGACATGTCGGTGTTGGAACTGTTCCGAGCCGATAAGGCGATCAGCGAAGGTGAACGGATCGTGCGGGATCAGGCAGATGCGATCCGCGATCTGCTGAAGGGGTGACCCCGCCCAAGGCGGGCGGGGCCTTACGTCTTTAGCCGCGCCCACGTTTCTCAAAGCGGGGTAGCATGGCCGAGAAATCCATTCCGGCCCCATCTTCGTTTTCGACGAACTTGGCATAGAGGTCGCGCGCCATCTGACCCATCGGGGTGTCTGCGTCAGCAGCCTCAGCGGCCTGTTGCGAAAGGCGCAGGTCCTTGAGCATCAGGTCGGCCGCAAAACCGGGCTTGTAGTCGTTGTCTGAGGGCGATTGCGGCCCAACCCCCGGGGCTGGGCAATAGGCATTCATGGTCCAGGAATAGCCCGAAGAGGTCGACACCACGTCGAACATCTTCTGACGATCAAGACCAAGCTTGTCGGCGAGCGCAAAGGCTTCGCAGGTGGCGATCATGGTCACACCAAGGATCATGTTGTTGCAGATCTTCGCGGCCTGCCCGGCTCCTGCTTCGCCGCAATGCACGGCCTTCTGGCCCATGATGTCAAAGAGGGGCTCGGCCTTGGCAAATGCGGCGTCGCTGCCGCCAGCCATGAAGGTGAGCGTGCCGCCGGCTGCACCGCCAACACCGCCAGACACAGGGGCGTCCACGGCCAGAAGACCCGCGGCCTCGGCCTGTTCTGCCACAGCACGGGCGCTTTCGACATCTACGGTCGAGCAATCGACAAGTGCCGCGCCTTTATCCATCGCGGGGATCAGTTCTGCCGCAACGCTGCGCAGGATTTGGCCGTTGGGGAGCATGGTGATCACCACGTCGGCACCCTTGGCGGCGTCGGGCCCAGAGGCGGCCATGGTGACGCCCTCAACGGTCACCTCGGCCATATCGAACCCCGTGACCTCATGCCCGGCTTTGGCGAGGTTTGCGGCCATAGGACCGCCCATGTTGCCAAGTCCAATAAATCCGATTTTCATGGCTTAGTCTCCCTTTTCGAATGTGAGTTTTGCCTCTCCCAAAGGCATCAACATCTGGCTCACGGCGGTGGCCGGGAGCGCGGAAAGCGCGTGTTTCCAGCTTGGGTTTCTGTCCTTGTCGATGATCTGGGCGCGGATTCCTTCAAGGAAATCGCCCTTTTGCATCGCGCGATAGGTAAAGCGGTATTCTTGTTCGAGGGCCGGGCGGAGTGTCTCGGTGCCGCGCACCCGGTGGATGATCTCGAGCGTGCACCCCATGGCGAGGGGTGAGTTGCGGGAGAGCTTCTTGAGCGCGGCTTCTGCGAAGGTGCTTTTGCTGGCCTTCAGGGCGTTGACAATATCGGGCAGTGCCTCGCCGCCGAAGAAGGCGTTGATCTCGTCTTCTTGTGTGGCGAGCGCCGCCTCAGGCACCGGTTCCGCAGCGGCGTCAATCAATGTCCAATCGCCAGTTTCTTCAAGTTTTGCAATGAGTTCCGGCCAGTTCTTCTCGTGGATATAGTAGTCTGCGAAGCCCGCGAGGATGGCGTCTCCGGCGGCGAGGCGTGAGGCGGTGAGGCCGAGATATTCGCCAAGACGGCCCGGCGCATGAGCGAGGATGTAGGAGCCGCCGACATCCGGTACGAGGCCAATGCCGCATTCAGGCATGGCGATCTGGCTCGACTCGCCAACCACACGGTGCGATGCGTGGCATCCGACGCCGACGCCGCCGCCCATTGTGAACCCCTGCATGAAGCTCGCCACAGGCTTGTAGAATTCGAACATCTTGGCGTTCATTCTGTACTCATCAGCCCAGAATTTCTGTCCAAATGCGAAATTTCCGGCTTTCCCTGTTTCGTACAGTTCAGCGATGTCGCCGCCTGCGCAAAAGGCCTTCTCGCCTTCGGCGTCAATCACCAGCATCTTGACCTGATCGTCATCGGACCACGCGTCGAGCGCGTCTTCGATGGCGATGCACATCTCGTAGCTCATCGCATTGAGCGCCTTGGGGCGGGTAAAGGTGATGCGGCCGGTCTTTCCGACCTTGCGAATATTGATATCGCCCATGGGAAAACCCCTATCTGTAACGCGTCGGTATCACGTCGGTATTGCGTCGGTGCGAATTGCGGAATCAGGCCGCATCGGCGATCATTTGGCGCGATACGATCAGGCGCATGATCTCATTTGTGCCTTCGAGAATCTGGTGGACGCGCAGATCGCGCACGATCTTCTCGACCCCGTAATCCGCAAGGTAGCCATAACCGCCGTGCAGTTGCAGACAGCCATTTGCCACTTCGAAGGCGACATCGGTCACCATGAGCTTGGCCATGGCGCAGAACTTGGTCGCGTCGTGGGATTTGTTGTCGAGCTTCCACGCGGCCTGGCGCAGGAAGATGCGGGCGGCTTGCAGCTTCGTTTCGAACTCGGCGAGGCGGAATTGCAGCGCCTGGAACTGGTTGATGGGTTTGCCGAAGGCTTTGCGCTCGGCCATGTATTGCATCGTCAGGTCGAGGGCGTTCTGCGCACCACCAAGCGCAGAGGCGGCGATGTTGAGGCGGCCCCCGTCGAGACCGGCCATTGCGTAGGAGAAGCCTTTGCCTTCTTCGCCGATGAGGTTGTCATGCGGGACTTTACAATCGTCGAACTGCACCTGCGCGGTCGGTTGCGAGCGCCAGCCCATCTTGTTCTCAAGCCCGCCAAAACTCAGGCCCGCGGAGCCGTCTTCGACAACCACGGTCGAGATGCCCTTGGGGCCGTCATCGCCGGTGCGCACCATGGTGACATAAGCATCGGAGTAGCCGCCGCCGGAGATAAACGCCTTGGTGCCATTCAGCACATAGCCGTCATTGGTTTTGGCGGCGCGGGTCTTGAGCGCGGCCGCGTCGGAACCGGAGCCGGGTTCGGTCAGGCAGTAGGAGAAGACCTTGGACATGGTGCAGAGGTCTGGAAGCCATTTCTGCTTGGTTTCTTCGCTGCCGAATTTGTCGATCATGCCGCCGCACATATTGTGGATCGACAGGAAGGAGCCGACAGAGGGGCAGGACATGGCGAGCGCCTCAAAGACGAGGGTCGCGTCGAGGCGCGACAGGCCGGAGCCGCCGTACTCTTCGCTGACGTAAATGCCGCCAAGGCCAAGCTCGGCAATCTGCGGCCAGAGCTCTTTCGGGATCGTGCCTTCGGCCTCCCATTTCTGGGCGTTGGGGGCGATGTGTTCTTCGCCAAAGCCCTTGGCCATATCAAAGATCAGGGTTTGCTCTTCACTCAGTGCAAAATCCATCGGGTTCCTCCCAAAACGCGAAATTGAACGACTGTTAAATTATACAGTGCCGTAAGCGCGGTGTCAGTGCGCAAAAATGCAAAACAGGCTGGCGAATATGCCCGGACCTCCTACAAATCTGCGTGGTATTCTTCGATCAGGTGTTTGACCACGGCGCGCAATGCCTCTTCATGGGTGTATTCGGCCTGGATCGCATCGCGGTAGACCGCGCGTTGTTGATCGGCGCTATTGCCGGTGGCGACGATGGTGCGGGTGTTCTCGATTTCGCGCAGGCAGCCGAGGGTTTCGGCGTCTTCATGTAGAAGCGCGATGAATTCTTCTGCGAGTTCTTCGAAGGAAACGATTTCGCGGCGGCCCCAGTCGATCAGGCCGGATGAAATGCCATATCGCTGTGCACGCCAGCGGTTCTCGGAGATGAGAAAATTATCATAGAGGCGCCAGCGTTGGTTCTTGATCGCGAGGCGCCAGAGCATCCGGGTCAGGGCTTGGGTCAATGCGGCAAGGGTTAGTGCGGTTTCAAGGCGGGGCGACACATCGCAAACCCGGCTCTCGATGGTTGGAAAGCGAGAGGAGGGGCGCAGATCCCACCAGATCTTGGAGGCGTCCTCGATCACGCCCACGGTTTTCATCGCCTCAACCGAGCGTTCATATTCGCCCCATCCCTCGACGCGCGGCGGCAGGCCGGTGCGGGGCAGGTTGTCAAACACCGTCAGACGGTAACAACTCAGGCCCGTATCCTCGCCTTGCCAGAACGGCGAGGAACAGCTCAGCGCAAGCAGATGTGGCAGGAAATACTTGAGCTGGTTCATCAGGTCGATGCGTTGGTCCGGACCGTCGATGCCGACATGGACATGCATGCCGCAGATCAGCATACGCCGTACCACACCTGCGAGGTCGTCGCGCAGCTCGTTATAGCGTTGCTTGTCGGTGTGATGTTGGTTGCGCCAGTCCGAGAACGGATGGCAGGAGGCGGCGATCGGGGCGAGGTTATACTTGCCCGCCACCCGCGCCACGGTCGAGCGCAGGCGCTTGAGGTCTTCGCGGGCCTCGGCCACGTTGCGACAGACGGCCGTGCCGATTTCGATCTGGCAGTTGAGGAACTCGGGGCTGACCTGGCCTTCAAGCTCGGCCTTGCAGGCCTCCATCAGCCCGTCCGGCGCGGCCGCGAGGTCGAGGCTATCCTTGTCGATGAGGAGGTATTCCTCTTCCACGCCGATGGTGAAATCCGGTCCCTGCGGTGACATGGCGGCCCTCCCGAGTGGTCTTGGAAGGAGTTGAGCAGGAATGTGGGATCGTTTCAAGCGCCGCGGGCGGTCGGGGCCTGTGGCATAAACGCGAAAGAGGCCGGAACGATGTCCGGCCTCTCTTGGATGACTGTCGCTGGGAGATCAGTCCATTTGCTTGAAGTGGAACTCTCCGCCTTCCTTGATGCCCGAGAACCAGCGCGCGGTGACGGTCTTGGTCTTGGTGTAGAAGCGGAAGGCGTCGGGGCCGTATTGGTTCAGATCGCCAAAGGCCGATTTCTTCCAGCCGCCGAAGGTGAAGTAGCTCAGCGGCACCGGGATCGGGAAGTTGATGCCGACCATGCCGACATTGACCTTGGTGGCAAAGTCGCGTGCGGTGTCGCCATCTGCGGTAAAGATCGAGGTGCCGTTGCCGTATTGGTTGGTCATCACGAGATCGAGCGCTTCTTCATAGCTCTCGGTGCGCACGGTCGACAGGACCGGGCCAAAGATCTCTTCCTTGTAGATGTCCATGTCCTTGGTCACGTTGTCAAAGAGGCTCGGGCCGACAAAGAAGCCGTCCTCGTAGCCCTGCATCGAGAAGTCACGGCCGTCGACGACAAGCGTCGCGCCTTGGTCGACACCGCTCGAGACGAGGCCGTTGATGCGGTCCTTGGCTTGCGGGGTGATGACCGGGCCGTAATCCACGTCGGCGCCAGCAGTATAGGGGCCAACCTTGAGTTTCTCGATACGCGGCACAAGGCGTTCGATAAGGGCGTCGGCGGTCTTCTCGCCAACCGGCACGGCCACGGAGATCGCCATGCAGCGTTCGCCAGCCGCACCAAAGCCCGCGCCCACGAGCGCGTCAGCGGCTTTGTCCATGTCCGCGTCGGGCATGATAATCATGTGGTTCTTGGCACCGCCGAAGCATTGGGCGCGTTTGCCGTTGGTGCAGGCGCGGCCATAGATATACTGGGCGATCGGAGTCGAGCCGACAAAGCCCACGGCCTGGATCGTCTCGTTGTCGAGGATCGTGTCCACGGCTTCTTTGTCGCCGTTGACGACCTGAAGCACACCATCGGGCAGGCCCGCTTCTTTGATAAGTTCGGCAAGGCGCAGCGAGGTCGAGGGGCAGCGCTCGGAGGGTTTCAGGATCATCGCGTTGCCGGAGGCAAGCGCGGGGCCCATCTTCCAGAGCGGGATCATGGCCGGGAAGTTGAACGGGGTGATGCCCGCGACAACGCCGAGCGGCTGGCGCATGGCGTAGAGGTCGATGCCGGGGCCGCCATCGTTCATGTATTCGCCCTTGAGCAGGTTCGGCGCGCCCATGCAGACCTCGATCACCTCGAGGCCGCGCTGCACATCGCCACGCCCGTCGGGCAGGGTCTTGCCGTGTTCCCGGCTTACCAGCTCGGACAGCTCGTCCATGTGCTCTTCGATCAGAGCGGCGAACTTCATCATGACGCGGGCGCGGCGCTGCGGGTTGGTCGCGGCCCAAGCGGGCTGAGCGGCTTCGGCAGCGGCGATGGCGGCGTTCATCTCGTCCACGGTCGCGAGCGGCACCTTGGCCTGCACTTCGCCGGTGGCGGGGTTGTAGACATCTGCGAAACGGCCGGACGTGCCTTTGACGTGCTTGCCGTTGATGAAATGGGTCAGTTCTTGCATGGGATCTCCTCCAAAGCGTTCCGGGGCAGATTAGACTTGCAAGAATGCCTTTAAAAGAGCCAACATCTCAAAACAGCTTTGCGAGAATGCAGGAGGGCGGCATGGCACCACAATGGGACGATCTTCGGGTGTTTCTGGCTGTGGCGCGCGAAGAAAGCCTTTCTGCGGCGGGTCGGCGGCTCAAGGTGGATCCGGCGACAGTGGGGCGGCGGGTGGCGCGGCTCGAGACGGATATGGGTGCGCCGCTATTTGTCAAATCACCCTCGGGCTATGCCATGACAGATGCCGGGCAGCGGCTCTTGGTGCATGCGGTGCGGATCGAGCAGTCGCTCGAAGAAGCGACGCAGGAGATGGCCGGGACGAGCGGGGGGCTTTCGGGGCAGATCCGCATCGGGGCGCCGGACGGGGCGGCGAACTACCTCTTGCCGCAGGTCTGTGCCGAGATCGCGCGGAGCAATCCAGACCTTGAAATTCAGATCGTGGCGTTGCCGCGGGTCGTCAACCTATCCAAGCGTGAGGCCGATCTTGTCGTCGCCGTAAGCCCGCCAAGCGCAGGCAAGCTCACGGTGCAGAAGATCACGGACTACTCGCTGCACCTTGCGGCGGCGCGTTGGTATCTGCGCAATGCCCCACCGATCGAGAGCCTTGAAGACCTGCGTGAACATATGGTGGTCGGCTATATCCCGGATATGATTTTCGACAAGGAGCTCGACTATCTCAACGAGACCGGGGTGGAGCGGGTGCGGCTAGCGTCGAACTCGGCCTCTGTTCAGTTCAACTGGGTCCGGGGCGGGCATGGGATCGGGATCGTGCATGATTTCGCCTTACCTTCGGCGCGCGGCATGGTGAAGGTCTTGCCGGAGGCGGTCAGCCTGACGCGGAGTTTCTACCTGATCCGGCATGCGGATGATCGGCGGCTTGAGCGGATGAACCGTTTTGCCGAAGCGCTTTGCGAGGGAATTCGCGCAGAGGTCGCGCGGCTTGAGAGCGAAGCTTGACAGGTGAAAAAATTGCGACGACCATTGGATTTACGCAATATTCTTATGGAGGAATGAATATGCTGGTCCATCAGATCCTGAAACACAAAGGCGATCAAGGCGTTGTCACGGTGCCGCCGTCCATGACGGTTGCGGAAGCGGCAAAGCTTCTTGATGAAAAACGGATCGGCACATTGGTCATTTCTTCCACAGGCGACACCGCCGACGGCATCTGTTCCGAGCGCGATATCGTGCGCGAGGTGGCGCGGCGCGGCTCTGTGTGCCTTGAGACCAAGGTCGAAGAGATCATGTCGCGCAATATCATCACTTGCGGCCTTGGCGAAAAGGCCGATGCGGTGCTTGCGACGATGACCGAGAAACGGTTCCGTCACATGCCGGTGGTCGATGCCGGCGTTATGGTCGGTTTCATCAGTATCGGAGATGTGGTTAAGGCCCGCTTAACGGAGCTTGCGATGGAGAAAGACGCTCTTGAGGGGATGATCATGGGCCATTGAGGCCCAATCCCAGAGCGGTACATACCCCGTAAGACTACGGGTGCGACCAATGAGGGCTTGCATTTCTGGGCGCAATAATGTTGCGTGCCGCGGAAGCCACTGAAAAGCGGAGACAATCCATGCGCGTTGGTCTTTATCCGGGCACGTTTGACCCGATCACAATGGGTCATATCGACATTATTCGCCGGGCCTGTCTCTTGGTGGACAAGCTGGTCATCGGGGTTGCGATCAACCGTGACAAGGGGCCGCTGTTCACGCTTGAAGAGCGCGTTGCCATGGTCGAGGCGGAATGCGCCGCGCTCTCGAAAGAGACCGGCACCGAGATTGTCGCGCATCCGTTCGAGAACCTTTTGATCGATTGCGCCCATGATGTCGGGGCCCAGGTGATCGTGCGCGGGCTTCGGGCTGTGGCCGATTTTGAGTATGAATTCCAGATGGTTGGCATGAACCGGGCGCTCGACTCTTCGGTTGAGACGGTATTCCTTATGGCCGAGGCCAAGCATCAGGCGATTGCCTCCAAGCTCGTCAAAGAGATCGCGCGGCTTGGTGGGGACGTTTCGAAATTCGTCTCGCCCGATGTCAACGAAGCGCTGAAGGCCCGTTTCGCCTGATTCAGACGCCGCACAGGATTTCTGCAACGCCTCGCATCTTACCGGTGCGGGGCGTTTTCACATTCGAATCACGGCAAATGTGAAGGCCTTGGGACAGGGCGGACTCGGGGTCTGTATCACGTCGGTATCACGTCGGTATTGCGTCTGTGGCGCGGCCCCGATGGTGCGGATGAAGGCAGCGCACGGTCTCACGCAAGGTGACGGGGGACGGCGGTAGGTTTTTCCCCGTCGTGGACCCTTTGGGTATGCTTGTTTGGCGCGTCGGATCGGGTAGGGTGCAAAGAGCGGTTTCAACGGGAGTATTTCGGATGAGTGGATTGCTGGCCTTGCTCGATGATGTGGCAGGGATTGCCAAGGTTGCAGCGGCATCGGTGGATGATGTGGCGGCGCAGGCGGCCAAGGCCGGGGCCAAAGCGGCAGGCGCGGTGATCGACGATGCGGCGGTGACGCCGAAATATCTCCACGGGTTCGCACCGGCGCGGGAACTGCCGATCATCTGGAAGATCGCGCGCGGATCGATCCGCAACAAGCTCTTGATCCTGCTTCCGGCGGCGCTGCTTCTGTCGAATTTCGCACCGTGGCTCATCGCGCCCTTGTTGATGCTTGGCGGCGCGTATCTTTGTTTCGAGGGGGCGGAAAAGATCTATCACGTGCTTGTGCCGCATGACGATCATGCGGTGTTCAAGGAGGATGCGCCGGGCGATCCATTGCACCTTGAGGAACGCAAGGCGGCGGGTGCGATCAAGACAGATTTCATCCTCTCGGCCGAGATCATGACGATCATTCTTTCGGCCATTCCCGAAAGCACCTTTTGGATGGAGGCGGCGACGCTGGCGGTGGCCGGGGTCGGGATCACGGTGGCGGTCTATGGCTCGGTCGCGCTTATCGTCAAAATGGACGATGTGGGGCTTTTCATGGCTCAGAATGGACGGCTTGGCCTGACGCAGGCCTTTGGGCGGGGCCTTGTGCGGGCGATGCCGAAGTTCATGAAGTTCCTGACGATTGTCGGCACGGCGGCGATGCTCTGGGTCGGCGGCGCGATTATCGTGCACGGGCTAGAAGAGCTGGGCTATGGCTGGCTCGGGCATCATATCCACGACTGGGCCTATGCCGTTGCGCATATGGTGCCTGCGGCGTGGGAGGGGCTTGTGGAGTGGTCCGCGAAGGCGGCGATGGACGGGGTGTTCGGCCTCGCGCTTGGCTTCGTGCTTATTCCCGTCGCTACCAAGGTCATCGCGCCAATTTGGGGCGCGGTGTTTGGCGGGAAGAAAGAGGCGCATTGAGATTTATGCTCTGGCAAGCGCCTTCGAAATCCCTTGGACAAGGGCTTACAAGAACCCTTTGAGGCGGTGTTCGATATGGGCGATGCCGCAGATTGAGATAGAGGCCAAAGGAGATTTTGAATGAAGAAGTTTGTTTCAGGTATGGCGCTGGTGGCGCTGCTTGGGGGCTGCGAAGTGCCGGTCATCGTTGCGGCGAACCAAAATGACGGCAAGATGACCGGCATGTTCGAAGTGACCCTGCCAGCCATGTTACTTATCGAGGCGGCAGGCGAGGAGCAGCAGCTTCTTCGCGGGGAGTTGATCGGTCATATGAATGGCAGTGCGAAATTCAACCTGACCGGCCCTACATGGGGCGACTGCGAAGGCCAAAGCACCAAGTCTGGCTACACCAGCATGACCTGTGAAAACGGAATGGCCTATGCCTTTGAGGCTGGCCAACAGAAAGCCAAGATGTCGGGGATCAACGTCACGCGCGGGGTGCGCGAAGGGCATCCGTTCGTGGCGGTGTTCGGTTGGGGCAAAGAAGCCAATGAGGCGGCTGTGCGTGCGGCGATCTCTGGCTAGGTCTGCACCGGGTGATTTTTGACATTCGGGGTATGGACGGCACGAAGGGGCGCTCTACCTAGATGTCTGCGAACACGTGCACAGGAGCAGAAATCACCATGTTCAAAGGACTCGGACTTTCGGTCGCAATCATCGTTGGCGGAATGCTTGGCGTGCCAGCGCTTATGGCGGCGATGATCCAGTAAGGGCGAGGGGGCGTGCGTCTGCGCGTCTCTTGAAGCAAAGAAAAAGCCGCCGGGAGAGACCGGCGGCTTTTGTGTTTCTATGGCGTCGAGATTAGCCGAGCAGGGTTTTGACCTTGGCCACGACGTTGTCGGCGGTGATGCCGAACTTCTCGAACAGTTGACCGGCCGGGGCGGAAGCGCCGAAGCGGTCCATGCCGACGAAATCGGATTTGCCGGGCTTGGCGCGCTCACCGAGCAGCCATTGATCCCAGCCCTGACGCGCGGCGGCCTCGATGCCGACGCGGACAGCGGCGCCTGCGGGCAGTACCTTGCGGCGATAGGCTTCGTCCTGTTCGGCGAAGAGCTCCATACAGGGCATGGAGACGACGCGGGTGCCGATGCCTTCGGCTTCGAGCTTGGCCTTGGCGTCCATGGCGACGGAAACCTCAGAGCCGGTCGCGATCAGGATGGCCTGACGCTTGCCTTCCGCCTCGGCCAGCACGTAAGCGCCTTTCTCGGTCAGGTTGGTGTTCTTGGCCTCAGTGCGCACGGTCGGCAGGTTCTGGCGCGTGAGCGCGAGGACCGAGGGCGTGTCCTTGGAGGTCAGGGCGATTTCCCAAGCCTCGGCGGTCTCGGCGGTGTCGGCGGGGCGGAACACATAGGTGTTCGGCGTGGCGCGACAGATGGCGAGGTGTTCGACCGGCTGGTGGGTGGGTCCGTCTTCGCCAACACCGATGGAATCGTGGGTCATCACAAAGACCGTCGGGGTTTTCATCAGAGCCGCGAGGCGCATGGCCGGGCGGGCATAATCGGTGAAGCAGAAGAAGGTGCCGCCATAGGGGCGGATGCCGCCGTGCAGCGCCATGCCGTTCATCGCCGCCGCCATGCCGTGTTCGCGGATGCCATAGTAGATGTAGCGGCCCTTGCGGTTATCCACGTCAAAGACACCGAGGTCTTCGGTCTTGGTATTGTTGGAGCCGGTAAGGTCCGCCGAGCCGCCCACGGTTTCGGGCATGATCGGGTTCACCGCCTTGAGCACCATCTCAGACGATTTGCGGGTCGCCACGGAGGGCGCCTCTTCGGCGATCTGTTTCTTCAGGGCCTTGATGGTGGCCGAGAGTTTTTTGGGGGCGTCGCCCGCATAGGCGCGCTCAAAACGGTTGCGCTTGGCGGAGCCGACCTCGGCGAGGCGGGCTTCCCATGCGGCGCGCTCCTCAGCGCCACGGGCGCCGATGGCTTCCCATTGCGATTTGACATCGGCGGGGACTTCGAACGGGCCGTGGTTCCAGCCATAGACCTCTTTTGCGGCCTTGAGTTGGTCCGCGTCAGTCAGGGCGCCGTGGCCCTTGGACGTGTCCTGAGCCGCGTGGCCGAGGGCGATATGGGTCTTGCAGGCGATCATCGAGGGCTTGCGCGATTTTTTGGCGGCGGTGATGGCGGCGTCGATGGCCTCCGGGTCGTGGCCGTCGATTTCCTGCACATGCCAGCCGGACGCCTTGAACCGCTGCACCTGGTTGGTGCGGTCCGAAAGCTCGACCGTGCCGTCGATGGTGATGTTGTTGTTGTCCCAGAAGACGATCAGCTTGCCCAGCGAAAGGCGACCAGCGAGGCCGATGGCTTCCTGGCTGATGCCTTCCATGAGGCAGCCGTCGCCGGCGATCGCGTAGGTGTGGTGATCGACCAGTTTCTTGCCGTATTGGGCGCGTTGGATTTCCTCGGCGATGGCGAAGCCGACAGCGTTGGAGATACCTTGGCCGAGCGGCCCGGTGGTCGTCTCGACCGCGTCGAGCAGGAAGTTTTCGGGGTGACCGGCGGTCAGCGCGCCAAGTTGGCGGAAGTTCTTGATCTGGTCGAGCGTGACCTGCGCGTCACCGACGAGGTGCAGGAGCGAATAAATCAGCATCGAGCCATGACCGGCAGAGAGGATGAAGCGGTCGCGGTCGGGCCATTTGGGGGCCGAAGCGTCGAACTTCAGGTGGTTCTCGAACAGGACGGTGGCGACATCGGCCATGCCCATGGGCATGCCGGAATGACCGGAATTGGCGGCGGCCACGGCGTCAAGCGTCAGCGCGCGGATCGCGGCAGCTTTCATCCAGTGGTCGGGGTTCTTTGCGCGAAGGGCAGCGATATCCACGGGGCAGGTCCTTTGACTGGTGGGTCTGTTTGTGGGTGCTCAATACCAGCCCACGACCAATTATCAAGCATGTGCGTGGCGTGGGGCGGGCAATGGGGGAAGCAATTTGCACATTCATTGGATAAACTCGTGAAAACTCCGGGCAAAAGGCGATTCGTGTGGCGGATTGGGCACTGGAGGAGCAAAGAAGCAGACGGGACCGGCGACAACGGTTCGAACCAAGGAGAGGGGCCGATGAGTGAGATCAGTGACCTTGAAAGCCGGATCAGCGCCGCGATGGATCGCATCGGGCGCGGTCTTGAGGGGCTGAAGACGGCGTCGGGCGCAGAGGCGGCGAGCAGCGAAAGCGACAGCGCGGCCCTCGGCGAGGCACAAGACGCGCTTGCCGCAGAGAAAGACCGGGTGGTTGAGCTTGAGGCGCGGGTCGAGGCGCTGACGGTGGAGCGCGAGGCGCTGGAGACGGCGCTTGAAACCGCCAAGGCCGAAGCGCGGCGCGCTACGGATGAGGCCGAAAGCGCCAAGGCCACGGCGGAGGCCGCTGAGGCCAAGCGTGCAGAGGCCGAAGCGACGGCCAGCCAAGCCGCCGAGCCTGCGCAGGTGTCGGTCGATCTTGAAGAGAGCCGCGATATTCTCAATCAGCTTGCCGGTCGGTTGCGCCGGATGCGTCGCACCAGCCGGATGCTCCGGGCGTCGAACCAGATGATGCGCGACGCGATGAAGGCGGAGTTGTCGGATGCGACGCTGGTCAATCAGGCGCTCGAGGCCGAGCTTGCCGATCTCAAAGCGATGCGCGAGACGGAACTTGCCGAGATGAAGGCGGTCAACGCGACGCTGCGCCCGATGCTGGTGCAGGCGGAGAAAGACCAAGCCGCAGAAGGAGGTGCATGATGCCCGAAGTGGAAATCCATATCGGTGGCCGGACCTTCGAGGTTGCGTGTCAGGACGGGGAGCAGCATTTCCTGCAGGCGGCGGCCAAATTGCTTGATGACGAAGCACAGGTACTCACGAGCCAGATCGGCCGCATTCCCGAACCGCGGATGCTATTGATGGCGGGGCTGATGCTTGCCGATAAGACGGCGGGGCTTGAGGACAAGCTGCGCGAGGTCGAGGCGCAACTGGCGCAGGTGCAGGGCGAGTTGCAGGGCTTGAAGGATGCCGGGCCGGAGAAGGTCGAGGTTGCTGTGATCCCGCCGGAGGTCACCGATACGCTTGCCGAACTGGCCGCGCGGGCCGAGTCGCTTGCCGATACGGTCGAGGAAAAGGTCGGCTGATAAGGTATTGAGACAACATGAAAAAGGCCGATCCTTGCGGATCGGCCTTTTCTGTTTCGGATGGTGGGGTGAAGCCCACCCTAGGGCGACAGGATCAGGCGTTGGCTTCGCGGATCTTGTCGGCGGCTTCCTTGTTGTAGGCGACGCCGTTTTCTTCGAACAACGTATCCAACTCGCCCGAGAGGGTCATTTCAGTGATGATGTCACAGCCGCCCACGAACTCACCCTTCACGTAGAGCTGGGGGATGGTGGGCCAGTCGGAATAATCCTTGATCCCTTGGCGGATGCCTTCGTCTGCGAGCACGTTCACGTCAGTATAATCCACGCCCATGAAGTTGAGCACGCCTGCGACGCGCGAGGAGAAGCCGCATTGCGGCATTTCCTTGGTGCCTTTCATGTAGAGCACCACGTCGTTGGCTTTTACGATTTCGTCGATCTGGGTTTTTGCGTCGGTCATGATGTCTTGTCCTGTTCCTTGGGGTCTGCCTCGGCAGGGGCCGAAGCGGTTTGGACCGGGTCTTGTGTGTCGTCTGGGTTGAAATCTTCGAGGTCGAAGTGATCCTCTTCATCCGCCAGCGCGGTCACGTAGGTGCTATTGGTTTCGGGATCGTAACTCAAACCGTAGGAAGATGCACCGTCGCGTTTGAAGCGGTTGTATTCGTGCCATGCCGCATAGAGGAACACCAGCACGAAGGGCGTCAGCAGCAAGAGGCTTGGGAGACGTGCAAAGAGCATGGAATTAGCCGGGCGCTTTGGTCATCAGGGCGAGGGCGTGCAGCTCGCCGCTGTCGATCTTTTCCTTGAGCGTCGCGTTCACGGCGCGTTGCTGGGCCACACGGGACATGCCGCGAAAGCTCTCGTCGATCACCTCGGCAGAAAAATGCTGACCGTCATCGCCCATGACGGTGATCTTGGCGTCCGGAAAGCCCACGCGGATCAGGGCTTCGATATCAGAGGCGAGCATGGCCATGGAGGTCTCCCGAATAGATGTCGTTAAGATGTAGGATGTGCGTTTGCGGCTTGCAAGCAAATCCGCGTAGGGCCTCCGGGCCAGTGAGGTCCGGAGGCCGGATGCGTTGGTCGGGTCAGGCGACGGCCTCGGCAAAGCCCGCGCGGAACAGCGCCGAAAGCTCTTCGAGGGAGGCGGAGCTATTGCCCATGCAAACATCGGTGCCGGTAAAGCGACCGACGCTATGGACCGCCACACCAGCCTGACCTGCGGCGATCATCAGGGCCTCGGCCTGATCGAAGTTACAGGCCACGAGGTAGCGCGCCTGATCCTCGCCAAAGAGGGTTGCGGTGTCGTCGCTGTCGAGATGGATACCGACGCCCGCGGCCTCGGCCATCTCGAAGGCGGCAAGCGCAAGGCCGCCGTCGGAGAGATCGGTGCAGGCCTTGATGAAATCGCGGTTGGCGCGGATGAATTCGCCGGTCGCTTTCTCTGCGGCGAGATCCACATGCGGCGCGTCGCCATCTTCGCGGTTGAACACCTCGGCCAGAAGCGCCGATTGGCCCAGATGACCGGTCGTGTCGCCGATAACGAGGGCCACATGGCCGTCGCGGACTTCGCCGATGATCGGTTCTTCGTCGGCCGCGATCAGCCCCACGGCGCCGATGGTCGGCGTCGGCAGGATGGCAGATCCATCGGTCTCGTTATAAAGCGAGACGTTGCCCGAAACGATTGGCATGTCGAGCGCGGCGACGGCTTCGCCGATGCCTTTGATGGCGCCGACGAATTGGCCCATGATCTCGGGCTTTTCGGGGTTGCCGAAGTTGAGGTTGTCGGTTGTCGCCAGCGGCTTGGCCCCGACGGCGCAGAGGTTGCGCCAGGCTTCTGCCACGGCCTGCTTGCCGCCTTCGACGGGGTTGGCGCGCACGTAGCGCGGTGTCACGTCAGAGGTAAAGGCGAGCTTTTTGTCGGTGCCGTGGACCCGGATGATCCCGGCGCCGAGGCCCGGCAAGCGGGCGCTATCGGCCATGACCATGGTGTCATATTGTTCATAGACCCATTGCTTGCCGGCGTAGTTCGGCGAGGAGATCAGCGCCTTGAGGCCGTCGATGGGATCAATCTGCGGCACGTCGGCCAGCGGTTCAGCCGGCGGGGTTTCGACCCACGGGCGATCATATTCCGGCGCACGGCCCGAAAGGGGCGAGAGCGGCAGGTCGGCTTTGACTTCGCCATTGTGCAGGATGAGGAAGCGATCCTCGGCAATGGTCTCGCCGACGATGGCGAAATCGAGGTCCCATTTCTCGAACACGGCGCGTGCCTCGGCCTCTTTCTCGGGGCGCAGGACCATGAGCATACGTTCCTGGCTCTCAGAGAGCATCATCTCGTAGGCGGTCATGTTGTCTTCGCGCTGCGGCACGTCTTCGAGGTTCAGCTTGACCCCGAGCTTGCCCTTGTCGCCCATTTCCACGGCCGAGCAGGTCAGGCCTGCGGCGCCCATGTCTTGGATCGAGATTACGGCGCCGGTCTGCATGAGTTCCAGCGTCGCTTCCATCAGGCGTTTCTCGGTGAAGGGGTCGCCGACCTGAACGGTGGGGCGTTTTTCTTCGATGGTGTCGTCGAATTCGGCGCTTGCCATGGTTGCGCCGCCGACGCCGTCACGGCCGGTCTTCGCGCCAAGATAGACGACGGGCATGCCGATACCGGAGGCCGCCGAATAGAAGATCGCATCGCTTTTGGCGAGGCCTGCTGCGAAGGCATTGACGAGGCAGTTGCCATTATAGGCGGGATGGAAGCGCACTTCGCCGCCGACAGTCGGCACGCCGAAACAGTTGCCGTAGCCGCCGACGCCTTCGACGACGCCATTGACGAGCTGGCGGGTCTTGGGGTGGGACGGCTCGCCAAAGGAAAGGGAGTTCATCGCCGCGATGGGGCGGGCGCCCATGGTGAATACGTCACGCAGGATACCGCCGACCCCTGTGGCCGCGCCCTGATAGGGCTCGATGTAGGAGGGGTGGTTGTGGCTTTCCATCTTGAAGACCACGGCGTCGCCATCGCCGATATCCACGATGCCCGCGTTTTCGCCGGGGCCGCAGATCACCTGCGGGCCATCAGTCGGCAGGGTGCGCAGCCATTTCTTGGAGGATTTGTAAGAGCAGTGTTCGTTCCACATGGCCGAGAAGATGCCAAGCTCGGTGAAACTCGGTTCGCGTCCGATGATCTCGAGGATCAGGTCGTATTCGTCGGGCTTCAGACCGTGGCTTTCGATCAGGTCGGGGGTGATGGCGGGCTCTTGCATGGGGACTCTCTCTCCGGCGGCGCGTGTCTGGCGCTTCTTTAGGGCATTGCGGCGCTGTGGAAAAGGGGGCTTTCGGTCTCTGGCCCCTCGCATTTCTCTCAGGCCGTGCGCCCACGCCGCCAGCCGAAGAGCGCGAGAAGCGCGGCGGCAAGGACGAGCGCCCATCCGAACCAGTCACCGAGGCGGGTATAGAGGCTTTGGCCTGAGTGTCGGAAGCTTTGTCCGTGGATGGCGCCGGCGGTGTTGACGGGGCTTTCTGCGACGATTTCACCAGCGGGTGATACGACGAGGCTTATGCCGTTGACCGAGCCGACGCCGATCGTCAGGCGGTTCTCGACGGCGCGAAAGACGACATCGGCGGCGTGATGATAGGGAAAGATCGGGTCGGCGTCGAAGTCATTGTCCATCGGCAGCGCGATGACGTCTGCGCCTTCGCGGGCGAGGGCGCGTAGGATCCAGAGGCGGTGCGTGTCCCAACAGATCGCGCCGGAAAGGCGGCCAAAGGGCGTTTCTATATGAGCGAAGGATTCAGGCCCGCGCGCATATCCGGCGGCGATTTCCGCCGGGAAGAGATTGATTTTGGCGCGTTGTAGGGCTTGCTCGCCAGAGGGGGCAAAAAGGGTGTTGGTGTTTTCTTTGCCCTGTGCCGTGCGGTGCAGAAGGTTGACCGAGAGATAGGCGCCTTGGGCCTTGGCCAGCGACGACAGCGCGGCGCGGGTCTCTTTGTTGTCATCGTAGGCGAATTTGTTTTCCGGCCAGACGATCAGGTCCATGCCCGCGGGCAGGGTTTCTGTCAGGCGGATATTCTCGTCCAGCACCTTGCGGGAGAGGGCGGGGTCGGCGGCGATCTGGCCAAGGTCGCCTACCAAGGGCATGTCGGCGCGTTGCAGGGTCATGTCAGTCACGGCGGCGATGGTCACGGGTGTGCCCGTGCGCGGCATAAGGGCGGCTCCGGCAAGGAGAAGCGTGCCGATCACGGCCAGAGCGGCGAACGCAGTGCGGGGCGCGATTTCAAGACCCGTGCGTGGCGTGAGACGTAGGGCGCGGATCAAGAGCGCGGCAAGGGAAAGGATGGCCACAAGCACCATAAGGGTCAGGCCCGGAAACCCGGTCACCGAGAGGATTTGCAGCGCCGGGGGAAACCGCCATTGTGTGGCAGAGGGCGAGACGAACCACCAATCGCGCACATAAGGCGCGATGAACTTCACGAACTCCACCGCGCTCCAGACCAAGGGCAGGGCGAGAAGGCGGATCGCGCCCGGCATGCGCCGGGTGAGCCAAAGGCCAAGGCGAATTTTCAGCCCATACCAACCTGCCACCGCGAAAACGAGGCTCCAGCCGAGGGCGGGGCCGAAGATCGCCGGATACCAGCTATGGGCGCCGAGCGAGAAGACAAGGAAGAAGGCGATCGACAGGAGCGGCACCTGACGGTCGGGCTGGGTCAGCAGGAGGGTGAAGTAGGGAACAAAGCCAACCCAGCCAAGAAAGGGCAGGTCATAGCCCGGCAGGGCGGCAGCGGTCACTGCGCCGGAGAGGGCGCAGATCAGAACGGCAAAAAGGAAAGGCATATTCGGCAAACACATGAGAGGAAATAACTCTCTGTCTTGTGTCATGCCGGGGGCCACAAGTCCAAAAAAAAGGCCGAGCATCAAGCTCGGCCGAAGTCCAACAGGGAGGTTGAAGATGATGCGCTTTTCAGCAATCACCGTCTTCGAGAGATGAATTAGGCATCAGTTTTGAATCGATCAAGGGAAAGAATGCCGCAGGTGCAACATAGCCGCTATGCTATATGTGCATGTCTCAGGAATTTCCCTGATCTCTCAGTTGCTTGCGGTGTGAAATAATCTCTTCCTGCACGAAATCGCGGAAGGCCGCGATGCGTTTAGATTGCCGCAACTCTTCCGGGTAGGCGAGAAAAACGGGGATATCGCCGGATTCAAGGTCTGGCAAGACCCGCTCGAGATTCGGGAAATCCTGCGTCAGATAGTCGGGCAGGACACCAATACCGAGATTGTGGCGCACGGCTTGCAGGACGCCGTAGTAGTTGTTGACGTAAAGCACCGAAGGCACGTCATAGCTCATGATCTGCTGCACGAGATTGGCACCGGCTCCGACCTGCGCGGAGGTGACGTTCTGGCTTATCAGGCGGTGCGACGACAGATCGTCGAGCGTTTCCGGGCGGCCGTTCTGATCGAGGTATTCGGGCGACGCATAGAGGCGCATATGCACGTTCATCAGGCGCTTGCGGATCAGGTCGGCCTGGGACGGTTCCTTCATGCGGATGGCGACGTCGGCCTCGCGCATAGGCAGGTCGAGCACCTTTTCCTCGAGCATCAGGTCGATGTTGAGGTCGGGATATTTCTCGTAGAGCTTGGGCAGGCGCGGGGCGAGCCAGAGGGTGCCGAAACCGATCGTTGTCGTGACGCGCAATTCGCCGAACACTTCTTCTTCGCTATCGCGGATGCGGGCGGCGGCGGCGTCGAGGCGTTTGATCATTGCCGATGTGGCATCAAACAGAAGTTCACCCTGTTCGGTGAGAATCAGGCCGCGGGCGTGGCGGTGGAACAGGGTCGTGTTGAGCGATTCCTCGAGCGCGCGAATCTGGCGGGAGACCGCTGATTGCGACAAATGCAGCGTGTCACCCGCGTGGGTGAGGCTGCCAGCATCTGCAACCGCGTGAAATATTCTGAGCTTGTCCCAATCCATGTCCGCAACTTTCTCAAGGTAATCCCTGTCTATGGGAAAGCTTTGATAAACGAAACACCGTGTCGACACGATGGTGCGACCTTTTGGCAAAAATCGCTTGTTAGGTCAAAAATAGTGACCTAATATTGCGATATATTTGATCTAGAAAAAATCCGCCGAGGGGAGGTGCGTGATGAGTATCCAGAAAGTCAGTCTCGCTGATCGATTCGACCTGGAGAAGCAGAATGTTCTGCTCAACGGGACACAGGCGCTTGTGCGTCTGATGTTGATGCAAAAGGCGCGCGACCGGGCCTCGGGGCTTGATACGGCGGGGCTTGTGACCGGGTATCGCGGCTCGCCGCTTGGTGCAGTGGACAGCCAAATGATGCGCGCCGAAAAGCATCTGACGGAAAATGACATTACCTTTCAGGCGGGTCTCAACGAAGACCTTGCGGCAACGGCGCTTTGGGGTAGCCAGCAGGCCGAGCTGCGCGGTGAAGGTAAGTTCGATGGCGTGTTCGGCCTTTGGTATGGCAAGGGGCCGGGGGTGGACCGCACCGGTGACGTGATGCGCCACGCCAATATGGCGGGCACTTCGGCGCATGGCGGTGTGCTGATGGCGATGGGCGATGACCACACGGGCGAAAGCTCGACCGTGTTGCATCAATCAGAATGGGCCATGGTCGATGCCTATATGCCGGTTGTATCGCCCGCTGGGGTGCAGGAAATTCTCGATTACGGTCTTTACGGTATCGCGTTGTCGCGATTTGCCGGCGTCTGGGTCGGCCTCAAGACGATGAAGGACACGATCGAGGCGACGGCGGTCGTCAATGGCGATCCGAACCGTTTGAGTTTCGTGACGCCGGAGTTCGAGATGCCAGAGGGCGGTCTCAATATCCGCCTGACCGACACGCCGCACGCGCAGGAAGCGCGGATGATCGACTATAAACGTTTTGCCGCCGAAGCCTTTAGCCATGCCAACAAGATGGACAAGCGCATGTGGGGCAAGCCCGGCGCGAAGATCGGGTTCGTGGCGGCGGGCAAGAACTGGCTCGACCTTGTGCATGCGCTCTCGCTTCTCGGGATCGACGAGGCGGAGGCCGAGCGTCTTGGCATCACGACCTACAAAGTCGGTCAGACATTCCCCTTGGATATGAAGGGGTTCCACGATTGGGCTGAGGGGCTCGACCTGATTGTCGTGGTGGAGGAAAAGCGCAAGCTCATTGAGGTGCAGGTCAAGGAAGCGATCTTTGACGACCGTCGGGGCCGCCGGGTCTATGGCTGGCACAAGGGCGGCGGTGCGGGCTCGATGCATGGGCCGGAACTGTTCCAGACCAAGGCGGCGCTTGATCCGATCATGATTGCCGAGAAGCTTGGCGAAATCCTCATTGAAGAGGGCCGTGGAACCGAAGCCGTCAAGGCGGGGCTGGCGCAGATCGCCGAAGCGAAACGCGCCGACAATGCCGAGGAAATCGCTGCGCGTATCCCGTATTTCTGCTCGGGCTGTCCGCATAACAGCTCCACCAAGCTTCCGGATGGAAGCCGGGCCTATGCGGGTATTGGCTGTCACTACATGGTGCAGTGGATGGATCGCGATACCGTGGGCTTTACCCATATGGGCGGCGAGGGCGCGAACTGGATCGGGGAGGCGCCGTTCTCCAAACGCGCGCATGTGTTCCAGAACCTCGGCGATGGCACCTACAACCACTCTGGCATTCAGGCGATCCGTGCTGCGCTCGCGGCGGGGACCAACATCACCTACAAGATTCTCTATAACGATGCCGTCGCGATGACCGGCGGGCAGGCCAACGAGGGCGATCTTTCGCCCCAGCAGATCGCCGCCGAAGTGAAGGCGATGGGGGTTGAGCATGTGGCCGTGGTTTATGACGAGAAGGAAGAGGTCGACCGTGCCGGTTTCCCGACCGGGCTAGACTTTCATGAGCGCAAAGAACTGCTCACGGTTGAGGAAAAATTCAGGGATCACAAGGGTGTATCGGTCATTCTTTACATCCAGACCTGCGCCGCAGAGAAGCGCCGCCGCCGCAAGCGCGGGCTTTTCCCGGACCCGGATCAGCGGGTGTTCATCAACACCGATGTCTGCGAGGGCTGCGGCGATTGCGGGGTGCAGTCGAACTGTATCTCTATCGAGCCGGTGCAGACCGAGCTTGGCCGCAAACGGGCGATCAACCAATCCTCCTGTAACAAGGACTTCTCTTGTCTGAATGGGTTCTGCCCGAGCTTCCTTACCGTGGAAGGGGCGAAGATCCGCAAGGAGGCGACGGCGGAATTGGACCTGCCGGAGATGGTCGGCCCTGAGATCAAGACGATCGAAGGCACGCATAACGTCGTGATTACCGGCGTCGGCGGCACGGGTGTTGTCACCATCGGCGCGGTGCTTGCACAGGCGGCACAGATCGACGGCAAGGCCGCAGGCATGATGGAGATGGCGGGCCTCGCGCAGAAGGGCGGTGCGGTGCATATCCATTGTCGCCTTGCTGAGACGCCGGAAGACATCAGCGCGATCCGCGTTGCCACGGGCGAATGCGATACGCTGATCGGGGGCGACCTTGTGGTGAGCGCCGGGGCGAAGACGCTTGGCCTTACATCGACGGGGCGCACGGGGGCTGTTGTGAACAGCCACGAGATCATCACCGGCGATTTTACCCGCGACACAGAGTTCAAACTGCCGACCGACCGGCTTGAGGTGGCGCTTGAGGCGCGGCTCAAGGAGGGGCTTTCGATGTTTGATGCGTCGGAGCTTGCGCGGATCGTGCTTGGGGATTCGATCTTTTCCAACATGATCATCTTTGGCGCGGCGTGGCAGAAGGGGCTTGTCCCGGTCAGCCATGAAGCACTCAAATCGGCGATCGAGCTTAATGGTGCGGCGGTCGAGAAGAACCTGCGCGCGTTTGAGATTGGGCGTTGGGCCGTGCTTTACCCGGAAGAGGCGGGCAAAATGGTCACGCCGAACGTGGTGTCCTTGCCGAAGTCCCTTGAGGAGAAGATCGCGTTTCGGGCCGACCACCTGGTGAAGTATCAGGGCAAGGGCCTTGCCAAGCGGTATCGCAAGATGGTCGAGGGAATCCAAGACGAACGCCTCAAGGAGGCGGTGGCGAAGGGGTATCACAAGCTTCTGGCCTATAAGGACGAATATGAGGTCGCGCGCCTGCATCTTGAGAGCCGGGCGAAGGCGGAAGAGGTGTTCGAGGGGGACTTTAAGATGAAGTTCCACCTTGCGCCGCCGATCCTGTCGAAGATGGGGGCGAACGGTCGGCCGGAGAAAAAGACCTTTGGGCCGGGCATGCTTCGCGGGTTCAAAATCCTTGCCAAGCTCAAAGGGCTGCGCGGTACGCCGCTTGATCCCTTTGGCCGCACCGAAGAACGCAAGATGGAGCGCGCGCTCATCAAGCAGTATGAGGCCGATATGAAGGCGCTTCTTGCTGAGCATGGTGACAAGGCGTCGGACGCAGCGATTGCGCTTGCCGAACTGCCGCTCTCGATCCGGGGCTTTGGTCCGGTCAAGGCGGAGAACGCCGAGAAGGCCGCTAAGCGCCGGGAGGAAATCCTTGCGGTTCTGAAGAGTGGCGAGGCGCTTCCTGAGGCGGCGGAATAAGCGCGGGACGAAGAGATCCCGGCGGCAGAGTGTTGCCGCCGGGTCATCTGGCTGTCACGGCAGTGTCATAAGGTCTTTCCAGAGGCGCGGAACAGGATTATGTGACGCGTGAGAAGCCGGAAAGACACAGCCATGGCGCACCAGAAAGACGTTGCCAGAGAAATCAGCTATGCCCATTCCGCCGCGACCAAGGGCGGGCGGGCGATGATCCGTGTCCTAGAGAACGCGACCGGGCGGATCGGGCTTATCAAGCGGGCCAAGGGCTATGAGCACGAGGTCGCGCAGGGGCGCGATTTCTGGGAGGTGATGACCGAACGCTACGGGCTCAAGCTCGAGGTGGTGGGCGGCTCGCTCGACAATATCCCGCGCGAGGGGCCGTTGATCCTCATTGCCAACCATCCTTATGGGATTCTCGATGGGTTGATGCTTGGCCATATCCTGTCGGAGACGCGGGGCGATTTCCGCATTCTCGCGCATCAGGTGTTTCGTAAGGCTGAAGATCTCAACCGGATCATCCTGCCGGTCTCGTTTGACGAGACGAAAGAGGCGGTGAAGCTCAACCTGCAAACCCGCAAGACGGCGCTCGACTACCTTGCGCAGGGCGGTGCGATCGGGATTTTTCCGGGCGGCACGGTGTCGACGGCGCAGACGCCTTTTGGCTTGCCGCTCGATCCGGGCTGGCGTGGGTTTACGGCGCGGATGGTGGCGAAATCCAAAGCGACGGTGGTGCCGGTCTTCTTTGATGGCACGACAAGCCGCCTGTTCCAACTTGCCAGCCATTTGCATGTCACGCTTCGGATGGGATTCCTCATTCGGGAGTTCAAGAAACGGGTCGATACGCCGGTGCGCGTGGTGATAGGAGAGCCGATTGACCGCGCCGCGCTTGATGCACGTAGCAAGGATACCAAGGCGCTGATGGACTTCCTCAGGATGCAGACCTATGCTCTGTCTCCAGAACCCATTCCGCTTGAGGGATACGGGTTTGAATTTGAAGAGAAATACAAGGCCTGAGACAGGCCCCGAGGGTAGTGGCGAGAGATCATGGCAGTCGGCATTTTTGATAGTGGCCTTGGTGGGCTGACGGTTCTGGACGCGGTGACCAAGCGGTTGCCGGATGTGCCCTTCGTGTATTTCGGAGACAACGCGCATGCGCCTTACGGGGTGCGGGATGCGGATGACGTCTACAACCTCACCACCGCCGCGGTGGAGCGGATGTGGGCGGCGGGCTGTGATCTCGTGATCCTTGCCTGTAACACCGCAAGTGCGGCGGCCCTCAGACGGATGCAAGAAAGCTGGATCCCGACGGATAAGCGGGTCTTGGGGGTTTTCGTGCCTTTGATTGAAGCGCTGACCGAGCGGAGCTGGGGCGATAACTCGCCACCGCGCGAGGTTGCAGTCAAACACGTGGCGCTTTTCGCGACGCCCGCGACCGTGGCGAGCCGTGCGTTTCAGCGTGAATTGGCCTTCCGCGCCATCGGTGTCGATGTTGAGGCGCAGGCCTGTGGCGGGGTGGTGGATGCCATCGAGGAGGGCGACATGATCCTCGCCGAGGCGCTTGTGAATAGCCATGTCGATGCGCTCAAGCGCAAGATGCCAAACCCGGAAGCGGCAATCCTTGGCTGCACGCACTACCCGCTCATGCATGAAGCGTTTCAGAACGCACTTGGCGCAGACGTTGCTGTTTATAGTCAGGCAAACCTCGTTGCAGAGTCGCTTGCCGACTACCTTGTGCGGCATCCGAAGATGATCGGCGCGGGGGAGGAGTCGCTTTTCCTGACGACGGGCGATCCGGCGAAAGTCTCGAGCCGCGCGACGCAGTTCCTGCGACGAAAGATCACGTTCGAAAAAGCGTGATCCGCGCGTCTCTCGCATTCCTGAATTAGAATGATTATAACCGTCTCAAAGTTTGGGACGGCGCGCCCCGGAAGGGCGCGAAACCCACAGATGAAAGAGGTCCAGACATGACCCATAAAATCGCCATCCTCGGGGCCAGCGGCTATACCGGAGCCGAGCTTGTCCGCCTTATTGCAACCCATCCCAGCATGGAGATCGTCGCGCTTTCGGCGGATCGTAAGGCCGGGATGGAGATGGCCGAAGTGTTCCCGCATCTACGTCATCTTGAGCTTCCAACGCTTTGTAAAATCGATGAAATCGACTTTGACGGAGTGGACCTGTGTTTCTGTGCCTTGCCGCATGCGACGAGCCAGAAGGTCATCAAGGCGCTGCCAGAGGCCGTCAAAGTGGTCGATCTCTCGGCGGATTTCCGTCTCCGCGACCCGGAAGAATACGCCAAGTGGTATGGCGGAGAACATGATGCGGTCGAGTTGCAAAAAGAAGCGGTCTATGGCCTGACCGAGTTCTACCGCGATGAGATCAAATCGGCGCGGCTTGTCGCCGGAACCGGCTGTAACGCAGCGACGGGGCAGTTCGTGCTGCGCCCGCTTATTGCCGAGGGTGTGATTGACTTTGATCATATCATTCTCGACCTGAAATGCGCAGTCTCTGGTGCAGGTCGGTCGTTGAAGGAAAACCTGCTGCATGCCGAGCTGAGCGAAGGCTACAACGCCTATGCCGTAGGCGGGAAGCACCGTCACCTTGGCGAGTTCGATCAGGAGTTCAGCGCGGTT
The DNA here is from genome assembly GCF_022814865.1 of Shimia aestuarii. GTDB lineage: Bacteria > Pseudomonadota > Alphaproteobacteria > Rhodobacterales > Rhodobacteraceae > Shimia > Shimia aestuarii_A. Next base: position 120,049 of record NZ_JAKVRD010000007.1, on the reverse strand, counting down.
GCAGGGCGCGAGGTGCGGATTCAGTTCACGCCGCATCTTCTTCCGGCGAACCGGGGGATTCTTGCGACGGCCTATGTGCACGGGGATGCCGAGACGGTTCACGCGACGCTTGCGCGGGCCTATGAGGCGGAGCCGTTCATCGAGGTCTTGCCGCTTGGCGAGACGCCGAATGTGAAACATGTGCGGGCGTCCAACTTCTGCCATATCGGCGTTGTGGGCGACCGGATTGAGGGCCGCACCATCGTTGTGGCGGTGCTCGACAACCTGACCAAGGGGTCCAGCGGGCAGGCGATTCAGAACGCCAACCTGATGCTTGGGGAAGAGGAGACCGCGGGGCTTATGCTCGCGCCGGTGTTCCCCTGATACGGAGAATGAGAGAATGAAGAACCTCAAGAAGAGACGGCGCATCCAGATCATCGTGCTGGCCTTCGTGGCGCTCGCGGTGTCGACGGGGTTGATCGGGTTTGCCTTCAAGGACGGGATCAACTTCTTCCGCAGCCCCAGCGAGGTGGCCGATGCGCCGCCGCCGCCGAACGAGGTTTTCCGGATTGGCGGGCTTGTCGAGGAAGGTTCTCTCAAGCGCGGGCAGGGCGAGACGATCCATTTCGTGGTGACGGATGGCGGGGCGTCGATCCCGGTCGTGTTCACTGGCGTGTTGCCGGACCTGTTTGACGAAAACCAAGGCATGATCGGCACCGGGCGGTATATCAATGGCGTGTTTGAGGCCGAGGAAATCCTCGCCAAGCATGACGAGACCTATATGCCTAAGGAAGTGGTGGATGCGCTCAAGGAGCAGGGGGTTTATCAGGAACCCGGTTCCTGATCCCGAGCACCAGTGTAAAAGGACGGCCCGTGGCAGATGCTGCGGGCCGTTTGCGTTTGGGCCGTGCGGTGGTGTGAGGCGCGGTTAACCCGGGCGCGGCAGGGTCGATCATGCAGGCAACGCATAGAGGTCGATCATGCAGGATGTGGCAGCGATTGCGCGCGAGATCGTGGCGCGAGAAGGGGGCTATGTGAATGACCTGGACGATCCGGGCGGGGCGACGAAACATGGCGTGACAGTGCACACGATGCGTCGTTTGGGGCTCGATCTCGACGGGGATGGCGATGTGGATGCGCAGGACGTGCGGCGCGTGAGCGAGGTGCAGGCGGTCGAGATTTTCCTTGAACACTACTATCGCCGTCCCGGCATAGAGGGCCTGCCAGAGAGCCTTCGTGCGTCGGTTTTTGACATGTATGTCAACGCGGGCGGGCAGGCGGTGCGTATTCTGCAAAGGCTCCTTTGCGAGATGGGTTGGTCGGTGACGGTTGATGGGGTGATCGGGGGCGAGACGGTGCAGGCCGCGGCGGAGGCCGACAGGGCCGCGCCGGATCATCTTGGCGATGCCTATGCGATTGCGCGGCGCAATTACTATTTCGCCTTGGCCGACCGCCGCCCGGCGAGCCGCAAATACGCGCGCCGCCGGGATGGCGGGAAGGGCGGATGGATCACGCGGGCCGAAGCCTTCATGCAGCCGCGCTATCGCCTAAGCGAAGCGGCGTTTCAGGAAAGGGTGGCGGCATGGGGTTAATCGCGCGGATTTTCACAATGATCTTCGGCGACGGGCGCAACGCGGTGCGCGAGACGGTCGAGGTGTTTCGCGAGAACGCCGAAGCCGGCGCGGCGCGGGCCAAGGAGGTGCAGCTTGCGGCGCTGGCGGCACAGGGGGCGGAGTTTCGCGCCACACGGCGCGGCGCGTTCGACAGGATCATGGATGGGCTCAATCGCCTGCCGCGCCCGGTCATGGCGCTTGGCTGTATTGGCCTTGTCATCGTTGCGATGATCGACCCGGTTTGGTTCTCGGCACGCATGGCGGGGCTGGCGCTTGTGCCGGAGCCCCTGTGGTGGCTTCTCGGTGTCATCGTGAGCTTCTATTTCGGCGCGCGGCATCAAGCGAAAGGGCAGGAATTTCAACGATCTATCGCGGAAACTTTGACACGTGTGCCACAAGTCAAGGGCGCGATTGATACGCTGCGGCAGGGCGGCGAGGACAGCGTTGTGGATGTGCAAAACCCGGCGCTCGGGGCGTGGCGGGCAGAGGCGCGCAAAGCCGCGCTGCCTGATGCGGGCGACCTGCGATAAAGCGCCGCCCCCGCGACAATGTGATCGCATTCACATCGCGAAATGCATTGGCCACCGGACGCGTGCGACTTATAACGCAGGGCATGATAGTAGAACTCGGCCACTTCGCCCTTATACTCGCCGCCCTCACCGCCGTGGTGCAGGCGGTGGTTCCGCTCATTGGTGCTCATAAACGCTGGCCCGCCTGGATGGCGGTTGCTGAACCGGCGGCGGGCATTCAGTTCCTTCTCACCGCCTTCTCGTTTTGCGCGTTGACCTATGCCTTCGTGGTCTCTGATTTCTCGGTGACGCTGGTGACGAACAACTCGCATTCGATGAAGCCGATGCTCTATAAGATTTCGGGCGTCTGGGGCAACCACGAGGGGTCGATGCTCCTTTGGGTGTTGATCCTGACGCTGTTCGGGGCGACGCTGGCGTGGTTTGGAAACAACTTGCCGCCAAGCCTGCGGGCGCGGGCGCTTGCGGTGCAGTCGCTTGTGTCGGTGGCCTTCTACGCCTTTATCCTCTTTACCTCGAACCCGTTCCTTCGCGAAGGCGTGCCGCCGTTTGATGGCAACGGGCTCAACCCGCTTTTGCAAGACCCCGGTCTCGCCTTCCATCCGCCGTTTCTCTATCTCGGGTATGTGGGCCTTTCGATGGCGTTCAGCTTTGCTGTGGCAGCCTTGATCGAGGGCCGTGTCGATGCGGCATGGGCGCGGTGGGTGCGGCCTTGGACGCTGGCGGCATGGGTGTTCCTCACCATTGGTATCGCGCTTGGGTCTTGGTGGGCCTATTACGAGCTTGGCTGGGGCGGGTTCTGGTTCTGGGATCCGGTCGAGAATGCCTCGTTCATGCCGTGGCTTCTTGCGGCGGCGCTCTTGCATTCGGCCATCGTGGTCGAGAAGCGCGAGGCGTTGAAAAGCTGGACCATCCTGCTTGCCATTCTGGCCTTTGGATTCTCCCTCATTGGGACGTTCATCGTGCGCTCGGGCGTCATCACCTCGGTGCATGCCTTTGCCAATGACCCGGAGCGCGGGGTGTTTATCCTTGCGATTCTTGCGATCTTCATGGGCGGGGCGCTTATGCTTTTCGCCGCGCGGGCAAGCGCCATGGAGGCCAAGGGCGTCTTTAGCATCGTGAGTCGCGAAAGCGTTCTCGTGATGAACAACATTCTTCTCGCGGTGGCCTGTTTCGTGGTGTTTATCGGCACGATCTGGCCGCTGGTGTCGGAGATCTTCTTTACCCGCAAGCTCTCGGTTGGGGCGCCGTTCTTCAATATGGCGTTCACGCCGTTCATGGTCTTGCTCGGGGTGCTTCTGCCGGTGGGTGCGATGCTGCCTTGGAAGCGGGCCAATGTGCTGCGCGCGGCGCGTCCGCTCCTGCCGGCGCTCTTGCTGGCGTTTGCATTGGCCGGGCTCGCGTGGTCGGTGCAGAGCGAAAAGTCGCTTCTTGGTCCGGTCGGGGTCTTCCTTGGGACGTGGATCGTTGTCGGTGCGATGGTCGATATCTTTAGCCGCACCGGGCGCGGCGCGTTCGGTCAGCGTCTTGGTCGTCTCAAACGCCTGCCGCGCGCGGATTGGGGCAAGGCGGTGGCCCATGCCGGGCTTGGCGTGACGATGGTCGGGATTGCCGGTCTGATGGCGTGGGAGCAGGAAGATATCCGCGTTGTGCAGACGGGCGAGCCGTGGACAGTGGGCGCCTATGAGTTCACGCTCAACAGCGTCGAGCGCGTGCAGGGGCCAAACTATATCTCGACCATGGGCGACGTGACCGTGCGCCGCGATGGCAATTTCGTCGCGACGCTACATCCTGAGAAACGCGCCTATCCGGTGCAGTCGATGCCGACCACAGAGGCCTCGATCGACTACCGGTTCCTGCGCGATGTCTATGTGGTGATTGGCGATCCGCAGAATGATGGCGGTTGGGCCATGCGGATTTACATCAAGCCGCTGACCAACTGGATCTGGCTAGGGTGTTTGATGATGGCGATTGGCGGTGTCTTCAGCCTCAGCGACCGGCGCTATCGCGTCGCCGCAGGGGCGCGCAAATCGGTGCCGAGTGCGGGAGTGCCTGCGGAATGAAACGTCTTCTGGTCATCCTTGCCCTGATCGCGGCGCCGGTTTGGGCGGTGCAGCCTGACGAAATCCTTGATGATCCGGTGCTCGAGGAACGGGCGCGGGATCTGTCGAAAGACCTGCGTTGTCTTGTGTGTCGCAACGAGAGCATCGACGATTCCAATGCCGAACTGGCGCGTGACCTGCGGCTTTTGGTGCGGGAACGGCTTGTCGCCGGGGACACGGATGAGGAGGCGGTGGATTTCATCGTTTCGCGCTATGGTGAGTATGTCCTTCTCAAGCCGCGCGCAGGGGGGACGAACCTTGTGCTCTACCTTGCGGGGCCGGTGATGCTCCTCCTCGCGCTTGGCACGGCGGCGCTTTACCTGCGCCGACGCCAGAGCGCGCCGAAGACGGCGGAAGAAGGGCTTGATGCCGAGGAACAGGCGCGGTTGAAAGAAATTCTCGAGGAATGACGCGCGGTTTCGCTTGGGTGCGAAGGGTGTCCGGGTATGCTCTGGGCAAATCGAACTGACGGGGAAACGCCATGGACTATCAAGCCATCACCTATGAGCTCACGGACGGGATCGCGATCATTGCGCTCAACCGCCCGGATGTGATGAACGCCTTTACCGCACAGATGCGGGCCGAGATCACGCATGCGATGATCGAAGCTGGACGCGAGGCGCGCGTCGTCGTGCTTACCGGGGCAGGGCGGGCCTTTTGTTCTGGGCAAGACCTTGGCGATGGCGTGGGCAATGCCACGAATCTCGATCTCGAGCGGGCGTTGCGCGATGAGTATACGCCGATGCTACGGGCGATCCGGGATTGTCCGGTGCCTGTCATCGCGGCGGTCAACGGTGCGGCAGCGGGGGCAGGGGCCAACCTTGCGCTCGCGGCGGATGTGGTGATCGCGTCGGAGCGGGCTTATTTCATGCAGGCGTTTTCCAAGATTGGTCTGATCCCGGATGCGGGCGGCACTTATGCGCTGCCGCGGCTTGTCGGGCAGGCGCGTGCCATGGGCGCGTCGCTTTTCGCCGAGAAGATCAGTGCGAAACAGGCGGAAAGCTGGGGCATGATCTGGGAAGCGGTCGCCGATGAGGCGTTTGAAGAGACGTGGCGCGGCCGGGCCAAGACGCTCGCAGAAGGGCCAACGCAGGCTTACGCGCATATCAAGGCCGCGATTCAGGCTTCGCCGGAGAATGATTTCGAAGAGCAGCTTTCGCTCGAGGCGAAGCTTCAGGGCAAATGCGGCAAGACCCGCGATTTCCAAGAAGGCGTTGTCGCCTTCCTAGAGAAACGGCCAGCGCATTACGAGGGGCGTTAAGCGCTTTCGACAAGGACGATGGCGGCCAGAACGGTCGCCACGTCCTCATCCTCGACGATCAGTGCTTTGACCCCATCCAGCGAAACATGGGTGTCGTCGCCGATCTTTTCGGCAGTGACGGCAGGGGGTGTGGTGCCACCTTTGTAGATCACGGCAATCTGTTCCGCGTCCGACCCGTTGTTGAAATCGACGATAGATGCCGGGGCGCTGCCGTCGGTTTGGTCATTAAAGAGGGTGAAGAGATCTTCGCCGTCGCCGCCCCAGACCTGATCGCCCGCGCCGAACACCAGCCAATCATCTCCGGCTTCGCCATAAAGCGTGTCAGGGCCGCTTGTGTCTTCGCTGACATCGGCGGAGAGACCGGCGAGGGCGGAGGCGTCGGGGGAGATCTGTGCCAGGTCATCGAAGGTCAGCTCGTGGGCGAAAGGATCGGTCCCGAGGAGCACGTCATTGCCGTCACCACCAAGAAGGACGTCCTCTCCGCTGCCGCCAGCCAGAGCATCCGCGCCATTGCCACCGATTAGGCTATCATCGCCTGCATTGCCGAGCAGCGAGTCATCGCCGCGTTCGCCAAAAAGCGTATCGGTGCCATCGCCGCCTGCCATCTGGTCATTCTGGGCGCCGCCTTCGAGATGGTCGTCGCCGGTGCCGCCGATCAGGAGGTCATCGCCATCGCCGCCTCGGAGGCTATCGTCGGCAGAGCCGCCATCGAGCGTATCCATGCCGTCGCCACCAAAGAGGGTATCGAACCCGGCCCATCCACGCAGGTCGTCGTTGCCATCGCCGCCGGTGAGCGTGTCGTCGCCGCCCTTGCCGATCAGGAGGTCATTGCCTGTGCTGCCGGTCAGGTCGTTGTCTTCAGCGTCGCCTTTGGTGACGGTATCGTACTCTTGTTCTTCGACCACGGTTTCAGGCGCGGAGTCATCGTCTTCACCAAGCAATTCGATGAGACCCCAGCCAAGAAAGGCGGTTCCGAGAATGGCGGCAGCGTAGAGCATAAAGGCCCCCTTGGCGCGAAGCGCGTGTTGGCAGATCGGGAAATGAGGCAGAAATGTGTCCCAGCGCGTTAAGATTTGCGCCGAGTCGTGAGAGAAGTCAAATCACAGTCGCGGTTGTTTACGGTTTGCGAACAATCCAAGGAAAGCGTCAGAATTAGAAAGGGTTAGCACCAAAAACCCAACGAAAAACGCGCCCGCGGCAAGGCCGGGGCGCGTCTTTGAATGTGGGTTGAATCGCGCCTTAGCGGTCTTCGATGTCCGTGTAGCTGCGCTCGGTTTCGCCGAGATAAAGCTGACGCGGGCGGCCGATCTTGTGGGCCGGATCCGAGAACTGTTCTTTCCACTGCGAGATCCAGCCGACGGTGCGCGACAGCGCGAAGATCGGGGTGAACATCGAGGTCGGGAAGCCCATCGCCTCGAGGATGATGCCCGAGTAGAAGTCGACGTTCGGGAAGAGCTTTTTCTCAGCGAAATAGGGATCGGCGAGGGCTGCTTCTTCGAGCGCCTTGGCGGTCGCGAGGATCGGGTTGTTTTCCACGCCGAGCAGTTCGAGCACCTCGTCGGCGGACTGTTTCATCACGGTCGCGCGCGGGTCAAAGTTCTTATAGACGCGGTGGCCAAAGCCCATCAGGCGGAACGGATCGTCCTTGTCCTTGGCGCGGGCGATGTATTCCGGGATGTTCTCGGGCGAGCCGATTTCCTTGAGCATCTCGAGACAAGCCTGGTTGGCGCCGCCATGTGCGGGGCCCCAAAGACAGGCGATGCCCGCTGCGATGCAGGCAAACGGGTTGGCGCCCGACGAAGATGCAAGACGCACGGTCGAGGTCGAGGCGTTCTGCTCGTGGTCGGCATGGAGCGTAAAGATACGGTCCATCGCGCGGGCGAGGATCGGGTTCACTTCATAGTCTTCGGCCGGTACGGCGAAACACATGCGCAGGAAGTTCGACGCATAGTCGAGGTCATTGCGCGGATACACGAAGGGCTGGCCGATGGTGTATTTATAGGCCATCGCCGCGATGGTCGGCATCTTCGCAACTAGGCGGTGCGATGCGATTTCACGCTGACGCGGATCCGAGATGTCGGTCGAGTCGTGGTAGAAGGCCGACATTGCGCCGACAACACCGACCATGATCGCCATCGGGTGCGCGTCACGGCGGAAGCCACGGAAGAAGGTGTGCATCTGCTCGTGCACCATGGTGTGGCGCGTGATCGTGTCTTCGAACTGCTCAAGCTCTGCCGCGGAGGGCAGGTAGCCGTAGAGCAGCAGGAAGCAGACTTCGAGATAGTGCGATTTGCCTGCGAGATCGCTGATCGGATAGCCGCGGTGCAGCAGGACGCCCTCGTTGCCATCAATATAGGTGATGGTGGAGTCGCAGGACGCGGTCGAGGTAAAGCCCGGATCGTAGGTAAAGACACCAGCCTGAGCATAGAGCTTGCGGATGTCGAGCACGTCTGGCCCCGCCGTCGGCGAATGGATCGGCAAATCAAACGACTTGTCTCCAATGGTCAAAGTCGCAGTTCTCTGGCTATCGGTCATACGTGTTCCCTTCCTCTCGTTCCCTCGGCGTGGCGCGTCGGGCGGTTCGTCTCATAACGCAGGCAGGGGATTAGGCCTCCCCGGCCTGCGGATCAAAATCAGCCGCTTCCTCCAGGCGGGCGAGGGATTCGTCGCGGCCCAGAACAAGCATCATATCAAATACACTGGGGGTCACCGCGCGTCCGGCGAGGGCTGCCCGGAGGGGGCCTGCCATCTTGCCAAACTTGATTTCTTTCGCCTCTGCGAAAGCGTTGGTAACAGCCTCCAGACCGTCTCGCGTCCAGCTAGCATTTTGCAACTGCGGCGTCAATTCATTCAGTATACCACGGGATACTGAATCGAGATTCTTCATCGCTTTCTGGTCCGGCTGAAGAGGCCGGTCAGTCAGGATAAAGTAAGCCTTTTCAATGAGGTCGGGGAAGGTCTTGGCGCGATCTTTGAGGCAGTAGAGGGCCCGGTCCATCCCCTCAATTTTTTCGTCCGAGAGCGGTGTCTCGCCCGAGGCCGTCAGAAAGGCCTGAAGCTCATGCAGCAGCGCAGCATTTTCTGCGACAGCAAAGTGCTGACCGCAGAGGTTTTCGAGCTTCTTGGTGTCAAAACGGGCAGGGCTCTTGCCGATTCCATCAAGGTCGAACCAGTCGAGTGCCTGGGCATCGGTAAAGAACTCATCATCGCCGTGGCTCCAGCCCAAACGCGCGAGGTAGTTGCGCATGCCTGCCGCGGGATAGCCCATGACTTGGTATTCCTGTGCCCCGAGCGCGCCGTGCCGCTTGGAGAGCTTCTTGCCATCGGGGCCGTGAATGAGCGGGATATGGGCCCAGACCGGCACGTCCCAGCCCATCGCCTCATAGATCATCATCTGACGCGCGGCATTGTTGAGGTGATCGTCGCCCCGGATCACGTGGGTGACGCCCATGTCATGGTCATCGACGACAACAGCCAGCATGTACACAGGCGTGCCATCGGAGCGTAACAGGATCATGTCATCGAGTTGATCATTGCGGATCGTCACGTCGCCTTGCACCTCGTCGCGGATCACCGTGGCGCCATCCTGTGGCGCCTTGATGCGGATGACATAAGGCGCGTCCGGATGTGTCGCGGGATCGGCATCGCGCCAGGGCGAGCGGTAAAGCGTCGACTTGCCCTCGGCGCGGGCGGTCTCGCGGAAGGCGGCGATTTCGTCCTGCGTCGCGAAGCACTTGTAGGCCTTGCCTTGGGCGAGGAGGTCACGGGCCACCTCGGCGTGGCGGTCGGCGCCTTCGAATTGCGAGATCACCTCGCCATCATGGTCGAGGCCAAGCCAGTCGAGACCCTGAAGGATCGCTGCCGTGGCCTCGGGCGTGGAGCGTTCGCGGTCCGTGTCCTCGATGCGCAAGAGGAACTTGCCGCCGCGCCCCCGGGCATAGAGCCAGTTGAACAGCGCGGTGCGCGCGCCACCGATGTGCAGAAAACCGGTGGGCGAGGGAGCAAAACGGGTGACGACCTGGCGTGTCATGAGGGGGTTAACCTTTCCGTAACCAAGATTGGACTAGCGTTGGCGCCTGTCTAGCGACCTGCCCGAGAGAGGACAAGGCTTGCAACTGTTGGCGCGGATCGGGGCGGCCCTTCAGGGGCAACGCGGCTATCTCTTCCCTTGGGCACCGGTGTGCCTCGCGCTTGGGATCGGGGCCTTTTTCCTAAGCCGAGAAGAGCCATCCGTCCTCTTTCTCGGTGTCTGTGGGGCAATGGCTTTTGCCGGGCTTGGGGGCGTCTGGGCTCTGCCGGAAGCCGCGCGGCCGTTGGCGCTTGGGGTGGCGTTCTGTTTGTTAGGCGTCGCCATCGCCGGGGTACGGGCGCACCGGGTTGCCGCGCCGGTGTTGGACTGGCGCTACTACGGACCAGTCGAGGGGCGGATCGTGGGCATTGATCGTTCGGCCTCAGATGCGTTGCGCCTGACATTGGATAGGGTGGTGCTTGCGCGGGTGGTGTCAGAGAAGGTTCCGAAACGGGTCCGGGTGGCCCTGCATGGAGACCAAAGGTTCATCGACCCGAAACCCCATATGACCGTGATTCTGACCGGACATCTTGCGCCACCGTCCGGCCCGGTGGAGCCGGGGGGCTTTGATTTCAAACGCCACGCGTGGTTTCAGGGGATCGGGGCTATCGGCTATACGCGGGTGCCGGTTCTGGCGCTTGCCCCGGCGCCGGACCGCCAGAGCTTGCTACGGCTGCGGCTTCGTCTGTCCGACGCCATCCGAAACCGCCTTTCCGGGGAGACGGGCGCCCTCGCGGCGGCGGTGACGACCGGAGACCGCAGTGGCGTGCCTCAATCGACGCTCGAGGCGCTGCGCGCGTCGAACCTTGCGCATCTTCTGGCGATATCGGGGCTGCATATGGGGCTTTTGGTTGGCTTTGTCTTTGCCAGCCTGCGCTATGGCATGGCGCTGCATGAGTGGAGCGCGCTTTACCTGCCGACCAAAAAAATCGCCGCAATGGTCGCGCTTGGGGCTGCGACGGGTTACCTGCTCTTATCGGGCGGGAACGTGGCGACAGAACGGGCCTATGCCATGGCGGCCGTGGCGCTCTTGGCGGTCATGGTCGACCGGCGCGCGATCAGCCTGCGGGCGGTCGCGGTGGCGGCGATGGTGGTGCTGATGTTGCGGCCCGAGGCGATGCTGGGTCCGGGGTTCCAGATGTCCTTTGCCGCCACAACGGCGCTTGTCGCGGTGTTTGAGATTCTGCGCAAGCGTGGACCGCTCAGGATTCCGCGCTTCTTGCGTCCGGTCTTTGCTGTGGCGGTGTCGTCATTGGTGGCCGGTTTGGCCACCGCGCCGTTCGGGGCGGCGCATTTCAATACGGTGTCGCATTATGGGCTTGTGGCAAATCTTCTGGCGGTGCCGATCATGGGGACGGTTGTCGTGCCTTCGGCTGTGGTTGCGGCCTGTCTTGCGCCGATTGGGCTTGAGGCGGTGGGGCTTGTGCCGATGGGGCTTGGGCTTGATGCGATCCTATGGGTGGCGCGGTGGGTTGCCGGGCTTGAGGGGGCGGTCGGTCATGTGCCGCGCCCGCCTGCTGCGGTACTGCCGCTCTTGGCGCTTGGCATGCTTTGGGCGATCCTCTGGCAGGGGCGGGCGCGGTGTCTTGGCGCGGTGCCGGTGCTTGTCGCGGGCGTCCTATGGATCGGAACAGAGCGACCTCTGGCGCTCATCGCGGATACAGGTGGCCTTGTGGGGGTGATGCAGGAGACGGGCGCGCGCGCGCTGAGCAAGCCGCGCGGCGCCGGATTTGTGGCGCGCAACTGGCTCGAGAATGATGGCGACGGGGCGGATCAGGCGGATGCGGCGGCGCGATGGGGGGCTGGCGAGGGCAGGGTGCGCAAGGTGGAGCTTGGCGGTCTCGCGCTCTGGCATGTGTTTGGGAAACGCGAGGTCGCGGCGCTGGCAGACTGTCCGGAGACCGCGCTTGTGGTGCTCAGCCACGACACCGACACCGACTTGCCCTGTGATGTGTGGACCCCGGCGCGGCTCCGCAAATCGGGCGCGGTTGCGCTATATGCGCGCAAGGATGGCCTGCAAATGAAAACCGCCCGCGACATCAGCGGGCGGCGCATGTGGAATACGAGGGCGCTTCGGCCTCAGTAGGTGCGGATCAGCCCGACAAGCGTGCCCTGCACCTTGACCTTGTCGGAGGGGTAGACGCGGGTCTCGTAAGATGGGTTCGCCGCCTCGAGCGCAATGGAATTGCCGTTCTGATGGAAGCGTTTCAGGGTCGCTTCCTGATCCTCGACGAGGGCGACGACGATTTCGCCATTCTCGGCGGTTTCGCTTTCGCGGATGATGACGACGTCACCATCGTTGATCCCGGCCTCGATCATCGAGTCCCCCTTGACCTCGAGCGCGTAATGCGAGCCCCCCGAGCGCAGCATTTGCCCCGGCACTGCGACGTGGTGGTCCACATGACTGATGGCCTCAATCGGGACGCCGGCGGCGATCTTGCCCATCACGGGCAGTTCGCGGGCATGCAGCACGACCTCTTCGGGCAGGATATTGGCGGGCTGCGAGGGCGAGGGGTGCGGGCCTTCGATGACGCGAGGCTTAAATCCGCCCTGCACTTCGGAGGTACCGCCAAGGGATTCAGGCAGTTTGACAATCTCGATAGCGCGGGCGCGATGCGCAAGGCGTCGGATAAAGCCACGCTCCTCAAGCGCCGTGATGAGGCGGTGAATACCGGACTTCGACCGCAGGTCGAGCGCATCTTTCATCTCGTCAAAGCTTGGCGGGACGCCATCGCGTTGCAAGCGCTTGTGGATGAATTCGAGCAGGTCGAGTTGCTTTTTGGTCAGCATGGGGCATCTCCGCGTCGGATATTTCCTTTTGTTCTACCCATGTTCCCGTTTTGTGTCAACTGGGGCGCGAACAGAGCGGAAACAAACGCGATCAGAGCGAGATGTACCGGACCGTCTCGCCCGCCTCGCGTGCCGGATCGTTCGGTGGGCGGATCAAGAGGGCATTGGCGGCGGCGAGCACCGAAAGCAGCGCGCTGTCTTGGCGATTGAAAGCGGTGATCTGGCCGTTCTCGATCCGGGCGCGCATGTAGTGCTCTCGCGGGCCATTGGCCGCGACGGGCGCGGCGAGGCCGGCTGTGGCCTCGGTCGCCGGTGCAGGGGGCAAGCCTTGTAGCGCGCGGATCACCGGAGTGACGAAGACATGACCGCAGACCATGGCCGAGACCGGGTTACCGGGCAAGCCAATCATCATCGCGCCTGTTGCCAAACGGCCCGCCATGAGCGGCTTACCGGGGCGCATGGCGATCTTGTAGAAACTGCGCTCCATGCCGAGATCGGCAGCGACCTCCCCCACGAGATCATGGTCGCCCACGGAGGCTCCGCCGATGGTCAGCACGAGATCGGCATCCTCGATGAGCGAAAATGCGGTCCTGAGAGAGTCATGGTTATCGCGGGCAATCGGCAGCAGGCGCGGTTCCGCACCCAGATCGGAGAGAAGCGCGGCAAGGCCAAAGGAGTTGGAGACGATGATCTGATCGGGGCCGGGCGTTTCGCCGGGCATGACCAGCTCGTCGCCCGTCGACATGATGGCGACGCGGGGGCGGCGGATGACCGGCAGCTCGGCGAGGTTCATCGCGGCCAGAAGGGCGATATCGGCGGGTGTCAGGCGCTTGGGCGCGTGAAAGGGCGTGCCTTCGGCAAAGTCTGCGCCGGCCGGGCGGATATGGGGGCCTTTGTCGAGCGTATCGCTGAGCGTGATCATATCCCCGTCGCGGATCACATCTTCCTGAATGATGACACGGCTGGCGCCTGCGGGTATCGGAGCGCCGGTGAAGATGCGCACTGCTTTGCCGCGTGCGACGGCGCCTTCGAAACGGTGCCCGGCTGCCGCTTCTCCGATCACGCGCAATTGGATCTCTGGACAAGCATCTTCTTCGCAAATCGCATAGCCGTCCATGGCGGAGGCGGAAAACGGCGGTTGCGTGAGGCGCGCGGCAAGCGGCGCGGCGAGCACGCGGCCATGACCTTGGGCAAGGGGCACAGTTTCCGTCTCAAGCGGTCGCGCCAACGCGAAAAGCTTGTCGAGCGCCTCGGCAACCGAGATCATTGCGCTTCGTAGCGGCCAGATTTGCCGCCGTCCTTGAGGATCACTCGGATGCCGCCTATTTCCATGTCCTTGTCCACGGCTTTGGACATGTCATAGACCGTCAGCGCCGCGATATTGACCGCTGTGAGCGCTTCCATTTCGACCCCGGTCTGGCCCGTGGTCTTGACCGTCGCCTCAATCCGCACGCCGGGAAGGTCGGCGTCTGGCACGAGGTCCACGGCAACCTTGGTGATCGGTAGGGGATGGCAAAGCGGGATCAGGTTAGAACATTGCTTGGCGCCCATGATCCCGGCAAGACGGGCCACGGCGAGCACATCGCCCTTCTTGGCACGGCCCTCGGCGATGATGTCATGGGTGTCGCGCGCCATCTTGACCCAGCCCTCGGCGGTGGCGATGCGCGAGGTGACCGCCTTGTCGGAGACATCGACCATATGGGCGTCGCCCTTCTGGTCAAAATGCGTAAGGCCCTTGGCGTCGCTCATCACATGCCTCCCGGGCGCAGCGGGTTGGCAAGGAGCGTGCGCGTGGCAAGCTCAACGTCATCCTGTCGCATCAGGCTTTCGCCGATGAGGAAACAGCGTGCACCATAGCGGGCCATTTCGGAAAGGTCTTGCGGTGTGTTGAGGCCACTTTCCGAGACCATGAGGCGATCCACGGGAACGAGTTTCGAGAGCTGCCGGGTGGTGTCGAGCGTGGTCTCGAAAGTCTTGAGGTTGCGGTTATTGATGCCGATCAGGGGCGATTTCAGATGCGCGGCACGTTCGAGTTCTTCGGCGTCATGCACTTCGATCAGAACATCCATGTCCCAGCCGAAGGCAGCATCCTCAAGCTCCTGCGCCTGTGCGTCGGAGACAGAAGCCATGATGATGAGGATGCAGTCGGCCCCAAGCGCGCGGGCCTCGGCAACCTGATAGGTGTCATACATGAAGTCTTTGCGCAGGGCCGGCAGGGACGTGGCGGCGCGGGCTTCGGTCAGGAAGCTTTTGTCTCCCTGAAACGAAGGCGTGTCCGTCAGGATCGAGAGACAGGTTGCGCCGCCCGCCTCATAGGCCTGAGCGAGGGCGGGCGGGTTGAAATCCTCGCGGATCAGCCCCTTGGAGGGCGAGGCCTTTTTCACCTCGGCGATCAGGCCATAGCCCTCTCGGCTTGCCATGCGCAGGGCCTCGGCAAAGCCACGGGTCGGATCGGCGGCCTTGGCTTCGGCTTCGACCTCGGCCAAAGGCTTGGCGGCCTTGTCGGCGGCGATCTCTTCGAGCTTGTAGGCCTTGATCTTGTCGAGCACGGTAGCGGTCATGGGCGGGTCCAGTTGATTGCGGGCTGGCCTTGGGCGGCAAGCCATGAATTGATCCGTGAAAACGGGCGAGAGCCGAAGAAACCGCGCCGGGCCGAAAGCGGCGAGGGATGCGCGGATTCGATCAGCAGATGTTGGCCCCCATTCTTAGGCGCTGAAATATGGCGCGCAAGGGTCTGTGCCTGTTTGCCCCAGAGGACAAAGGCGGTGGGGCGGGACGAGATTTCGGTGAGCACTTCTTCGACAAGGCGGTTCCAGCCGAGTTTCGCATGGCCTCCAGCCTCTCCGGCAGGGACGGTCAGGGCGGTATTGAGCAAGAGCACGCCTTGAGAAGCCCAGAAGCGCAGGTCGCCGTTCTCGGGCGCGTCGCCAAGGTCTTCGCGCATTTCCTTGTAGATATTGCCAAGTGAGCGCGGCAGAGGGCGCACGTCCGGTTCGACCGAAAAGGCAAGGCCATGCGCGTGGCCGGGCGTCGGGTAAGGGTCTTGGCCGAGGATGACCACACGCGTGTCGGTGGGCGCGCAGGCGTCGAGCGCGGCGAAGCGTTGCGCCTCGGGAGGCAGAATGACCCGTGTCTCGGCGACCAGTGCCGCTTTGAGGGCGGGGTAGTCGTTTGCAAAGAAGGGCAGATGCGCCCAAGCCGCGGGGATCGGCATCCTGTTGCTCTCCTCTTGGCGCGGGCAAGCGGTATTGAAACCGCTGCCGCCCTTGGTTCAGCTTGCCGCGGAGGTCACCTTGGCGAGCCCTTGGATCGCGGCGAGCGCCTTCCCACTGTCGATGCTTTCGCGTGCCTTCTCAACGCCCTCGCGCAGATCGTTCACGGCATCGGCGACAACGAGCGCAGCGGCGGAGTTCAACAGGACCGCATCGCGATAGGCGCTCGGGGCGCCGTCAAGGAGGGCGCGGAAGGCTTTGCCGTTCTCCTCCGGCGTGCCGCCAAGGATGTCCTCGAAAGGATGCACCGGGAGGCCCGCGTCTTCGGGGTGAATCTCTACATCCTTCACCGAGCCGTCGGTTTCGAGCGCAGAGACCCAGCTGACGCCGGAAATTGCCAGTTCGTCGGTGCCGTCGCTGCCATGGACGAGCCAGGCGTGTTCGCTCCCGAGCTTGCCGAGGGTTTCGGCCATCGGGCGAATGAGATCGCGTGAGAAGGCACCGGTGAGTTGGCGTTTCACCCCCGCCGGGTTGGTCAGCGGGCCGAGAATGTTGAAGATCGTGCGCGTGCCGAGCTCTTGTCGGGTTGGCATCACATGGGCAATCGCCGGGTGATGCATCGGCGCCATCATGAAGGCGATACCGCAGGTTTCGAGCGCCTTTTCAACGACTTCCGGGCCAACCATGACGTTGACACCCATCTGTGTCAGGGCATCTGCCGCGCCGGATTTGGACGACAGGTTGCGGTTGCCGTGTTTGGCGACGGGGACGCCTGCGCCCGCGACGACGAAGGCGGTCGCGGTCGAGATGTTGAGCGTGCCCTTGCCATCACCGCCCGTGCCAACAATGTCGATCGCACCTGCGGGGGCTTTGACCGGCTTGCATTTGGCGCGCATGACAGCGGCGGCGGCGGCATATTCGTCTACCGTTTCACCGCGCGTGCGCAGCGCCATCAGCAGGCCACCGATCTGCGACGGTGTCGCTTCGCCATCGAACAGGATTTCGAAGGCGGTTTCAGCCTCGTCACGGGACAGGGGGCGATCGGCGGCGGCGCCAATCAACGGTTTGATGGCATCGCTCATGCGGGTTCCCCTTCTTTGGCCGGCATCATGTCGAGGAAATTCTTCAGCATCGCATGGCCGTGTTCGGATGCGATGGATTCGGGGTGAAACTGAACGCCCTGTATTGGCAACGTGCGGTGCTCAAGGCCCATGATGGTGCCATCTTCGAGCTCGGCCGTGACTTCGAGGCACTCAGGTAGGCTCTCGCGTTCGACGACGAGGGAATGGTAACGCGTCGCGGCAAAGGGCGAGGGCAGGCCCTTGAAAAGGCCTTTGCCGCTATGATGCATGGTGCCCATCTTGCCGTGGACGATCTCATGACAGCGGATGACCTTGCCACCAAAGGCCTGTCCGATGGTCTGATGTCCGAGGCAGACACCGAGCAGCGGCAGCTTGGTCTCTGCGGCGGCCTGTGTCAGGGCGAGGCAGATGCCTGCTTGGTCGGGGTCGCAGGGACCAGGGGACAGCAGAATACCGGACGGGCGCAGTGCCATCGCATCCTGCACTGTCAGGGCGTCGTTGCGGTAGACGCTCACATCTGCGCCAAGCTCGCCAAGATAGTGCACGAGGTTGTAGGTAAAGCTGTCGTAATTGTCGATCAGGAGCAGCATTTTGAAGTTCTTCGCTCAAAGTTCTTGAAACGGGGTGGAGACCCCGGCCATGGTCGCGGTATACATGCTCAGGCTTGACGCTGGGGGTCAAGGGGGCCACGGGGCGCGAAGACCCCTTTTCGGTTCCCGGAATGGACCAAGAGACCAGTTTGGCGGCGAATGGAGGGCAGGGCAGATGTTTCGAGGGTTTCTAGGCGGTGTGATCTGGGGCGGCGTGTTCGTCAGCCTTGTCGTGGCTGTGGCATCGCTTCTGGCACCATTGCCGGCGACCGTTGCGCCGCAGACCAGCGCCGTGGAGACGACCACTGGCTCTGACAAGGAAGACACGGGCGGCATCGAAAGCCCGTCGCAGGCCGATGAGAGCCTTGGCGGCGATGCGGGCGGCACTGTCGAAGCCGCGGCGTCAGAGGATGATGACTCGCCGCTTGCCGACACGGCCTCGGCGCCGAAACCGGACCCGGCCGTTCCGCAGGATAGCCTGACCGCCCCCGACCTTGAGACCTCGGAAAGCGGTCTTGGAGGAGAGGGCGATGCGGAAAATCCCGTGATCCCGGCCCCGCAGGCCCGTGCACCGGAAGCGCCCGAGGCCGAAGTGGCTGCACTGCCTGAAGCCGAGGCCGAGGCGTCGATCACGACCAATCCAGATCAACCCGCCGCGCCGACTGTGCCTGCTGTTGGCAGTGCGTTTGAGACACCCGAAGGGGATGCGGACCTGACACCGGGGGCCGAGGCGGATGAGGTTGGCAACGACACGCCCGCGCCGCTTATGCAGCCGGCGGGAACGCTCGAAGAGAGCTTTCCGCAGCACAAGTCCTCGCGGCTCCCCACTGTGGGCGACGAGGGCGCCGATGAGGCCGCACCGCGTCCTTTCGACGTCAATGCAGTGGCGTTCGAGGCGGAAGACGGCAAGCCTCTGATGTCGATCGTCCTTGTGGATGATGGCAGCGCACCGGTTGATGTCACTGCCTTCGCGGACTTTCCCTATCCGCTGAGTTTCGCGATCAATACGCTGGCGCCTGATGCCGCGGCGCGCGAGGCGGCCTATCGCGAGATGGGGTTCGAGACGCTTGCCATGGTGGATATTCCCGCCGCAGCCGCTCCGGCGGATGTGGAGATCGCGATGGAAGCGCATCTCAAGGCGATGCCGGGGGCCGTGGCCGTGATGGAAGGGGGCGAAGACGGGCTTCAGGGCGCGCGGGCATTGTCCGATCAGGTGGCACAGGTGCTACTTGCGTCGGGGCATGGGCTCGTGATGTTCCCCAACGGTCTCAACACGGCGCAAAAGCTTGCCAGCCGCGAAGGTGTTCCGGCGGCGACCGTGTTCCGCGACTTCGACGGCAAGGGCCAGAATGCGACGGTGATCCGCCGCTTCCTTGATCAAGCCGCGTTCAAGGCCGATCAGGAAGGTGGCGTCATTATGGTGGGGAGGGTGCGCGAAGAGACGCTTTCAGCGCTGTTGGTCTGGGGCATTCAAGACAGGGCGCGCACCGTTGCGCTTGCGCCGGTGTCGGCGGTGTTGCGCGCCAAAGAGAACTAAGGTCGGAAGGTGGGTTGAAAACCCACCCTACGCGTGTGGTTGTTAGTTCCCGTCACCGGTAAAGCGCGAGGCGTCCGCAGCGGCGCGGCGGATGGCGTTCGATTTATGGACGGTTTCCATATACTCGGCCTCCGGGTCGCTGTCGTAGACGACGCCGCCCCCGGCTTGGATATAGAGCTTTTCATCCTGCACGATCGCCGTGCGCAGGGCGATACACATGTCCATGTCGCCGCCTGCCGAGAAATAGCCGACGCCGCCGCCATAGACACCGCGTTTCTCTGGTTCCAGCTCGTCGATGATCTCCATCGCGCGGACCTTGGGCGCGCCCGAGACAGTGCCTGCGGGCATACCGGCGAAAAAGGCCGAGAGCGCATCATGGTCCTCGGACAATTCGCCCACCACGTTTGAGACGATGTGCATCACGTGGCTGTAGCGTTCGATGATGAATTTTTCGGTCGGGCGCACGCTGCCGATTTTGGCCACGCGACCCACGTCATTGCGCCCGAGGTCCAAGAGCATGAGATGTTCGGCGAGTTCCTTCTTGTCCGCCAGAAGATCCTCTTCGAGCGCCTTGTCCTCTTCCGGCGTTGCGCCGCGCGGGCGGGTGCCAGCGATGGGACGGATCGTGACTTCGTTGCCGAAAACTCGGACGAGGATCTCGGGGCTGGCACCGATGACCTGAAAGCCGCCGAAGTTGAAATAGAACATAAAGGGCGAGGGGTTGGTGCGCCGCAAGGACCGGTAGAGCGCGAAAGGCGGCTCGCGGAATTCCTGTGTCCAACGTTGTGCGGGCACGACCTGAAAGATGTCGCCGGCGCGGATATAGTTCTTGGCCTTTTCAACCGCCGCCATATAGGCGTCCTTGGTAAAGTTGGACTGGGGCGGGGCGATTTCGTGGGCTTTGCCAAGATCGCGCGCGGCCTGCGGCATGGCGCGTTCAAGGTCGCGCACCGCGTCCATCACGCGCTCGGCGGCCTGCGCATAGGCGGCACGCGCGGACATGCCATCGGTGACCCAGGCCGGGCTTACCACCGTGACCTCTCCTTTGACCCCATCAAGCACGGCAACCACCGAGGGGCGCAGCATACAGGCATCGGGCAGACCGAGCGGGTCGGGGTTCACATCCGGCAGGTGTTCGACGAGGCGGATCATGTCATACCCGAGATAGCCAAAAAGACCTGCCGCCGCTTGGGGCAAGTCTTCGGGCAGGTCGATGCGGCTCTCGGCGATGAGGGCGCGCAGGGCGGCGAGGGGGTCTTCTTTCTGGTCCACGAACCCTTCGGGGTCAAACCGTGCATTGCGGTTGATCCGGGCCGTCTCTCCATGACATTGCCAGATCAGATCCGGCTTCATGCCGATGATCGAATACCGCCCACGCACCTCACCGCCAGTCACCGATTCAAGGACAAACGCGTCTTTCTGTGCGCCCGTCAGCTTGAGCATGAGCGACACTGGGGTGTCGAGATCGGCGGCCAGCCGGGCATAGACGACCTGATTGTGACCGGCCTCATAAGCGGCGGCGAAGGTCTCGTAGGAGGGGGTCAGTTCCACGGCAGGGGCCTTTTCGTCGGAGTGCTTATTGGAATTGCGCGTGCACGGCGTTGATTGCAGGCTGGTCGAGGGTGACACCCTTCTGCGCCTGAATCTCGGTGGCGTAGGCTTGGAACACATCTTGTGCGATGCCTTCGGCCGCCTGACGCAGGAGTGTATTGGCGAGGGAGGAGATTTCCTCGTTCTCCTTGTCCGGCTGACGCACTGCGTCGAGACGCAGGATCAGCACGGTATCGTCATGCGGCAGCGTCGCAACCGCACCGTCCTCAAGCGAGAACACGGTCTCAAGGAAGGTCGCGGGTGTATCGGGCACAAATCCGTTGCGCAGGATGCCGGTCTCGGTACGCGGTGCGAGTCCATAGACCGAAAGGTCCGCATCCCCGCCGAGCATCGGCGTCAGGTTTGCAGCCATCTCTTCAAGGCGGCGCACGGTTTCATCACGGGTCCACGCGGCGGCGACCTCATCGCGCACCTCGTCAAAGGGGGCGGGTGCGGCCGGGGTTTCGCCATCAAGGCGCATGGCAAAGATGCCACCATCCTCGAGGGTCTCGATCTGGGGGAAGTCCTCGGCGGTCAGTGTCGCGGCAAGTGCGCGGAATTCTTCATAGCCCGCAATGCCATCGCCCAACCCGTCATGCCAGGAAATCTGGTCCACCTGCATGTCGGATTCCTTGGCGAGTTCTTCGAGCGTGGCCCCGGCCGCGAGAAGGTCGTCAATCGCGCTCATCTCGGAGTCGATCACACGGCGCGCCCGTTCAGCGGCTAGTTCTTCGCGCAGTTCGGGAAGGGCCTCGTCAAAGGGGACTTCGTTGCCAGGCAGAACACCGTTCACACGGAACAGCGCCGGGCCGATGATGGTTTGGATCGGGCCAGCAACGCTTCCGACCTCTGCGGAGAATACGGCCTCACCAGCGGCGCCAAGATCGGCGGTGCTCACGTCGCCGAGATCGGTATCGGAAAGCTCAAGACCGCGCGCCGCGACCAGATCTTCAAAGCTGCTTTCGCCTGCATCAAGCTTTGCGCGGGCCGCCTCTGCGGCGTCCATGTCGGCAAAGGCGAGACGTTCCACGAGGCGGCGCTCGGGCGTGTTGAACTCTGCGCTGCGCTCTTCGTAGAGCGCGCGCAGGGTCTCTTCGTCGATCTCAACCGTGTCGATCAGCATCGAAGGCGACAGCCATGCATAGGTGATCTCGCGCATGGCGGGACGTGTGAAGGCGTCGATGTTGGCCTCGTAATAGGCCAAGAGTTGATCGTCGCTCGGCGTTGCAACCGGGTAGGCAAGCGCTTCGGCGTCAAGACGTGCAATGGTCACATCGCGCTCTTCACCGACAAAGTTCAAGATCACCTCGCCGTAGGAGACCGGCATGGAAAGGCCAGAAACAATCGCCGTTTGAAGCAGGGCGCGGGCACTTTCTTCGCGCATGGAGGTTTCGAACTCGGCTTCGCTCATGCCGATCTGCTCGAGCGCGAATTTATAGGCTTCGCGGTCAAATTGGCCATCCGGCGATTTGAAGGCGGAAATTGCCCGAAGTTCCTGTGCGAGGCGGGCGTCGCCAAGCGAGATCCCAAGGCGATCATTCTCGGCGTCAAGCGCGCGGGTGGTGACAAGATTACCAAGCACGATCTGATCGAGACCCATAGCGCGCGCATCGGCAAAGCTCAGCGATTGGCCGGTCTGTGCTTCGACAGCGCGCAGCTCGTTTTGCAGGGCGCGGGCATATTCGTTGATGTCGATTTCCTTGTCGCCGACAGAGCCGACAGAGGTTGCCGAACCCCCGAGATTGGTAATCCCGAACCCGCCCAGACCGAAGATGAGCATGGCCATCAGAATCCAGACGAGGGTTTTCGACGTGCTTGACTTGGACATGACGGCTCCCTGCCTTCTCCATTGCGTTTATCGAGCGATGTCTACGACGCAAGAAGAAGGGGAGCAAGGGGCGATGCAGCCCCGGGGCCTAGCGTTTCTCGAAGGAAACCGCGGCAAGGCGGTCAAAGAGCGCGGCAATGCCCGCCCGGTCCACATTTGCAAAGGCAATACGAAGCTGTTCGCCGCCCGCTGCGTGATCCTCGGGCATAAACATCGTGCCGGGCAGGCAGAGCACCCCGGCCTCGCGCACCAACGCAGGGGCGAGATCGCGGGAGGACATGGCAAACGGGTGACGAAGATAGGCGAAATAGGCCCCCACGCCCATGAGATGCCAACCTTCCGCTTCGAGCGCGGGCATGGCCTCTGAAATTGCGGCGCGGCGGTCGAGAATCTCGGCGCGCTCACCCGAGAGCCATTGCGAGAGGTTCTGCATGCCCCAGAGCGCGGCATGTTGGCCGAGTTGATTGGGGCAGATGGTGACCGTATCGAGGAACTTCTCGACCTCTGACAAGAGCGTTTCAGAGGCAATCATCGCGCCGACGCGGTGTCCGGTGAGGCGATAGGCTTTGGAAAAGGAATAAAGCTGCACCAAGGTCTCGGGCCAGTCCGGATCGGCGAAGAGATCATGCGCCGCGCCGCTGCGCGCATCGAAATCGCGGTAGGTTTCATCGACGATCAGACGCAGGCCGGTTTCGCGCGCAAGCTCATAGAAGGCGCGCACGAGCGCGGCGGGATATTCCACGCCGCCGGGGTTGTTCGGGGTCACAAGCACAATCGCGCGGGTGCGAGACGTTATGAGCGCGCGGGCGGCTTCCGGATTCGGAAGAAGGTCATCCCCGGTGCGAAGCGGCACGGCTTTGACGCCCATCATGTCGAGCCACATTTTGTGATTAAAGTACCACGGCACCGGGAGGATAACCTCGTCTGCCTCGCCGCAAGTGGCTGTGATCGCAGCACAAAACGCCTGATTGCAGCCTGCGGTGACGGCGACCTGCGCGGCGCTGATCTCGCCGCCGTAGGCCGTGCCAAATTGTGTCGCGACCTCTTCGCGCAGCCCGGGCAGGCCGAGTACGGGACCGTAGAGATGCGCCTCCGGCAGGTTGAGTGCGACGTCAGCGATATGGCGGCGCAGGGCTTCCGGCGGCGGATCGACGGGCGCGGCTTGGCTCACGTTGATGAGGGGGCGGTCCTGCGGGAAGGTCACCCCCTCAAGCCAGCGCCGGGCCTCCATGACAGGCGGGGCAAAACTGGCGGCTGTGCGGGGCAAGGACATGAGCGCTCTCCGTGGGATTCAAACAACAAGAGCGACCCTAAGGGCCGCTCTCACCGGGGGCAATGCGCCCCTGTCTTCTTCTCTGTAAAAATACCTCCCGCCGGAGGCATCCGCCCTAGACGCCAGCGCCGGTCTCAGTCGGTGCCGCGATAGGGCTCTACATATTGCAGCGCCATGTCCCAGGGGAAGAAAATCCAGGTATCCTGGCTCACCTCGGTGATGAAGGTCTCAACCTGCGGACGGCCCTTCGGCTTGGCATAGACGGTGGCAAAATGTGCCTTGGGATACATTTCCCGCACCAGTTCGAGCGTTTTGCCGCTATCGACAAGGTCGTCGATGATGAGGATGCCGGTGCCGTCGCCCATCAGGTCTGCGTCGGGGGATTTCAGGACTTCCGCCTCGCGCTGCTGGTCCTGCTTGCCACCGCCGGAGTGGTAGGACTTGACGCTGATCGTGTCGACGGTGCGAATGTCCAACTCGCGGCTGACGATCATTGCTGGCGCCATGCCACCGCGGGTGATGGCGACCACGGCGCGCCAAGCCCCGTCGTCCGGCCCTTGCCCGTCAAGACGCCACGCAAGTGCGCGGGAGTCGCGATGGATCTGGTCCCAGCTGATGTGAAAGCCTTTTTCGTGGGGCAGGCGGTCGCTCATGGTTTACTTCCTTCCGGTGACAGCGTCGATATCCGGCGCATCGACCGCTTTCATGCCGACCACGTGATAACCCGCATCGACATGCAGGTTTTCGCCCGTGACGCCGCTTCCGAGATCGGAGAGCAAGTAGAGCGCCGAGTTGCCAACGTCGTCGATGGTGACATTGCGGCGCAGCGGCGAGTTCAGCTCGTTCCATTTCAGGATATAACGGAAATCGCCGATGCCGGAGGCGGCGAGCGTCTTGATGGGGCCGGCCGAGATCGCATTGACGCGGATGCCGTCCTTGCCGAGGTCTTCGGCGAGATACTTTACAGAAGCCTCAAGCGCGGCCTTGGCGACGCCCATGACGTTGTAATGCGGCATGACCTGCTCTGCACCGTAGTAGGTCAGGGTCAGGGCCGAGCCACCCGCGTTCATGAACTTCTCAGCGCGTTGCATCACGGCGGTGAAGCTGTAGCAGCTCACATCCATCGTCATCAGGAAGTTATCGCGGCTGGTATCGACATAGCGCCCGCGCAGTTCGTTCTTGTCGGAAAAGCCGATGGCGTGGACGAGGAAGTCGATCTTGCCGAATTTGGCTTCGATCTCGGCAAAGGCCGCATCGACGGAGGCCATGTCGGACACGTCGCAATCGATCAGCGTCTCGACACCCAGTTGTTCGGCCAGCGGGGCCACGCGCTTCTTGAACGCCTCGCCCATATAGGTAAAGGCCATCTCGGCGCCCGCATCGGCGCAAGCCTTTGCAATGCCCCAGGCAATCGACTTGTCATTGGCAAGGCCCATGATCACGCCGCGCTTGCCCGCCATCAGATTGTTTGACATTCCGTCAGTCTCCGTCGCAATTCGGTTAGAGGGACGTTTAGGCGATCCGCATGATCGCATCAAGAGCGGTGAGACGCAGCAGAGAGGCTTTGCACCATGTCAGACAGAACCGGGATTTTCGCAGGGGATGATCCATTCGCCATCGCGCGCGCATGGTTGAGTGAGGCAGAGGCAAGCGAGGTCAATGACCCAAACGCCATCGCCCTTGCGACGGTGGATGCGGATGGCCTGCCGAATGTGCGGATGGTCCTTCTCAAGGAAATCGAAGACGCAGCCTTTGTCTTTTACACCAATTACGGCAGTGCCAAAGCGCGGGAGATCGAGAGCGCGGGCAAGGCGGGGTTCGTGATGCACTGGAAATCGCTGCGCCGTCAGGTGCGGGTGCGCGGGCTTGTCAGCCGTGAAGAAGGGCCGCAAGCAGATGAGTATTATGAGTCCCGCTCTCTCAAGAGCCGTCTTGGGGCCTGGGCCTCGCGCCAATCCGAGCCACTGTCGTCGCGTGCGGCGCTGATGGCGGATGTGGCGAAGATCACGGCGCAGAAGGGGACGAATCCCAAGCGACCGCCTTATTGGGGGGGCTACCGGATCACACCTTTGGAGATGGAGTTCTGGGCCGATGGCGCCTTCAGGTTGCATGATCGTTTTGTCTGGCGTCGCGCTTCCTTTGACGAGGCTTGGAGCGTGACACGGCTCAACCCCTAAGGGGGCAAGGCAGGACGCGTCATTCACGTAACGTGGAATGCAAGTCCTTGAAAACAAATTACTGCTTTTCTTGCCCAAGTTGGAAAAATCGCGCAGACTGGCGCCCGCATGGGGCGCGACTCACGAAAGGCGTAAGGTTAAGCTGTTGAGTGATACAAAAAGAGAGCTGACTCGGATCATTGGGGAAGTAAAATGGTTCGATCCAGTCAAGGGATTTGGATTTGTCGTCAGCGATGAGGGCGGGCCGGACGTGTTGTTGCACGCCAACGTTTTGCGAAATTTCGGTCAGAGCACCGTCGCAGATAGCGCCCGGATCGAGATTGATGCGCAAAAGACCGACCGCGGGGTGCAGGCCGTCGAAGTGATCCGGATCGAAGTGCCGGGCGCAAGTGAGTCGCATACGCTCGCCGATTTCATCGAGCTGGATGAAGAAGACATTCGCAATGCGCGGCTCGAACCCGCGCGGGTGAAATGGTTCGACAAGGGCAAGGGGTTTGGCTTTGCCAATATCTTTGGGCGCCCTGAAGACGTCTTTTTGCATATAGAAGTCCTGCGCCGGTCGGGTCTTGCGGACCTGCAGCCAGGCGAAGCCCTTGCAATCCGCGCCATAGAAGGCAAACGGGGCCTCATGGCCATCGAGGTCAGCGCATGGGAAAACGCGCTCGATAAGGAAACCGTATGATCCGACGCGGTCTTGTCGCCGGGGTTTGGCTGCTCTTGTCCGTGACGGGCGGGGCCGCTGAGACCACCTGCCGAGAAGATCGTGTCAGTTTGCGCGGCGCTTGGGGGCAAGCTCATTTCCGTGTCGAGATCGCTGATGACGAGACGGAACGCGCGCGCGGATTGATGATGCGTGAGTCGCTGCCGCGTGGGGCAGGCATGCTTTTCATCTTCGACAGGACGCGCCCGGTCAGTTTCTGGATGGAGAATACGCTGATCCCTTTGGACATGCTCTTCATCGATGAGGCTGGCGCGGTCGTTCGCATACACCACGAGGCCATCCCCGGCGACCGGACCCAGATTCCAAGCCGCGCACCTGTGCGCTATGTGCTCGAGATCAACGGCGGGATGGCGGATGCGCTTGGGATCACGGTCGGCAGCGAGATGCGTCATGCATCTATTTCCGAAAGCAACGCTGTTTGGCCTTGTTCGCGCTAGACGAAGCCGCTAAACCCAGCCTCGGTTCGGGGCGTAGCGCAGTCTGGTAGCGCACCTGTTTTGGGTACAGGGGGTCGTGAGTTCGAATCTCGCCGCCCCGACCAATTTTCAAAGACACATCTTTGGCGCCTGTTTAGCGGGCAACTGCTTTTTGCTTTGGCGCCTTGCGGGCGCTTTTTGCGAAGAATCACCTTCTTGCAAGATTCGATTTTCATGTCATTCGCATGAAGGTGACATATATATTGTGTTAACCTTTTCGGTCTCGCTAGATGTTGTGGATATCTTGGACCGTTTCGGACCCGTTCCGGATTTTCCTTGAATTTTAGGCGCTTCGCCAAAGCTCCCGAAGTGATGCGCCAACTCGACGGCGACTTCGCGTTAAGAAAGGAATCGGACGACGGCAGCGAGCGTCAAAATCAGCCTTTCTGGTCAACATCAAAAATCCCCTCAGAAGCCAAATAAAATGTTTGACGGTCTTGTGCCGAATGCGTCAGGTTGTGGGGGTCAGCCGAGAGCGCCACAACATATAGTGGTGACGCAGGCTGGAGCAGGGACAGAACACCAAACAGCGATCCGAACAGCGGGATGGTTCGGGAGACCGGCGCACCTATGGGCGCCGCGCGGGGCTGTCTTGTCTCTTCCTCCAGAGCCACCGGCGGACAGGGCGCACAGGCGCCCTTGGGGACGACAACACGCTGGGAAGCAGAGGCATAACAATGAAAATCGAAAGAAATTTCACCAAGGCAGGGCAGGACGCATACGCAAGCTTGGATTTCGCAAGCACTGTGAGCGAGATTCGCAATCCGGATGGCACGATCGTGTTCCGTCTCGACAATGTCGAAGTGCCGACGAGCTGGAGCCAGGTTGCAAGCGATGTGATCGCCCAGAAATATTTCCGCAAAGCAGGCGTGCCCTCGAAGACCAAGAAGGTCAAAGAAAAGGGCGTGCCAGAGTTCCTTTGGCGCTCGGTTCCGGCCGAGGGCGCAGAGATGGGCGGCGAGACCTCGTCCAAGCAGGTTTTTGATCGCCTCGCAGGCGCATGGACCTACTGGGGCTGGAAGGGGGGCTATTTCTCGACCGAGAAGGACGCCCGCGCCTATTTCGATGAAATGCGCTACATGCTTGCGACCCAGCGCGCGGCACCAAACTCTCCGCAATGGTTCAACACCGGCCTGCATTGGGCCTATGGCATCGATGGCCCGAGCCAAGGACACCACTATGTCGACCATAAGACCGGCAAGCTGACCCGCTCGAAATCCGCTTATGAGCATCCGCAGCCGCATGCGTGCTTTATTCAATCCGTGGCCGACGACCTTGTTGGCGATGGCGGTATTATGGATCTCTGGGTGCGTGAGGCACGCCTGTTCAAATACGGCTCCGGCACCGGCACCAACTTTTCGTCGCTACGGGCGGCCAACGAGAATCTGTCGGGCGGTGGGAAATCCTCGGGCCTGATGGGGTTCCTGAAGATCGGCGACCGCGCGGCGGGCGCAATCAAATCCGGCGGCACGACGCGCCGCGCGGCCAAGATGGTCATCGTCGATGCCGATCACCCGGATATCGAGGAATACATCAACTGGAAGGTCAAGGAAGAGCAGAAGGTCGCCTCCATCGTGGCCGGCTCGAAGATGCACGAAGAGAAGCTCAATGCGATCTTCGCAGCGATCCGTGCCTGGGACGGCAAGGAAGAGGACGCCTATGATCCGAAGGTCAACGAAGGCCTGAAGGCGGCGATCAGGGACTCCAAAAAGGTTGCTATCCCCGAGACTTACGTCAAGCGTGTGCTTGATTACGCCAAGCAGGGTTATGGCTCCATCGAGTTCCCGACCTATGACACTGATTGGGATAGCGAGGCCTATGCATCTGTCTCCGGTCAGAACTCCAACAACTCGATCCGCGTCACTGATGCTTTCCTGAAGGCGGTTAAGGACGACGCAGATTGGGAGCTGATCCGTCGCACGGACGGCTCGGTCGCCAAGACCATCAAGGCGCGGAAGCTCTGGGAAGACGTGGGCCACGCGGCCTGGGCCTGTGCCGACCCCGGCATTCAGTTCCATGACACCGTGAACGCCTGGCATACCTGCCCGGAAGACGGCGAAATCCGCGGCTCCAACCCGTGCTCGGAGTACATGTTCCTTGACGATACGGCCTGTAACCTCGCGTCGATGAACCTGCTGACCTTCCTTGAAGACGGCAAGTTCAACGCCGAAGACTACATGCACGCGACGCGTCTTTGGACCGTCACCCTCGAGATCTCGGTGATGATGGCGCAGTTCCCGTCGAAGGAAATCGCGCAGCTGTCCTATGACTTCCGGACGCTCGGACTTGGCTATGCCAACATCGGTGGCCTCTTGATGAACATGGGCATGAGCTATGACTCCGAGGAGGGCCGGGCGCTCACCGGCGCGCTCACCGCGATCATGACCGGCGTCGCCTATGCAACCTCGGCGGAGATGGCGGGCGAACTCGGGCCGTTCTCGGGCTACAAACGCAACGCCGATCACATGCTCCGGGTCATTCGCAACCACCGCCGGGCCGCCTATGGCGAAACGGAAGGCTATGAAGGGCTTGAGGTGAAGCCGGTCGCGCTTGATCTTGATAGCTGCCCGGATCAGAAGCTCGTCGCGCTCGCACAGTCGAGCTGGGACGAGGCACTGCGCCTTGGCGAAAAGAACGGCTATCGCAACGCGCAGACCTCGGTCATCGCGCCGACCGGCACGATTGGCCTTGTCATGGATTGCGACACGACCGGGATCGAGCCGGACTTTGCTCTGGTGAAATTCAAGAAGCTCGCTGGTGGTGGGTACTTCAAGATCATCAACCGCTCTGTGCCTTCGGCGCTCGAGAAACTTGGCTATTCTTCCTCGCAGATCGAAGAAATCGTGTCTTACGCGGTGGGCCATGGGAGCCTTGGCAACGCGCCGGGCATCAACCACACCTCGCTTATCGGGCATGGGTTCGGTCAGGCGGAACTCGACAAGATCGAAGCCTCGCTCGAAACCGCGTTCGACATCCGCTTTGTGTTCAATCAGTGGACCCTTGGAGAGGCCTTCTGCACCAATGTGCTTGGCATCCCGGCGGAGAAGCTCAACGATCCGACCTTCGACATGCTGACCCATCTTGGGTTCTCGCGGAAGGATATCGACGCGGCGAACGACCACGTCTGCGGCACGATGACCCTCGAAGGGGCGCCCTTCCTCAAGGAAGAACACTATGCGATCTTCGACTGCGCCAACCCCTGCGGTAAGAAGGGTAAGCGGTATCTCTCGGTCAACAGCCACATCACCATGATGGCGGCGGCGCAGTCGTTCATCTCGGGCGCGATCTCCAAGACGATCAACATGCCCAACGATGCGACCATCGAGGATTGCCAGAAGGCTTATGAGCTGTCCTGGTCGCTCGGTGTGAAGGCCAACGCGCTCTATCGTGACGGTTCGAAACTCTCGCAGCCCCTCGCGGCGGCGCTGGTCGAGGATGACGACGAGGCGGCCGAGGTGCTCGAGAGCGGCTCGATGCAGGAAAAGGCCACCGTTCTCGCCGAGAAAATCATCGAGAAAGTCGTGGTCAAGGAGATCATCAAGTCTCAGCGCACCAAGATGCCAGAGCGCCGCAAGGGCTATACCCAGAAAGCGGTTGTCGGGGGTCACAAGGTTTATCTGCGCACCGGAGAGTATGAGGATGGCTCGCTTGGCGAGATCTTCATCGACATGCACAAGGAAGGCGCGGGCTTCCGGGCGATGATGAACAACTTTGCCATCGCGGTTTCTGTTGGCCTTCAGTATGGCGTGCCGCTTGAGGAGTTCGTCGACGCCTTTACCTTCACGAAATTCGAGCCGGCGGGCATGGTCCAGGGCAACGATTCTATCAAAAATGCAACATCCATCCTCGATTATATCTTCCGGGAACTGGCTGTTTCTTATCTTGATCGAACAGACCTGGCACATGTGAAGCCGCAGGGTGCGTCCTTCGATGACCTCGGTCGTGGCGAGGAAGAGGGCGTGTCGAACGTGCAGGAACTCAGCGAAAGCGCGGCGTCGAAATCGCTCGAAGTGCTTAAGCAGATCTCCTCGACCGGCTATCTGCGCAAGCGCCTTCCGCAAGAACTTGTGGTGCTGAACGGCGGTGCCGGGGCGGTGGCGCTCAATACGGTCGACCCGGAGGTCGCGCTACAGACACTCGTGCCCGAAACCGGCGGCGCGACGGTCAGCGCCACCACGACCACGACCGCCGTATCGACAGGGACCGTGTCGATGGATGCGCGCACCAAGGCCAAAATGCAGGGCTACGAAGGCGATCCTTGCGGCGATTGCGGCAACTACACGCTGGTGCGCAATGGCACCTGCATGAAATGCAACACCTGCGGCGCGACAAGCGGGTGTAGCTAAGAGATTGAGAGTTGGGGAACGGTGCGCCAACACCGCTCCCCGGCTTTTCCCCCGCTTAATCCGTGTGGGCGGTGGAACAACCTAATTCGGCCCCGTTGGGTCGATGAATATCAACGAACCATAGCCGAAGGAGGCGATCAATAGCGCACGGACTTACTCACAGGTTTGCCACCAAGAAAAGCTCGCAACCTGTGGAAAAGTGGAAAGGAGGTGAATTTAGTGCCTCGAAAGAAAATCACGGTCACACGTGAAACCGAAACCGGGTTGAACACTCACTTCAATGTGCCAGGACGGGGGGAAATCACCCGAGGACGATTGGCAAATGAAGTTGAAGCAGGTCTTCACGATGGTTACCACGTCCGTCGCGTGGAAGGTCGTAGGATAATCGCATCTAACCCGAATGGGACTGAGAGCGATAATCTCGGCTAAAAAAGAACTAGAGAGAAGGCGGACAGCCGCCTTCTCTCGCCAGAACACGGGGCGGGTGCGCTCGCCCCGACGACGCTCAGGCCGCAGGCAAAAACTACGGGCGGTACATAGAGTGAGCTTGAGTGGCGAAACTGGGGGGCGTTAGCCCCCCTATTTTTTGACCGGGTTATGAATCCGTAAGATCGCGTAGCCGCGCGCGGGCACGGGCGAGGCGAGAATTCACGGTTCCAAGCGGCAGACCGGTCCGGGAGGCAATGTCATAGGGGCTCTGTGTCCCTTTGGCGACGAGGCGCAGCAAGCTGGCCTGATGGTCGGGCAAGGCGTCTATGGCCGCGAGGGTCTCTCTCGCTTCGAGATGGACGCTGGCGTCCGCCTCTGTGACTGTCATTCCCTCGTCAAACTCTTCGGTTGCGACCATCTTTCGCCATCTGGAGCGGGCCAGATTGTGCAGCGTTGTCGTGGCGTAGGCCTCGAGATTGTCGATCTCGGCCCCCTCTGCCAGATGCGTGAAGAGTTTCAGGATCGCCTCCTGCACAAGGTCTTCGGCCTCTGATCCATAGCGCCGCGATTTCCGAAGCAGCCTTGTGCGAAGCTGGGCGAAATCGACCTCTTTCTCGCGTGTTTTCGTGCATTTCATCGGGAGCTTCCTTCGTGCCTGTTGTCTTGTCCAGAACATTGGTGAGGCAGAACCCTTTGAAAAGGCCGGGGTTTTCCGCCGAGGAACGGGAAGGGGGCTTTTTCGGCACCGGTTTGCCGGTCGCGCAGGGCGAATTTGGCAGTTTTCGGCCAGTTCCGGGGAAACGGCGGCGGCGAGGAACGATAATGGGATTTCCCGCGTCTATGGTTTCGAAGGCATCAGCAACGCGCCTTCACAATGAAACAAGATCAATCTGATCGACATAGGAGTACATCAAATGAAACGTGCAATGATTGCCACCGTCCTGACCCTCACCGGTGCCGCTCTTCCCGCCTACGCCATGACCGCAGACGCCAATGGCGACGGGGCTATCAGCATGGAAGAAATCAAGCAGGTGCACCCCGACGTGACCGAGGAGGTCTTTGCCGCGATCGATGCGGATGCCGATGGGAGCGTCTCGGAGGAAGAATATCAGGCGGCCGTGGAAGCCGGCGTGCTTGCCAAGAAAGACGGCTGACGCAAAGCACAAAGCTCCGGTCGCCTTTCATTCCCCCCCCAGGGCCGGAGCGATCAGGCCGGGCGTGTACTGCCGCACGCCCGGCCTTGAGGGCCAGTTGGAAGATCTGGTTTGTTCTTTAGGTTATTGTAATTATTTATATATTTTTGTTCGGGATTCCCATAGCTCGGTTGCCAGCGCAAACTCCAAAGGGATGACGGAAAGCACCTTGCAAGATGCCCGCGCGCGCTCCTTAGGGGCGCAGGTGGATATTGAACCGCTTCCGGATTTCCCGATCAATGCGCGGATCAAACTGGGCAAGGCCTGGCGCGGCGAGGATGTCATTCTTGCGAGCCGTGGCCTTGGCAATCAAGTCAGGTTTCCCTTTTTCATCCCATTCTTTGGGTGAGGTTCTGTCCCCAAGTTTTGGATAAACATGATCTTTTTCCATTCGCCCAAGGGTTTGCGAGGTTCCAAGGTAATGTCCTGGTCCCTCCAAGCAAACCTCGCGCATCTGATCGAGGGCAAGGGTTTCATCATCGACCTCGATGCCCCGTACACAGCGCAACGCCTGCCCGATGAGATCGTCCCCAAGGATTAGGGACTCCTGACAGAATCCTAGGAGAGAGGCATGCATTCCCGCAGCTTCATAAACCATGTTGCAACCGGAAAGCCCGGTCATCACGGCCGAGCACATCTGCTCCCAACCGGCCTGCATATCTGGGAGTTTGGAGTCCGCCGCACCGGCCGCTGAGCCGCCGGGGAGATCATAGTAGCGGTGCATCTGGGCGCAGCCCGACGACAGAAGTGCCTGTTCGCCTGACCCGACGCTCATTGCGCCGGTGCGCAGGTCGAGGCCGAAAGGCCAGGTGCCAAAGATCGCCGGGTGACCGGGTTTGATGGCGTTCACATAGACGAGACCGGCAAGGCACTCTGCGGTCGATTGCACGATGGCGCCTGCGACGGTGGAAGGCGCCGTGGCCCCGGCCATGCCAGCCGACAACAAAAGGACAGGCATGCCGCCCGCGATGCAGGCCTCCATCACTTCGCAGCTCTCTGTTGCGAAACGCATGGGTGGCACAACGAAGCAATTGGAATTGCTAACAAATGGTCGCGCACGCCAAGCGTCTTCGCCGCCCGCGATAAGGTGAAGCATCTCAAGGGCGTCGGCCACATGGGCCTTATCAGAGAAAGAGGTGCCTATATGTTTTCGCGTCCCGGAACAGCACGCATAGACCGTGTTATAATCCATTTCGCGGTTATCCGTGATATCGCGGGCGACCATCGGACGTTGTAGGAAATGGATGTTGTCGAGGTGGTCTGTGATCTTTGCCGCCTCAAAGAGGTCTTGCAGGGTGCTTTCCCGATAATGCCGCCCCTCGGGATCAACCACGTGCACGGCAGCCCCGGCCGTTCCGTAGTGGACACGTGCACCGGAGAGCTGCATATCTTGCAAAGGATCGCGGCCAAAGAGCGTTACGCTTCGGTTGGCGTTGGCCAATGTGTCTTCGACGAGCGCGCGTGGGAAGCGCAGGCGGCCATCACTGCCAAGCACCGCGCCAGCGCCTGTTAGGGCGGCGATACCGCTTTCGGGTGCGCCCGCGAGGCCGATCTCTTCAAGCGCGGTCAGGGCGGCGGCGTGTATGCGGGCCATGTCTGTTTCGCCCAAGGGATTATAGCGCCCCCCTTCAAGACCGGGACGGATCGGGCGTTCGTTGGAAGCGAGCGGGGTGCTACGGCTGATGTGGCGTGCTGCGCGGCCACCAGAGCGACGGGGTTGAATCTGTGTCATGGGATCTAAGCCTTTGAAGTCCTGTCTGGAATCTGTGTTGGTGACAGGACGGGCTTGGCCGCCCACGGGCAGCACGGCCACGGGCCGCCCCGATGACAAGGCGCGTCAGGTAAATTTTCCGACGCATGTGAACTCTCCCTGTTTTGGGAAAGTCTGGGCGGGAAAAGCGGCGAAATCTGTGCGGAAAGCGACAGAATGTCGCGAATGGCTATTTCGAGAGTGATTCCGCGAAGGTGCAGATCGTTTCAAGCGCTGCGGCGAAGGCCTTGTCTTCGATGGTCATGGCGACGCGCACGTGACCCGCAGCGGCCTTGCCAAAGCTCTCGCCCGGCATCACGGCGATGCGATGCGCATCCAGCAGGCGATTGGCGAATTCGAACCCGCTCAGGCCCGTCGCGCGAAGGTCGAGCATGAGATACATCGCGCCTTGCGAGGGGATCAGACCGACCGCGTTGTGCCGTGCGAGAATATCCCGTGCAAGGGCGCGGCGTCGGCGGAAGGGTTCGGCAATTTTTTCTTCGAGATCAGGGCCTTGCGCGATGGCAAAATCGGCGGCGTCCTGAATGTATCCCGGCACGCCATAGGTCGTATGCGTGGCGAGGTTTATGAGGTGCTGAACGACGTCGGCAGGGCCACAAATCCAGCCGACGCGGCTTCCGGTCATGGCGTGGGACTTCGACATGGAACCGACGACGAGGGTGCGGTCGGCCATGTTGGGGAGGGCGCGGGGGGAGAGGTGTTGGCCTTCCCAGACTTGGGTGTCGTAGACTTCGTCGGAGATTAGCCAGAGATCGTGCTTGCGGCAGACCTCGGCAATGCCGTCGAGGGTTTGGCGGGAATAGATCGTGCCAGTGGGGTTGTTCGGCGTGTTGATGAGGAGCGAAGACGCGCCTTTCGCGTGCGCCTCGATATCCTCGGCGCGGGGCTGAAACGCGTCTTCGGCGCGGGTTTGGATGGCGACGGGCTTGGCACCGATGCCGCGGATTGTGCCGGGATAGGTCGCATAATAGGGGTCAATATAAAGCGCGGTGTCGCCCTCGTCACAGGCCGCAAGATGCGCGGCGAAAAGGGCTGATTGCCCGCCGGGTGTGATGAGGATATTCTCGTAAGTCGTTGGCACGCCAGTTCTTTCCTCGATCCGGCGCGCTACGCTTTCGCGCAAGGACTGGATGCCGGGGACCATGGCATAGCCCGTGTGCCCGCCTTTGGCGGCGCGGTCCATCGCGTCGAGAATCACGGTATCGGTGCCGATATCATGCTCGCCAATCGTCAGTTCGATCACGTCCTCACCTGCGGCGACCATCTGGCGGGCGCGGTAGAAAACCTCCCATCCGTCAGAGCCGGAGGGTGTCAGGTGCGTGATGCGATGGGAGAGCTTCATGGGGCGTCCTTGCTGCGTGAAAATGAGCCCAGAGAGGGCCAAAGCGACGCGGGGAAGTCAAATGCAATTGTGTGATGGGAGGTATCAAAACCGGGATATGTATCGCGTCGGTATTACGTCGGTATTGCGTCAGTGCAGATTTCAGGCGCGCGGCGCGAGCGCGGCTTGGGCCTTCTTGGTCAGGCTCGCGCGG
The DNA here is from genome assembly GCF_022814865.1 of Shimia aestuarii. Taxonomy (GTDB): domain Bacteria; phylum Pseudomonadota; class Alphaproteobacteria; order Rhodobacterales; family Rhodobacteraceae; genus Shimia; species Shimia aestuarii_A. The sequence continues at coordinate 83,948 of NZ_JAKVRD010000007.1, read as the reverse complement.
ATGAGGTCGTAGGAGGCGGTGATGCGGTGGCGCAGTTCCTCGGTCTCGGCATCCAGTGGCAGGTGAATCCAGCTCTTGTGAAAATAGGGGGCCTTCACGCCGACGCCCGCGTCGATCAGCATCTGCGCGGTCTCGACATCGGGGGTCTTCACGGAGACACCAGTGCCTTGCGCGCCGATGGCGGCAAAGATCTTGTCTCCGACCTTCCAGACATCATGCCCCGGCCCGAAAGGTTCGGACCAGTCGGCACCGGGCAGGGCGGCGCAGATCGTATTGACGGTGTCACGGCTCATGGCTCGTAGGGTGAGGTGCAGGCTGGCCTGCGTCAAGCGTCTTGACCGCTCCGAAAGGGCAGCCTAGGGTCTGGCGCATGAAGATCACCTGCACCATCATTATTTGCTGCATTCCCTGCTGAGACATTCCGGCGGGCCGTTCTTCTATTCCAAACATGATCTGAAGTTGTTAAGCCCGCCGCGCAAGCTCTCTTTGCGTGCCCGAAGGACGAGACATGACGACGATCAAACTGCACAACACCAAGACCCGCAAGAAAGAGGTCTTTACCCCGATCGACCCCGAGAATGTGCGGATGTATGTCTGTGGTCCGACGGTCTATGACCGCGCCCATATCGGCAATGCGCGGCCCGTGGTGGTGTTCGACGTGCTCTACCGGCTTCTGCGCCATGTCTATGGCGCGGATCACGTCACCTATGTGCGCAATTTCACGGATGTGGATGACAAGATCAACGCACGCGCCAAGGAGTCGGGGCGCGAGATCGGAGAAATCACGGCGGAGACGACGCAATGGTATCTCGACGACATGCGTGCGCTTGGGGCGATGGATCCCAATGAGATGCCGCGCGCGACCGCCTATATCCCGCAGATGATCGCGATGATTGAAAAGCTCATCGCGGATGACTTTGCCTATGCCAAGGATGGGCATGTCCTGTTCCGTGTGCGGGCCTACAAGCATTATGGCGCGCTTTCTGGTCGTTCGGTCGATGACATGATCGCGGGCGCGCGGGTCGAAGTTGCACCTTACAAAGAAGATCCGATGGATTTCGTGCTTTGGAAGCCGTCTTCGGAGGATTTGCCCGGTTGGGATAGCCCGTGGGGGCGGGGGCGTCCGGGCTGGCATATCGAATGCTCGGCCATGGCCAAGGACCTATTGGGCGAGACCTTTGATATCCATGGCGGTGGCAACGATCTACAGTTTCCGCACCATGAAAACGAGGTCGCGCAAAGCTGTTGTGCGTCGGGCCATGCCGAGGACGGTGGTGGGTTTGCGAATTACTGGCTGCATAATGAGATGTTGCAGGTCGAGGGCAAGAAGATGTCCAAGAGTCTGGGCAACTTCTTTACCGTGCATGATCTGTTGGAGCAGGGCGTGCCAGGCGAGGTGATCCGGTTCGTGTTCCTCTCGACCGACTACCGAAAGCCAATGAACTGGACCGAGAACAAACGAGCGCAGGCTGAGAGAACATTGCGAAAGTGGCGTGCCCTTTGCCGCGGAGTTACTCCGCAAGAAGAAATGCCTCCTCGCTTTCTAGAAGCACTGTGCGACGACCTTAACTTTGGCAGCGCAATGTATTTCCTGAGGGTGTATGCAAAGGAAGGACAAGCTGCGGCATTGCTCCGCGGAGCTCAACTAATTGGCTTGTTAACAGATGAAATGGGTGGATGGGACGAAGCCCCGGACTTTGATCTTTCCAACTATGAAATCCTGCTCGCCAACACCCGCGCCAAAGCCATGGAAACCAAGGACTTCTCCGAAGTAGATCGCCTCAAGGCGGCGCTGGTTGCGGCGGGCGTTGAGGTACGGATGAGCAAGGCAGGGGTCGAGTTGCTCCCGGCGGCGGGGTTCGATCCGGCCAAGCTGGAGGGGCTGCTATGACCAAGGACCGCCTCTATCTCTATGACACGACGCTGCGCGACGGGCAGCAGACGCAGGGCGTGCAATTCTCGACGCCCGAGAAGATGCAGATCGCCAAGGTGCTTGATCAGTTGGGGATCGACTATATCGAGGGCGGCTGGCCCGGCGCGAACCCGACCGACAGCGAGTTTTTCGAGGCCCGCCCCGAGATGCGCGCGACGTTCACCGCCTTTGGCATGACCAAGCGGGCGGGGATGTCGGCGGAGAACGATGACGTGCTTGCGGCGGTCATGAATGCGCACACGCCGGCGGTGTGCCTTGTCGGCAAGACGCATGATTTCCATGTCACGACCGCGCTTGGCATTACGCTTGAGGAGAATGTCGAGAACATCGCGAAATCCCTGACCTATCTTGTCGCGCAAGGCCGGGAGGCGCTTTTTGATGCCGAGCATTTCTTTGACGGCTACAAGGCCAATCCGGCCTATGCGATCGAGACGGTGAAAGCGGCCTATGACGCTGGGGCGCGGTGGGTTGTTCTTTGCGATACCAATGGCGGGACGCTACCGGGCGAGGTTCGGGCGATCACCGAGGCGGTCATCGCAGCGGGCGTGCCGGGCGATCATCTGGGCATCCATACCCACAATGATACCGAACACGCGGTGGCCAACTCACTGGCGGCGGTGGATGCGGGCGCGCGACAGGTGCAGGGAACGCTCAACGGGCTTGGCGAACGCTGTGGCAATGCGAACCTGACGACGCTCATTCCGACGCTCTTGCTTAAGGAGCCCTATGCCTCGAGGTTTGAGACCGGGATCACGCGTCAGGCGCTCAAAGGGATCACGCGGGCGAGCCGATTGCTCGACGATATCCTGAACCGTGTGTCGATGAAACAGGCGCCTTACGTGGGGGCCTCGGCCTTTGCCCACAAGGCGGGGCTTCATGCGAGCGCGATCCTCAAGGACCCGTCGACCTATGAACATGTGGAGCCGGGCCTTGTCGGCAACGAGCGCATCATCCCCATGTCAAACCAAGCCGGGCAGTCGAACCTGCGCAAGCGGTTGGCGGATGCGGGCCTTGAGGTCGAGAAGGGGAACCCAGCGCTGGGGCGTATCCTCGACCGTATCAAGGCGCGGGAATCCGAGGGGTTCAGCTATGACACCGCGCAGGCGAGTTTCGAGCTCTTGGCGCGCGAAGAGCTTGGCCTCACCGAGGTGTACTTTGACGTGGAGCGCTACCGGGTGATCTCTGAGCGCCGCCGGAATGCGCGCGGGCAGCTCGTCGTGGAATCCGAGGCGGTGATCACCGTGCAGATGCCGGACGGGGCGAAGGTCACCTCCTTCTTCAAGAACGAGCATGAGCATGACATGAGCGACGAGGGGCCGGTCAACGCGCTCTGGCAGGCGCTCAAGAAAGACCTTGGCCCGTATCAGGACAGCATCGACGCGGTGCGACTCGTCGACTTCAAGGTGCGGATCACCAATGGCGGCACTGAGGCCGTGACGCGTGTCATCATAGACTTCGAGGATGACGCCGGGCGGCGTTGGGCGACGGTCGGGGTTTCGGCGAACATCGTTGATGCGTCTTTCGATGCGCTTCTTGATGCGATCAACTGGAAGCTCACGCGGGATGCGCGGGTTCAGATCTAACCCCTATGGGAGTCTTGTTTTTGTTTTTTTCGATTTTGAAATTCCTCCTGATTTCGATCGCAATTACCGCGATCATTCCGATCGTTCTTATCCTGTCGCAGAGGCCCGTTGATCCAGAGGATCTCCCGGCGGGGAAGATGAGCTTTGATGATGTGACAGCCGACAGGCCGCGCGCCGAAATGGTGCTTGATCAGGTCGAGGCGCGCGATGGCGAGACACTCAGCGCCTGGTCGTTGCCCGCATCGCGCCAAGATGTGCCGCTTGTGGTCATGGTGCATGGATCGGGCTGGCATGGCGGGCAATTCGCCGGTCTTGCGGCGCGGCTCGAGGGGGCGGCGGATGTCTTGGCGGTCAATCTACGTGGCCATTTCAACGGGCCGGGGATGCGCGGTGATATCGCCTATATGGGCCAGTTGGAGGACGATCTGGCCGATCTGATCGCAGCCAAACGCAAGCCGGGGCAGGAGGTTGTCCTTCTCGGTCATAGTTCTGGCGGCGGGCTTGTCGTGCGGTTTGCAGGCGGCGCGCATGGCGGGATGATCGACAAGGCGGTTTTGCTCGCGCCTTTCCTCAAGCACAACGCGCCCACGACGCGGGCGAAATCCGGCGGGTGGGCGCATGTGCTCTTGCGGCGGATTATTGGCCTGTCGATGCTGAATACAGCGGGCATTCACGCGCTCGACCATCTGACGGTGATTCAGTTTGCCATGCCGAAAGCCATCCGTGAGGGGGAGCGCGGGAACGAGGCGACGCTGGCCTATTCCTGGCGCTTGAACCAATCCTATGCGCCGCGCGGAGACTATCTTGCGGATGCAGCCGCGTTGCCCGAATTCCTTTTGGTCGTAGGTAAGGATGACGAGAGCTTTGTTGCGCAAGGCTATGAGCCGCTTCTTGCGCCGGTCAATGACAGCGGGCAGTACCATGTGCTCGACGGGGTGACGCATCTCGGCGTGGTTGACGCGGCGCGCACCGCAGAGTTGATCCGGGGCTTTTTGTCATGAGCGCAGGGGACGATCTTGGGGCTTGCGCGCTGATCGTGCAGAAGGGTGATCCGGATCGGTTCCTTGCCACGATGGCCGCGAATCCGGCGGCGCGCGAGGTGCTTTTCCCGCTACATGCCTTTGCCATCGAGATCGCGCGCGCGCCGTGGGTCACGCAGGAAGCGATGATCGGCGAGATGCGCCTGCAATGGTGGCGCGATGCGCTCGAGGAGATCGGCAGCGGCGGCAGGGTGCGGCGCCACGAGGTTGTGACGCCGCTTGCCGCATGGCTCGACCCAGAAGGCGCGGCGGTGCTTGATGCGGCCGTAGAAGCGCGGCGTTGGGATCTTTACCGCGAGCCGTTCGAGGATGAGGCTGCCTTTGCCGCGCATATCGACGCCACGACCGGCGGGCTTTTTGGGGTCGCGGCGCGCGCGCTTGGCGCAGCGCAAGAGCGTGTCGTGCGCGATTTCTCCTATGGGGTTGGTGTGGCCAATTGGCTTTTGGCGATCCCTGACCTTGAGGGGCGGGGATGTTTCCCGCTTGTCGATGGGCGCCCCGAGGCGGTTGCGGAGCTTGCCCGCGAAGCGCTTGCGCGACTATTGGCAGCGCGGGCGCAGCGTGGCGCGGTGTCGCGCGCGGCTGGTCAGGCGTTGTTGGCGGGTTGGCAGGCTGAAGGCGTGCTGCGTCGGGCGATTGAAGCCCCGGGCCGTGTGGCGTCGGGCGACTTGGCGGCGAGCGAATTTGCGCGCAAGGCCGGGTTGATGCGTCGGGCGCTCACGGGCCGTTGGTAAGCGGCGCGCGCCCGAGGGCGCGCACAGGATGAGCGCCTTTGGCGCGAGGAAGGGGCCAGCCCCTCACCTTGCTTTTGCCGGAGCAAAAGCAACGCTCACCCCGGGATATTTTCGGCAAGAGGAAAAGGCCCTGCTCAGTCTTCCTTGGGGCGCAGCACGAGCCAGATCAGCGCGCCGCCTGCGAGCATCAGGAACGGGGCCATGGCAAGGTTCACCGAGGTCCAGCCGACCTCTGCCGTGCCGCCGGAGCAGTTCATCAAGCCGCCCGAGGCGAGCGAGGCCATGGTGACGCCGCCGAAGACGAGAAGATCGTTGAGGCCCTGCATGCGGCCGCGTTCATGCGGCTCATGCGCCCCGGCGAGCATGGCGGTTGCGCCGATGAAGCCGAAGTTCCAGCCCACGCCCAGGAGGATCAGAGCGATGAAGAAGTTTTCGAGCTCCACGCCTTGCAGAGCGACGACCCCGGCCCCGGCGAGGATCAGCAGGCCGAGGGCGACGATCTTCTCGGTGCCGAAGCGGGCGATCAGGTGGCCGGTAAAGAAGGAGGGGATATACATCGCCAGCACGTGGGCCGAGACGATATCCGCAGCCATGCCTTCCTCAAAGCCACAGCCGACGACTGCGAGCGGTGTTGAGGTCATCACCAGGTTCATCAGCGCGTAGGAGACCATGGCACAGATCACGGCCACGGCAATGCGCGGCGTGGTGATGAGTTCCCAGCGGCTACGGCCATAGGGGGCATCGGCGCTTGGGGCTTGAGGGCGGGGGATGTGGATGAAAAGAAAGAGCGCGGAGCCGACCACGTTGATGGCGATCACGGTGAGGTAGGTGCCAAGGAAGGGAATCACCATCGACTGGCTTGTGACCTTGACCAGTTGTGGGCCGATGATGGCGGCGGCGAGGCCCCCGGCCATAACATAGGAAATCGCCTTGGGACGGAAGGCGTCGGAGGCAGTATCGGCGGCGGCGAAGCGGTAGAAACCCTGCGCGCTCATGTAGATGCCGGTAAACAGGCTGCCGATGAGGAAGACGGTGAAGGAGTTGAGGTAGAGGCCGTAGGCGCCGATGGCCGCACCGATCGCCCCGCCCATCGCCCCGAGCATGAAGCCCGCGCGGCGGCCATATTTCTGCATGATCATCGAGACCGGTGTCGCGGCAAGCATGGAGCCGATGACGATCAGCGAGATCGGCAGAGTTGCGAAGCAGGGATTGGAGGCGAGCGATTGCCCGGCGAGGCCGCCAATGGTGAAGATCATCGGCATCTGGGCGCCGAGAAAAGCCTGTGCCAGGACCAGCACAATCACGCTGCGTTTGGCGGTGCTATCGTCTACGGTATGAATCATGGACAAAGCGTTAGCTTGATATGTGAAGCGCGTCCAGCGGGACGCGGGGGCGAATGAGATGACGGTCGGACGGATTATCGAGAGCGATGCCTGCGTGGCGGAAGGGGCGGCGTGGCTTGCTGCGCAAGAGCCACGCTTTGCCGAGGCGCTTGCCGTGACCGGGAGCTTGCCGCTTCGGCGCAAGAAGGACGGGTTCGAGCCGCTTCTGAGCGCGATCGTGAGCCAGCAGGTCAGCGTGGCGGCGGCGGAGGCGATCTGGCAGCGGATGCGGGCGGCGCGTCTGACCGGGCCGCGCAAGATCATGTGGGCGAGCGATGACGCGTTGCGGGCCTGTGGCCTGAGTCGTCAGAAGGTGCGCTATGCCCGTGCTTTGGCTGAAGCGCGCATTGATTTCAAAGGGTTGCGAGATGCTCCGAATGCAGAGGTGATCGCGACCCTCACGCAGGTGAGCGGGATCGGTGTGTGGACGGCAGAGATCTACGCGATGTTCTCGCTTGGGCGGGCGGATGTGTTCGCGCCGGGCGATCTTGCGCTTCAGGAATCGGCGCGGGTTCTCTTTGCGCTTGACGAACGCCCCAAGGAACGCGCCTTTCGCGAGCTGGCCGAGGGCTGGGCACCGTGGCGGGCGGTTGCAGCGCGGCTTTTGTGGGCTTACTACCATCATGCAAAGGACAGGGAAGGGATCAGATGACTCGTGTTTTGACCAGTGGCCGCAAGGAGCCGCAATCGGGCACCACCCGTTCGGTGGTGATTTTCCTGCATGGCTATGGCGCCAATGGGGCGGACCTTCTCGGGCTTGCTGATCCGCTGGCCGAGCATTTGCCGGACACGCTTTTCCTTGCGCCGGATGCGCCGGAAAGCTGTGCCGGGGTGCCGTTCGGGTTCCAGTGGTTTCCGATCCCGTGGATCGACGGCTCGTCGGAAGAAGAAAGCGAGCGCGGGATGCGGGCGGCGATCGACGATCTCAATGCCTATCTCGATGGTGTAATGGTCGACGAGGACGTGCTGCCAGAGCAGGTTGTCCTGTTCGGGTTCAGCCAAGGCACGATGATGAGCCTGCATGTCGCTCCGCGTCGGGAAGACCCGGTGGCGGGGATCGTGGCTTTCTCCGGGCGGCTTCTTGCGCCGGAAACGCTTGAGGATGAGGCGCTTTGCCGTCCTCCGGTGCTTCTTGTGCATGGGGATGCCGATGATGTGGTGCCGGTACAGTCCTTGCCGGAGGCGGCAGAGGCACTTCAAAAGGCCGGGTGGACCGATGTCTACGCCCATATCATGAAAGGCACTGGCCACGGTATTGCACCGGACGGTCTTTCGGTGGCGCTTGCCTTCATGCGCGACAAGCTTAGCCTCTGAAGCGCGTGACATTTATGCACGGCCCATCGTGTTCCTCGGCGGGATTGCGTCGGCGGGGCATTTTGGGTTTCGTGCGCCACGCGCAATGGCCTATAGATGGGGCAGATGCGCCCATTTCAGGACCGGAGAAACCCGTGACCGTATTTACCAAAACGCCTTTCAAACCGTCCAACAACAAGAGGCTTTTCGGCCTCGCAGCGGGGCTCGTGATGACCGCGGGGGCGGTTGCGGCCCAAGGGACCGGATTGCGCACCCCCGTCGAGATGCATCCGGATCGCTTTGTCAATTTCACCACCGCGAACCTTTTGCCGGCTGGCACGCTTCGGCTTTGGGTTGGATCGCACCAGACCGCGCCGGGCAAGGCCGCAGTTGGCACCGCGAACCAGACCTATTACGGCGGTGTGACCTATGCGGTTAGTCCCCGGTTCCAGATCGGGATCGGACACTCGGAGTTTCATGATCCGCCCGTGTCACCGATTGGCGGTGTGACCTCGCAGATTCGGTTCCACACCACGAGCCTTGAGGGCAAGGTTGGCCTTGTCGAATCCGGCCCTTGGAAAGTGGCTGTGCAAGGCTCGGTCGAGCAGTTCATCTTCCGCTCTCCCTATTTCGGCATCCCAACTGCGGCGAGCAATTCGCATGTGGTGGGTTCGCTGCACGTACCGGTGAGCTATTCTGTGTCCGATGCGTTGCAACTTCATGTGACGCCGGGGGTCAGCGCGCTGCCCGATACGATTGGCGGGCTGCCGTTCTATGGCACGGTGGCGAGCCTCGGGGCTGGGTTTAGTTATAAACCGTCGCTGCGTTGGACCACCTATGGGGCGGTGAATGTTCCGCTCTCGGGAGGCAATTCGATCTCGAGCGCGGGCGCGATTGAGAAGAAACCGGTTCTAACACTTGGGGCGCGGTTCAACATCTCTCCCAAAGGGGCGCTTGATGTTTTTGTGACCAACGGGCTTGGGGTGTCTCCCGCGACGCGGATCATGACCATGTTCCCCGATGGCGATCAGTTTATGGTTGGTGCGACCATGACCTATACGCCGGGGCGCGGTCCGGCCTATCGGCCGAACTACCGCGGTCTTGCAGCCGAACCGCTGACCATGCGGCAACGCCATTTGCAGCGCGACGGCTTTACCCTTGCATCCGCGGATACGCTCACGCCCGGGATATTCGTTGGGCGCGCGAGCGGCGGATCGGATGGCGCCTATGCTGGCGAGCTTCAGTTCAGCCCCGACTATGACGGGCAAATCGATGTCAGCTATGAGAAATTTGCCAATGACGGCTCGGTGCCGGTTGGCACGATCCCGAGCCGCGCCGCAAGCTATGCGCTGGGTCTGAAGCTGCGCTTCATGGATCAGAACAACGGTAGCCCGTTCTCTCTCTCGATGCTGGCGAAGTTGGGTCGTGATCGGTCCGGGTCGAAGAATGGGACGTTCTTCATTGCGATGCCGATGATGTATAAGGCGAGCCCGAAACTCGCCCTTATGGCAAGTCCGAAGGCGGCTGCCTTTAGCTCGAAAGAGTACTATGGTCTCGGTCTTGGTGTGAACTATGAGATCGCGCCGGGCCTTGAGGTCATCGGCGAAGTGACACCGGTCAGTGCAGGACAGCGCACTGTGTGGGCGACGGGCCTGCGCTATTATCCGAAGAACAGCAGTGCGAGCATCGATCTTTCGGCGACGAATGCCATTGGCAGCGAAGCGCTTGGGTCGATGATCGGGCAATCGGATGTGCGCGTATCGCTTGGTATCACGCTGGCGCTTGACGCGCGCGGGTTCCGTTAGAGCCCTTTCGACGACGCAAAGCCACAGATCGTAGGCCGATGCCCTTGGGGTGTCGGCCTTTTTTCTGCGCGTCTGCCTGTCATATGGGCGTTACGGACACACTCTATCCCTGTTGTCATCCGCATATATCATGAGGCTTGTCAGATGCTTGCCACGAGATATAGTGGGTACAGGCAGGGGCGGGTTCGCCCGCCTCGGTGCCATGAGACTGGGCAGGCGAGGCGAAGGGCGACTCGGAACAATGGACGGCGATTTCAGGACAGAATTCACACGGCAACCGGCGGGGATGCGTCAGCACCCGGCGCTTGTGCTCAATGCGGACTACAGGCCGCTTTCTTATTACCCCCTCTCTCTTTGGCCTTGGCAGGATGCGGTCAAGGCGGCGTTCATGGACAGGGTCGATATCGTGGCGGAATATGATGCGGTCGTGCGAAGCCCCTCGACCGAGATCAGGATCCCGAGCGTCGTCGTCCTCAAAGACTATGTCAAACCCCAAAAGCGCGTGGCCTTCACGCGCTTTAATTTGTTTCTGAGGGATGAATTCCGCTGTCAGTATTGCGGCGCGAAGGGCGATTTGACCTTTGACCATGTGGTGCCGCGCGCGGCGGGCGGGGTCACGAGCTGGCAGAACGTGGTTGCAGCCTGTAGTCCCTGCAACCTGCGCAAGGGGTCAAAATCCTTGCGTCAGGCAGGGATGCACCTGCGCAAGCCGCCCCGGCAGCCAGCCTCAGAAGAGCTGCGCAATATGGGGCGGCGCTTTCCGCCGGGCTACCTGCACGAAAGCTGGCTCGACTTTCTCTACTGGGATGCCGAGCTTGAGGCGTGATCAGAGATCATCCATGAGGCGGTTGGCCTCGCGCGACAGCGCGCCGGCGAGGATGTCGGTGCCGGGGCGGGGTTCGAACGCGGCGGGCTGGATCAGGGCGATCGTGCGCTGCGTGCGCGGGGCGTCGATCCGGCGCATGACGGTATCGCCGATCCGGCGCGCCTCGGCGGCGGCATAGAGCCGGGGGAGGACCGCGACCCCATTTCCCGCCGCCGCCATGATACGGATCGCGGCGAGGCTCGTGCCTTCATACTCATCCGGCACATGGGCATTGGCCTGCGCGGCGAGCTCCGCGACGATCCCGGAGAGACGATGGCGCGGCCCGATGGTCAGCAGGCTGCGCCCGGCGAGCGCGTCGGGGGCGAGAGGCGCGTCAGTTGCGGCAAGCGGGTCATCCGGGGCGAGCGCGGCCCAGAGGCTTTCGTGAAAGAGCGGCGTCTGAAGCGTGCCGGGGTGATCCTCTGGCGTGGACAGGATCATGTCGAGCCGTCCCGCGCGCAGTCCCTGCTCAAGATCCGTCGTGGCCTCCTCGCGGATCACGAGGCGAAAACTCGGGTGGTCGCGGTGCAATTCACGCACCACGCCGGGCAGGAGGTAGGGGCCGATGGACGGCAGCACGCCGAGGCGCAGGCGCCCGTCAAAAATCCCGTCGCCCGTCACGGAGGCGCGCAGGTCTTCCATCTCGTTCAGGATGCGCCGCGCCCGGCGCACGATCTCGACCCCGGCCTCGGTCAGTGTCGCGCCGTGGCGCCCCCGGTTGAAGACCCGCGCGCCGAGATCGGCCTCGGCCTCTCCGATCTGGGTCGAGAGGCTTGGCTGGCTGATATTGAGCCGCTCGGCGGCGAGTCCGAAACGCCCGCAATCCGCGACTTCGACGAGATATTGAAGCTGGCGCAGGGTTGGGCGCATTTACATAGTCCAAAACTATCAAAATCGTTGAAACAATATATTGGAGATATGATTTGGTTCAAGCCATACCGCCAGCCCAGTGAAATAACGAAAAATAAGGAGGCCCGTGATGGATACGGCCCTGACCATGCTGGCGGACAATCTTCTCGTTCCGACAATCCTTTTCTTCGCGCTCGGCCTCGTGGCGGCGGTCATGCGCAGCGACCTTTCGATTCCCGTGGGCGCGGCGAAGGTCATGTCGATCTACCTCCTCTTTGCCATCGGCTTCAAAGGCGGTGTGGGTGTCTCCGAGTCCGGGGCCTCTGGCAAGCTCATCGCGACGCTCTTTGCGGGGGCGGTGCTCTCGCTCCTGATGCCGTTCCTCGCCTATATCCTCCTGCGCGCGCTCACGCGGCTTGGTCAGCTCGATGCGGCGGCGGTTGCCGGGCACTATGGCTCGATCTCCATCGTGACTTTCGTGACGGCGTCGAACCTTCTGGAAACACAAGGGATTTCCTCGGAGAGCTACATCGTGGCGGTGGCCGCGGTGATGGAGGTTCCGGCGATCCTCTCGGCGCTCTGGCTCGCGGCGCGGAGCCGCCCGGGCACCAAGCTCGACGCGACGCTCTTGCGCGATATCCTTGCCAACGGTTCTATCGTTCTTCTTGTCGGGGCCTTCGTGATCGGCGCGGTGACGGGCAAGCCGGGACTTGAACAGGTTGATGAATTCATCGTCGTGCCCTTTACCGGCGTACTTTGCCTTTTCCTCCTCGACATGGGCCTTTCGGCAGGGCGCAGCCTTCTCAGCCATCGCAGCGAACTGAGCCTCGGGCTCTTTGCCTTCGGCTGTCTCATGCCGGTGATCGGCAGCGTCCTCGGCCTCGGCGCGGGGGTGGCCATCGGCCTGTCGCAGGGGGGCGTGTTCCTGATGATGACGCTGGCGGCGTCGGCCTCCTATATCGCCGTGCCCGCCGCCATGCGCATTGCCTTGCCCGAGGCGAAGGCGGGGGTCTACCTCTCCGCCTCGCTCGGGATCACCTTCCCGTTCAACCTGACGCTTGGCCTGCCGCTCTATGCATGGCTGGCGGCGATGGTGGCCTAGCCCGCCGCGCGGGTCAGCATCCCGAAGAGATCGCGCGGATCGTCGGGATCGGCAAGAAGATCGAGATCCTGGTGAAACGGGGTCTCGAGCACCGTGTCGCGCACGTAGCGCAGGGCCGAGAAATCCTCGATGGCAAAGCCGACCCCGTCAAAGAGCGTGATCTGGCGCGCATCGCGGCGGCCTTGTTTCGCGCCGGTGATGACTTCCCAAAGCTCGGTCACGGCAAAGTCCTCGGGCATCTGTTGGATCTCGCCCTCAATGCGGGTCTGAGGCGGGTATTCGACGAAGACGTCAGAGCGCTCGAGGATGCCCTTGGCCAGTTCCGTCTTGCCCGGACAGTCGCCGCCGATGGCATTGATATGCACGCCGGCGCCGACCATGTTGTCGCTGAGAATGGTGGCATATTGCTTGTCGGCGGTGCAGGTGGTGAGGATCTGCGCGCCCTCGATGGCTTCTTCCGGCGAGGTGCAGCGGATCACGGTGAGGCCGGTGCCTTCGAGGTTCGCTGCGCATTTCTCGGTCGCCTTTGGATCGCGGTCAAAGAGGCGCACGGTGTCGATGCCGACGATGGCCTTCATGGCGAGGCTCTGGAACTCGGACTGCGCCCCGTTGCCGATCATGGCCATGGTCGAAGACCCCTTTGGCGCCAGATGCTTGGCGACCATTGCTGAGGTGGCGGCGGTGCGCAGTGCGGTCAACAGCGTCATCTCCGTAAGGAGCGTTGGGTAACCGGTATAGACATTGGCAAGCAGGCCAAAGGCGGTCACGGTCTGAAGCCCTTCGGAGGTGTTCTTGGGGTGGCCGTTCACGTATTTGAAGCCATAGGCCTCGCCATCCGAGGTCGGCATCAATTCGATCACGCCGACATCGGAATGCGAGGCGACGCGCGGGGTCTTGTCGAAAAGCTCCCATCGGCGGAAATCGTCCTCGATATAGGCGGCGAGGTCGGTGAGCATCTTCTCAAGGCCGACATGATGCACGAGGCGCATCATGTTTTCGACGCTGACGAAGGGGACGAGGGCTTTGTGAGAGGGTTGGATCATGAGTAGCTCCGGGTCACGCGGTCAAAGATGTTGCGGCCAAGGGCCGACGCGGCGAGGTCCACCATGAGTTTGGCGGTGCGGCCGCGGGTATCGAGGAAAGGGTTCAATTCCACGAGGTCGAGAGAGGTCATCAACCCGCTGTCATAGAGCATTTCCATCACCAGATGCGCCTCGCGCACCGTAGCGCCGCCGGGAACGGTCGTGCCGACGGCAGGGGCCACATCGGGGTCGAGAAAGTCCACATCGAGGCTCACATGCAGCATACCCTTGGCTGCTGCGACGCGGTCGAGGAAGGCGGCGAGGGGACGGGCGATGCCGTGCTCATCAATCTCGCGCATGTCATGGGCGTGGATTCCCGTCTTTTCGATCGCGGCACGTTCGGCGCGGTCGACCGAGCGCAGCCCGAGGAGGCAGATGTTCTCTTCTGGCACGGCAGCGGGCAGGGGCGGGAAGGCGTCGAAACCTTTCTGACCACTGATATAGGCGACCGGGGTGCCGTGGAGATTGCCGGAATCCGTGCTGCCGGGGGTGTGAAAATCGGTATGGGCATCCAGCCAGAGCACGAATTGCGGACGGCCTTCGCGCGCCGCATGAGCCGCGACTCCGCTCACCGTGCCAGCGGAGAGCGCATGGTCGCCGCCCATGAAAATCGGCAAACCGTCGGCCATCGCCGCCTCGGCGCTTTTCTGTAGCGCGCGGGTCCAGGCGACGGTCTCATTGAGCGCGTGCAGATGGGTGTCTTTGGCCTCGGGAGCAAAAGCGCCGGGCTGAACATTGCCTGTGTCGGTGACGGTATGGCCTAGGTCGATGAGGCTCTCGGAGAGGCCTGCGGTGCGATAGGCGTCGGGCCCCATGAGACAGCCGCGTCGCCGCTTGCCGCAATCCATAGGCACCCCGATCAGATGAATGGGTTTGGTGGTCATGTCGCGTTTCCATTTTCCGGGTCTGACGCGAAGATGCGTGCGAAATGGGTTGAATAACAGCCGACATTTTGCGCAAACTGGGCCTCAACCTGACATAACGGAGGTGGGTTGCGCCAAAATGGATGATCTGGATCGCAAGCTTGTTTCGGCTCTACGGCATGATGCACGGGCCTCTCTTTCGGATCTTGCGCTCTTGCTCGGGGTGTCACGCACCACGGTACGGGGACGGATCGAGCGGCTTCGGGCGCGGGGCGACATTGTGGGGTTTACGGTTGTGCTGCGTCAGGATGCGCATCGTGACTCGGTGCGGGGCCTGATGATGATCGGGATCGAGGGGCGCGGCGCAGAGCGGATCACCCGCCAGCTTGGCGGTCTGCCGGAGGTACGCGCTATTCATTCGACCAATGGGCGTTGGGATCTGATCGTGGAGATTGGCACGGACACGCTCGAGGCGCTGGATGCGGTTCTGGCGCGCATCCGCAAGTTCGAAGGCGTCGCGACGAGCGAGACGAGCCTCCTCTTGTCGACGCGCAAGGCGGGGTGAAGAATCTAGCGGGCGTCTTTGGGCATGAAGGCGACGTAGATCCATAGAAGCGCCACGACGAAAGAGCCGATGGCGTTCAGATTCGCCATGGTGACGCCGAACATTTCCCACGGGATTTCATCGCAAAGCGCGGGCGGTTTGGCATTGGCGAAATCGAGGAGATTGCCCGAGCCGTCATTCGTGAGCCCACGCCCGGTACAGCTCGCCGGGCCATCCCACCATTTGCGCTCGACGCCGGAATGGTAGGCGCCGATGGCGGCGGTGGTGAAGGTGGAAAGGGCGGCAAGCAGTGCGAAAAGGCGTTTGTGCATCGCAAGCATCAGGAGCCCGAAGCCGGCGGCGGCCCAGTGCGGATAGCGTTGCCAGAAGCACATGGCGCAAGGATCAAGCCCGCCGATGAACTGAAACCCCCAAGCCCCGAGGATCGAGAGCACGGAGAATGCGGTCAGGAGCAGGGTCAGAAACGAACGGGTCATAGATACCTCGTGACGAAGAAGCCGCCAAAAAGCAGCAGGACAAAGAGCGTTGCCATCAGGCCGAGGCGCTTCTCGATGAAGTCTCGGATCGGTGCGCCATATTTCCACAAGAGCGCGGCGACGATGAAGAAGCGCAGGCCGCGGGCGAGGATCGAGGTCACAACGAAGGTCGCGAGCGGCATGCCCGTCCACCCCGACATGATGGTGATGACCTTGAACGGGAAGGGCGTCACCCCGGCAGCGAGCACGGCCCAGAAGCCGAAATCGTTGAACCGGGTGTTGAACTCGGCCACGGCGTCGGCTTTGCCGAGGCTGGTCAGGATCGGTTGGCCGATCTGTTCAAAGGCAAAGGCTCCGATTGCATAGCCCAGCAAACCGCCAAGCACCGAGGCGACGAGCGCAACGGTCGCGATCAGCCACGCGCGCGAGGGTCGTGCCAGGATCATCGGGATCATCAGGACATCGGGCGGGATCGGGAAGAAGGAGCTTTCGACGAAACTGATCAGGGCCAGCGCCCAGAGCGCGCGGGGATGATCGGCAAGGCGAAGCGTCCATTGATAAAGCGAATTGAGCATATCGGCGCGGATCCCGGTTGGTTTCCTCTCTTGGGCCGCAATTGGCCGCGAAATTCAAGCCCCGAATCTTTGTTTTCGGCGAAGTCACATCACAACCGCGACAGGATAAGGGGTTGACCTCTGGCGATGGGTAAAGGAATCCACTGTCCAAGCATTCGTGGGATGGCCGGAGACCAAGAGACAGATGACCGTATTGATTGCAGGCGCCGGGATTGCCGGTCTGAGCCTTGGCCTTTCCTTGCACCAGATCGGTGTGCCGTTCCGGATTTACGAGGCGGTGCGCGAGATCAAGCCGCTTGGCGTCGGTATCAACCTGCAACCGCATGCGACGCGCGAATTGATCGAGATGGGGCTTGAGGATGGGCTCGATAAGGTGGGGCTGCGCACCGAAGAGGTCGCTTATTTCTCGCGTCAGGGCAAACTGATCTGGTCCGAGCCGCGCGGTATGGATGCGGGCTATCATTGGCCACAGTTCTCGATCCATCGCGGCGGTTTGCAGATGCTCCTTCTGGAGACGTTGATCGAACGCTGCGGGGCCGACGTGGTGAAGATGGGCCATGCGGTCACGGGATGGCAGGAAACGGAGACCGGCGTGTTGGTCAGTCTCGAAGATCGCAAGACCGGGACGGCGCTTGGCGCAGAGGAGGGGAGCCTTCTTATCGCGGCAGATGGGATTAACTCGGTCCTACGCGCCGGGCAATATCCGGACGAGGGTCCGGCCCATTGGGGCGGCACGATGATGTGGCGCGGCGTGACCAAGGGGCCGCGGTTCCTGACGGGACGGTCGATGGCGATGGCGGGCGTGAAACGGTGCAAGTTCGTCATCTATCCAATCGGCGATACAGAAGACGGCGGCAGCCTGTTGAACTGGATCGCGGATCTGACCATGCCCGAGGATTACGATTGGCGCAAACAGGACTGGAATCGCCCCGGTAAGCTCGAGGATTTTCTGCCGGCGTTCGAGGATTGGACCTTTGACTGGCTCGACGTGCCGCAAATCATCCGCGATGCCGAGGCGATCTATGAATTCCCGATGGTGGATCGCAACCCGCTGCCGCAATGGAGCTTTGGACCGCTGACGCTTCTCGGGGATGCGGCGCATGCGATGTATCCGATCGGCTCGAATGGGGCGAGCCAGGGGATCATCGATGCGCGCATCCTGGCCCGCGAGATCAAGGCGCATGGGGCCACGCAAGCGGCGCTCAAATCCTATGAGGAGGCGCGCCGCGAGACGGTCAATGCGCTCGTCCTGCGCAATCGCGGCGACGGTCCGGACAAGGTTCTCGACATCGTGGAGGCGCGCGCGCCGGACGGGTTTGACGATATTGAAACCGTGATGCCGCTTTCCGAACGGCAAGAGCTTGCATCCGGATACAAGAAGATCGCAGGCATGGATATTGCCGCGCTGAACGCGCGCGGTCCGCTTCTGGAGCCCTGATATGTATTTCGCCCCCCGTCTTGAGAAACGCATGGGCCGCGTCATTGATATGCTTGCAAGGGTCATGGCCTATGGCGGCGGCTTGGTCCTGCTTGCGATCTCGGCCATGACCGTGGTGTCGATCATCGGGCGGGCCGGGGTTGGCTATGGTCTTCAGCCGGTGCCGGGGGACTACGAACTTGTCGCCAATGGCTGTGCGCTGGCGGTGTTTTCCTTTCTTCCCTATTGCCAACTTAAACGCGGCCACGTCACGGTCGACATCCTCACTGATCATTTCCCGGCGCGGGCGCGGGCGTTGATGGGGCTGCTTGGGGATGTTCTGATCACGCTCGCGGCACTGGTGATCCTGCGCCAGCTCTGGTTCGGTTTTGCCGAGAAATTCCCCTATGGCAGCGATGCGCTGCGCGAGGCGCTTTCCATGGGCTATAAGCCGTTCTACCCTGAAACCACCTATGAATTGGAAATCCCGGTCTGGATTCCTTATGGCTTTGCGCTTCTGGGGGCGACGCTCTTCGCGCTGGTCTCGCTTTATACGGTCTGGCGGAGCCTCAACTGGTGCGCCACGGGCCGAGAGGATGCGGTATGACCGGGATTGAGTTGGCTCTTTCGGCCTTTGGCCTCATGCTTCTTGGCATTTTCCTCAGGGTGCCGATTGCCATTGCCATGGCGATGACCGGGTTCTTTGGTACGTGGTTTATTATGGGTACGGCCAATGCGCCGATGGCCCAGCTCAAGACCATGAGCTACGAAACTTTCTCCAACCAAGGCCTCTCCATCGTGCCGCTCTTCCTCCTCATGGGGCAGGTGGCGACGCGGACAGGCATGTCCTCGGCCCTGTTTCGTGCGGCGAGCGATTGGCTTGGCCATCTGCGTGGCGGTGTGGCGATGGCCTCGGTCGGGGCCTGCGCGGGGTTCGGCGCGATCTGTGGCTCGTCTTTGGCCACGGCCTCGACGATGGGGCAGGTGGCGCTGCCGGAAATGCGCAAGCGCGGCTATTCCGATGCGCTTTCTAGCGGGGTTCTCGCGGCGGGCGGCACGCTTGGTATCCTGATCCCGCCGAGTGTCATCCTTGTCATCTATGCGATCATGGCCGAGCAGAACATCGTCAAGATGTTCATGGCGGCGCTCATTCCAGGTCTTCTCGCGGCGCTTGGCTATATGATTACGGTGGCACTCTATGTCAGGTTGCGGCCCGGATCGGCGGATACCGCGCCCTCCGTTCCGATGAAGGCGCGGCTCAAGACGCTGGCCGCCACATGGCCGGTTCTGGCGATCTTTGGCCTGACCATGGGCGGGATCGTCGGCGATTGGAACTGGGTCAAACCCGGCGCACAGGCCCTCTTTACCCCGAATGAGGCCGCGGCCTTTGGGGCGGTGGCGACAACGCTTTATGGGGTGATCGGGCGTCGCCTGTCTTGGGCGGGTCTTTGGGAGTCGATCCTCGAGACGGCCAAGGCCACGGCGATGATCTTTCTGATCCTGCTTGGGGCGGAGCTTTTCAAAGGTTTTCTTGCCCTGACGCGCGCGCCCGCATTGCTGGCCGATTGGGTGCAGCTTGCCGATCTGTCGCCGCTCATTGTGCTTGCGGTGATGCTTCTGGCCTATCTCGTCTTTGGCTGTGTCATGGATTCGCTGTCGATGATCCTCTTGTCGGTGCCGATCTTCCTGCCGGTGATTGAGGTGCTTGATTTCGGGCTGACGCCTGAGGAAACCGCGATCTGGTTCGGGGTGCTGGCGCTGATCGTGGTGGAGGTCGGGCTCATCACGCCGCCCGTGGGGATGAATCTTTTTATCATCAACGGCGTGGCGCCCGATATCCCGATCACGCGGACCTATGCCGGCGTCGCACCGTTCATCGCCTCTGACCTTGTGCGGGTGCTTTTGCTCGTCGCGTTTCCGCCAATCACGCTCTGGCTCGTACAGATTATGTTTTGATAGGGTCCGGCGCTTTTTGGGGCTGGACCCTCCGCGCGCTCCCGGCTAGATCAGGGACAAGGCCCAAGTGGCGGAATGGTAGACGCAGGGGATTCAAAATCCCCCGATGGCAACATCGTGTGGGTTCGAGTCCCACCTTGGGCACCACCACTGAGAATAGGCGGGACTAACTGCCTCCCAAATTTTCCCACACTTGAGAAAAATATACGCTTTTGGGAATGGTTGATTGCAAACCGCTCCCAAATTCACGCACCATATCCCTCACGGATCACGCACAGGTGAGGGATATGGCGTCGATTATCAGACACAACAAAGGATGGCGCGCGCTGATCGAGCGAAAGGGGATTCGCAGATCGAAGGTATTTGCCAGCAAGCAAGAAGCAAAGGATTGGGCTGCGCGGGAAGAGTATAAGATCCTGAACGGGGATAAATATGCGGCCGCACTCACCTTTGGCGAGCTGATGGACCGATACGCGCGGGAAGCGTCTCCAGGCAAGCGCGGGCACAGGTGGGAAGTGATCCGCCTCGAGAAGCTCCAGCGCGATCCGATCGCACGGATCCGGCTCGGCGACCTGGCGCCAAAGGACTTCGCCGCTTGGCGCGATCGACGGCTTCAGGAGGTCTCCTCAGGGACCGTGCGGCGTGAAATGGTGCTGATCGCGGCCGTTCTCACTCAGGCCCGTAAGGAGTGGGGGCTGATGCAGGTCAATCCTATGGCCGATGTCAGGAAGCCGGCATCACCACCTCCGAGGGATCGGCTGCCGACCGATGACGAGCTCGAGCGAATGAGTCATGTCGCGGGAAAGGATCTCACCAATGCAACGGCGCGAGCGTTTCACGCGTTCTTGTTTGCCTGTGAGACAGCTATGCGGGCGGGCGAGATCGTCGGGTTGGAATGGGGCAGGGTTGACCTAGCGCGGCGCGTTGCGCGGCTCGAGAAGACCAAGAGCGGGATTGCGCGGGAGGTTCCTCTGTCATCTGAAGCGGTGCGACTATTGCGGGATCTGCCTGATGCGGATCCGATCTTTGATCTGACCTCTCAGCAGCTCGATGCGCTATTTCGGAAGGTGAAGGGAAAAGCAGGGGTCGATGGTCTGACGTTTCACGACTCTCGTCATGCCGCGATTACAAGGCTCTCTCGAAAGCTGGATGTTCTGGCTCTTGCGCGGGCGGTAGGGCATCGAAACATCGCCATGCTGCAGGTCTATTACAACGAGAGCGCGGAGGATCTGGCGCGGCGGCTGGACTAGCCGATCCGCACCTTCCTGGTCTTTCCACGGCCCTTTACTTCGATTTCACCATCCTCGATCTTCCGGTAGATCGTGCTCTTGGAGACGCCAAGTATCGCTTTGGCCTCCGTGATGCTGACCCACTCCGGAGCGGGCTGCACTCGGGCGCCCTGAAGGGCTGCAAGAATGGCCTTTTGTTGTGCCTCGATGCGATCAAGGCGATCTTCGTCTACGGCGATCAGTGTCTTGCTCATGCTGCGATCTCCATCTGGTCGATGTTGCACTTTTGGACGGCGAAGGTGTAGGCGGCGACCCACGGGTTTGCGTCCCATCCGAAGTTGCGACATGCGTTCAGGCTGTCCCAGAGGGCGCGAAACCAATCGCGGGGATTTTGGCCATCCGCCATGTTCGGGAATGGGCACCCTTCCTCCATTGCGTCGCCTCGGTTGATCTCCTGCACCCGCTGCACGCGCACATCGGTGACGACCAGCGTCAGGCGCGAGGCCCAGCGGGGCATGTGGATAGAGGGGCGTAGGCGAATATGCTTTGACCAGTCAATCTGCGGGTGGCTGGTCATGGTGGTCTGCATGTTCTGCAAGTGCTCTGCCACGCCTGCCTCATCTTCGGCAAAAACGGCATATTCGCTTTCCCCATCGTCGGTGAGGTAGTGGGCCTCACGCACCCAGAGGCGGTCTCCTATGGCGTAGGGCATAGCCTTGACCCATGCTGACATGATCCCGGCGACGTGCGGTGTGTGAAAGTAGTCAGCCCCCAAGCCGTTGTCATAGCGGGACGACTGCCAATGCCACGCATCACTGGTCCATTTCGGTTGCGGTTTCACCACCCGCCTCGTCTGCGTCTTGCGACCATCGAGAAGCGCGCGCACCATCGGGCCGGAAAAGAGGATCGGTTTGTCAGGCATTTCTCGCCCCCTCACGGTCCAGGCGATCAATTTCCGCCGCGATCAGCGCCCCTGCGATCACAAGCTGGCGCCGGCGGCTGTGATCGCTTCTCCTATCCCAGCTACTGTCCCAGCTCGCTGGCCAAGGGTCCATGAAGGCAAAGTATGACCGGCCGTCATCGTGTTGTTCGACTTCCTCTGTAAGCAGTGGGAACGGCGCCGCGTAGAGCGCAGCGACGAGGGCAAGGGTTTCGTCTGTGTGCTGGTCGTCATGTTCATGCGTCCAGCCTTCTTGTTCGATTTGCCGTTTGCGCTCTGCCGAGATGCTTTCGATTCCGTCCATCACTCCATCTCCTCGGGCAGCCATGCGTCGATGCGGGCGACCTGGTCGCGGCTGAGGCCGTGGGCTTCCTGTACGGATGCGTTGGAGAAGAGGTCTTCGAGTTCCTTGGCCTTCTGAGCGCGCTTGAGCTTGGCAAAGTCGGCGCGGCGCTCGTCGTCGTCCTCGAGCTCGAGCAGGTCGGCCCAGATCCCGTCGAGGAGGTCAGGCCGGATGCGCGAGAAGAAGTTCTCGGCGTCGGGGGTCCAGAGTTTGCGGATATCGATCTCGACCAGGTCGAGGAGATCCCGGCTGACCGTGAAGCCGGGCGCCGTGATGGCGCGGGCGAGGCCGGCGGCGAGGATCGCGTTGCGGTGTTTCTTGCCCTTAAGCTGAAACTCGTGCAGCTGCTCGGCCGAGAACTTTGCGTCGTGGTCCGTTTCCTCGACCGCGACCAGGCGTCCGTCGATCGTCGTGTTGCTCGATTTCTCGGGCTCGATCGCGGTCTTGCCGAGTTTCACATCCAGCGGGGCGGACCAGGTGCTCACGCCGCTCTCAATCTGCCAGGCGAGGATGTCGAGCAGGAGGTCGGGCTTGCCGAGCATCGCGGTTTGCAGGGCGAGGGTCTGGACGGAGCGCAGATCATCGAGGCAGTTCTGCGGCATGCGGGGTTTCTCGCCGCCGCCGGCCTTTTCGGTGTCGGCTGATTTCTTGGCGCGTTTCTTCGAGACATAGGCGCGCTCGACCTGAAGTTCTCCGCTGTGGCGCACATAGACGAACACAGTGCCGGTCTCCCGGTCCTCGTCGGTATAGTCGCCGCGCTCGCGCTCGGCGAGTTCCTTCAGCCGCGCTTGGCCTTCCTCGGACAGCCCAGCGATCCCGATCTCTTCCAGCTGCTCCAGCTCCTCGGCGTCGGCTTCGGGCAGGTCAACCGGGGTGGGGTAGATGCGCTCGAGCTTTTCGGTGTGCGTGTAGGTGACGTAATGGTCCAGAACCGGCACCACGTTTTGCCAGCCTTCCTCTTCCTTGATGCGCTCGCATTCCATTTCGAGCTTGGTCTTGAAGAGGGTGTCGAGGAGCTCCTCGTTGTGAAGGCGCGCGCCTTCGGCGAATAGATCCTCGGTCAGGGCGCCGCCCTCTGCGCGGTAGGTGTCTAGACCAACGAAGACCGCGCGCCGATCTGTCGAGGGGATCGCATCGGGGGTGAGCATCTGCTTGATGCGCTCGGCCGAGATGTCCTTGCCATCGATCTGCTCGAGCACGGCAAGGACGCTTGAGGGATCATCACAAACTGTCAGGGCGCGGGCTGCATCGAGCGTGATGCGGTTTTCCTTCAGGGCGTCGAGGGCGGTCTCGGGAAGCTTTGAAAGCTTCAGACGACGGTTGACGTGGCCTTCGCGCACGGCGAAGGCCCGCGCGATCATCGGCACGGTGCCGCCCTGGTCTGCCATCTGGGCGTAGGCGCGGATCTCGTCGGCCGGGTGCAAGGGCTTCTGTGAGGAGTTCTCGGCGCCGGCCCAGGCACGGGCCTCGAAGAAGTCCTCGGTGACGCGCACGGGCACCTCAATCGGATCACCGCCGTTGCGCTCGGCAAGGAGCTGGATCGCGCGCATGCGGCGGCCGCCGGCCACGATGCCGATGCCATCGCTTGTCTCGTCGGCATAGCCCGAGAGGTTCTGGATCAGCCCGCATGTCTCGATGCTTTCGGCCATGGCGAGGGTGTCGGCCTCGTCGGTGTCCTGGCGCGGGTTGAACGGGTGCAGGTAGAGCTTGTCGCTCGGGATCATGCGGGTTTCGTGGGTCATGAACTTCGTCCCCTTATGTGAAAGACTGTGGCGGTTCTGATGCCACGTAGGTTTTCCGGCGCGCGTCGTAGATCATGACGCCGGGATTCTGGTCGTTGAAAGTTCTGAAATCGACGGCCGCTTGAGCGCTTGAGATCCCAAAGTGGCGC
This sequence comes from Shimia aestuarii, assembly GCF_022814865.1. Taxonomy (GTDB): domain Bacteria; phylum Pseudomonadota; class Alphaproteobacteria; order Rhodobacterales; family Rhodobacteraceae; genus Shimia; species Shimia aestuarii_A. The sequence goes on along the minus strand of NZ_JAKVRD010000007.1, from coordinate 60,025 downwards.
ATCAGGTGCTGACGGTTGACGAAGCCGTAGGTGCGCAGCATCTGGGCGATCCATTCTTGGCGGTGATTGGCAAACCAATTCATTCTGTATTCCTCAGGAGCAGCCCCAGCGTTTCGATGGGGCTGCCAGCTATGACGTCATGCCGTGATGTGGCGGACCGCGCGCATAACACCGTCCTCGATGTGCTGGCGCGCGAGTTCGAGGTTGCGTTCGGGCAGCGGGGTCATGTCGTCCGGGACAGGGTGACCGGCGATGATGCAGATCGCCTCGATCAGCTCCGCGCCACGGTCCTTGATGCCCTGCATCAGTTCCTTCTCGGCGTCAGAGAGGGTGCGGTAGGTGTGCCGCGTCGCGTTGTTCTTGATGCGGTCGTCGCTCGTGCTTTGGATGGTTTCAGTCTTTGTCATGTCAGTTCTCCGATAGGTGGGATAGAGAGCGCTCGCCTGAAGCGCTCTCCGATGCTGATCTCGTCGCCGCTGTTGGGCGCTAAGATTCTGCGCAGATCAGGTTTTCCTCCCACCAGGCGCACATCTGCCGGCCGTCCGCAGCCTTGTAGGCAACGTAGTAATTATTTGGGCCGGTCTGGTATTCAGCGCGACCGATGATTACGCCGGTTTCCTCGGTCATAAGAAGTCTGACCCTTTGGTCGAGTTCGTAGGTGAATTTCATGCGTATTTCTCCTTGGTTGAAGTGCCAGCTTTGTTAAGGGGGTTCAGGCGTGTTGCCCCCGGACGTATTTCGCGACTTTCGCCGCTGGTATATCGACCCGCACCAAGCCCATTCCTAAAGCGATCAACCTCGCCCCTCTGCTGGCCAAACATCCCGTGCGTCATCCGTTTGGAGGGTCGCTAGGCGCGGGTCCGTGCACTCCCTTGCTGCTACTCCATCACCTGACTGGCGCGGTCGATCTCAAAGAGAGACCGGCGGATCGGGGTGAAGGGCCAAGGTTCGCCGCGCGCAAGAGCTCGATCGCGCAGTGTTTGCGCCTGGTGAGAGAAGCCGAGCCACGAGAGCTTGATGTCACGGGTGCGGCCTTGACCGGAGAGATGCAGGAACTCGCCTGTTGTGCAGTCGCGCAGGCGGAATTTGTGAACCGCCAATGCGATCTCGCGGGCGCGGTTCGAATGGGGTGCTGTGCTCACCGAAACCATCAGCTGATCCTCTTGTGCAGGCCTTTGTTGTAGGTCGCGAGCAGGAGCGCGTGTCCCTCGTGGGATTGCTTGCCGCTGCCGCGCTGTTTCGTGATGCCGGCGGCGCGATCCTTCAGGTCTTCGAAGTCGGTGTCCTCGAGCACTTTGAAGAGGCGCTCGGTATCGCCTTCGCCCTCGATCACCCTGTGAAGCGTCATGGCCGTGGCCTCGATCGCGAAGGCCGTGAGGAGGCCGGGGGTCTCGGGTTGGCTTTCGATGATCATCTGCAGGGTGGTAAAGACCTCGCCGCGGCCGAGTGTCTTCACCAGTTTCTCCAGAAGGCTGACGGCGCGCGTCTGACGCACACCGAGCGGGACACCTGCGGGAAGGTCGTAGGAGATTTCAAGGTCGCGGAGGATATCGGCGACCGTTTCTGCGGTCTTGTCACCTGCGGTCACACGGGCGCGGAACTTGTCGATCGAGGCGACGCTGGTGCGTGTGGTATTGATTCCGACGAAGTGGAGCGCTTGTTCGGCGATCTCGGACTTCAGAACAACGGCGGGCACTTCCCGGATGCCAAGCGCGCGGGCGACGAGCATGCGGTGCTGGCCATCGATCACGGCATAGCCGTCCCGATATGACCCCGAGACGATCAGGGCGCCAAAGCGCGACCAGTCGAACTCGCGCGCGATCTTGCGCATACGGGATGCCGAGGCTTGCGATACCTTGCGCTGATAGCTCTCGTCCACGAAGAGCGCCTCGACAGGCACGCAATCAATATCAATGACGTCGAGTACATCAGGAGGAGGAGGGAGATCGCCGCGCGCGCGTTTGAGCGATGCGTCGATTGCGTCTGGTGTCGTATCGCTCATGGGAACACTCCTGCGTAGGCTGAGACTAAGACCGTGATCCCGACGAGGATCGCGATGGCGAGCAGCTGCGCGCGGTCGAGCTGGTCGAGCGCGGTGCCGTGGTCTTCATCGGCGCAGGCTGCAAAAGTTTTTGGCGCGGGGGCGCAGGTTCCGTGAGTGGATTTTGCGCCCCCGCGTGTCCCGCCCTGGGAGGGGAGCTTGGAGGATCGGCGGGACGTGAACTGGAAAGAGCGGGCGGAGGTCGAGCAGTCGCCTCCGCCCGAGTTTGCGGCGTCAGGTTTGACGGCCCCGCGTTCGATGGCCCGCCAGATCAGCAACTCGCTGCACAGGGCGGGTAGATGTTCGTGGACCTCGGCGTGATCGGCGGCGGAAAGCAGGCCCATGGCGCGCTCCGGTCCGCCGTTGGCGAGATGAAAGAGGCGCGCGTTGGGCATGAGGATGCCGAGCGTCTTCAACATGCCTTCGGGCTTGCGGCCCGCGCGCCATGCAATGATCTCGCCACAGATCTCGGGCAGATACATGACCAGAGCGGCAATGTCCTGCTCGGAAAGGCTTACGCGCCATTCACCAAGATCGACCAGCACATCGTCTGGCAGCATCTCGGTCGGGGTCAGCGGCAGGGTCGGCAGTTTTGCAGCTGCACGACGCGCAGCGCGGCGGGCGGAGAGATCGATCGGGGCGCTCATGCTGCGTCATCCCCGTGCGTGATCGGGATGACTCGCGGCTCGGGCGCAGGGCCCTGCTCGATGCGATAGGCAGGATCACCGATCGTGTCGAAGTTGACGCTCTGCCCGCGCCGGGCTTTCAGCTCGGCCCAGGAGGCACGCAGGAGGGACGGGCGGTCGCAGAACTCTTCAGGGTTCTCTACGACCTCAAGGGGCTCGATAGGTTTCTGTGTCGGCATGGGGGCCTCCATCGGTTGTGATGGGGGCATGCTAAGCACAAATGCTCAATTTAGGTCAAGCAGAAAAGCGCAATAATGCTCAACAAGAATTATTGGGTGTCGAGAATTGATTCGAGTGCGTCCAGCTTTTTCCGAAGACTTTCAATGCCTTCCTTGTTCACTGTTGCCACGATCTGGGCGGTTGGACCTGATACCGTGATCCGCACTTCATTGACGTTGTGGGGCGGTTGACGTGGGGGAGGATTTTCACGTGCAGCGATCTCGCTGCTCCCGATTTTTGGGGGAGGGGTGTGCGAAAAGAGCGCGACCTCTTCAGAAAAACCCTTTGGAATAAAGGGTGTCGGGTCGATACCGGATGCGGCCTGTATCTTCATGATCGTTTTTCGTGAGAGGCGATAATCCCAATTATCCGCTTCCCGTAGGGGTCGGTTGATGGTTGACGCCGCAACCCCCGCTTCAGTCGCGAGACGGTTTGCTGACCAGTCCTTCTTTTCAAGGACATGTAGGATGTAATCGATCGCCCAGTCTTTCATTTTGTCATTGTCTCACTTTGCGCAACTTTGCGCATTGAGCAAAAATGCACTTGACTAAAATTGAGCAAACGTGCTTACAAATGCTCAATTCGCTCAAGTGGAAGGTCATGTCGTGTCTTTGAAGCCCCAGATTGAAAAGATCGAGGATCGCCTTAAGCGTCACGGGAAGCAGGTTTCGGAGCTTTGCGAAGCCGTTCCCATGGCACGGTCGACCTGGCAGCGATGGAAATCCGACCTCACCAGTCCGAATATGAGCACTTGGACCCAAGTTCTCGAAGCTGTCGATGAGCTTTGTGCGTCCAAATCCGAGGAGGACGCCGCATGAGCCGCGCGCCTCATCTTCGGCTGGTTTCTTCTCAAGGTATTTCATGCGCCGAGCTTCACACGGGCCGGGTCGAAATGTCCTTGGGAAGAGTTATTGATCGCTCAAATCGAGGTTGGCGGGCGATTGCTCCGTTAGATCATGCGCCGCGCCGCTGCAAGGTCGGCGAGAAAGGCCTCTTCCGTCGAGGAAATGATGCCGTCCGCCGCGATCAGTTCACGCAGGGCACTCTGAAACCTTCTGAACCCGTCATCGTCGAGGCGCAGGACTTTGTCGTAGTGCGTGCCGATACTGCGGGAAGTCGGGTGCATCTTCCTTACCAGTCCTGTCAGGGCGTTCAGCTCGTCGGCCGTCACGTCAATGTCGCGCGCCCAAAGCTCGTCTTCGATGTAGCAGCAGATGACCTCGAGCTCGCAGATGTGAAACTCGTCGTCGGCGAGGGCCGCAAGAACCAGAAGGGAGAGCGGCGCGCGCAGGATTTCTCGTATCTCGCGCGCTCTTTGCAGTCCAGGGTCTATGCCCTTCTTCGCCTTCTTGGCGGAAGCGGTCGAGGTGAAGGCGTTGAGGTCGATCAGGAGTGTTTCCTGGATGAAGCTCTTCGTTTCGAAGACCTCGCCGTCCATGTCGATAAAGCACTCGATGCGATCGACCCGGAAATGTCGAAGCGCGTGGCGCTCGTGGCAGATTGCGGTGAGGATGGGGGCCTGCGGCCCTCGGGCCGCCTTGAGGAGGGTGATCCGGCGGCGGCTCTCTTTTCCGCTGGCGTCCTTGTAATCGATGGTGATGAAAAGCTCGTCGAGCTGAAGCTCGCCATGTTCATCGGGTTGCTGCAGCTCCTCGACATCAATCGCGTCGATCTCCGGTGGCGGCACGTTCGGTCTAGTTTTAGCGACGGGTGCCTCGACGACGCTATTCTCAGAGCGCTCGCTCTTACCCCTGATCCAGTCGAAGAAGCTCATGAAATATCCCGCTTTGGTTGTGCTCAAATCGCGGGGAGAGGACCACGTTTCGGATCACCTGTAAAGAACCTGGCTCACGACATGGCCGCCAACTCATCCAAATCCGAGGAGGACGCCGCATGAGCAAGCATCCCCACCTGACCCTTGTTGTCTCAAATGATCTGTCATGCGCCGAGCCTCGCACGGGCCGGGATGAAACGTCCTTGGGAAGAACGCTTGATCCTTACGCGCTGCGCGTCGATCTGCCCGAGCGGTGGCGCGCATATGTAAGCGAGCGGTTTGGCTCTTATGAGGTTGCCGCCACCTTCTTTGGCGTGACCGGACAGACCGCGCTCAACTGGTTCGAGGGGTTGCACCGCCCGTCAGCAGACAAGTTGCTTCTGGCCGCGCTGGCCGATCCGGACGGGTTCGAGGCGCATTTCCGCGCGCCTTACCTTGGGCAGAGGGCGGCGTAATGGATTTCGCGGGTGAGGGGGTGGTGGCCACCCCGTCGCACACCGACCGGGGGCAGGTGCGCCTGCGAAAGCCCCCAAGCTCCCTGTTGGACTTGCGGGCGGGATCGGTGTGTCCGTCCCGTCCGCCTTTTTCCGGCGGGGTAGATGCATGAGCGCGCGGGTTGCGACAGAGACTTGCGGCCGGTTCACGATTCAGGTGCGCGGTTTCCTGGTGACGGTGTCCGGCAAGCATCATGGCGAGGCCATGGCGCGCGAGGACGTGGTCAGCCGGATCAAGTTCTATCGCAAGCTCACCGAAAAGCCGAAAACCGGCCATTTCTACGCCGGCACGCTCAAGGCCTGTGAGCGCGCGCTCGAGCTGCTCGATGCGAGTTTCGCCGAGGCCGGGGAGGATGCGTCATGAGCGCCCCGGTTCTAAGCAAAGATGAAATCCGGCGGCTCAAGAGTTTTTGGGAGGCCGGGATGCCGAGGCTTCAGATCGCGCGCGAGATGGGGCTCACGGTCGCGGAGCTTTTGCGGGCTGTTCGGCATCCACACGTCAAGCTGCCGCCGCGCGCGGAGTCTGCGGTGGTCGAGACGCCGAAGGCAAAGCCGGCCCTTAAATCCGTGGTCCCACCAGTTGCGCGCGTCGTTGCCGCGCCGCCGGTTGCGGAGGTCGTCTCGGCCCCCGTCGCGCATCCAAATTGGAGTGTCGAGCAGGAGGCCGCGATCCGTGCGTCGGAAGGGCGCTATGCCGAGATCGGCAAGCTGGCCGATGCCTGGGGCATTCCCTCGACCAGGATCATCGCGCACTGGCATGTGCTGAGGAGGCAGGCATGAGCGGTCGGGAAAGCGACCTCATGGGCTTGGTGGAGCGCCGTCTTACGAAAACTGCAGCCTTGGAATTGTGAGGAGAGAGGCATGTTTCGGATTGGGAAGTTCTATTTTGGGTGGGGAAGGCCAGAGATCGTTGAAAGGTTTCGGCCTGAGATGATTGTTTGTGGCGACAATTTGCAAGCGAGCTTCGTGCGACGGCAGATCGGCTTGCGCCGAGATGTTAAAGTGGTTTGGCCGATCATGTCTCAGATCATCGGTGTGCAGGCGGCCAAGATTACGGTTCTGCCTGGTGTCGATTTAAACCGCGATGTTGGCGGGGAGGGAAGCCTGCGCGCCATTCTCAAGCAACGGCAACAGGTCTTTGGCGACGAAGCTGTTTGGATCGAACTATGAGCGCGCATTCGGCAAAGACCCTCGCGCGCCATCCGGTGCCGACGACCTATGAGCGCGAGCAATTCGAGGTCGATCTCATCACCTTCGAGATCTGCGATCACCCGGATCATGGCGTGACCTTTGCGCTCATCGCGGGGCGGGCGGTCTCGGCCAAGGACCGGCGGCCGCTTTTCTCAGGGCATGTGTCGCGGCGTATGGCGGGCGATCTGCGCCGGCTGGCAGATCGGCTGGACGCGCTCGAGGACAAGCTCGGGGAGGGGAAGTGATGGTTGCGCGCGACGAAGAATGGGGCCCGTGGATTGAGCATGACGGGAGAGGCATTCCGGTGCCTGTTGGCACGGTCGTGAACGTCCTGGGCAGTCATGGCAGCGATATCATGGATATCATCCGCGACACGAACGCGGACATTCCTTCCGGCGCGACAACCGCTTGGCATTGGTCGTTCTGGCCCGCCATTTATCTTAGAAAGTATGAGCACGTAACCCGCTACCGCATCCGCAAGCCGCGCGGAATGCAGATCCTTGAGGGTCTGCTCGAACAGATCGACGCGCCGAAGCCTGTCGAGGTGCCGGCATGACGCAGAATCCCCGCGTTGCCTTCGGCCTTTCGGCCCAGACCATCGCGCTCAAGGCGCGCACGGGTCAGCTGCGGCAGGCGGATCAACTGCGCCTTGCCATGCATTTCTTCGCCTGGATGCGCGAGGACACGGGTGCGCGGGATGCGGTCGCGGACTTCCTGACGCTGGCGCCGGAAGATCCGGATGCGGCGGGCCTCGCGCTCGAGGCATGGGTGCGCGCCTATGCACACGAGATCGCTCCGGTGGACCTTGCCGCGCTCGAGGCGGCCACCGCGCCGGACTATTCCTGGCAGGAGCGGGCAGACCTGAAATGAGATCAATAGGAGAGGCTCAAATGACGTCATCAAAAGCGACGAGTATCGAAGAAACCGGCGTCGAGGCGGGGGGGGGCAGTCAGGTGCGTGGGCATTCTGGAGACGGGTTTGCCAGGGCGGTTCGTCGTGGGAAAAACCTACACCGCGCACCTCATCAATGGCCGTTTGCAAGTCTACGGTCAGCTGCAGTGGACCTCAACTCAAGGAGCGAAGCCGGTATCGACACCGCTTTCATGGTTGGGCTTCGGCTTCGAGTGGGAGCTAGCTTGAGACCGCTATGAGCTACGCAGAAGATCCACGTTTGAAGGATGCCAAGGATAAGGGCGTGCGCGAGGTGCTTTCGCTCCTTAAGATCTACAACCTCACTGCCACACCGAACCAGCGCGAGATGTTTGGACCGTGCCCGGCATGTGGTGAGGTAGGGCGCAATCCCAAGTCTGGGCCACCTGACCGCTTCAACATCAACCTTGCGACTGGCGCCTATTTCTGCCGGCGCTGCGATATGAGGGGCGGAGATGTGATCGCGTTGGTGCGTGACGTCGAGGGATGCAGCTTCTCAGAGGCTCTAACGATCCTTTGTGGTGATGTCGCTAAGAACGAGACGCCAGAACAGCGGAAAGAGCGCGAGAGACGTCAGCAAGAAGCGCGGCTGCGCGCCGAGGCGAGGCGAAAGGAAGATGATGCTTACGCGGCGAAGGCTCGCGCGAGAGCGCGCAAGGACGCGCAGCGCATCTGGAAGGCGGCAAAGCCGGGGTGGGATAGCCCTGTGCTGCGGGCCTATCTTGAAGGTCGCGGCCTTGCTTTCGCCTTGTCTCCGTTTCCCCAGGTGCTGCGGTTCCTGCCAGATCATCCGTATGTGAAGAAGGTTGGATCGCAGCTCGAAACGCTGCATCGCGGCCCTTGCATGATCGCGGTGATCCAGAAGCCGAACGGTGCAGGCGGCGCCGTGCATCAAACATGGATCGATCCCGCGCGCCCCGGCAAGAAGGCGGTTGTCCTTCTCGATGGCGAGGCGCAGCCCGCGAAGATGGTGCGTGGCTCGAAGAAGGGCAACGCAATCCGTCTTATCACGCCGGAGGGGGCCGACACGCTGGTGATGGGCGAGGGGATCGAGACCACGCTTTCCGCATGCGCAGCCGGCGCATGTCCTGGTGCGGCCTATTGGACTGGCGTCGATCTCGGAAATATGGCCGGCAAGATGAAGCGTGTCGAGGGCGTGAAATGGTCAGGGCAGCCGGACATGGGCGACGAGGAGGCCTTCGTGCCCCCGCCATGGGTCAAGAGGCTGATCTTCATTCAGGACGGTGACAGCCACCCAAAGGCGACACGCGCCAAGCTCGAGGCCGGTCTCAAGCGCGCGATGGCGCTGCGGCCGGGTCTCAAGGCGCAGATCGTGCAGGCCGGAGATGGCGTCGATCTGAATGACGTCCTGATCGGCGCCAATGGCAAGAACAACAATGATAATGATGAGGGGCAGGATGACAGATAGCACAGAGGCAATTCGATCGAAATTCGATGCGGCCGAAGACATCGCTCCAGACGCCTCGGTCGGAGAAGATGACGGCCCCGACATGATCGATGATGGGGATGATGGCGGTGCCGGAAGTGATAGCGCAGACACGGGGCTCCCGAGAGGGTTCCCGGTTCAGCCTCTCGGCATGTCCGGCGGTAAATTCCGGTTTCTGACCGCACGTGGCGAGCTTGCTGAACTAACCGCCGGCGCGTTGGCGCAGAGGAGCAGCCTCGTCTCCCTTCTAGCGGGGTGCAAAGATCCGCTAGAACACTTGGGTGAGCTTGCTCCGCCTGCAAGCCGTCGCGATCAAGATTTCAATCCGGCGAAGGCTGCTGATCGCCTCATGCAGGCCTGTAGTGTGTTGCCGCTCTATGACCCTTCGACCTCGATGCGGCATTTCGGGACATGGAAGGGCGCGACAGATACGCCGGTTGTCCACCTCGGAGAAAGGGTTCTTCACTCGGACGAAGAGGACGCAAGAGGGCGAATGATCTCGCGCGCGCTTTATCCGGCCGTGCCTTCGCGCGCGGTCCCATCGAATGAGAAAGCATGCGCTGCGGATTTGGGATGGGTGCGTGATCGGCTCTTTCGGTTCTGGTCTTGGGGTAGCGACATCGATGCAGACGTCCTCATGGGGTGGGTAGGGCAAGCTGCTCTCGGTCAGTACCCCGTCTGGCGCACGCATATGTATGTGCGGGGTCGGCCAGGTTCCGGCAAAACTACACTGACTCATATCGTCTCGTCTCTTCTTGGTGGCATGTCGACTGGCGTGAAGAACTCAAGCTCTGCCGCCGCGATCCGTCAGACGACGAACCGGATGGCGATCGCCCGGATATTCGACGAAGCGGAAGCAGATGAGAGCGGCGCCGTGAGCGACGTGATCGCTCTGTTTCGTCTCATGTCGGATCAGGTCGGAGCGCAGGTTGAGCGTGGTACGTCTGATCATTCCGGCGTCAGGTTTGAGCTGTATGGGGCAGGATTTCTCGCATCCGTGATCCCAGCGCCAATGACCAGCGCTGATCGAACGAGGTTCATCGTCCTAAAGCTTGGGAAGCGCGGCGAGGTGGACAATCCAGGCGATCAGGCGGCGCGGTTGGAAGAGCTTCAGTGTGATGCAGAAGAGCTTGGGGCCAAGATCTGGCGTCGCATGATCGATCTCGCACCGTCCAGGTGGGCTCGCACGTTTCGCGTCTATAACAGCCTGGTACAGAGTCTCGGTGCTCCACCAAGGGTTGGCGATACTGTTGGCGCCGTGCTTGCGGGTTGGGATTTGATGTTGTTCGAGGATCCTCTCATTCACCCGGATACCGGTTGCGCCGATGTCGATCGTATGGAGAGGGCAACGGCTATTGCGCGGCCTCTCGTCGATAAGGCGCGAGAGGCCGATGAGGAAAGCGAAGGTGAGCGCTGTCTCAGGATGATCTTCTCGGCCATCCTTCACAAGGATCACGGGGGCATAATTACCGCGGCCGAGATCATAGAGCGCATGCAAGAAGGCGGGAGCGATTCCGACGTCTATGACAACCGCCTTTTGGGACGCTTGGGGATACGACTGCTCGATGGAGCGCGAGGACGTCATGAGATGTTTATCGCTAATGGACAGAACTCGCTTCTAGACCGAGCTCTATCGGGATCGAGCTGGCGAGCGGGTGGCCACAGGGCCGCTCTCGACACATTGGACGGGGTTGTGGCCTCTCCTAAGCCTGTGCGCGTCCAGGGGCGCCCCAGACGCGGCCTCATCATTCCCGCGCGGTTCCTTCCGGGTGCAGAAAGTGAGCCCGAAGGGGCGAGAAGGGAAGGGGATGACATATAGCGTTACGCTTTGAGGCTCAGCGTAACGCAAGTGTAACGATGGGTGTAGCGGGGGTAAGTGATTGATCTGGATAGGCAATATCAGAAAAAAGTGTTCAAAGTTACGGTGTTACGCTTCTGGCGACGCCCCCTGTAGCTGTGCGCGCGTGAAGGGGATTTAAGAAATGAGCGTTACGCCGTTACATAACTCTTTATTTCAAAAAAGATATAATAATAACAGTGTGTTGAGGCGCAACGGCTGGCGTTACACCTGCGTTACGGTCATCGCGAAATCGTAACGGGCAAGATGGGCAAGGAGAAAAGCATGGGAATTGCGATGGAAAGCAGTGTTGGGGCCGGCGCAATGGTCGCGCGGTCGGCAATCCGTCCGGGTCGAGGCGGTTTGAAGACGCAGGTCTCGATCCTCGAGCTGGTGGGCTGGGCGTTCCAGCGAGAGAAGGCGTCGCTCAACTTCGATCCGATCAACTCGATCCGCGGCGTGAAGGCGCAGACGCGCTCGTCTTGCGCTTTGATCGCCGAGCATGAGCGCTTGGGCTGCCGCATCGAAGGCGGCGGTAGCTCGGAGCCGCACCCAGATGCAGACCAGGTGGCTGATGCTCTCGCCAATCTTCCCGAGGGCCATGGTGGTCGCCGCATGGCGATCTGGATTGCCGAACTTGCCCGCGCCGGCGGTGTGCCCGATTGCATGGCGCATGTGAAGCCGCGCATTGTCCCACTGGAGACGCGATCAAATCAGCACGGTGTGCGAGCGGTGACCGAGGATGCCGCGCATCTCGGCGCGACTGGATGGCAGCCCGTTGCGCGGCGCAACCGCAAGGGCGCGATCGTGCATGATGCGGTGGCCTATTGCCCGGTGCGGCTGCGGCCGTCAGCTGACGAGATCGCCGCCGCGCGTCGTCAGTATCTCGGCTGGTGGGGTGCGATGCTCGAGCTGCGCGATACCTTCCGCATCTATGGTGGGCTCACCGCTTTCGAGGTCACCAAGGCGATGCCGCCGATGCGGCCATGGGCGCGAGGGCAAGAAAAAAGTTCTTGACGAAATTCTGCCCCTCTTGCCATAAAGCAGGTGTCACAGTTGCGCCCAAGCGAATCCCGCTTCGGGCGCTTCTTCGTTTAGGGCTTCCCCCGTTGGAGTAGAGAAGATGCAACTTGCCTGGTGAAAGCCGGGTTCTGAGGGTTACCTCGGGCGCGCCCGCCGACTGGCGCGATGTGATTGGCCAGCTGCAGCGGCGGGGCGGCTGGCCTCAATTACAGTGATCTGGATCCGGCGATTTCGTATAGCAGTCGATCAGGATGGTCTTTCCGTTCGGCGATGCGATGTAGCGCCAACGCCATTTCTTGCCAGCGGCATAGACGGCGTCGTTTGCCGCGACATAGTTGTCGGCCAGCGTGGCGATGTCTTTAGGTTTGTTTCGTCCGACGAAGATATAGGTGACCGTGAAACGCCCGCTGGTGTGCATGGAGGACCTCGCGGCTTCGATGGCCTGCTCCTCGGTCGGGTTCTCGGCGTAGAGCATGAACACGCGATTGCGGTTGTCGTCTTTGAAATAGCCGATCTGAGAAAAGGGATCACCACCGATGCAGGCGCAGAGAGCGATCGTCGTGATGAGTGGTGCAATGGGGCGCATGGTTGGTCTCCTATCTTTTAGTCGGCCCGATGATGCTGGTTCTTGAAGGGCAGGGCAATGATCTCGTTTCAAGACAACATCGACGAGTTCGAACGCAGCCTCACGGATTTCGCAGCCCGGCAGCTGCCGTTCGCGGTAGCGCAGGCGCTCAATGACACAGCAGAGGATGTCGATAAGGTCTGGCAGGAAGAGATCGAGAGACAGCTTGATCGCCCGACGCCCTTCTCCAAAAGGGGGACCCGGCGCATCCGTGCAACCAAGCGGAGGCAGGTTGCGACGGTCACGCTCAAGACGATCCAGGCGGAATACCTGAAGATACAGGTCAGGGGCGGCGTTCGGAGGCCAGCGCGGCGCGCCATCTTGGTGCCTGTTGGGCAGAGGAAAAACAAATACGGCAATATGCCGAAGGGCGCTGTCCAACGTTTGCTCGCCAAGCCTGATGTCTTTGTCGCCTCGAAGGGTAGCAAAGCAACGCGCCATCTTGCGCCGGGCATCTACAAACGGCCACGCCGGAGCGCGTACCGGACTAAGTCGGTATTCGCCAAGGGCAAGGTCGGGAACAAGAATGTGGGCAAATTGAAAGGGCCGCAGCTGCTCGTCTCTTTCGAGGACAAGGCGCGTTATCAAAAGCGGCTGGTTCTCGACAAGCGGTCAGCAAGCACCGCGCGCGATGTGTTTCCGGCGCACTTCTCTCGCCGGTTCAAAGCAGCGCTTGCGACCGCGAGATAGCTTTGGGTCCTTCCTGGGCGCACGCGACACGCGGGTAATTCGCACCCCGGGTTGTGAGGGTTTTTTGATTTTTCTGAGCTGTGAGAGGGGGTTGTTGTTGGGGTTGTCATGACGGATCAGACGAACATCGAGTTGGCGGAGGTCGAAGTCTCGGGCGCGATGCGCAAGATGATCGAGCGATATCCGCTGCCCGATGGCGTCGAAGATGCGGACGTGACGATCGAAGGCGCAGCGCAGGCGCTCAACGTCTCCGTAAACACCGTGAGCAAGTGGATCAGGCAACGCGAGCCGGGTGTCGAGGCCTTCCCGGTCGTCGAGCAGGGTGGCATGGGCAAGTCCTACGTGCTGCGCCTAAGCCACGTCTTCGCTTGGAAGCAAGCCCGGGACGTTGCATCGGCAGAACGTGACCGTCACGCACAGACGCAGATCGAGCGGATGCAGGCTCAGTTCCTCGGCCTCGACGTTGACCAGGACGGGCAGGTCTTGAGCGCAAAAGAACGCAAGGCACTCGCCGAAGCGGACTTTCATCATTCGCGCGCGGCGCAGATGCGCAGGCAGTTGGTCCCACTCGACGAAATGACCGACCTGCTCGAGAGTGTTTTCGCCGCGGTCCGTAACGGTGTCGAGGGAATGCCGGATCGGCTTGAGCGCGAGCTCGACCTGAAGCCGGAAGAGGTGGCGATGGCCCAAAGGATCGGCTCCGATATTCTCTCCGAGATCGCGCAGAAGATCGAAGAGGCGGAGCTTGAGGAGCGCGACCTCGCAGATGTTGAGATTGGTTCGAGGTTGTTGATCTGATGGGGATGATGGAGCCGGGCTTTGAGCCATTGCCACCTTACACAGATCCGCGTGTAGCACTGAAGAAGGCCCTTCCAGCCTTGCGCCCGGCCGAAGCGCTTTCAGTGACCGAGGCCGCAGAGAAATACATGAAGGTCAAGGTCGGAGACCAGTGGCAGCAGTTCCGGCGGGATGTTGCACCTTACATGGTCGAGCCGACAGACATGATTGCGAGCCGTGCCTACCGAGGCCTTGTGTTCTGTGGCCCTTCGCAATCCGGCAAGACGATGATGCTGATGTCAGCGGCTGCCTACACGATCGCGTCCAACCCGGGCCGGATCGCAGTCTATCAGATGACGAGAGACGCGGCGCAAGAGTTTGAACAAAACAAGCTCTCGCCGATGATCCGTAATAGTCCTGAGCTCAACAGCCGGCGGGCTAAGGGACGTGGTGCGGACACAGTCTATCAGAAGCTGTTCACCGGCGGGACGCATATGACGATCGACTGGCCGACGATCACCAAGCTTTCGAGCGCTACGATCCGGCTGGTACTCGGGACCGATTACGATCACTTTCCGGCGTCGATCGAGGGAGAGGGCGATGCCTATAGCCTGATGCGTGCGCGGATCCGGACGTTCAGGTCGCGCGGTATGGTGGTTGTTGAATCCAGCCCCGGCGCGCCGATCACGGATGAGAGTTGGCGGCCACAGTCGCCTCATGATTGTCCGCCAGTCAAATACGGCGTGCTCTCGCTCTACCCAGAGGGAACGCGCGGGCGGTGGTATTGGCCCTGTCCACATTGCGAGGAGCTTTTTGAGCCGAGCTTCAAGCGCCTACGTTGGCCGGATAGTGCCGACCCTGCAGAGGCAGGAGAAGCTGCGGAGATGGCGTGCCCGCATTGTGGTGGCCTATTCGGTCATCATCTAAAGCGCGAGCTCAATGACGGTGGTGAGTGGTTCCACGAGACCTCGGACGGTGGGGTTGCTACGATCGAGAGCGGTCGTGTGCGGCGCACAGATATGCTCAGCTACTGGCTCGATGGTGCCTCCGCGGCCTTCGCAAGCTGGTCCGAGCTCGTCGAGCAAGAGTTGCAAGCGCGGGCACAGTTCGAGCGGACGGGTGATGAAGAGGCGCTGAAGACTGCAGCGAATACCGGACAAGCGCAGCCATACTTGCCGCGCAGCATCTCGAGTGAAAACGAGATCACGATTCAGGGGTTGAAGGACAAAGCAAAAGGGGTCGAAACACCGAAGGGCGTCGCACCTGAATGGGCAAGATACATCACTGTATCCGTAGATACGCAGGGCACCAGCTGGGATGTCGGCGCGACCGCCTGGGGCGAAGATGGGCGGCATCAAATGATCGATCGTTTCGAGATCATCGATCCGCCAGAGGGTGCTCCTATGGACGCAGGAGACAGATCCGTAAAACCCTTCGAACATGCCGAGGATTGGGCGGCGCTCGAGCCTCTGGCAAACATGGTCTGGCCGATTGAAGGAGCTTCGATTGGGCTGCGAGCTAAGGCTATCGCGGTCGACTTGCATGGCGGCGGGTCCACAACAGAGAATGCCTACGCCTTCTATCGTGGGCGCCGCAAAGCGGGGCAATCGCGTCTTTGGTATCTGACGCGCGGCCACGGTGGCCGTCATCAGGACCGTGTCTGGCTTCGCGCTCCGGAGCGTGTCTCGAAGGCCGTGCGGGGACGTCGTGTGGCGAAGGACATAGAGATCCTGAACATGGCGACGGATCGCCTGAAGGATGCGGTCGCAACATCGCTGCTGATGGTCGAGTCAGGGCAAAATCAATGCCTGATCCCAGAGTGGTTCCCGGAACCTCAACTTTTGCAGCTCACGGCTGAGCGCCGCACCGATAAGGGCTGGGAAAAGCGAGCCGGCATGGTGCGTAACGAAAGCTTGGACCACTTGGTGCAGGCAAGGGCCCTGCATATCCAGATTGGCGGGGAGAAGATCGATTGGTCCTCGCCGCAGCCTTGGGCGAGGGCGGGAATTGACAACATAAATGCCGTTTCTCTCGAGGCGCGCGATGTGATCGGTTCAGAGGCCGAGCCGCAAGAAATTGAACGTCCGCGTCATGCGCGGCGAATCCCGAAAAAACTCTTCTGAGGGAGGTCTCATGGCCTACACGCAAAGCGACTTGGATGCGCTTCAGTCGGCGATGGCGCGCGGCGCGCGACGTCTCAAGATGGACGGTGAGGAAGTCGAGTTTCGCAGCCTCGACGAGATGATGCGCCTCGAATCCCGGATCAAGCAGGATCTTGGGCAGGCAAACGCGAGCCGGGTGATCCGGCCGCAGACCTCGACGGGTTGGAGGTGATCTCTTGAGCAGGATTCACGAAGGCCGCCTTGGGCGGCTTCTCACGAAAATGATTGAGCCGCTGGCCCCCTCAATTGCTCTTTCGCGGGAAAAGGCAATGGTGCAGCGCCGCTTGCTTTCGGCGACAATGGGTAACTACCAGGGAGCCGGTCGCACGGCGCGAGGCAAGGACTTCCGGGTCAATCGGGCAGATGCAGTTGAGGCCTCGCGTGCGGATGCCACGCGGATGAGCTTCATCGCGCGGGACATGATCCGCAATAACCCGCGCGCGGTGAAACTGCGACGCCAATTGCGAAACACCGTTGTGGGCAGCGGTATCCGACCGTCGATCAAGTGGCTTGGAGGAGGGGATGAAGCGGCGCTGAAGCGCAAGGCGCGGGTCGAGCGTCTGATCCGTTCTCACAGCCTTGCACGTCACTTCGACGCGGAAGGGCTTCTCGGATTGGCAGGCATTCAAGGATTGTCCTTCGGCAGCATTGTCTCGGATGGCGAAGTTCTTCTGCGTCGCCGTTATCGAAAGATTTCCGATGGTCACCCGCTGAATTTTCAGGTGCAGATCCTGGAGGCGGACTACCTCGACGAGCGGATCGATGGCGAACTGGCGAATGGCAATGTCGCGGTGCGAGGTGTCGAGTTCAATAAGATCGGAAAGCGCGTCGCCTATCATCTCTACCGAGCGCATCCGGGCAGCCGCAGACACCTATATCAAAGCTCGGTGCGGATCGACGCGCGGAATGTGATCCATGCGTTCGACGTAACGCGCCCAGGTCAGCAGCGAGGGGTCAGCTGGTTTGCGCCGATCATCACGCTCTTGCACGAGTTACAGAAGTACCAGGATGGGCAAGTGAAACGCCAAGAGATCGCATCGATGTTCGCGGCGATCTTCAAAAGCCATGAGGATGGTAGTCAGCTGGAAGACGATATCGGGGAGTTGTCGTCAGGCTCGGTGATGAAGATTGGCAACGATGAGGAGATGGACTTCACAGATCCCCCGTCTGTCGATGGCTATGAGACTTTCATGCGGGTCACAGATCGGGTGATCGCGGCCGGCGTGGGCCTCACATACGAGGGCTACACGGGCGACTACACCGGGGTGAACTACAGCTCGGCGCGGATGGGGCGGATGGACACCGATCCCAACGTGAGAGACTGGCAGCAAAATCTGATGATTGAACAGATTTGCCATGGGCTCGGTCTCTGGATGCAAGAGGCGGTTGAAGACGTCGCCGACATTTCGCCGGAGGAATACGAGATCGACTGGACCCCGCCGGTCCGTCCGGTGGTCGATCCGACCAAGGACTACAAGGCCAATGAGACAGCCATGCGGTCGGGCCAGAAGTCCCGCCGACAGGTGATCAAGGAAAGCGGCGGCGATCCAGAGGCAGTGGAGAAAGAAATCATGGAAGAGCGCACTTGGGAAAGCTCAGGAAGCATCGTGCTCACCAGCAATGCCGGAGCGTCGGCGAAGAAAACAGCGGAAGGGAAAGATGGCAATGCAAACGGGTGACATGATCAACATCGCTACGCGGGCGTTCAATACTCCGCTTCTGCTCGACCCTCGCAAGGCGACGGTCATCGCACAACAGCTCGGGAACCGTTTCCTCGGCCTCGAGGGTGGGCAGCTCGAGGTGGTGAACCCGCTTGAAGGAGATGCCGCCGTGCAAGGCGTGCGTCCGCCTCTGGCGGCGTCGATGATCGGTGACGAGCTCTATCGCAGCGTGAAAAAGCGTGGCGGCGGATACTCAAATATCTTCGGTATCGCTGTTCTCAAGATCACCGGGACGCTGGTACGACGCGGTTCCTATGTCGGGGAAAGCTCGGGCGTGACAAGCTACGAGGGGATCAGCGCGCAGATCCGCGCGGCCGCCGAGGATGATGAGGTCCGCGCGATCGCGCTGGAGATCGACAGCTTCGGCGGTGAGGCGGCGGGGATGTTCGATCTCTGCGCGCAGATCCGTGAGGCGCGCTCGGTGAAGCCGGTTCATGCGTTCCTGGCCGAGTACGCGCTTTCCGCAGGATATGGGATCGCGGCGCAGGCGGACACAATCACGATCCCGCCTTATGGTGAGGCTGGGTCGATTGGCGTCGTTTGCATGCATGTCGATCACTCGAAGATGCTCGAGCAGCAGGGGCGGAAGGTCACGCTCGTGTACTCCGGCGCGCACAAGGTTGATGGCAACCCGTTCGAGCCGCTTGCCAAAGAGGTTCTCGCGGAGCTGCAGGCGTCGAATGACGAGATGTGGGCGCAGTTCGCACAAGAAGTCGAGCTCGGCCGAAAAGGCCGGATCAGTGCGGCAGATGCACTAAAGCTCGAAGCGCGGGTCCTTCGCGGAGCGCCGGCGGTCAAGGCTGGCCTTGCCGACCAGGTTGCACCAGCGCGCGCGGCTTTCAACGCGCTCGTGGCGGAGATGAACCCTCCGGCGAGTGCGACACTGCCTTCCTCAGTAGCGGCGTTGCCTTCTTCTTCAGCAGCGCTTCTTGCTGCGGCTGAGAGCGGGAAGACAGTCGTCGTCGATGTGGTTGCGCATGGAGATGTGCGGCTCGCCGGCGCTACGACAGCCAAGGGTACGGACCTCCCGTTTGATATCGAAGCATTGAATCCACGCCGCGCAAGCGGTGAAACCGGGGCAGAGGCCCCCATTAAGAAGGAGGTTGTCATGAGTGACACCGACAAGACCCCGGCGGCCCAGAAGAAGCCGGAAACCAAGGTGGAGGCCCCGAACGGTGGCGCTGACACCAAGGCCACCGCGACTGCAGTGGCCGAAGAGCGCCAGCGCGCCTCGAAGATCAACGCAAAGGTTGCCAAAGCAGGCCTTCCGGCGAGCTTTGCAGAGGAGCTGATCGAAAATGGGACACCATTGGCCGAGGCCTATGAGAAAATCCTCGACAAGAAGGCCGAAGCATCTGCCGATGGCGGCGAGATCCTTAACCATGCGCCGGCACGTGTGACCGGAGATGTGCGTGATCGCACCCGCGAAGGTATGACCAAGGCCATTCTTGCCAAAGCTGGTCTCGAAGGCGGAGAGCGCAACGAGTTCACTTCGATGAGCCTGCGCGAAATGGCCCGCGCGTCGCTTCAGTCGCAGGGGATCTCGATCCCTTCGGGTGGCGTGATGCAGCTCGCCGCCGCAGCGTTCTCGCCGGCAGTGGCTTCGGGCGGCATGCATTCGACGAGCGATTTCACCAATATCCTGGCGAATGTCGCGAATAAGTCGATGCTCAAGGGCTATGCTGAAGCGCCGGAGACCTTCGATCGCTTCACCACGGTGGGCACCCTGACCGACTTCAAGGAAACCAGCCGTGTCGGCCTTGGGCACTTCGCCTCGCTTCGCAAGGTCAAGCAAGGGGCCGAGTTCAAATACGGCACCATCGGCGATCATGGTGAGACCGCAATCCTGGCGACCTACGGTGAGCTGTTCACGATCAGCCGTCAGACCATCATCGATGATAATCTCAGCGCCTTCACCAAGATCCCGGCGTTGATGGGGCGTGCGGCTCGCCGCACGGTTGGCGACCTGGTCTTTGCCATCCTGACCAGCAACCCGAACATGTCGGATAGCAAGGCGCTATTCCATGCGGATCACAATAACCTGCTCTCGGCGGGCCTTCCGTCCGAAGCAGGGATCAATGCTGCGATCACGGCGATGGCGACACAGAAGTCGAATGACGGCAAGGTCAAGCTCAATATCCCGACGAAGTTCCTTCTCGCGCCGCCGTCGCTTCGCGCAACGGTTCTCCAGGCGCTCAATTCGGAATACGCACCTGATGATACGCAGAAGGCCGGCACCACGAAGCAGGGCCGGGCCTACAACACCGTCAAGGATGCGGCCGAGCCGATCTTCGACTCGCGCCTAACCGGGAACGACTGGTTCACGGCGGCAGACCCGATGGTCTATGACGGCATCGAGGTCTCCTATCTCGACGGCATCTCGGAGCCCTTCCTGGACCAGCAGGAAGGTTGGGGTGTTGATGGCACCGAGTTCAAGGTGCGGATCGACGCGGCCGCGACGCCGCTGTCCTATCAGGCCCTGACAAAGACACCGGGATCCTGATCCTCGATCGAAACTGACATGACGAAGGGGCGGCCATGAGGGTCGCCCTTCGTCTTTTCAGAGGTCTTGGAGAGTCCGGCCTCACACGAGAAGGAAGAGAGAAATGAAGAACTACGTGCAGCACGGTAAGATTCTTACCGTTACCGCGCCGGCGGCGGTGGCCTCTGGCGCAGGTGTCAAGGTCGGCATGCTGTTCGGTGTCGCCCAAGGTGCCGCCGAGAACGGTGCCGAAGTCGAAATCGTGACCGAGGGCGTCTTTACGCTTCCGAAGACCAACGCGCAGGCCTGGACGGTCGGCGCCGCGATCTACTGGGACAACAGCAACAAGGTTTGCACCACGGCCACCACGGCAGGCAACATCTTCATTGGTGTTGCCGTCGAGGCGGCTGCAAACCCCTCGGCTACGGGCGTTGTGCGCCTGAATGGCTCGATGCCGGCGGCCGCGACCTCGTGACCTCGGTCTTCGATGGCATGGCCGGGGCGCTTAACGCTACGTTTGGCGCCCTGGTCCAGCACACCCCATCCGGCGGCGAGGCTGTCGAGATCCGCGCGATCTTTCGTGAGCAACCGATCGAAGTACCCGATGAAGATGGGCGCAACATTCTGACGGTCGCCCCTGTCTTGCGCGTACAACGGCCCGTAGCGGATGGGGTTTCTCGCGATGATGTCATCGAGCCGGGCGACGGAGAGAGCTACCGCGTGTTGAATGCATTGACGAGCGGCTCGCCCGCAGCTGATGCGTTCGTCTTATTTCAACTGGAAAGGATTTCGTGATGGAACGGAATGTAAAGATGAAAGCGTTGATGTCGCTTCCGATGGCCGAGGGCCGGGATGCAGTGAAGCGCGGCGAGAACTTCGACGCGACAGCACAGGAAGCTCGTGACCTTGAGCGTATGGAACGGGCCGAGCGCGTCTCCAAGGAGCCAGTGGCTGCTACGAAGAAAGCCGCTTCGTGACTCATTTCCGCGGGCGGTTGCGGGCTGCAATCCGGTCTGCGCTTGAGGCGGAGTCCGCCAGTTTTGGCGGGCTTACGGTTCTGAAGAGCTGGGGGCAGGATGTCGATGACAAAGCCTTGCCGGCGGCAGGGGTTTTCACCCCGAGCGAGCCTTCCCGGCTGAGTTCTACCGATGACCTATACCGCGAGACGGTGCTGGTCATCCAGCTGAAGCGAGAGGGCGGTGACGACCTCGAGGACCTGCTCGACGATGACAGCGATCGGATCGACGGCATTGTGATCGGCGTGCTTGCAGAGTTCCCGGGTGAGATCATCGATAGCTTCCACCTCGCCAACACGACCCTCGAGATCGAGGGGGCCGGTGCAAAGCGCATCGGGAAACTGATGATGGATTTCCGGGTGTTCCGGATGACCAAAGAAGGCCAATCAGAGTAAGGAGACCCCAATGGGACGGCATTCTGGCAAGAACCTGAAAGTGAGCGTCGGTGGGACGTTCATCGACGGGTGTGTGAACTTCAAATTCAACGAGCAGGTCCCGACACATGACCTGACTGCCGCCGGTGATTCCTGGGAGGACCACGACACCGGCATTGGCAACTGGGGCGGCACGATCGCTATGCGGCTCGACCACGGCGCAGACGGACAGGACCTCCGCGCGGGGGATGAGATCGTTGTTCAAGGCTACACCGAGGGCGATGGCACCGGGAAGACCTATGTCCATGGCACCGCGACGGTGACGGACAACAGCTGGGACGCCGCATATGATGGTGTTGCCGCGCGTGAGTATTCGATCAAGGGCAAGGGCGCCCTGTCGACGAGTGTGGTGGCCTGACCATGAGCGATCTTATTGCACAGATGCGCGCCGCGAATGCCAAGATCGAAATGAAGAAGGTCCATGTCGATCTCTACGGTTGGGATCTCTATTTCCCTCCGATGAGCCTGAAGGACCGTGCGGCCATCCGCTCCGGTATTGATCTCAACGATGATGCCGAAGTCATCATCTCTGGGATCATGCACATGGCGAAGAAGGAGGATGGCTCGAACTTCTTCGAGGACACGCCGGCCATGCGCGCAGCGCTGCACGAGGTTCCGTGGGACGTGCTGACCTACATCGATCTTGAGAGCAGCCACGACTTTCAAGCCAAGGCAAAAAAAGCCTGAAGGGTGACCCGGTAGCACAGTATGTCTGCCGGGTTGCCCATGCACTAGGGAAGTTTCCACACGAAGTGATCGAGCACATGGGCTCGGTCGAGTTCGTGGCATTCGCGGAATATCTCGACATGATCGACGAGGCAGAAAATGCTTGATGCAGTGAAATTTGACATCACGGCGAAGGATCGCACCGCGAGTAGTTTTGCCTCGCTCAAGCGCGAGCTGGGCGGTGTGCGTGGGGCGCTGGTGAGCGTCAACGACAAGGCCATGCGCGCCGGCCGTTCGATGCGTAATATTGGTGCTGGGATGTCTGTCGCATTGACGGCACCCATCGCGATGCTCGCTAAGGCGTCTGTCGAGCTCTACGACACGCAAGCGAAGGCAGAGGCCGCTGTTGACCAGGTTATCAAGTCCACCGGCGGAGCTGCGCAGCGCTCACTTCAAGACCTGAAGTCGCTTGCTTCCGGGCTCCAAGACGTGACGACATTTGGTGACGAGGGCATTCTCCGAGATGTTACTGCGCCACTTTTGACCTTCAAGAAGATCCAGGGCGACGTATTCGATCGGGCGCAAGCGAATGTGCTCGACATGGCCACTATGCTCAAGATGGACCTGAAAAGCGCGTCGATCCTCGTGGGTAAGGCTCTCAACGATCCGATCAAGGGCCTTTCAGCTCTCGGGCGGTCTGGGGTCACGTTTACAGACTCGCAGAAAGCGGTCATCGAATCCCTTGTTGAGACCGGCAGGGTTGCCTCTGCACAAGGCTTGATACTTGAAGAACTCGAGTCGCAGTTCCAAGGGCAGGCTGCAGCTGCGGCCAATACACCGATGGGGCACTGGACACAGCTGTCGAATGCGATTGGCGACGTCAAAGAAGAGTTGGGGCGAGAGGTTGTGCCTTTCCTCGTGCCGCTCTCGAAAAAGGTCGAGGCGGCTGTCGACTGGTTCGGTTCGCTTTCGCCTCAGATTAAGTCGAACATCGTCGTCTTCGGTGGCTTGGCGGCCGCAATCGGACCAGTGGTGGCAACGCTTGGTCTCGCGACGATCGGGGTCAGCGGGCTGGCGACCGCGTTCGGTGCGCTTTCAACAGCGATTGCGCTCAATCCGATTGGCGCAGTCGTGATTGCGCTTGGTGGGCTTGCGATTGCCCTTAACGCGGCGAACCGGAAATATCGCGAGGCCGCGGCGGGCGGTTTTGTTCACATGCAAGCGAATGACGAGGTGACTCGCTCTCTCGGTGACGAGATCCGGCAGTCCAATCTTCTCGGGCAGGCGATGCAGGCAGGAACAGCGATGTCCGTTGATGCTGCGCAGAAGAAGCTCGAAGAGGCGCGCGCACGGCTGAAGAACGTGCAGGCAATCTATGAGGAGCAGCGCGCGCTTGGACTTGCAGAGGCGGGCCGGGTAGGCGTCGGGGCTGCGAGCGTGACCTCTCCACGCGCGGCAGCCATCGACGCACAGACCCGCCTCGGAAAAGCGGTCGGTCCGACAGGCCAGCCGATGCCGGATGGCTCTGACTATTTCGACCCGCGCGCGCAGGCGGCCTATGAAGGCAGGGTCACAAAGAGCGGTATCGTGGCGCCGATCTTCAATGATGAGCATCGAGAAGCGGTCGACGGCATCCGCAAGAACATCGCCGAACTCGAAAAGGGCATCGCGAACGCAGAAGATGGGGTCGTGACCTTTGGCAATGCGATTGTCGCAATCGAGCCTGGGTCCCGACGCTCGCTTGAGGAGATCGACACCGGCCTCGGCAAGGTGGGCGGATCTGCGGCCAAGGCGAAAGACAAGACGTCAGAGCTGGCGAAGTCTCTGGAGTTCTCGAAGGGGGTGGCGAGTTCGATCAAGGGGACATTTGACGGTCTCTTTGATGCAATCGTCGAAGGTGGAGATCGCGCCGGCCTCGCCATTGAGGGGCTTGGCAAAAAGCTTGTCGCAATGACGCTGCAGAGATCGGTCTACGGGCTCCTGGCGTCCTTGTTGCCCGGCACATTCGGGAAGGGCGGCTTCATGGACCTCACTGCAAATGCGAATGGCAACGTGTTCTCCGGAGGGCGTATCCAGGCATTTGCAACCGGCGGAATAGTTTCCTCTCCGACATTATTTCCGATGCAGGGCGGCGCGGGGTTGATGGGCGAGGCTGGTCCGGAGGCGATCATGCCGTTGACACGCGTCAATGGTCGGCTCGGGGTCCGCGCCTCTGGTGGTGGCGGCGGAGGTGGTTCGCAGGTCGTTGTGCAGATTGTTGATCAGGTCGGCGTCGGTGTGCGCCAGGAAAGCGACACGAACTCCGATGGCCAGCAAGTCGAGCGGTTCGTCCTCGAGCGGACCAAACAGGAAATGGCGCGCGGTGGCTTTGATGGTCCCATGGGGCGCTTCAAGGTAAAACCGGGGACGATTAAACGATGACGCAGGCGCATTGGCCAATTGGCCTTCCGCAAAAGCCCGCGCGAGACACTGTCGCAGGGCAAAGGCAGGATCCGCGTATTGCTTTCAAGCCCGATCGCGGCCCATCGATCACGCGTCCTATGATGACAGGGCGTATCGAGCTATTCGACATCGTCTTGCCGCAGATCTCGTTCGACTTGCTCGCTGATTTTGAGGATTGGTTTGACGAGGATCTCGCTAAAGGCACTTCCCAGTTCGTGTGGCGACACCCGATGAAGGGAAATGTTGTTTCGATGCGGATTGTCGTGGGCCAGCAGGCCTATTCGGTTCGTCGCGTAGACCCGGCGAAGGCCAGGATTTCCTTCAAGGTTATTATTCTTCCTGCAGCACCCTGGTTCGCCCCCTACGTCCGCCCAATCACCTCTGTGCCACCCGCCTTCGTCGCTGACTATGACGCCGGGGTCTATGGGATCGACGGGGCCAAGGTGCCGGCATCGAGCCTGCCGGGCATTGAGGGCACCTATGAGCTCTACACGGTGGACGGCTCGGACGTTGAGACCTTCGACGCTTCAGAAGTTCTGACAGCCGGTGATATTACCGAGGCGCAGCCGGTGGACGTCAATCGCTACGTGGGATTCTCGGTCTGATGCAGCGCGACATTCCAGCCAGTGCGCGGCAGGCGGCGGAGCGTGAGGGTTCGCCCGATGTGCTGCTCGCCTTCCTGACGGTCACGCACCAGAACCTCTCGGAGCCGATCCGGATCGTCTCGGACGTGTTCGACTATGTGCTCGAGGGCGAGACCTATAAGGGGATCGTCTTTGACGCCAAGCCGCTGACCGATACGGATGCCGCGCCAGTGACAGAGCTGCGGGTGCAGAACGTCGATCGTCGGATCGGTGAGGCGCTTGAGCGGGCCGAGGGGCGGGCGCAGGCGGCGCTCCGGGTGATTTCGTCGAGCGATTTTGACCTGACGCAGGATCCGCGCGTGGCGCCTGGGACGCCGGAGGATATTTACAGCTTCCAGCATTTCGACCTGGTCGACGTGGACGTGAACCCAATCGAGATTACCGGGCGTCTCATGCTGCGCGACTATAGCCAAGAGCCGTGGCCGGGTATCGCGGCGACGGAAGAACGCCTTCCAGGTCTGTTCCGCTGATGCACTGGAGTTCCGCGTATGTCGGCCTGCCTTTCGAAGATGGAGGGCGGGGGCCGGAGGCGTTCGACTGTTGGGGCGTTGTGGTCTCAGTCTACCGCTCGGAGTTGGGCATCGAGCTGCCGACCTATGGCGAGATCAGCGCGCGTGACCTGATGCGCGTCACACGGGCTATGCAGGCGGGGCAGGAGGCCGAGTGCTGGCGTCCTGTCAACGATCCGCGAGAGTTCGACGTGGTGGTCATGCGCCTCACTACGCGGAGTTTCCCCGGCCATGTCGGGGTGATGGTCGATGCAAAGAACATGCTGCACATCGAGGCGGCGTCTCATGCGGTGATCGTGCCGCTCACACACGTTTTGATCCGGTCGCGGGTGATCGGTATCAGGAGGTTTCAGCACAAATGAGCCGGATCACGTCCGTTTACCGCGAGCCGTTCAGCCTCGCGCCGGAGGTCTCATATCTGCCGGAGGGGCTGTCCCTCGCGCAGCTCGCCGGTCGGATGGGGTGCCTGCCGCCGGATTTCGCGGATCATGGTGCGATTTGCATCAACGGCTTTCAGGTGCCGCGCGAGCAGTGGGCAAACATCCGGCCAAAGGCCGCGGCAAACGGGGTGCCTGTCGAGGTGACGTTCCATGCCGCAATCCGGGGGGGCGGTGATGACGGGAAGAACCCGCTCGCTCTGATCGCCGCGATCGCGCTCACGGCGGCGACGGGGTGGATCGCAGGGGGCGGTTTGGTCTCGTCGGGCCTCCTGAGCGGGTCGACATTTGCGGCAGGCGGTGTCGGCGCACTGGCTATCTCCGGGGGCGTGTCGCTGGTCGGTGGCTTGCTGATCTCTGCGCTTGCGCCGCCGCCTGCGGTCTCGGTTGACGATTCCGCCGTGCGCAACAAGGGCGCGGCCAGCGCGCAGGGCAACGTGCTCGAGCCGAACGGGCCGATCCCGCGCGTGACCGGCTCCCGTAAGATCTTCCCGCCGATGGCGGTGCAACCGTTCACCTATTTCGAGGGTGAGGACGAGGTGGTCGAGGCTGTCTATGTGCTGGCCGGGCCGCATCAACTCGAGGATATCCGGATTGCGGGCGCGCCTTTGGCCGAGGCCGAGGGTATCGAATACGAGATCCGCGAGGGCTGGCCCGGTGATATGCCGCTCGAGCTGGTCGAGCGCCAGAGCTTCACGGTCACGCTGCAAAACGAAATGCGCGGCCATGCGGTGTCGGGAGATGACGGAACGCGCCTCGAGACCGAGACCGGCGATATTGGCGATGCGCTGCCGATGGCGATCACCGCCTCGACCCGGCAAGAGCCTGACGAGGTGCTGCTTCACGTCGCCTTCCCGCAAGGGCTGCACTACAAGGGCGAGGACGATGTGTTCTTGCGGGTGCCGCTGCGCCTTCGGATGCGTGAGATCAGCACCGAGGCTTGGATCAACCTTCCCGAGATCCACTACGCGGCGGCGGATATCGGGCAACAGCGGGCAACGATCCGGCTGCGCTGGACCGATGATGCCACGTCCTATCCCGGCGCTGCGTCGAGCAAGGGGTGGGTCGAGGCGCGCAGTTCGTCGACAGGGCAGTCGATCACTCCGGCAACCGATGATCGCGAGGCTCATAGCTACTTCACCGATGGTGTCGGCGATGACTACATGGACGCGAACAACCTCGGCACCACGGGCGTCGAGCATGTGACGCTCGGGCGGCATGTCGCGGAGTTTGTGCTTGATGAGGCCACCTTTCCGAAGGGGCGCTACGAAATCGAGGCGGTGCGCGGCTATGCGATCCGCGAGACGGCCTATGATCCGGACGGCTACACGATCAACGGCTCGGTGCGTGATCCGTTCACATACGAGGGCGCGGCCAGCCCGAAGATCAATCAGAGCAAGGACAGTATCGCGGATGCGGTTTATATCCTGCGCTGCGTTTCGGTCTGGAATGAGCACCCGGTTCCGGCGGGTGATCTCGCTCTGATCGCGATCAAGGCGCGCAACCGGCGGGTCGAGCAGGTGTCTGCGATGGCCTCCGGATATGTGTCGGACTATGGCCAGCCGGAACCGGTCCTGCCTGAGCCGACCTTCGAGCGGGATCAGCTCACGGAGATCGACGAGTCGGAGTTCACGCGGACGGATGTGGTCTTTGCGGCCTTGGACGTGACCATGCCGGAAAGCCCGGTCGGCGTGATCTGGGAGCAAGGTGGCGGAGCGCTCGGCTCATATCTGGGCGTCTCGTCGGGTCAGCTGGTCCTTCGCGCCGGGAATGGTGCAGCACCGCCCCAGACGGACATGGCGAGGCTGTCGATGGACGTCTCGGCCTTCGCGGGCAAGCGCATGACCTTTTACACTGAATTTGATCCGGTCGCGGCGTCCGTCTCGCTCTGGGCCTATGACCACGCGGCGCTTGAGGTCACGGATCTCGGCACGGCGAGCGCGGCCAGTGGCTTCCCCAGTGGGGAGTGGGCGGGGACGAACCTTGGCGGGGTTGGCGCCTATGTCGGCAATATGGTCAACGGCGAGGACGACTCGGACTTCAACGGCACGATCCATTCGGCCCGGTTCTGGGATGCGACTGCCGCGCCTGACGAGATCACCGCACCCGGCGCAGCCTCCTGGTCGGTCTGGCGCACCAGTTCGAACCCGGCACCGCATTTGCGAGACATGCTCCTCGGGCGGCTGAACTTCGATCCGGTGCCAGAAGACATCATCGATGACGATGGCCTTCTCGCATGGCGCACGGCTTGCGATGCGGCGGGATACGAGGTCAACGCGCTGCATGAGGGGCAGAGCGTCGATGAGGCTGCGCGGATCGTCGCGGCGGCGGGCTATGCCCGGCCCTACATGAGCGACATTTGGGGCGTGACGCGGGACTATGATCGCAGTGGCGAAGGGCCGGTGCAGATCTTCACGCCACGCAACTCTTCAAGCTTCCGGTGGTCGAAGGGCTTTGCCAAACTGCCGGACGGATTCCGGATCACCTTCCCGGACAAGTCGCGGGACTATGAGGCACACCAGATCACGGCGTACCGCAACCCGGATCAGGAGCGCGGCGGGCTGACCGAGCAAGTGACTTATGACGCGCTCGTGACCGAGGCAGAGGTTAGGGCGCGGGCTGAGTATGACTTCCTCACCGCAGAGCTGCGCAGCGCCTTCTACACGCTGGACGCGCCCGCAGAGGCCATTGTCTGCCGTCGCGGCTCTTTGGTCGGGGTGCAGCACGACATGCTGACGAGGCGCGCCGGGACTGGCCGTGTGGCCGATATGGCGTTTGATGCCAGTGGCGATGTTATCTCGATCACGATCGACGAGGATGCGCCAATCTTCTCCGAGGATGGGTTCGACGAGATCACCGATATGGGCGAAGTCGCGGACATGGGCCTGATCGGTGCGCGCACGGGTGTCGTGCTGCGCCGGACGGATGGCACGATCACAGTTCACGAGCTGAGCGGGGTTTCGGCAGAGACTGCCACGCTCACCTTCGCATCGCCTGTGAGCGCGACCGGCCTCGAGCTGGACATCTTGGTCGCGGTCGGCGTGCTCGGCACGGAATACAGGCGAATGATCGTCGCGGGCATGGAGCCGCGCAGTCAGTTCACCTGGTCAATCACCATGGTTCAAGAAGCACCGGAGATTTGGGCATGAGCACCCGCGATACCACGAACAGCGCAACCACACCGAAACCGGACGGGCCAGACTTCCTCGACGAATATGCCGGCCACATCGGCGCGCTCTATGACGCTTCCTGCCTGCCCCTGACCTCGGTCGCCGGGACAGGCGATGTTGTGACGGCCTCGGTAGATCCTGCGCTGCCTGGCGCTGGTCTGAAGGACGGGATGAAGTTCACGATCACATGGGCGGCGGTGAACACCGGCGGCGTGACGCTCAACATTGATGCGACCGGCGCGGTGCCTGTGCTGTCCTCTGACGGTTCCGCGCTCGTGGCCGGGGCGCTCGAGGACGGGCTGCGAGACTTGCTGGAATATGTCGGCGGCAATTTCATTCGCCTGAGCGGCGCAGGGGGTGGGGCGGGCGCCACCTATGGCCGCTGGGAATATCTTGCGGACGACACATGGATCAAGCCGCTCGGCCTCGATGATGACCGTCTGGTTCTCGTCGAACTATGGGGCCCCGGCGGCGGCGGCTATGGCGGCGCCCAGATTTCTGGCGCCGGTGGCGGTGGTGGCGCCTATCGCTGGAAGCTGTTCCGACTGGGCGACCTCGCCTCGAGTATCGCAGTTACAATCGGGCAGGGCGGCGCACCGGGGAACAACGGCGGATCCACAACATTCGGGACGCTTCTGACGGCCTACGGTGGCGAGGCCGGTGGCGAAACATCAGGTGGTGCTGGTGCTGGACTTGGTGAGTCTGGTGCGGCGGGCGGCTGGCCCGGCGGCGGAACCGGAAACGGCGGCGACGCTTCGAATGATGGGGCCGGCGGTGCTGGCGGCAATCAAGGCGATGATGGCGGTCGATCGATCAATGGCGGCGGTGGCGGCGGTGGATACGAATACGGTGTCTCTTCTGGCAATGGCGGCGGCAGTATCGACGGCGGCAACGGCGGAGATGCAAACAGTGCCGGGTCTGTGCCGGGCGGCGGCGGCGGCTTCAAGGCGTCCGGCGGGAACGGCAAGGCAATCATCACGCTTCTCTAAGGTCCGCACGGGCCATGGATCAGGTTTCAAGACAGGAGAAAGACATGAGCAATCCATTTGTGAACCATGCGAAAGGCACCGCCTCGATCGCCCTGAGCGGGATGGTCGACTATTGGGTCGAGCCGACGCCAGACGATGATGAGGACAACGTGCTCGACAAGGACGGGGTGGCGTCGATCGGCGTCTCGATCAAAGTCGCAGAGGACGGGGATGTGGTCTATCACGACCGTCACGAGAACGTTCGCACCGATTATCTGATCGCAGGCCAGCCTTTGCCGACCTCCGTCAAGCGCATCCTTGCGACAGGCACGGCCGCGACCGGCGTCAAAGTGGCAATCGCGCCATGATCGGAGTTGGTGTTTCCCTGCCGGAACTCGCGGTGCGGGGAGGCGGCTGGTCACCGGCCTCCCTCTTCGCAGGCGGGGTGTCCGGCACGATGCCTGACCTCTCCGACCTCTCGACGCTGTTTCAGGATGAAGCGGGGGCAACGCCGGTTGCGTCTGACGCCGATGTTGTGGGGTTGATGATCGACCAATCGCAAGGCGGGCTTGGCAACCTTGGGCCGGAGTTGGTGACGAATGGTGGGTTTGATACTGACTTGAGTGGCTGGGATATTGTTGGCGATGGCTCGGCGGTGTCCGTCTCGGGCAGCTTGTCCATCACTGGCGGAGCAGTGAGCAATACCGGGGTTCGCCAAGACATTTCGCTTCAGAACGGAACATACCTGGTTCCAATTGGGGGCGTTGGTGGATCGTCCCCTAGGTTTGGCATCTACGATGGCGTATCAACTATAATCAGCAACCAGATCGGTTCAGTATCAGATGTAATCGTAACCATCACGCAAGGTGTGATGCGGGTGTATCCATACACTTCCGCAGGGCTAACTGCATTGTACGATAGCATCTCCGTCCGCGGGATCCCCGGCAACCACGCTTCGCAGTCCACGACCTCCTACAAGCCGAAATGGTACGCCCCGAATATCCTGCGCTTTGATGGTGTGGATGATCGACTGCCTATGACGCTCAAGCCTACCACCGCAGGCAGTATCGCCGTGCGGTTTAAGGCCAATGTTGGGAATTGCGTCGTGTTTGGCGCGCGTCCGAGCGGGACCACCGGAAAATGCTATGTCTCGTTAGCTTCAGACGGTTCTATTGCGGGCGGCGTCGGTGATGATGGCGCAGGGCAAATCAAGGGCAGCACAGACAAACTCGGGGTGTTCGTCACGGCAATACTCACGTGGGACGGCACTACCGTCACGCTATATGAGGACGGCGTGTCGGTCTATTCCGCTGCGCAGTCTGGTGCAGTTGATACCGCCAACCCTCACTTTTTCGGCTCCCTCAACTTCGACGGATCGAGCGCGGCGCATTTTGACGGCGATGTGTCCAACCTGATCGTCACCGACGATGTGATCACCGCTTCCGAAGCCCTCAAACTACACAACAAATGGAGTGCCTGACATGGCTACTGTTCCCTGCATCCTTATCGCAACTGCCGCTCAAGCGGCCGACCTGAGCGCCGTTCTCGAGGCCCAAGGGCGCGGCCCCGGCACCTTCACCAGCGGACGCCGCCTCGTGGCCGAAGGCACCACGGGTCCGGTTGTCGCCTACTTGGCACAGGATATGAGTGCGACAGCCGAGCTTGAAGCCGCATGGCGCGCCTTTGCGGACAGCGCAGACCTTCCCGACATTGGCAACAATGTGTGGGGCGAGAACGGAGTGATTTCCTCTGGCGATGCACAGGCGGCAAGCGCGGGCCTGACTGTTCATTCCGTCGCAGGCACCGTCCCAAGCAATTGGACTGCATCCGTCCTCGCAGGCCACGGCTACGAGTTCGAGCCGGAGCCGGAGCTCTAAGCACCCAACGCAACACGGCCTCCCGGCCTGAGCACCCCCGAGCCGCCCGGAGCGATAGGCGCAAAGTCTGGCGGCAAATGACAAGAAGGAAAGAGAGACAGATGGACAACGGACCCGATCCGAGCCTCTTTGGGCAGATTTTCAACGAACAGGGCGCCTTGCTCGCTTTCTTCGGGGCGCTCGGCGGGTTGGTCCGATCCGCGACGATCAAGACCGGCGTCATCGAAGGCATCCGGGTGACCTTTATCGGATCCGCGATGGCGTTCGGGGTTGGTGTCCTGTCGCCGTTTCTAGTGCGGCCTTGGGTGGGTGAGCTTCCCGAGGGGATGCATTCGGCGCTCGGGACGCTTTGTGCCGGCGCATTCATCGTTGGCTTGGTCGGGGTCACCTTGGTCGAAAGGTTCCTCGCAGGCCGCAAGCTTGTGGAGGACGACGCGTGAGCAAGAAGATCCGGCGCGATAAGGGCGCCCCAAACGAGGACATGTGGCACACGCTCAAGATCGGCCTGCCGATCGGGCTCCTGCTTTTTCTGATCCTGCCGCTGTTCTTCTAGCACTCTCTGCATCGCTCTGGCCGGCGCGCTGGTCACACTGGAGCTTTACTCGCCTCGTGATCTGCGCCGGATCGCGGGGCTTTCTCACATAGGAGACGAGCCATGAAACTGGCAATCGTGGTCGGGCATAACGCCCGAGCGCAGGGCGCAGTGCGTCCTGATACTGGCGTGACCGAATGGTCCTGGAACAAGGGGCTGGCCGAGATCATGCGCAAAGAGGCCAGGCGCTTCGGCCTCGATGCGGAGGTGTTCTTTCGCGAGGCCGGCCACGGCGGCTACCTCGACGAGATAGAGGCGGTCTATGGCGCCACCGATGCCTGGGGCGCGGACGTCACCGTCGAGCTGCACTTCAACAGCCATGACAACCCGGCCGCGACCGGCACCGAGACCCTTTCGAGCGGCTCGCCGGCGTCTCTCCGCATTGCGCGCGCCGTGCAAGAGGAGATGGTCGAAGCGCTCGGGCTGAAGGATCGGGGCGTCAAGACGCGGCGCTCGGGTCGTGGATACGCAAGCCTGATCTCCGGCCGCGCTCCTGCAATCCTGATCGAGCCGTTCTTCGGGTCGTCTGCGAAAGGGCAGGCGGCAAGCGATGAGGCGTCTGAGAAGCGCGCGCTCGCGCTGGCCGTGCTCCGTGGCATCGAGCGGGCGACATGAGTGCTCGAGTGCGCCTGAACGGCGATATGGTCGAGTTCAAGTGTCCCGGTTGCGGTTGGGTTCATTCTGTAAATATCGACCGAGAGTCGAAACCGTGCTGGGGCTTCAACGGTGACGTTGAGAAACCGACCATAACCCCGTCAATCAATGCTTGGCGAGAGTACGGTGGGAGTCGCGAAACAGAGCGCTGCCACTCTTTCGTGACGGATGGGACAATCCGTTTTCTAGGGGACTGCACACACGACCTGAAGGGTAAGACGGTTGACCTGCCCGATATCGCGGAGTCGACGTGATGCGCTGGATTCCATCCCTGCTGGTCGCGGGTGCGGCCGGCCTCGCGATCTGGTGGCTGGTCTCTGTTGTCCAGGAGCGCGCGGAGCTGCGCGCGGATCTGACGATCGAGAAGCGCGAGCGGATCGCGGCACAAACCGCGCTAAAGGACGCAGAGGAGGCCGCGCGGGTGCATCGCGCATGGCTGCGCCGGCTCGAGGACGAACGGGCCGAATACGAGGCGCTGCGGCGCGATCTCATAAACATGGAGGGGGGCGATGAAGCGCTTTCTGATTACCTGCGCGGCGCTGGTGAGCGCCTGTGGGGACAATGATCCGGCCGTGCGTGTCACGGCTCCGCCGATCTCGGCCGACCTCCTTCAGCCCGAGCCGGGCTGGACGGGCGGAGCGCCGCGCACAGAGCGCGATTTCGCGCTGGCGGTCGCGGCCGAACGGGCAGGGCGAATCCGGGCAAACGGCAAGCTCGAGACGATAGGCGAAACGCTTTCCTCGAAGCCTTACAAGCCCCGATAGAAGCACGGCGGCGCGTTAGTCCGTCATAACGAAGGGAACTCAGCGTTACCCAAGAGGCACTGTCCCTGCCTCGACCCTCGCCGAGAAATCGGCGGGGGTTTTCTCGTTTCAGCGGACGTGGTAATTTATACAGGAGCGCGGCGGCGTGGAGGGTAGCGCAGTAGATTTCGGCCAGATTTCACTGTGAGACCAGCGGAGACACGCGGTAGCCTTAAGTCGACGGACAGCTTGGAAAAATAATTAGGGGCTATGCCAAGCATAAGCCGGAGTAGCGCCCGGCCCGCGCTCAAATCCGCGATTCTCCTTGTACTTTTCCCACCTCATTTTTCCCACCCTGATCTAGTGGGAAAAAAGCTCGGATAAACCAAATGAAATCAACGCGATAGATTTGTCGTGGTAGGCCCGGCAGGACTTGAACCCCCCCAAACAATCACCGCGCGCTTGCCTGTCTTGGTCGCTATGTGCTTTTCGGTAACATCCCTGTATAGTGCTGAAGAGTATCGATAGAGGCGCTTGATGATCGACGAACGGGAATATGCTCTAAAGGAGCATGCGAGGTGGAACGCTGAGGCAGGCAGCATGAATGCAGCTGCGGTTCAGTATGCTGAAGTTACGGTGAAGTCGTTGCTTTTGTTAAACGGTGGCGCGGCAGTGTCTATGCTCGCTTTCGTCGGCAGCATCTCTTCTGGTTCTTCGTTTTCAGAAGGCATTGACCTCGGCGGTGTGGTTTCATCACTTCAGTGGTTCGCCGCGGGAGCAGGGACTGCAGTCCTTTGTGCAGGTTTCTGTTATGTTGTCATGTTCTTGCAGGCTACCTTGAACTTCTCCTATCAGCGTATTTGGGAACACCCTTTTTTCGCTGAGGGTGAGCGGACATCGAAGATCGTCAGGCTATACAAGTGGTTTCATATCCTGGCCGTCATTCTCTCCGTTGGGTCACTGTCGATGTTTGCTTTTGGCGTTTGCATGATCGGCCGGGTTGTCTTGGCAGTTTGAGGCTGAGGTTAAGTGCGAAGAATTCGCCATCTCCTCATAAATCCCGCATCAATCGTATACATTATTGAAATTGAACATTAAATGGCCGCCCACCTTGGGCACCAAGTTACCGCGCCAGATTATCCAATAGATGCAACGTGAGATGAAATGTCTTGCGGCGCGCGTATCTGTGTCTTTGCGCCTGCGAAAGCCCTGCTTGCGCGGGGCTTTCTTTGGTTTTCGGCTTGGTTAGGCCACCATGTCCAGATCGCCCAGACCACCAAGCAGATCGTCGACAAGCTCGGTCGCCGTCATGGTCAGGGTCTCGACGGTTTCGCCCACGGTCTCGAGAAGGCCGCCGACGATCCCGGTATCCACCTGACCGGTGAGATCATCAACGAGGGACAGAACTTCGTCCACGACAGGCAGATCCAGACCACCTGTCAGTCCCTCAATGAGACCGTCGATGGGGGAAGTGTCGAGGCCACCGGTGAGACCGTCGATGAGGCCGTCAAGCGCAGAGGTGTCGAGACCGCCGGTGAGCCCGTCGATGAGACCTTCAACCGGGGAGGTGTCGAGGCCGCCGGTCAGGCCGTCAATCAGACCATCGACCGGAGAGGTGTCGAGGCCACCGGTGAGCCCGTCAATCAGGCCGTCAACCGGGGAAGTGTCGAGGCCGCCGGTGAGCCCGTCGATGAGACCATCGACCGGGGAGGTGTCGAGGCCACCGGTGAGACCGTCAATCAGGCCATCGACCGGAGAGGTATCGAGACCCGCGGTCAGACCTTCGAGAAGGCCGTCAACAGCGGAGGTGTCCAGGCTGCCGGTGACGCTGTCGAGCAGGCCGGTCGACAGCGGGGGAATCGACAGGTCCAGCGTGTCGAGAGGCGAAGTGAGGTCTGGAACGGTGATGTTTTCAAGCATTGAGCTCTCCAAAGTTGAGATAGGTTCAGCGTGACCTAAGGGCACGCAAGCCGATCACTACATCTATTCGTATGTATTGCAATACCTAAGGTTGTATCCAAAAAGATGTATGCAAGAATCAAGTGTGTCGTGGGGGAAGGCATCTGTCTTCGAAACTCCGCGTGTCGCTCGCACAGACGAACCGGTGCGAGAAGCGCGACATGAGACCCTGGCAGCACAGCAGGTTTGGCTGTCAAAGGCGCAGGCAAGGGCAGGGCGGAGATTGACGAAAGACCTCAGAGCCTGCGGCTTCGAAGGCTGCGGAACACCGTGAATACTCCGAAAGATTATACGGAACTAATCGAAGTGATAGGTCAGACTCTTAGCCAAACCTAAAGCCGATACGAAAGTGTGGGAAAAGGTAAAAATGCGCGATATCTATATCTTTTTCCGCATCTTTTGAGTTCTCAGATTTCAAGGCCCGCGTATTCTAAAAACAGGATCCTTTTCAAAATAGGATTCTCGAGCAGTCGGGTACTTATTCCAAATAGGTATCTTTCAGAAACAGGTGCCTTTTTCCAAGGGGCCATATCCTCAGTGCTGATGGCGTTGTCTTGAAGCGCGTAACGCAGAACGTTGCAAAAATAGGGAAGTTAGTATGCTTAAAAAGCACAGTATTGTTGGGATTGCGAGTGCCCTCACCATTGGCGCCAGTGCAACCTTCGCCGCCACTTCAA
The DNA here is from genome assembly GCF_022814865.1 of Shimia aestuarii. Classification (GTDB taxonomy): domain Bacteria; phylum Pseudomonadota; class Alphaproteobacteria; order Rhodobacterales; family Rhodobacteraceae; genus Shimia; species Shimia aestuarii_A. The sequence goes on along the minus strand of NZ_JAKVRD010000007.1, from coordinate 23,138 downwards.
CAGGCACCTTGGGTGTCACGGCGATTGTCGTCGATGCTTGTATCGTCGCCGCCACGCCGATGGCATTCATTGACATCGATGGCAGTGCCGCCACCAACCAGACAACCCCCGGTGTGATTACCGTAACTTGTACCTCGGCCAAGACCGGCGTCACGATCACGCTTGATGGTGGTTTGAATGAAGACACCGGTCAGCGCAATATGACCAGCATCAACACCACGACCGATCTTCCTTACAACATCTACACTGACTCGGGTCACACTGCCGAAGTCGCAGTTGGTGGAGAGATCTTCAACGGCGATATCCCCGCCGTGATCCCGGAAATCATCACGGTCTATGGCCAGATTCCCTCGGGTGCCTATGGGGCGGATCTGCTCTATGGCGATACAGTCACGATCACCGTCGACTACCCATGATCTTTGGAATGGGTTCAAGGACCAGGCAGCGCAGCGTTTTTGCTGCTGCGTTGCTTGTCTGTTTGTGTCCGGTTGCTCTAAGCGCTGAGAGCGTTTCGGTGTCTCCGACGCGGCTCATGTTGCCGCCCGGAGCCAAGCAGGCGGCGCTGACGGTATCGGCAAAACAGCTTGAGCGCCGCGCATCGGTTCAGGTTCGGGTGATGAGCTGGAAGTATGGCACACCTGCGGATCGCCTGAGCAAGACCCGCGATGTCGTCGCCAGTCCGCCGATCACGAAGTTAAAGCCCAGACAGGAACTTACGGTGCGCGTGGTGCGTGTGGCCAAGAAACCTGTTCGCGGGCGTGAATGTTACCGGGTGCTTGTCGATACTTTGCACCCGAAAGCTGAAGACCAATTGGTGAACTTGCGTGTGAGGCATTCTGTCCCCCTTTGTTTTACCGGGAAATGAGTTTGGTTGAGAAATGCATGAATGGGCAAGCAGACTGCGGGCAGGATCTCTTCTCCTAGCGATTTGCTTGTTCCCGATTCAATCCGGGGCGCAGGCGACGGACAACACAACAGCGATATTTGAGACGGGCGGTGAAGAGCTGCCGCTCTATCTCGAGGTCTTTATCAACGGAGAAACCACCGAGCTTATCGGTGAATTCGCGCTGCGGCCGGATGGCACGATGTCTGTCACCGCCGGAGAGATGCGCGAGCTTGGGATCGTGGTTCCGCCGGGCGCCGGTCGCAATAGCACGGTCATCTTGGAAGAGCTGCCCGAGATTACCTATAATTTCGATACGCTTGCACAGACGATCGATTTCCTGATCCCGATCCACAGGCTTCGGCCGGTGGTCACCTCTGCCGCCTACAAATACGAGCTTTCGCCAGAGACGGATACCTCATTCGGTCTTGCCCTGAACTATGATGTATTCGGGCAGTATCAGGTCGCGGGGCCGGGCGCCGAAGGGCTTCAGCAGGTTTCGCTTTCGGCCGACGCGCGGCTTTTCTCCAAGTTCGGCACGCTTTCTCATTCGGCTTATATCCTCGACAGCCGCCTTGGAAATTCGAGCTACACGCGCCTTTCGACGACGTTTGAATCCAACTTTCCGGGAAAGGCCGTGTCGCTTCGCATTGGGGATACGATATCTTCGGCGCCGTCCTGGGGCCGTCCCATCCGCATGGGCGGCATTCAGATCAAGCGCGACTTTTCATTGCGCAGCGATATCATTACCGAACCGCTTTTGTCGTTCGGAGGGGTCGCGAATGCCCCGACAACCGTCGATGTCTTTATTGAAAACAACCGCGTTTATTCCGGATCGACCGGGGTAGGCCCGTATGTGTTTGAGGATATCCCGACGATCAACGGCAGTGGTGATGCGGTGATCTATGTGCAGGATATCAACGGCCAGACAGTGCGCAAAGAGGTGTCCTTTTTTCAGTCGAGCTATCTTCTGAAGAAAGGCGTTTTTGACTATAGCCTCGAGATTGGCAAGGCGCGGGTTTTGTATGGGCGCCCGGATAGCCATTATGGCGACCGGCTGCTTTATTCCGGTAGCATGCGATATGGTCTCACCGACCGCATTACCACAGAAGCGCATTTCGAAGGGGCCGATAACCTCAAGCTGTTCGGTCTTGGTGCGGCGTTTGTCATCGCCAATCGGGCGGAGGTGTCGTTCTCGGCCTCGACGAGCCAGTATAAGAACCAGACGGGTCAGCTTTTCTACGGCGCGTTCCGCACCTTCTTTGGCAATAACAAGATCGAAGCCAGCACGCTGCGTGCCGATAGCGATTTCGCGGATCTCTCGCTCTTGGCGTCCGAGGACTATCACGCGAGCATCGGGTCGTTGTTGACGGACAATGACTATCCGGCGTCGCGCGATATCATCAGCGCCTCGTTCCCGCTTCGTAGAAAGCGGGCGAGCCTTGGGGTCAGCTACCTGCGATCCAAGCGCGGCTCGGTCCGGGACGAGATCGCCTCGGTAAGCTATACGCAGGGCATGAAGTGGAACAACGGCACGCTTAGCTTGTCTGCGTCGCGGGATTTCGAAGACAAGACGTCGCGGGTCGGGCTATTCGTGTCCATCCCCATCGGCAAGAAGAGAACCTCTCAGTTCGGCACCGAGGTTGGTCACAACGGTAAGGTCTCGCAATCCATCTATGTCGCGCAGGCACTTGGCCAGGCAATCGGGGATACCGGTTTCGATGCACAGCTGAAGTATCAGCAGGACCGTCTTGATATCCGCGGCTCTGTGAAGAAACGGACGCGCGTCGGCCGGGCCGAGATGGAAGTGCAGAAGGTCGGCGATACGGCGCTTGTGAGCGGCCGTTTCGCGGGATCGCTGATCTGGTCCGGTGGCACGATCGTGGCAGGCAATCAGGTGCGCGATGCCTTCGCGGTGGTGAAGGTTGGGGTGCCGGGGGCGTCGGTCTATCTCGACAACCGGGAAGCGGCGCGGGCCAATCGTTTTGGCAACGCGGTCGTCTCTGGCCTCTCGAGCTACCGGCCCAATCGCGTCGCGCTCAACGTGGAAGAACTGCCGCTTGATGTGGTGCCTGAGACCACGGCGGCTGAGGTCGCGCCGGGCCGCAATAGTGGCGTGGTGGTGGATTTCGGCACCTCCAACACCGCAAACAACGCGCTTGTGTCTTTCGTGGATCCGCGCGGCAAACCTCTCGAGATGGGCGCCATTGCGCATCTTCGTGGCGAGACATTCATCGTTGGATATGACGGCGAAGCCTATATCGAAGGCCTCTCTGCGACCAACTCCGTGCGGATCGATACTGGCAACGGGGTCTGCAATGCCAGCTTCCGGCTTGCCAATTCGAACGAGATATTCAGCCAGATAGGACCGGTGGTGTGCCAATGAAACGTGTGATTGTTCCCTCTCTGATCGCGGTCTTCTCGGCGCTTTTTCTTTTGTCCTGGAGCGCGCCAGCACAGGCCGTGACCTGTAGTGCCTCCATCACTGACATCGATTTTGGCAATGTCAGCCTCAAGGCGGGGCAGGTCAATCGCACGACCGGATCCTTGCAGATCAACTGTTCCGAGGCGGGGTTGCTCAATGCGATCGGGGTCTGTGTCGAGCTTGGAAGCGGGTCTGGTGGGGCCGGGGCGTCGAACTCGCCGCGGTATTTGCAAGATGGCTTTGGCAATTCAGTCGATTATCAACTGCGCTCGGGCGGCTACGGCTCGGCGAACCCGGTCTGGGAGGATGTCTTTGTCAGTATTCCCATCGTCCTTGGCAGTGGCAGCACGCTCATCCCGATCACTATCTATGCGGATATCAGCACGACCGGCGTCGATTCCCCGATTGGCCTTTATAGTTCGCAATTCAGCGCAGGATCAGATGCCCAGATCACATATGATGTATCGAATTGTAGCCTGTCCGGGCCAACTGCACCTATCCCGAGTTTCTCCGTAAGTGCGAATGTCACCTCGGCCTGTGAGGTCGATTCAGCGACGTTGAATTTCGGATCGATCTCTGGCGTTATTTCTTCGCCTATTGACGCCGACACGCAGATCGCAGTGCGTTGTACGTCGGGGACGAGCTATGATGTGCGCCTGAGCCTTGGCAATGGGCTTCTCGTGACTGATCCCGCACAGCGCAAAATGACCTCTCTTTTGGATAGTCTGCGCTATGGGCTTTATCAGGATTCGGCGCGGACTCAGGTTTGGGGAAATAGTTCTTCAAACGATGTGACGGCGACGGGGACGGGATCGAACCAATTGTTCCCGGTTTATGGCCGGATTCACAGTGGCCAGAGCGTTCTTGCCGGAAGCTATTCGGACACAGTTCTTATTACGGTTGAATATAATTGATCGGGGGTGTCGGGCAGAGAAATGTCCGCGAGGAGGGGTGGCGCCACCGAAAGGAGCAAGTCATAAGATTAGGGGGTATGCCTACCTTGCATGATGATTGCGTCAGACGCGGATCGTGCTATACTAAAGCGCTAGCCCCGTTCAGGGGTCTTTAGCTATGCGAGTCGTAAACAGGATTGCTGGCATAAGAGATTGATAGGGTGGAAGCACGTGGCTGAGAAAACGGATCCGCGAAATATCACTGACACTGGCGGCCAGGGCGCCGAGCGGGATGTCTCCGCATCGGTTCCTCGCGAGCAACGCACGTCCCGAGGGGCGGGTCTGAGTGATTTTGCTGCGTCGGCAATTGGGATGGGGCTCGTCCTGAATGGCGGCGCGCGCAGTGCGGCTGCGTCGACACCCTCCGAGGTCTCTGAAGAGGCTGAAACCGAAGGAACGGATCGTGCCGCGCAAAACGGCGTAACCCCTGCAACGGGTGAACCGGGCGCGAATGGCGCTCCGGAAGGCCAGCAGGGTGCGAACGACAACGAGGCTCCGGAAGGCGAAGAGGGCGAACAAGAGCAGCTTTCGGATCTGCCGCCTCCCTCTGGCGGGACTGCAGCAGGTGGCATGACGGCCAATGTGCGCAATGCCGGTCTCGTGTCTGGACAGATTTTCGAAGAACAAGCCGCGAAAGAGGAAGATTCCGAGGCATCGAACGAAGAGGCCACCGAGGCGCCGACAGTCGATATTATTGCCGGCGCGGATGGCTTGTTGCAGCCGATCCTAGGCGAAGACGGGCTTCTTGATGATCTCCTCGACCTTCTGCTCGACGAGGGAGGGCTTTTGGACTCGATCCTCGGCGATGACGGTCTTGTGGATACGGTGATTGATACGATCCTCGGCACGGACGGAATCCTTGACGGATTGGTCGGCGAAGACGGTTTGCTCGATGTCGACGCGGTCGTTGACGAGCTTCTCGGCGAGGATGGCATTCTGACCGATATCGTCGGGGACATTCTTGGCGACGGCGGCCTTTTGGGCGGCGTGATCGACGTTGTGCTTGGTGAAGATGGCCTCATTAGCGAGATCGGTGTTCTTGATCCGTTGGTGGGTGAGGATGGTCTTGTTGGTCATCTGCTCGAGCCGGTGCTTGGCGCGGATGGTCTTTTGGATGATGCCGTCGGTAATCTCATCGGCGAAGACGGAATTATCGACGAGTTGGTGGCCGATGTGCCGCTGCTTGATCCTTTGCTTGGCTCGGATGGTCTTGTCGGTCAGGTGCTTGATGTCGAAGACGGGCTAATCGGCACGGTTGTCGGCGGTCTTCTTGGTGGCGGTGCTCCGGAAGATCCGCAGAAAGCGGCACAAGGCGAAAGCACAGACGGTGCGGGCGACGATGATGCTTTCCTCGAAAGCCTTCTTGCGATGCCGACAAACGAGGATCCCGGCGCAGAAGGTCTGGTCCTCGACGGGCTGCTTGGCGAGGAAGATGTCTTTGGTTTTGAAGTCGCACCGTTTGACGTTGTCGGCGACGCGGTGGACGATCTTTATGCCGGTCTTACCGGGGATGGCGGTCTGACGGGGGCGGTCGTGGATAGCGGTTTGCTGTCTGGTCAGGTCGAGGTCGACGATGCCGAAGTCGATGCCCTTCTGAGCGATATTCTTGGCCCCTCCACTGCGGATGCGGTCGCGGGCGGCGATGCGCTTGCCATTCTGCTGTCGGATATCGCGGAAGAGGGGGAATCAACCTCCGAGGACGGCGCTGCGAACATCTTCGGGTTGAACGAAGACGGGCTTCTTGACGACGCACCGGCGGCGGTTCTTGATGGCGCCCTAGACGAAGGTGTGCAACTTATTGATGGGTTGTTCAGTGACGAGACGGATCAAGCTTAAAGGTGTGTCTTTAATACTTGAATTATTTGGGGGAAAATTGGCATTACTTTAAATGCACCCTGTGCAAGGATTGGTGTGCCGCGGCAGGAATTGTCCGACATAAGACTTTCATAAGCTCGATGATACTGGGGTGTATCGAGCGATAGAAGAACCGTCTCTGGCTGCAAATTGAGACCGTTTCTCTTCTGGGTCGTCGGGAAGAAATGCAATTCCTCGGTATGAAGAATGGGAACGTAATGTCAGTGGAATTTATTGCGAGGAACGCGGCAGAGAATCCGGTGGGGCGCCTGTGAATAACGCGGCCACGAAATCCCGCCAAATCGATGCGGCACATCTGCAAGCAAGAGTTGTAGATGGTGTGAATATTCTAAGCCTCGAGAAGCCGGGATTGATCCCCGGAAGCGTTGCAAAGGTCGATCACGATCTGCATATGGGGTTCGAGGATGGCGAGACGCTTGTCCTGCAGGACTTCTATCTTCTTGGCGATTCCGGCGAATACAGCCTGCTTCTTGACACCACGGGCCAACCCGTCGCGTCGGGGCTTTCGGCTCCTGTCGTGGATCGCGTCGCGCGCGCCGAAACCCTTATCTACGCTGACGAGGTTGGACAGACCGATGCGGTCGCACAGCAGTCGAGCGATCCTGACGCAGGTCTGACAGGCGGCACGACCGAGGTTCCGCTCTGGGCGGCGGCCGGTGGGGCGGTTTTGATTGGTGCCCAAGAGCTTGCCTCATCCGAAACCGAAGCACCTGCCGAAAACGCGGCTGCCATAGGTCAGGCGGGTGCGACCCCAGACGCGGCGCCGCAAGACGGTCTCGATCTGGGCGATGTGGTGGATTGCTTCCTTGGGGACAACGCTCTCGGCACCGTGCTCTTCCAAGAGAGCGCCTTTCCATTGATTTCCGAGATGGGAGAGGGGCTGTGATGGGGGCCAGTACAAGCATGCGCAATTCCGCGATCCATATCGCTTTGCTGGTCAAACGGGTTTTCTTTGGTTTCTTCATCTTTGCGGTTCTGGCACCGGCCACCGCACAGGCGCAGATGTCCCTGCAGGAAGCCGTTCTCAAGGCAATCGCACGCGAACCCGGTATCGAAGCCCTGCGCCAGGAAGTCGCGGTCAAGGCCGTCGATATCGAAGCGGCGCGAGATGCCTATTTCCCGACGATCGGCCTTTCTGGCGAAACCAGCACCACAAATAGCAACGGTCCCGGTGTGACGCTGACTGTTTCTCAGGTGTTGTTCGATTGGGGCCAGATCCGCCATGAGATCGCCGCCAAGACGCAGATCCGTATACAGGCGATGGCCGATCTCAAACAGGCGATCGAAGAGCTGACCTTTGAGGTTGCGGGCTATTTCCTCGACGTGGAAGTCATGGCGCAGAAGATACGTCGCACCAAGACCTATATGACCTTTGCGTATCGTATCGCGGAGCAAGCCGAAGAGCGGTCAAAAGCCCGCCTGAGCGACGTGAGCGAGGTGGCGCGCGCGCGGCTCGAGATCACGCGCGCCGAAGATCAGCTTTCGCAATTGCTCGCCAACCGGGAAATCGCTCTGGCGCAATTGGAATTTCTTGTCGGTCAACGGCTTGGTGGCACGCTCACGCCGCCGGAACTGCGCTTTGATCGCCGTTTCAACACTGCCGACCAGATCAGAACTGCCATCTACGCGTCTCCTGACTACCTTGCTGCGAAATCTGCCGTGGCAGAGGCCGAAGCCGGTGTGAAACAGGCCAAAGTCGCCCGTTTCCCCAAGATCGAGTTGCAGGCGCAGGGCCGTGTGGATCTCAACGGTGGACGCACGCAAACCGCGCTTGGCCTCACGGCGGGTGTCGATCTGAGTTCTCGCGGATTTGGTCAGCGGCGTATTCAAGCGGCTCAACTCGAGCTAAAAGGCGCACAATCAGAAGTAGCAGCGGTCGAAAGAAACCTATTGAATTCCGGCCAAAGCGCGTTGAAACGCCTTGGTTTGCTGCGTCGCAGTGAGAAATCGAGGTCAATTCAACTCATCGACGCAGAAAAAGTTTTGGAAACATATGAAAAGCAGTTTGTAGCTGGTAGAAAAGAGTTGTTAGATATTCTTACGACCGGCCGCGATCTGTACGATGCACAGATTGACGAAATAGACACGTACGATGAGCGGAAGCGAACGGAGTACGAAGCGGCTAAAGACCTGGGGGTTCTTGGAACGCTACTTCTGTCGAAACGTACAAGTAGACAGAACTAGTGCAAAGGGGATCGAAAATGGGAAATGTACCACAGCATGATCCGCTCGTTTTAGGGTTGATTGAGCTTTGCCGTGTGCAAGGCGTGTCTACATCGAGCTTGCAATTGACGGATGGCTTGCCAAGAGAGGCAGAAGATCGGCTGACCGCTGATCTTGCTCCGCTGGCATTGCGCCGCGCCAACATGAGTTGCCGGGTGAGCCGGGAAGCGATCAGCACGCTCCCAGAGCATAGTTTCCCGGTTCTCGTTTTCCTCAAGGATGGACGCACTGCCGTCATCGAGACCTTCGAGGGCGGAAAAGCGAAAGTGATCCTGCCCGAATCCGGCGGTGGCCGCGCGGTCTGGTCCGGTGAGGAATTGCAGAAACGCCATGATGGGCGCGTGCTTTTTGCCAAGCCGATCGACATCGTGTCGGATCGTCTTGACGGCAAGAAGGGCGATCCGCGCCATTGGCTGCGTGGCCCACTGATCGAGAATTGGTGGATTTATCGCGATGTCATGGTGGCCTCTTTCGCGGCCAACATTCTTGCGGTGGCGACGGCGCTTTTCTCGATGCAGGTGTATGACCGCGTGGTGCCCAACAACGCATTCGATACGCTTTGGATTCTGGCCAGCGGCGTCGCGATTGCGATCGTTCTTGAGCTGGTGCTGAGGTTGATGCGGGCCTCGCTTGTTGATGTCTCAGGTCGCGACCTTGACTTGAGGCTTTCGGCCCAACTCTTTGATAAGGTGGCGAATATGCGCCTTGCGCATCAACCCGCCTCGACCGGTGTATTCGCCAACCAAGTGCGCGATTTCGGCACGGTGCGTGAATTCTTTACCTCCGGCACGGTGACGGCGCTTTGCGATCTGCCCTTCGTATTCGTCTTTATCGGGGTGATCTGGTTCATTGGTGGGCCTGTTGCCTTTGTGGTTGCCGCCGGTGTGCTTTTGTCGGTGCTGCCGGGAATCCTGATGCAGAAGAAACTGGCGAGCGCCTCGCGGGAAAACACGCGGGAGGCTGCGGCGCTAAACGGGTTGCTGCTTGAGACGATTTCCAATCTCGAAACCGTCAAGGCGGCACGGGCCGAAGGGCGCGTGCAGCGTGCACATGCCCAGCTTACGGCGACCATGGCGACGACCGCCGTGCGCACCCGAAACATCACCAACCTGATGACCCAGCTTGTGAGCACGGTGCAAAAGCTTGCCTATGCTGGGGTGGTGATTGCCGGGGTGTACCTCATCAGCATGGGCGAATTGACCGTCGGTAGTCTGATCGCCTGTACGCTCCTGTCGACGCGTGCCATGTCGCCGATGGGGCAGGTGGCGGGGCTTCTTGCACGCTGGCAGCATGTGCGCGCCGCGCTGGAAGGTCTCAACGAGATCATGAAATTGCCGGTGGAACGGCCGTCGGATCGCCACTTTGTGCGCGCCGAGAACCTCGAGGGTAAATATACCCTTCAGGATGTCGTCTTTCGGCACGACCCGAGCGCGCCGCCAGTGGTCAATATCCAAAGCCTGAACCTAGCTGCGGGTGAACGTGTTTCGCTCCTGGGTGGGAACGGGGCAGGGAAGTCGACCTTCCTACGCCTCATCGCGGGGCTTACGGACCCGCAGGCGGGCTCTGTCCTGCTGGACGACCTGTCTCTTGGACAGATCGATCCCATCGACCGGCGCAGGCAGATCGGGTATCTGCCGCAGAGTGTCGCGCTGTTTCAGGGAACGCTTCGGGAGAACCTGCTGCTCGATCACGGGCTGCATTCGGATGAAGAGCTATTGAAGGCGCTGGATGCGGTGGGGCTTGGCAAGTTTGTGCGTCAACACGTGCGCGGCCTCGATCTTAATATCCAGAGCAACGCCAACGTCTCGGGCGGCCAACGCCAGTCGATTGGGCTTGCAAGGGTCATCCTTCAGGATCCCAAGATCGTGCTCCTCGACGAGCCGACCTCGGCCTTTGACCACATCACCGAGGCCAATGTGATTGCCTTCCTCAAAGAGTGGCTAAAGGGCCGCACCGTTGTCATCGCGACTCATAAACGCGAGCTTCTCGGGCTGACAGATCGCGCGATTGTCCTGAAGGATGGTCGTGTGGCGCGCGATGGTGATCTGCTTCAGATCCTCAACGCGGCACGGGCCAATTCGAGCTCGAAGAAACCTGTGCAAGCGGTCACATGACGAACCCGGATCTCATAACCACGAGCCATATCGACGGAAGTTATCGCCGCCACACCTTGAAGAAGGCAAGGTTGGTGATTCAGACGGTCGTCTTGTCGCTTATCATCGCGATTGGCTGGGCCAGTATCGCGGAGATCAGTGAGATCACTCGCGGCGATGGTCGGGTCGTTCCGCTCCGCCGCTTGCAGACGATCCAGAGTTTGGAAGGCGGGATCCTCGCCGAGCTTTACGTCTCAGAGGGCGACATCGTTGACGAAGGTGAACTGATTGCCCGGCTTGATCCGACGCGTTCGGAAACCGCATTCAAGGCGACACAAGCCGAGATCGAAGCCCTGTCCGCCGAGGTGGCGCGGCTTGAGGCCGAGGTGCTCGAGCTGCCCGAGGTGGATTTCGGTGCAGAGCCAAATGCCTCTGAGGCGACCGAGCTACGGCTCTTTAAGGCACGCAAGAAGAAGCTCGAAGCGTCGCTTGCTTCGCTGAGTGAAGAGCGGCTCGCGATTCAGAACCAGATCGAAATCACCAGCCCGTTGGTCGAAACCGGCTCGGTGAGCCAGATTGACTTGCTGCAACTGCGTCAGCAAAAGGCCGAGTTGGACGGCAAGATCAACGAGGTGCGCAATGCCTATGTGCAGGACGCCTACAAGGATCTTGCCCAGCGACGCGCCAAGCTTACCACGCTGCAGCAGGATCTGATCCAGAAGCAGGATGAGTTCAAACGCACCGAAGTGCTCTCTCCGGTGGCTGGCCGTGTCAACAACATCAAGATCACGACCTTGGGTGGCGTGGTGCAGCCCGGCGAAGCGATCATGGAGATCACGCCGACCGATGACCAGCTTCTGATCGAGACGCAGGTCTTGCCGCAGGACGTGGCCTTTGTGGCGCCCGGCATGCCGGCGAGCGTCAAGATCACGGCCTATGACTTTGCCACCTATGGCGACCTGCGGGGCGTGGTCACACAGATTTCCGAAGACACCGTGGAAGAAGACACGCCGCAAGGGCCGAAAGACTTCTACCGGGTAATGGTGCGCACCGAGAAAAGCTATCTCGAGCGGTTCGGCAAAGAGTTTGCGATTAGACCGGGCATGGTTGCCCAGGTTGATATCGAGAGTGGAGAAAGATCGATTCTGAGTTACCTGACGCGTCCTCTACTGCGCGCCAAACTTAGATAGAACAATGGCCTAAGAGGCGCGTGGGGGCGCTCCTCGACTCACGGAACACTCTCTTCGAGGGTGATGGAAAGGGACGATTTATGCTGCCGAAGATGAACCGGAAGAGCTTTTACAAGTTCTTGCGCCAATCCAGTTTGATCGCTGTCGGGGCAGGGATGCTTGCGGCGAGTTTCACAGACGCGGTCAAGGCTCAGGCGGTCTACTTGACGGATGTCGAGGTGCGCGGTGCCGAGTTCATCTCCGAGGCGGATATCCTACAGGCCTGCGACATCATCCCGAATTTCCCGTATCAGGACTACGATCTTGCGGCGATTGAAGATTGCCTGATGATGACCAGCGTCTTTGAAGAGGTCGATGTGCGCACCGAGGATCGCACGCTTGTCGTAGAAGTTCAGGAGCTGAACACACGGCCTGGCCGGCTTGAGGCATCACTGGCGTATGCATCCGTCGATGGCGTGATCGGGAGCCTCTATTTCGAACGCTACAACCTGTTTCCCCAGACCTTCGGGTCTTTGCGGCTCGACTTTAACACCGAGATCAAGCGCGCCACCGCGAGCCTTTACCGCAACAACCTTCCGGCTCCGGGTTTCGGCATTGGCTTTGATATGCATCTGGCCAGCCTGAATTACGACGACACGTCTTACACACATGAATATGCGCGACTTGAACCCTATCTTGCTTGGTCCCTGAACCGGAATACACGCGTCGAGGTGGGGCTGGGCTATCGGGGGCATCGGCAATCCGATATTGGCGCCGGTGCGAGCGCGCTCGTGGTCAAGGAACAGACCAACGGCATTTCTGCGCCTTACCTTCGGTTTGGGTTCAACCATAGCTCTGACGCGGTTCTCGACGATGCGTGGGACGCGGCGGGGTTTCAGTTCAAGTTCGACCAGTTCTTCTGGAACCTCGGCACAAATGACCAACTGACGGATTCGCGCGTCGCGATGAGCTCTTATGTGCCACTTGGGAATGACTTCCGTTTTCTCGTCTCGGTGAGCGCCGGGTATGTCAATGGCCTCGACGGGAACGCCACGCGGGCAATCGACCGCTTCTTTCCTGGTCCGACAGACCTGCGCGGGTTCTCGCCGCGTGGGCTTGGGCCGAGACACGCAGGTGATGCTCTGGGCGGCAACAAGTATGCTGTCGCGTCCTTCGAGGTGCAGAAGAAACTCGACACCATGTTCAAGGCGCCCGTCTATGGCGGCATATTCGTCGACACAGGTGCCGCGTGGAGCCTCGATGACACGCTCGGCGGAGTGATCGATGACAGCCAACGGCGGCGCAGTTCGGTGGGCCTCTCGTTGACCTTCAACGTGGCGAATACGCCGGTGTCCCTGTATGTCGCCAAGCCGATCGAGAAGGAAGCGGGCGATCAGGAACAGGCCTTTGGCCTAAGCTTCACCGCGCGATTCTGACTCCGGAAAAGCCCTCGGTCCGCCCGCCCGGAATCATTGATTTCTTGGTGGGCAAGGGGCCGAGGCGCGCGACCAGAGATACATACCTTAGTATGGGTTTGGGTTTGCGACACTTTTCATGACCCGTCTGCGGGCGTGCGGGAGCCGCACATGCATACCACATAAGTCATTGATATAAAACATAATCCATTCAAATTGCGTGTCCTCTTTCCCTTAAGGAAGGGAAATCACGCGGCCTAACAGTGATGTGAGAAAAAGGACTATCCTAAAGGTTCGTAAGGGTGTATACCTAAGTATTAGATTTACTAAGGGGACTCGATCATGAACCTCTCTTTCTCATACGCAGCCAGCTCCTCCAAAGGGGGAGAATACCGCTCACAGAACGCAAGACACGCCAAGGGTGTTGGGACTCTTGAAGACGCTCTCTTTGAGAGCCTCGATGTGCGCTTGAGCGAATCCGAAAGCACGCGTCGCAGTCTCAATGACTTCCTGCGCGTGAACCGCCGGATCCGCGCATCACGTCTCTGCCGCCAATAAGAAAGATCTTTGATCTCAGGCGCGCAGAGAATTTGCTCGATCAGACGCGCCTGAACGAGCTACGGAAGAGGACGGCTTATTATGTTACATAGCGTTTTCGGCGAAGCACAAGTTCGCGCCAACCCTGTTCCCCAGGCGTTCCAAGAGAGACTCTCCGTTGCCGTGCTTCTCGAGCAGGACAAGCTCGCGGTTGATCTTTGCCGCAAGGACAGTGAATTTCACGTGGTCTCGATGTTGCCCGACACGCCGGAAGATGCGCGCTCGGTCGTGCAGCGGTTCCATCGCGAACTCAGCTACATCATCATCGATGAAGACTTTTTCGGTTCGCCCGAAGAAACCGCGGATGCGGCGTTCCAGTTTCAGCGCATGCATCCCGGTGTTCAGGTTCTTGGCGTCAAGAGCGAGATGTGGGAAGACGAGTGCATTCTGGAAACGCTTGGTGCTTGCCACAAAACACTCCCGAGCAACCCCAGCGCGGATGTCGTGCTTGATGCTCTGAGGAACCTGCACTGAACCGTGAAGACTTTCGTCTAAACGGTTCAGATATATCCCTTTTCTTTCGCGAGAATAACCGCTTGTGTGCGGTTGCCAGCGCCGAGTTTGGAGCTGACTGATTTCACGTGCATCTTGACGGTCGCTTCGGCGAGGCCAAGATTGGCCGCGATATCCTTGTTCGAGCGTCCCTCGGCCAACAGCAACAGAACTTCCATTTCCCGGTCTGAGAGCGGCGATTGGTTGCGTTCCTGGGTTTTCATACGCTGATGGCTGATGAGTTCGACCGGCACATAGCGCCCGCCCGCGGCCATAAAGCGAATCTCATTGGCGAGATCTTTCAGCGAAGCTGTTTTCAGCACCACACCTGATCCACCGAGTTGGAAGATCTGGCTTACGACGGTCGGGCTCGGGGCGCTGGTCAGGATACCGGTCGGCTTGCCGCCATTCGCCTGAAGCGCCTTCTCCATCCCCGTCACGCCATTCATGCCCGGCATGTTGAGATCGACAAGAACAAGGTCGAACGGCCCGTGTGCTTCGATCTTCTCAAGCGCGATAAAGAGGTCGGGCGCAGTCTCGACTTCGATGTCGGGCAGGGAGGACAGGAAGTGTTCGAACATCTCGACGACCATCGCGTGGTCATCTGCAATGAGGACGCGGAGACTGTTGGGTGCGGAGCTAACGTTCATCGGTTGATGCGGTCCTTTGAATTTCTATGGTTTGTTCTTAGTGCCATATGCGGTCTGAAATCTAGTGAATGATGGTCTTGTGCCCTATGTGGGGCCCGAATGTTGCGTGATAATACGCGAATTCGGCTGTGTGTGGCAATTTCGATGGTCAGTCGCCGGGCAGGTGCGCGACTTCCTCGTCCACGCGGGTCAAGGCGTTTTCAAGCGCGTCAGCGATCGGGCCGAGGTCTTTGGTGTTCTTCTCCACGGCGAGTTCGAGTTCACGCAGGTGTTTCTCGACCCCGGCAAGACCGGTCAGGCTACTTGCTCCGGTCGCGGCATGAAGGATGCGCCCGATATCGGGCGGCAGGTCCGACTGACGGATAATCGCGAGCGCGTCCCGTGCTTCTTTCTGCGATCTGCGGATGAAAGTGATCGCGCCATCCCGGCCAAACTGCTCGATGATTTCGCTGACGGTTTTGCTGCGGAAAACGTCTTCACACATCTCACGGGCCGGTTGTTCGGGGGGGCTTTGGGGGTCTGGCATGGGGTCTTTCCCTGTTTCGCCTCGGTTGAGGGCCTCGGAAATGGCTTGGCAGAGGTCTTTCGGACGGATCGGCTTTTCCAACACGCGCCGGATCCCCGCCTTCATGCAGGCGTCGACAATCCGGTCATCGCTATGTGCGGTCAAACCGATGATCGGTCCGGCCCAAAGCGGCGGCTCTCCGTCCGTGCCGGGCTGAAGCACTTTCGTCGCGAATTGCACACCGTTCATATAGGGCAGGGTCATATCCGTCAGGATCAGGTCGAGGTCGCTCAGGAATGTGGTGTCTTCGAGCAGGGACAAGGCCTCGATCCCTGTGCCCGTTGCAGACACTGAGGCCCCGGCACTTTGCAGGGTATGCCTGATCCAGTCGCGACTTGAAGGGCTGTCCTCGACAAGCAGGATACGCGCGCCATCCAAAGTGCCGGCGGTTGCAGACTGTGTGACCGGGGCGTTGCCATGGCTTGGCGGGGCGCCGGCCGGAAGGGTAAAGGACGCGCGCAAGCAGGTCCCGATGATGTGTGCGTTTTCATCATCATGGCGATCGATCACATCCATCTTGCCGCCAAGTTGGTGTAGCGAATGCGCCAGCACGTTCAATCCGGCAGAGGTGCGCCCTTGTTGCCCGGCTTGGCCGCTTTCCTTGGGGCCGGAAGGGCTTTGCGGGGTTTGTCGGAGCGCGCGGGTCAAGCGGTCTTTCTGGTCATCGGGGAGGCCGCCGCCGGTGTCACAGACTTCAAGGACGATCGACAGTGCGGGTTCATCGCCCTGATCGAGAGGGATCGGGATACAACGCAGCCGGATATGGACCTCGCGGCCACCGTATTTGACGGCGTTGTCGGTCATGTTCTGGAACAAAGCCCTGACGAAGCGTACCGGCCCATGCACCCATGTGTCATCCATAGGTTCGATGGAGACCTTTAATTCGGTCTGTTGCGCATGTGCGATCGGACCAAGCAACGACAACAAAGAGCGCAACTCATCGTTGATATTAAAGTCCTCATCCGCCTTCAGGCCCGCCGCGTTCTGCTCGCCCCGGATCACAGCAAGGACATTGCTGATATGCTCGAGGGCGATATCCGCCGTTCTTTGGAGCTGATTGCGAAGCTCGTCTGTATCCTTCTCCGTCGTTCCGGTCGCGCTGAGGGCTTCTTCGGCAGAGGCCAACAAGGATTGGATCGGGGTGCGCAGATCGTGCGCCACACGCATCAGAGTCGCCGCGCGGGCCTTGTTGCGCAGCAACGCGGTCTCGACGTCATTTTCGGTCAGTCGGACGAGGAAGGACTCCATGTGAAGGAGCGGTAGAAACACGATTTCGCCCTCGAGGTCGCCATGCGGTGTCGGCACGGACACGCCAAGGCTTGTCGCGCGCTTTGCCTGTTTGGTGATTGAGGGCCAATCGAGCATCTCGGTGATGCCCATCTCATCAAGGCCAAGTCGCTGCGCCGCCGAATTCGCCAGAAGGGCGCTCCCGTTCGGAGAGGCGAGAAGCACCGCACGGCGATCGGTTGCGATCATGCGGGCAATCGTGCCGAGAAGGGATTGGCTCATGCGCTTGGTGTCACCGGTCGTCATAGATTGCGTCTTTTCCTACTTCGTCATTGGTAAAATCAGCCTGCCACGAGGGCACCAATCTCTACCATATTGGCGACGGAGCGCTTCTGACGGCACCCGCAATGCATACTTTCGAGGTTACTGTAGTGGGCGGGGATTGGGAATAGTGCTGGCTGTTGCGGGGGGCAAGATACCCAGCAAAGACCTTCCGGCACGGGCAGGTGAGGCTAATACCTGTTGAAAGAAGGTGGTAAAGAACTATCAAAAAGGTTGAAAAGGTATGGGGGTAATGCTAGGGCGTATGTATCTAAAGTATGTCACCGCTCGGTTGTATGGTGGCGATGGAAGGGATAGCGTAAATGGCTACGAGTGGAATTATCACAGGTGATCCTGTGGAAGTTTATTTGGATGTGAACCGCGATGCGGTTGTAGGTTTCCAACAATCGGGTGAAGATTTGATGCTGTCGCTGGCGAATGGCGACGAAATCCGTGTTGTCGATTTCTACAAGCCTGCGGCAAACGGCCAAGAGCATCGCCTCATCTTCAGCGATGGCATGACCCTCTCTGCGAGTGAAATTCCGACCGATGACATGGTGGAAGCCGGTCTTGGCGCGGGCTTCTCGCTTGATCAGGTTGGCGCCGGTGTGGCGGCGCTGGCCGGTATCGCGGTGGCATCCTCCTTCGGTGGCGGCGATGATGGCGCGCCGGATGGTCCTTCGGGTCCGACTGGACCGACTGGCCCCACGGGCCCGACCACTCCTGACGAAGAAGCGGGTGTCCTCGATTCCGTCATCGGCGACGAAGGCCTGCTTGGCCCGGTGACCGGTGACGATGGCGCGCTTGGCGCGATCACCGGCGAAGACGGTCTTCTTGGGACGCTTGTCGGCGACGATGGCGCGCTTGGCGGGATCACCGGGGAAAACGGGCTTGTTGGCTCGCTGCTCGGCACCGGCCTTGTGGGGGCAGGCGGCAATTCTGATGATCCGCTCTCCAGCGTGACCGAAGGCCTTCTGGGCGAGGGAAGCATCGTGGGTGGCCTGCTCGGCACCACGGGTCTGACCTCTGGCCTTCTTGGCCCGAACGGGCTCATTGGCGGCCTGCTGACCTCTGATGGTCTGATCGGTGGCCTGCTGACCGAAGACGGTTTGATCGGTGGCCTTTTCGCAACCGGTGGTGTCGTCGATAGCCTTCTTGGCGGCGATAGCCTCGTCGGCGGCCTGCTTGGTCAGGATGGTCTCGTGGGCGGCTTGTTGCTCGGCGAGGATGGTCTGGTCGGCGGTCTGCTGACTGAAGACGGTCTTGTTGGCGGCCTCCTTGGTGGTGTGACCGGTGAAGATGGCCTTGTCGGTGGTCTGCTCGGACCTGACGGCCTTGTCGGCGGTCTCCTCGGCGGTGTGACCGGCGACGATGGGCTTCTTGGCGGATTGACTGGCGACGATGGTCTCGTCGGTGGTCTGCTTGGCGGAGAAGATGGCCTGCTTGGCGGTCTGACTGGTGATGATGGCCTTGTTGGCGGTCTGCTAGGCGGAGAAGAGGGCCTGCTTGGCGGTCTGACTGGCGACGATGGTCTTGTCGGTGGTCTGCTTGGCGGCGAGGATGGCCTGCTTGGCGGTCTGACTGGTGATGATGGCCTTGTTGGCGGTCTGCTTGGTGGTGACGATGGTCTCCTTGGCGGTCTGACCGGCGATGACGGCCTGGTCGGCGGTCTCGTCGGGGACGATGGCCTTGTCGGTGGTCTGCTCGGCGGTGACGATGGTCTTCTTGGTGGTCTGACTGGCGATGATGGTCTTGTCGGTGGCGTCCTTGGTGGCGACGATGGCCTCCTTGGTGGTGTGACCGGTGAAGACGGCCTGGTCGGCGGTCTCGTCGGGGACGATGGCCTTGTCGGTGGTCTGCTCGGCGGTGACGATGGTCTACTGGGCGGCCTGACTGGCGACGATGGTCTTGTCGGCGGCATCCTTGGGGAAGGCGAAGGCCTCCTCGATCCGGTTCTGGCAGATGGCGGCCTTCTGGGCGACGTCACTGGCAACTCCGGCCTGCTCGGCGATGTGACTGGGTCGGACGGTCTGCTTGGTGAAGTGGCGGGCGACGATGGCCTTGTCGCGGATGTCACCGGCCTTGTCCTTCTGGGCGATGGCAACCCTGATGCCTCCGGCGGTCTTCTCGACGGTGTGCTCGGCGGTGATCTCCTCGGTGGTCTCGACTCCGATGACAGCCTGATCTGATCCGGCTGACGCCTAACGAGCGAAACGGTTAGAAGAGAGCCTTGTTCTTATAGCAAGGCTCTCTTTCTTTTCGCCGGCCCGGAAAACGCCTTTTGACCCTTCCGAGAAATGATTGGTGATATTTCGGCAGGGTAGTGCTTGGGCTGCAACAGCCCTATGGTTGTCTCACGACCGGCGATTTGCCCGCGCGCAATAAGGTGCAAAGATCGGGACGACAAAGATTGGAAAAGACGCTCTTGCCATGCACGCATATCGCGAACTGCTCGGCAAAGCCGCGTAAATGACTTGGGGAACACATGAAGGCAGTCATCTGGGGTTACAAGTACGACGACATGCGGGCGAGCTGGGCGCCGGCGATGCAAACACTTGTCAAAGGGTTGCAGGAACTCGGTTATGAAGTCGTCCTGAAAGGCCTAACATGCAACGGGCTCACGGATGTGCGCGAATTTGATCCGAAAACGGACAACCCGTGCGATGTGGTGGTCTACAACCACTGCGATATCTCGCATTTGAAAGGGAATATCGTCAAAGCCGCCAAGACCTTGTTCTTCAAACCCACGATTCCCGATTTGAAGCACTTCACCATCGATGAAATGGGGTATGGGCCGTATTCCGCGATCACCTATGAGCGCCCAAAATATGAACTGACCAATCCAGAGCCTTTCTTTTCTGAAAAGGTCGCCAAATGGAAAGCCGAGCGAACGAACAAGTTCTCGGCCGAGCTTGAGGCAGTGTCGGATCTGCCAGAGGACTACTGGCTCGTGCTTGGGCAATGTGTGGCGGATGAAACCGTGACACGGCATGATTTCGGCGATCACCGCCGGAAATTGCTACAGATCGTGCCTGAGATCCGCCGTTGGTCGTCGATCCCCGTGGTGGTCAAGCTGCATCCCTATATGGATGGCACCAACGCAACGACCACCGACTACTCCGAGCAGGTCGCCAAGGAACTGACCCGTGATGGGGTGCATGTGCATTACGGCAAGCTCGATATCCATTCCATGCTGCCGCGCGCCAAAGCCGTCTTTCTGGCCAATTCAGGAGCAGGCATTGAGGCAATGATGCATCACAAACCCATTATTTCATGGGGTTGTCCCGAATATCATTGGATTACCTACAATCTGCGCCACCTCGCAGATGTGCGTCGGGCGATGGACCTGCGGTGGTTTGATCGGGAAAAACAGGCGCGTTGGCTGGCGTGGTACTATGGCGAATATTGCGTCGCCTCCCTGGAAGACGTGAAGGCCCGGTTGCGCCGTCTTGGCCTTGATAAGATGGCCCGCGCCTGATCGTTAAGCCCTTGTGATTAAATAGAAAACATTCGCGCTTGCGTGCGTCGCCTTTTCCGGCGTCGCGCCTTCAGATCACCTGCGCTAGGACAGCGTGCGATGGGGGCGGTCGATCAACGATCGTCGGGAACCTGCGTGTGGGCAGACAAGAGGCGCGCGAATGCAAAGGGCGCTATCTCAAGACAAAGCCGTGTATTTTTATCCACAGAACGCATAGCCCACGCTAAAGTATTATTGCGCACTAACCAAAAGACTGTTTATAGTCATTTTTATGGCCTTTGATGCCACCTTTTGTTGTGGTGGCCAGTTAGATGTTAAGGAGTGGAAAAATGGCTAATAGAGTGATTCAAGCTAAGCCTGACCAAATTCGGGTCGGCCTCGATGTCGAACGTGGCGACGTCGTCAAATATTCCCAAGATGGTAACAACCTGATCGTCGAGATGAAGAACGGCGACATGATTGTGATCGAGAACTACTATGTGCCGACCACGGATGGTTCGTTGCACAGCATCGTGTTCGTCGATGGCGACACCATGAACGGCGATCCCGCTGCTGGTGGTCTCGGCGATGACATGGAAGGTATCGGCCTTGCGGCTCTGGCACTCGGTGCCGTGGGTCTATTGGGCGGCCTCGGAGGAGGGGGCGGCAATGGCCCGTCGGGTCCGACTGGCCCGACGGGTCCGAGTGGTCCGACATCGCCGACCGGCCCGACCGGTCCGACAACGCCGACCGGCCCCACTGGCCCCACGACCCCGACCGGTCCGACTGGCCCGACCAATCCGACTGGCCCCACGGGTCCGACGTCGCCGACCGGTCCGACCGGTCCGACAAACCCGACCGGTCCGACAGGTCCGACGAACCCAACCGGCCCGACAGGTCCGACGAACCCAACTGGCCCGACTGGCCCGACCAATCCGACCGGCCCCACTGGTCCGACGAACCCGACTGGTCCCACCGGTCCGACCGGCCCCGCGGCCGAAGAGCAGGGCTTCCTTGATCCGCTGATCGGCGAAGGGGGTCTGCTGGGCGACCTGACCGGCAACGGCGGTGTGCTCGGCGATCTGACAGGCTCCGAGGGTGTTCTTGGTGATCTTGTTGGCTCTGAAGGCGCGCTTGGCGATCTGGGCGACCAGCTTCTCGGCCAGCCGATTCTCGGTGACGGTGTTCAAGGCGACGAAATCGGTCTTCTTGACGGCCTGATTGCCGACCAAGGCCTTCTTGGCGACCTGACCGGCAACAGCGGTGTACTGGGAGATGTGACCGGCTCGAACGGACTCGCAGGCGATCTGCTGCTCAACGACGGCGCGCTTGGCGCGGTGACTGGTTCGGACGGTCTCCTCGGCTCGCTGCTCGGTACGGGTGCCATGGGCGAAGGTTCCGGTGGCGGCACACCGAGCGAGGGACCGCTCGATGGCCTGCTGGATGGTGTCCTGGGCGACGGTGGCATTCTTGGTGGTCTGCTGGATGGTGACCTGCTCGGCACCGATGGCGGATTGCTTGACCCGGTGCTCGCGGATGGTGGCCTTCTGGGCGATCTGACCGGCAACAACGGTCTTCTTGGCGCCGTGACTGGCTCTGCAGGAGTTCTCGGTGTCGTAGCGGGCGAGGCTGGCCTTGTGGCAGGCCTGACCGGTATCACCTTGCTTGGTGAAGGCGATCCGAACGCGGGTGGCGGTCTGCTCGACGGCATCCTTGGCGACGGCTCGCCGCTCGGTGGTGATCTGCTCGACGGTCTCCTTGGTGATACTTCGCCGCTGGATGGCCTGCTGGGTGATGGCTCGCCACTGGAAGGCTTGCTCGGTGACGGTTCGCCGCTCGAAGGTCTTCTCGGCTCTGGCGCGGGTCTTCTTGATCCCGTGCTCGCGGATGGTGGCCTGCTTGGCGACGTGACCGGCAACTCCGGCCTTCTCGGCGATGTGACCGGCAATGACGGTCTGCTCGGCGAAGTGATCGGAGAAGGCGGTATCGTTGAACAAGCCGCAGGTATCGCACTGATCACGGATGGCGATCCGAACGCGGGCGGTGGCCTCCTCGGTGGCCTTCTTGGCGACACGTCGCCGCTCGACGGTTTGCTTGGCGATACGTCGCCTCTGGATGGTCTCCTTGGCGATACCTCGCCCTTGGATGGCCTTCTGGGTGACAGCTCGCCGCTGGATGGCCTGCTCGGAGACGGTTCGCCGCTCGAAGGTCTGCTTGGCGCAGGTGAGGGTCTTCTCGATCCGGTCCTCGCGGACGGTGGGCTGCTCGGCGATGTGACCGGCAACTCCGGGATCCTCGGCGATGTAACCGGCAATGACGGTGTGCTGGGCGAGGTTGTCGGAGACGAAGGTCTCGTCGCTGATGCGACCGGTCTTGTCCTTCTCAGTGACGGTGATCCGAACGCGGGTGGCGGCCTCCTCGGTGGTCTGCTCGGTGGCGGTGATCTGCTCGGCGGAGACCTGCTCGGTGGCGATCCGCTGACCGGTTTGCTTGACGACATCTCTGGGGTGTAAGTCAGGACCCGGCTCCGGCGAAACTCATCAAGGCCACGGCCCGAGTTTCGCCGAAACGAAAAACCCAGCGCTTCAGATGTGAGGCGCTGGGGGACAAGAACAAAATGGATCTGATATACAGATCCACCGAAATAAGGGAGGGCTGAAGGGCTTTGATCCTCCCCCACTGAAGTGGTCCTCCGCTATGTTTAGGAAAACGGAGGAAACACATGGCCAACAAGCGACCGAAGCCGGAAGAGATTGTCACGAAGTTAAGGCAGGTTGAGGTTCTGACGGGGCA
>NZ_JAKVRD010000006.1 GCF_022814865.1 Shimia aestuarii | reverse complement strand
GTGGTAAGTGGGGCGTCGGGGGCCGCATCGGGGCGGCGGAAAAGAAGCGCCGCCGCGATTAGGGCCGGACAGGCGTAGTACAGGATGCGAAAGGCGAGGATCGCGGCGATCAGGTCGGCCTCGGGTGTCGCAGGCAGGAGCGCCAAGAGCGCGAGTTCGAACGGGCCGACGCCGCCGGGCGTGCCGGACAGGATCGCCGCACCGAGGGCGAGCAGGAAAGCCGGGAAGAAGGCGGCAAAGGAAAGCGCGACCTCCGCCGGTAGAAGGCAATGGAGGGCAAACGCGGCGAGGCCGGTATCGAGGCAGCAGAACAGCCAGAGCGCCCAGAGCGCAGGCAGGCTTGGCAACGTCAGGCGGTGACGTCCGATCCAAAGCGTCGGGGCGAAGAAGGCGGTTCCGACAAGCGCCAGAGCCGCCACTAGGATCAGAACAGCCACCCCGGCGGGTAATGGCGCGGTGGGGACGGTGAGGCGGACAAGTGCGATCGTGACGAGGAGCGCGGCAAGGAAGCTCAGCGCGACAAAAAGCGACAGGCGCGCGGCCAGCGGCAGCGACAATCCCGGCACCATGCGCCAACGCACCAAGGCACCCACCACGACGCCCGCGCCAAGGGTTTGGCCCAAGGCGATGGCGCTGGCCCCGGCGAGCGCGGCGCGGGGGGCCGGGCAATGGGTCGCGAAATGGCGATGCGCGATGACATCGTAGCGCGCCACAGCAAGAAAGCTCAGCCCCGTGGCAAGCGCGGCAAGGCCCCATTGGTCCAGCGTGACCCCGCCAAAAGCCCGGCGCAGTGCGGCCAGATCGAGCCCTTCGAGGCGGGCCGACAGCAGCGCGGCACAGGCGAGCAGAAGG
Source organism: Shimia aestuarii (assembly GCF_022814865.1). Lineage (GTDB taxonomy): Bacteria > Pseudomonadota > Alphaproteobacteria > Rhodobacterales > Rhodobacteraceae > Shimia > Shimia aestuarii_A. The sequence continues at coordinate 218,898 of NZ_JAKVRD010000006.1, read as the reverse complement.
CCCGCACTCAGAAAGGGGCGCAGCAGTTTGCGCAGGGCTGGGCGCGCGATGGCGCGTGTCTGATCTCGATGCAATGGATTCTCCCCGGTGACTCCCAGAAAGGAGGCTAGGGGAGAGCCATGAAGCGCCACTTAACGCATCAATTTGTCACGAAAAAACGCGCCCCAAGCGAAGGAGCGCGTTTCTAGAAGGTGGGGTGATGTGAGAGAGGCTCAGACCTCTTTCATCACCTGGTCCTTGGCGACGAGCAGCAGCTCTTCGCGCTTGGCGCGGATGGTGTCGGCGTCGGCCTTGCCCTCAAGGTCGCCCGCAACCTTGCGCACCACGTCTTCATGGCCGGCTTCTTCGAAATCCGCGATGATCACGTCGCGGGCATAGGTTTCGGCCTCTTCACCCGATTTGCCGAGCATTTCGGCAGCCCAGAGGCCAAGCAGCTTGTTGCAGCGTGCTTCTGCCTTGAATTTCATCTCTTCGTCATGGGCATATTTGTTTTCGAAGGCGTTTTCACGGTCGTCAAAGGTGCTCATCCGCATCAATCCCTTTGCAAATGTTGGCGTTGCGTCCTTCTTGCACAGGTCTGTGTATCGCTGCAAGAGGTTGGCTGTGCTTGCGACAATGACAGCCATGGATTAAGAGGGCGCTGACAAGTGGGGAGTCGGCCCCGCAGCAACAGAAAGCGATCCCAGATGGCGCGTGGCAAGAAGATTTACGAGGGCAAGGCCAAGGTTCTTTTCGAGGGGCCGGAGCCGGGTACGATCATTCAGTACTTCAAGGATGACGCCACCGCGTTCAACGCGGAAAAGAAGGACGTGATCGACGGCAAGGGCGCGCTCAACAACCGCCTGAGCGAGTATTTCATGACCGGTCTCAACCAGATCGGTGTACCGACCCACTTCCTCAAGCGCCTCAACATGCGCGAACAGCTTGTGCGTTCCTGCGAGATCATCCCGCTTGAGGTGATCGTGCGCAATTTCGCCGCCGGGTCGCTTTCCAAGCGCCTCGGGATCGAGGAGGGCACGCAACTGCCGCGCCCGATCGTCGAATATTGCTACAAGGATGATGCGCTTGGCGATCCGCTGGTCTCGGAAGAGCATATCGCGGCCTTTGGCTGGGCCAGTCAGCAGGACATGGACGACATTCTCGGCCTCGCCCTGCGCGTCAATGACTATATGTCGGGCGTGATGTATGGCGTCGGCATCAAGCTCATCGACTTTAAGATCGAGATTGGCCGCATCTATGAGGGTGATTTTCAACGCCTCGTGGTGGCCGATGAGATCAGCCCCGATAGCTGCCGGCTTTGGGACATGGAGACGGGCCGTAAGCTCGACAAGGACGTGTTCCGCCGCGATCTTGGCAATCTGACCGATGCCTATGCAGAAGTGGCGCGGCGCCTTGGTGTTATGCCCAAGGGCACCGGCGGCAGCGGATCGAAGCCGACGCTCGTCAACTAAGCCCGTGCGCCCGAGGTTCGGGCGGGGGATTTTGAGTATTATTGCCAAGATGAAGCCGGGGCTTCGGGATTGGCCAGACCGGAGAGAAGACAGATGAAAGCGCGTGTCTATGTGATGCTGAAAAACGGGGTTCTCGATCCGCAGGGCGAAGCGGTGCGTCACGCGCTTGGTTCGCTCGGCTTTGACGGGGTCGAGGGGGTGCGCCAGGGCAAGGTGATCGAGCTGGACCTGGCCGAGGGCACCACCGAGGCGACCGTGACCGAGATGTGCGAAAAGCTCCTCGCGAATACGGTGATCGAAAGCTACAAGATCGAGCTTGGCTAAGCCATGCGCGCGGCCCATCTCACAGGGTTCCGAGCCCCTCTCGAGGTGACCACATTGCCGGACCCGACGCCGATGGCGGGGGGTGTCGTGCTGCGCGTGTTGGCCTGTGGCGTGTGCCGGTCGGACTGGCATAGCTGGACGGGCGCGGACCCGGATGTGCGGCTGCCGATGGTGCCGGGGCATGAATATTGCGGCGAGGTTGTCGCGGTGGGTGCGGGCGTGACGCGGTGGGCCGTGGGCGACCGGGTCATTGCGCCGTTTATCCTTGCCTGTGGGCAATGCCCGGATTGCGCGGCGGGGCATCAGACGATCTGTGCCGATCAGGTCTTGCCGGGCTTTACCTGCGATGGGGCGTTCGCGGAATATGTGGCCGTGGCCCACGCGGATGCGAACCTGACCGCGCTGCCCGAGACGATGGCGCCGGAGATCGCGGCCGCCTTGGGATGCCGTGTCACCACGGCGTGGCAGGCGCTTGTCGGGCGGGCCGAGTTGAAGCCGGGCGAATGGCTGGCCGTGATCGGCGGTGGTGGTGTCGGGATTTCGGCGCTGATGCTGGGCCGGGCGCTTGGCGCGCGGGTCGTGGTGGTTGATGTGGTCGAGGACAAGCTGACGTATGCGCGCGAGATGGGCGCGGATGCGGTTGTCAACGCCGCGACGGGCGATGCGGCCGAGGCGATCCGCGAGATCACCGGCGGCGGCGCGCATGTGGCCGTCGAGGCGCTTGGCGTCGAAGCGACGACGAAAACCGCGATGCGCAGCTTGCGCAAGCTTGGCCGGATGGTGCAGATCGGCATGCCTGCGGGCGATCATGCCAGTATGACCCTGCCGATGGATGTGCTTTATTCCGGGCAGCTTAACGTGATGGGGACGCGCGGCATGCCAAGTTGGCGCTATCCATCGCTTCTTAACCTTCTGTCCGGGGGACATGTGGACCTTGCGCCGCTTGTGACCCGCCGGATTGCCCTTTCACAGGCGAGCGATGAGCTTGCCGCGTTTGACCGCCCCGCGCCTCCGGGCGTGGCGGTGATCACTGATTTCGAGACCTAGGAGTAAGCCAAGATGCGTGCTGCCGTTATCGTTTTTCCCGGTTCCAACTGTGACCGTGACCTTGCCGTGGCGCTTGAGCGCGCGGGTGCGGATGTCACTATGGTCTGGCACAAGGACACGGAGCTTCCCGAGGGGCTTGATATCGTGGGGGTGCCGGGCGGCTTTTCCTTTGGCGACTATCTGCGCTGTGGCGCGATCGCGGCCAATTCGCCGATCTGCAAATCGCTCATCGCTCATACCGAGCGCGGCGGCTATGCGCTTGGCGTGTGTAACGGGTTCCAGATCCTGACAGAGACCGGGATCCTGCCGGGCGCGCTGCGCCGCAATGCGGGGCTGAAGTATATCTGCAAGACCGTGGGCCTTCGGGTCGAGAACGCGGAAACGCCCTTCACGGCGGGCTATGAGGTCGGCCAAGAGATCGATATTCCGATTGCACACCATGACGGCAATTATTTCGTCACCGACGAAAAGCTTGCGCAGTTGAAGGATGAGGGGCGCATCGCCTTTACCTATACCGACAACCCCAACGGGTCGGTCGCCGATATCGCGGGCGTGATTTCCAAGAACCGTCGCGTTCTTGGCATGATGCCGCACCCGGAACGGGCGGCGGATGATGGCCATGGCGGCACCGATGGGGTGGCAATGTTCCGCTCGCTCATGGACCAACTCGCCACGGCGTGACTTGAGGCCCCAAGCGGGGCGTCGTAATCTGGGCGTCATGGATGCCATGCCGCCCCCTTCGAACGAGCCGGGACGTGCGCCGGGATGGCGCGCGCGCGTGGCGCTTGTGGTGCTGTTGGTCGCGGCGTCCGTGACCATCTGGATCACCAACTCCTTTCTGACAGATCGGTTCACAGCCAATACCCGCAACCGGGCTGAATTGCGCCTTGCGCTCTACTCGGGCAACCTCATGGCCGAGCTGCGCCGCAACGCCATCGTGCCGCAGCTTCTTGCCAAGGATCCGGCGCTTATCACTGCGCTCGATACGGGCGATTTCTCGCAGTCGACGGCGCGGCTTATTTCCTATGTGGAAGAGATCGGGGCCGCGTCTTTCGTGATGCTGGACGCGGATGGGCGGGCTGTGGCCTCGACCGAGCGCACGGAGATCGGTCGCAACTACCGTGACGCAGAATTCTATTTGACGGCGATGCGGTCGAACGTAACGGTTTTCTCCTTGGAACGTGGGCAAAGCGGCGCGTTTCAGTTCACTTATGCGCGCCGGATTGAGGCGCAGGGGCAGGCGCTTGGCGTGATTGCCGTTCTGGTCGACCTGCAACAGTTCGAGCGCGCCTGGGCCGGTATTTCGGACGCTCTTTTCGTGACCAATAGCGAGGGCGTCATTATCCTTGCGACCGAACCACGCTGGCGTGGGCTGACGGAGGCGGAGGCCTTGGCGCGACAGCCCGCAGAGGGGGCCATTGAGCGCGCCCTTCAGGCGACCACGGATTGGACGCAAATCCCGGCGGATGCCTATATCCAGGGCGAGGGCGTGATGCGCGAGGATGCGCGGATTCCCTTCCGCGGCTGGCGGATGACGTCTTTCACGACCTACACCAGCGTGCGCGAGAAGGTGAACGCGGTTCTGGCGCTCGAGATCATGGGGTTTGCGATCCTTGTGGCGCTGGCCTTCTATCTCCTGAGCCGCAAGACCGCGCTTCGCATGGCGATTTTCCAACAGGAATCGGCAGGCCTGCGGGCGCTGAACCTGCGGCTTCAGCGGGAAATCGCCGAGCGGGAGCGGATGCAGGAGAGCCTTGCCGTGGCCGAACAATCGCTGGCGCAAAGCTCGAAGCTTGCGGCGCTTGGCGAGATGTCGGCGGCGGTCAGCCATGAGTTGAATCAGCCGCTCGCGGCGATGAAGACCTATCTTGCGGGCGCGCGTCTTCTTGTGCGTCGCAACCGGCCGGAAGAGGCGCTTTCGTCGTTCCAGAGGATCGACGATCTGATTGAGCGGATGGGCTCGATCACCAAGCAGCTCAAGTCCTATGCGCGCAAAGGCGGCGATGATTTCGCGCCTGTGGCGCTCAACGAGGCACTGGCCTCGGCCCTGTCGATGATGGAGCCGCAGCTCAAACAACGCCATGTGCGTATCAGCCGGATCGTGCCGGATGACGATGTGCGGGTGATGGGGGATCGGGTGCGGCTTGAACAGGTGATCATCAACCTGTTGCGCAACGCGCTTGATGCGACGGAAAGCGTCACCGATCCGGAAATCGAGATCATCCTCGCCGCGGGCGAGACAGCGACACTCACGGTGCGCGACAATGGTCCGGGGATTGAGAACCTCGATGATCTGTTCGAACCGTTCTTTACCACCAAGCAGCCCGGCGATGGCGTCGGTCTCGGGCTCGCGATCTCCTCGGGGATCGTCAGCGACCTCGGCGGTCGGCTTTCGGCGCGCAATGGTCAGGATGGGGGGGCTGTATTCGAAGTGCAGCTTCCTATCTTGAGTGAAGATATCGAGGCAGCGGAGTAACAATAACAATGGCCCAGGGTATGAAGATCGCGATCGTCGATGATGAACAGGATATGCGCCAGTCAATCAGCCAATGGCTTGCGCTTTCGGGGTATGACACCGAGACATTCGCCAGCGCGGAAGACGCGCTCAAGGCGCTTGGGCCAGAGTATCCGGGGATTGTCATTTCGGATATTCGTATGCCGGGCATGGACGGGATGCAGTTCCTGAAAAAGCTCATGGGCGCGGACTCGGCGCTTCCAGTGATCATGATCACCGGCCATGGCGACGTGCCGATGGCCGTCGAGGCGATGCGCGTGGGGGCGTATGATTTCCTTGAGAAACCGTTCAACCCCGACCGGATGAGCCAGCTTGCCAAGAAAGCGACCAATGCGCGGCGGATGACGCTTGATGCCCGCGCGCTGCGCCGGGAATTGTCCGATGGCGGGCAGTTGATGAAGAAACTCATTGGCGCCAGCCCGGTGATGGAGCGTCTCAAGGAGGATATCCTCGACCTTGGGCAGGCGGATGGCCATGTGCTCATTGATGGGGAGACCGGCACCGGCAAGACGCTGGTGGCGCACGCGCTTCATGCGGTGGGCAGCCGGGCCGGGAAGAAATTCGTCCTGATAAGCTGTGGCGCCTATGAGGAAGAGGCCTTGTCGCGGCGGCTTTTCGGGCCGATGCAGCCAGAAGACAGCCAGTTGCCCGCGGTTGAGGAAGCACGCGGCGGGACGCTTGTGTTGGAAGATGTGGAGACGCTCTCGGACGCACTTCAGGCGAAATTACTCAATGTGATCAACGAACAAGGCGCGCCTGCCGAAACCCGGATCATCGCCATTTCCAACATGCAAGAGCAGGACCGGACCTGCGAAGATGCGCTTCGACCTGATCTGTTCTATCGCCTTGCCGCCTTGAAGATCACCGTGCCGCCGCTGCGGCAACGGGGCGAGGATATCCTGACTCTGTTCACGCGGCTCTCAGAGCAGTTTGCGGATGACTACGGGTGTGACGCGCCGAAGGTCAGCGCGCAGGAGGCGGCGCAGCTTTTGCAAGCGCCGTGGCCGGGGAACGTGCGTCAGCTCATCAATCTTGCCGAACGCGCTGTGCTTCAGAGCCGGCGGGGCGAGGGCACGATTGCCTCGCTTCTGATGAACGATCACGAGGAAATGCAGCCGCTGATGACCACCGAGGGCAAGCCGCTCAAGGAATATGTCGAAGCGTTCGAGCGGATGCTCATCGACAACACGATGCGCCGCCACAAGGGCTCGATCGCGGCGGTGATGGAGGAATTGTGCCTGCCGCGCCGGACGCTCAACGAGAAGATGGCCAAGTACGGATTGCAGCGGGCGGACTACCTCTAGGGGCAAAGAGAGGCGCCGTTTGACAGGCTTTTTGCAAGGACACCCTTTGACGTGGGCCGCGCGAGACGGGGCCCGCTTTGGTGGAAGTTTGGTCTAAATGTGCCTTTTGGGGACATGATTTGCCCTTTGGAGGGGCGAAAATGACCTTTCGATCAATTTGCGTGTTGTCTAACCGCCCATGCATCACTACTGATATAGGGACGCAGGTCCGTCTTGTCGCCTATGGGCGCATTCGGAAACCGCGTGACAAAGATTCGCTGTATGCGGGAGTTGGAGCTTCTGGGGTCGACGCATAGGACGACGATCGGCAAAGCACCTCTTGCAGCACAGACCGATACCGCCGCATGGAATGACAAAACCTCGGCACGAACCGTCCCGACACCCTCGACAGGGCTCGCGGGATACAAATGGGCGCAAGGATGGCACGGTCCGTCTCATGCGCCGGAGAAGAAACGCGATGCAACGCGCACAGGCACGAAGAAACGCAGGCACAGGGGCTTTTGCCCATGGTGCGCTTGCGACCGCCGCCTGCGCCGAACCGCTCGCCTCAAGATATCACCCGACCGACCGACACCTTTCCCGAAGGGGAGGTGGCGCGCTGTCTGGTGCCGAAAGACATCTTACATGGCAAAGAAAATGCTCATCGATGCCACCCACGCGGAGGAAACCCGCGTCGTGGTGGTCGACGGAAACAAGGTTGAGGAGTTCGACTTTGAATCCGAAAACAAGCGCCAGCTTGCAGGAAACATCTATCTCGCAAAAGTAACACGGGTTGAGCCGTCGCTTCAGGCGGCCTTCGTGGATTACGGCGGAAACCGGCACGGGTTCCTCGCGTTCTCCGAGATTCATCCCGATTACTACCAGATCCCGGTCGCGGATCGTGAGGCGCTTCTCGAAGAAGAGCACGCCTATGCAGAAGCCATGAAGGCCCGCGACGAGGAAGAAGAGACCAAGAAACCCTCGCGCTCCTCGCGGTCGCGCAGCCGGTCGCGGTCGCGGTCGAAGGATAAGGACGAGACGGCCAAGCCCGAGGTGGCGGCTGACACGACCGAGACCATCGAAGGGATGGAGACCATTGACCTTGGCGAAGATGCGGGCGAAGACACGCTCGAAGGGCACGCGCCGGTCGATTTCGTGAAAGACACGCCGGTCGAGGAGCCCGAAGAGGCGGTCGAGGCCACCGAAGACGCTTTGGAAGAGACCGTCGAGGCGGCCGCGGAAGACGCTCCTGTTGAGGAAGCGTCCGACGAGGGCACTGCCGACGGGGATGCTGAGGACGACAACGACACTGGCAAGACCATGGCGATGTCGACCGAAGGCGAAGACGCACTTGCGACGCGCGATCCTGAGACTGGTGAGGACACCGAGCGCGCAGCAGAAGCCCCGGCAGAGGACACCCCGGCAGAAGCCGCCCAGGCGGAAGACGCTGGCGAGACTGCACCGGACGCCGTGTCTGAGGACGAGGGCGAAGACAAGAAGCCGAAGAAGAAAACCACGTCGCGCAAGACCAGCTCTCGGTCGAAGTCGCGCAAGTCGGACGCGGCCGAGAAGGACGAAACCATCGAGTCCGTCGCCGATGATGATGACCACGAGGAACTGCGTCCGCCGCGCAAACCGCGCCCGCGTCGTTATAAGATCCAAGAGGTCATCAAGGTGCGCCAGATCATGCTGGTGCAGGTGGTCAAGGAAGAGCGTGGCAACAAGGGTGCTGCGCTGACGACCTATCTTTCGCTGGCGGGCCGCTACTGTGTGCTCATGCCGAACACGGCGCGCGGCGGCGGGATTTCCCGCAAGATCACCAACGCGGCGGATCGCAAGAAGCTCAAGGAGATCGCGGGCGAGCTGGACGTGCCGAAGGGCGCGGGTCTGATCGTGCGCACCGCGGGCGCCAAGCGCACCAAAACCGAGATCAAGCGCGACTACGAATATCTTCAGCGCATGTGGGAGCAGATCCGCGAGCTGACGCTCAAGTCGATCGCACCTGCGAAGATCTACGAGGAAGGCGACCTTATCAAACGCTCGATCCGCGATCTTTATAGCCGCGAGATCGACGAGGTTCTGGTCGAGGGCGAGCGCGGCTACCGCATCGCCAAGGACTTCATGAAGATGATCATGCCGTCCCACGCCAAGAACGTGAAGAACTACCATGACGCGCTGCCGCTTTTCGCGCGCTATCAGGTCGAGAGCTATCTCAGCTCGATGTTCAACCCGACCGTACAGCTCAAGTCGGGCGGCTATATCGTCATCGGTGTCACCGAGGCGCTTGTTGCCATCGACGTGAACTCTGGCCGGGCGACCAAGGAAGGCTCGATCGAGGAAACCGCGCTCAAGACCAACCTTGAAGCGGCGGAAGAAGTCGCACGTCAGCTGCGCCTGCGTGACCTTGCGGGCCTGATCGTCATCGACTTTATCGACATGGACGAGCGCAAGAACAACGCCGCCGTCGAAAAGCGCATGAAAGACAAGCTCAAGACCGATCGCGCCCGCATTCAGGTGGGGCGGATTTCGGGCTTTGGTCTGATGGAGATGAGCCGTCAGCGTCTGCGCCCCGGCATGATCGAAGCCACAACCCAGCCCTGTCCGCATTGCCATGGCACCGGCCTGATCCGGTCGGACGACAACCTTGCGCTGTCGATCCTGCGCCAGATTGAGGAAGAGGGCACACGCCGTCGCAGCCGCGAGGTTCTGGTCAAATGCCCGGTTGATATCGCCAATTATATCATGAACCAAAAACGCGAGCACGTGGCGCAGATCGAAGCGCGCTATGGGCTTTCGGTGCGGATTGAAGGGGATGCGCATCTTGTGTCGCCCGATTTCTCGCTTGAGAAGTTCAAGACCGCGACCCGTTCCGTCTCCGAGGCAAGCGCGCCTGTGGTGTCTGCCGATGCCGCATTGATGAGCGAGATTGACAGCGAGGAAGAGGCAGAGGTCGCGCAGGAGACTGTGGAAACCCCGTCGACAGACGAGGGCGAACAGAAGCCGAAGAAGCGCCGTCGCCGCCGTTCGCGCAGCCGCAGCCGTCGCAAGTCTGACGATCAGAACGGCGAAGAGAATGGATCGCAGGAAGCTGGCGACACTGCTGAAGCCGATGCAGAGACCGGCAAAGACACCGGGGACGCCACAAGCGAGACCGACAGCACCGACACCTCCGAGGAGATGCCGAGCAACGCCACCGAGGCCGCGCCAATGGCCGAGGAGCCAATAGAGGCCGCGCCGGTTGCGGAGGAGCCCGCCGAGGCAGAGGCTGCGCCGGTTGAACCCGTGGTTGAAGAGCCGGCCGAAGAGGCGCCGGAAGACGCCGCCGTGGAGGCGCCTGAAGCGCTGGAGGCCGATGAGGTGGAGGTTGCAGAAGAGCCGACACCGCCGGCCAAGCCCAAGCCGAAACGCCGTGGCTGGTGGTCTAAAGGCTAGGCCTTATTCTTAGGAAACAAGATGGAAAAGCCCGGGGGATCGACCCCCGGGCTTTTCCTTTGATGCTTGTGGCGCGGGCGGGCCCCTTTGCAGAAGGTGTCGTCTGTGGCCCGGTCAGATGCCTCCGGCGGGAGTATTTTCGCAAAGGTGAAGAGGGGGAGATCGCGCCTGCGTCAGGCAGATTTTTCGATGACGAAGATGAGGGTGTCGCCGTCTTGGCTCTGTTCGAGCAGGTGATGGCCCGCCTCGGCGCAGAAATGCGGCACGTCGATCACGGCGGCGGGGTCACTGGCCAGGAGGCGCACGCGGCTTCCCGCGGGCAAGGGCTTCATCCGCTTGCGCAATCGCAGGACGGGCAGGGGGCAGATCAGCCCGATGGCGTCGATCTCTTCAGTCATGCCAGTCACATATGCGCGAGGCGACGGGCTGTCCACAAGGATGTGACATGACGGGCAGGTGACGGCGGCGCAGCGATGGATTAAGTGGGAAGTATGTTTGGAATCGATATCATCGACGCAGGACTTCTGCCTGCAATGTTCGTCGCGCTTTTTGCCGGGGTCATCTCGTTCCTGAGCCCCTGTGTGCTGCCGATCGTACCGCCTTACCTTGCCTATATGAGCGGGGTCTCTATGGCCGATATGACAGGACAGGAGCGTGCGGCGCGGCGGCAGGTTATCTTTGCGGCCCTGTTCTTTGTGCTGGGTCTGTCGACGGTGTTTCTTTTCCTCGGCTTCACCGCCTCGGCCTTTGGCGCGTTTTTCTTACAGAACCAGGTTCTTTTCGCGCGGATTTCCGGCGTCGTGGTGATCATCTTCGGCCTGCATTTCCTCAATGTCTTCCGCATTCCCTTTCTGGATCGCGAGGCGCGGATCGATGCGGGCGAGGGGGGTGGATCGGCCTTTGGGGCTTATGTGCTTGGCCTTGCCTTTGCCTTTGGCTGGACGCCCTGTATCGGGCCGCAGCTTGGGGCGATCCTGTCGCTGGCGGCGGGAGAGGCCTCGGTCGCGCGCGGCACGCTTCTCCTCGGGGTTTACGCGGCGGGGCTTGGCATTCCGTTTCTGCTTGCGGCGATCTTCCTGACGCGGGCGATGGGGGTGATGAACCGGCTCAAGCGGCATATGGGGCTTATTGAGAAGATCATGGGCGTTCTTTTGCTTCTAGTCGGGGTGATGCTTGTCACTGGTGCCTTCTCGAGCCTGAGCTACTGGCTCTTGGAGACCTTCCCGGCGCTGGCGACACTCGGCTGATCCAAAGGCGGCCTTGTTTGGTCTTACTTGCGCCGAAAAGCAGGGCTACAGTCCGGCCAACGAGGTGAGCCATGGGCCAAGAGAGCCATCACAGACAGGTGCAGCGCCGTCGGGTATTCTATATTCCCGGCTACGATCCCATTCACCCGCGTCGCTACCGTGAGCTTTATCGCAAGGAAGGCGCGGCGCAGGCGGTGATTTCCGGCTATGAGATCACGCTGTCGGCGAAGACGACGGGTGGGCCTTATGGTTGGCATGTCGCGGGCGAGATGGACGGCGCGGCCGCACAGACGGATGTCGAGGTGCTCGTCTGGTCCGACATCGTGCGCGACAGCATGTCGAACTCTATCCCCGGCACCTACCTGCAATTGGCGCGCACAGCTTGGACCTATATCGGCACGGGCGCGCTCTGGCGGCTGATGCGGCTTCGTAAGGGACCGGTGATCGCGGCGCTCTATCCGGTGGTGTTCCTTCTGGTGCAGCTTGGGCTGGCGCTCATGGCGGCTTACGGTCTTGGGCGGGCGATCACCATAGTGGCGCCCGCATGGGCCGGTTGGGCGGGGCTTTTGATTGTGCCTCTCTTGCTCGAGTGGTTTCGGCGGAGGGACAACAAGTTCTTCGCCTATTACCTGATGCATGATTATGCCTATTCGGCGCGTTGGCAGGGGGCGCATCCGCCCGAGCTTGAGGCGCGGATGGCGGAATTTGCCGACCGCATCACGCAGGCGCTTGGGAAGGGTTATGACGAGGTGCTTGTCGTTGGCCATTCCTCGGGGGCGCATCTCGCGGTGTCGATCTTGGCCGATATGATCCGCGACGGGCGGGTGCCGGAAAACGGTCCCGCGCTTGGGCTCTTGTCACTCGGTCAAGTGGTGCCGATGGTGTCCTTCCTGCCCAAGGCGCACCGGTTGCGCACGGATTTGGCCTATCTCTGCACGCGCGATGAGCTGACATGGGTGGATGTGACGGCGCCGGGCGATGGATGTGCCTTTGCGCTTTGTGATCCGGTGAGCGTCACCGGCGTGGCGCCGCGCTCGGGCAAACGCTGGCCGCTCGTCCTTTCGGCGGCCTTTACCCAAACCCTTAGTCCAGAACGCTGGAAGGCGCTGCGCTGGCGGTTTTTTCGGCTTCATTTTCAGTATCTCTGTGCCTTCGATCAGCCCGGAGACTATGACTATTTCCGCATTACAGCGGGGCCAATGACGTTGGCAGATCGATTTGAGGAACGCGCCCCATCCAAGAGCCGGATTGAACGCCCGGTGAACAAGTTCCGGGGAGTGCGCCCATGACACGGATGCCACCAAAACCGCCATCGCGGCCCGCGAAAGTCTCGCTCTTGAAATACATGATGCTGTTTCGGGCCGATCTTCTGTCGTCGCAGCCCGAGCGGCTTTTCCGCGCGTGGATGGCGGAGTTTCGCACGCCGTTCTTTCGCTCTTACCTGCTGAACGATGCGCGGCTTATCAAAACGGTGCTCAAGGAACGGCCGGACGATTTCCCGAAAAGCGGGCGGATCAGCGAGGGGCTGCGGCCCTTGCTTGGCAATTCGGTGTTCCTCACCAACGGGGAGGTTTGGAAGCAGCAGCGGCGGATCATTGACCCGGCCTTTGAGGGTGGGCGGTTGCGCGATACGTTCCCGGCGATGTGGGACGCGGGTGCGGCGACGGTGGCGCGGCTTCAACGGATGGCCGACGCGCCGGTCGAGATCGAAGCAGAAGCGAGCCATGCGGCGGCGGATGTGATCTTTCGCACGTTGTTCTCGATCCCGATCGAACATGAGGTTGCGGGGCAGGTGTTCGAGGAGTTTCGCGACTACCAGCGCAGCCAGCCGATCCTCAATATCGGGGCGTTCTTGAAATTGCCGAAATGGATGCCGCGGTTTCATCGGCGCAGCACCAAGGCATCGGCCAAGATGATCCGGGGGCTCATCAAGCAGCTCACGGATGAGCGGATGGCGGAGATCGAGGCGGGCACGGCGCCGGATGACCTTGCCACCAAGATCATGACCACGCGCGACCCGGAGACGGGCGAGACGCTTTCGGCGGCGGATATGGTCGATCAGGTGGCGATCTTCTTCCTTGCGGGGCATGAGACGAGCGCCTCGGCGCTGGCTTGGACGCTGTATCTCATGGCGATCTTCCCGGAGTGGCAGGAGAAGGTGGCACAAGAGGCGCAGGTGCTCGGGGAATGCGATTTCAAAGTGATGAAACGGCTCAAGGTGAGCCGGGACGTGTTCCGCGAGTCTCTGCGGCTTTATCCGCCGGTGCCGATGATGGTGCGCGAGAGCACCTGCCCGGAGCGGTTCCGGGACCGTAATATTCCGGTCGGGAGCCAGATGGTCCTGTCGCCGTGGCATTTGCATCGCCATCAGCGGCTCTGGGACAACCCGGACGGGTTTGATCCGACGCGGTGGGAGACGGAGAATGGCCGACAATGCGCGCGGGAGGCTTATATGCCGTTCTCGGAGGGGCCGCGCGTCTGCACCGGGGCGGGGTTTGCCATGGTTGAGGGGCCGTTGTTGCTCTCGATGATCCTCAAGCAGTTCCGCATTGAGGCGGTGGGGCCGGAGCCTGTGCCGGTGGCCTATCTCACGGTGCGGTCAAAAGACGGGATCTGGCTCCGGCTCACACCCCGTTAATCTTCGGACCACCAGACACCCGGAAGCCATTCCACGCCGTCGCCATAGAGCGGCAGGCGCTCGGGGTAGTGCAGGCGGCTTTTGTGCGCGATGCGACCCACGGCGTAAGTCCAGATCGGGATGACGTAGCGGCCCGTTGTCAGGGCGCGGTCGAGGGCGCGGGCGGCGGTCTGGAACTCTTCGGGCGATTTCGCGTTGGTGAGCGCGGCGACCATTGCGTCGATCCCGGCGGAACGGATGCCGGGGACGTTGCGCGAGCCTTCTTGCGCGGCGGCGTCGCTGCCCCAGTAGAGCGCCTGTTCATTGCCGGGCGACAGGGACATCGCGCGGCGATAGTCGGTCATGTCATAGTCGAAGCTATTGATCCGTTGGATATACTGCGCGTTGTCGACTTCCATCACATCAACGAAAATCCCGAGCTTTTCGAGGGACTTGCGGTAAATATCCGTGATCGCTTTGTCCTGTTTGTCGCCTTGACGCAGGAGGATTTCAAAGCGGAGCGGCGTGCCGCTCGCGTCGGTCATCACGCCGTTGCGCACTTCGTAGCCTGCCTCGGAGAGCAGTTGCATAGCCTTGCGCATGTTGCCCCGGTTGCGCGTGCCGCCCTTGGAGGCGGGTAGGGTGTAGGCCTCGAGGACGTCGGGCGCGAGGCTCTCGGCATGGGGCGCAAGGAGTGCGGCGACCTCGGTGCTTGCGGGGCCATCCTGCATGGCCAGAGCAGAGCCGGAGAAATAGGAGGTGATACGCGGCTGGCGTCCGCCGGTCAGCGTGTCGGAGATAAACTCGAAATTGAAGGCGTGCAGGAGCGCATCGCGCACGCGGATATCATCGAACGGCGCGCGGCGGGTGTTCATCACGAGGCCGGTGATACCCGAAGGTTTGCCATGCGGGATTTCCGATTTCACAATCTCGCCCGAGGCGACGGCGGGAAAATCATAGTGATTGGCCCAGGCCTCGGCGTTGAACTCGCGGAAGTAGTCGATCTCGCCCGCTTTGAACGCTTCGAAGAGGACGTCGCCATCGCCGTAGAAGTCGATACGGATCTCGTCGAAGTTGGCGATACCGCGTTGGAGTGGCAAGGCGTTGCCCCAATAGTCGGGATCACGGGTAAGGGTCACGTGGCGGCCGGCTTCGAAGTCCGTCACCGTATAGGGGGCGGAGCCGATCGGCACCTCGTCGAGCGCGGCTTCGGTGATGTCCTTGTCCTGCCACTGGTCCTTTTTGAGGATCGGGCGCAGGCCCGCGATCAGGGCAAGTTCGCGGTCTTCGGTATTGAAGGCAATGCGGACGGAGCGGGGGCCGGTGGCTTCAATGCTGTCGATCTTGGTCCAGAACGAGAGGTAACGGGGGTGGCCGCGGGTGCCGAGCGTCTCGAAAGACCAGATCACATCCTCGACGGTGACGGGGCTTCCGTCAGAGAAACGCGCCTCTTCGCGCAAGGTGAACTCGACCCAAGAGCGGTCTGGCGCGGTCTCGACGGTTTCGGCAAGCAGACCATAAAGCGTGAACGGTTCGTCCCAGCTTCGCCCCATCAGCGATTCGTGGGTAAAGAATCGGAGCTGCCAGGGGGCGGTGCCTTTGCGCACGAACGGGTTGAGCGAATCGAATCCACCGGTGTTCCCCGTGACGATTCTGCCACCCTTGGGGGCGTCTGGATTGGCATAGGGGAGAGACGCGAAACCGGGCGGCAGGGCCGGGTCTCCGTACATGGCGATGCCGTGGCTTGGTTCGGCGTATAGGCCGTGACTCAAGCAAAGAAGGGCTATGGCGGCGGTTTTGCACCGCTTTCGAAGGAAACTCACTGGCTCCATATCCGGAACAATCCCGCTCGGCTTTGTTTTTATTGAGCTTCAAGCTACCCGGGGATTCCAGTGATTTCAAACTTTTGGCTTGGAGGTCGGCGTGAGATTGCTTATAAAGGGGGCACTGCTCGATAGGTTTCTTGCCTGTATGAAACCTGCCTCAATGACTATACCCCGGCCTTGTGCCGGGGTTTTTTTTGGCCTGAGTTTGCCTCTGTGGCTCAGTCCTCGCGCAGACCTCCGTAAGAATACGCAAGCGCCGCTATTCCCCTTATTTTGCGAGCGCAGCATGCTAGGGTGTGCGCGAACGCAAGACGAATGAGGCATGACATGACACTCGCAGGAAAAACCGCAATCATCACCGGCTCCAATTCCGGGATCGGCCTTGGAATCGCGCGCGAACTGGCACGGGCCGGGGCGGATGTGGTTCTGAACTCCTTCACCGATTCGGACGAAGATCACGCGCTGGCCGACGCGATCGGCAAAGAATTCGGCATCACCGCGCGCTACATCAAGGCCGACATGTCCAAGGGCGACGAGTGCCGCGCCCTGATCGAGACCGCGGGGGGGTGCGATATCCTCGTCAACAATGCAGGGATCCAGCATGTGAGCCCGATTGACGAATTCCCGGTCGAGAAATGGGACGCGATCATTGCGATCAACATGAACTCGAACTTTCACACCATGGCTGCGGCGCTGCCGCATATGCGCAAGCGGGGCTGGGGTCGGATCGTCAACATCGCCTCGGCGCATGGGCTGACGGCATCGCCCTACAAGGCGGCCTATATCGCGGCCAAACATGGCGTTGTCGGGATGAGCAAGACCGTCGCGCTTGAGACCGCGCAGGAGCCGATCACCTGTAATGCGATCTGTCCGGGCTATGTATTGACGCCGCTTGTCGAGGCGCAGATCCCCGACACGATGCGCGAATATGACATGACGCGCGAAGAGGTGGTGAAGAACGTGATGCTCACGCGCCAGCCGTCGAAGGAATTCGCCACCGTTGAACAGCTTGGCGGCACGACCGTCTTTCTCTGCTCGGACGCGGCGGCGCAGATCACCGGCACGACGATCAGCGTCGATGGCGGCTGGACCGCGCTCTAAGCCCACCTATCTGCAAGGGTTGGGCCGTCCGTGGCGGGCGGCCCGGTTGGCCGAGAGGATGCCGTGACAGCAAAGAAACGCATCAACCTCGCCCTTCAGGGGGGCGGCGCGCATGGGGCCTTTACCTGGGGCGTGTTGGACGTGCTCCTGCGCGACCCGGATATCGAGATCGCGGGCATGTCGGGCACATCGGCAGGTGCGCTCAATGGCGCGGCGGTGAAGTCCGGTCTCCTGGAGGGTGGGCCAGAGGGCGCGATTGCCAATCTCGAGGCGCTTTGGGCGCGGATGGGGGCGATCGGCGATATGCGCCTCGTCAACTGGATGACGAATTTCGGACCCGGCGTGGCCAATGTGGCACGGGCCTTGGAATACTCGCTTCAATATTCCGTGGCAGAGACCATGGCGCGGCTTGTCTCGCCCTATGCCTATGGGCCGTTTTATAGCAATCCGCTGCGCCCGGTGGTCGATGCCTTTGACTATGACGAGGTCTGTGCAGATCAGGGGCCGCGGCTTTTTATCTGCGCAACCAACGTGCGTAGCGGCAAGGCGCGGGTCTTTACGGGCGATGAGATCACTACCGACGCGATCCTGGCTTCGGCCTGCTTGCCGACAATGTTTCAGGCGGTCGAAATCCCCGATGCAGAGACGGGAGAGCCAGAGGCCTATTGGGATGGCGGCTATACCGGCAATCCGGCGCTTTACCCGCTTTATGACAAAGCGCTGCCGGAGGATATCGTCATCATTAATATCAATCCGCTTGAGCGCACGGAGAAGCCCGTCACGCCGCAGCAGATTCAAAGCCGGATCAACGAGATCAGTTTCAACGCGGCGCTCTTGGGCGAATTGCGGTCAATCTCCTTTGTGCAGCGCCTGATCGCCTCAGGGGCGATTGCCGAGGGCGAGATGAAGAACGTCAAGCTGCACATGATCTCGGATGATGCGCTGATGAATGATCTGTCGGTGGCAACGAAATCCATGCCGACGCCCTATATCCTTTCGGAATTGAAAGAGGCGGGCAAGGCAGCGGCGACGGTATTCCTTGCGGCGCACAAGGATGACCTTGGTGCGCGCGGGTCGGTGAACCTTCAGGAAATGTTCACTTAGACTTTTTGCCCTCGGCGGGTTTGCTCGGGTCTTTGGGGTTGGGATAGACCAGCCCTGCCGAGATCACCAGCTTGGCCGCGTCCTCAACCGACATATCAAGTTCGATCACGTCATGGCGCGGGAAGAACAAGAGGAAGCCAGAGGTCGGGTTCGGCGTTGTCGGGACAAAGACGCTCACCATCTGGCCATCGCCATGCGCGTGGCGCGCGATTTCGCCCTTGGCCTCGGTCGAGATAAAGCCGATGGCCCAGATGCCGCGGCGGGGGTATTCGATCAGGCAGGCCTTCTCAAAATTGCGCTCAGACTGGGCAAAGACCGTTTCGGCGATCTGCTTGGCGCCGGAATAGATCGAGCGCACGACCGGCATGCGGTCGACAAGGCTTTCTGCAAAACGGATCAGCGAACGTCCGATCAGCCCCTTGGCGATCCAGCCAACGATGATCGTGAACAGGAAGAAGATGATCAGCCCGACACCGCGCAGGTTGATGCCGATATACTTCTCGGGGTTGAAACGATCCGGCACCAAAGGCAGGACGAAACCATCCACCCAGCCCATCATCGTCCAGATCAGCCAGATCGTCAGGCCGACAGGCGCGATCACGACGATGCCGGTCAGGAACGAGGCACGAAGCCCGGCAAAGGGACCGGGCTTGCGCACGGGATGTGGATCGTCGTCAAAGGGGGTCGTCATGGGCGGTTCCAGCGCTATTGCCCCGCATAATTAGGCGGTGTTGCGGGCAGGATCAACGGCTGAGCGCTTCTGGTGCTGCTCTTTTCCGCAGAGTGGTGATTTCGCGGGCGATTATCGCCGCAAGCCGGGCGTTGTTCAGCACGAGCGCGATATTGGCCTCGAGAGAGCGTCCTTCGGTGAGGTCGAATAGGCGCGAGAGCAGGAAGGGCGTCACGGCCTTGCCGGTGATGCCTTGGGCGGCGGCCTCGGCATTCGCCTTGGCGATCAGGGGGGCCATGGTCTCGGCAGGGATTTCATCCGCCTGCGGGATCGGGTTGGCGATCAACTGCCCGCCGGGAAGGCCAAGGGCGGCGCGCATGAGGTGCGCGCGGGCCATCGTCGCCGGGTCATCCATGCGCAAAGGCGCAGGCAGCGGCGAGGTGGCGGACCAGAAGGCGGGAAAGCTGTCCTGCCCATAGGCGATCACCGGCACGCCGTTTGTTTCCAGCACTTCGAGCGTCTTTGGCAGGTCGAGAATGGCCTTGGCCCCGGCGCACACCACGCTGACGGGGGTTTGGGCGAGTTCCGAGAGATCAGCGGAAATGTCGAAACTTGTCTCTGCGCCCTGATGTACACCGCCGATGCCACCGGTGGCGAAAACGTCTATCCCGGCATGATGCGCGGCGATCATGGTCGCGGCGACGGTGGTCGCGCCCGTGCCGCCCTCGGCTATGCAAACGGCGAGATCGGCGCGTGAGAGTTTGGCGGCGTGTTCGGTGCGGGCGAGGGTTTCAAGCGCATCCGCCTCGAGGCCGATATGCAGCGTGCCGTCGATCACGGCGATTGTCGCCGGGGTTGCGCCATGGGCACGGATTTCGGCCTCGACGCTTTGGGCCATTTCGAGGTTCTGAGGCCAGGGCATGCCGTGGGTGATGATGGTGCTTTCAAGCGCGACGATCGGTGCACCGGTCGCGCGGGCCTCGGATACGTCGGCGGAGAAGGTGAGAGGGATCATTTGGCGTCGCCTCCAGACACGTAATGCGCCGCTGCCGTGAGGGCGCGGTCGAGCGCTTGGGCGCGGTCGCTGCCCGAGGCTTCGGCGGCGATATGGGCGGCCATGAAGGTATCACCTGCGCCAGTGACGCGGGTCACAAGCACTTCCTGCGGGGTTTGGCTCACCACGCCTTGCGCCGTGGCGTCAGAGGCGGGGTTCCCACCGTCCGTCACAAGGGCCCGTTCCGCACCGCGGCGCACGAGAGCTTTGGCGGCCTCCTCGGAGGTTTCGAACGCCGCTTCGCAGAGCAGGCCCGCCTCTTCGAGATTGACATAGAGCATGCCGCGCCCGTGGGTCAGGAAAGGCAGGAGGCGGGTTGCCTTGCCGGGGCTCGCGGGTGCGACGCGCAGGTCGGCGCGGGCAAAAAGCGGATCGGTGGCGATCTTCTCAAGAAGCGCCAGCGTCAGGTTGCCATCAAGCGCGATCAAGCCGGGATAGGGGGCCTCGGGGCTGGCAAGCATGCCGTTGGCGAGCGGGCGCAGGATCCTGTCACCTGCGGCCTCGAGGGAATGGGCATCGGCAATCGCGGCGACGAGGCCGTTGGCGCCCTCGATGGCCATATATTGATCCGTCGGCAAGTCATCGGAGCGATAGACATGATCCGTCACCATGTTCATGCCCCGCGCCGCCGCCAGAAGCTCTTCGCCCTCGCGGTCGCGGCCAATTGCCGTCAGCAGACCGGGGCGCAGTCCAAAGCGCGACAGGGTCATGGCGATGTTCATTGCCACGCCGCCAGGCAGACGGATAATACGGCCCGGCACGTCGCCGCCTTTGCGCATATGCACTTGCGTGCGTCCGATCACGTCCCAGAGGACGGAGCCGATGCAGAGGATATCCGGGTCATGGGCCATGTCGCGCGCGCCCTTCTTGGAGATTAGCAGAACGCGTCGCGAAAGGCGGTAAGCTGGGCCACCGGGTCATCCGCGCGCCAGATTTCCTCGCCAATGCCGAAGAAATCCGTCACCGGCGCGAGGGTGCGGATCATCTCGAGATCAAGCGCGCCTTCTGCGACCACGGGCAGTTCGATCATCATCGACCACCATTCGAACAGTTCATGCTCGGCGCGACTTCCGTCGCCGAGCGGCGTTGCGCCGACGGGTCCGAAAGAGACGTAATCCGCCCCCGCTTCGCCCGCGTTCATGCCGTCATGACGCGAGGTGCCACAGAAGGCGCCGACGATGGCATCATCGCCGAGATCCTTGCGCACTTTGCGCACAGAACGGGCCGCATCCGTCAGGTGTACCCCGTCAAGACCGAGCCGTTCTGCAAGCATCACATGCTCGGCAATCACCAGTGCCACGTCGCGGGCATGGGTGACTTCGCGCAGGGCGTCGGCGGCACGGGAAATCCGATCTTCATCACGCGTCGCAAGCGCCAAGCGGACGCAGGCGATCTCGGTGGAATCGAGGGTGCGGGCAAGCTGATCCGGGAACCGGCCGAGTTCGAATTCGGGCGGCGTGATGAGGTAGATTTGGGGAAGCTCGGTTTCGGCCATCTTCGGGCTCCGTTCTTGGTAGTCATCCCGTTGCTATACCGTGGAAAACGAAGCTTGGCTATGTCTTTGGAGCGCATCTTGGGGGGCTTTGTGCAAGAGATTGGAGGCCTCCGGCGGGGATATTTGCGGCAAGAGGAAGAGCGGGCGGGTTGTCTCTCAAACGGGGCAGGGCTAAGAGCGGAGGGATTTTTCATGGAGATGACGATGCCCAGCCCGACACCCCAGCCTGCCTTCGTGCTCGTGCGCCCCCAGATGGGCGAGAATATCGGCGGCGCGGCGCGGGCGATGTGGAATTTCGGCCTCGACCGGATGCGCGTCGTGGCGCCGCGCGATGGCTGGCCGAACCAGAAGGCGATCGCCATGGCCTCGGGCGCGGGGCGGCTTCTTGACGAGGCGCGGCTCTGTGCGTCAACGGATGAGGCGCTTGAGGATTGCCACTATGTCTTTGCCACGACGGCGCGGGCGCGGGGCCTCACCAAGCCGGTGGTAACGCCGGAACGCGCGATGCAGATGGCGCATGAGAAGATCGCGGCGGGCGAAAAGGTTGCCGTATTGTTCGGGCCAGAGCGCGCAGGGCTTGAAAACGACGATATCGCGCGGGCCAATGCGATCATCAACGTGCCGGTGAACCCGGAGTTTGCCTCGCTCAACCTTGCGCAATGTGTGCTGCTGACAGCCTATGAATGGCAGCGCGGCGTGAGTGATGCCGCACCGGAGCGCGTCGATATGGCCAAGACAGAGTGGGCCAGCCATGCCGAGATGGCGGCACTTCAGACCCATTACGAAGACCGGCTCGAGACTGCTGGGTTCTTTTTCCCGCCGGAGAAGGCCGAGGGCATGAAGATCAACCTGCGCAACATGTGGAGCCGGATGCGCCTCACCCGGGCGGATGTGCAGATGCTGCATGGCATCATGCGGCAAATGGTGCGCTGGAAGGAACGCGGCGACTAAACCGCGCGCCACGCCTTGAAGGCGGGCGGGGGCCGCCCTAATCTCCCCCCGTGATCTCCTCAGCAGAACTGGGACAAGGACGCCAGGATGAGCCAGAAACGCAGCATTTTCGAAGACGTGAACGACAGCGGCAGCCCGTCTAGCTCAAAAGCGGTTGGCGTGATCGACAAAGGCCATCGCGGCGCGCGGCGCGGCATTCGAGCGTGGCTGATGGTGTTGTTTGCGATGGTCGTGGTGATGATCGCGGTCGGGGGGCTCACGCGGCTGACCGATAGCGGGCTTTCGATCACCGAATGGCGCCCCGTCACTGGGGCTATGCCGCCGATGAGCGAGGCCGCGTGGCAGGCAGAGTTTGATAAATACAAACAAATAGATCAGTGGCAGATCCAAAATCAGTGGATGACTCTTGCAGATTTCAAAGAAATCTATTGGTGGGAGTGGGGGCATCGTCAGATCGGTCGCGTGATCGGTCTTGTCTGGGCTCTTGGCTTTGCGGGCTTTGCCCTTGCGCGTAAGATTCCGACCGGGTGGACCGGGCGTTTGTTCCTCATTGGGGCGCTTGGCGGGCTACAGGGGGCCGTGGGTTGGTGGATGGTTGCCTCGGGCGTGACATCGGGCGAGGGCATGACCTCGGTCGCATCCTATCGGCTTGCGACGCATCTTGGCCTTGCGTTCATCATCCTCGGCTTCATTGCATGGTATGTCTTCCTGCTTGGGCGCGAAGAGCGCGACCTGATGCAGGCGCGGCGGGGCAAGGAGGCGAAGCTGTTCTCGCTCTCCACCGGTCTTTTGCATGCGGCCTTCGTGCAGATCATCCTTGGCGCGCTGGTTGCCGGGATCGACGCGGGGCGGTCCTATACCGATTGGCCGCTCATGGGCGGGCAGGTCATTCCGCCCAAACCCTTCATGATCGAGCCGCTTTGGAAGAACTTCTTTGAAAATCCGGGCCTTGTGCAATTTATTCACCGTATCTGGGGCTATCTGTTCCTGATCTTTGCAGTGGTCGTCTGGCGTCGGGGGCGGGCCTCGGCCCATGCGGGGACGCAATTTGCCTTCAATACGGTCATTGCGGCGATCCTTGTGCAAGTCGTGCTTGGGATTGCGACGGTGCTTTATGCGGCGCCGGTCCATATCGCGATTGTGCATCAGGTGATGGCGGTCGTGGTCTGGGTGCTGATCCTGCGGGCGCGGTTCCTGTCGCATTATCCCGTCACACGTTCGATCCGAGAAGGCTAACCGATGACTGCATATGATGAGTTGATGGCGTTCCAACAGCAGACCGAGGCGTTGGGGCAGGTGGCCGGTCGGCTCGGTTGGGATCAGGAAACCATGATGGCGCGCGGCTCGGCCGGGCAGCGGGCCGAAGAAATGGCGGCGATGCAGAGCGTGTTGCACGCCCGGCGCACCGATCCGCGCCTTGGCGCGTGGCTCGGTCAGATCGAAGACGCAACGCTTGATGCGGTTGGTCAGGCGCAGATGCGCCATATCCGCAAATCCTATGACCGCGCGCGCAAGGTGCCGGCGGCGCTCGCGACTGAGATCGCGCGGGTCACGAGTCGGGCACAGGGGCAATGGGCCGAAGCGCGCGCCGCCGAGGATGTGGCGGCGTTCCTGCCGGTTCTGAAAGAGGTTGTGCGGCTCAAGCGTGAGGAAGGGCAGGCGCTCGCAGATGGTGGCGATGTCTATGACGCGATGATCGACGACTATGAGCCGGAGATGAAGGCGGCCACGTTGCAGGCAATGTTCGACGCCATGCGCCCGCGTCTCGTTGCATTGCGGGCGGCGGTGCTCGAGAAGGGGCCGGGACCAAAGCTTCGCGGTGCTTTTCCAGAAGACGCCCAGATGGCGTTGACCCGCCGCCTTGCCGAGCAATTCGGTTATGACCTGAACATGGGGCGGATCGACAAGGCGGTGCATCCGTTCTCTTCCGGCTCTGGCCATGACGTGCGCATCACCACCCGCACCAGCGCGGACGATCCGTTCAACTGTTTCTATTCGACGATCCATGAAGTCGGTCATGCCTGCTATGAGCAGGGGATCGACGATGCCTATGCGCTGACGCCGCTTGGGCAGGGGGTCTCGATGGGGGTACATGAGAGCCAAAGCCGCATTTACGAGAACCAGCTTGGCCGCAGCCGCGCCTTTACCGGCTGGCTTTTTGACGAGATGCGCACGGTGTTCGGCGATATTGGTGTTGCGGATGCCGATGCCTTCTGTCGGGCGGCCAACGCGGTGCATCGCGGCTATATCCGCACCGAGGCGGACGAGGTGCAATATAACCTGCATATCATGCTGCGCTTCGATCTTGAGCGCGCGCTGATGGGTGGCGATCTTGAGGTGGACGATCTCGAAGCGGCGTGGAATGACCGGTTTGAAGCGGATTTCGGCTATCGCGTCGACAAGCCCTCAAACGGGGTCTTGCAGGATGTGCATTGGTCGGTGGGCCTTTTCGGGTATTTCCCGACCTACAGCCTTGGCAATGTCTACGCGGGCTGCCTGCATGAGGCGCTGCGGCGGGACGTGCCGGACCTTGATGCGCGTCTGGCCAAGGGGAATACATTGGCTGCGACGGCGTGGCTGCGCGAGAATGTACAGCGGCACGGTGGGCTGAAGACCCCGGCGCAAACCATCGAAGACGCCAGCGGTATGGTCCCGTCGCCAGAGCCGCTCTTGTCTTATCTTGAGACGAAATTCACCGCGCTATACGGCCTCTGACCGGATCAGGCGAAGATATTGACGATATCGTCGTCCTGCGCCGTCTTCTGCGGCGCGGGTGTCTTGGCTTTCTCGGGTTTCGGCTTGGGCGGCGTGGTCAAAGGTGGGGTCTGCACACGTTCAGGCAGACCATCGGGCCGCAGCCGGCCAAGCGGATCGCCCGCCTCGAGTCGGCGCACATGTTTCTTGCGGCGCACAATGGAAGAGGCGCGCAACTCCCGGTTGGTGAGGTGGATCAGACTTTGCATCAATGCGCAGAGCACCACCACATCCTGCCACATGGTGCCGAGATCGGGGGATTGGGCGAAGATGAAATTCTCCATGAAGCTTGAGCCGACATGGATGATCGCAAGTGCCAGAATGGTGATCCGGAGCCATATCCCCGCCATCATCGCATAGGCGAGAAGGAACAGCATCGCCGTGCCGGCCATCGTCGCCCATGTGAGGGGCATGAATTGCGCAAAGATCGGCACAAGGTCGGGGCCGGGGGCAATGCCGACGCTCGCCGCCATCAGATAAGAGGCCACCAGCACACGCATCAAGCGATCCTTGATCTGAAACGAGGGTTTATTCGCCTGGGCGCGCATGTGCATAGTCTGTCTTTCCGGCCGATCCTTTGGTGCGAGACAAGCCCCGGTGCGAGAGGGCGTGGAACTCCACCCTCTGTTCCATCACGCAAATGTGGGCGGAATGGGGCCAAAATGCGAAAAGATCTCTGTAAATTCTCCGGAAAACGAAAAAAGCGGCCACAACGATGTGCCCGCTTTCTCCAATGTCTCTGTCGGTCGGATGCGACGATCAGCCTTCTGCGTCGCCGTCCTCATCGTCGCCCTGTTCCGCGATCCAAGCCACCGAGACGACTTCTTCGCCCTTGCTGGTGTTGAAGACGCGCACGCCGCCAGCCGAGCGCGAGCGGAAGGAGATGCCTTCGACAGGAACGCGGATCGATTGGCCGGTGGAGGTTGCAAGCATGATCTGGTCGACAAGCTCGACCGGGAAGGACGCCACGAGGACGCCGCCGCGCATCGCCTTATCCATCGCCGCCACACCTTGGCCACCACGGCCGCGAACCGGGTAGTCATGGCTCGACGAGAGCTTGCCCGCGCCGCCGGATGTGATGGTCAGGATCAGGTTCTCTGCGGCAGACATTTCGGCATAGCGTTCCGGGCTGATCGCGCCCTCGACGGAGATATCATCCTCGTCGCCTTCGTCCTCTGTCACACCGGCCACGGCGCGGCGCATCTTGAGGTAGGCGGCGCGTTCATCCGCGCTCGCCTCGAAGTGACGGATCACCGACATGGAAACCACGCGATCCTCTTCGGCAAGGCGAATCCCGCGTACACCGGTCGAATCGCGGCCCTTGAAGACGCGCACTTCGGTTGTCGGGAAGCGGATTGCGCGGCCCGATTGCGTCACCAGCATCACATCATCGTCTTCGCTACAGATACGCGCGTTCACGAGCTCGATCCCCTCGGGGAGCTTCATCGCGATCTTGCCGTTGCGCATGACGTTGGTGAAATCCGACAGTGCGTTTCGGCGCACGTTGCCCGCCGAGGTGGCGAACACGATTTGCAGGTCAGACCAGTCTTCTTCCGGAACATCCACGGGCATGATCGCCGCGATGGAGACGCCCTGTGGGATCGGCAGGATATTGACGATCGCCTTGCCCTTGGAGGTTCGCCCGCCGAGCGGCAGGCGCCAGGTCTTGAGCTTGTAGACCATGCCCTCGGTGGTGAAGAAGAGGAGCTGGGTATGGGTGTTGGCGACGAAAAGCGTCGTTACAACATCATCATCCTTGAGCGTGCCGCCCGAGAGACCCTTGCCGCCGCGTTTCTGGGCGCGGAAATCGGCGAGCGGGGTGCGCTTGATATAGCCGCCGGAGGTCACGGTCACGACCATATCCTCGCGCTCGATCAGGTCTTCGTCTTCCATGTCGCCAGACCAGTCGACGATCTCGGTGCGACGCGGCACGGCGAATTGAGTTTTCACCTCACGAAGTTCATCGGCAATCAGCCCCATGATACGTTCGCGAGAACCGAGAATCTCAAGGTATTCCTTGATCTTACCTGCCAGTTCTTCAAGTTCGTCCGTGACTTCCTTGACGCCGATCTGGGTCAGGCGTTGCAGGCGCAGTTCGAGGATCGCGCGGGCCTGCGTCTCGGAGAGGTTATAGGTGCCGTCGTCGTTCATCGTATGGGTCGGATCGTCGATGAGACGGATATAGGCGGCGATATCTGCCGCCGGCCAGCGCCGGGTCATCAGCTTTTGGCGCGCTTCTGCGGCGTCCGCCGAAGAACGGATCGTGGCAACGACCTCGTCGACATTGGAAACCGCGACGGCGAGACCACAGAGCACATGGCTGCGTTCGCGCGCCTTGCGCAGGTCATAGGCGGTGCGCCGGGCGACGACATCCTCGCGGAAGTCGATGAAGGAGGTAAGGAATCGGCGCAGCGTGAGCTGTTCCGGGCGGCCACCGTTGAGCGCCAGCATGTTGCAGCCAAAGGAGGTCTGCATCGGCGTGAAGCGGAACAACTGGTTCAGGACCACATCCGGCGTGGCATCGCGTTTGAGTTCGACCACCACGCGCACGCCGACACGGTCGGATTCATCCTGCACATGGGCGACGCCCTCGATCTTTT
Source organism: Shimia aestuarii (assembly GCF_022814865.1). Classification (GTDB taxonomy): domain Bacteria; phylum Pseudomonadota; class Alphaproteobacteria; order Rhodobacterales; family Rhodobacteraceae; genus Shimia; species Shimia aestuarii_A. Next base: position 191,427 of record NZ_JAKVRD010000006.1, on the reverse strand, counting down.
TGTCGCGCACCTGTTCGGCGATCTTTTCGATCATCGCGGCCTTGTTGACCTGATAGGGGATCTCGTCGATGACGATGGCGTAGCGATCCTTGCGGATTTCCTCGACATGGGTCTTGGAGCGGATGATGACGCTTCCGCGCCCCTCGAGGTACGCCTTACGCGCACCGGAGCGGCCAAGGAGAATCCCTCCGGTTGGGAAATCTGGCCCCGGAATATACTCGATCAGGTCTTCGCTCGTCAGGTCCGGCTCTTCGATCAGGGCCAGCGTTGCGTCACAGACTTCGCCAAGGTTATGCGGCGGGATATTCGTTGCCATGCCGACGGCGATACCGCCCGCGCCATTGACGAGCATATTGGGGAAACGCGCCGGAAGGACCGTCGGTTCACGGTCCTTGCCGTCATAGTTGTCCTGAAAATCGACGGTGTCCTTGTCGATATCGGCCAGTAGAAAGGCCGAGGGCTTGTCCATGCGGACCTCGGTATAGCGCATGGCAGCGGCGTTATCGCCGTCCATGGAGCCGAAGTTGCCCTGACCGTCGAGAAGCGGCAGCGACATGGAGAAATCCTGCGCCATGCGCACAAGGGCGTCGTAGATCGCGCTGTCGCCATGGGGGTGGTATTTACCCATGACATCGCCGACCGGGCGGGCCGATTTGCGATAGGGTTTGTCATGCGCGTTATTGGTCTCGTGCATGGCGTAAAGGATGCGCCGGTGCACCGGTTTCAGACCGTCGCGGAGGTCGGGAATCGCACGGCTCACGATCACGCTCATGGCGTAGTCGAGATACGAACTGCGCATTTCCTCCTCGATCGTGATCGAGGGGCCATCATGCGGCATATACGCGTGGCCGGTTTCTTCTTCGTTTTCAGGGGTTTCCGGTGTATCGCTCACGTAACGGCTCGCTTCTGTCTGGCGCTCTTCATATTGTTGTCATGCTTATAGCAGCCACCAGATTTCGGGGCAAGCGACAGCCGGACAAACAGCGCAGCGTCAGGCGGAACAGCTGGCGCCGCCAAGGACGCAGAATTTGGCGCAATGGGGGTGGTTGAGTTGCACGGGTGCTTCGGCCTCTTCAAGCGTCCGTCCCATTTCGAACTCTGGCTCATAAGGCAGGAGCGTGCAGGCAATGACCGCAGGGGACGCCGCGCCCTTGCGTTTGACGACCATACGTGACGAGGCGCACATGACGTCTTCCGGCGCTTTGCCAAGGATGTCCCAGCAGGCTGTGGTAATCTCGGGCACCTCGACGCTTTCATCCATTTCCGGGAAAAGCACCGTTTCACCGGGGTGCATCGCGTCAATTGCGAAACCGTGCTCTGCAAAAAGACGGCCATAGGCAGCCCGCGACTCGGCCTCACTTTCTTCCCAGATCGTGCGGCCCGCCACGGTCATGCGCAGCCCGTTGTCGCGCAGCCAGTACATGCCCTCAAGCGTGCGCTTGAACCCGCCAACGCCGCGCACCGCGTCGTGGTTTTCCTCGCTCCAGTGATCCAGCGAAATTCGCAGCGTGAGCTTGTCGCCGAAATCTTTGTGCAGCTCGAGAAGGCCCGCTTTCACATGCGGGCGCATCATCGGCAGCATGGCATTGGTCAGGATCAACACCTCATAGCCTCGTTCGAGCGCCATGCGCGCCATGTCGATCATGTCGGGGTTCATGAAGGGCTCGCCGCCCGTAAACCCGATTTCGCGCACTTTCCAGTCGCGCTCTTCCAGTTCGTCAAGATAGGGGCGCATCTCGTCGCTGCGCAGATACACCAGCGCGTCATTGGTCGGTGACGAGAGAATATAGCAGTTCTCGCATTCGATATTGCAGAGCGTGCCGGTATTGAACCAGAGCGTCTCGGGGCGGCTTAGGGGGACATGTGCGCGGGTGTCTCCATCCGCCGTGACATGGGGATCCGCGAATTTTCCGAGGTTTGCTTGGTCTTTCATCGTGCCTACCTTTCCTCACTCACAATAGTGCTAGCAACCAAGCATTGGCGTTGAAACAGGTTTCCCCATCGGTGACATAGTTGTGATGCAGCATAAGGCTGTTAGAGTTGAAGAACACGCCAAAGCCGCGCCTGAGCGTTGCTGCGGACTGCACAGGATGAAATGGATTCATGGCCCCACGCACTGTCCCGGTAGAGGTTTTCGACCTTGTCATCTTTGGTGGCACAGGCGATTTGGCGCGGCGCAAGATCCTTCCGGCGCTGTTCAAACGCTTTTGTGCCGGGCAGATGCCGGGCGAATCGCGCCTGATTGGTGCGTCGCGGAGCGCGTTGAGCCGCGAGGAGTATCTCGAGGTGGTGCGCGTCGCACTCAAGGAGGCGGGCGTTGCGCGCGGCGGTCGAACGCTCGAGGGGTTCCTTGATCGGATCGACTATGTCGCGCTTGATGCGCGCGGAGAGACAGGCTGGCAGCCACTTAAGGAAAAGATGGTGCCGGGGCGTGTGCGGGCCTTTTATTTCTCGGTGGGGCCGAGCCTTTTTGCCGACCTCGCCGCCAATCTCAAGACGCATGGGCTTGCGGATGAGCATTCACGGATCGTGGTCGAGAAGCCCTTTGGCCATGACCTCGAGACAGCGCGGGCGCTCAACGCGGTGCTGACCCGGCATTTCGGCGAAAGCCAGATCTACCGGATCGACCACTACCTCGGTAAGGAAACGGTCCAGAACCTGATGGCGGTGCGATTTGGCAATATGCTTTTCGAGCCGCTTTGGAACGCGCAATATATCGACCATATCCAGATCACCGTGGCCGAGACGGTCGGGGTTGGTGGCCGCGCGGCCTATTACGAGAACGCGGGCGCGATGCGCGATATGATGCAGAACCACATGATGCAGCTTCTCTGTCTCATCGCGATGGAGCCGCCTGCGAAATTCGACCCCGACGCCGTGCGCGACGAAAAGCTCAAGGTGATCCGCGCGCTCGACCCGGTAGAGCCACACCATATCGTGCGCGGGCAGTATACGGCTGCCGATGGCGTGCCGGGCTACCGCGAAGATGTTGAGAATGAACGCTCCAAGACCGAGAGTTTCATCGCCCTGAAATGCCATGTGAGCAATTGGCGATGGGCGGGGACGCCGTTCTACCTGCGCACGGGCAAGCGCCTCAAGACGCGCTCTTCCGAAATCACCGTGGTGTTCAAAGACGCGCCGCATTCGATATTTGGCCCCGATGCCGGGCGGCACAATAACGAGCTTACGATCCAGCTTCAGCCGAATGAGGGTATCACCCTTGATGTGACCATCAAAGAGCCGGGGCCGGGGGGCATGCGCCTGATTGACGTACCGCTCGACATGAGCTTTGCCGAGGCGCTTGGAGATGGGGCCGATGCGCCGGATGCCTATGAACGGCTGATCCTTGATGTGATCCGGGGCAATCAGACGCTCTTCATGCGCAATGACGAGGTTGAAGCGGCTTGGGCCTGGACCGATCCGATCATCCGCGGCTGGGAATCGCGCGGCGACGTGCCGAAACCCTATGACGCCTTTACCACAGGGCCGGATGGCGCGGTGCAACTCACGCGGCGGGACCGGCGCGAATGGCGGGGGATCCATCCATGAAGATCACACCCTATTCCGACCGCGATATGATGGCGATCGACGTTGCCAACCAGATCGCAGATGAACTTGCCGAGGCGCTTCACCATGAAAAGCGGGTCTGCCTTGCTGTGCCGGGCGGGACGACGCCGGGGCCTGTTTTTGATGCGCTCTGTGCGGCGGATATCGACTGGGCGCGGGTCGACGTGGTGCCGACGGATGAGCGTTGGGTGGAGGAAGACAGCCCGCGCTCCAATGCGCGGCTGATCAAGGATCGGCTTCTTGTGGATCGTGCGGCGAAGGCCCGGTTCCTGCCGCTCTATACCCCGGCGCATGAACCAGAAGAGGTTCTGGCCGAGTTGGAATCAATGATCGCGCCGGAACTGCCGCTTGCCGTCGCCATTCTGGGGATGGGGGATGATATGCATACGGCATCGCTTTTTCCCGGCGCGGACGGGCTGGAAGAGGCGCTTGCGGCCAAGGCGCCGATCCTTGTGCCGATCCGGCGCGCAGACCTTGAGGAAACGCGCTTGTCGCTTTCGGCGCGGATTCTTGATGGGGCGCTTTCCAAACATGTCTTGATCACCGGGGCACAAAAACGCAACGCGATCGAGGCGGCACGGCATTTGCCGCCGCAAGAGGCCCCGATCCGGGTCATCTTGCAGGATGCGAAGATACACTGGTCAGAATAAGGTTTGTAAAACAAAGATATGTGGGCAAAACTTCAAGCATTGCACGGCAAGGTCAAGACACGCTCGATCTCTGAAGTGTTGTTCGCAGACCCGACGCGGGCAGAGGCGTTCTCCCTTGATGTGGACGGGCTGCACTTTGATTTCTCCAAGACGAACCTTGATGTAGAATGTCTTGCAACGCTCCTGAAGCTCGCGGAAGAGGCAGGTGTGGTGGCGCGGCGTGAGGCGATGATGAGCGGTGTCCGCATCAACCGCACGGAGGATCGGGCAGTGTTGCACACCGCGTTGCGGGCCATGGCGACAGGTGCACCGGACGGCGCGATCCTGCTTGAGGATCACGATGTCATCGCCGAGGCGCGGGCTACGCATGACCGGCTTGTCCGGTTCGTGAACGCCGTGCGGAGCGGGGAGTGGCCCGGAGGAGGCAGGCGGATCACCGATGTGGTCAATATCGGTATCGGTGGCTCAGACCTTGGCCCGGCCATGGTGGCGCAGGCGCTTGCGCCCTATGCAGATGGGCCGCGGTGTCATTTCGTGTCGAACGTGGATGGCGCCGATATCCATGACACATTGCAACCGCTTGATCCCGAAACAACCCTTGTGATTGTCGCCTCCAAGACCTTTACGACGCTCGAGACGATGATGAATGCGCGTACGGCGCTGCGCTGGATGGCGGCTGGCTGTGACGCGCCGCTGGATCGGTTCGTGGCGCTTTCGACTGCATTGGACGAGACGAAACGCTTTGGAATCAAAGATGAAAACGTCTTTGGCTTTGGCGAATACATCGGTGGGCGCTATTCGGTCTGGAGCCCGATCGGGCTTGCTGTGATGTTGGCGGTGGGGGAAGAGGATTGGGAGGCATTCCTCAAGGGGGGGGCTGCGATGGATGCGCATTTCGCCTCTGCGCCCTTGGCGGAGAACCTGCCGGTCCTGCTCGCGCTGGTGGGGCTTTGGCATCAGAAATTCTGTGGCTATGCGACCCGGGCCGTGATTCCCTATGAGCAACGGTTGGCGCGGCTTCCGGCCTATCTTCAACAGCTTGAGATGGAATCGAACGGCAAGAGCGTCGGGACGGATGGCACCCCATTGCCGCATGGCGGTGGGCCGGTCGTCTGGGGTGAGCCGGGCACGAACGGACAGCACGCCTTTTTCCAATTGATCCATCAAGGCCGCGATATTGTGCCTTGCGAGTTCCTGCTTGGGGCCGAGGGGCACGAACCGGAGCTACAGGCGCATCATGATGCGCTGGTGGCAAATTGCCTTGCGCAGTCCGAGGCCCTGTTGCAGGGGCGGAGTTTAGAAGTGGCGCGCAAACAGTTGATGGATAAGGGAAAGAGTGAAGGTGAGGCGGATGAGCTCGCGCCGCACAAGGTCTTTTCAGGCAACCGTCCCTCGACCACGTTGCTCTATCCGAAACTGACCCCGTTTGTCCTTGGCCAGATCATCGCGCTTTATGAGCATCGGGTGTTTGTCGAGGGCGTGATCCTTGGTCTCAACCCCTATGATCAATGGGGTGTCGAGCTTGGCAAAGAGCTTGCAGGCATGCTGATCCCGGCGGTTGAAGGTGGGGCGCTGCCGCAAGGGGCGAGCGGGTCCACAGCGGCGCTGTTGGACTATATCCGGACCTGTCGAAAGGGCTAGGGAGGCGATGGAGCGGGTAACGGGAATCGAACCCGTAACTTAAGCTTGGGAAGCTCGCGTGATACCTTTTCACCATACCCGCGCTCGACCGCTGAGGTAGTCAAACCGCCGGGGCGCGTCAAGCGAAATGGACGAAAAACCAACGTCGGTATCACGTCGGTATTGCGTCCGTATCGCGGTGGTGCGCCTTAGCCCCGGCGCCGCCGACGACGCCCGCCGCCTTCACCGCCGCCGCCCGTATTGAAGTCGAGATCGGCGAGGGTCACCACCTTGGCCAGCTCCGGGAAGGGATCGGTGGCATGCGGGATGGCGTTGGCGTTGACGAAATGCTCTTGGAATTTCGGCTCGATCGCGGTCTCGACCTTGGTGATCTTGCGCACCGTGGTCTCGATCTCGCGCCGCGCGCCGACATTGCAGAGCGCGATCCGCGCGCCGGTGCCCGCAGCGTTGCCCGCCGAGGTCACCTTGTCGAGCGGCGCATCGGGGATCATGCCAAGCACCATGGCGTGTTTGGTCGAGATATGTGCGCCGAACGCGCCGGCGAGGACCACGCGGTCGACCTTATCCACGCCCATCTCGTCCATCAGGAGGCGCGCACCTGCGTAAAGCGCGGATTTGGCAAGTTGAATGGCGCGGATATCGCCTTGGGTCACCATGATCTTGGGGCCGCCTTCGGCGGTGCCGTCATGGATCAGGTAGGCATGGGTGCGCCCCTCGGGGACGGATCGCTCGGTGCCGGTCTGCGCGGCAGAGCCGATGAGGCCGCGCGAGTCGAGAAGCCCGGCCATACGCATTTCCGCGACGGCCTCGATGATGCCAGAGCCACAGATTCCGGTGATGCCGGTGGTGGCGATGGCGAGGTCAAAGCCGTCCTCGTCCGACCAGAGGTCAGAGCCGATGACGCGGAAGCGGGGTTCCTTGGTCTCGGGGTTGATTTCAATCCGCTCGATGGCGCCGGGGGCGGCGCGCTGGCCTGAGGAGATTTGTGCGCCCTCGAAAGCCGGGCCAGTGGGCGAGGAGCAGGCAAGGACGCGGCTCTTGTTGCCAAGCTGAATTTCCGCGTTGGTGCCGACATCGACGACAAGCACGAGGTCTTCGGATTTGTCCGGCGCTTCGGCAAGCGTCACGGCGGCGGCGTCGGCCCCGACATGGCCCGCGATGCAGGGCAGGACATAGACCTGTGCGTTGGGGTTCATCGCGGTGAGGTCAAGGTCGCGGGCGGGCAGGGACATCGATTCCGAGGTCACCAGCGCAAAGGGCGCCTGGCCAAGCTCGACCGGGTTCATCCCCATGAGAAGGTGATGCATCACCGGGTTGCAGACAAAGACCGTTTCAAGGATCTGGAACGGTCGGATACCGGCCTCGGTGGCGATGGATTCCGTGAGGCCATTGATCGCGGTGCGCACGGCGGTGGTCATCTCGACCTCGCCGCCGGGGTTCATCATCGCGTAGGAAACCCGGCTCATCAGGTCTTCGCCAAAGCGAATCTGCGGGTTCATGACGCCGGAGGAGACCTTGACCTCGCCGTTGCGCAGATCACAGAGATGCGCGGCGATGGTGGTCGAACCGAGGTCGATGGCGAGGCCATAGATACGGTCTTCGGTCAGACCGGGCCATATCTCGACCAGTTTCGGGATCTCGTCCTTATGGGATTGATGCAGCGCGACGGTCGCCGACCATTTGCCCCGGCGCAGCACTTCTTGCAGACGCGAGAGCAGGGTGAGGTCAGCGGAGATCTCTTCGATCTGCCATTGTTCGCGCAGCGCACGCTCGAGCCGTTCGAAATCGCCGGTGGGCTCGTGCATGTCGGGCTCATCAACCTCGACAAAATAGAGATGCGTCGCGGGATCCATGATGATTTCGCGCGCAGAGGCGGCCTTGCGCACGACCTGGCGGTGCACCTGGCTTTCGGGGGGCACGTCAATCACCACGTCGCCTTGCACCGTCGCCTGACATCCCAGACGCCGGCCCTTGGCGAGGCCGCGTTTGTCGTCATAGCGTTGTTCGACGGCGTTCCATTCCGAAAGCGCATCGTCCTTGACGGTCACGCCATGTTTGGAGAACTCGCCATAGGAGGGGGTGATCTGGCATTTGGAGCAGATGCCGCGTCCGCCACACACGGAATCGAGATCGACCCCGAGCTGTCGCGCAGCGGTCAATACGGGCGTGCCGACCGGGAAATGTCCGCGTTTGCCCGAGGGGGTGAAGATCACGAGGGGATCGCTGCTCTGGTCGCTCATCGTCATGCTACCTGTTTTCCTTGTTCGCGCGCATGTCAGAATAACTGGCGTGGCGCGACGGGAAAGGCAAGGTGCGGCATGATCTTGTCCGCTTGCGGCACGTCTGCCTGTTCGGTGCACAATGTGGCAGCTGCGCGGGGCGTCAGAACCTGCTGGATTGCGGCGCGTGGTGAAATTGGGGGTTTCGCACGGGGTCCAGCCATGTAATAGGGAAGCGCCAAACGAGGTCATCCTAGGAGATGTGTGATGAAGATTCGTGAGGCCCTTACCTTTGACGATGTGCTTCTTGTTCCGGCGGCGTCCGAAGTGCTGCCGACGACGGCGGATACGCGGACGCGCGTAACCAAGAGCATCGCGCTCAATATCCCGCTTCTGAGTTCGGCCATGGATACGGTGACCGAGTCGCGCATGGCGATTGCCATGGCACAGGCGGGCGGCATGGGGGTGATCCACAAGAACCTCGACGCCGAGACGCAGGCGCGCGAAGTGCGGCGGGTCAAACGGTTTGAGTCCGGCATCGTCTACAACCCCGTGACCCTGCGCCGCGATCAGACCATTGGTGACGCCAAGGCCTTGGTGGAGCGGTATAACTTTACCGGTTTCCCGGTGGTCGACGAAAAGGGCCATGTGGTCGGCATCGTGACCAACCGCGACATGCGGTTTGCGACGTCGGATGAAATGCCGGTCAGCGCGGTGATGACCTCCGAAAACCTCGCCATGCTTCAGGAACCGGCGGACCGCGAAGAGGCTAAGAGCCTGATGCGTGCGCGTCGGATCGAGAAACTCCTGGTCACCGACGGCAAGGGCAAGCTCACCGGGCTATTGACGCTCAAGGACACGGAACAGGCGGTTCTGAACCCCACAGCCTGTAAGGATGATCTTGGACGCTTGCGTGTCGCCGCGGCCTCGTCGGTTGGCGATAGCGGGTTCGCACGCTCCGAGCAGCTCGTCGATGCGGGCGTGGATATCGTTGTCGTCGACACGGCGCATGGCCATTCTGCGGGCGTTATCGAAGCGGTGAAACGGATCAAGGCGCAATCGAATGCCGTGCAGGTGATCGCGGGCAACGTGGCGACCGCAGAGGCCACCAAGGCGCTCATTGATGCGGGTGCGGATGCGGTCAAGGTCGGCATTGGGCCGGGCTCGATCTGTACCACGCGGATGGTGGCGGGCGTTGGCGTGCCACAGCTGACTGCGATCATGGATTGCGCCGGGGCGGCCGGTGACACGCCGGTGATCGCCGACGGCGGTATCAAGTTCTCGGGCGATTTTGCCAAGGCCATCGCGGCGGGCGCGTCCTGTGCGATGGTCGGCTCGATGATCGCGGGCACCGACGAAAGCCCGGGCGAGGTCATCCTTTATCAGGGCCGCTCGTTCAAATCCTATCGCGGCATGGGCAGCCTTGGCGCCATGGCGCGCGGCTCGGCGGATCGCTACTTTCAGAAAGACGCGGCGAGCGACAAGCTTGTGCCGGAAGGAATCGAAGGGCAGGTGCCCTATAAAGGCGCGGCGGGTGCGGTCATCCACCAACTTGTCGGCGGTCTGCGCGCAGCGATGGGCTATACCGGCAACGCCACCGTGGAAGACATGCGCAAGAACGCTCAGTTCGTGAAGATCACCGGCGCGGGCCTCAAGGAAAGCCACGTGCATGACGTGCAGATCACCCGCGAGAGCCCGAACTACCGGATCGGCTGATGACACCGGCGGCACGGGTTCAGACGGCGGCAGAGTGCCTTGACGAGATCCTCGCAGGGGCCCCTGCCGAGCAGGTTCTGACCCGTTGGGCGCGCGCGTCGCGCTTTGCCGGGTCCAAGGACCGGGCGGCGGTGCGCGATCATGTCTATGACGTGTTGCGGCGGCGGCGCTCTGTGATGCCTGAAGGCCTTGCCGAAACAGGCCGGGCCTTGATGCTTGGGCTGTTGGCGCAGGACGGGGCCGATCTCGAACCGCTGTTTGACGGTCGCCCCTATGGGCCTGCCCCCCTAAGCGAGGACGAGCGTGCCGCGCTGGCTGCATCCCGGCCTGTGGCGGTCGATTTGCCGGACTGGATCATCCCGCGCTTGGAAGCGGCGCTCGGAGAGGATTTCGCAGCCAATGCGGAGGCCATGCGCCATCGTGCCCCGGTCTTTCTGCGCGTGAACCTGCGCAAGACGACACCGCAAAAAGCCGCCATAGCATTGCAGAAAGACGGGATCGAGACCGTCACCTCGCCGCTGGCCGAAACCGCGCTCGAAGTCACGGAAGGCGCGCGGCGCGTGGCGCAAAGCGCGGCCTATCGCGACGGTCTGGTGGAATTGCAGGACGCGTCGAGCCAAGCGGCGATTGCCGCGCTTTCCCTGTCGGATGGTGCGCGCGTGCTCGACTATTGCGCCGGGGGCGGGGGCAAGACGCTCGCCATGGCAGGGCGCTGTCAGGGCACGTTCTTTGCCCATGATATTGAGCCGCGGCGGATGCGCGACCTACCGGACCGCGCCAAACGGGCCGGGGTGACTGTGGCCTGTCTTGAGGCGCCGGATGTGCGGGCCAAGGCGCCTTATGACCTCGTGTTCTGCGATGTGCCGTGTTCCGGGAGTGGCACATGGCGACGTACGCCGGATGCGAAATGGCGGTTTTCCGAAGCCGATCTCGCGGCGCTTTTGCCGGTGCAGGCGACGATCCTTCGGGAGGCGGCGGGGCTGGTGTCCGAGGGGGGGCGGCTCGTCTATGCGACCTGTTCGCTCTTGCCTGAAGAAAATAGCGCGCAGGTCGATGCCTTCCTAGCGGACCACCCGGATTGGCAGCTTGACCTCTCGCGACACTGGACGCTGGCCGATGGCTGTGATGGCTTCTTTGTTGCGCAGTTGTGCCGGGCGTGATTGTCGATCATAAATTTCAACTTTAAGTAGTTTTCAGCTTAATCCGGTGTTAATCTTTTCGCCTGATGCTTGGGCAAGGATTGGCATAGGAGGGCCGCGGTGGCGCTTACGGCACTGGACTCTGGTTGCGAGACGCAGGTCGTGCGTCGTGAAGTGCGTTCGGGATTGCTCTGGGGCCTGGCGGCGGCGCTGTTTCTCTGTGCAGCGCTCCTCGTCCATGACGAGTTGCGGTTGATCTTGGCGGTCGGTGGTCTTGTCATCCTTTGCGCTGGTGGGCTGAGTTGGGTCGTGGGGCGGTGGCGTCGTCGCACGGCGCGGCTTCTGTCCGAGGCGCTTGGCGCGATGGTGGCGCTTGGCCCGCACCAACAATACCTAAGCAATCGCAGCGGTGAAGTCCTCGCCGCGAACCGCGCTGGTACGACCTCGGCCAATGGGGCCGGGACGCTCGCGGCTTGCCTAGAGCGTGAGGTGGCCGATGCCGAGGCACTTGTCACCACACTGTTGCAACGCGCCGCGCAGGACGGCAGCGCGCAAGAGGCGATCCCGCGCCGTGATGGGCGGCTTGACCTTCATGTCACACGTCTTCCCAAGGGGTATTTTCAATGGCAGATCGCGCGCGAGGTATCGCTTGCCGAGCGGGAAAGCGCCGGGGTGCCGCGCCTGCCGATGCTCACCGTAAGCGCCAAGGGTGCGATCCTGTTCATGAATGCCGCGGCGCGCGATGTGATCGGCGGACGGCGCACCGCGCTGCGCGATGTTTTTGGCGACGACGGTCCGCGGGTCGGCGAGATCAATACCGTGGTGACAGAACGCGGCGGCCAGCATTGCCTCGTGGCCGAATTCTCCATCGGGGCCGGACGTCGCGAGATCTATCTCTTGCCGACCGACGCGCCAACCCCGGCGGGCGGCGAGGCGCAGTTCGAGGGCCTTCCTGTGGCGCTGTTGAAGATCGCTGTTGATGGTCGGGTGCGCAGCGCCAACCGCGCGGCGCGCGACTTGGTGCACCTTCCGGCCGGTCGCGACACGGAGATTTCAACCCTGATGGAGGGGCTTGGTCGGTCGATCCAGGACTGGCTCGCCGAGGCGGCGGCGGGCCATGGCAAGCATCATTCGGAATTCCTGCGCCTGACGCGCAAGGACCGCGAGGTCTTTGTTCAGGTCAACCTGAGCCGCGCGGTCGAAGAGGGGGAGATCGTGCTCATCGCCGTCCTAAGCGACGCGACCGAGCTGAAATCACTCGAGGCGCAATTCGTCCAGAGCCAGAAAATGCAGGCCATCGGACAGCTTGCCGGGGGGGTTGCGCATGATTTCAACAATCTGCTGACCGCGATTTCGGGGCATTGCGATCTTCTCTTGCTGCGACACGATCAGGGCGACCCGGACTACGGCGACCTTATGCAGATCAACCAGAACACCAACCGTGCGGCGGCGCTCGTCGGGCAGCTTCTGGCCTTTTCGAGAAAGCAGAACCTGCGCCCCGAGGTGCTTGACCTGCGCGACACGCTGGCCGATCTGACGCATCTGCTCAATCGGCTCGTGGGCGAGAAGGTCCGCCTTAGCCTCATTCACGACCCAAAGCTTGAAGCCGTGCGTGCCGACAAGCGCCAGCTTGAGCAGGTGTTGATGAACCTCGTGGTCAACGCGCGCGACGCCATGCCCGACGGCGGCGAGGTCACGATCCAGACCGAACGGCTGCGCCTGCGCGATCCGCTCGAACGCGACCGTGCCACGGTGCCGCCGGGGGACTATGTCTGTGTCCGGGTCAAGGATGAGGGCGTCGGCATCCCGCCCGACAAGCTACAGAAGGTGTTCGAACCCTTCTTTACCACAAAGCGCACGGGCGAGGGGACTGGGCTTGGTCTGTCGACGGCCTATGGCATCGTGAAACAGACCGGCGGCTACATCTTTGTTGATAGCGAGGCGGGGGCGGGGACGTGCTTTACCCTGATCTTCCCCAAACATGACCTCTACGATGCTGCCATCCCGCAAAAACCAAGTGGGCAGGATACCCGGATCGCAGCGCCGAAGGGTGGGGTTGTGCTATTGGTCGAGGACGAGGCCCCGGTGCGCAGCTTTGCCTCGCGTGCCTTGCGCCTGCGCGGGCTTACCGTGCTCGAGGCCGGGTCGGGCGAAGAGGCGCTGGAGTTGCTCGACGATCCCGATCTGGTGATCGATCTGTTTGTGTCGGACGTGGTCATGCCGGGCATGGACGGGCCAAGCTGGGTCGCCAAGGCGCGCAAATCGCGGCCACACGTGAAGGTCGTTTTCATGTCGGGATATGCCGAGGAGAGCTTTGCCGACAAGCAGGCGCGAATCTCGCAGTCGGTCTTTCTGCCCAAGCCGTTCTCGCTCACCGACCTTACGAGCCTGGTGCTGGCGCAGTTGCCCGAGCCGGTGCCGGACACGCCACCGGACCTGCCACGACCCGCGCCGCCCGAGCCGATGCCGGAGACTCAGGAAATACTCTCGTAAAGTTCGAATTCCTCGGCGCATTTTCGGCGCAGCTTGGCCTCTACCTTGGGCGAAATCTCAAGCGCCATGCGCGGCGAGACGTTTTCCTGTCCGAGCGAGATCTTGGTGTTGAGGCGATCTTCGAGGAACCCGATGATCCGGTCCTGATCCTCGTAGCGGAACAGATGCGTGACCTTGGTGCCATTGGGGCGCGGTTCGAGGAATTTCGCCTGGCTGCCGACATTGGCGAAAGGGGGCTTGTCGCCCTTGCAATAGGCATCGACGAACTCGTCAAAGCTCTTGCCGAAGGTCGAATTGGCCTTCCCCTTGAGAAAATCGCGTTGGCGATAACGATACCAGCTCCCGAGCCAGCTTATCGGTTCGCGCATCACCGCCATGGTTTCCATGTTTTCCTCGCGACAGGCCTTCTCGAACATGGGGCGGAAAAACCGGTTATAGCGATAGACCGGCGCGTGCTTGAGTTCGGGGGGATTCGAGATCACCATCGCCGCCCGCGGCGCAAGCGCCTTTTCAATCGCTGTTGTTCCCGTCTTGGGAACCGACAGGAAGACGAGTTTCTCGTTCCAAAAGACAAGCATCTATACGCCTCAAATCACTCAATTATTCGTTTTTTCTGCTTGTAAACTACCCCTTAACCGGTTCCGGCAAAAGTTGTTTTGCATAAATTTCTATTGAAATGTTCTCCTTTTGATCTCATACAATGTGAGAACAAGGCGAGAACAAACGCGATCATTGCCGCCCTCGGCGGTCTATGGAATAAGGAAGCGACGCAATGGCAACGGCAGAACTTTTCGAGATGAGCAGCAAGAAATCCGCAGATAAACAAAAGGCGCTCGACAGCGCCCTGGCCCAGATCGAACGCCAGTTCGGCAAGGGCTCCATCATGAAGCTCGGCGCCGACAATCCGGCGCAGGAAATCGAGGCAACGTCGACCGGGTCGCTTGGCCTTGATATCGCGCTCGGCATCGGCGGGTTGCCCAAGGGCCGCATCATCGAGATTTATGGTCCTGAAAGCTCGGGCAAGACAACGCTGACGCTGCATTGTATCGCTGAGGAACAGAAAAAGGGCGGCGTCTGCGCCTTTGTCGACGCCGAACACGCGCTCGATCCGCAATATGCCAAGAAGCTTGGCGTTGATCTTGACGAGTTGCTGATTTCGCAGCCCGACACCGGCGAGCAGGCGCTCGAGATCACCGACACGCTGGTCCGCTCTGGCGCGGTCAACATGGTAGTGGTCGACTCGGTCGCCGCGCTGACCCCGAAATCGGAACTCGAAGGCGATATGGGCGATAGCTCGGTCGGGGTTCAGGCCCGTCTGATGAGCCAGGCCATGCGCAAGCTCACCGGCTCCATCGCGCGCTCCAACTGCATGGTGATCTTCATCAACCAGATCCGGATGAAGATCGGCGTCATGTTCGGCAGCCCGGAAACCACGACGGGCGGCAACGCGCTCAAGTTCTATTCCTCCGTGCGCCTCGACATCCGCCGCATCGGCGCGATCAAGGACCGCGACGAGGTTGTCGGAAACGCCACCCGCGTCAAGGTCGTCAAGAACAAGGTCGCACCGCCTTTCAAGCAGGTCGAATTTGACATCATGTATGGCGAAGGGATTTCCAAGACGGGCGAGCTTTTGGACCTTGGGGTCAAGGCGGGCGTCGTCGAAAAATCCGGCTCGTGGTATAGCTATGGCGATGAACGCATCGGCCAGGGCCGCGAGAACGCCAAGGGTTTCCTCAAGGAAAACAAGAAAGTAGCCTATGAGATCGAAGACAAGATCCGCGCCGCGCACGGGCTTGATTTCGACATGCCCGAAGGGGTTGAGGACAATGACTCGTTGATGGAAGACGAGGCCTGAGCCTCTCGCCTGCGACACTGACAAGGGCCGTCCCGTTCAGCGGGGCGGCCTTTTCTTTGGCGGCACCGCTCTGGTGCGGTGCAAGTGCTGTGGACAGGGGCGTTTGAGGGGAGTAAACCCCCTTGAAACGCCTTGAAAACACACGCGAGAGACGCCGCACATGCCAAGCCTGAACGACATCCGGTCGACCTTTCTCAACTATTTTGCCAAGCAGGGTCACGAGGTCGTGCCGTCGAGCCCGCTCGTGCCGCGCAATGACCCGACGCTGATGTTCGTGAACTCGGGCATGGTGCAGTTCAAGAACTGCTTTACCGGGGTCGACAAGCGCGACTATGTGCGCGCCACCACGGCGCAGAAATGCGTGCGCGCCGGGGGCAAGCACAACGACCTCGACAATGTCGGCTATACCGCGCGTCACCACACGTTCTTCGAGATGCTCGGCAACTTTTCCTTTGGTGATTATTTCAAGGAAGAGGCGATCCCGTTTGCATGGGAGCTCATCACCAAGGAATTCGAAATTCCGAAAGAGAAGCTCTACACGACCGTCTACCATACCGATGACGAGGCGTTTGAAATCTGGAAAAAGGTCGGTGTGCCCGAAGACCGGATCATCCGCATCGCGACCTCCGACAACTTCTGGCAGATGGGCCCGACCGGTCCTTGCGGTCCCTGCACCGAGATTTTCTATGACCACGGTGACCATATCTGGGGTGGCCCTCCGGGCAGCCCGGAAGAGGACGGCGACCGGTTCATCGAAATCTGGAACATCGTTTTCATGCAGAACGAACAGTTCGAGGACGGCTCTATGGTCGATCTCGACATGCAGTCGATCGACACCGGCATGGGGCTGGAACGGATTGGCGCGCTTCTGCAAGGCAGCCATGACAACTATGACACCGACCTGTTTAAATCGCTGATCGAGGCGTCGGCGGGCGTGACCTCGACCGATCCGTTTGGCGACAAGAATGTGCATCACCGGGTGATCGCGGATCACCTGCGTTCGACCTCGTTCCTGATTGCCGATGGCGTGATGCCGTCCAATGATGGCCGTGGCTATGTGCTGCGCCGGATCATGCGGCGCGCCATGCGACACGCGCATCTTCTTGGTGCGAAAGACCCGGTCATGCACCAGCTTGTGCCCTCGCTCGTAAGCCAGATGGGGCAAGCCTATCCGGAGCTTGGTCGTGCGCAGGCGTTGATCGAAGAGACGCTGAAACTTGAAGAAACCCGGTTCAAGCAGACGCTTGATCGCGGTTTGAAGCTTCTGGATGACGAGCTTGACGGGCTGGCCGAAGATGCGCCGCTGCCGGGCGAGGCGGCCTTCAAGCTCTATGATACGTATGGCTTCCCGCTTGACCTGACGCAGGACGCGCTCCGCGAAAAGGGCCGCGCGGTCGATACAGACGGGTTTGACGCGGCCATGGCCGAGCAAAAGGCTAAGGCGCGCGCCGCCTGGTCCGGATCGGGCGATGCGGCGGACAATGCGATCTGGTTCGACATTGCCGAAGAGCAGGGTTCGAGCGAATTCCTCGGGTATGACACCGAGAGCGCCGAGGGGCAGGTCGTCGCGATCATCGCCGATGGCGCGCGGGTGGATACGCTTGCCGAGGGCGCCGAGGGCTGGCTGGTGATGAACCAGACGCCGTTTTATGGCGAATCCGGGGGCCAAGTTGGCGATACCGGCATCGTGAGTCGGCTTGAGAACCGCGACGAGGTTGCCAATGTTGCGGACACGCAGAAATTCGCGGATGGCAAGCTTCTGGCGCATAAGGTCACTGTCGCGCGCGGCACGATCTCCAAGGGCGATCCGGTGCTGATGGAGGTTGACCATAGCCGCCGTGGCGCGATCCGGGCGAACCACTCGGCGACGCACCTGTTGCATGAGGCGCTGCGCGAGACGCTTGGCGATCACGTGGCACAGCGCGGCTCGCTCAATGCGGCCGACCGCCTGCGCTTTGATTTCAGCCATGCCAAGGCGCTTTCGGCCGAGGAAATTCACAAGGTTGCGACCGATGTGAACGCCTATATCCGCCAGAACAGCGCGGTGGAAACCCGGATCATGACGCCGGATGACGCGCGCGAGATCGGGGCGCAGGCGCTCTTTGGCGAGAAATACGGCGACGAGGTGCGGGTCGTGTCCATGGGGCGCGCCAATACCGGCAAGGGCTTTGACGGCAACACTTATTCGATCGAGCTTTGCGGCGGCACGCATGTGAAACAGACCGGCGATATCGGCGTGTTTGTCCTTCTGGGCGATAGCGCGTCTTCGGCGGGTGTGCGCCGGATCGAGGCGCTGACGGGCGAGGCGGCCTTTGCCTATCTTGAGGATCAGGCCAACCGCATGGCCGAGGTTGCGGCGACGCTCAAGGCGCAGCCGGCGGATGTCGCGGATCGACTGAAGGCGCTTCTGGATGAACGCAAGTCGCTTCAAAACGAGGTCGCGCAGTTGCGCCGCGAGCTGGCGATGGCCGGTGGCGCGGGGCAGGGCGGCGGCGCAGAGGCGAAGGACGTGAACGGCGTCAAATATTTCGCACAGCTTCTGACCGGCGTGTCCGGCAAAGACCTGCGCCCGCTCATCGACGAGCACAAGACCCGCCTTGAGAGCGGCGCGGTGCTGCTTATTGCCGATGATGGCGGCAAGGTCGCCGTGGCTGCGGGCGTGACCGATGATCTGACCGATACCGTCTCGGCGGTCGATCTCGTCAAGGCGGCGGTAGAGGCGCTTGGCGGCAAGGGCGGCGGTGGCCGTCCCGACATGGCGCAGGGCGGCGCCAAGGATTCCACCAATTCAGACGCGGCCATTGCCGCTGCTGAAGCGGTGATCGCTGGCTGACCATTTGGTCAATAAGGGCTTGGGTTTTCCGGCAGGGGATTTACACTGTCGGAAAATCTCTAACTCGGAGGATACCCGATGCCCGCACTCTGGATCGCCCATGTGACCGTGACCGACGCCGAGGCCTATGGCAAATATGCCGAATTGGCCGGACCGGCGATTGCCAAACATGGCGGGCATTTCATTGCCCGCGGTGGCCGTTTCGTACAGCTTGAGGGACAGGAACGGCCGCGCAATGTTGTGGCGCGGTTCCCGAGCGTCGAGGCGGCAGTCGACTGCTACAATAGCGACGACTACCAACAAGCGTTGAGCCATGCGCGCGATGCTTCTGAGCGTGAGCTCATGGTTGTGGAAATAAACGAATAAACAACGCCTTACACGGCAAAAATAAAGCCCCGGATCAATGATCCGGGGCTTTTTCATGGTGTCGCTTTTTCTAGAAAAGAGGCCAGAGGCAGACTCTTCTAGAAGATTTTCTTATCCCTGCGCCTTCGACATGCGCTTGCGCTCGTGCGGGTCGAGATAGCGTTTGCGCAGGCGGATGCTATTTGGGGTGACTTCGACAAGCTCGTCATCGTTGATATAGGCGATGGCCTCTTCGAGGCTAAGCGTCATCGGCGTCGTCAGGCGCACCGCTTCGTCCGTGCCAGAGGCGCGCACGTTGGTGAGCTTCTTGCCCTTGAGCGGGTTCACCTCGAGGTCATTTTCACGGCTATGTTCGCCGATGATCATGCCCTGATAGACCTTCTCTTGTGCGCCGATCATCATCTTGCCGCGATCTTCGAGGTTCCAGAGTGCGTAGGCCACGGCCTCGCCATCTTCCATCGAGATCAGCACGCCAGCGCGACGGCCCGGGATCGCGCCCTTATAGGGGGTCCAGCCGTGGAACACGCGGTTGAGAACACCGGTGCCGCGCGTATCGGTGAGGAATTCGCCGTGATAGCCGATCAACCCGCGCGACGGCACATGGGCGATGATGCGGGTCTTGCCTGCGCCTGCAGGGCGCATCTCGACAAGCTCGCCTTTGCGCGCGCCGGTGAGTTTTTCGATCACTGCGCCGGAATATTCGTCGTCCACGTCGATGGTGGCTTCTTCGACCGGCTCCATCTTCTGGCCGTCTTCTTCGCGCATGATGACCTGCGGGCGCGAAATCGAAAGCTCAAAGCCTTCGCGGCGCATGTTCTCGATCAGAACGCCCATCTGGAGTTCGCCACGGCCCGAAACCTCGAAAGCCTCGCCGCCCGGCGTGTCGGCGATCTTGATTGCGACGTTGGATTCGGCCTCTTTGTAGAGGCGGTCGCGGATCACGCGGCTCTGAACCTTTTTGCCATCACGGCCCGCAAGGGGGCTGTCGTTGATGCCGAAGGTGACGGTGATCGTCGGCGGGTCGATCGGCTGTGCCTCAAGCGGCGTATCAACGGCCAGCGCACAGATCGTATCGGCCACGGTTGCCTTGGACATGCCCGCGATGGACACGATGTCGCCGGCCTGAGCTTCTTCGATGTCTTGTTGGGCAAGGCCACGGAAGGCTTGGATCTTGGTGACGCGGAATTGCTCGATCTTCTGGCCAATGCGCGAGATCGCCTGCACCGTCGCGCCAACCTTGAGCGTGCCGCTCTCGACGCGGCCGGTCAGGATGCGGCCCACGAAGGGATCCGAGCCAAGCGTCGTCGCCAGCATACGGAAATCGTCTTTTTGGTGCGCGACCTGTTTCGGCGCGGGCACGTGGTTCACGATGAGGTTGAACAGTGCGTGCAGGTCTTTGCGCGGCCCGTCCAGCTCGGCATCGGCCCAGCCATTGCGGCCCGAGGCATACATATGCGGGAAGTCGAGCTGATCTTCGTTGGCATCGAGCGAGGCGAAGAGGTCAAAACACTCGTCCAGCGCGCGGTCGGGTTCGGCGTCGGGTTTGTCGACCTTGTTGAGGACCACAATCGGGCGCAGGCCAAGCGCCAGCGCCTTGGAGGTCACGAATTTGGTCTGCGGCATCGGGCCTTCGGCGGCATCGACGAGCAGGACAACGCCATCAACCATCGACAGGATGCGCTCGACTTCGCCGCCGAAATCGGCGTGGCCGGGGGTGTCGACGATGTTGATCCGCGTGTCTTTCCACTCGACCGAGGTCGGCTTGGCGAAAATGGTGATCCCGCGTTCGCGCTCGAGATCATTGCTGTCCATGGCCCGTTCGGCCACTTCCTGGTTTTCGCGAAACGCGCCGGACTGTTTCAGAAGCTCATCGACAAGGGTCGTCTTGCCGTGGTCAACGTGCGCGATAATCGCAATATTACGAAGGTCCATCAGATATGCCTTTCCTGTTCGAGCTTCGCCTATAGCGCGGACACGGAAAAGGCTAGCCCCTTAATGGCCTGCGCTTTCGGAAAACAGGTTAATGACCACAATGCCGCACAGGATCAGCCCGATGCCGAGGATCGCGGGCAGGTCGAGTCGTTGTTGAAAGGCAAAATAGCCGATAATGGCGACAAAGACGATGCCGAGGCCGCACCAGATCGCATACATGATGCCGACCGGCAGTGTCTTGAGTGTGAGGCTCAGGAGGTAGAAGGAAATCGCGTATCCGATGACAACGATCACCGAGGGCCAAAGCCGGGTAAACTGCTGGCTTGCATGAAGCGCCGAGGTGGCGATGGTCTCGCTTAGAACGGCGAGCATGAGAATGGCATAGACCTTGGCCATGGCGCGTCTCCTGTCGGGGCTGAGACGGTCCTAGCCTGTCGCGGCCTTTGGCGCAATCCGCAGGCTCTAGCGCGCGATATAGCGGTCGCGGCGGTGGTTGGTGAGGATCACGAGATTGGTGACTGCGGCGCCGATGAGCGCATAGAACACCGTCACCACCGGAAAGAGGGCAAGGGCGAGGGCAAAGACGCAAACGTCAAAGCCAAGCTGCACCTTGCCCGCCTTGATACCGCGCGTGTCCTGAAGCCAGACGGCAACGATCCCGACCCCGCCGAGCGTGGCGCCGTGGCGAAACAGGATGAGAAGGCCTGCACCCGCGCTCACCCCACCGAGGACCGCACCAGCCAGCGGATGCAGAAAGGCAAAGCTCATGCCCTGCGGCAACAGGAAGGTCCAGCCGGTGAGGATCGCGACCGCGGCAAAGGTTTTGAGCGTGAAGACAAGGCCCATCCGGTAAATCGCCACCGCGTAGAAGGGCAGGTTGATGAGGAAGAACACCACACCGAAACTCCAGCCGCCCCAATAAGAGACGAGGAGCGAGAGGCCCGCGACCTGTCCGGTGATGAGGTCGGAGGCTTGCAGGAACTGCACCGAGAGCGCCATGAGAAGCGTGCCGGTGGCGAGGCCCTGAAGGTCTTCGAACTTCGAATGCCGATCGGCGGGGGGTGTTTCGAGAAGAAATGCCATGCGCCCGGTTCTTACCGCGCGGGCCAGGTTTGTCCAGAAGGCGCGGCGTCACACGGCTGCTGCCAAGTGTCGCGCTTTAGGAGTGATCATTAGGCAGTTGAAAAGGTGAGGTATTTCTACCTTTTGTCCGCAAACCATGCCCGCACACGGCGCTGGATATGATCCCAAAGTGCAGGCGCGCCGCGCTTGACCTTGGTGCCGACGCGGGCCTCGAGTTGCTCTTCGGTCACGTCATATTCGATCCACGATCCGCCGCCGGTCATCAGATTGCCATGGCAGGGCTGCGCCCGGTCGATCGCACGGGCAAAGATCGCGTCGTCGCTTTCGCCTGCCTCGAACTCATTCCAGAGCGCGCGCAACTCCGCGCCCTGATCCTCGGGCAAGAGCGCAAAGAGGCGGTCCGCCGCGGCGATTTCCTCGGCCTCTTTCGCTGCCGCGTCATGGGCGCCATGAATGGGGGTGTCGCCGGCGTCGATCTCGACCAGATCATGCAAAAGAAGCATGCGGATCACCCGGTCGATATTGACGGGGCGGTTGGCATGTTCGGCAAGGATCATCGCATAGAGCGCGATATGCCAGCTATGCTCGGCAGAGTTTTCCTTACGCGACCGGTCCAGAAGCGTTGAGGCGCGCAGCACGGATTTCAGTCGGTCGGCCTCGTCGAGGAAGGCAAGCTGTGCGTCGAGCCGGTCGCTCATCGCTTGAGCTCGAATCCCTTGGCCTTGAGCCGGTCCTCAAGCTGTTTGCGGGCGCGTTCCTCGGCGGTGTGGACGCGCACCGCCGTCATGAAGGCCTCATGCAGGGTCGAGGACGTGGCCTCGATGGTATTGGTGATGTCCTGAATGAGTTGCAGATCGCCTGTGGCTTTCTGCGCTTCGATCACGTCGAGGGCAAGGCGGTTGGCGATATCGTCGTAATAGGCCATGCCGCTCCCTTAGCGCGAGGTTTCGGTCAGGCGGCGTTTGACGTAGTCCGTCACATTGCCCACCATCGTGTCCATGTAGTCTTCGGTTTCAAAGAAATGTCCGGCGCCGTCGATCTGTTCGTGGGTGATCGTGATGCCTTTCTGCTCGTGCAGCTTGCTCACCAGAGATTCCGTATCCGCCGGGGGCGCAACGCGGTCGGCGGTGCCGTTGATGATAAGGCCCGAGGACGGGCAGGGCGCGAGGAACGAGAAATCATACATGTTCGCAGGCGGTGCGACCGAGATGAATCCGGTGATCTCGGGGCGACGCATCAAGAGCTGCATGCCGATCCAAGCCCCAAAGGAGAACCCAGCCACCCAGCAATGCTTGGAGTTGGTGTTCATCGACTGAAGGTAGTCCAGCGCCGAGGCCGCATCCGAGAGCTCTCCGACGCCTTGGTCGTATTCGCCCTGGCTCCGGCCGACACCGCGGAAATTAAACCGCAGCACGGTAAAGCCCATGTTGAAAAAGGCGTAATGCAGGTTATAGACAACCTTGTTGTTCATGGTCCCGCCAAATTGCGGGTGCGGATGGAGCACGATGGCAATTGGTGCGTCCTTTTCCTTTTGCGGATGGTAGCGGCCTTCAAGCCGTCCTTCGGGTCCGGGAAAAATCACCTCGGGCATGGGCGTCCGTGTCTCCTGCGCGTCGTGCCGAGTCTATTCTTGACGAATATGCTTGGTCACTTTAGAACAATTCTAACTTGGCCGGTTTCCACCGGTTGCGGTGCAAGCGATGTATGCCTTGCGACGCGCAACGTCAATCTATTCGCGGGGGGTGCCGCATGAAACTTTCAACCAAAGGGCGTTATGCTGTCGTTGCGCTGGCCGATATCGCGCTGCAGAAAGGCGACAAGCTGGTGACGCTGGCCGAGATTTCCGGACGCCAGAACATCTCGTTGCCCTATCTTGAACAGTTGTTCGTAAAATTGCGTCGTGCCGCGCTTGTGGATTCGGTGCGCGGCCCAGGGGGCGGGTATCGTCTTGCGCGCCCGGCATCGGAAATTCGCATCGTTGATGTGCTTGCGGCGGTCGATGAAACCGTCTCGGCGCTGCATACCGGCGCAGGGGCGACGGGCG
This sequence comes from Shimia aestuarii, assembly GCF_022814865.1. Classification (GTDB taxonomy): domain Bacteria; phylum Pseudomonadota; class Alphaproteobacteria; order Rhodobacterales; family Rhodobacteraceae; genus Shimia; species Shimia aestuarii_A. The sequence goes on along the minus strand of NZ_JAKVRD010000006.1, from coordinate 167,889 downwards.
GCTCGTCCGGCTCGCGCGCGCAATCACTGGCCAACCGTCTATGGGAAGGGCTTTCGGCGCATGTGTATGTGTTCCTGCATCAGACGCGCCTGTCGGATGTGATTGAGAACGATCTCGCGCCGTGCCCGGCGATCCCGAACATTTTTGCCGTGGTGGATGCCGATTGATGCGGACCTATCTCGACCATAACGCCACGGCGCCGCTGCGCGCAGAGGCCCGCGCCGCGATGATCGCGGCGATGGATGTGGTTGGGAATCCGTCGTCTGTTCATGCTGAGGGCCGTGCGGCCAAGGCCCTGCTTGAGAAGGCCCGCGCCGAATTCGCGACCGCCTTTGGTGCGGACGGGGCGGATGTGGTCTTTACCTCCGGCGCGACCGAGGCGGCGGCATTGGCACTTGCGGGGCGGGGCCTGCATGGCGGCGGGATCGAGCATGATGCGGTGGATGCGTGGATCACGGATGATCTTGCCGTTGACGGGCAGGGTCAGGTGCGGGTCACCGATCCGGGCCAGACCGCGCTGCAACTTGCCAATTCTGAGACCGGCGTGGTGCAAGCCCTGCCCGAGGGCCTTGCCGTGAGCGATATGACGCAGGGCTTTGGCAAGCTGCCGGTGGCCTTTAACTGGTCCGGTGCGACCATGGCGCTCGCCTCGGCGCATAAGATTGGCGGTCCCAAGGGGATTGGCGCGCTCATCGTCAAGCGCGGCACCGATCTCGCGGCCCAGCTCAAGGGCGGTGGGCAGGAGATGGGCCGCCGTGCAGGCACCGAGAATATCCTCGGCGCGGCCGGCTTTGCCGCCGCTGCGACGGCTGCGGCGCGCGATCTGGCCGATGGGGTTTGGGATGAGGTTGCATCCTTGCGTGATTTGCTGGAAGACACCCTTGCAGCCGAGGCGGATGGCACCATTTTCGTAGGGAAGGGCGCAATGCGCCTGCCGAACACGCTCTGCCTCGCGACTCCGGGTTGGAAAGGCGAGACACAGGTGATGCAGATGGATCTTGCGGGCTACGCGATTTCTGCGGGCTCTGCCTGTTCCAGCGGAAAAGTGCGGGCAAGCCGGGTCTTGCGCGCGATGGGATATGACGAGGCCACGGCGGCTGGCGCAATTCGCGTCTCGCTTGGCCCCGAGACGAAGCAACAGGACGTGCTCGGCTTTGCAGAAGCCTGGCTTGAACGTCTCAGGAAACACCGCGCCCGCGCGGCGTAAGCGAACAGGAGAACACCATGGCCAGTATGGACCAGACGCAAGTCAAGGAAGGGGTCGACCAGGAAACCGTCGACGCCGTGCGCGAAGTCGGTGGCAAGTACAAATACGGCTGGGAAACCGAGATCGAGATGGAATATGCCCCGAAAGGGCTGACCGAGGATATCGTGCGCCTCATCTCGGACAAGAACGAAGAGCCGGAGTGGATGACCGAATGGCGCCTTCAGGCCTATCAACGCTGGGTGCAGCTCAAAGAGCCGGACTGGGCGATGCTCGACTACCCCGAGGTCGATTTCCAGGACCAGTATTACTATGCCCGTCCCAAGAGCATGGAAGAAAAGCCGAAATCCCTCGACGAGGTCGATCCCAAGCTTCTCGCGACCTATGAAAAGCTTGGTATTCCGCTCAAGGAACAGATGATCCTTGCCGGTGTCGAAGGCGCCGATGCCGCGCCCGCAGAAGGCCGCAAGGTCGCCGTCGATGCGGTGTTCGATTCCGTCTCGGTTGGCACCACCTTCCAGAAAGAGCTTCAGGAGGCGGGCGTGATCTTTTGCTCGATCTCCGAGGCGATCAAAAACCACCCGGAGCTTGTGAAGAAATACCTCGGCTCGGTCGTGCCGGTGTCGGACAACTTCTATGCGACGCTGAACTCGGCCGTGTTCTCGGATGGCTCGTTCGTCTATGTGCCGCCGGGCGTGCGCTGCCCGATGGAGCTTTCGACCTATTTCCGCATCAACGCCGAGAACACCGGCCAGTTCGAGCGCACGCTCATCATCGCCGACAAGGGCTCTTACGTGTCCTATCTCGAAGGCTGCACCGCGCCCCAGCGCGACACCTCGCAGCTTCACGCCGCAGTGGTGGAAATCATCATCGAGGAAGATGCCGAGGTGAAATACTCCACCGTTCAGAACTGGTATCCCGGCGACGAGAACGGCAAGGGCGGTATCTACAACTTCGTCACCAAACGCGCCGATTGCCGCGGTGATCGGGCCAAGGTGATGTGGACGCAGGTCGAAACCGGCTCTGCCGTGACTTGGAAATACCCGTCCTGCATCCTGCGCGGTGACGAGAGCCAGGGCGAGTTCTACTCGATCGCCATCACCAACAACCACCAGCAGGCCGATACCGGCACCAAGATGACCCACCTTGGCAAGAACACCAAGAGCCGGATCGTCTCTAAGGGCATCTCGGCGGGTAAGTCGCAAAATACCTATCGCGGTCTCGTCTCGATGCACCCCAAGGCCAAGGAAAGCCGCAACTATACCCAATGCGACTCGCTTCTCATTGGTGACAAATGCGGGGCGCACACGGTGCCGTATATTGAGATCCGCAACAACTCGTCGCGTTGTGAACACGAGGCGACCACGTCCAAGGTGGATGACGAGCAGATGTTCTACTGCCGCCAGCGGGGCATGGACGAGGAAGAAGCCGTGGCGCTCATCGTCAACGGCTTTGCCAAGGAAGTGCTTCAGGCGCTTCCCATGGAATTCGCCATGGAAGCCCAGCAACTTGTGGCGATCTCGCTCGAAGGGTCCGTCGGCTAATAGGGCCCCAACCTGTGGGAAAGGAAGATCATGGAAACCCTCCACCACTTGATGCAGCAATCGGCAGGCATTGGCGCGGGCGTGACGCTCGGCGCGCTTGTCGGGCTGTCCATTGCCAAGAAACGCGGCAACTCCAAGGCGTTGGTGGCGGATTCCGTGTTCATCACCGCGGCGCTTGTCGGCTTTCTTGCCATGGCGGTGCATATGCTCGTCACCTACCTGGGGTTTGGCCAATGATCGTCACCACCACCAACAGCATCGAGGGCCACACCATCACCGCCTACCGTGGCATCGTTGTGGGCGAGGCGATCATGGGGGCCAATGTGGTCCGTGATGTGTTTGCCCAGATCACCGATATTGTCGGTGGTCGTTCCGGCGCTTATGAGAGCAAGCTTCAGGACGCTCGCGACACTGCCCTGCGTGAGCTTGAAGAGCGCGCCACGGCGGCCGGGGCCAATGCCGTGGTCGGTGTTGATCTCGACTATGAGGTGGTCGGCCAGTCCATGTTGATGGTGTCAGCGAGCGGCACCGCCGTGAGCGTGGAGAAGATCTAGATGGCGCCCAAGGATAACACCCCCGAGATCATCGACCGCCCGCAACTCACCTTTCCGAAGGACGTTGCCGATTGGGTGCGTGGCCACTATGAGGCCGCGAATGTCATCCTTGAATACGGCTCCGGCGGGTCGACCGTTATGGGCTCCGAGATGGAAGGCAAACGCATCTTTTCGGTCGAGTCCAGCAAACACTGGTGTGCCATGATGCAGCGTTATTTCGATCATGCGGGCATGACGTCGCCAGTGACGTTGCACTATTCCAATATCGGCAAGGTCGGCAAATGGGGCAAACCCGAAAATGAAACCGCTTGGCGCAAGTATCACCGCTACCCGAACGGTATCTGGGATCTCGAGGGGTTCGAGGCCCCGGATCTTGTGCTCGTGGATGGGCGGTTCCGGCCTGCGTGCTTTGTCACCACGATGCTCAGGACCGAGAAGCCCGTGACACTCTTGTTCGACGATTATGTCGGTCGGCGACAGTATACGCGGGTCGAACGCTGGCTCGAACCGGTAGAAATCAAGGGCCGCATGGCCCGTTTTGACATCACCCCAACAGACCTCCCGCGAAAGGATCTGACCGAGATCCTGACGCTTTATACGAAATCCTTCTGACGGCTGCTCCGATAGCAGCACAGTAAACGCGCGAAAGGCAGAAATATGCTTGAGATCAAAGACCTGAAGGTCAAACTTGAAGAAGAGGACAAGCAAATCCTCAAAGGCGTCAACCTCACAGTCGAGGCTGGCAAGGTGCATGCGATCATGGGCCCGAATGGCTCGGGTAAATCGACGCTGTCCTATGTGCTCTCGGGCCGTGACGGCTATGAGGTGACGGGCGGCGAAGCGTCGCTTGAGGGCGAAGACCTGCTCGACATGGAGCCGGAAGAGCGCGCCGCGGCGGGCCTTTTCCTGGCGTTCCAATACCCGGTTGAAATTCCCGGCGTCGGCAACATGACCTTCCTGCGCACCGCCGTGAACGCGCAACGCAAGGCGCGCGGCGAAGACGAGATCAGCGCCGGCGATTTCCTCAAGCTCATCCGCGAGAAAGCCAAGACGCTCAAGATTGACGCCGAGATGCTCAAGCGTCCGGTCAATGTCGGCTTTTCCGGCGGTGAGAAGAAACGCAACGAGATCCTCCAGATGGCGATGCTCGAGCCGAAGATGTGCATCCTCGACGAGACCGACTCGGGCCTCGACGTGGACGCAATGAAGCTTGTCTCCGAAGGTGTGAACGCGCTGCGCGATGCGGGCCGTGGCTTCCTTGTCATCACCCACTATCAGCGTCTTCTCGACCACATCAAACCGGACGTTGTGCACATCATGGCCGATGGCCGCATCGTCAAAACCGGTGGCCCCGAGCTCGCGCTTGAGGTGGAACAGAACGGGTATGCCGACATTCTCGCGGAGACCGCGTGATGGCTGCCGTGACGCAACAGAAAATGGACGCCACCGAAGCGCGCCTTGCGACGCTTGACCTTCCCGAGTCCGCGCCTTGGCTTGCCGAAGCGCGCGAAGCCGCTCTGACGCGCGTGCGGGCCGCTGGTCTGCCGGGACGCCGGGACGAGTATTGGAAATACACCCGTCCCGACACGCTGGTCCAACCCGAAGCCCCCACGGCGGCGGTGTTCGATCATGGCGAAGAGGCGCCGGTGTTCGATACGGTCGATCGTCTCAAGGTCGTCTTTGTCGATGGCGTCTTCAGCAGTGACCTCTCTGACCCGCTCGAGGGCGAGGGCTTTACCATCGAACGCCTGAGCGACGTGGCCGATAAGGACATTCACTGGGCCAAAGACCTTTATGGCACGCTTGAAACCAACGGTCAGGATCCTGTCAAACGCCCGCTCGCGGCGCTCAACACCGCCTTTGCCTATGATGGTGTCGTGATCCGCGTCACCGGCAAGGTCTCGCGCCCTGTTAGCCTGATTTATGTCCATGAATCAGAGGCTTCTGATGCGATGCTCCACCACGTGATCAAGCTTGAGGAAGGTGCGGATTTCACCCTTCTCGAGAATGGTCCGGCGGCGGCGCGTTTCAACAAGGTGCTTGAGGTGGATGTGGCCGACAAGGCAGGCTTTCATCATGTGCGCGCCCAAGGTCGCGATCATGAACGCCGCGCTGTGACGCATATCTTTGGTCGTCTCGGCGCCGAAAGCACGTTCAAATCCTTCACCCTGACGGTCAACGGCCAGATGACGCGCAACGAAGCGATCCTCGAACTCACGGGCGATGACGCGGTGGCCCATGTGGCAGGCGCCTGTCTTGGTGACGGTGATTTCCATCACGACGACACGGTGTTCATCACCCATGACGCCGAGAATTGCGAAAGCCGTCAGGTCTATAAAAAGGTGCTTCGCAACGGTGCAACCGGCGTGTTCCAGGGCAAGATCCTCGTCAAGAACAAGGCCCAGCGCACCGACGGCTACCAGATCAGCCAATCGCTCCTTCTCGACGACGATAGCCAGTTCTACGCCAAGCCAGAGCTTGAGATCTACGCCGATGACGTGGCCTGTTCGCACGGCTCCACCTCGGGCGCGATCGACGATGAGGCGCTGTTCTACCTGCGCTCGCGCGGTCTTCCCGAAGGCATCGCCACCGACCTTCTGACGCTCGCCTTCCTTGCCGAAGCGGTCGAGGAAATCGAGGACGAGGCGCTGGCCGAAGAGATCGTGTCGCGTCTCGATGCGTGGCTCACGCGGCGGCGCAAGGGCTGATGTCGGTTCTGCGCGACATCGCGGTCAGCTATCGCGGACCGCAGCCTGTCGTGGCACGTCATCTCGCCACGGGCGCGCGCGAAGACCGCGCGCTCGTGATCCTCATGGCGGCCTGTGTGGTGTTCTTCATCTCGAGTTGGCCGCGTCTTGCGCGCATTGCGCACCTTGAAGACAAAGAGCTGAACCCGCTCTTGGGCGGCTCGCTGCTCGGCTGGATCTTCATCGCGCCCTTGGCCTTCTATACGCTCTCGTGGCTCCTTGGGGTGATCCTCGGGGTTCTGGGCTGGAAAGGCGGCGGCTATGGCAGTCGCATCGCGCTTTTCTGGGCCTTGCTGGCGGCGTCGCCGCTCGTGCTTCTGAACGGTCTTGTGGCGGGGTTTGCCGGGCCGGGACTCGCGCTGAGCGTCGTCGGTCTGATCTGGATTCTTGTCTTCGGATGGTTCTGGATCGCAGGGCTTCAACAAGCAGGGAGAACGCCGGCATGATGGATTTCGCCAAGAACCTGTTCCGCGAAACGATCTTTGACCCGGCCGGGGCCGGGCGGCGCATCGTGGCGCTTGATATCGCGCCCAACACGGGCTGGATGCTGCTTGGCCTCGCCACGGTTCTGAACACGCTTTTGTTCTTTGCCATGAGCGCCATGTTCCCGGCGCCCAACGCCATGCCCTTTGTCTTTCTGAGCGTGCCTTGGCGCGTTGCCCTGACGATGTTCGTTGCCGTGGCGATGTCTGTTGTCGCGCTCTACTGGAGCGGCCGTATCCTCGACGGCAAGGCGCGCTTTGGCGACATTCTGGCCATGATCGCTTGGCTTCAGATCATGCGCGTCGCGGTGCAGGTGGTGACGATTGTCCTGAGCCTCGTTGCCCCCTTCATCGGCGCGCTTTTGGCCTTCGGGGCGGGAATCTACGGCATCTGGATCTTGATCCAGTTCGTCAACGTCGCCCAAGCCTATGCTTCTATCGGCAAGGCGGTGATGAACGTGATCCTGACCATGGTGGCCCTTGTCATGATGCTTTCCCTCACGCTCTCGTTTCTGGGCGTGGCGGTGACTGGAGTGAACTGATGTATGACATCGCGAAAATCCGCGCCGATTTCCCGATCCTCTCGCGTGAGGTCAACGGCAAGCCCTTGGTCTATCTCGACAATGGGGCCTCGGCGCAAAAACCGCAGGTGGTGATCGACGCGATCACCAATGCCTATGCCAACGAATATGCCAATGTGCATCGCGGGCTGCACTACTTGTCGAACCTTGCGACCGACAAATATGAGGCCGTGCGCGGCACCATCGCGCGCTTTCTCAATGCCGCGAGCGAAGATGAGATCGTGCTCAACTCCGGCACCACCGAAGGGATCAACATGGTCGCCTATGGCTGGGCCATGCCGCGCATGGAGCCGGGCGATGAGATCGTGCTTTCGGTGATGGAACACCACGCCAATATCGTGCCCTGGCATTTCCTGCGCGAACGTCAAGGCGTTGTGCTCAAGTGGGTCGACGTGGATGCCACGGGTGCGCTTGATCCGCAGGCCGTGATCGACGCCATCGGTCCCAAGACAAAGCTTGTCGCCGTGACTCAGTGCTCCAACGTGCTTGGCACGATGGTCGACGTAAAGGCGATTGCCGCAGGCGCCCATGCCAAGGGCGTGCCGGTCCTCGTCGATGGGTCGCAAGGCGCGGTGCACGCGCCCGTCGATGTGCAGGATCTCGATTGCGATTTCTATGCCATCACCGGGCACAAGCTCTATGGTCCCTCCGGCTCTGGCGCGATCTATTGCAAATCCGAGCGCATGGCCGAGATGCGCCCCTTCCTTGGCGGTGGCGACATGATCAAGGAAGTCTCCAAGGACGCCGTGGTCTATAACGACCCGCCAATGATGTTCGAGGCTGGCACGCCGGGCATCGTTCAAACCATCGGCCTTGGCGTCGCGCTCGACTACATGATGGATCTCGGGATGGCGAACATCGCCGCTCATGAGGCGGGGTTGCGCGACTATGCCATGCAGCGTCTCACCGGCCTCAACTGGCTTCAGGTGCAGGGGACGACCTCTGACAAGGCGGCGATCTTTTCCTTCACGCTCGACGGGGCAGGGCATCCGCACGACATCTCGACCATTCTTGACAAGAAGGGCGTCGCCGTGCGCGCGGGCCACCATTGCGCCGGTCCCCTGATGGATCACTTGGGCGTTTCGGCCACCTGCCGCGCCTCTTTCGGCCTCTACAACACGACCGAAGAGGTCGACACGCTGATCGACGCGCTTGAACTGGCGCACGAGCTTTTCGCCTGATTTGCTGAGAAAACGGGCGTTCAGCCTGACATGACGTCAGAAAGCGACTTCTTCATGTCGCTTTCTGGCCATTCCCGCCTGCGGCGGCTAGTCTCCGGCTAAATCAGCAAGGAGACCAGTATGACCGCCCTGACCACCGCCGACCAGATTTCCGATATCGCCTTCGGGTTCATGGGATCCAAGGCGCTTTTCGCGGCGCTTGAGGCGGATACCTTTTCGCAGCTCTCCGAGAAGGGACCGATGAGCGCACGGGAACTGGCCAATTTCGTCCCCCTCGATGCCGACCGCGCCGAGACGCTTCTGACGGCACTGGCGGGGCTTGGCCTTGTGACGGTGGAGGCGGGTAAGTTCGCCAATGGTCCGGCGGCGGAAATGTTCCTTGTGAAGGGCGCGAAATACGATTTTGGCGACTACCTGCGCCTACAGGTGGGGCGCCAGATGTATGGCCTTCTCGACCAGATTGATGATGCGCTGATGAACCGTCTGCCGCCCGAGGCGACGGCCTCTTATGCGGAATGGTTCTCGGACCCAGACGAGGCGCGGCTCTACTCGGCCTCGCAACATGCGGGCTCTCTCGGTCCGGCGCGTCAACTTGTGAAGTCGATGGACCTTTCTGGCGCCAAGACGATGCTCGACGTGGGCGGCGGCACCGGGGCCTTTGCCATCACGCTTTGTCACGCGGTCGAAGGGCTTTCCGCGACCATCGTCGATTTTCCCAACGTGGCCGCGCTTGGCCGGGATTATGTCGCCGAGGCAGGCCTCTCCGAGCGGATTTCCTACATTGAGGGCAACGCGCTCGAGACCGACTGGCCGGGCGGGCAAGACCTGATCCTGATGTCTTATCTCTTCTCCGGCGTGCCCGGTGAAACCCATGATCGCCTCTTGGCGCAGGCCTATGCCTGTCTCAACCCCGGCGGGCGGCTCCTCGTGCATGATTTCGTCGTCGAGGAAAGCCGCGACGGCCCCAAGCTCGCCGCCCTCTGGCAACTCCAGCACACCGCCTTTACCCCACGCGCCGTCTCGCTTGATAAGGGCTGGCTCAAGGCGGCTCTGACCGAGAAAGGGTTTGATGGGGTAAGTGTCTCGGAAATGATCCCCGAGATGACCATGCTCGCCATCGGCCAGAAGCCCGGCTGACCAAGGCCACGCCGCGCCCTGTCCTCCGGAATCCCCAACCCGGCGTGATTTTTCCGATTGCGGCAGCGCGCGCCTCTGGATATACCCCGCCCAAGACGCACCTTTAGCTCAGCTGGATAGAGCGCTGCCCTCCGAAGGCAGAGGCCAGAGGTTCGAATCCTCTAAGGTGCGCCACTTTTCTCTTATACTGTTGATGTGTTTCGGACTTTTTCGCGCCTTGAAACGTGGCGCGCGTTCGGCGGGAGCGCCTGTTTCCCTAACGCCCCCCGATGCGCCCGAGCTGGCGGGCCGTTTCACGGATTGCGAGAAACTTGTGCGCTTCTGGTCCGATGCCTAAAGTCAGGACCAGTGATTTCGACGAGGTATTGATAGACATGAAACGTGTTCTTGCTTCTGCAGCGATCATCACTGCCATGGCGCTTCCGGCCATCGCAGCGGATAACGGCAAATCCATTCTTGGCATGACCCGAATAGAAAAAGAGGTCAGTGCAAACAAGCGATATGGCTTTACGCGTATCCGCGAGCACACACGTCTTGGTCGGCGTGCTCAACGGTTTGAGCTTCGCCATGGCGACTGTGGTGGCAATAAATACTGGGACGATTGCACCAATGATCGTCAGCGCGTTGAGCGCAAGGAAGACCCCAAGAACCGTATTCAACGCGTCGGTCAGCAGGTTTGGTACGGGTGGTCCTTCTTCTTGCAATCGGACTTTGTCGATGTTGGACCCGCGAATACCACATTGGGCCAAATGAAGATGCAGGGATGGCGCACGCCGCTTTGGCATTTCAACATGCGCGACGGCAAGGCGATGATGTGGTTCGGGGATGAGGGCGGTTGTACGGTCGGACGTGTCTCAAGGCTACGCGGCAAATGGATCGATGTGACGATCTTTGCCGACTATAGCCTCTCGCCCAAGGGACCGAGTTTTCTCATGTATCTGGATGGCAAACAGGTTTGTCGTCGGTCACGCACCATGGTCACCCAGCGCATGCTCAATGAAAGCAAGGGAAAGCTTTATCTCAAATATGGCGTCTACAATAGCTATGTGAGCCGTTGGCTCGATCGCCGCAAGACGCAGGCCGTCTCGGCAAAGGCGTTCAACGACAATCATGCCGTAAGCACCGGTGGCAGCAAGACATCCAAGAGCGCAGCATCGCAGCCGTTCAACTACGAATGGGGGGTCGAGTTGCCGACACAAGTCGTGTTCTACGATGAGATGCGATTTGGCGGCAGCCGCGAAGCTGTCGATGTGCGCATGATCGAAGAAAGAGGTGGAAAGCCTGTCGACTAGGGCGGATCAAAACCATGGCCCGGCGCGGCAAAGGGCGTTACACCTTGGGAAAACCGTGGAAGAGCAGCTATGGACCATGAAGAGACGACGCTTCCCGGCGTTCTCCTGATCACGCCGCGCCGGTTTGGCGATCATCGCGGGGTCTTTGCCGAAACCTATAGCCGTCGCGCCTATCGCGAGATCGGCATCGACCTCGAGTTCGTGCAGGACAACCATTCCCTCTCTACCGACGTGGGGACGGTGCGCGGCCTGCATTTTCAGGCGCCACCCCATGCGCAGGCCAAGCTCGTGCGTTGTGGGCGCGGAGCGATCTTCGATGTGGCCGTTGATATCCGGCGGGGAAGTCCGACCTACGGCCAATGGGTCGGCTATGAGCTCAGCGCCGAGACGGGCGCGCAGCTTTTCATCCCGGCTGGGTTCGCCCACGGTTTCGCCACGCTCCAGCCAAATAGCGAAATCGTCTATAAGTGCTCGGACTATTACGCGCCCGAGACCGAAGGCGCGCTTCTGTGGAACGATCCGGCGCTTGGCATCGACTGGCCGCTTTCGGGCGACGCGATCTTGAGCGACAAGGACGCCGTCGCGCCTCCGCTGGCCGATCTGCAAAGCCCCTTCAGATGGGAGGGCGCGGTATGAAGATCCTTGTGACGGGCGGGGCGGGGTTCATCGGCTCCGCTGTGGTGCGCCTTGCCGTGGCGCGAGGCCATGAGGTCATCAACCTCGACGCGCTGACCTATGCCGCCTGTCTTGAGAATGTCGCGCCCGTCGCGGATAGCCCGCTCTATGTTTTCGAGAAGGCCGATATCCGCGACCGCGCCGCGCTGGGTCGGATCTTCGCCGCCCATCGTCCCGAGGTCGTCATGCATCTCGCCGCGGAAACCCATGTGGATCGCTCGATCGACGGCCCCGCCGCCTTCGTCGACACCAATATCACCGGCACCTACACCATGCTCGAGGCCGCGCGCAGCTACTGGGAGGGACAGGGGCGACCCGAAGGCTTTCGCTTTCATCATATCTCGACCGATGAGGTCTATGGCTCCCTGCCGCCCGATCCGGCGCAGAAGTTCACTGAAGAGACGCCCTACGCCCCGCGCAGCCCCTATGCTGCCTCCAAGGCAAGCTCGGATCACCTCGTGCGCGCATGGTTCGAGACCTATGGCCTGCCGGTGCTGCTCACCAATTGCTCGAACAACTATGGCCCCTATCATTTTCCGGAAAAGCTTATCCCGGTGGTGATCCTCAACGCGCTCGCAGGGAAACAGCTGCCGATCTATGGCGATGGCTCCAATATCCGTGACTGGCTTTATGTCGAGGACCATGCCGATGCGCTTTTGCATGTGGTCGAAAAGGGCCGGGTCGGGGAGAGCTACAATATCGGTGGCGAGAATGAGCGCAGCAATCTCGACCTCGTAAAGAGCATTTGCACGATCCTCGACCGCCTGCGCCCACGCGCGGATGGCTCTTATGGCGACCTCATCACCTTCGTCGCCGACCGCCCCGGCCATGATGCACGCTATGCGATTGATCCGCGCCGGATGCGATCCGAGCTTGGCTGGCGCCCCTTGGTGACGCTGGATGAGGGGCTGGAGCGCACGGTGCAATGGTATCTCGACAACGAGGCCTGGTGGTGTCCGCTCCTAGACCGTAAGGGCGTGGGCGAACGCCTCGGGACGGGCGCGCCATGACGGTGCTCGTCTTTGGTCATGACGGTCAGGTCGCGACCGAATTGCGCCGCTTCCCCGAGGTGGTTGCGCTTTCGCGAACCGAGGTGGACCTGAGCGACCCTGCCGCCTGCGCCGCTGCGATCCGCGCCCATGCGCCGCGCGCCGCTATCAACGCCGCCGCCTATACCGCCGTCGACCGCGCCGAAGAGGACGAGGCGCTTGCGACCATCATCAATGGAGATGCCCCGGGGGCCATGGCCGAGGCCTGCGCGGCACTTGATATTCCCTTTGTGCACATCTCGACGGACTACGTTTTCTCTGGCGCAGGCGAGGTGCCGTGGCGGCCGGACGATCCCACTGCGCCGCAAAACGCCTATGGGCGGTCCAAATTGGCGGGCGAGCGTGCGGTTGTCGCCGCAGGCGGGCGCTATGCGATCCTGCGCACCTCTTGGGTGTTCTCGGCGCAGGGGGCGAATTTCGTCAAGACCATGCTGCGCCTGTCGGACAATCGCGATCGCTTGAGTGTTGTCTCGGACCAGATCGGCGGCCCGACCCCGGCGCGCGCCATTGCCGAAACTTGCATGAGTATCGCAGCGCAATTAACTGATAATAAAAAGAAAAGCGGCATATTTCATCTGAGTGGCGCACCGGAGGTCAGTTGGTGCGATTTTGCCGAAGCGATCTTTCACCGCGCCGGGCGCAAGGTGGTGCTTACGCCGATCCCGACACGCGACTATCCGACGCCTGCCATGCGCCCATTGAATTCGCGGCTGAACTGTCAGAGCCTCTACGAGGTCTTTGCCATCGCACGGCCCGACTGGCGCGCGGCGTTGGACAGGGTGCTCAAGGAATTGGAGAGCGAAAAATGACGCAACGCAAGGGGATCATTCTGGCTGGTGGCTCCGGCACGCGGCTCTACCCGATCACGATGGGCGTCTCGAAACAGCTCTTGCCGATCTATGACAAGCCGATGATCTACTACCCACTCAGCGCGCTGATGCTGGCCGGGATCCGAGAGATTGCGATCATCACCACGCCTCAGGATCAGCAGCAGTTCATCGACACGCTTGGCGACGGGAGCCAGTGGGGCCTTTCCCTAAGCTACATCGAACAGCCAAGCCCCGATGGCCTTGCCCAGGCCTATCTTCTGGCCGAGGAATTCCTCGATGGCGCGCCTTCGGCGATGGTTTTGGGCGACAATATCTTCTTTGGACACGGCTTTCCCGAGCTGCTGCAAGAAGCGGATCAGGCAGGCCGGGCGGCGACGGTCTTTGGCTATCGGGTCGCTGATCCGCAACGCTATGGTGTGGTGGATTTCGATGCCGAAGGCAATGTGCGCCACCTTGTCGAGAAACCCGCGACACCGCCCTCGAACTATGCGGTCACGGGGCTTTATTTCCTCGATGGAAGTGCCCCGGAACGGGCGCGGCAGGTTGCACCTTCGGCACGTAGTGAATTGGAGATCACCACGCTTCTCGAAAGTTACCTCGCCGACGGCGCGCTATCGGTGCGCATCATGGGACGGGGCTATGCTTGGCTTGATACCGGTACACATGCCTCTTTGCTCGATGCCGGGAACTTTGTCCGAACCCTGACCGAACGCCAAGGCCAACAGGTTGGCTCGCCGGATGAAATCGCCTTCCGCGCGGGCTGGATCAATCGCGCCCACCTGCAAGAGCGCGCTGCCCTGTTTCACAAGAACAGCTATGGGCGATACCTTGAATCCCTCTGTCACGAATGACGCCGCTGCGGAGATTTTCCTCTGACCCACGAATTTGCTTGGCCCGCTGCACCGCGGCGGGCTAGGCTCGGGGGAAGCAATCGGCCGCGCGGGTCTTGATGCGCAGCCATGAAAGACGACACGAGCGTGCCTGACGAAACGACACAAACGCCCACGCAGGAAACAGTATGGATGCTTGCGGTGCGCGATACGCGAGACCGCGAGGCCTTTGCCTGTCTCTTCGATCACTACGCGCCGCGTCTGAAAGGATTCGCGATCCGGGGCGGGGCCAGCGCGGCCGAGGCCGAGGACATTGTGCAGGACGTGATGATCAAGGTCTGGCACCGCGCCCATCAGTTCGATCCCGAACAGGCGCAGGTGTCTGGCTGGATCTACCGTATCGCCCGCAACCAACAGATCGACCGCTTCCGCAAGGAACGCCGTCCCGAACCAGAGATGCTCTTGGCGGAGGAAGACACCGCGCCCGATGCGGGGCAGGTGGTGGCTCTTGAACAAGAGGCCGCGGGCCTGCGCGAGGCGCTTTCCCGGCTGAAACCCGATCAACGCGAGATGGTCGAACGCGCCTATCTCGGCGAGTTGAGCCATAGCGAGATTCAGGCCGAAACCGGGCTGCCGCTCGGCACGATCAAGTCGCGGATTCGATTGGCCCTCGACAAACTGCGCCATGAGTTGAAGGATATGCGCCCGTCATGACCGAGATCGCGCACCATATCCCCGACGAGATTCTTGTCGCCTATGCCGCTGGCACCTTGCCGCAGGCCCATGCGGTCGTGGTCGCGGCGCATATCTCGCTCTGTGCTGAATGCCGCGCCGCGCTGGCCGCGCATGAGGCCGTTGGCGGCGCGCTTCTCGAGGTCGAAAAGGAAGAGGCCGTCTCGGAAGATCTGCGCAACCGGCTCTTTGATATGCTTGATGCACCTGCGCCCGTCGAACCCGCCCCGCCGCGGCGCAACGGCATCTATCCCGGCCCCGTCGCCGCGCTTCTTGGTCCCGACGGGCAGGCACCGTGGAAATCGCTCGGCTTTGGCGTCAAACAGGCGATCCTGCGCGACACATCCGAGGACTCCTTGCGCCTGCTCTACATCCCTGCCGGCCGCGCGATGCCGGAACACGGCCACAACGGCCTTGAGATGACCCTCGTCCTGCAGGGGAGCTTCTCGGACGAGGAGGGCCGTTTCGGACGCGGCGATGTCGAGATCGGGCATGACGCGCTCGAACATACGCCGGTCGCCGATCCCGGTCCGGATTGCATCTGCCTTGCCGCGACCGATGCGCGCCTGCGCTTCAAGAGCCTTGTGCCGCGCCTGCTTCAGCCGTTCTTCCGCATTTGAAGGCGAATCTCGCCCCGTGCGGCGCTTAACATCGCAAAATTGATATATGTCAAAGATGTCTCCCGAGTGTGTGTTTACCTAACGGGAACGCGCAAAGTCCCAGCCGACGCCAGGGAGGAGACGTCATGTATTTCAAAAGGGCCGTATTCGGCCTTGCCATAGCCTTTTCATCCGCCACGCTCGCCATGGCACAGGATGAGGTGAGCAAGTCCACGGCGGATCACTCCAAGTTCCTGAGCCTGCAAAAGGATTTCCAATCGGGCCCGGAAGTGACCGAAGCCTGCCTCGAGTGTCATACCGAGGCCGACGATCAGATGATGCACTCGATCCACTTCAAGTGGGATTACGAGCACCCCGAAACCGGCCAGCGCCTTGGCAAGAAGAACGTGATCAACGCCTTCTGCGGCTCGGTCGCGGGCAATGAACCGCGCTGTACCTCTTGTCACGCCGGCTATGGCTGGGACGACATGAGCCAGGAACCGCCGCAACAGGCCAACGCAAAGGACTGCCTCGTCTGTCACGACAAGTCGGACCAATATACCAAGCTGGCCACCGGGGCGGGCCACCCACCGATGGAGGCCAAGGGCAAGACCATCACCGGGGCCAAGGCCTGGGCCGTAGACCTCAAGAAAGCGGCGATGAGCGTCGGCATGCCCGACCGCGACAACTGCGGCAATTGTCACTTCTATGGCGGTGGCGGCGATAACGTGAAACACGGCGATCTGTCGTCGGCGCTCTAC
This sequence comes from Shimia aestuarii, assembly GCF_022814865.1. Taxonomy (GTDB): domain Bacteria; phylum Pseudomonadota; class Alphaproteobacteria; order Rhodobacterales; family Rhodobacteraceae; genus Shimia; species Shimia aestuarii_A. Next base: position 151,691 of record NZ_JAKVRD010000006.1, on the reverse strand, counting down.
AACCCGACCCATGATGTCGACGTGCATATGTCCTCGGTCGAAGAGGGCGGCGAGGGCATGGTCTGCGCCGATTGCCACGTCTCGGACCGTCACCAATGGGCCGGATCGCGCTATAACGTGCTGGCTTCCGATCCGCATGGCACCGGCAAACCGGGCGAGGCGCGACATGCGGCCTCCTGCCAATCCTGCCACGGTCAAGAACCGCACCCGACCAATATCAAGGGCCTGAAGCTCAACGACCATACCGACACGCTCGCCTGTCAGTCCTGTCACATTCCGGAATACGCCCGTGGCGGTGTACCGACGAAATCCATGTGGGACTGGTCCACTGCGGGCAAGCTTGACGAGAACGGCAAACCGTTCAGCGAAGAGAACTTTACCTCTTCGAAGGGCAAGCACATGCACACCTATATGTCGACCAAGGGCAATTTCGCCTATCAGGAAGACGCCACGGCCTATTACGCATGGTTCGACGGGCAGGTGGAATACACCACCTATGATCGCAAGATCGACCCGGCAAACACCGTCGAGGTCAACCGCATCCATGGTGACCGCGAAGACGGCACCTCGCGCATCTGGCCCTTCAAGCGCATGGAAGGCCGGCAGGCCTATGACAAGGTCAACAACAACCTCGTCTATACCCATGTCTGGGGACCGACGACCGACACCGCCTTCTGGACCAATTTCGATTGGGGCAAGGCGATTGATGCGGGCATGAAAGCTGCGAACAAGCCCTATTCGGGCGAGTTCGATTTCGTCGACACCTACATGTACTGGCCGATTACCCACATGGTCGCCCCGGCCGAAAACGCCGTGGATTGCGTCGAGTGTCACCAGCAGGATGGCCGCCTTTCCAATGTTGCGGGTGTCTTCATGCCCGGCACCAATACCAACGGGCCGGTCGGCCTTCTGGGTAAGGCGTTGATCCTTCTGACCTTATTGGGTGTCGCGGCGCACGCGCTCATCCGTATCTTCTCGCGCAAAACCGAAGGAGGCCATCATGACTAAGCGTATCGTCAAGGTTTACCCCCGCTTCGAACGCCTCTGGCATTGGATGCAGGTGCTTCTCATCATGGCGCTGATGGTGACGGGCATGGGGCTCAACGGGGTGCATGCCCTGATCCCCTTCGGCCCGGCGGTCATGCTGCACACGATGGCGGCGCTGGCGTTGCTTGGCTTGTGGATTTTCGCGACCTTCTGGCTATTCACCACGGGCACATGGCGTCAGTTCATTCCCAAGATCGAAGGCATGGTCTCGGTCGCCCGCTTCTACGCCTACGGCGTCTTCAAGGGCGAAGAGCACCCCTACGAAAAGATCTTCTGGCGCAAGCATAACCCGCTTCAGGCCGCGACCTACTTTGTCCTGAAATGGTTCATCTTCCCGGCGATCTGGGTCACGGGGCTGCTCTACCTGACCTATAATTTCTGGGCCGATAGCAATAGCGTGCTGGCGATTACCCTGATCGCGAACCTGCATCTTTTCGCGGCCTACGTGATTGGTGCCTTCATCATCGTGCATATCTACTTGCTCACCGTGGGCCATGGCTTCCGCGAACATGTGAGACCGATGGTCACCGGTTATGACGAGATCGACCTCACGCCCGAGCAGGAGGCCTATCTCGAGACAAACGAACCCGGTCGGCTCAAACCGATCGAGAGCTGACGGAGGAGGGGGATCGCAGTTCCCTTCTTCGGCAGAGACCGGTGGCTCTTTTCTTCCTTCCCTTGGAGCCTCCCTCTCAAGAAAAGGCGTCGCCCCTGCGGCGCCTTTTCCATGTCTGGCAGAAGGACGAAGGTCTGTGTCCGTTCATGGACCGTGCGGCAGGGCAAGGGGATCGGCGGTTTCGCGCCGCGCTGACGCAATACAGACGCAATACCGACGTGATACCTACATCGGAACTTTGGCGCCGTGCCGCGCTGCAACGTGTTGATCCAAAAAGAAAAAACCGGCTCTCACGATGAGGCCGGTCGATTCGGTTCATATCTCTTAAGACAAGCTTAAGGTTTTTGGCTTTACCGGCCCCAGCTGCGGACCGGGCCGCAATCCATATGGACGAAATTGGAGCCCGAGTAGCGCCCGACACCGCCCGCGTGACAGGCAAGGGCTGCCTTGGCCATCTGGTTGACCGAGCGATTCGCGAGACGCAAATCCGCCGCCTGGCCCTTCATGTGCAGCGAGTTCTTTGCCACCCCGCGAGAGCGCGAGCGCAGCATCGCGTTGGTCTGTGGGCTGCGGTAGCCCGACAGGAGCATATAGGGTTCGTGCACGTCGAGAAGGTTGTGCGATGCGGCCATGATATCGATGGTGCGCAGGTCGATTTTCTTCACGTCGTTGGTGCGCCAGTCGCGCATGAAGCTATTGATTTCGTTGACGGCTTCCTTGATGTACTCGCCCTCGATCCAATAGATTGTGTCCATGCGTTCCCCGGTGCGGGCGGAATACATGCGGATCCGGCGAATATCGCCGGAGCCTCGCAGGAAACCTGCCGCGTGGGAGAATGTGGGGGCTGCTGCTACCGTGGTTGCCGCAAAGGCGCGCAAGAGGCCGCGCCGCGTGAAATTCAGCGTTGAGTCACTCATTGGTCGAATGCCTGTCCCGTCTCGTTCGTCAAGCCGCGATTATTCGCGATCGTCATATCCATCCCCAGATGCGCGTTTTATGCCACAAGACGATTCGGCGACCAAGCGTTCATTTCCGACCTTTCCTTTTATATGAAGGATTTGGGCGGAATTTTGCTGAAATGCGTTTCAATCCCCTTAAGGGGAAACTGCGACCTCCCTGCATCAGATGTGAGGATTTGATGAAACTGTGAATAGACAGCCCGATGCAAATCGGCACACTGGGTCAGCATGTTGTGGACTGCCGAGACAGAGAGAGCTTATTTCGATGCCTAGGATGATTACTCGCCGATTTCTTACCGTAGCGGGCCTTGCCTTTACGGTTGCGACCGGGGCGTTTGCGCCCTCTGCCCAAGCCGAAGTGACCGCCTTCAAACAAGCCGTCGCCGAAGCCGCCGCCCGCGACGCCGACATCGCAGGCTTCTACCGCGACACCAATTATCAACCGATCTGGACCGGCACCGATGCCGATGATCTTGCCCGTCGACAAGCGCTTCTGAAGGCCATCGAGACGGCGGATGACCATGGGCTTCCCGTGGCCCGCTACGATTTTGATGCGCTCTATGGTCAACTGCGCGCCGCGCACACGCCCCGCGCGCTCGGCATGGCAGAGGTCGCGCTTTCCAAGGCTTTCCTGAGCTATGCCCGCGATCTCCAGACCGGCATGTTCGTTCCGACCCAACTTGACGATGGCATCAAGCGTGACTCGCCGCGTCGTGATCGGCGCGGTTATCTCACAAACCTTATTGCTTCCGAGCCGAATTCTTACATGCGTGGCCTTGCGCCGCGCACACCCGAGTATGTCCGTCTCTTCAAAGAGAAGATGCGTCTTGAACACCTGGCGACTGCCGGAGGGTGGGGCTCTGAGGTCAAATCGCGCAAACTCGAGCCCGGAGATCGTGGCACGGCGGTCGTCGCATTGCGCGATCGTCTCGTGGCGCTCGGCTACCTGGGACGTAGCGCCACCGCGGAATATGACTCCGTGCTGGAGAAAGCCGTGCAAGCGTTTCAGCTTGATCATGGGCTTGAAGCGGATGGCGTTGCCGGAGAGTCGACCATTTCCGAGATCAACCGCTCTCCCGTGGACCGGGTCAAGTCCGTCATGGTGGCGATGGAGCGGGAGCGCTGGCTCAACAAACCGCGCGGCGAGCGTCATGTTCTTGTGAACCTGACCGATTTCCACGCTCGCATCGTCGACAATGATCGTGTGACGTTCATGACCCGCTCTGTTGTCGGCAAGAACCGCCACGACCATCGCAGCCCGGAATTTTCGGACGTGATGGAGCATATGGTCATCAACCCGACTTGGAACGTCCCGCGCTCGATCGCGACCAAGGAATACCTGCCGATGTTGCAGCGCAATCCGAACGCGGTCAGCTATCTCAAGCTGATCGACGGACGCGGGCGCGTGGTCAATCGCGGCGCGGTGGATTTCACCCAGTTCAGCACCCGGAACTTCCCGTTTGATATCAAACAACCCCCGGGCGCTCGCAACGCGCTTGGTCTGGTGAAGTTCATGTTCCCGAACCGTCACAACATCTACCTGCACGACACACCGTCCAAGAGCTTGTTTGCCCGCGAAGTGCGTGCCTTCAGCCATGGCTGTATCCGCCTGCAAAAGCCGTTCGAGTTCGCCTATGCGCTGCTCGCACGTCAGGAAAGCGATCCCAAAGGGTTCTTCCATTCGACGCTCAAGACGGGCCGTGAAACGCAGGTTGACCTGCAGAAACCGATCCCGGTGCATATCATCTACCGAACCGCCTTCACCAATGCGAAGGGCCCTGTGCAATACCGCCGTGACGTTTACGGTCGCGATGCCAAGATCTGGCAGGCGATGGTGAATGAAGGGGTGGCTTTGCGCTCGGTTCAGGGGTAGGTATTGCCCGCAATTCGCGGGGGACACATGGCCCATACTATCCAAGAGATTGCCGACGCCCTTGGGGCGGAGGCCTTTGGCAACACCAAACTGATCGTGAGCCGGGTTTCGGAGCCAGCATCGGCAGGCTCGGATGACCTCGCGTTGGTGACCAATCCACAATACGCCGAAGGGCTGAGCAAGGGCCGGGCACGCGCTGCAATGCTATGGCCCGGTGCTGACTGGCAGGCGCTTGGCCTTGAGGCGGCGATCACCTCGCCGCGCGGCCGCTTTGCCATGTCCGGGCTTTCCGCGATCATGGACCCCGGTCAGCATTTCGGCACCGGTATTCATCCAAGTGCGGTCATCGATCCCAGTGCCGAGATCGGCGAAGGCGTCACGATCGGTCCGCTGACTGTCGTGGGCCCGCGCGCCCGGATCGGCAACGGGTCTTTGATCGGGCCGCATTGTGTCATCGGCGCGGATGTGAAGCTTGGGGAAAAGGCCTATCTGCGCGAAATGGTGTCGATCGGCGCCCGCGCCACAATCGGTGCGCGTTTCATCGCCCAGCCGGGCGCACGCATCGCCTCTGACGGGTTTTCTTTTGTCACGCCCGAGAAATCCGGCGTCGAAGCCGCCCGCGAAACCCTCGGCGATCAGGGCGAGGTCAAATCGCAGTCCTGGGCCCGTATCCATAGCCTCGGCTCTGTCACCATCGGAGATGATGTCGAGATCGGCGCCAATACCTGTATTGATTGCGGCACGGTACGCGACACAAAAATCGGCAATGGCGTGAAGCTCGATAACCTCGTGCACATTGCCCACAATGTCGAGATTGGCGATGATACGCTGCTTGCCGGGCAGGTGGGCGTGGCTGGCTCGACGAAGATCGGCCGCAATGTCGTGATGGGCGGGCAATGCGGCGTGAGCGACAATACCACCATCGGCGACAATGTGATCGCGGGTGGCGCCTCCAAGATGCTCTCCAAGGTGCCAGCGGGACGGGTGGTCCTCGGATACCCGGCTGTCAAGATGGAGTCACATTTGGAGATGTATAAGGGTCTCCGGCGTTTGCCCCGGCTTCTCAAAGAATTCGCGGCACTGCAAAAAACCGTTTCCAAGTTGGAGACGAAGGACTAAATGACAGCCAGTATTGGCGAAAGGAAGACAAATGAGCGTCAAGGACAAGGTGATCGAAATCATTGCGGAGCAAGCCGTTCTCGACCCCTCGGACGTGACCATGGACAGCACGCTTGAAGATCTCGGGATCGATAGCCTCGGTCTCGTGGAAAGCATTTTTGCCATCGAAGAGGCCTTTGATATCTCTGTGCCCTTCAATGCCAATGATCCAAGCGATAGCGACTTCGATATCTCTTCGGTGGCCTCGATCGTGGCCGGGATCGACAAACTCATCGCAGACCAATCGTGACATCTGCCTGCAAGTGGAGGGGATAGGATGAAACGGGTCGTCATCACAGGGGCCGGCACGATCAATGCGCTTGGCCACAACGTGTCCGAGACGTTTTCCGCCATGAAAGACGGGCGCTGCGGAATCGGACCTTTGGACGTGCGCGATGTGGACCGCCTTGCGATCAAGATCGGCGGGCAAGTGCGGGGCTTTGAAAGCGAAGGCCTTTTCAATCGCCAGCAGATCGCCCTTTACGACCGGTTCACGCAGTTCGCGCTTGTCGCGGCGCGCGAGGCGATCGGGCAGGCGGGCCTGTCCTTCTCCGGGGATCTTGCGGCGCGCTGTGGCGTGGTGCTCGGGACATCGGGCGGCGGTATGCAGACCCTCGACGAGAATTACCGCTCGGTCTATGAGGACGGCAAGAACCGCGTGCATCCCTTCGTGGTGCCGAAGCTCATGAACAACGCCGCCGCGAGCCATATCTCGATGGAGTTCAATCTCAAGGGGCCGAGCTTTACCGTTGCAACGGCTTGTGCCTCCTCGAACCACGCCATGAGCCAGGCCTTTCAACTCGTGCGCGCCGGCGCTGCGCCTGTGATGATCACTGGTGGGGCGGAATCCATGCTGTGCTTTGGCGGGATCAAGGCCTGGGAAGGCCTGCGCGTCATGTCCAAGGACGCCTGCCGCCCGTTCTCGGCCAACCGCAACGGCATGGTACAGGGCGAAGGGGCTGGGGTGTTCGTCTTCGAGGAATACGATCACGCCCGCGCCCGTGGAGCCGAGATTCTGGCCGAGGTCGTCGGCTTTGCCATGACATCGGACGCCTCAGATATCGTCATGCCGTCCAAGCAAGGCGCTGCGCGCGCCATTGCCGGGGCGCTGGCCGATGGCCGGATCAATACCGAGGAAGTCGGCTATATCAACGCGCATGGCACGGGCACGGCCGCGAATGACAAGACAGAGTGCGCCGCGGTGGCGGATGTCTTCGGCCAGCACGCAGACGAGTTGATGATCTCCTCGACCAAGTCCATGCACGGCCACCTGATCGGCGGCACCGGCGCGGTCGAGCTTTTGGCCTGTATCATGGCGCTACGCGACGGGGTGATCGCGCCGACCATTGGCTATGAAGAACCGGATCCGGAATGTGCACTCGACGTGGTGCCGAACGAGGCGCGCGAGGCCAAGGTCGATGTGGCGCTGTCCAACGCCTTTGCCTTCGGCGGCTTGAACGCGGTGATTGCGCTGCGCAAGGTCTAGGCGGTTATCTCGGAAACTAAAAACGCCGCTCTATTGAGAGCGGCGTTTTTGTTTGATCGGTCTTTGATCGATTATTGATTGACGGGGTTCGCCTTCTCGAAGGACGCTTTCAGACCATCGAGTTTCATTTCCACCGACACCACCTGATCGGGGGCCAGCGCCGGAACCAGCGAGACCGTCGAGGATTTGCCGTTCTGGAAGGCCTGAACTTCGATCGGCGACATGAACATGCGCGCAACACACCCGGCTTCATAGCAGAGCGTGAACGGTACGCGCTGTACCAGAACACCATCGATTGCGACCGCGAGCTGAGCCGTCAGGAGCGTGTTGAGCGGTGCCACAAAGGTCGCGCCGGCCGCTGCCGGGGCACCTTCGGGAAGACGATACATGGTCATCTCGATCACCGGTGTGTCCTCGGAGTCGGTCAGGAGCTGATACATGCGGCAGGGGCGCGGCTCGGGGCCCGTCTTGGCGCATTGCAGATCCCACGCACCGATCTTCTCGGAGCTGACCTCTTCACCGGGCTTTGCGGCCGGAGCGGCGGCTTGGCCTTCCATGATGGAGCCATCCGAGAGAGAGCCCACCTGCGCCGAAAGCGGAGCAGCCAGTGCGATCAGTGCGGCGGCGAAAAGGGGTTTAACGTGCTTGGACATCTCGAGTTCCCGTCGTTGTGTATGCGAGTCAGATATCGCTTACCATGCCCGTAACCGCTTGTCAGGCAAAGCCCTTTGCAAAATGGCCGCAGAGGGCGGTTTTTCGCTTCAAGGGGTCCGGGCCTGCGCGGCAATTCGGAAATCGACCCCGCGAAAAAGAAGAAGGAGCCTTGCGGCTCCCTCCCCATTTCACTCCCCGTCGGACTGGCCGACTTGTTTTCTGTCGTGAACGCTACGAAGATTTCAACGACCCGTCAACAGGAAAAAATACACGGGTTTCCGCATGTTTAGCCTGAAAAAAGGCCGCTCCAAGAAAGGGGCGGCCAAGTCCAACAGGGAGGAAAACCGTTCTTTGCGATCACCGCAGCGATCAGAACGAAATCAATACTGGCACGAGGGGGTTAACAATGTATTTTTGATGCGGAACGGCGGCCTGATTACAAGGAGCAAGTATTTGGAAGATGCAATTTTTGTCGGTGGCGGCGGAGAAGACTATGGCACCAAACAGGGGCTGAAACTCGAATATGCCAACCGTCATGGCCTCGTCGCGGGGGCGACAGGCACCGGCAAGACGGTCACGCTTCAGATCTTGGCCGAAGGTTTTTCCAAGGCGGGCGTTCCGGTCTTCCTGTCGGATGTGAAAGGCGATCTCTCGGGGCTCGCCGATGCGGGCAGCGCCGAGTTCAAGCTGCACGAGGCCTTCATGGATCGGGCCGGCAAGATCGGGTTTGACGACTATAGGTACGAGAGTTTTCCAGTCACGTTCTGGGATCTCTTCGGGGAACAAGGCCACCCGATTCGCACGACCGTCGCCGAAATGGGGCCGCTTCTCCTGTCCCGGCTGATGGAGTTGACCGAAGCGCAGGAAGGTATCCTCAACATTGCCTTCCGGCTCGCCGATGAAGAGGGGCTGCCGCTTCTTGATCTCAAGGACTTGCAGGCGCTTCTGGTCTGGGTCGGTGAAAACAAGGACGATCTTTCGCTGCGATATGGCAACGTCTCGGTCTCCTCGATCGGCGCGATCCAGCGTCGGCTTCTCGTGCTCGAGAACCAAGGCGGTGCGAAGCTCTTTGGTGAACCCGCGCTTGAGTTGTCGGATATCATACGGACGGATACTGATGGTCGCGGGCGGATCAATATCCTCGCCTCGGACAAGCTCATGGGGTCGCCACGGCTTTATGCAACGTTTCTGCTCTGGCTCCTGTCCGAACTGTTCGAGGAACTGCCCGAGGTCGGAGACCCGGACAAGCCGCGCCTTGTTTTCTTCTTCGATGAGGCGCATCTCCTGTTCGACGGTGCGCCCAAGGCGCTCGTCGATAAGGTTGAACAGGTGGCGCGCCTGATCCGCTCCAAGGGGGTCGGTATCTATTTCGTGACACAGAACCCTGACGACATTCCCGAGGATATCCTTGGCCAGCTTGGCAACCGTGTACAGCATGCCCTCCGCGCTTTTACCGCGCGGGATCGGCGGGCGTTGCGTCTCGCTGCCGAGACCTATCGCGAAAACCCGCGTTTCAGCACAGAAACCGCGATCCGTGAGGTTGGGGTCGGTGAGGCGGTCACGTCCTTCCTGATGAAGAAAGGTATTCCGGGGGTCGTCGAACGCACGCTGATCCGTCCGCCGTCCTCGCGTCTTGGCCCGATCGAGCCGAGCCTTCGCAAGACGGTTATCAACGCCTCTCCTGTGGCCGGAAAATACGAGGCGCTCAAGGATCGCCGCTCTGCCTATGAGATGCTCAAGGACCGCGCCGAGAAGGCCGCTGCAGAGGCCGAAGCGGCAGAGGCCCGCGAAGAGGAGATGGAGACGGCTGCGCGCGAATACAGCGCAGGGCGGCGCTATTCCGGAACGCGGGTGACACGCTCTACGTCGCGCAGCACTCGCCGGGGCGATAGTTTTGGCGAGGCTATGGGGAAAATGGTGATGAAAGAACTCACGGGCACCACCGGGCGCAAGATCGTGCGCGGAATCTTAGGTGGGCTGTTTCGGGGCCGTTGATCAAATCCCAACGCAAACAAAAAGGCCCGCTCGTTTGAGCGGGCCTTTTTTGTCGCGCCTCGGCCTATCTTTCTGGGATGAGCCCGCGTGGGCTAAAGCGCAGGACGAGCAGCAGGATCACACCCATCGTCAACAGGCGCATATGCGCGGCGCTGTCGATCAGGTGGTTGCGAAGCGCGCTATCCTCAGCCATGCCGGAGGTCACGAATTCCATCGCCCAATGCCCGAGCGGTTCCACCTCGACCCAAAGCCACCAGATCAGGAACCCGCCAAGCACTGCGCCAAGGTTGTTGCCGGAACCTCCGACGATGACCATCACCCAGATCAGGAAGGTAAAGCGCAGCGGCTGGTAGGTGCCGGGGGTCAACTGACCATCGAGCGTGGTCAGCATGGCGCCTGCGATCCCGCAGACGGCCGACCCCAGAACGAAGATCTGCAAATGGCGTCGGGTCACGTTCTTGCCCATCGCTTCGGCGGCCACTTCGTTGTCTCGGATCGCGCGCATCATCCGGCCCCAGGGGCTCTTCAGAGCGGCCTGCGCCATGACGAAAATCACCACCAGCACGATGGTGAACAGGACAGAGTAGCCAAGCTTGACGAAGAGGGTCGAGGCGGTGACAGGATCAAGCCCGAAGCCTTCGGCGCTCTTGATGAAGCTTTCGCTTTTCTGGAGGTCGATCTCATAGGGCACGGGGCGGGGCAGGCCGTTGACGTTCTTCACGCCGCGGCCAAGCCAGTCTTCGTTCTTGAGAACGGCAATGATGATTTCCGCGATGCCGAGCGTTGCAATGGCAAGATAGTCCGAGCGCAGACCAAGCGCGGTCTTGCCGATCAGCCAGGCTGCGCCTGCGGCCAGAAGACCGCCCATCGGCCAAGCCAGGAGCACCGGAAGGCCAAGCCCGCCGAGATAGCCTGTGCCTGCCGGGTTCACCGCTTCGATGGCCTCAACCGCCGGGTCAAAGACAAAGCGATAGACGAAGAAGCCCACGATCAGGAAGAGCGGCAAGCCGATGAGGCGCGCACGTCCCGAAAGGCGTTTGTTGAGGAACACTGCACCGACAATGGTCGCTGCGCCGATCACCAGCCCGCCAAGGACGCGCAGACCGCCAGCGGCCCAAGCCTCGCCCACGGGCGGCATGGAGGTCAGGACAACGGCTAGACCACCAAGCGCGACAAAGCCCATGACACCGACGTTGAACAGGCCGGCAAAGCCCCATTGAAGGTTGACCCCCAAAGCCATGATCGCCGAGATCAGTCCCATGTTGAGGATGAACAACGCGCTGTTCCAGCTCTGCACAAAGCCTGTGCCAAGGATGAGCAGCGCCATGCAGGCGAAGAGAAGGGTATTTTTGACCGTATCGCTCATACCGATTTCCCCTTGAAAATGCCGGTGGGCTTGAACAGGAGCACGACGATCAGGATCACGAAGCTCACCGCGAATTTGTAGTCCGTGCTCAGAAGTTGCACGAGCCCGTCAGGCTCGAGCGATTCTGGCATCCAGTATGTGAGAACCTTCTTCCACGCATAGGTGATCGTCACTTCCGAGAAGGCGACGATGAAGCCACCCGCGATGGCGCCAAGCGGGCTACCAAGGCCGCCGACGATGGCCGAGGCAAAGATCGGCAGCAGCAGCATGAAATAGACGAAGGGTTTGAAGGTCTTGTCGAGACCGTAGAGCGTCCCGGCAATGGCGGTGAGCGCGCCGACGATCATCCATGTGTACATCACCACGCGCTCGGGGTTGATCCCCGACAGGAGCGCAAGATCCTCGTTGTCGGAATAGGCGCGCATGGATTTACCGGTGCGCGTGCGGTTCAGGAACCAGAACAGGGCGATAACACAGATCACGGCTACGACGACGGTTAGGCCTTGGGTGGTCTTGATCGCAAGACCTTCGCGCAGGCCGGTCATCTGTTTGAATTCGCGCACCGAAATGATGAAGCGTTCCCCGTCGAGGAACTTCTGATCGTTCGGTCCGATGATGAACCGCACGAGGCCGTTCATGATGAACATCACACCCATCGACACGATTACGAGGATCACCGGCTTGGCCTTCTGCGCCCGATAAAAGCGATAGACGGTCCGGTCCGTGATGAGCAAAAGCGCGATGGTGCCAAGGATCGCGAAGGGCAGGGCAAGAAGCGCCGTCGGAAGCGGCCCGAGGCTAAGGCCCATACCCTGAAACCACCAGGTCACGAGCACTGCGATCATCGAGCCAAAGGCCATCGTGTCGCCGTGGGCAAAGTTTGAGAACCGCAGGATGCCATAGATCAGGGTGACACCGAGCGCGCCAAGCGCGAGCTGGCTGCCATAGGCGATCGCGGGGATCAGCACAAAGTTGGAGAGGGCGACAAAGCCGTTGAGAAAGTCCATCAAGCTGACCTCGCTGGTGAGTGGGTCGGTTCCGTGCCGCCGCGCGGGGCGCGGCCGAATTGAGAGGTGTCAGAGCGTGTCATTCGGATCACCCGCCAAGGAAGGACTTGCGCACTTCCGGGTCGGCCAGAAGTTCTTTGCCGGTGCCGGAATAAGCGTTGCGCCCTTGCACGAGCACATAGCCCTTGTCGGCGATCTCGAGCGCCTGGCGCGCGTTCTGCTCGACCATCAGGATCGGAATGCCTGTGCGGCTGACCTCGATGATCCGGTCGAACAGCTCGTCCATGACGATAGGCGAGACGCCTGCTGTCGGTTCGTCGAGCATCAAGACCTTCGGTTTGGTCATCAGCGCCCGGCCCACGGCGACTTGCTGGCGCTGACCGCCAGAAAGCTCGCCTGCGTGCTGATGCCGCTTTTCCTTGAGGATCGGGAACAGGTCATAGACCTGTGCCATCGTGTCCGAGAAATCGTCGGTGCGGATGAAGGCGCCCATCTCGAGGTTTTCCTCGACCGTCATCGAGGTAAAGATGTTCTGGGTCTGCGGGACAAAGCCCATGCCCTTGACCACACGCTGCTGCGGGCTGAGCTTGGTGATGTCCTCACCATCAAGCGTCACATGGCCCGAGTGGATATTGAGCATCCCGAACACGGCCTTCATGGCGGTGGATTTACCGGCGCCGTTCGGTCCGACGATCACGGCGATTTCGCCCTTGTCGACGGCCACCGTACAGTCATGCAGGATATCCGGCCCCTTGCCGTACCCGCCGGTCATATTGGCGCCTGTGAGAAAGCTCATACTATGCAATCCTCTTGAATGATCCGTGTCACGGAAGACGGGGCCGGATCAGGCCTCCATCATGTCTTTGTTCTTCAGGCCGGTGCCGAGATAGGCCTCGATCACCTGTTCATTGGCCTTGATCTCAGCCAATGTGCCCTCGGCAAGAACCTTGCCCTCGGCCATACAGATGACAGGGTCACAAATCTTGCCGATGAAATCCATGTCATGCTCGATGACAACGAACGTGTAGTTGCGTTCCTTGTTGAGCCGCAGGATCGCGTCGCCAATGGTGTTGAGAAGGGTGCGGTTCACGCCTGCGCCCACTTCGTCGAGAAAGACGATCTTGGCATCGACCATCATCGTGCGGCCAAGCTCGAGAAGTTTCTTCTGGCCGCCAGAAACCTGCCCGGCCTTGTGGTCGGCAAGGTGTTCCACGGTCAGGAATTCAAGCACTTCGTCCGCCTTGGCACGCAGGGCCCGCTCTTCATCGGCAATGCGCTTGCGACCGAACCAGGTATTCCAGAGCTTTTCGCCCGATTGCGCGCCCGGCACCATCATCAGGTTCTCGCGGCAGGTCATCGAAGAGAACTCATGCGCGATCTGGAACGTGCGCAGAAGACCTTTGTGGAACAGTTCGTGCGGCGGCAGTCCGGTGATGTCTTCGCCTGCCATGGTGACACGGCCAGAGGTCGGCTTGAGCACGCCTGCGATCACGTTGAAAAGGGTGGTCTTACCCGCGCCATTCGGCCCGATCAGCCCGGTGATAGAGCCCGGCTCGATCGAAAGGCTTGCGCCATCCACCGCGTGAAACCCGCCGAAATGCTTGTGCACGTCCTCGACAACGATCATGTCTTTTCCCCCGAAAGCGCGTTTTCCGCGTCTTTTCTATACGAAACAGCCCGGAGCGGATACTCCGGGCTGCTCCAATGTTCAAGCGCTGACTTAGCGGTACTGCGCCGTGGTCATCTTGCCACCTTCGATGACGATCTCACGGTAGCCGCCTGCGGCTTCGCCGGGGCCGATCAGTTCAACCGCAGTTGCGCCGACATAGTCGATGTCGGTGCCGTTCGCGAGCAGCTCGAGCGCCTTGTCGAGTTCACCGGCCATGATTTTCTCGCCCGGCGCGTTGGCCACGTCCATGATCTTGCCCGCGTAGTCCGAGGAGTTCGACGACCCAGCCGCCTGCATGGCGAGCATGATGAGCGCTGCGGCGTCATAGCTTTCGCCAACATAGGGGCCAGAGGCATCCGCGCCAGTGGCGGCGACCTTTTCCTTGACCATGGAAGCATCTGCCGCTTCGCTGCCCGGAACCGTGCCGATCGAGCCTTCGATCTCGTCGCCGAACGCTTCTTCAAGCGCCGAGCCGATCATCCCGTCGGGCAGGGCGAAAGTGTCGAACGCGCCAGTGTCGAGCGCAGCACGGATCACACCGGGGCCACCTTGGTCAACATAGCCCGCAACGATGAGGATATCGCCGCCGGCTGCGGCCAGTGCGCCAACTTCGGCCGAGTAGTCGGCTTTGCCGTCTTCGTGTGCCGCCACGGTGGTGATTTCACCGCCAGCGCCTTCGAATGCGGCGGCGATGCTGTCTGCAAGGCCCTTGCCGTAGTCGTTGTTGGTGTAGGTGATCGCTGCCGACTTGAAGCCGCGCTCCATCAGTACCTCTGCGAGAACCTGACCTTGACGCGCATCCGACGGGGCGGTGCGGAAGAACAGGCCGTTGTCCTCGGCGCTCGAGAGCGCGGGCGAGGTTGCGGAGGGCGAAATCATCACGACGCCGTTCGGCACGGCGACGTTGGCGAGAACCGCGCCCGTCACACCGGAACAGTCGGCGCCCATGATACCTTTGACACCTTCGCTGGTGATCAGGCGTTCCGCCGCTGCGGTGGCTGCACCTGCGTCGATACAGGTCGAGTCAGCGCGCACCGGGGTCACGGTCGAACCGCCGAGCAGTTTGCCCGACTCGGTGACTTCTTGCATCGCGACTTCTGCACCGCCAGCCATTGCCGGGGTCAGGGATTCGATCGGGCCGGTAAAGCCAAGGATCACGCCAAGCTTGATGTCCTCGGCCGACGCAGCGCCAGCCATAAGTGCGGTGGCAGCAGATGCCATCAGCAGTTTTTTCATCGGTTCACTCCCAAAATAGTGTTGTTATCCGGACGTAGCCTAGCGCGGAATTTTCAAAAGAAAAGGGGGCTTGAGCGGGAGGTCGCGCAAAGGAAAGAAAGCAAATTGGGGCGGATGCCCTATATTTGAAGAAAAGTCGAAGACCCCTTGCCTTTGAAAGGAGCCCGAGATGCGTTTGATTGCCCTGCTTGTCCTGATTTTCACCCCGATTGCGGCCCTGTCGCAAACCGCGCCGAGCCTGCGTGCCGAGCCGGTCGCAGAGGGATTCGTAGAGCCCTGGAGCTTTGCGTTCCTGCCGGACGGAGGGATGCTTGTGACGGAACGGCCCGGCGCGCTTTGGCATGTGAAGGCCGATGGAAGCCGGGAAGAGATCGCCGGCCTGCCGGATATCAGGGTGCGCGGGCAGGGCGGTCTTCTCGATGTGCTCGTGCCGCGTGATTTTCTGCAAAGCCGGGAAATCTTCCTAAGCTATTCAAAACCCCAGCGCGGTGGCCTCGGCACGGCGCTCTATCGTGCGCTATTGCCCGAGGGGCGGACGCGGCTGGAAAAAGGCCGCATCCTCTTTGAGATGACCCCTGGATCGAGCGGTGGGCGCCATTTCGGCAGTCGGATCGTCGAGGCCCCGGACGGCACGCTCTTCATGACCATCGGAGAACGCGGGGATCGCCCCTCGGCGCAAGACCTCACACGCCACAATGGCAGTATCGTGCGCCTCAACCGCGACGGATCAGTGCCTGCCGACAATCCTTTCGTCGGACAAGATGGCGCAGAGCCGGAAATCTGGACCTATGGCCACCGCAATCCGCAGGGCGCGGCGCTCGATTCTGATGGCAATCTCTGGGCCGTGGAGCATGGCGCGCGCGGTGGCGATGAGGTCAACCGTATTCGCCCCGGCACCAACTATGGCTGGCCGGTGATTTCTTATGGCCGACACTATAGCGGTCTCAAGATCGGGGAAGGCACCGCCAAGGACGGTATGGCGCAGCCTGTTTTCTACTGGGATCCGTCCATCGCGCCCTCTGGCATGGCGTTCCATAGCGGCAAAAGCATCCCCGACTAGCGCGGCGCAATCCTCGTTGGCAGTCTAAAATACGACTATATTGCAGTCCTGAAGAGAAAACCGCTCTCAGAAGTTGCACAAATCGAACTTTCCGAGACAGAGCGCGTGCGTGATGTGCGCGAGGGGCCGGACGGAAACCTCTACTTCCTTTCCGAGCCACGCGGCACGATTTACCGGCTTGTCCCGAACTAGATCGAAAGGCGGGTCGATTGACTGCCACGCTCGCGATAGGGCGTGGTGTCATAATGCGCGCGGTAGCATTTCGAGAAATGCGAGGGCGAGGCAAAACCACAGGCCAGCGCCACATTGATCACGCTCATATCCGTTTGCATCAGCAGGTTGCGCGCTTTCTGGAGCCGCAACTCCATGTAGTAGCGCTTCGGCGACCGGTTGAGATAGCGTCTGAACAACCGTTCAAGCTGGCGTGTGGACATGCCCACGTCCTTGGCAAGGATCGAGGGGCTGATCGGCTCTTCGATATTGCCTTCCATCATCTGGATCACTTGGCTGAGCTTTGGGTGACGCACGCCGATCCGTGTCGGCACGGAAAGACGTTGAGTATCCTGATCGGTCCGGATCGAGGAGTAAATCTGCTGATCCGCGACCCAGTTGGCGATATCTTCCCCGAAATCATCCGAGATGATCTGGAGGAACATGTCGATGGACGAGGTGCCGCCCGCCGTGGTCATCCGGTTGCCGTCGATCTTGTAGACAGACTTGCTCAGGTCGACCTCCGGAAAATCCTCCGAGAAACTATCTTGGTTTTCCCAATGGATCGTGGCCTTCTTGCCATCAAGCAACCCTGCCTTGGCAAGGACATAGGCCGCGGTGCACAGACCGCCGATCTTGATCCCTTTTCGGGCCTCGCGCCGCAGCCAAGAGATGAGTCGTTTGCTCGTGGCCTTCTGGATTTCAATCCCGCCGCACAGCATCACGCGATCATCACGATGCAGTTCAATCAGGTCGTCATCGAGCTTGAACTCGGTATTCGTCGAGCAGGAGACCGTGTCACCGCCTTCGCCGACAAGGATCCATTCATAGCGTGGGGTCGCGGTGTTCCGATTGGCCAGCCTTAGGCAGTCCAGTGCAGAGGCAAAGGACAAAAGAGTAAAATTATCAAGCAAAACAAACACAAAGCGGATGGGCTTCGTGTGGGTTTCTGTGGTTTCGCCTGATCTTGCCGGCTGGGCCATAGGCACGAATCCTTGCTGATTGCTGGGTCCATTTCGCTGATCCGGTGATGTTAGCGCTTTTCACGACACCAAGGTCAAGAGCGATAATTCAGATATGGTCCTTGTGGCAGTGGTTTTGTATAAGGGCCATTCATGGAGATATAGACCGGAGCAAAGACAATGGCAGAATGGGTAAAATCTGGCTGGCGGAACAAACCGCGGATCCAGATGCCTGAGTATACGGATGAGGACGCGCTGAAGGCCGTGGAGGCCCAGCTTGCCAGCTATCCGCCGCTCGTCTTTGCCGGTGAGGCGCGCCGCCTGAAGGCCGATCTCGGGGCCGCCGCACGCGGCGAGGCGTTCCTTCTTCAAGGCGGCGATTGCGCCGAGAGCTTTGAGCAATTCTCGGCCGACGCGATCCGCGACACATTCAAGGTCATGCTGCAGATGGCCATGGTCCTGACCTATGGTGCCAAGGTGCCTGTGGTGAAGGTCGGGCGCATGGCGGGCCAATTTGCCAAGCCGCGCTCCGCCCCGACCGAGACGGTCGATGGTGTTGAACTGCCGAGCTACCGTGGTGACATCATCAACGAGCTGGACTTCACCCCGAATGCCCGCATTCCGGACCCGCGCAAGATGCTGCAGGCCTATACTCAGGCCGCCGCAACGCTGAACCTCCTGCGCGCGTTCTCGACCGGGGGCTATGCTGATGTGCATCAGGTTCATAGCTGGACGCTTGGCTTCACCGAAGGCGAAAAAGCCACGCAATACCGCGATATGGCGAACCGGATTTCCGACGCGCTCGATTTCATGAAATCGGCGGGCATCAACTCGGCGTCGTCTGCTGCACTGCGGACCGTGGATTTCTATACAAGCCACGAGAGCCTGCTTCTTGAATATGAAGAGGCGCTCACCCGTCTCGACTCGACCTCCGGCAACTGGCTTGCTGGTTCGGGCCACATGATCTGGATCGGCGACCGCACCCGTCAGCCCGACGGCGCGCATGTTGAATTCTGCCGGGGCGTTTTGAACCCGATTGGCCTCAAATGCGGCCCGTCGATGACCTCGGAAGATCTCAAGGTTCTCTTGAACAAGCTCAACCCCGAAAACGAAGAAGGCCGTCTGACGCTCATCGCGCGTTTCGGTGCGGGCAAGGTCTCGGAGCATCTGCCGCGTCTCATCAAGACGGTGCAGGAAGAGGGCGCGAAAGTCCTTTGGGTGTGCGATCCGATGCATGGCAACACGATCAAATCGGCCAGCGGCTACAAGACGCGTCCCTTCGACAGCGTGCTGCGCGAAGTGCGCGAGTTCTTTGGCGTGCACAAAGCCGAGGGCACGATCCCGGGCGGTGTTCATTTCGAGATGACCGGTCAGGACGTGACCGAATGCACCGGCGGCGTGCGTGCGGTAACCGAGGGCGACCTCTCGGCCCGCTACCACACGGCGTGCGATCCGCGCCTCAACGCGTCGCAATCGCTCGAGCTGGCGTTCCTCGTGGCCGAGGAACTGTCGGACTTGCGCGAAGCACGTCAGGTTGCAGCGGGTTAATAGGACCGCTTAAAGCTTTGAAAGTAATAGGGAAGGCGGATTGCTCTGTAGGGCAATCCGCCTTTTCTTCCTTGCTCTAGGCCTCTGTGGCCACCAGCCTGAGATATGGCACTTGGGTCTCGCGCATTTGTCCCGCGTGGGGATCAAACCGCAAGGTCCGACCGAAAGAGCCGCTAAGTGTAACCGCCTGCGCCACTGGCGATACCCGCCCGGCAAAGGCAATCGCCCCAAGCAACCGCGACACCGCGCCGTCACGATCCACCAGCGGCAAGAGACGAATTTCACCAATACCGCCGGGGTGCAGCCCGCGGCGCACTGTGCGGAGCGTCAAGCGTGCGGTGGCCGGGCCGCGAAAAACCGCGTCGACCACCTGCGCAAGGCTCGCCTGCGAGGCAGTATCGAAGGCGCGCGAAAAAGGTAGGCCGCGCGCCTCGCATCCCATCACCTCGCTCAGCACAGAACCGGACACGCGGATACGGCAAAGGTCAGGCCCAATGCGCTCAAGCACAAAAGCATGTCGCAGGTCGTGCCCGATGCCCCGCGGATCTATCTCGCTGCGCGTCGGAAGGCCCAATCCGCCCGCGGTCCCATCGCGGAGGCCCTGCCAATAGGCCTCGATCCGGTTTATCGGGGCAAAGGCCCGTAGCGATGTGCCCTCGGACCCGCCCGATCTTTTCTGTCCAAACATTTCCCCAATCTCCCGCCGTTGGCCCACAGGGGCAGGCCAGCGACTCTTTTCTCCAAACCACAGAAAAATCATCTCACATTAAGGGCAAATACGGCGCTCTTTCGTCAGGAATGGTTAACCGTTGCCCCGGACGCGGTCAGGGCGATGGCTTGCACGCCCCCCTGCAATGGCTTTAGGTGACAAAAGGAAAGATGGGAGGCGCATGTGCTGAATTCGATGACGGGCTTTGCCACAATGAAGGGTGAAGCCCTCGGTTTCGACTGGGTCTGGGATTTGCGCAGCGTGAATGCCAAGGGGCTTGATCTGCGTCTTCGTGTACCGGATTGGGTCGAAGGCTTGGAACCCGCCGTGCGCGCGACATTGACCAAGGCGCTTGACCGAGGTTCGGTCAACCTCTCTCTCCGCCTGCAGAAGGGCGAGGAAGAGGCCTCCCTCGCGCTCAACAAGACACAGCTTGCCCCCGTGCTCACCGCGCTTGCAGCCGTGGAACACCATGCCGCCGAACACGGCGTTACACTCGCGCCTTCCAAGGCGAGCGATCTTCTCTCCTTGCGGGGAATCCTTGACGTCACAGCACGCGAGACCGACACCAAAGCCCTGCGCGAGGCGCTCTTGAAAGACCTGCCCGATCTTCTCGGGGCTTTTGCAGACATGCGCCGGGCTGAAGGCGAGGCGCTCGATTCAGTGCTCAAGGATCAACTCGGACAGATCGCCCGGCTGACCGAAGCCGCCGCGAAGGAAGCCGAGGCGCGCAAGGGCGAGGCCCGCGCCACGCTGCAAGCCAATCTCGCCCGCGTGCTCGAGAATGCCGATAACGTCGATGAGGCCCGCATCGCCCAAGAGCTGGCCATGCTTGCCGTGAAACAGGATGTGACGGAAGAGCTTGACCGGCTACGCGCTCATGTGGATGCAGCGCGTGACCTCCTCGCAGGCGGAAGTCCGGTGGGCCGCAAACTCGATTTCCTCATGCAAGAGTTCAATCGCGAGGCCAATACGCTCTGCTCCAAGTCGCAATCTGTCGCGCTGACGCGGATCGGGCTGGACCTTAAGGCGGTGATCGACCAAATGCGTGAACAGGTTCAGAACGTAGAGTAGGGGACAGACATGACCAACCGACGCGGCCTTCTTATCATCCTGTCCTCGCCCTCCGGTGCCGGGAAATCGACACTCGCCCGCCGCCTGATGCAGTGGGACGCGGGGTTGCGGTTTTCAATCTCTGCCACCACGCGCAAACCGCGCCCCGGCGAAGAGCACGGGCGCGAGTATTTCTTTCTCTCCGAAGAGGCGTTTAAGCGCGAAGTGGGCAATGGGGGAATGCTCGAACATGCGCATGTCTTCGGCAATTTCTATGGTTCTCCGGCAGGCCCGGTCAAAGAGACGATCGACGCGGGCAATGACGTGCTCTTTGATGTCGATTGGCAAGGCGAACAGCAAATTCGCAACTCTGACCTCGGCAAGCATGCGCTTTCGATCTTCATCCTGCCGCCCTCGATCAAGGAATTGCATCGCCGTCTCGTGACCCGCGCCCAAGATAGCGAAGAGGTCATCACGCGGCGCATGAACAAAAGCTGGGACGAGATAAGCCACTGGGGCGCTTATGATTATGTGTTGATCAACGACGATCTCGACGCGACCGAGTCTCAGCTCAAGACCATCATCACGGCCGAACGTATGCGCCGTGAACAACAGCCAATGCTGCAAGACCATGTGCGCACGCTACAAACTGAATTCGAGGAGATGTCCTGATGCCGATATATGAGCTTGACGGGGTGCGCCCCGAGATCGCCGAAGATAGCTGGGTCGCGCCCGATGCAAATTTGATCGGGCGGATTGTCCTCGAAGAGGGGGCGTCGGTCTGGTTTGGCGCGACGCTGCGCGGCGACAACGAAGAGATTCGCATTGGCGCGGGGTCCAACGTGCAGGAAAACACCGTCATGCATACTGATTTGGGTTTCCCGCTCTCCATCGGCGCGGGGTGCACCATTGGGCACAAGGCTATGCTGCACGGCTGCACCATTGGCGACAATAGCCTCATCGGCATGGGCGCGACGGTTCTGAACGGGGCGAAGATCGGCAAGAACTGCCTGATCGGGGCAGGGGCGCTTGTCACCGAGGGCAAGGAAATCCCAGATGGTGCGCTCGTCATGGGCGCGCCGGGCAAGGTTGTGCGGACACTCGACGAGGCCGCGATTCAAGGCCTACGGGCAAGCGCGTTACACTACCAGGAAAACATGCGCCGCTTTCGCGCAGGGCTAAAGCAGGTGTGATCCTCAACTAGGTTTTACATTAGATACTCCATGTAAGTCTTTGGTTTTGCATGGAGTGTTTGATAAATACCCGCTCTCTGAATAAACCGTTTACAAAACGGACCGGCTCGGAAACTCTTGCGCGCAACGATATCTTGCGTGTGAGACATCCATGAAATCCGTCCAGTCCTTTCTCGACGCCATTCCCATGCCCGCGGTCTTCGTCGAGACGCAAATGCGTATTGTCGGCGCCAATGACAGGGCGCTTGCGCTCAATCCGAACGCCAAAGAAACGCGCCCCTTCGTCCTCGTTTTTCGTCAGCCGTCGCTTGGGTCCGCGCTTGAGACCTGCCTTGCCTCGGGTGCCGCGCAGCGTGCGATCTATCATCATACCGACGGTCCGCATGAAATCCGCTACGAGGTCACATTGAGCCGCGTGCAGGGGGGAGAGATTGATGGCTGTCTGCTGTGTTTCAATGACACCACGCACCTCAAGCAAGCCGATCAGATGCGGCGTGATTTCGTCGCCAATGTGAGCCACGAATTGCGCACGCCACTGACCGCGATCCTTGGCTTTATCGAGACTTTGCAAGGCCCGGCGCGCGGCGACCAGAAGGCGCAGGATCGCTTTTTGTCGACCATGGCGGCCGAAGCCGGGCGGATGAACCGCCTTGTTGGGGATCTGCTGTCGCTAAGCCGGGTCGAGGAAGAGGCGCGGGTGCGCCCGACCACCATGGTGGACCTTGTGCAACTGATCCGCTCGACCGTGCGCAATCTCGAACCCGTGGCCGAGGAGGTCGGCGGCGCGCTGATCTTCGATGCCCCCGAGGAACCGCACAAGCTCGCGGCTGATTCCGATCAGCTCTTTCAGGTGTTCACCAATCTGATCGAGAACGCGCTCAAATACGGCGGCAAAGGCACGCAGGTGACGCTGCGCATCGCCAAATCGCCCCACGACCACGTGTTGCGCGTGCCGGTCCTACGCATCAGCGTAGAAGACACAGGGCCCGGCATCGCCCCGACTCATATCCCGCGCCTGACCGAGCGATTCTATCGCATCGATTCTCACCGTTCGCGTGAGATGGGCGGTACGGGGCTGGGCCTCGCCATCGTGAAACACATCCTCAACCGCCATCGTGGCCGTTTGGCCGTCGAAAGCACGGTAGGAGAGGGGTCGGTTTTCACGGTGATCCTGCCGCTCAGCTAAAGAATCTGCGCCTCACTCTCGGGTGTCATAAAAGCGTTACGTTGGTGTCACAAAAGGTTCGCGCCGGGTCCGTAGCACCCCGCTGAGACCGTCATGCTCAGACGGTCAACACCAATGGAGTTAATCATATGTCCGTCAAACTGACCGCATCGGCACTGGCTATCGCAGCCGTCGCCACCACCGCTGCCGCTCGTGACCAGGTTCAGGTCGCCGGGTCCTCGACCGTTCTTCCCTACGCGTCGATCGTTGCCGAAGCCTTCGGTGAAAACTTTGACTTCCCGACCCCGGTTGTTGAATCCGGTGGCTCCTCGGCAGGTCTCAAGCGCTTCTGCGAAGGCGTGGGCGAGAACACCATCGACGTCGCCAACGCATCGCGCAAGATCAAGGACAAAGAAGTCAAAGCCTGCGCCGAAGCTGGCGTGACCGACATCATCGAAGTCCGCATCGGCTATGACGGCATCGTGTTCGCATCGCAGATCAACGGCCCGGCCTACACCGCATTCCAGCCGGTCGACATCTTCAACGCTCTGTCGGCGAAAGTTGTCAAAGACGGCGCGCTCGTCGAGAACACCCACAAACAGTGGGCCGATTTCAACGGCGACCTTCCCGCCGCGGACATCGCCGCGTTCATCCCGGGCACCAAGCACGGCACCCGTGAAGTCTTCGAAGAAAAAGTGATGGTTGAAGGCTGTAAAGAAGCTGGCGCATTCGACATCTACATGGCCGAGAACGGTGGCGACAAGAAAGCCGCTGGAAAAGCCTGCTACGAAGTGCGCACCGACGGCGTGTCGGTCGACATCGACGGCGACTACACCGAAACCCTCGCACGCATCGACGCCAACCCGAACGGTGTCGGCGTCTTCGGTCTCGCCTTCTACGAGAACAACACCGACAAGCTCAAAGTTGCGACCATGGGTGGCGTTGCTCCGTCGACCGAAACCATCGCGACCGGCGAATACCCTGTGTCCCGCCCGCTGTTCTTCTACGTGAAGAAAGCTCATATCGGCGTGATCCCGGGCCTCAAAGAGTATGCTGAGTTCTTCGTTGCAGACGAGATCGCAGGCCCCGATGGCCCGCTCTCCGAGTATGGCCTCGTGTCGGACCCGGAACTCGCGGCAACTCAGGCGGCTGTTTCCGCTGAAGAGACCATGAAGTAAGGCCCCCGCCTTACCAGGGACGGCGCGGGTTTCGCGCCGTCTTTCTTCTGCTTTTAGAACCTTTTCCAAGAAACAAGAGGGGCGCTGATGCCTGTGCTTTGGATCGTTGCTGTCGTGCTTGCGCTTGGGGGCGCGGGCTATGTCTTGGGGCGGATGCGCGCCTTGGCGTCTGCGGATGGTGATGCCCGTCACTTGCATTCACTCCCCAATTATTACGGGGCGCATGTCTTTCTTGCTGCGACGGTGCCGTCGCTTCTCCTGCTGGTGATCTGGCTGTTGGTGCAGCCGCTGGTCATCAATAGCCAGGTGTCTCACATGATCCCCGCCGAAGCGGTCTCCGAAGGCTCGAGCATCGGCCTCGTCATGGCAGATGTGCGGCGCGTCGCGGATGGCCTTGATGCCGCCGTCACCGCCGGCGCGATGACACAGGAACAGGCCGGGTCGATCCGCGCCGAGTTTTCCGACATTCGTCAGCGCCTTGGCGAAGTCGGCGTTGCGCTTGGCTCCGACGTGCGCCCGGAAGTGCTCAAGGCCGCACAACGCTACCGCGTCCTCAGTGGGCGCTACACGCTTTTCCTGACGATCGCGGCCATCGGCCTGTCGCTCGCAGGGCTCGCCTATGCGTGGGCCCGCAGCCACAAGGATTTCCGCGCGCGCAACGTGGTTGAATCAGCCATCAAGTCGCTTCTGGTCATGGCATCGACCATCGCCATCCTGACCACGGTCGGCATCGTGCTGTCCCTGATCTTCAACACGGTCGAGTTCTTCCGCCTCTACCCGGTGACGAGCTTCTTTTTTGAGCCGACGTGGCTTCCGTCCTTCGGCGGCGGCACTGATAGCGATGGCAACCCGCTGTCGAAGCTCGGTATCCTGCCGCTTTTGTGGGGCACGCTCTATATCTCGCTGATCGCGCTCGCTGTCGCGGTGCCGATTGGTCTCTTTGCCGCGATCTTCCTGTCGGAATATGCCGGGGCGCATACCCGCGCCATCGCCAAGCCGCTGATCGAGGTGCTCGCCGGTATCCCGACCATCGTTTACGGTCTCTTCGCGCTGCTGACGGTCGGGCCGCTTCTGGTCGATATCTTCGGTGAGGGTGGTATGCTCGGCGTTGGCTGGATGCAGGGCGGCACGGCCGTCATGACCGCCGGTCTCGTGATGGGGATCATGCTGATCCCCTTCGTCTCGTCTCTGTCTGACGACATCATCAACGCCGTGCCGCAGGCCATGCGGGATGGCTCGCTCGGCCTTGGCGCGACGAAATCGGAAACCATCCGCCAGGTGGTCCTTCCGGCCGCACTTCCGGGGATCGTCGGCGCCATTCTTCTGGCGGCCTCGCGCGCCATTGGTGAGACGATGATTGTTGTCCTCGGGGCAGGGGCCGCGGCCCGCCTGAGCCTCAATCCCTTTGACGCGATGACCACGGTCACCGCCAAGATCGTAAGCCAGCTCACGGGCGACGCCGATTTCGCCTCGCCCGAAGCTCTGGTCGCCTTTGCCTTGGGCATGACGCTCTTCATCGTCACGCTCGGTCTCAACATCTTCGCGCTCTATATCGTGCGCAAATACCGGGAGCAGTACGAATGAGTGACGCAACCGCAGGTACCGCCGCGCCGCAGCCGTCCGGCTCCAAGAAGGGCTCGCTCCTTCAGCAGGACGCGCGCACCAAACGCCGCAATGCCGCCGAATCTCGCTTTAAGTTCTACGGCGTTCTGGCCGTCGGCACGGGGCTGCTTTTCCTGCTCGTGCTGCTGTGGGCGATTATCACCAACGGCGCGCAGGCCTTTAGCCAGACCTTTGTGTCGGTTCAGGTCGAGCTGCTCGAAAGCAAGCTCGACAAGAACGGCAATCGCAATCTCGAGGATATCAAGAAGGTCTCGACCTTCGGCTATAGCCCGTTGGTGCAAAACGGTCTCCTGAGCGCGGTGGACCAAAGCGGTGCCGAAACGCCGCTGTCCAAAGGCAAGGACATGAAGCCGATCCTGTCGGCCTCTGCGGCTGCCCAACTGCGTGACTATGTGATCGCCAACCCCGACAAGATCGGTGAAACGGTCGAATTCCGCTTCCTCGCGTCGAGCCGTGTCGATGGCTACCTCAAGGGCCGTGTCACCCGCGAGTCGATTGCCCGCGACAAGAACATCGACGCGGCGCATCTCGATCTCGTCGACGCGCTGCTCGAGGTTGGTGTCATCGAAAAGACCTTCAACTGGTCCTTCATCACCGGCTCGGACGCCTCGGATACTCGTCCTGAAGCTGCCGGCATGGGGGTCTCGATGCTCGGGTCGCTCTTCATGATGCTTGTCGTGCTGGGCCTGTCGCTGCCGATCGGCGTGGCCGCCTCGATCTACCTTGAGGAATTCGCGCCGCAGAACCGCTGGACCGACCTGATCGAGGTGAACATCTCCAACCTCGCGGCCGTGCCGTCGATTGTCTTCGGTATCCTTGGCCTCGCGGTCTTCATCCAGTTTGCGCACCTGCCGCAATCGGCGCCGCTTGTTGGTGGCCTCGTGCTGACGCTGATGACCTTGCCGACAATCATCATCGCGACCCGCGCCTCACTCAAGGCTGTGCCGCCCTCGATCCGCGACGCCGCGCTTGGGGTTGGGGCCTCGAAGATGCAATCGGTCTTTCACCATGTGCTGCCGCTTGCCGCGCCGGGAATTCTCACCGGGACCATCATCGGCTTGGCCCAAGCTCTTGGTGAGACCGCGCCGCTTCTCCTTATCGGGATGGTGGGCTTCATCGCCTCGAACTACCCCGAAGGCGTCATGGACGGCTTCGTCTCGCCCAACTCCGCCATGCCGGCCCAGATTTACGAATGGGCCAAACGCGCCGACCCGGCCTTCTATGAACGTGCCTGGGGCGGTATCATCATCCTGCTGGTGTTCCTCATCACTATGAACATCATCGCCATCCTCCTGCGCCGCCGCTTCGAGCGCCGCTGGTAAGACGGGAAAACGAACCAATGTACGACGCACCGAACCCGGGGGCCAACGTGGACCAGAAAGACATCAAGATTTCCGCCAACAAGGTTCAGGTCTATTATGGCGAGACGCACGCCATCAAGGACGTGGATATCGAGGTCGAAGACAAGACCGTCACCGCCTTCATCGGCCCCTCGGGCTGTGGCAAGTCGACCTTCCTGCGCTGCCTGAACCGCATGAACGACACGATCGATGTGTGCCGTGTCGAAGGCGATATCCTGCTTGATGGCGAGGACATCTACGACAAAAAGGTCGACCCGGTGCAACTGCGCGCCAAGGTGGGCATGGTGTTCCAGAAACCGAACCCGTTCCCCAAATCGATCTACGACAATATCGCCTATGGCCCGCGTATCCACGGCCTCGCGAAGAACAAGGCCGACCTTGACGTGATTGTCGAAAAATCGCTCCGCCGCGGTGCAATCTGGGACGAGGTCAAGGACCGCCTGCATGCGCCCGGCACCGGCCTCTCCGGTGGCCAACAACAGCGCCTCTGCATCGCGCGTGCGGTCGCGACCGAGCCGGAGGTCCTCCTCATGGATGAACCTTGCTCGGCACTCGACCCCATCGCCACGGCTCAGGTTGAAGAACTCATCGACGAACTGCGCGCGCAGTATTCCGTTGTCATCGTGACCCACTCGATGCAGCAGGCCGCCCGCGTCAGCCAGAAGACCGCCTTCTTCCACCTCGGCAACCTCGTGGAATACGACGACACCGGAACGATCTTTACCAACCCCCGTGATGAGCGCACCGAAAGCTACATCACTGGCCGTATCGGCTAAGGGAGCCATTACCGATGAACGATAAACATATCGTTTCCGCCTTTGATGCGGATCTCGAAAAGGTCCAGGCCCATATCATGAAAATGGGTGGTCTGGTCGAAGAAGCTATCCTCGACGCGTCCAAGTCGCTCAAAAATCGCGATGAGGAACTGGCTGAGCAGGTGCGCAACAATGACAAGGCCATCGACGAGCTCGAAGAGCTTATCAATGACGAGTGTATCAAACTGATCGCGCTGCGCGCACCAACGGCAATCGACCTGCGCGTCGCGCTCTCGGTGCTGAAGATCGCGGGCAACCTCGAGCGTATTGGCGACTATGCAAAGAACATGGCCAAACGGACCTCGGTTCTTGTGCATATGGCGCCGGTCGAAGGCGCGCGCGGGGCGCTGCGCCGCATGGCCCGCGAAGTGCAGCTCATGCTCAAGGATGCGCTCGACGCCTATATTCAGCGCGACGCCGAGCTGGCCCGTGACATCCTCGAGCGCGACCGCGACATCGACCAGATGTACAATGCGCTGTTCCGCGAATTCCTCACCTTCATGATGGAAGACCCGCGCTACATCACGCCCTGTATGCATCTGCATTTCATCGCCAAGAATACCGAGCGCATGGGGGACCATGTGACCTCGATCGCCGAACAGGTGATCTACCTGGTGACCGGTGAACTGCCCGAAGACAACCGCCCGCGCGAGGATCACTATGACCCTGCGCTGCACACGACGGAATAATACCAGTACGGACGACCTAGTAAGATGGCCAAAGATCACCCCACCGTTCTCGTCGTCGAGGATGAGCCTGCACAACGCGATGTTCTGACCTATAACCTCGAGGCCGAAGGCTTCGAGGTGGTGAGCGCAGGCGACGGCGAAGAGGCCCTTCTGCTCGTCGCAGAAGTCGTGCCCGATATCATCGTGCTCGACTGGATGCTGCCGGGTATTTCGGGGATCGAGATCTGCCGCCGTCTGAAGACCAAATCCGAAACCGCGGGCATTCCTGTGCTCATGCTCTCGGCGCGCTCGGAAGAGGTTGACCGGGTGAGGGGGCTTGAAACCGGGGCTGACGACTATGTGGTCAAACCCTATTCCGTCATGGAACTGATGGCGCGCGTCCGCAACCAACTGCGCCGCGTGCGCCCCGCCGCGGTGGGCCAACGTTTGGAATACGAGGATATCATCCTCGACGCTGAAACCCATCGCGTGACCCGCGATGAGAAGCCGCTAAAGCTCGGTCCGACGGAATTCCGTCTGCTGTCGACCTTCATGGAAAAACCGGGCCGCGTCTGGAGCCGGGAACAGCTTCTGGATCGGGTTTGGGGCCGCGACATCTATGTCGATAGCCGCACCGTGGATGTCCATATCGGTCGGCTGCGCAAGGCGCTTTGCAAGCATGGCGGAGATGATCCGCTGCGCACGGTGCGCGGTGCGGGCTACGCGCTCGGCTAAGGCTTGCATCTGATTGAAATCGGGGGCTAACTTCCGGGAACCACGCCGGGAGTTCCCTGATGCCTGACCTCATTCAAAATCAGTTTGCTACACCAGATCGGAGCGCCGCACATGGATAGCTCACTCTGGCGCAGCAGCAGTAAAGAATTACGAAAATACAATTGCTTGAAGGGCGACCTTCACGTTGATTTTCTTGTCATTGGTGGCGGCTTTACGGGCTGTTCTGCGGCTCTGGCCGCCTCCGAGGCTGGCGCCTCCGTGGCGCTTCTCGAAGCTCATTCAATCGGGCATGGCGGCTCGGGGCGCAATGTGGGCCTTGTCAACGCGGGTCTCTGGCTACCGCCCGATGAGGTCGAGTCGGTGATGGGGGCCGAGGTGGGGCAGGCGCTCAACCACGCGCTTGCCGGAGCGCCGGACGAAGTGTTTGACCTGATCGCCCGGCACGGCATCCAATGCGAAGCGACGCGGAATGGCACATTGCATCTCGCCCATGCACCACGTGGGCTAAAAGACCTCGAGATGCGCCTTGCGCAACAAGAAGCACGGCAAGCGCCGGTGGCACTGCTCGACGCCGCCGAAACCGCGCGCCGCACCGGGACCGACGCCTATCACGGCGCGTTGCATGACCGCAGGGCAGGGACAGTGCAGCCGCTCGCCTATGTCCAAGGCCTTGCCCGCGCCGCACAAGACGCAGGCGCGGAGATTTTTACCGAAAGCCCGGTCAAGGCGCTGGCCCATGACGGCCGGTTATGGCGCGGGACGACCGCGCATGGCACAGTCCGAGCCAAGAATTGTCTATTGGCAACAAATGCTTACCATCTTGGGATCGCTGGCGTACATGAGGCGCGAAGCGCCCAGGTCTCGTTCTTTCAACTCGCCACTG
Source organism: Shimia aestuarii (assembly GCF_022814865.1). Lineage (GTDB taxonomy): Bacteria > Pseudomonadota > Alphaproteobacteria > Rhodobacterales > Rhodobacteraceae > Shimia > Shimia aestuarii_A. The sequence continues at coordinate 121,462 of NZ_JAKVRD010000006.1, read as the reverse complement.
AACCGCTTCCAAAGCGCATTGGCGAGACGATCCTTGCCGGTGGTGAAGGTTGCTGGGACACTGCGCTCATCATGTCGTCTTTGCGTCGAGACACGGCAGGACGGCTGATCTTTGGCGCAATGGGCAATCCCGAGGGGCTTGGCCATGCTGTGCATCGCGCCTGGGCCTTGAAAGCGCTCACGCGGCTCTATCCGGCCTTGGAAGGGCAGGAGATTGCGCATTTCTGGGTCGGCAATATCGCCATGACCTCTGACCATGTGCCAAAGGCGATCCGCTTCGGTCCCAACGCGATGAGCCTCATGGGCTTCTCCGGGCGCGGCATCGCACCTGGCACACGGCTTGGGCGTCTCGCGGGCGCGGCGGTGTTGAGCGGGTCAGATCAAGATCTGCCGCTACCGGTGCTGGAACAGTATAGTGAACGGTTCTGTGGTACGCGCACGGCATATTACGAAAGCGGGGCGCGGCTCATCCATATGGCGGATCGGGTGTTAGGTTAATCCCATAATCCATATTATGTAAATAAAACACCTACAGATACGGCACCCCCCAATCCAAATTGATGTTGGAAATGAGGAACTTGACGCTAGACAGCGCAAGAACACTGGCGATATGGTCAAATGAACGACTGAGGACACCATGACTTCTATACTCGTCCTGAACGGCCCCAACCTTAATCTTCTCGGCCAACGCCAGCCCGAGGTGTACGGTTCCACGACGCTCGCCGATATCGAAGCCGCCTGCGCCGCCCATGCCGAAGCCTCCGGTTTCTCTGTGATCTGCGCCCAGAGCAACCACGAAGGCGCGCTCGTCGATGCGATCCACGCCTCCAAGGGCATGCATGACGGGATCATCCTCAACGCCGGTGCCTATACCCACACATCCATCGCTCTGATGGATGCGATTGCCTCGGTCGAACTGCCCGTGGTGGAACTCCACCTTTCGAATATCCACGCGCGCGAAAATTTCCGCCACACATCCTATATCGCCCCGGTGGCGGTCGGACAGATCTGCGGCTTTGGCGCGCATGGCTATATCCTCGCGCTCGATGCCCTCAAGGCGCATCTCGAGCAATCGCCCGCATGACACCAGACGCTTCTCTCGACTATATCGAAGCACTGACCGAGGCACGGTCGCAAGAAACACTTTGGTCTATGCACACCGAGATGATGGCCACCTTTGGCTTTGATCGGTTGATCTATGGCTATACCGGATTTCGCACGGACGCCTCGCTTGGCGATGTGGATGATTTCACCATCCTGTCGAACCACGATCCCGCCTATCTCAACGCCTTTCTGGGAGATGGGCTCTATTTCAACGGTCCGATGATGCATTGGTGCCTGCACAACACCGGGGCCTGTAGCTGGCGCTGGATGGCTGAGCGGCGCGCCGCGGGCGCGCTGTCGCCCACTGAGCTCGCCGTGAGCGATTTCAACCTGAGCATGGGTGTCACCGCGGGCTATTCGATCAGCTTTCCAACGGTGTCCTCGCGGGCCAAGGGCGCGCTCGCGCTGACGGCGCGTCTTGGGATGACACAGGACGAGGTGGATGAGATCTGGCAAGAACATGGCCGGTTCATCGAGCTCTCGAGCCAGATCGCCCATCTCAAGATCCTCTCCCTGCCCTATGAACACCCGCGCCGCGCCCTGACCGGACGCCAGCGCGAGGTGCTCGAATGGGTTGGCGATGGCAAGACGATCCAAGACATCGCGACCTTGCTAGACCGCACGCCGGCGACCGTCGAAAAGCACCTGCGCCTCGCACGGGAAGCGCTCGACGTGGAAACCACGGCACAGGCGCTGCTCAAGGCCTCGTTTCTAAAGCAGATTTACAAGCCAGAAAGCTAGACCTGACGCAAGAAAGCGTCAAAAGTCAGGTTTCCCTTACTTGTGTGACCTTGCGTCAATCAGGCATTTAGAGACTGTTCCGTGAGTGGTGGCTTTAGCCTTGGAACATTATGGCTGTAACCCTCGCCATTCCGAGGCTCTTGCGGCTGTCCGGTTTCAGTCCGGTTGTCGGTCCCGGAGTGTATTTTCGCTTTCGGGTCGACGTTCGGGTTTCCCCATCCCCATGCACAGGGGAGCTCGATTTCGGCGGCGTTGCCTTCCCCGGCGGCGTCGCCTTTTTCGTTTCCAAGCCTGGCAATCCGCCAACCAGACAAAAGAAAACGCCGCCCACGAAATGTGAGCGGCGTTGTCCCTCGTTTCGCGTGCGTTCAGGCGTTAGCCCTGAGCGGCCTTGGCCACTTCTGCTGCGAAATCTTCTTCTTTCTTCTCGATGCCTTCACCGACTTCCATGCGGACATAGCCCACGATCTCGGCACCGGCTTCCTTGGCCGCGGCTTCCACGGTCAGGTCGGGGTTGATGACAAAGTCCTGACCAAGCAGGGTCACTTCGGCCATGAATTTCTTCATGCGGCCAACGATCATCTTCTCGATGACCTGCTCGGGCTTGCCGGATTCACGTGCGATGTCGATCTGCACGGAGCGCTCTTTTTCGACAACTGCCGGATCAAGGTCCGCTTCCGAGAGAGCCTGCGGGTTGGCTGCTGCGATGTGCATGGCAACCTGCTTGCCGAACCCTTCGTCGCCGCCCTTGAGCGCCACGAGAACGCCGATCTTGCCCATGCCGTCTGCGGCCGGGTTGTGGATGTAGGAGGTCACGATGTCGCCTTCGACGCTCGCCATGCGGCGTACCGACATGTTCTCGCCGATGGTGGCGACCGCGTCGGTCACAACGTCTGCGACGGTCTTGCCGTTCATTTCGGCCGCTTTCAGCGCCTCAACGTCGGACACGGTGATCGCAACATCAGCAATGCCTGCAACCATTTTCTGGAAGTCAGCGTTCTTGCCGACAAAGTCGGTTTCCGAGTTGACCTCGACGGCCACGCCCTTGCCACCGTCAACCTTGACGGCCACGAGGCCCTCAGCTGCGGTGCGGCCGGATTTCTTGGCGGCTTTCGCGAGACCCTTCGTGCGCAGCCAGTCGATGGCCGCTTCCTGGTCACCGTCGGTTTCGGTCAGGGCCTTTTTCGCGTCCATCATGCCTGCGCCGGTCATTTCGCGCAGTTCTTTTACCATTGCTGCTGTGATCGCCATCTTGGCTCTCCTCGATGTTCTAAAGAGTTGTCGGGGGCGGGCTTACCCTGCCCCCGTGTCAGTTCTGTAACGCTTACGCTTCGGCTGCGGCGTCTTCGGCCACGGCTTCTTCCACCGGAGCTTCTTCGAGCGCGCCAAGGTCAACGCCTGCGGCGCCAAGCTGGGCCGACATGCCGTCGAGGGCTGCGCGCGAGGCCAGATCGCAGTAGAGCGCGATGGCGCGTGCCGCGTCGTCGTTGCCCGGGATGATGTAGTCTACGCCATCGGGCGAGCAGTTGGTGTCAACCACGGCCACAACCGGGATACCGAGCTTGTTGGCTTCTGCGATGGCAAGTGCTTCTTTCTTCACGTCGATGACGAAGAGAAGATCCGGAACACCGCCCATTTCGCGGATCCCGCCGAGCGAGGCTTGAAGCTTCGCCTGGTCGCGTTCCATGCCGAGACGCTCTTTTTTGGTGAGGCCTTCTGCGCCGTTCGCCATTTTCTCGTCGATTTCCTTCAGGCGGTTGATCGACTGGGAAACGGTTTTCCAGTTGGTGAGCGTGCCACCGAGCCAGCGGTGGTTCATGTAATACTGTGCGCATTTCTCGGCTGCGTCTGCGATCGGCGCTGCGGCCTGACGCTTGGTGCCGACGAAAAGAACGCGGCCGTTTTTCGCGACGGTTTCGCGGATCACGTTCAGCGCTGCGTCGAGCATCGGGACCGTCTGGGTGAGGTCCATGATGTGGATGCCATTGCGCGAGCCATAGATGAACTCGCCCATACGGGGATTCCAACGCTGAGTCTGGTGACCAAAGTGAACGCCTGCTTCGAGCAGCTGGCGCATGGAGAACTCGGGAAGAGCCATGCTTGTTTTCCTTTTCCGGTTTACGCCTTGGCGGGGTCAATTGAGAGCGGATGCTCCAACCGGCGGACTGTCCGGGATGTCTCCCCGGAGCAACCCAAACCTCGCCTGCGGGTTTGAATACGCGCGCATATACGCAAGGCTGGGCAGGGTTGCAAGCCTATAAACGTGCCAATCCACGCAAAACTGCGCCCTACCCCTTTATGGCCAGGCTATGCGCGCCGCGCACCGCCTCTTCCGAGGCCATGGCAAGTGTCTTGCGGTTGGCGAACTCGGAAACCTTGAGCGGCGTGTGGTAGATCACCTCGACGCGCCCCTGCCGCCCTTGCGCCAGAACCTTGAGTACATGCGGCCCAAACCCCATGTCGCCCCACCAGCCGTAAAAGCGTTTATCCTCGCCCTCAGGCGCATGGTAAAGAACCGTCACCGGCTGCACTGAAAGCCTGTCGCGTAGCTCGTGCGAAAAAAACGCCGCAAATAGCGTCGGCTTGAACGGCAGCACGCGGATCGCATCCGTGCTCGTGCCTTCCGGAAAGAACAAGAGCTTGTGCCCAGCCAGAAGACGCTCTTCAAATAGCACCTTCTGTGCCTGCGCTTCTTTCGGATTCCGGTTGATGAAGACTGTCCCCGTCGCCTTGGCGAGCCATCCGATCCCCGGCCAATCCGCCACCTCTGCCTTGGAGACAAAGTAGATGCGTTTGCGCGCGTTCAGCGTAAAGATATCAAGCCAAGAGCTATGATTGGCGACAACCGCGCCCGGCCCCGTCATCAGCGTACCTTCGCTCCGAAACCCGATCCCGAGAATCCGAAGCGCATTGCGACAGACAAACTGCGTGATGAAGGGGGTCCACGGTCGATGCAGCCCATGCACCGGCTTTTCCACGAAACGGATCAGCAAGAGACCGACGAGACAGACCGAGATCAACGCGATCAAGACCGCGCCGCGAACCACCACGCGCAGCCAACCCATCGCCGTGATCGGGCGGTCCTGCGGATAGCTGTCTTCGCCGGTCCAGGTCTGGTTCACGTCTCAAGGCCTTTCGTATAGATCGCTTTTTGCTTCGCGTTCATACGCTCCGTATCCATCACGAGGCACACATCGACCGTGTTGAACGCATGGTCGACATAGGCCCCCTCGCCCACGAAGCCGCCAAGCCTCAGATAGGCCTTAATCAGCGCCGGCACTGCGAGCATTGCCTTGCGGCGGTCGATCTGGTCCTCGGGGATGAGGTCCATCGGCTGAAAATGCGCGGCCTGCGTCCGCACCCGAAGGTCTTCCGGCGCGAGGTGGCGGGCATGCAAAAGCGAGAGCGGCCCGGCGAGCGCCTCGATATCTGTGCCGTGGAAACTCGCGACCCCGAAAAGAACCTCGATCTCATGCTCGAACACATAGGCCGCGAGCCCATTCCAGAGATGAAACATCGCTGCCCCGCCCCGGTAGTCCGGCAGCAGACAGCTCCGGCCAAGTTCCAAGAGCTTGCGCCCGCTCTCCTTCAGGACCGTCAGGTCATATTCATCTTCGCCGTAGAACTGGCCAATTTCACGCGCCTGTGTGTCCTGCAAGAGCCGATAAACGCCGACAACCCGGTCGATCTCCGGCACGTCAAGCGCGTTGTCTATGAGGATCAGGTGATCGAAATACGGATCAAACCGATCCTTCTCGAGCCGCGCCTCGTGATCGACCAACGCGCCCGCCCCGCCAAGTTCTTCGATGAAAACCCGGTAGCGCAGCCGCTGCGCCGCCATGAGCTCTTCCGGCGTCTCGGCAAGTTTCAACGTGAAATCAGGATCTTGGCTGGCCATCTTGTCCGACTGCAAAGTGGAATTTCCGCGTTTTAGGCATTGGTGTGACAATTGGCAACATCGTGCGACAGGGGGTGCGCTGATAGACAATCAGGAGTTGTGTTAACTTTACGTCAATCACTGTCATTTTCAATGACTGGCAAGAGCATTACTCTGGAGCCGTTTATGACGACTTTGCCTTCTTCACGGAAATTAACCGTGATCTTGCCGCCGATATTCGATTGGACCTGCCCGGTGCCCCAATCCGGACGATCCGGGTGGCGCACAAGCATTCCCGGTTCAAGAAACGCATTTAGATCATCCATTTTCTCAAATCCTATTATGCAAGGCCCGACTTATGCCCAACCCTAATACAGATCTCGCGGCGCTGGTAGGGTCGCGGATCTGCCATGATCTCATCTCGCCGGTCGGCGCTATTGGCAACGGCCTCGAACTCATCACAATGTCTGGCGATGCCACTGGCCCCGAGATTGGCCTCATCTCCGGCAGTGTCAGCAACGCCACCGCACGTATCCGATTTTTCCGGATTGCCTTTGGCCTTGCCTCCGGCAATCAGCTTGTCCCCGAACTGGAAATCCGCACCATCCTCGCCGATAGCTATCACGAGAGCCGGATTTCCCTTGATTGGCTCGTCGAAGGCGCCGTTGCCCGTCCCGAATTGCGTGCGGTTTTCCTGGCCCTGCTCTGCGCCGAGACGGCACTTGGCCGCGGTGGTGTGTTGAGCATCCTGCGGCAGGCGTCTGGTATCTGGCAGGTGGTGGCGCTCTCCGACACGCTGACCCTGAAAGAAAGCAGCTGGCAGGCGATCGAAACCGGCCTGCCACCAGAAGGGCTGACCCCGAATGAGGTCGAGTTTGGACTTCTGCCCTGTGTCATTGAAACGCTGCAACGCAGGCTCGCTGTGACCCGCGAAGAAGACCGGATCACGCTTAGTTTCTGACCGGCTTTAGCCCCGGATGGTGCCGTCGCCTTCGACAAGGTATTTAAAGCTCGTAAGTTGTGCGGCCCCCACCGGGCCGCGCGCGTGCATTTTGCCGGTCGCGATACCGATCTCCGCGCCCATGCCGAACTCGCCACCATCGGCGAACTGGGTCGAGGCGTTGCGCATCAGGATCGCACTATCGAGCCGCTGGAAGAACCGCGCCGCCGTGGCGTCATTCTCCGTGATGATACAGTCGGTGTGGTTCGATCCGAACTGCCGGATATGAGCAATCGCGCCATCCACATCGCCAACGACCTTGGCCGCGATATCCATGTCGAGGTATTCCTTGCCCCAATCCGCGTCCGTCGCGGCCATCACGCCTTCGATCTTCTGAAGCGTGTCGTCGCCATGCACCCGCACCCCTTTGTCCAGAAGGGCGCGCAAGACGCCCTGCCCGATCGTGTCGACAAGGCTCTCATGGATCAAAAGGCATTCTGCAGCGCCGCAAATCCCGGTCCGCCGGGTCTTGGCGTTAGTCACCACATCGAGCGCCTTCACCGGGTCGGCATCGGCGTCGAGATAGATATGCACGATCCCTTCGAGATGGGCGAAAACCGGCACTCGCGCCTCGCGCTGCACGAGACCGACAAGCCCCTTGCCCCCGCGCGGCACGATCACGTCCACGGTATCGACCATGGTCAGAAGTTCCTGCACCGCCGCCCGGTCCCGCGTGGGAATAAGCTGAATCGCATCCTCCGGCAGCCCCGCCGCCTTTAGGCCCTCGACAAGGCAGGCATGGATCGCACCCGAGGAATGGAAGCTCTCCGAGCCACCGCGCAGAATCACCGCGTTGCCCGACTTGAGGCAGAGCGCACCCGCATCCGCAGTGACATTCGGACGGCTCTCATAGATCACCCCGACAACGCCAAGCGGCGTGCGCACGCGTTTGATATGAAGGCCCGAAGGGCGGTCCCATTCGGTCAGGACTTCCCCCACCGGATCATCCTGCGCCGCCACGGCGCGCAGGCCGTCCACGATCCCCTGAATACGCCCTTCGTCGAGCATCAGGCGGTCCATCATCGCGTCGGAGAGCCCCTTCTCGCGCCCGAAATCCATGTCCTTGGCGTTGGCCTCAATGATCTCGGCCCGGCGCGCCCAGACCGCCTCAGCCGCCGCCTCAAGCGCCTTGGTCTTGACCTCCGCCGGGGCAAAGGCCAGCTCCGCGCTTGCGGCTTTGGCCTTCTGGCCAATCTCTGCCATCAGGGCGGGAATGTCTGTGATGTCCGTCATCATCTGGTCCTTCGTGTTCAATGCTCTTGCGCCTCAAAGCGCCATGTCGTCCCGGTGAATAAGCGCCGTGCGCCCCGGATAGCCGAGAATCTCTTCGATCTGTGACGAGTGACAGCCCTTGATCGCCGCCGCTTCTCCCGCCGCATAGGCCGCGAGCCCCTGGCCAAGCTTGTGCCCGTCTGGCCCGTGGATCGCCACCGGATCACCGCGCCCAAAGTCGCCCTCGACGGCGCGCACCCCGGCGGCCAGAAGGCTCTTGCCCGAGCCAAGCGCCGTGATCGCGCCCGCATCGACGGTGATCGTGCCTTGCGGTTTCATCGAGGAAATCCAACGTTTCCGGGCCAGTTGTGGCGTGCCTTGCGCGCGAAACCACGTGGCCGCCGCACCCGCCTCCAGCGCCGTGATCGGCCGCATCACGCTGCCGAGCGTGATCGCCATGGCACAGCCCCCCGCCGTCGCGGTTTTCGCGGCCCAAAGTTTGGTGATCATGCCGCCCTTGGATAGGCCCGAGGTGCCCTCGCCCGCCATCTCTTCGATCTCCGGCGTGATCGCCTCGATGATGTCGAACCGCTTGGCCTCCGGGTTGACCATCGGGTTGTCCGAATAAAATCCGTCCACATCCGACAACAGAACGAGCGCATCCGCCCCGGTCGTGAGCGCCACCTGCGCCGCGAGACGGTCATTGTCGCCATAGCGGATTTCATCCGTCGCCACCGTGTCATTCTCATTGACGATCGGCACGACGCCAAGGCCCAAGAGCTGTTCCAGCGTGGCGCGTGAGTTGAGATACCGGCGCCGGTTGGCGCTATCCTCAAGTGTGACAAGCACTTGCCCGGTGGTGATCCCATGCGGCGCGAGCGCCTCTTCATAGGCCCGCGCAAGCCGGATCTGCCCGACCGCCGCCGCCGCCTGCGATTGCTCGAGTGTCAGTTCCGTGCGCGGCAGGCCAAGCGCGGCGCGCCCAAGCGCGATAGAGCCGGACGAGACGAGGACAACATCTGTGCCTCGCCCTTTGAGCCAAGCCACATCCTCAGCCAACCCCAAGAGCCAATCGCGGCGCAAATCCCCGGATGTGGCATCGACGAGAAGCGCCGAGCCGATCTTGATAACAACGCGTTTCGCACCGCTCAGGGTTGCCAAGGCGCGTCCTCCTCCTCGCCAGCGGCGTCCTTCTTTTGCCGCAACCGGTCCGCGTCGATCTGAGCCCGAAGCGCGCGCAGCACTTCGGTTGTGCCTTCGCGGCTCACGCCCGACATGAGCATGACGGGGCCATCCGTGACCGCCTCAAGCTCTTCCTTGATGAATTCGCGTTCTTCCTCGTCGAGCGTGTCGATCTTGTTCAGAACTGTGACCCGCGGTTTTTCGGCAAGGAAGCCGCCATAGGCTTCGATTTCCTGAATGATGGTCTGGTAATCCTCGATCGGGGTGCCGCTCGTGCCGTCTACGAGATGCAACAACACCGCGCAGCGTTCGACGTGGCCAAGGAACAGATCGCCAAGCCCCCGCCCCTCGCTCGCGCCCTCGATCAGGCCGGGAATGTCGGCGACCACGAACTCCACGTTGTCGACACCGACAACCCCAAGGTTCGGGTGCAGCGTGGTAAAGGGATAATCCGCGATCTTGGGCCGCGCGTTCGACGTCGCGGCAAGGAAGGTCGACTTGCCCGCGTTAGGAAGCCCGAGAAGCCCCACATCCGCAATAAGCTTCAGGCGCAGCCAGATGGTGCGCTCCACGCCTGCAAGCCCCGGATTGGCCCGGCGTGGCGCCTGGTTGGTCGAGGTCTTGAAGTGCAGGTTGCCAAAACCGCCATTGCCACCCTTGGCAAGGAGAACCCGCTGCCCGACCTCGGTCAGGTCGGCAAGAAGCGTCTCCTGATCCTCATCAAGGATTTCGGTGCCGACCGGCACGCGCAGGACGATATCCTCGCCCGTCTTGCCCGTGCGCTGCGCGCCCATACCGGGGCGGCCATTCTCGGCAAAGAAATGCTGCTGATACCGGAAATCGATCAGCGTATTCAGCCCCTCGACTGCCTCGGCCCAGACGTTGCCGCCGTGCCCGCCATCGCCGCCATCGGGGCCGCCATACTCGATATATTTCTCACGCCGGAACGAGATACATCCCGACCCGCCGCTACCGGAGCGGATATATACCTTGGCGAGGTCGAGGAATTTCATCGTTTTGGTCCTTTGGCCCATGTGGGCCGCTTTATGTGAGAAGGTCTGCCTCGCCTGATAACGTCAAGCGAGGCCTGCCTCAATCCAGTTTCAGACTATACGTCCATGTCGGGACGGTCGCATCCCGCGCGATCGAGAACGTTTCCGCGTCGCCCAAGTATTGAAACCCGGTATTGGTCAGGACACGGGCCGAGGCCGGGTTGTCCTGAAACACCGTGGCATAGATGGTATCAAGCTCAAGCGGGTTCGCCTTGATAAGCGCCGCAACCGCCTCCGAGGCCAAACCTGTGTTCCAGAACGCCGACGCGACCCAGTAGCCGATCTCGGCTTTGCCGGTGTCCACGCGCTTGAGAGAAATCACGCCCATGACTTCGGCGCCATTCGCGGCGCTGCCATCCATGACCCAGACGTCCTCGATCCGGTCCTCAGACTGGGCGCGTTGAATAAACGCCTCGACGCTGCCCGGCGGAAGCGGGTGCGGGATCGACGATGTGTTGCGGGCGACCTCCTCGTCCCCTGCATAAAGCGCGATCAACCCTTCATCAGATCGCCGGACCGGGCGCAGTGCGAACCGGTCGGTTTCGATCACGGGTTGGGTCACGATCGTATCGTGTTTCATATGTGTGCCCTCCTCAAAACAACACATAAAGAACCGAGGCCACGGTCAACGCAGCCAGTGTTCTCATAAGGTACTTTTCTGCCGGACGCCCTGCGACGAGGCGCGCAATCCGGTCCCCGGCAAAGGTCCAGATCGGGTGAAACACCATCTGGCAGGCCAGAAGACAGATGGCGATGGTGGCCGTTGCCTGCAAGACCGGCGTGCCGGGGGTCACGAAATTGGCAAACCCCGTGACGATCATCGCCCAGGCCTTGGGGTTCAAGGGATGCACGATCAGCCCGGCGCGAAACCCCGGTGCGTCACCCACCTGTGCCCCATCCGGCGCGAGCCGCAGATGCGCGACCCGCCATGCGAGCCAACAGATATACGCCGCCGAAATCCATTTCAGCGCCTCGAACAGGATCGGCACTGACTGCGCAAGCGACATCAACCCGAACCCGATCGGCCAGATGATGAGCTGCTTGCCAAGCGCCACCCCGGCGACAAACGGCAAGGCTGCGGCAAACCCATAGCGCGCGCCCGTCGCCATCAGGGCCATATTGGCCGGCCCCGGCGTCGCGATCTGGCTCGCGGCAAATGCGGTGAATGTCACGACAGCCACTGTCATATCACGTGGCTCCTGCTCAAAATGAAAAAAGGGACCGGCTTTGACGCCGATCCCCTAAATGTCACATGGCCTTTAAGGTCGGCTTACTCAGCGGCCTCCGCCACCGGGAGAACCGAAATAAAGGTGCGGCCCTTGAGGCCTTTGTGGAACTTCACGTTGCCTTCGACGGTCGCAAAGATGGTGTGGTCTTTACCCATGCCAACACCTTCGCCCGGCCAGCACTTGGTGCCGCGCTGACGCATGATGATGTTGCCAGGGATGACGACTTCGCCACCGTATTTCTTGACGCCGAGGCGACGACCCGCAGAGTCGCGTCCGTTACGGGAGCTACCGCCAGCTTTTTTATGTGCCATATCGCTTGTCTCCTGTTTCTACGGCTTATTTGGCCAGTTCTTTGGCCTGTTCAACCCAGCCTTCGCGCTCGATGCGGCCTTTGAACGACAGTTTTTCGTCGAACTCGGCAACATCCGCGTCGGTCCAGGCCGCGATCTGCGCGAAGGAGGTCACGCCTGCTTCGAGCAATTTCTTCTCAAGTGCCGGGCCAACACCCGAGAGCTTCTTGAGGTCGTCCGCGCCGGCCGGAGCCTCTGCCTTCTTGGCAGCGGGCTTCTTAGCGGCTTTCTTCGGAGCAGCAGCGGCAACAGCCACGCCCGCAACCGAACCAGCGCCCACAGCGGCTTTGACGCCGGACTTGTCGGCACCCGATGCGAGGATCTCGGTGATCTTCACGAGGGTCAGTTTCTGACGGTGACCCACGGTGCGCTTCGACGAGTGCTTACGACGGCGCTTGACGAATTTGATGACCTTCTCGCCTTTGATCTGGTCGATCACGTCAGCCTGAACAGCGGCGCCATCAACAAGCGGCGCGCCCACAACGGTCTTGTCACCGCCGAGCATCAGGATGTCGTTGAATTGGATTTTTTCGCCAGCGTCTGCAGCCAGTTTTTCGACACGCAGGATATCGCCTGCCTGTACCTTGTACTGCTTGCCGCCGGTCTTGAGGACTGCGAACATGCCCTATTCCTTTGCGTTTGCCGCGTTCTGTGGCCCCCATCCGGGTGTTTGTGGCTGTTGCCGCCTCGAACCGCGCGTCCTTGTGGGCAATCTGGCCCGGACGTAGTTTCAACAAAACACGGCGCAAGGAGGTCCTTACGCCGGATTGCGCGCTTATCCTGTGCATCGGCCCGACTGTCAAGGGATAACTTACCGCTTTCCGCAGCCGGGACGATGGATGGTAAAACGCGCCCGTCTCTATAGACTGCCCCATGAGAGAAGTCGAAGGAAAAGCCGATGGAACAGGTCGAAGGCGGATGTCTCTGTGGCAAGGTACGCTTTGTCGCCCATGGTGCGCCGGATCGTACCGGAATCTGCCATTGTCTCGACTGTCGCAAACATCATGGCGCCCTATTCTACGCTGCCGCGATCTTTCCCGCGCGCGCAGTGACGATCACCGGTGAGACGCGCGCCTATGAGGGCCGCGCATTTTGTCCGCACTGTGGCTCATCTGTCTTTGCCCGGACGGGCGATGAGGTCGAAATCCATCTCGGCGCGCTTGATGAACCCGATCGTTTCTTGCCTGACTATGAAACATGGACCGAGCGGCGCGAGACTTGGCTACCGCCCTTCCCCGTGACCGACCGGTTCCGACGCAATCGCGGCTAGGGTCAGAGCTCTTCGCCCGGACTCAGATCGCCCATGCGCCCGGCCAGTGCTTCAAACCGGTTGATCATAATGTCGTAATGCACCGCATTCATGAGCTCATAGACCGTCTGCATACGCGGGTCTTCAAGCGCCTCGGCATAGGTCCGGATGTCCTCATCCGAGAACGCGCGATAGGTATATGCCGCGCTGACAAGGGCCGAGGCCGCCATGTCGCGCCGCAACGCGCCTTCGCTTTCCTTTAAGGCCGCGCGCAATCCGGCTTCGTCCATCCGAAGCTCGATCACCCCGGCATAGGACGCGGCGAGCAAGAACCGGATTTGGATTTCCTGCGCGGCCCGCGGGCCAACGTCATTGGGGTCAATGGCATGGTTCATGCGTTCAAGCAGGTCGATCCGCCCCGCCCCGTCGACCACCATCTCCGCAACCAGCGCCTTGCCTGCTTCGCGCTTGTGGTCCTCGTCTGCCATATGCGAATCGTTCTCCGCCGCGACAAGCTCCGCGCCAAGCGGGCTCGCATAAAAGGCCGCCACGTGGTCGAGCAGATCATCCTCAAGCGTTTCCTCAAGGATATCCATCGCCCGCTCCCGCATCATCGCCGGGTCAAAGACCTCTTCCGAGACGCGTTTCCATTCAATGCCGAAATCGCTCGCATCGAGGCCAAGCATCTCTGGCGCGCTTTCCGCCGAGAGCGCGATGGACTCGATTGCCACATCAAAGCCCGTCGTTGTGAGAAACGCTTCAATATTGGCCCGGTCCGCGGCACGCGCCGGCAAGACCATGATCGCAAGGGTGAAACAACTCACGACCCCAAGCGACAATAGGCGTCCAAGGAAAACCCGTAGCATCATGTGTCTTACCCTCCGTTCAGAGCTTGTATGAGCCTATCGCACAGGAATTCTCAAACAATGTCAAAACCCCCCTTGCACCCCCTGCGAAAGATCATTAAACGACGCCTCCACAGACCCCCGCGGAGAGGTGCCGGAGTGGTCGAACGGGGCGGTCTCGAAAACCGTTGTCCCTTCACGGGGACCCAGGGTTCGAATCCCTGTCTCTCCGCCATAACTTCCTGACATGGTTCAAGAAAACGACTGCATAAGAGCGGTCGGTTATGGCTTTTTATCCGCCCCTGACCCGCTGAAGCAGAAAGACTTCGTCGCCCTCTTTGATTTCCATCTGGAGGCTGTCGCCCGCATACTCGCCATTCACGGCAAGCGACGCGCCGTCTTCGATCACCGGCTCAAGGCCCGGATAGCTGGTGACGAGGTTCTGCAGAACCTCGCCAACCGTGTTTCCGGCGACGCTGACGGTCTCTTGCCCGTCGGCAAAACGCCGCATGCTGGACCAGAGTGTCACATCAACCATGGTTTCTAACCCTTTATCGCCGCGAGGATTTTTGGAGGCGAAACCGGCAAGCCGCGAAGCCGCTGACCCGTTGCATCCGCGACCGCGTTGGCAATCGCCGGAAGCGGTGGCGTGATCCCTGTCTCCCCGACGCCGCGCACACCATAGGGATGGCCGGGGTTCGGCACTTCGACAATCACCGTATCGATCATCGGCAGGTCCGAGGCTACGGGAACGCGGTAATCAAGGAAGATCGGGTTCTGAAGCCGCCCATCCTCGCCATAGATATACTCCTCGTTCAGCGCCCAGCCGATGCCCTGCGCCGCGCCACCTTGGAACTGGCCCTCGACATAGGACGGGTGAATCGCTTTCCCGGCATCCTGTACCACCGTGTAGCGCACGACGCTTGTGTGCCCGGTCTCGGGGTCCACCTCGACATCGACGATATGGGTGCCGAAACTGCCGCCAAAGCCCATCGGCGTGGCTTCAAAGTGGCCCGAGATCGGCCCGCCTGTGCGGCCCATCTTGGCGCAAATCTCGCCAATGCTGAGCGGTGGGAACTCGCCTGCGTTCGGCCCCGAGGGCTTGGCACAGCCATCTTCCCAGATCACCGCCTCGGCATCGATGCCCCATTTCGCCGCCGCGCGTTCACAGAGCGTTTTCTTTGCCTGCGTCGCGGCCTCGATCGTGGCAAGCCCGGTGGCAAAGGTCGCACGGCTGCCATGTGTCGGCTCGTTGACGCCAAGCGCACCCGTCTCGACCACGTTGACGCGCACGTCTTCATATTCGACGCCAAGCGCCTCGGCCGCCATCATCGCGACGGAAGCGCGCGAGCCGCCGATATCTGGCGTGCCGACCGAAACCGTCACGGTGCCATCTTCGGAAAGCGCAAGGGAAACAGAGGTTTCTCCGCCCCAGTTCATCCAATACCCAGAGGCAATCCCACGCCCTTGATTAGGTCCGAGTGGCGCCGTGAAATGCGGATGCGCCTTGGCCGCCTCGAGCGTCTCGACAAGACCGATCCGCGGATAGGTCGGCCCCGCGCTCGATTTCGTCCCTTCTTTGGCCGCGTTCTTGAGCCGGACCTCAAGCGGATCAAGCTTCAGCTCGCGGCACATCTCGTCGACAAGACTCTCAACCGCGAACGCCGCCATGGGCGAACCCGGCGCGCGATACGCCGCCTGTTTCGGGCGGTTCGACATCACGTCATAGCCCTCGTGCTGGACGTTCTCGAGGTCATAGCAGGCAAAGGCACAGGCCAGCGCCGAATCCACCGGCGCCATCGGAAAGGCGCCACCCGTCATACGGAACACGGCCTTGCCGGCGGTCATCTTGCCGTCCTTGGTCATGCCGATCTTGACGTCCATGCTTGCCGCCGCTGTCGGGCCTGTCGCGCGCAGAACCTCTTCGCGGCTCATCACGATCTTCACCGGCCGATCCGCCTTGCGGCTGAGCGCGAGCGCCACCGGGTCGATGAACACCGTCGTCTTGCCGCCAAAGCCGCCGCCGATCTCCGAAGGCGTCACCCGCAGCTTGCTGACCTCGATCCCAAGGCAGGCCGCCGACATGCGCCGCACGAACCAATGCCCTTGGGTGCAGCACCAAAGTTCGCCGCGCCCGTCGCTGCCCATCTGTGCAAGACAGGCATGCGGCTCGATATACCCCTGGTGCGTCGCCTCGGTCGTATAGGAGTTCTCCATGACGACATCGGCCTCTTCAAAGCCCTTCTCCACATCGCCATGGCCGAATTCGATGAAGCGGACGACATTCGGATGCATGCCCTCTGGCACCGAATAGTTCGCCGCGCCCTCGCGGATCACCGGCGCGCCGTCTTGCATGGCCTTATCGACATCCGTCACATGCGGCAGAATCTCATATTCGACCTCGACCGCCTTGGCCGCATCGCGGGCAAGCCACGGCGTCGTCGCCGCAACGGCTGCGACCGCGTGCCCGTCATAGAGCGCCCGTTCGCCCGCCATGCAGTTTTCCATGATGTTCCAGTCTTCGCCTTTCTGCCCATCCGGGAAATCGGCCCGCGTCACCACGGCCTTCACCCCCTTCATGGCCAGCGCTTTGCTGGCGTCGATCTTGACGATGCGCGCATGCGCATGCGGGCTGCGCACGATAGCGCCATGCAGCATTCCCGAGGCCGACATATCCGCGCCATAGCGCGCCTTGCCCGTCACCTTGTCGAGCCCATCCGGGCGGTCTGGTCGCGTGCCAAGCACGCGGAACTGGTCTTTTTCCTGATCAAAGGCCATCACACGCCCTCCCGCATTTCTTTCGCCGCGTCCTGTACGGCGCGCACGATCTTGTCATACCCCGTGCAGCGGCAGAGGTTCCCCGCCAGCCAATAGCGGATGTCCTCCTCGCTCGGGTCCGGGTCTTTTTCGAGAAGCGATTTTGCCGCGACAAGGATGCCCGGCGTGCAGAACCCGCATTGTAGCGCCGCATGTTCGATGAACTTGCGCTGAAGCGGGTGCAGGGCCTCGCCCTGTGCCATGCCCTCGATGGTCGCGATCTCCTTGCCCTCGGCCTCGACGCCAAGAACAAGACACGAGCTCACAAGCCGCCCGTCGATTGTAACGCTGCACGCCCCGCAATCGCCGGTGCCACAGCCTTCTTTCGATCCCGTGAGACCAAGCCGGTCGCGCAGCACGTCAAGAAGTGTCTCTCGCGGTTCGCACAGGAATTCCGCCTCGTCGCCGTTCACTTTCGTGGTCACATGAACCAAGCTCATTTCGTCTCTCCTTTCGCCCGCGCATAGGCGATCTTTGCCGCGCGCTGCGCCAACACACCGGCCACGTCCGTGCGGAAGGCAATCGTGCCGCGTTTGTCGTCAATCGGGTTGCAGGCCTCCTGCGCCGCCTTGGCCAGTGCAGCAAGTGCGGCCTCGTCAAGCGTCGTTCCGATGAGCGCCTTGGCCGCCTCCGGCACCAGTGCCGCTACCGGGGCCACGGCACCAAGCGCGACGCGTGCCTCGGTGATCGTGTCGCCCTCGAGGCGCAGGTTCACACCACAGCCCACAACCGCAATATCCATCTCGGTGCGCGGGATGAACCGCAGATAGGCATCGCCCGCGTTCTCGCCGCGCGCCGGGACATGCACCTTGGTGATCATTTCGCCCTTTTCGAGCGCTGTCTTGCCCGGTCCGGTCGGGATATCCTCGACCGCAACCTCGCGTGCGCCGGTCGGTCCCTCGACGGTGAGCGTCACCCCCGCGGCGATCATCGCAGGCACGGAATCCGCCGCCGGTGAGGCATTGCAAAGATTGCCGACAAGCGTCGCGCGCCCCTGCACCTGAGTCGAGCCGATCAGGTCCATGGCCTCGACGAGCCCCGGCCAATCGGCCATGAGCACGTCGTCTTCGCTCATTTCCGCGCCACTCACGGCAATGCCAATATCATAGCCGCCATCGGCGCGTTTGGTGATCTCGCGGACCCCGGAAATATGCTTGATGTCGATAAGATCATCCGGCGAGACAATGTCTGCTCTCAGTTGTACCAACACATCCGTGCCACCGGCGAGGAACCGTGTGATCCCTTCGGATGTGCTGGCGATATCAATGGCTTGCGCGAAAGACGCGGGCTTGTGATAGCGCATGGAAACTCCTTGTGATGGCGCCCCGTTCACACCCGTCGGGGCACGCTCTGGCAAAAGTGTAACGCGCCATATCCGCCTTGCCGAGTGCGAATGCGACATTTTGGGCAATTCCTTGCCGGACGCTGGCGGGCATCACCGCAGTTTCCTTGAAAAAGGCACATTTCAGAGCCCTTTTTGCCCTGCTCTTAACCGATCTTTACGGCCTATCGCGTCTGCTCGCGTCAATTGCCATTTCGGGATCGCTGCCCATGCAACATGTCATGCGGGACAGGTTTGTACCTGCCCAACCTCCACGCCACGCGCGTCTGTTCGAATTGATTCGTCAGGATGAACAAGCGCATGAGGCCTGCCCCCCGCGCCTTGCACCGGAAGAAGACACGCCGCTCACCACGGCCAAGCTCACGGCGTTTCGCGATCTCGCCAGTCAGTCATTGCGCCGTGCGGGCTAGCCCCGGAACCCGGTAGCGACGACGAATTTCTCCGAAGAATCCGAGCGGCTCGAAGGTGGCTTCATATTGGCGACCTTGGTAAATTTCTGCTTGAGCAGTTTCTGCAACTCGCCCTCTGCCCCCCCGGCCAGAACCTTGGCCACAAAGGTGCCGCCCTCGTCGAGCACGTCAAAGGCGAAATAGGCCGCCGCCTCGCAAAGCGCCATGATCCGCAAGTGGTCGGTCTGCTTATGGCCCGATGAGGCCGCCGCCATGTCCGACATGACCACATCCGCCTTGCCGCCAAGCCACTCCTTGACCTGAATATCCGCGTCATCTTCCATGAAATCGAGCTGATGGATTTCACAGCCAGCGATCGGCTCCACCTCCTGAAGATCGACGCCGAGGATCGTGCCTACCCGCTTGCCCGGCTTCTCGGCCAGCGCATTGACCCGCTTCACCGCGACCTGACACCAACCTCCGGGCGCACAGCCAAGATCCACGACCCGCGCACCGGGCACGAGGAAGCGATACTTGTCGTCCAGCTCCATGATCTTGAACGCCGCGCGCCCGCGATAGCCCTCGGCCTGCGCGCGTTTCACATAAGGATCGTTGAGTTGACGCTGCAACCACCGCGTCGAAGAGAGTTTGCGCCCCCGCGCCGTCTTGACCTTCACGGTCAGGTCGCGCTGTCCGCGCCCCGATGTGTTCTTGCCGCTCGGTGTCTTCGCCATGGTCTTATCCTCTCGCGTCTCAGGATTTTCTGGAAAATCCTGCCCGGGCCAAGTCTTCTAGAAGACTTGGCGCCCCCGTCAATAGGGCGTGCCCTCAAGCACGCCATCGGCGCTCATCTGTGCATAAAGAAGCCCCTCGCGCAGCCCCCGGTCCGCCACCGAAAGCCGGTCCGTCGGCCAGCACCGCATCAAAGTCTGCAAAATCGCTGCGCCCGACATGATGAGCGCCTGGCGATCCTGGCCGATCCGCGGATCCTGCCGCCGCCCCTGCGGCCCAAGGTCAAGATAACTGCGGATCACCTTGTCGATCTGTTCCGTCGTCATCCGAAGCCCGTCGACCTTGGTGCGGTCATAGCGGCGCAACCCAAGATGCGAGGCCGCGACCGTGGTGACCGTGCCGCTGGTGCCAATGATCTGAAACCCTTCGCTCGGCGGCATTTCCTTATAGGGGGCGAACTCGGCAAGGTTTTCTTCAAAGAACCAACTCATCAGCGCAAACCGCGCGGAATCGTCTTCCACGTCCTGAAACTGATCCCGAAGCGTCGCAACGCCCAACGGCACCGATATCCAATCCACCACCTTGGCCGCCGGGAACGGGCTGCCAAGATCATGGAACCCCGCATGCAGCCGCATGATCGCGTTCGGGCGCTCGCGCGGCGGCACCGCCTTGAGGTCAATCCAGACCAATTCCGTCGAGCCGCCCCCGATATCCACCACCAATAGCTGTTCGGTCTTCATGCTGACCAGCGGCGCGCAGGAAATCACAGCGAGGCGCGCTTCTTCTTCGGGCTTGATAATGTCGAGCCGCAGCCCCGTCTCGCGAGTCACCTGACGCATGAAATCGCGCCCGTTCTTCGCCCGCCGACAGGCCTCTGTCGCGACAAGCCGCATCCGCTTGACCTTGTGACGCTTGAGTTTCTGCTGACAAATCCGAAGCGCCTGCACCGTGCGCCGCATCGAGCCGCGCGAAAGACGCCCGGTGCTCTCGAGGCCTGCCCCGAGTTGCACGGATTTCGAAAAACTGTCGACCACATGGAATTGATTGCCCTTTGGCTGGGCAATCAACATGCGGCAACTATTGGTGCCCAGATCCAGCGCGGCATAAAGTTCGCTGGGATCGGGCGGTTTCGGCGCGGGGCTCTCAACCGGTTTCGGGAATGCGCCCGCACCTTTGGGACGCTTGGGCGCCATCAGTCACGCCCTCCATTTCGAGTTACCTCAAACCTAGTCACTCCCCGGCGCCCGCGCAATAGCAACACCGCAGCTTCCCCTCATCATGAACATGAAGAATATGCGTGTGCCTCTCTGTCTTGGCTCCGTTACAAGCGTGCGCGTCGCACTTGACGAGTGTTCTGTCGAAAACGTGCACTGTCCGTCGGGCGCGCTGTCCTAGGAAGAATGCGTTAACCGGAAGGAATCAAACCATGCCTGATGTGACTGTCGTCTACTGGCGCGATATCCCGGCCCAAGTGATTGTGGGCAAAGGGCGTCGTGGCGCCAAGAAACAGCTCCCCGAGCGTTTCGAACAGGCGATTGACCGTGCGGCCATGAAGATCGGCGCCAAGGATGCCGACGCTTACCTGGCTGAATGGCGCAAGGCAGATCCCTACCCGGTGGAGGGCGAGGCGGCTGACGTGGCCGAGGCCGAAGCGGCCCGTCTCGATACGGAATTTGATCAGGACCGCCTCAAGGCGCTGATCGACAACGAAGGCTGGGCATGACCCGCGCATCACTCTGGGAGGCCATGATGGCACTGCTGAATTTCAGAAAAAAGACCGAAGGCCCCATCGGCGCCTCTGCCGACGTCGTTGCCTTCCTCGAAGGCTATTCGATCGAGGTCATGCCGCGCACGGCCGCCAAGGTTGAAAACTTCCGCGACCTGCTGCCCGAAGGCACGCGCGTCTACATCGCCCATATCGAAGGCACGCCCATCGAGGAAATGGTCGCCACCGCCAAGCGTCTCGCCGACGAAGGCTATCCGGTGATGCCGCACTTCCCGGCGCGCATCATCAAGGACAAGGCGACGCTCGAGAACTGGATCGCCATGTATCAGGGCGAAGCTGGCGTGAAACAGGCGCTCCTGCTTGCCGGTGGCGTCGACACGCCCCACGGCGCGTTCGATAGCTCCATGCAGCTCCTCGAGACCGGCGCCTTCGACAAGGCGGGATTCACCAACCTGCACGTCGCCGGGCACCCGGAAGGCAACAAGGACATCGATCCCGACGGCAGCATGGCCAACGTCATGGATGCCCTGCGCTGGAAACAGAAATTCTCGGAAACCACCGATGCCAAGATGGCGCTCGCGACCCAGTTCGCGTTTGACGCCAAGCCGATCATCGCATGGGCCGACAGCCTCAAGGACGCGGGTATCGACCTGCCGATCCATATCGGCATCGCCGGTCCGGCCAAGCTGCAGACCCTGATCAAATTTGCCATCGCCTGTGGCGTCGGCCCCTCGCTCAAGGTGCTTCAGAAGCGCGCCATGGATGTCTCCAAGCTGCTCCTGCCCTACGAGCCGACCGACGTGATTGCCGAGCTTGCCGCCCACAAAGCCGCGAACCCGGATTTCAACATCGAGAAGGTGCACTTCTTCCCGCTTGGCGGTATCAAGACCAACGCCACCTGGGCCATCGAGAACGGCGGCTCTTCGACCACGCCCGCAAACGCTTCCTGAAGGACGACCAATGACCCGTACAATCATCGAATCGAAGTCGAAAACCACGATCATGGGGTTTGACCAGCCGTTCACCGTTATCGGCGAACGCATCAACCCCACGGGTCGCAAGATCCTCAACGAAGAGCTTGAGCGTGGAGATTTCTCCCGCGTCGAAGCTGATGCTCTGGCACAGGTGGCCGCTGGGGCCACCGTGCTCGACATCAACTCGGGCGCTGTCTTTTCCAACAAGATGGCCGAAGACCCGCGCTATGCCGACAACAACTTCGTCGAACCCGACCTGATGCGCGAGCTCGTGACCCGCGTGCAGGCCGTGACCGACTGCCCGCTCTGCATCGACTCCTCGGTGCCCGGCGCGCTCGAGGCCGGTCTCGAAGCCGCCGAAGGCCGCCCCCTCCTCAACTCCGTCACCGGCGAGGAAGAGCGTCTCGAAGTGGTTCTTCCGCTGGTCAAGAAATACAACGTCCCGGTCGTGGCGATCTCCAACGACGACACCGGCATCTCCGAAGATCCCGAGGTCCGCTTCGCCGTCGCCAAGAAGATTGTCGAGCGCGCCGCCGATTTCGGCATCCCCGCGCATGACATCGTGGTCGACCCGCTCGTCATGCCGATCGGCGCCATGGCCACCGCTGGCCTTCAGGTCTTTGAACTGAACCGCCGCCTCCGGAACGAGCTTGGTGTAAACACAACCTGTGGCGCGTCGAACATCTCCTTCGGTCTGCCGAACCGTCACGGCGTCAACAACGCCTTCCTGCCGATGGCCATGGCCACTGGCATGACCTCGGCGATCATGAACCCGGTCGCGCTCCCGATCAACGCCACCAAGATTGCCGAGAAGAAGGCTGAGGTTCAGGCCGCAGGCATCATCCTGCCCGAGGATATGGACGACGAAGCCTTCGTGCAGATGTTCGGTATGGGTTCGACCAAGGCGCGCGCCGGCAAGGAAATGGAGGCCATCCGCGCCGCCAACCTGCTGACCAACAACGACGATGGTGGCGCGGCTTGGATCTCCTTCAACAAGCAGCCCGCCAAACCCGGCCAGGAAGGCCGTGGCCGTGGTGGGCGCACCGGGGGCCGCCGTCGCCGCGCCTGATCCGGCGTTCACGTACTGCTAAGCATCACAGGGGGGCAAGCTGGTCGCATGACCGCTTGCCCTCTTCTTTTTGTTTCTCAGAAAATTAACCACCGCACGTTCGGTTACCCGGAACAATCCGCACCCTCCACCGACGCAATACCGACAAAATACCGACGTGATACCGCCCCCCGTTTCAGGGTCCGATTCGCCGTTAACCCCGCTTCTTGCGAGGGCGGAAATCATGTGCCCCCTCGGTCGGGTCTTGCCCTTCGGAAAACATCGCGTGTTTCTGGATTTTCTGGGTTCCAGTGACTGGAATCTCGTCCACAAACCGAATCCAGCCGGGCGCCTTGTAATAGGCCAACCGCTTGAAACACCACGCAAAAAGATCGTCCGCCATCGCCGCGTCTGTGGTGCCCGTGACGGTTACGCAGGCCATGACCTCTTCGTCCCGCATCGCGTCCTCGACCGCCAAAACGGCCACCCTTTCGACCTTGGGATGCTCCTGCAAACAGGCTTCGATCTCGGCCGCAGCAATGTTTTCACCACTGCGCCGTATGATGTTTTTCTTGCGATCCACAAAAAACACCATCCCGCTCTCATCCATCACGACCGTGTCGCCTGTATGAAACCAACCGCCCTTCCACGCCTCTTCCGTTGCCTCCGGCAGGTTGAGATAGCCCGAGAAGAATCCGCGCCGTGGCTCTTCGGCGCTATAGCGCAGGGTCATCTCGCCGGGAGTGCCTCGGGGTACCTCATTGTCGTCCTGATCGACCACGCGTACCTCGAGGCCCGGAGACGGTCGCCCCATGGCGCGGGTGTCGATCTGGCGGGGTTCGTGGTTGTCGCCAAGGATGCGGCACATCTCGGTCATGCCCCAGACCTCGATCAAGGGGAACCCAAACCGTTCTTCAAAGGGTCGATGCAACGTCGGTTCAACACCGGCCCCCACGGCAAAACGCACCTTGTGGGTGTGGTCCCACGGGCTCTCGGGGAGGTTCATCAAGGCCGGGATCACGATGCCGAGGTAATGCACCACGGTCGCCCCGGTTTCCGAAAGCTCGCGCCACCAGGAATTGGCCCGAAACCTCTCTGGGATAATCTGGCAGTTGCCTTTGTCGATTGCACAATAAAACGTTATAATTCCGGCATTTACATGGAAAAGTGGAAGTGGGTTGTAGATGCGATCCTGACCATCTCGAAAGTCGATCAACCCGCCGCGCGTCGCATACCATCGCCCCATGTCGAGCTCGTATGCATGGCTCAGGATACAGCCCTTGGGCCGTCCGGTCGTGCCAGAGGTGTAGATCAGACTCGCCTCTGTGCTCCCATCGATGACGCCTTCGGCGCCGCCCGTCCCTTGCGGCAGGTCCGGCAGATCTTCGGACATCTCCACCATCGCCACGTCGCGCGCCGCCTCCGCGATCCCGTCGCGCATCAGAGCGGCAAGTTCCGGCGCGGCAATGGCGAGCGAAGCCCGGCTGTCATCAAGAAGGTACGCCACCTCGTTTGGCCGATAGTCCGGGTTTACAGGCACCCAGCTCATCCCCAAACCGTTGAGAGCAAGCTTCAAGAGCATCATCTCGGGCCGATTGCCAAGAAGAACCGCGACCCGGTCGCCAAAGCCGTAGCCAGCGCGCTGTAGCCTGTCTTGCCAGCGCTGGACAAGCTGGCCGGCCTCTTCATAGCTGATCGCATAGCCGTCAGGGTGATAGGCGCGGCCTGCATCTGCAGGCACGGCAAGAAACTCGTTCTTCCGGTAATGCTCTGATTTTTCTTTGAAAAACGCCCCGATGCTGCTCTGCATGAAAGCCTCCCTCCCTCTTCTAATCTCCTCGGAGGGGAGCATAGCGCCTTCTCTTGCGCGCGCAATCTCTGCCGCATTCGCCGTTGCGTCGCCCCGCCTTTGCAACCGCGTCGGGATGGGGCTAGGCTTTGAGAGAACCATCGCCCGGGAGCCCCCTTTGACGGCAAGTCTCTCTCTCTTTGCCCTGATCCTCCTCGAGATCGTCGCGGTGATCTTTGCTATGCGTGCCATGCGCAGCGCCCGAACCCCACAAGGGGCCGTGGCTTGGGTCGTCTTCCTTCTTGCCGCGCCCTACCTCGCGGTGATCAGCTACCTCTTTCTCGGCCATCGTAAACATCTTGGCTATGTCGTGGCCCGCCGTGCCTCGCAGCGTGTGCTCGACGGGATAGAACAGGCCCGCCAGCTTTTTCCGCCGAAAGGAAACCCCGCGCCATTTCCCGCCTTTGAGCGGCTCGCAGCTTCGCGGGTCTTGTCGGGGAACGACTTTGAGCTCCTGATTGATGGGGAAGAGACATTTGCGCGTATTTTCAACATGATAGACGCCGCAGATGAATATATCCTTCTGCAGTTCTATATCTTGCGCGATGATGAGATCGGCGCCGCGCTTGCAGAGCGTCTGCACCAAGCCGCCACACGTGGGGTGCGTGTCTATGTGCTTTATGATGCGATTGGCTCTTCACGCCTCACACGCGCCTATCTCAAGCGACTAACCAAGGCCGGTATCCGCATCCTCGATAGCAACGCCCTGCGCGGGCCGAGCAACCGCCGCCAGATCAATTTTCGCAATCATCGAAAATGCGTGATTGTTGATGGAAAACAGGGTTTTATCGGCGGTCTCAACGTCGGAGACGAATACCTTGGCCACGGGGCGATGGGACCATGGCGCGATACCGCCTGCGTGCTTCATGGGCCAGTCGTGTCGCAGCTTCAACTGGTCTACTGCGAGGATTGGATTTGGGCTACGGATGAAAGCCTGTTCGAATACCTGAACTGGGAGGCGGGAACCGCCGCTGCCGACAAGGACGCCCTCCTCCTTGCCAGCGGCCCTGCCGATGAGTTTGAAACCGGGACGCTCTACTTCTGTACGGCCGCGCAGATGGCACAGGTGCGCCTTTGGATAGCGTCCCCTTACTTCGTCCCCGAGGGTGATGTGATGTCGGCTCTCAAGGTCGCGGCCATGCGAGGCGTTGATGTGCGGATTTTGGTGCCCGCGCGGGCCGATCACTGGGCCACCTTCCTTGCCGGATACGCTTGCTTTGACGAGATGCGCGAGGCTGGTGTGGGGATTTATCTCTATGACACCGGGTTTATGCATCAGAAATCTATGGTGGTGGACGACCAGATGGCGTCGGTTGGGACAATCAACCTCGACAGCCGGTCCTG
The DNA here is from genome assembly GCF_022814865.1 of Shimia aestuarii. Lineage (GTDB taxonomy): Bacteria > Pseudomonadota > Alphaproteobacteria > Rhodobacterales > Rhodobacteraceae > Shimia > Shimia aestuarii_A. The sequence goes on along the minus strand of NZ_JAKVRD010000006.1, from coordinate 95,401 downwards.
CCGATTGAACTTCGAAGCCACTGCCCTGATCTTTGATAGGGAAGCGGCCAGCGCCGTGGCGGAGATGCTCAAGGCTGACTTCGAAAAGAGCACGCCCCTGACCAAGCCCCTTTCGGCTCAGCCGCTTTGGATTCGCCTCCTTGCCCCGGTGGCGCGGCTGTTCTCGCCGCTCTTATGAGCTTTGGCGCCTGCGGGCTTGTGCAATCTCGCCAAGGCGCGCGTTGTATTCCGCTCCGAGGACAAGCACCGCGGACATAAGGTACATGAAGACCAGAGCCGCAATGACCCCGGCGAGCCCTGCGTAAGTTACGGAATAAGTTGGAAAATTGCGCACGTAGAAATCGAAGCCATAGGCGATGATGACCCAGAGAACCACCGTGAGGATGACCCCCGGCAAAATCGCTTTCAAAGGACGTTTGACGCCCGGCAGCCATTTGTGGATCGCCACGAGACCGGCCAGAAGTACGAAACTCGTGAGCCAAAATACGACCGTTTCATGGGTCACGATATCAAGATGCAGGATCGGCGCGTACTCCGAGACAAGTCGCACATAGACCGGGATCACCACACCAAAAAGCCCCGAGACTGTTACCAACAATGCCCCGCCGACTGCGAACCCGGCGGCGATAAGTCGGCGCTTCCAGAGGGGGCGCGGATCCCGGTCATGATAAGCCTCGCTGACAGCGATGCGGATCGCATCGAACCCGTTCGAGGCAAAAAGAATGGTCAGCAAGGCACCAAGCGTGATGATTGATCCATCGCTGGTCTCCATCACCGCGCGCACCTCTCCTTCGATGGGGTCGGCAATCGTGTCAGGCCACGACCCGAACACGAGGTTGAGGATATCGCCCAGCTCGGTCTCGGACCCGGTCAGGCCGATCCGGCTCACGACGCCGGCAAGCGATAAGGCCAGGAGGCAAAAGGGAAAGATCGCAAGCATCATCGAGAGCGCGACATGACTCGCCCGCACCGTGCCACCCTTGTTGAGGAACCGGTTAAGCGCATCCCAGAGCGCCGTTGCGAAGATCTGCATATCTGCTGCCTCTTGGGTCAGACCAGTTTATGCGAGAGCCTACCCAACATCGCGAGGCATTGCGAGAGTTGCTCAACCTCAAGGAACTCATCAGGCTTGTGCGCCTGTTCGATCGAGCCAGGACCGCAGACGACAACATTCATGCCGAGGCCTTGGAAGATACCTGCTTCGGTACCGAACGGCACGAGATCGGCCCCATTGGCACCAGTAAGCTCCATGACGATATCGCGCGCCTCGTTCTGATCGACCGGTTCAAGCCCATCGACCTCTCCGATGATCTCGGTTTCGATACCTGCGTCCGGGCAGACGGCGCGCATCTGCGGCAGGAGTTCTTCATCGCAAAAGGCCGCCAGGACGGATTTGACATGATCCGCGTCCGAACGCTGCACCGGGCGCATCTCCCATTCGATCTGGGCCTTTCCGGGGATCACATTATGGGCCACGCCGCCGACCAAAGAGCCGGTGTTGATCGTTGTCCAAGGCGGATCAAAGCGGCTTTCCTTGGGCGCGCGAGCCTGAAGTTCTGATTTAAGTTCCAAGAGCTTGGAGACATAGCGCACGGCGTATTCGACCGCGTTGACACCACGTTCCGGTCCGCTGCCGTGGCCTTCGAGGCCGGTAAAACGGGTGGTGTATTCGTAACAGCCCTTGTGCCCCTCGATGATCCGCATCGAGGTCGGTTCTCCCACAATCGCCACCGCAGGTTTAAGTCCAAGCTCCTTGAGGCTATTGGCAAGCGCCTGCCCCCCGAAACAGCCGACTTCCTCGTCATAGGTAAAGGCGAAATGGATCGGGCGCGTTGGGTTCAGTGCCGCGTAGAAAGGCGCCATCGCAACAGCCGCTGCAATGAATCCCTTCATGTCGCAGGTGCCACGGCCATAGAGCTTGCCGTCGCGCTCTTCCATGCGGAACGGATCGCTGGTCCAGTCCTGATCCAGAACCGGGACGACGTCGGAATGCCCAGACAAGACAATTCCGCCGTCCTTGCGCGGTCCGATTGTGGCAAAGAGATTGGCCTTGGTGCCGGTCTCGTCATGCAGGATCTCGACGTCGGCACCGCTTTCTTGCAGGTGCCGCGCGAGATGGGCGATCATGTCGAGATTGCTCGCGCTCGATACGGTTTCGAAGGCGATCAGTTCACCCAGAAGCGCCTTGGCCTCTTCAAGCAACGTCTTGGACACGGTCATTATCGTCATATGTGCATTCCCGGAGCACCACGCCTTGGCGGAGCGCCTCTTAGTTTTTCACGAACAGCTTGCGGTCCACATCGCAAAGCGTCTCGGCGGGGCCGTCTTCGGTAATCAAGATGGTCTCGGTGGTCTCCAGACCCCAGCTCTCCATCCAGAGCGCCGGCATGAAATGGAAGGTCATGCCCGGTTCGAGAATGGTTTCATCCTCGGTGCGGATCGACGCGGTGCGCTCGCCCCAGTCCGGCGGATAGCTCAGCCCGATCGGATACCCCATACGACCTTCGCGCTTGATGCCGTGTTTTTCAAGCACTGCAAGGAAGGCATTTGCGACATCCGAGGTTCTATTGCCTGCGCGCGCGGCCTCGAGGCCTGCGGCAATCCCCTCAAGCTGGGCCTTTTCGGCATCCAGCATATCCTGTGGCGGCGTGCCAAGATAGATCGTCCGGCAAAGCGGTGCGTGGTAGCGGCGATAGCAGCCCGAAAGTTCAAAGAAGGTCGCTTCACCAGCGCGCATGGCATCACCATTCCAGGTCAGGTGCGCCGCCGTCGCATCAAGCCCCGAGGGCGTCAGTGGAACAATGGCCGGGTAATCGCCCCAGTCGTCGTCCACGCCGACGATCCCCGCGTGATAGATGTCGGCGACCAGTTCGTTCTTGCGCAAACCCGGTTCTGCCCGCTCGATTGCGGTATGGATGACCTTCTCCGTGATCCGTGCCGCCTTGCGGATAAAGCCGATCTCTTCTTCGGATTTCACGAGCCGCTGCCAGTTCACAAGCGCCGTGGCGTCTATAAGCGTCGCACTGGGCAGCTCTTCGGTCAGGACCGCATGAGCCTTCGCAGAGTAATAGTAGTTCTCCATCTCGACACCGATCCGTGCTGTCTCAAGGCCGAGGCGCTTGAGGTGACCGGCAAGATCTTGCATCGGGTGGCGTATGGTCGATTGTACATAGTTGTCCGCATAGCCAACGATATTCTCTTCGGCCATCCAGCAGGTCCGCAGACCGCCCATCGCATCCATGTAGCGCCCCCACCAGACGGGCTCGCCCTCCATTGGGACGATCACGCCTTGATGGACGTAGAAGGACCAACCGTCATAACCCGTCAACCAGGCTTGGTTCGAGGGGTCGGTGACAAAGATGGCATCGAGCCCGGCCTTGGCCATGGCGGCGCGCGTCTTTGCCAAACGGCGGTCATATTCAGCAAGCGAAAAAGGGGCCTTACCTGCCGGCATGATCCTGTCTCCCATTTTGGTGTATCCGGGCAAACTGAAGCGGGAAACCGAATCCTGCGCGTTCATTCCCGACATGCGCCGTCGGGAAAACGTCAAAAAAGAATCGCGGCCCAGCCATTTCCGTTGGCCCATTTTCCGGGCTACTGTTCCCGAAAAAATGGGGAGTTAAAAGACCGTGTCTGCGCCGAAGAACATTCTTTTCATCATGTTCGATCAACTGCGTTGGGACTATCTAAGTTGCTATAAACATGCGCATCTTGAAACCCCGCATATCGACAGGTTGGCGTCCATGGGCGTTCGTTTTGACCGCGCCTATATCCAGTCGCCGATTTGTGGCTCCTCCCGGATGAGCACATATACCGGGCGCTACGTGCATTCTCATGGGGCAAGTTGGAACGGCATCCCGCTCAAAGTTGGCGAGATGACGATGGGCGATCACCTGCGCAAGGTGGGTATGGAGTGCTACCTGGTTGGTAAAACCCACATGCGCGCCGATGCAGAGGGCATGGCGCGTCTCGGGCTCGAGCCGGATTCCCTTATTGGTGCGCGGGTTGCCGAATGCGGTTTTGACGTGTTTGAGCGGGATGACGGCATGCTTCCGGAGGGACCGGAGGGGTTTTATGATCCTGACGGTGCCAAATCCTACAATGAATGGCTTCGTGGAAAAGGCTATGAGAGCGACAACCCTTGGCATGACTTCGCGAATTCCGGCCTTGACGAGGATGGCAACGTGCTTTCGGGCTGGTTCCTGAAGAATAGCGCTGAGGCCGCCAATATCGCAGAACCTGATAGCGAGACACCTTACCTGACTGGGCGCGGCATGGAGTTTATGGACGGCCATGACGGTCCGTGGTGCTGTCACCTTTCCTATATCAAGCCACATTGGCCCTATATCGTGCCTGAACCCTATGCCTCGATGTATGGGCCAGAGCATGTCCCTCCAGTGAGCCGGTCCGAGCGTGAACGGGAGAACCCGCACCCGATCTTCAAGGCCTTTATGGAAACCAAGGTTGGCGAGGCGTTTTCCCGCCAGGACGTGCGCGACGCGGTGATCCCCGCCTATATGGGCCTTATCAAACAGGCAGATGACCAAATGGGACGTCTCTTTGCTTGGATGGAAGACACCGGGCGCATGGACGACACAATGATTGTCCTGACCTCCGATCACGGCGATTTTCTGGGTGATCACTGGATGGGCGAAAAGACCTTCTTCCAAGACGCAGCGATCAAGGTGCCGCTCATCATCTACGATCCCTCACCCGAGGCCGATGCAACGCGTGGAGCGGTCTGCAATGCGCTCGTCGAGAGCATAGACCTCGCTCCGACTTTCGTTGAGGTCGCGGGTGGTGCCCCTGCCTTGCATATCCTCGAGGGTGAAAGCCTATTGCCGATCGTGCGCGGCGAAACGGCAGATACACAGAGGGACTACGTGATCTGCGAGTATGACTATTCCGCGTCGCCTGTGGCCGATAAGAACGACATCCCGGTGCGTGATGCGGTGATGTTCATGGTCGCGACCGAACGCTGGAAACTCATCCACTTTGAAGGCGGCTATCGCCCGATGCTCTTCGACCTCGAGGCCGATCCGGAGGAATTCTACGACCTAGGTGACAGTGACCCTCACGCGGAGGTCATCGCCGAAATGTATGACAAACTCTTCGCCTGGACCCGTCGCCAATCACAGCGCACGACCCGTAGCGAAGAACAACTCTTGGAGATGCGCAGGAAATCCGGCGGGCGCGGCGTTATCATTGGCGTCTATGACGAAAATGACGTGCCGCTTGATCTCACGGTGAAATATCGCGGTCGCAAGGCACCTAATATGAAGGCGCGCTCCTGACGCAGCGCACCTTCCCAACGTCAGAGCGCGAAGTGGTTACTTCGGGAGAAAAATTCCCTCGAAGAACGCGGCCAGATCCTGATATGCCTCGAGCGGTAGGATATGCGCCACATGTTGATCCGGACGCACGACAACCATGCAGCCCTTGGCGCGATCAATATTGCGCAGGTCAAAGATATCCTCGCCGCTCTTGAGGTCGGAGCAGAACACTTTCTCATAATCCACGAGGCCAAAGCGGCCTTTCATCGGTCGCAAGAGCGAGGGCATCTTGGTGTGATCCAAGTCGCGGAAGCCTTGTTGGAACACGGCGCGCACGTCGATCATCGCGTCGATATCTTCGCCTGATTTGCGGATACGGGAAATCGGAGAATCTGGGCTCGTCTCGAGGAAGCTACAAAGCTTCGAGACAGGGGCGTCTTCCTGTCCATGGTCGTCCTCTCCGGCGAACGCGAACACGTACCAACGACGCCCAAACGTCACCGCATGGCCAAGCTGCATCGGCTTTGCGTCGGCAAGGCGGATAACTGGCGCAGAATGAAACCGCATCCCGATCTCGAACCCCGATGCCAGCCCCTGCCATTCCTTGCCGCCAATGAGGGCGGATTGCTCATAGTTTACAGTAAGGCCGGCGGTGAAGTGACCACCTTCAATGAATTTCTTCTGCACTAGGGGCATGTCGCTGTCCGCCTCGTCCGGGCGCGCACCGACGACGCGGGACCATTGGTGATCAAAGTCGATCAGCCCCTGCGCCGCGGCCTGACGCTCGCGGGAATAGGAATGAAGGAGGTCCGGCGCAGCCCGGCCTGTCAGGACAGAGATCAGTTTCCAGCCTAGATTGAACGTATCTCCCATCGAGACATTCATCCCCTGCCCGGCTTTCGGGCTATGGGTGTGACAGGCATCCCCGGCGGTAAAGACACGCGGCGCGCGTGTTGCAACGTCTTCGGCCGGCACGTCGTCGAATTTGTCGGTGAGACGGTGGCCGATTTCATAGATCGACCACCAAACCACATCTTTCACGTCGAATGCGTGCGGCTGAAGAATGCGTTTGGCTTTCGCGATGATGTCGTCAATGCCAAGTCCGCGCTCAGAGACGCGCTCATTCTCGTGCAGTTTGTCGAGTTCGACATAGAGCCGCACGAGATAGCCCCCCTCTCGTGGCAAGACGAGGATACTTCCTTCGCCTTGCGACTGAATGATCGCCTTCATACGGAAATCCGGGAAATCCGTGACGGCAAGCACATCCATTACCCCCCACGCCTGATGCGCGGCGTCGCCGTGCAATGCACCGCCGATGGATTTGCGCACATTGCTGCGGGCGCCATCGCAACCGACAACATAGTTGGCGCGCACGGTCTCGGTCTGACCGGCGCGCTCTGGATCGGTGCGCTCAAGCGTAACGGTTACGGGGTAGTCTTCCGCCTCTGCATCCACAGTGAGGTCAAGAACTTTCAACCCATAGTCGGGCTCGAGACGCGAGGCGGAATTCGACATGATGTCGAGGTAGAAATCATGCACCCTCGCCTGGTTGATGAGGACATGGGGCATTTCCGAAATCCCGTCCTCGACGTCCTGAACGCGTCCTACGCGTTTGATTTCTCCAGGGGCACTAGGGTTTGGCGCCCAGAAGGTCGTCTCATTGACCCAATAGGATTCGCGTTTCACCGCGTCAGCGAACCCAAAGGCCTGAAACATCTCCATCGACCGAACGTTGATCCCGTCGGCCTGCCCCTTTTCCATACGGCCCTGCTTCGGTTCGACGATCATGGTCGAGATGTCTGGGAATTGGGAAAGCTGCGCCGCAAGGCAAAGGCCTGCCGGTCCGCACCCGGCAATCAAAACGTCGACTTTTTCCGGCAGACCATTGGCGCCTCGATGACGTGCAGCGGTCGAAGCTGCGGGTGATACGTCCGGATGGCCGGGTGTGAAGCCGTTCAAATGGTATTGCATGAGGGTCCTCCGATCTGTTTGGCGACTGCCTTGGCAAAAATAATAACTATACTTACAAATATTGGTCAACAAATTAATGAGTGTGCACACTACTGTCAGCAACACACTGTAATTGCGCGAGGATTTGAAAAAATGCTAAAGGTTTCTCATGGAAATTCAGACGATGCCCGGCCATTTGATTCGGCGGCTGCACCAAATCGCGACCCATGTTTTTTCGGCCCATGCGCAGCGTGCCGGCCATGATCTGACGCCCGTTCAGTTCGCTGCAATGGACGCGATCGGTGCAAATCCTGGCGTCGATCAGGCCCGTATCGCTGCGCTTATTGCCTATGATCGCGCGACGATTGGAGGGGTCATTGATCGGCTCGAAAAAAAGGGGCTGGTTGTGCGCAAGGTGAGCCAAAGAGATCGCCGCGCGAGGGAAGTTTTCCTGTCCACGGAGGGGCGAAAAATGGTGGATGACGTCTTTCCGATCGTGCGCGAAATGCAAACCGATATTTTGCGCGGGCTAAGCGATGAAGAGCGTGAGACCTTCCTGTCTCTTGCAACGAAAGCCACGAATGCCCATCGCGAAGACTGACGTGGTATTTCACTAAGATATTGATATCTCTGAAATCATTTCTCTCGACAATTTAGTTATGAAGTATAATCATTATGGAAAATCAGCATTTGGCGCCGTTCTTACTCTTGTTTGAGAAAACGTGTGCGAAGAGGAGGAAATGCAGATGCATATCAAGGATCAGGTTGCATTGGTCACCGGCGGTGGAAGCGGACTCGGCGAAGCCACGGCACGCCATCTCGCAGCGCAAGGTGCGAAGGTGGTAATTGTCGACTTCAACATCGAGCGCGCGGAGGAAGTCGCGTCCGAGATCGGCGCGCTGGCCGTGAAGACCGATGTGAGCGACGAGGCGGCGGTGAGCGCCGCGTTTGATGCTGCGGCAAAGAGATTCGGAAGTGCTCCTCGGATCGTCATCAACTGCGCCGGGATTGGTATGGCTGCCAGGATCGTCGGTCGTGAGGGAAAGCTCTCATTCGATGTCTTTGAGAGGACGCTCAAGGTCAATCTTTTCGGAACTTATAACGTCATGAGTCACGGTGCGCGCCGCATGGCCGAGCTGGACGCACTCGACACGCAGGAGCGCGGGGTCATCATCAATACTGCCTCTGTCGCCTTTGAGGATGGTCAGCTTGGGCAGGCGGCCTATGCAGCGTCCAAGGGGGCCATCGCCTCCATGTGTCTTCCCGCCGCGCGTGAGTTCGCGCAATCGGGTATCCGTGTCATGGCGATCGCGCCGGGGCTCTTTCATACCCCGATGATGGAGGGGCTCCCCGAAGAGATTGCCCAGAAGATTACCGCGAACATCCCCTTCCCGCCGCGCCTTGGCACGCCGCATGAATACGCGCTCCTGGCGGAGCAGATCATCACCAACACGTTCCTCAATGGAACCACCATCCGTCTGGACGGCGCCGTGCGCCTGCCGCCGCGATAAGGAGAGCCACGATGGCCACTGATATCCTCAAGATCGACATCGACGGTCCGATCGCCACGTTGACCATGAACCGTCCGGGCAAGCGCAACGCCATGTGCGAAGAGCTTCTCGTGGCGTTGGATGGCTTCTTTTCCGCGCCGCCCAAAGATGTGCGCGTCGTCATTCTGACTGGGATTGAGGGGCATTACTGTTCGGGCCTTGACCTTTCCGAGCACGTGCATCGCTCCGCCGAGGAGAACCTCTATCATTCGCGCCATTGGCATACCGTGATGGACAAGATCCAATTCGGCGGCCTTGCCGTGGTCTCGGCCATGTTCGGTGCGGTGATCGGTGGCGGGCTTGAACTTGCCGCGTCGACCCATGTGCGTATTGCCGAAGCTTCGACGATCTTCCAACTGCCGGAAGGGCGGCGTGGGATCTTTGTGGGCGGTGGCGCGACAGCGCGGGTCGGGCGCCTGCTCGGAGCGGATCGCATGACCGAGATGATGCTTACTGGGCGCAAATATAGCGCCGATGAAGGCCTCGCGCTTGGCCTTGCGCATTACTCGGTCGGTGATGGAGAGGCGATGGCAGTGGCCCAGTCGTTGGCGGGTAAGATCGCGCGCAACGCGCCCCTGTCAAACTACCTGATGATCCAGTCGATTGCGCGGATCAATGACATGTCTCAGGCTGATGGGCTGTTTACGGAATCCCTCGCCGCCGCCCTATCGCAAACGACGCCGGATGCAGAGGAAGGCCTGCGGGCTTTCCTTGAAAAACGTGCGCCGAAATTCCGTTAAGACCATGGCGAAACCTGTTTCAAAAGACACGGTCGCCCCAGAACTGACCAAGGTCAGCGATGCGACACTGCGGCGTTTCATCGGGTATCACATGAAGCGCGCCTTCAACGTGATCCAAGCGGATCTCGCTGAGACGCTCAAACCCTTTGAGTTGCGCATGTTGACCTATACGGCGCTGGTCCTGATCGCCGACAATCCAGGCCTGCGTCAGTCGCAGCTTGCCGATGCAATGGATATCGAGCGCCCGAACCTTGTTGTCATTATCGACGAATTGGAGCGGCGTGAGTTGATCACACGCGACCGCGTCCCGACAGACAGACGGGCCTATGCGCTGCATGTGACCCTCGCGGGGCGTCAGCTTTGTGACAAGGCCGTTGCGGCTGTGACGGCGCATGAAGATCAGCTTCTGGAGGGGCTGGAGGAGGACGCGATCAAGTCAATGATCGCGGCGATGAAACACATCGAGAAACGCCAAGGGAGGGGATAGGACGTGAAACGCACCTCGCAATTTCTCAAGCATTCCGTAGCGCGCGAAAATCGCCCCGATGGGACGATCCTGTTGCGCTCGAACTATGAACTCGGCCCCGTTGCCGAGAAAACCGCTGACTGGCTGCACCACTGGGCCAATGAAGCACCTGACCGGGTCTTTATTGCCGAGCGAAGCGGCGCTGGCTGGCGCGAAGAAAGCTACAGTGCCACCCTCGAAAAGGTGCAGGCGATTGCGGCTTCGCTTCTTGCGCGCGGTATGGGGCCGGATACTCCGATCTTGATCATGTCTGGCAACGGCGTCGATCACGGGCTTCTTTCTTTGGCGGCGCAATATGTTGGCGTCCCCACAGCTCCGGTCGCCGAACAATACTCACTCATCCATGGCGCGCATGGCCGTCTGCAACACGCGATCGAACTTGTCGGTCCGAAAATGGCCTATGTCGTGGATGCTGACCAATACGACGAAGCCTTGGCGCTCGATGCCTTGAACGGGATTGAGGTGGTCGCGAGCAGACCGGGTCAGAATGGCAAAGTCACGCCGTTCGCAGATCTGCTAAAAGGCGATGCGGGCGTCGATCTCGCCGCGGCCCATGCCAAGGTCACGCCCGACACCGTGGCCAAGATCCTGATGACAAGCGGCTCGACCTCGGCACCCAAGGGTGTGATGACGACACAGCGCATGATGTGCGTGAACCAGACGCAGCTTGCAGACTCCCTGCCCTTCTTGCGGGAACGTCCGCCGCGTGTTGTCGATTGGCTACCATGGAACCACGTCTTTGGCGGCTCGCATAACTTCAACATGATGTTGTCCAACGGCGGCAGCTACTATGTCGATGACGGCAAACCCGTCAAAGGCCTGTTCGAGCGCACGCTGGAGAACCTTTCGATGGTCACTGGTTCTCTTGTCTTCAACGTGCCTGTGGGCTTTGGCATGCTGCTTGCTGCCTTGCGCGAGGATACGGCGCTCCGGCAACGTTTCTTCGCCGATCTCGACCTGATCTTCTATGCAGGCGCTTCTCTGCCACAGGATGTCTGGGAAGGGTTCGAAGCGATGGCGATGGAGGTGAAAGGTGAAGTGCCTCTTATGACGTCGTCCTGGGGCCTGACCGAAACCGCGCCCGCCACCATGATGCAGCAAGAACCTACAGACCGCTCCGGCGTCGTCGGTGTTCCGATGACAGGTGTGACGCTTAAATTGATTCCCGACGCGGACATGCGATGCGAGATGCGCGTGAAAGGCCCGAATGTCATGCCCGGCTATTTCCAGAACCCCGATAAGACCGCAGAGGCGTTTGACGAGGAAGGGTTCTTTGTCACCGGCGATGCTATGGTCTTCGTCGATCCGGACGATATTGATCGCGGCATGAAGTTTGACGGGCGTATCTCGGAAGACTTCAAGCTCCTGACCGGCACATGGGTGCGCGCGGCACAGCTTCGGATCGACATGCTGGCCTGTCTCGCACCGCTTGCGACGGACCTTGTCATCACCGGAGCCGACCGAAACCAGATCGGTGTCATGGTGTTCCCTGACGTGGCCGAACTCAAGCGCGAAGGCTTCGATCTCACGGATGACAACGGTGCGTATCGGTGCACGCTCTTGCAGGGTGAGATACATCGCCGTCTTGCCGAGCGCGCTCGCGAAATCTCGGGAAGTTCGACCAAGATCTCTCGCGCGATTGTGCTCAGCGAACCGGCCTCGATGCCCGAGGGCGAGATGACCGCCAAGGGCAACCTGAACTTCCGAAAAATCCTCACGCGCCGCAAAGACCTTCTTGAGCGGCTCTATGACGACGCCGATCCGGCGATCATCACGATATAACAAGGAGTTGGACAAATGGTAGATATCTCCAAGGTCCGCGCGATCGACATTCATACGCACGCTGAAGAACCCTGCGGTTGCCATGCGGATGATGGGTATGACGATCTGCAATCCACGATGGCCAAGTATTTCCGCGCGCCCTGGTCGCACCCGCCGACCATCCCGGAAACCGCCGCCCACTACCGCGAACAGAACATTGCCGCGGTGATCTTCCCGGTCGATTCCGAACGCGAAACTGGCTATCGCCGCTACAAGAACGAGGAAGTGGCTGAGCTCGCGGCCGAGAATGACGATGTGCTCATCCCCTTTGCCTCCATCGACCCCTGGAAAGGCAAGATGGGTGTGCGCGAAGCCAAGCGCCTGATCCGCGATTTCGGCATCAAGGGGTTCAAGTTTCACCCGACCATGCAGGGCTTCTATCCCAATGACCGCATGGCGTATGCGCTCTACGAGGCGATCGAGGAAGAAGGCGGCATTGCACTTTTCCATACCGGGCAGACTGGGGTCGGATCGGGCATGCCCGGCGGCAACGGCATGCGCCTCAAATACTCGAACCCGATGTATATGGATGACGTGGCCGTCGATTTCCCCGACCTCAAGATCATCCTCGCCCATCCGTCTTTCCCATGGCAGGAAGAGGCGCTCTCGGTCGCCCAGCACAAGCCGAATGTCTATATCGACCTCTCCGGCTGGTCGCCGAAGTATTTCCCGGAGATCCTTGTGAAATACTGCAATTCGATTCTCCGCAAGAAGGTACTCTTCGGGTCGGACTGGCCGATGATCACGCCGGAACGTTGGCTCTCGGATTTTGAGCAGATCAACATCAAGGACGAGTTGCGCCCGGATATCATCAAGGGCAACGCTGCGCGTCTTCTTGGATTTGAATGATGCAGATCCCCGTCCCCTCGCTCGCCCATAGCTTTACACTGCGCGTCGACCTTGCGGCCCCGTTGGAGATGGGCCGGGGACGTGCGGGGATGCGTCGGATCATTCCGATCATCGGCGGCGAGGCGCTTGGCCCAGAATTGACCGGCAAGATCCTCAACCTTGGCGCCGATTGGCAGACAATCTTCGAGGATGGCGCGGCCCATCTCGATACGCGCTATGCGGTCGAGACCGGGGATGGCGCACTGATCGAGATCGTGAATGTTGGCACGCGCCACGGGCCCCCAGACGTTCTCGCCCGGCTCGCCGCTGGAGAAGGCGTCGATCCCTCGACCTACTACATGCGCACCGCGGCCCGCCTTGAGACCGGCGATGCGCGCTATGGTTGGGTCAACCATACGCTTTTCGTATGTGCCGGAATTCGGCGCGCCTCAGCTGTTGAAATCGCTTACTACAAGGTTCTGTAAACCATGAAACCGTTTCAGGCCCCGCTTGATGATATCCTGTTCTCGTTGATCCATGTGGCCGGCGCCCCTGCCCTTCCAGAGTTCGACGCGGAGTTCACTGCCGAGATTGGCGGCCATTTTGCTGCCTTCGCCGAAGGCGAGATAGCGCCTTTGGATGAGCCGGGTGATCTGCAAGGTTGCGCGCTTGAAAATGGCCGCGTCCGCATGCCGGATGGATTTGGCGCGGTCTATAAGGCCTATGCCGAACAGGGTTGGCCGAGCCTGACCGTGCCAGAGGCCTATGGCGGTCAGGGTCTTGGTGCGCTGATGCTCGCTGTCACCTCAGAGATTTTTTCTGGGGCCAATCATAGCCTGCAGATGGTAACGGGCCTCGTGCCTGGCGCGGTGCGCACGCTTCTGCGGTTTGGCACCGAAAACCAGAAGAGCCGCCATATCCCGCCCCTTGCATCGGGTGCTACCTTGGCGACCATGTGCCTGACCGAACCAGGGGCCGGATCGGATCTCGCCCGTGTGCGCTGCCGCGCGGAAGAAACAGAGAATGGCTGGGCCATCACCGGAGAGAAGATCTTTATCTCCGGAGGCGATCAGGACATGAGCGAGCATATTCTGCACCTCGTCCTCGCCCGTACATCCGACAATGGTGTCAAGGGCTTGTCTCTCTTCCTCTGCCCGTCTGAACGCCGCGATGGCACCCGCAATACTGTTTCCGTGACGCGCATCGAAGAGAAGATGGGCCTGCACGCATCACCAACCTGCCAACTCGCCTTTGACGGCGCAGAGGCCGAAATTATCGGTGCCGAAGGGCAAGGCCTTATGGCGATGTTCACGATGATGAACCATGCGCGCGCGGATGTGGCCCTGCAAGGTGTCGCTCACGCCGCACGCGCGCATGACATCGCGAGCGCATATGCCGCGGATCGTGTGCAGGGACGTGGAGCGGATGGTGCGCCTGTGACACTTGATCAGCACGCAGACGTCCGTCGGATGCTGGACGAGATCGATAGCCTTGCCCTCGGCGCGCGCGCCATGGCGCATCTGGCCTGTGTCACCATGGAGGCGGGCGACAACCCCGACCTCGTAGAGTTCCTGACACCGGTGGCCAAGGTCTATTGCACCGAAGCGGGTATGAAAGCCGCTGATCTGGGAATTCAGATCCTCGGTGGCTACGGCTATCTGCGCGAATACCGGGTCGAACAGACCTATCGCGACGTCCGGATTACAGCGATCTACGAGGGCGCGAATGGAATACATGCCCGAATGCTCGCGACACGGCTTGCCCAGGGCGCGCCCGCGGATGCCTTTGACACTTTCCTTAGTCAAGAAGCAGAAACATCCGGCTCAGGCGCCGTGTCGTCGTGGCTCGAAAAATGGCGCACAGCGCGACAAGAGACTTGCGACCAAGCGGATCCTTCAGCGGGCGCGCATGCCTTTATGCTGGTGACGATTGACGCCTTGCTTTCTTGCCTTTGGGCGAGAATCGAGGGGGCTGCTGCTCAGCACCTTGACCCTTCTCGGATTTCACGAGTTTCAGCATTCATGGCAGGTCGTCTCTAACGGCGCGCGCCAAGAAACCAAGGATGTTGCATAGGACGAAGGCGTTCCCGCACGAAATGCGACCCTCGGGTCGGGTTTGGTGAGACGGCCTCTTGCACTCCAAAATAAAGCCGACTATTTTTGTCGAAATTCGGCGCCATAGCTGCGCCTGCTGATCCAGCGATCGTGTCCCCGTGGGCGCTAGCCAGATGCACATTCCAAAACAATGCGCGAAGGAGAGCCCCTTGGAAGAGGCAAACGTCAGGACTGCAACAGAAATCAAGGCCGCTCGCGCCGAGAACCCAAAGATGCGCGACCGCGATCTCGCCGACAAACTCGGAATTTCCGAGGCGCAGCTCGTCGCCGCGCACGTGGGCGACACTGTGACGAGAATCACCGCAGATATGGACCGCATCATGCCCGCGCTCAATCGCTTCGGCGAGGTCATGGCTTTGACGCGCAACGAAAGCTGTGTGATCGAGAAAGTCGGTGTGTACGATGGGTTTCGCCCTGGTGAACATGCCGCGCTTGTCGTCAATGAAGATATCGACCTGCGCATGTTCCCGAAACACTGGGTCCATGGATTTGCCATCGAACAGGAAACCGACCGCGGAATGCGCCGCACGATTCAGGTCTTCGACGCGGCGGGTGATGCGGTTCACAAGGTTTTCTTGCGCGAAGGCTCGAACGCGGACGCCTGGGCGCCCGTGGTCGAAGAGCTAAAGATCGAGGACCAGTCCGACACTCTGACCGTCTCCCCCCGCAAGCCGACCGAAGGCGCCAAGGGCACCCCAGATCAGGCTGACCGCCTGCGCAGCGAATGGGACAAGATCACCGACACGCATCAATTCCTCATGATGACCCGTCGCATCAAGATGAACCGGCTTGGGGCCTACCGCGTCGCGGGAGAACCCTATGCACGCCGGCTCGGCAACGACGCCGTTGAAACGCTTCTTCATCGCGCGGCCGAGCGCGAGATCTCGATCATGGTCTTCGTCGGAAACATGGGGTGTATCGAAATTCATACCGGACCGGTGCACCGCATCGTCGATATGGGGCCTTGGATCAATGTGCTTGATCCCGGTTTCGATATGCATCTGCGCAAAGATCACATCGCCGAGATTTACGCTGTTACCAAGGCCACGCGGGCGGGGGACGCGATCTCTGTGGAGGCGTTTGACGCTGAAGGAGGTCTTATCGCTCAGTTCTTCGGTGTGCTGCGGGACGATGAAGGCGCTGGCCGATGGAATGACATGATTGCCGAGTTGGAAACCCTTAAAGAGGATGTCCCGGCATGACATTTTTTCAGATCTTGAGAAGCTTCCGTGCTCCGATCGGGGGCATTTTCGCAGCCGCCCTCGCGGTTTCTGCGCAGGCCGAGGAAGAGCCGAACCGCATCGTCGCGGTGGGTGGCGCGATCACAGAGATCGTCTTTGCGCTCGGCGAAGAAGACCGCCTCGTGGCGCGCGATACGACATCGAACCACCCGGAAGCCGCGCGGGAACTTCCTGATATCGGATATATTCGTCGCCTCTCGCCCGAGGGCATTCTTTCCGTCGATCCCGATCTGATCATTAGCCTCGAGGGGGCCGGCCCGCCGGAAGCGATGGATATCCTGCAAGAAGCGGCCATTCCTGTTGTCGAAATCCCCGAAGGCTTTACCGGCGATGCTGTGGTTGCCAAGATCACTGCCGTTTCCGAGGCGCTTGGCGTGCCGGAGAAAGGCGCCGCGCTTTCTGAAAAGGTGAGCAACGATCTCGCCAAAGCCAAAGCGGCGACAGCAGGCCTCGAAGAAAAACGCGTCCTCTTTATTCTGTCACTGGCCAATGGGCGTGTTATGGCAGCCGGACAGAACTCCTCTGCGCAAGGCATCATTGAACTCGCCGGGGCAGTCAACGCAGCGAGCGGCTTTGAAGGATACAAGCCGATCACTGAAGAAGCCATTCTGGCAAGCAATGCCGATGTCATCCTCTTGATGGAACGGTCTGGTCCAATGGGGATCACCAATGAACAGATATTCTCCAACCCGGCCCTCGCGGCAACCCCTGCGGGACAGAACAATGCCGTGGTGCGCCTCGATGGGATGATGATGCTCGGTTTCTCCGTTCGAACAGCAGAAGCCGTGACAAGCCTCGCAACCGCCCTGAACCAAGCCGGAAGCTGATCCTTGACCTTTCTGACACATGTCATGCCGGATCCCGCACTCGCCGGCGACCGGAGCCAAAAGGCCCGTGCGCTTTCCTTTGCGCTAGTGTTCATCCTGTTTGCCGCCGCACTGCTTAGCCTTGCGATTGGCGCATCGGGCACCTCGCTCTGGGACGCATTGATTGGGCTCGCCAATGGCGAGGCGCTTTCTGCGCGGGATCGTATCGTACTTCTGGATATCCGCCTGCCTCGCACCGTGATGGGCATGCTCGTCGGGGCTGCGCTTGCGGTGTCGGGCGCGGTAATGCAGGGTTTGTTCCGCAATCCGCTTGCCGATCCGGGCCTTGTCGGTGTGAGCGCAGGTGCCGGTCTCGGTGCGATTGTCGCAATCGTGCTCGGAGGACTTCTCCCGGCAACGGTTGCCGCGATGTTCGGCTACTACCTAGTCTCTGTCGCCGCGTTCGTTGGCGGTTGGCTGAGCACGATCCTTCTTTATAAGGTGTCGACCCGTCGGGGCCGCACCTCTGTCGCAACCATGCTGCTTGCCGGGATCGCACTAGGAGCGCTTGCCGGGGCGCTGCAGGGTGTCCTTGTCTATATCGCGGACGATGCACAACTTCGGACACTGACCTTCTGGGGCATGGGATCATTGGCTGGCGCAACATGGACTAAGGTCATCGCGGCTGCACCGTTGATCCTTCTTGCCCTTGCGATTGTGCCTTTCCTTGCGCGCGGCCTCAATGCGCTCGCCCTAGGAGAAGCGGCTGCATCCCATATCGGAATTTCGGTTCAGCGTTTAAAAAACACCGCGATCTTGATGGTTGCCGGTGCGGTTGGGGCCGCCGTTGCGGTTGCGGGTGGCATCGGTTTTATCGGCATCGTCGTGCCGCATCTGCTTCGTCTGATGGTCGGGCCGGATCATCGCTATCTTCTGGTGAACTCCGCGCTTCTTGGTGCGGCACTTCTTCTCATCGCGGACGTGATCAGCCGAGTTATCATCGCGCCTGCTGAACTTCCTATCGGGATCGTGACAGCGACCCTGGGTGGGCCCTTCTTCCTCTGGATTCTGCTGCGTCAGCGCGGCCTGTTGGATATGTAACGCTATGCTAGACGCTACGGATATTTCGGTCTGCTACGAACCGCATAGGATCCTGCACGGGATTGATTTCCATGCCGCGCCCGGCGCAGTGACAGCGATTGTTGGGCCAAACGGATCGGGCAAAACGACTCTAATGCGTGCGCTGACGGGTGAGACGGACTACGCGGGGGAGGTCCGGCTCAACAACGAGAACATCGCGCGCCTGAAACCCTGGGAGCTTGCCGCGATGCGCGGTGTATTGCCCCAAGCCACCCCCCTCGCCTTCCCCTTCACTGTGATCGAGGTCGTGAGACTTGGCCTGAGCCGAGGGGTTTCCGCCGGCAACACCGATCTGATTCACCGCGCGCTCGCCCGAGTCGACCTTTCAGGCTTTGAGGGGCGTTTCTACCAAGAGCTTTCTGGTGGCGAGCAACAGCGAGTGCAACTCGCCCGTGTCCTCGCCCAGGTCTGGTCGCCGGTCGAAGACGGCGAACCCCGCTGGCTTTTCCTTGATGAACCCGTATCGGCCCTTGATATCGGTCACCAGCTTCAGGTCATGCAGATCGCGCATGACTATGCCGCTGCGGGTGGTGGTGTCGTCACTGTCATGCATGATCTCAACCTCACTGCGATGTTTGCCGATAGCGTGGCGCTTGTCAGCGAAGGGCGTATCTTGCAACAGGGCGCCCCAGAGGAGGTCTTTAACAACGCCCTCCTGAGCCGTGCATATCATTGTGACGTCCGGGTCAATTCGGCGCCGTCGCAAGGCACCTTCATATTGCCTCATGCGGCAAAGATGGCGGCGGAATGACCTATTAAACTCCGGTTAGCTGTCTCCTGTCCCAATCGCGGACTTGCGTGAGCAGAGGCCAATGCCTCATATGGCGCCGGAACATGTATGAACCCGTACGCCGAACCGATTGGGTGCGTGCCAAGACCGGTCCGATGAGGGCCAGATTTCGGAGGGATCCTTATGGACCTGATAGCGAGCTGGACGAATGTTCAGGAGTTTCTCATCAAGGGTGGACCAGCAATCTGGGCCATCGCGGCGCTGTCCGTTCTAACCTTGGCTCTGATCCTGTGGAAGATCTGGCGCCTGATGTTGCTGGGCGCATGGGCCGGACGCCATACCGAGGCGGCGGTGCAGTCGTGGGAAAATGGCGATGTCGCCACGGCACGAGCGATCTTGGGCAATCGCCAATCCTTGCGCGCCGTGGTCGCGCGCGCCGCAATCGAAACCGAGCTCGATGACCGTTTCAACGATGCCGAAGCGCGCGAAGAAATCCAACGTGTCGCTCGGAACAAGCTGACCGAGGCGCGCACCGGGTTGCGCGCTCTGGAGCTGATCGCGACAACGGCACCCCTTCTTGGTCTTCTCGGGACCGTAATGGGGATGATAACGGCCTTCCAGACCCTACAAGAAGCGGGGTCTCGCGCTGATCCCGCTGCATTGGCAGGCGGTATATGGGAGGCACTGCTGACAACCGCGGCAGGTATGGCCGTTGCGATCCCGGCGGGTGTCGCGCTGACATGGTTTGAAAGCGTTGCAGACCGTGCTCAGGGGGATATGGAGGACGCAATCACCCGTGTTCTGACCCGCCGTCCCAAACGCAACGCGCAAAACCACTCGGCTGCGGCGGAGTAAGGACGATGCATCTCGGCCCTCCACGTCGGCGACGCAAGCCCAGCCTGACCCCGATGATTGACGTGGTCTTTCTGCTGCTGGTCTTCTTTATGCTGGCGTCGCGTTTTGGGCATGATGTTGAGATCAACCTGCCCCTGAGCGCGTCTTCGGAAACCCCGTATGAAGGTCCGCCGCGTTTGATCGACATCCTTCCTGATGCGGTGCGTCTCAACGGGGTGGAGATGGAGCTGGCAACGCTCCTTCCTGAACTTGGTGCCTTGATGCTGTCGCATGATGACGCAATCATCCTGCGCGCCAAAGACAAAGCCGATTTGCAGCGTGTCGTGAGTGTCATGGAAAGCCTTGCTGAGGCGGGTTATGAGACGCTGGTTCTGGTGGAGTAAACGCTGATGATCTTGGATAGGCCAGCCAAACGCCCCATGCGCGAAAGTATCGTGCCGATGATCAATGTCGTCTTTCTGCTGTTGATCTTCTTTCTGATGACGGCACAGATTACCCCGCCTGATCCGTTCGATATCACCCCCCCGGAGTCCACGGCTGAAACCCCGGCAGAGGGTCAACACATTCTCTATATCTCTGCCGACGGCAACCTCGTATATGGCGATTTGAAGGATGACGATGTCTTTGCTGGATTTGCGAGGCTTGGCGAGAATGAACCGCTCTTGATCCGTGCTGACAAAGCCGTTGATGCAAGCCGCATTGCCTCTCTCTTGCCGCGTCTGGCCGCTGCAGGTGTGCGCAACGTTAAACTCATTTCCTCGTCGAGGTAGCTATGCGTGTGATTGCCGAAGCTTCCGCTTTCCTCGCGATTGCAACCGTCGCGCATCTGGCGATCTGGGCGCCAGAGGCCGAAACGGGTGAGTCGAGTGCCGGAGCAGGCGGCGAGTCCCTTCTGACCATCAATCCGTCATCCGCCAGTATTCAGAGAATGGTCGAGACATGGGATCGTCCGCCAGAAACGGATGACGTTGTTGAGACCGCGATGCAGATGCCGGATGCGCCGCAGAGCGCCCCCATCTCGCCGCAACCGCTTCAGGAGGCGCCCCCTAAGGCCACGCCTTTGCTCGAGTTGCCAGATATGCCGCAACGCCCAGACGCGCCGCCTGTGCCGATTGCCAATCCGGCGCCGCCAAAGAAACCCGAGCCCAAGCCGACTCCCAAACCGAAGAAAGCAGAGGCCCCAAAGCCAAAGCCCAAACCGAAACAACAGGCCTCCAAGGAAGCGGCGCAGGTCAATGCGAAACGCGCCGAAGGCAGCGGCGATGGCGCGGCGCGGGGCAATAGTCAGAAATCCAACACTGCCACTCTTAGCAAGGCGCAAAGGTCGTCTCTCTTGTCGCGCTGGGGCGGTCAGATCAGGGCCAAGATCGCCCGCAGCACACCGCGCGGCGCAGGTCGCGGAACAGCGATCGTGACCATTACAGTGGCGAGCAACGGAACGCTCCGCGATGTGTCGCTTGCGAAAAGCTCTGGCAATGCGCGCCTCGACAAGATCGCCTTGGCCGCTGTCCGCAAAGCGGGCCGGTTTCCCGCAGCGCCTGCCGGGCTGAACCTCACGACCCAGTCTTTCCGACTGCCCATCAAATCACGCTAGACTTCGTCGCTTACCAAGCTTCGTGGCGCTCTGCCCCTTCTGCGATCTCACGGATGCGTCGCGCAGTGCCCGGATCAATATCTTGCGGAAGTTCGTCCGCTGCGAAGAAACCGTATTCAGCGATTTCGATGCTCGAAGCCTTCGTCGGCGCCTCTCCCTGCACTTCGCAGAGGTACACCAGGACATGATCCCGCTTGCTCACACCCTTGTTGAAGAACACACCGTGCAACACTGGTTTCTGCGCAAGTCGTAGGCCGGTTTCTTGAAAAAGCTCGTTGCCAAGCGCCGTTTCGGCGGTCTCTCCCCGCTCGACCCCACCTCCCGGAAAGTGCCAGCCCGGCAGATATGTGTGGCGCAATAAGAGGAATTTTCCATCCCGACAACGCACAACCGCACGGACCCCAATAGTCAGTCCACGCTTTGTGAGAAAGAACCAGTGCAGCAATCGGCCCGCGAGCCGACCTCCAAGCCCGCGACGCGATTGAGTGAGTGAGGTCATGAATTGGCGGCTTCTACGATCTTTAGATGTGTCTGTGCGGGCACCGAGATACCCTCGGACCAAATTAGATCAGAGATATCATCATGGGAAGGGCGATAGTCCACCGGCAGTTCATGGAAGATTGCAATGATCTCAGGAAGATCAAAGTTCGTGCACGCCGCCAAGAGACGATCAAGTACGGCGGCCAAGTCTTTCATCGGAAGCGAGACCTCTGAAGCCGTCATGATCCGAGGGTGCCTCGTCGGAGACGGATTGTTTCCGATCAGCAGTTCTTCATAGAGCTTTTCGCCCTTGCGAAGCCCTGTCACACAGATCGGTATATCGCCATTCTCCGGTGCGATCTGTGCGACGTCTTCTACGAGATAAGGCGTGAGGCCATGTAGCTTCACCATGCTCATGGCTAGGTCGAGGATTTTGACCGGTTCGCCCATGTCGAGAACGAACACATCGCCGCCCTTCGCCATGGCGCCAGCCTGAATGACAAGCTGAGATGCCTCGGGAATGGTCATGAAATACCGGGTGATATCTAGGTGTGTAAGCGTAACCGGGCCTCCGGCCTCGATCTGCGCACTGAAACGCGGAATCACAGACCCTGAAGAGCCCAACACGTTGCCGAAACGGACCATGGAAAAGACGGTGGTGCTCGTCTCCCGCGCCTGCGCTTGGCAAATCAGTTCCGCGACGCGTTTTGTCGATCCCATGATATTTGTTGGACGCACCGCTTTGTCGGTTGAGATGAGGATGAAATTCTCGACCCCATGTTTGCGCGCCGCGCGTGTGATCTCGAGCGTGCCAAATATGTTGTTCCGAACACCTTCGATGACGTTTTCTTCGACGAGCGGCACGTGCTTGTAGGCAGCTGCGTGATAGATCGTTTGCACACCGAAGGTCTTGATCGCCATATCAAGACGGCGGGCATGCTGCACAGATCCAAGAATCGGCACGATGCGCGTTTGATACCCCATACGTTTCGCCGCCTCGGTCAATTCGGATTCAATCGCATAAAGCGCGAATTCGGACATCTCATAGAGAACGAGCGTGTGTGGGTTCTGGGTCAGGATCTGTCGACAAAGCTCTCCGCCAATCGAGCCACCTGCCCCCGAAACCATGACAATCTTGCCGTCGATCGTGTGGCTCAACAATTCCGGATCCGGGGCCACGGGATCGCGGCCAAGAAGGTCTTCTGCGGTGACGGTGCGAAGTTCAGAGATCTTGGCCTTGCCGCTGATAATCTCGGAAATGCCCGGGATCGTCTTGATCTCGAGATGCAGGTCTTCAAGGGATTCGACTACTTCGCGCCGACGCTGGCGGCTCATGCTGGGAATCGCCAGAAGGATGACCTTCGCCCCGCGACTCTTCGCGAGGCGTTCGATATCGGAGGGTGCATAGACATGCAAACCTCCGATTGTGAGATTCTGCAGATGCTCATTGTCATCGACAAGCGCGACAGGTTGATAGTCGCGCCCGTGAAACAGCGAATTCAAAAGCTGCAGCCCTGCTTCACCCGCGCCATAGATGATCACAGGGCGTTTGCCGACTTGCTCGGGGTTCCTGAAGAACTGCCGCGCAAAAAAGCGCAGTCCGCCTACCGTCAGGAAAACCAGCACCGCGTGCATGAAGGGCACAGAGCGCGGAATGCCCGCGTCAAGAATGAGGCTCGATACATATAGGAGGACCGCGGAAATCAACGCACCCTTCCCAACCGTCACAAGCACTTTGCCGGTCACGTAGCGCACAAGCGCCCGATATAGGCCGCAGGCCTTGAAAACGGCGAGCGTCAACAGCGCCGTCAGGAAGGCCGTTCCAAGAATGCCGATGTCAAAAAGGAAATGAAAACTTTCAAGGCGGAGCGCCATTGCCCCGAAGAACGACACTATGACCAACATTGCGTCAGATATGAGTTGCAGCTTGATCTTACTTCTGCGGCTCAAGCCTGCGAGAAAACTGGTGACGTCCGACATGGTTAAAAAACCTCACTCGTTGAAAGGGCCGCCAAGCAATTGTTGCGCATACAACCTACAGTATTGGTGTGACAGGAACAATAAAACTTCCACGCTGCTCAAATATCTCTGCGGTCATCGGCCAACTTCTGCTGCGTCGTTTCGGTGCAGGTTGCTTTCTCGGCTCTCGCGAACGGAGTCAGAAGATCAAAGGCCCGCCAGCAAAGGTCGTCCAATATCATGAGGCATGGCCGAGACTTAGTGGCCTTCGCTCTACCAAGGAATCTATCCAGCGCCTGGTTAACCGCACGTTACAAATGCGCATAGCCATTTTGCTTTCATGGAATGCACAGAAATGAAGCAGCCCTTGAAACGGTCTAGGCGTGGCGCAGATTTGACGCAGTTTCGACGCGGATTTCACAAGAACTAGGCCGATCCGGACGCTTGTTGCAGGAGATCGAGAGACAAGGCCACATCGTAGCGTACAGGGTTGGCCAATGCATATCCCGCCTGCAATCGCGCAAGATCCAAGGCGCCGCCGCTGTCTGGCCGGAGGAACGGCCTCGTATCAATGCCGGCGCGCAGCTCAGAGAGCGCCCATTGGGCGTCGCGACCAAGTCGGAAGACCGCCGTCCCAATTGCGAAACCCGGCAAGTGCTTCATTAGTTTCTCGCAAATCCCGCGCAAATCGCTGGGGATCACTTCATGGACCTGAATTGTGCCAGCCATCCGCGCAATCGCCTGTGGCTGGACAAGCGGGGTATCCTTTGGCGCGATGGTTTGGCCATCTCGCAACTGTCGGCGAAACTCTCGTGGTTTGAGCGGGATGTCTCCGCGTTTCTGTAGGATGGCTTGCGCTAGGAGGTCTTCGGTTGAGTCTTTTCCGGTCGCATAGTGCGGCTCGTGGTCGATCCTAACTGCTGCGGACGCCTGCCCACCCAATATCGCGACCTCAAGACTGCTTGGTGTTTCAAAGGTCTCCAAACTGATCTGCCAGCCCGGATTGTCCCGTTCAAGACTTGCAAGACGTTCCGCATCCTCAACCCAGTGAGTGCGCATCTTGCTGCGTGCCATTGTCAGGAATGCGCGCCCAAGAGGTGTCTCGGTGTTCCTCGCCAAAGGTTTAGCGTCCTGCGCATCCAGAATTCGGGCCACAGGAACGCCTTCTCGAGCAAGCTCTTCGCGCAGCGCCAACCAACGCCAAGGTGCAAGCGCACCACGCGCAAAGCTCGAGTTCGGATTCAAGAGGTAGAACGATGTGGCCTTTTCTTCGCGCTCAACAAGGATATCCCGGGTCAGCGGAAAAACATCAGGGCGCATCTTGGTGACGACGTTTGCCACCTGCTGCTCAAACCGGTCCTCGATGTTTGGTTTGGGTGCCCTGCGAACCTCGAGTGGCGGCTTGGCCTCACCGGGGAGAAAGACATTTGGCGTGGCCATGACAGTCTTGAATGCCTCTTCGAAGAAATGCACATGCGTCCCATGCGTGGCGTAACGGAACACGCCCCCGACAGGACGGCTATTGACCTCGCATAGTACGGATTTCGCCTCATGCTGTGGCTTTGTGAAGTCTTCGGTGAGGATATCCACACCCCAGAACCCCTTCGGATCAATTGCTTCCGCGGCGCGCCGTGCAAGCGCGACCACGTCCGGATGAATTTGATCCGTAATCGGAAGCAGGTCCGCCCCCTCAATGTAATTCGGAGAGACACCAAGAAGCACGATCTGATCCGGCGCGGGGCGATCCTCTGGCGCGCAGCCTTGTAGAGACAAGAGACGCCGCTGCCGAAGACCAAGCTTGAGGAGTTGGCTCTCCTGTGTCGACGGCAAGGATTGGCGCGCGGCGTTCTTCTCGTCCACCAGCTCGGAAATGCTTTGTGTCCCGTCGCCCACCACATGCGCAGGCAGGCGCAGATATGCCGCGATGAGCGTGGTCCCGAGCAACAAGAGCCGTAGATCAACCCCGCGCACATAGTCCTCGACCAGCACGAGATCCTTCGTCCCCTCCGCTTGTGCGTGGGCAAACGCGCGCTCACAAGCTTGTTCGCTATTGATGTTAAGCGTGACGCCTTTTGCCTCTGTTCCGAAGACTGGTTTGACAACAGCCGCGCCGTCTATCCGCTCAAAGGCGGCAAGGGCCTCTTCTTTGGTGCGGCAAATCTCTCCGGTGGGAACCGGGACGTTAAGGCCGTCGAGAAGAACCTTGGTCAAGAACTTGTTATTGCTTAGTTCTTCGGTCAGCGGCAACACCCAAGACGGCCGCGTGACATCCAATCCAAAGGACCGGTCTCCCGCACGACATAGTAGGCTTGGCGGCGCATTGGGGCCCAAGTGCACCAAATTCAAACCGCATGTTTCCGCGGCCTTGTCGATCTGACCAAATCGCCAGTTTCCTTGCTTCTTTGGAAACCGGTTCATGCGCCGGCTGTCCGGAGGCAAGCCATCATAGGCCTTCTGGCACGCTGCGAGATATTCTGGATCGAGTGTCGATATGATATCGCTGATCTCTTCAGATGTCTTTGGTCCGGTTGCCTTTCGGCTGAACGCCTGAAAAATTTTCGGCTTGGCGCGGCGGGCATCAACGCGGCGCACGTCTGCGTGTTTTGGCCCCCTGGCGAGCAAGGTCCCGAACGTGGTGCATTGCCGTGCCGTGCCGCTGGCCATGATCTCGACCCGCCCATCGGGCCGGTTGCGCACCCACCCCGTAAGCCCGATTTCCTGAGCCCGGCTCATGGCCCAATTGCGATATCCGACCTTTTGCACCCTGCCATAGACGAGGAAATGATGGGTCTCCTGCCCTGCCTCAGTGGGTCGGTCAGACAAAGGGAATATCCTTCAGGTCTGGAATGGTACGATCCAGCAAGGCCTTGTAGGCTTCATCATTGCGACGCAATTCGAGCGGAAGCTGCATAGAAAGCGCCAACAACTGCCGATCGCAGAATGGGTTCATATAGAAATGCTGTGGAAACCCATGCCAACGCGCCCCTTGCGTATGCGGCAGTGTGATGTCGAGCCATGCAAGGTCATGCACCTTGTTCTTGCCTTGTGGCGGAAGGGTCTCGTGCCATTCCAAGAAGGCATGATGCCAGAGCTGGAACGGGCGATCGGTCACGCCGGCCCCGTAGATGCGAAGCCGCTTGACGCCATGGTCAATGTTAAGCTCCCCTTCACGCTGTCGCGCCCAGTTGGTCGCCCGCAAGATCCCCATGATATTCCCGCGCAGAATGGTGAGGTTCTCCGGTATTTGCTCATGGATCGCCAGCGTCTTAACTTCGGGCCCAAACGTCGCATAGCCATTGGCGAGAAAGAACCGCTGTCGATCTTCAAAACTCGCCTTCTGGAATTTGAACTCCCTATGTTCAAGACCTAGCCGCGCACAAATCCTTGCCGCGGTTTCCGTATCAAGCCCGGATTGTTTGTGAAATCGCCATGAAAAAATGAACTGCGCTTTGTGGATATCTTCCATCGCCGCCCCTAGAAGACAGCGAGAGTCCCGGCCGCCCGAGAGCGGCAAAATGCAATTCCCGATCGTAAGCAGCGCACGGATGTTCTGGGAGAGTCGGGCATGAATTGCGTCTACAATCGCGTCTGTCTGCTCCATAGGGCGGGTTTCGAGATCGCTATCTTCACGTGGCCAGAAGCGACGCGCGCGAAAATCATGTAGTCCGAGATAGTGATTTCCAAGAAGACGCTTCACATAGAAATCGCGCGTATGGCCAAGGGAATACTGCTTCTTGGCTTCCCTGATCTCGGCCCATGGAAAGATCGGATTAGGATGTATCGGTCGTTGCAGCGCCAGCGTCAGAGAAGACGCGATAAGACGGCTCTCCGGATCATAGACAACGCCATAGTCCGCAACGGGATCGGTGAATAGTCGCGGTGTCGGGCCATGCAGTGCGAGAACCACATAGCGCCCCGCAAGGCCAATCACATATCGTTCCACATCGTCCCAGAAAGCCACATCATCGGGACTGCTCTGGAGGATCTGCGGGCGATCAACCACCTGCCCTTGCGGATCAACCGCAATACCAGCGACATAGCCGACATTTGTGCCATCTGCCGCGCAAAGCTCGCTGACTGGGAGATCAGGACAATGCTGAAAACGCCACGCGCCGATCTGTTTTGTCTGCCATTCGGGAATTTCAATATCGTTGCGCTCGGAAAGAACGAACTGGCTGCGAAAAATGCGCCCGAAATCAAGCCCGTTCGAGGCGCAATGCGTCAAAGCGTTGAGCGTATTTACCATTATGCAAATTCAGTCTCTCTCATGTCTCGCAATGCAAAGACATTTCAGCGAAATTTCCAAGCGAAATCTGAATACTGCGCTGTTTTTCTCAGCCAGCTCGAAGCTGATTTGCATCGACGGCAACGCGCGTCTGTCCGCCCATGATCTCCATCAACAGCCAGACGCGTTGATCCGGGCAAACAGTCTCGACCTCTGCGACAAAATCGGCAAAAGGCCCCTTGTTGACGGAAACGCGGTCACCTGGCGCGAAATCCGCGATCGGGACGAGCTTTCCCTGATCGTCGCACCGCTCCATGAGTTCCGAAACCACTTCATCAGGCACCGCAGTCGGCGTTCCGCGAAGGCTGACCAGCCGTGTAATCCCATAGGTCGAATTCACCTTACGCCACAGGCCCTTCGCAGCATCGAAACGCACAAAGATATAGCCCGGGAACAGTGGTCGCAGGGTGGTTATGAACCTACTCGCGGTCTGGCGGGTCTGTTCCTGCATCGGAAGAAACGTTGCAAACCCCTGCTGTGCGAGGTTCTTCTCGGCTACTCTTGCGCAGTTCGGCTTGATCTGCGCCAGAAACCAACTCTTGCCACACTCGCGAACTTTCATACTAAAACCCTACAACAACCTAGGCGCAGACATATCGCTCAAAGACGAACGATTGCAAGCGAACTCTCCCGGAAGGCGTATGAAGGTTCCATGAACAAGGCGACCAAGCCTGCGCGAGATGCTTGCGCTGAACTTAACACCTAACGAATGACACCACGGTGAAGCCACCGAAATCCAAAGCGCGCCTCGCCAGCGGCTCAAGCCTTGTCTCCTCCGTCGGTTCAAGCCTTACTGACACAATGAGAAATCCCTTCGAATCAACGCAAACTTGGTATGGGCCTGATCGCTCGGAGCGCTACATCCGCGCTTTCGTGGCGTTCGTCATGATCGTTTCCCTTGTGACAATCCTGATGATTTTTCGGGGGCACTACCTGATGGGTGGACATTCTTGGAATACGGCGGATTGGCTGATCAACGCCGAAAATGTGCATGTGCGACGCGGCCTGTTTGGTTCGGCACTACTGCGCATCTCTGATACGCTGCATGTCTCACCGCTAAGCGTCGCAATTCTCCTACAGTGTAGTCTTGCGACCGCAATTACACTCGGTGTTCTGCGTGCCCTTTGGGCATCGCCATTCCCCGGCCTCACAGCACTTCTGTTGCTTTCTCCCGGGTTCTGTCTCCTGTTCTGGGCCGCCGATCCCCATGGTACAGCGCGCAAAGAGATGATCACCTACGCCGCGATGGCGCTGTTGCTGTTCTCGACCGGCACCCCAAGCCGGGACCGTTGGGTTGTCGCTTTTGCAAGCCTGCTCTTTGCCTTCGGTGTGAGCGGCCATATCGCGAATGCGATGATGACGCCGATGTTCTTATTCATGGCGTGGATCGTCTTGGGCCGCGCCAACCCGCAATGGATCGTCACGGCTGCGCTCCTTCTACCGTGGGCCGCCTTCCACACATGGTATCCCATTCGGTTCTCTGGGATCGCTTCTGCGATGGACGTGTGTCAGCCATTGCTGGACCGTGGTCTGAACGAAAGCTTCTGCAAAGATGCGATCCGAGTCACAGCGGACAATGCCGGATCAGCCGTCGACTATGTCGCAGAACGCGCCTACGGCAGAGGCTATGGCGCGTGGCACCTCATCATCTACCCCGGCCTTCTATTGCCGCTGCTCTACCTACTTGGCCGTACAAACGGCACACGCACAATGCTCTGGCCGATCATCCTATCGGTCCTCCCGATCCTGCCGCTCTACTCCGTCGGTCTCGATTGGGGCCGGCAAACGGTCATGCACGTGACCCCGATCTTACTATTGTTTGCCCTAATGCTTCTGCGTGGACGCATCCGACAGACGAAGACCATCCCTACGGCATCGTCGCTCCTGCTCCTCGTGCTCGGCATAGTTTGGGCGCCTAAACATGTCTTTGGGCTGGACTGGGGCATGCCGATCGAACTGATCGCGGACCTGTTTTAGCTGCGCATCGAATGCCTTTGGGGTATTGCGATGCTGCCTCGCTAGGCGCTTTCAAGTTCTTGAAGCAATGTTTGAAAATACCCGACCGTACTGTGAAGGCCGGTCTCCAACGTGGTGACCGGTTGCCAGTTTAGGAGCGATTGCGCCCGTGAGATATCGGGACAGCGTTGGGTTGGATCGTCCTGTGGCAAGGGCTTGTAGACGATCTCCGACCGAGACCCCACAAGGGCAACCACCTGTTCGGCAAGCTCCGCAATACTGAACTCCACCGGATTGCCAAGGTTGATTGGTCCGCTCGCCTCTTGTCCCGCCTGCATCATTGCGATCATGCCTTCAACGAGGTCGTCCACATAGCAGAAAGCGCGCGTCTGGCTGCCATCGCCATAGAGTGTAATCGGCTCGCCCCGCAACGCCTGAACAATGAAATTCGACACGACGCGCCCATCAGCGTGATGCATCCTGGGCCCGTAAGTGTTGAAAATACGCGCCACTCGGATCTCGAGACCATGCTGGCGCTGGTAGTCAAAGAACAAGGTCTCGGCACAACGCTTGCCCTCATCATAGCAGGATCGCGGCCCGATCGGATTCACGTTGCCCCAATAGCTTTCGGTTTGCGGGTGCTGATGTGGGTCGCCGTAGACCTCCGAAGTCGAGGCTTGAAAGATCGGACAGCTCAGCCGTTTCGCGAGACCAAGCATGTTGATTGCCCCATGCACAGAGGTCTTGGTCGTTTGAACCGGATCATATTGATAGTGGATCGGTGACGCCGGGCACGCGAGGTTATAGATCTCATCCACCTCGACATAGAGCGGGAATGTCACGTCGTGGCGTAGGAATTCGAAGCGCGGATTGCCATGCAAATGGTCGATATTGCGCTTGGTTCCGGTAAAGAGGTTATCGACACACAGGACTTCATGCCCTTCCTGGATCAACCGGTCGATCAAGTGCGAACCGATAAAGCCCGCTCCACCAGTGACCATTACCCTTTTTCGGCTGTCGTAAAGTCTTGCCATGCGCCCCCACCCCATCCCGTCAAATCGGGATTGCCCATCCCGATTGGTGTTTCTTCTCAGGACTATGCAGGGGATACAGCCCTGCTTCAACCTCCTGTCACACATTCGAAAAATCTGCGGTCCTTGGCTGTGGACAAGGCCCGGATGCTGCGATTAGTGTTCGAGCAATGAAGGGGATCGAAACCTTATGAATGAGCCGTTCACCGGAGACAGGCCGGCGTCGCGTACGATCATCATCGGCGCAGGTCCTGCCGGGCTAACTGCTGCCTATGAGTTGCAGAAAATCGGCGCTCCGACGATCCCGGTCGTCCTGGAAGCTTCCGATATGGTTGGCGGTATTTCCCGCACCGAGCAAAAAAACGGCAATCGCTTTGATATCGGTGGCCATCGCTTCTTCACCAAGGTGCCAGAGGTCGAGGCGATGTGGCACGAGGTGATGCAGGACGATTTTATCGAGGTCGATCGCCTGAGCCGGATTTTTTACCGGGACAAGTTCTTTTCTTATCCCCTGAAACTCTTCAATGCCTTGCGGAATATCGGTCTTGTCGAGGCGGTGCGCATCCTCTTGTCCTACATCCGCTGGAGAGTGCGCCCCTCCAAGCAGGAAGACACGTTCGAACAATGGGTGACGAACCGCTTCGGTCGACGCCTCTATATGCATTTCTTCCAAAGCTACACGCGCAAGGTTTGGGGTGTCGACCCGAGCGAAATCCGCTCGGATTGGGCCGCACAACGCATTCAGAATCTCTCCTTGCCCAAGGCTGTCTGGAATGCGATTTCCGGGGCGAACGACACCAAGACCTTGATCGAGCGCTTCCAGTATCCCCGCCTCGGCCCCGGTATGATGTGGGAATTTGTGCGAGATCGCGTGCGCGCGGCTGGCGGCGAAGTGCAGATGCGCCGAGAAGTCACCCGCATCAAGCGGTCTGACACCCGCGTGACATCTGTCGAGACCCGAACGTGGAGCGAGGACGGCAAGGCCGTTGAAACCTCAGCGATTGAAGGCGATGATTTCATCAACAGCATGCCGCTCCGGGACTTGATCTTTGCTTTCGATCCGCCCCCGCCTCCTGACGTGGTCGCCGCGGCCGAGAAGCTGCGCTATCGAGACTTCCTCATCGTAACGCTTTGTCTCGATCATCCGGATCCTTTTCCGGACAACTGGATTTACATCCATAGCCCTGACGTGAATGTCGCACGCATTCAGAATTTCCGGGCATGGTCTCCTGATATGCTCGCAGACCCGAACACATCTTCGATTGGCATGGAGTATTTCTGCAACCAAGGCGACGCACTTTGGGAAATGGACGAGACCGCTCTGCGCGATCTTGCGGCGAAAGAGCTCGAGGAGCTCGGACTGGCCAAAGCCGAGACCGTGACCGACTTCGCCATCGTGCGTCAGCTGAAGGCCTATCCCGTGTATGATAGCGATTACCGCGAGGCGCTTGAGATCATTTCTGCATGGCTGAAGACGCTCGAGAACTTTCAGACTGTGGGGCGCGCAGGCCTGCATCGCTACAACAACCAAGACCATTCTATGCTTTCTGCGATGTATGCCGCGCGCAATATCATGGGGGCAAGGCATGATGTCTGGGAGGTCAATACAGAGCGCTCCTACCACGAGGATTTCGAAGTTGAGAAGGACGCGCAGCGCGATATCGCTGCCGAATAGTTGTATGTACGGAGCGCCTTCGTGAGAGATCTCTGCGTCATTATTCCTGCTTATGATGCAGCCAATCATCTTGGCCGCTGCATTGATGCCCTTCTCGCGGATGGATTTGCCCCGGAAAGCATCACCGTCGTCGATGATGCATCCACTGACCAAACTGGTGCATTGGCCAAGGAACGCGGTGTCGCCGTGATCCGTAGAGAGCGCCAAGGCGGTCCCGGCGTGGCCCGCAACACTGGGGCCGCAGCGACGCAATCCGAGATCATCCTCTTCGTGGATTCTGATGTGGCGGTCTGCCGGGGAACGCGCGCGAAAATCCTTGCTGCGTTCGCGCAAGAGGCCGCGCCAGATGCGCTGTTTGGCTCCTATGATGACGCGCCGTCCGGCCCACACCTTGTAAGCCGCTACCGTAATCTCCTACACCATCACACCCACCAGATCAGTGCAGGCAATGCCGAGACTTTCTGGACCGGCCTTGGAGCTGTCACTCGGTCCATGTTCACCAAGTTGGGCGGGTTTGACCCCAAGTTACGCTATCTGGAAGACGTGGAATTCGGTCTGAGGATCGGCGCTGCAGGGGGGCGCATTGACCTTGCCCCCGAAATTCAAGGCACACATCTCAAGGGGTGGACACTCCTCTCCATGTTTATGACCGATTGGAAAGGCCGCGCCGTGCCATGGGCGCGCCTCCTCGCAGACGGACGTATCGGCATGGGGCGGCTCAACACCTCATTGAAGAACCGGGTCAACGCGCTTCTGGTGCTTCTAATGTTGGTAAGCTTGGTGATGTCGGCCTTCGTGAGCGCAGCGCCCTTGCTTTTCGCAGCCCTGCTCATCGCATTCGTCGCGATCAACCAGCGGTTCTTTCGCCTGCTGTGGTCCAAGGGCGGCCCGGCACTCGCGTTGGCCTCTATCGGGTTTCATGCGGTCCACTATATCGCCGCACTTCTCGGGGTGGCAGAAGTGCGCCTTTCAAAGCGGCGGCGCCGACACGCTAGCCGAGCCGAGACCTCATGTAGCCCCCGACCATAGCCACCTGTGACAGGAACATGAGAAAGGTCTGCTGCAACCGCATCTGCCTGTCTCCGGTCCAAGGGTAGCTGAGCAGCCTCACATAGAATTTAAGCCCTTCGAATTTGACCGCTTCGGCTTCGCGCGAGTCGAGAACTTTATGCAAATGTCGCGCACCCTTTCCATAGTTGGAATGCTGACGCATGAAGCGGCGAAAGCTCAATTCATGTGCGTGGCCGACAACTGCATCCGGGGCATAAACCAGACGCCCGCCTTCTTCGCGCCAGCGCATGCCGAAATCCCGATCTTCAGCCGCGGCAAGCGGAAAAGTCTCGTCAAACCCGCCCAGTTTGAGAAATCCGCTCCGCGCGCAGCCGATGTTGTTTGAGGTGAAGAAGGGCGTATTCCCTTCGCTCGCCTCGAAGTAATCATAGAGGAAATCACAGAGCGTCTGGCTCGCTGTCGCATAGATGTTGTCCTCAAGAAGATTGACCACATATCCCCCGATAAGCGCATCCTCCGCGCCACCTTGCGCCGCAAGCAACGCCGTGACCCAGCCCGGCTCTGGGCGGCAATCATCGTCTGTAAAGACGAGGAAATCCCCTGTCGCCGCCGCGGCTCCGGCATTGCGCGCCTTTGCCGGACCTGCGTTTTCCTGTCGAAGACACTGTACGGTATCTCCAAACTCCGCACAGATCGGGGCCAGCGGCTCTGGGCTGCCATCATCAACCACGATGGTTTCATATGGCCCGCCATCGAGACGCGATAACGCTTCGAGACACCCTCTCAAGCGATCGGGACGATTGAAACTCGGGATAATGATTGAAACAGACATAGGTGTCTTAGCTGCCTTGTTGAGGGGGTGTTGCGTCAGTCTCTTGTACGGTCTTGCCGCTGGCAAAGCGCGCTCGCCCGGCCCGATCCTGCTCATTCACGAAGGAATAGCGATCAAGCTCGATCTGCATGCGTTCTGCCCGTCCTTGATCATCTGCGCCAATCGCATAGCCGATCGCTTCTCCGAGTGCGCCAGCGACGTTCACGGCAAGGATGACGAATGCGGCCTGCGGCAGAAGCTCCCTGCTGCGTTTGGTGCGTCGAATATGGCCCAAGCTGCGCCATAGGCGCAGGAAAGGGATTAGGGGGCTGCCCGCGATATAGAGTGCCCGCTTCCAAATCGGCCATTTCTCTACGCGCATTCGTGATGCGGCATAAATGCGCATGCCAATAAACTCGAGGCGCGCATAGTCAGAGAAGTTGGAAATCTGCGTGTGCTCCGTCACCGTCTCACCGGTCAGGTAAAGCGTCTTTCCCCGCCGGATGAGATCCGGATAAAGAACCCCCTCATTGCCGAACGCATAAGGCAAATCCTCGCCATATTCCAATAGGGTCTCGCGCCGGTACGCACCGTGATGTGGCCCAAGCCGCTCTGCAGGCCCTGACTCGAGCGGCGCAACCGCATCACCAAACTGGCCATAGATATGGGCCCAGGCGACAAGCCCGGGATTGGCCGGAAGCATCCCCCAGCCGACAGCGTCATATCCCCCGCTCTCGAATGCCTTGAGCACGACCTCTGCCCAGTCGTCGGGTGGAAAATCGTGCTCTTCGGCGTAGATCACGTACTCTGCCGAGGCCTCCTTGAAGCCTCGCGCCGCAGCCACGCCGACCCAAGGAAACTCTCCCATCTCAACGATCTTGTAGCTGTGGAAGTCCTGGAGGTCGTCAAAGTCCGGCTGCATCTCCTCAAGAGACGGCCCCACAATGACCATTTCAATCCGGTCCACAATGGTCTGTTGCTTCAGGTAAGAGATCGTGCGCGCGCATTTCGCATAGCTGTCGTCGGTGATCATGAAGATCGAAATGTCCGGGTGAGACGACATCTTACTCCCAACGCGCAATAGCCAAACGAACCGTCCCATCGCCTGCTGCTATCGAACGGATCTCGCTTCAATGAGCCTAGTTAAGTGGTCTGCCAAACGCAACGCCAATAGCACCACGGTCAGCGTCGGATTCGCCGCGCCACCCGTTGGAAAAACAGAGCTCCCAACCGCAAAAAGATTGGGCACTCCATGAATGCGCAAGTTGGCGTCTGTCACGCCCATATTAGGGGTCTCTGACATCCGCGTCGCACCCATTGGGTGAAATCCGTAGCTCTCATAGTGGCGCAGCGCGTCCAACGTGGTTCGATCGGTCCGGAGCCGCCCGAACCCGGCCTCCTCGAGCAATTGCGCTATCGCCTCAAGAGAGCGTTCCACACTGTCGCAAAAATGGGCGCTCTCACGGTAGACAAGATGCGGCAAAGGCGTGCCAAAGCGATCTTTTCGGGTCGATAGGACAATCCTGTTTTCCGGGTCCGGCTCTTGCTCGAGAAATGCCAAAAGGCGCAAATGATCAAACGCGGCCCCTGCGCGCACCTTGTTGTCGAAATGCCAAAGCCCATAGCGCATAAGTTTTGCGGCCGAGCCAAAGCCATGCGTCTTCATATAACGGCGCAACTCTCCTACGCTCTCTTTGCCGCGCAGGGCAGGAAGCACTCTCTTGGCCGCCGCAACGGCGGGATCGGTTTCAAGGGGATGCAGGCGGTAGAACCGTGCGTGGAGGTCAAGAAGTTTCAGGCGCTCTCGCTTTGCCGCTGAGAGGCCAAGCTTAATCTCGACCGCCCTGTCGTGGACGTGATGGCGGTCTGACAGGAACCGTGCTGCCGCCGATTGCTTCTTGATTGGCAGAACACCGACCGAACGGATCGGGTGTTCCATATGGTAGCGGCCCACCACATCATGTTCATTGCCGACCCCTCTTTCATCGCGATCACGCGACGCAAGAAGCAGCCGTGGGATCTCGAGCCCCCCGGTTGCAAGGACAAAGCGTGTGGCGCGCACTTGAAAGCGCTCCCCATCGGGCCTGCGCACGTCGAGGTGATCCACCTGCCCCGCCTCATTCTGTAAGATCTTGCAGACAGTCGCTTGCATTAGGCAAAGGATGTTCTTGGAACCTTGCAAGGCCGATTGATAGGCTTTCCCAATGTCGAGAGGATCGCTATGACAGACGGCCCGGACCTGAAGATCGGGTCCAAACTGCGCCTCTGTTTCAAATTGTAAGTGATCTGGCGTGGTGTCTGATAGGCCGAAGAACCGACGCGCCTCTGCCATGTAGCCATTAAGATGTTCGATTGAGATGGGCCAGCCACTGAATGGCACCCAATCACGGGCTTGGAAGTCCGTCGGATCGAGTTCAACACACGCCCCATACCAACGCGTCGTAGACCCTCCGAGGGCCCGCGCCCGAGAGGCGATAAACGGATATCCCGCGACCGTCGATGTGCCTTGGTTCAGGAGGTCGCTCTCTTCTGTCGGACGCTCCCCGCCACTCTCGACAAGAAGAACCGACACACCTGATTTCGCGAGCGCAAGACTAAGCGCAATCCCCGCCGGGCCGGCTCCGACAATCGCCACCTGAGCGTCCAGTACCGCGCCCGGTTCGACACTACTTGCGTCGCGAAACACTCTACACTCCCCCGCGCCTGCTGCGAAGACGTCGAAGCGCCATTCGCAGACCGGCTAACTCACTCTCCGCAAGGCAAAGCCCCACAACAACAACCACCATACCGCCAAAGATCGGTGCCATCCAATCCAACGCCACAGCACACAGCGTCAAAACCGCGACGAGCGCGAAGCCCAGCACGCGCAGAGATACACCGTTGAATCCA
The DNA here is from genome assembly GCF_022814865.1 of Shimia aestuarii. Taxonomy (GTDB): domain Bacteria; phylum Pseudomonadota; class Alphaproteobacteria; order Rhodobacterales; family Rhodobacteraceae; genus Shimia; species Shimia aestuarii_A. The sequence continues at coordinate 58,136 of NZ_JAKVRD010000006.1, read as the reverse complement.
GTCATCCACCAAAGCGCGGCAAGCGCGGCGATGTTGACGGCAATCAAGGCCAAAAGAATGGCGAACCCAGCCCCGAGCGCCCCAATTTGAGGCACAGCGATCACGATACCAATTGCTGTAAGGACGACCCCGCCGACCCGGATCAGGGCGGGAAGACGGACTTCCCCGGTCATCGTGAGATAACCAAGATGCGGCCCACCAGCCGCCGTGACAACATATCCGCCAACCATGAGGACAAGCGGGCCAAAGGCTGCATCATAGCCGCCGAACAGCATGAGGATCATCGGGCCGAACATGAGCATGAACACTGCTACGGCCAATGCCCCCAAGAGAGACAGGAAACGCACCCAATCATACTCGCTGCGGATCTTGGTCTGATCGCCTGTGGTAAGATGAAGCCGGGCACGTGGCAGGAAGGTCGGATGCACCGCTTGCCGCCCGATATCAGTCAAAACCGCCAACCGGGCCGCCAATGCGAATTCCGCTGTTGTCGCATCGCTCGCCACCAGACCAATGATAATGACATCAAAGAGGTTCTGGCCGGCCTCGGTAATCCGTTGAAATGCATAAATAATTCCGCGCGACAAGTCTTCCCGCGTAAGCCGGTAGCCGCTGCTGCGTTGCGCATTGCGCGCCCCCAACATGAGCGCGACCATGGGAAATGTGAATGCTGCGAAGACAGCCAGAGCTACGCCGATCTTCCCGGTTGCGGCCACAAAAGCCACGCCGATGAGCATGGCGCGAAGGAAGTCTGCCACTCCCGGCATCGCCGCCGCAATCGCGAACCGGTGGTTGGCCTGAAACCACGCCCTGAGAAGAAGCAAAGCCGCCATCGGAAGGACCACCGGCGCGAGCGCCGCGAGCCACCATTGCACCACCTCGGACTGCATCGCTTGTGCGAGTGGGGTGGAAACGCCCCATATCAAGGCCATGAAACCCACAGACGCCAAGGCTGATCCGCCAAGCGTTCTGAGCAATAGGCCCGAGCCACGCATCGGCTGGCGCGGATCGCCATTGCGTGAAAGGTGCAAGAGAAGCGTGCGATCAAACCCGAGTGTTGCCAGAATCGAGAACAAAATCATAACGTTAAAGGCGAAGGAGTAAGCGCCGAAATCGTCTTTGCTGAGCATGTTCGCCAGAAATAGAAAAGCGAGAAACCCGCCCAATGCGCTTGCCCCTTGCGAGAACAAAGCGCTTAGCGCCCCCGGTCTATAGGTTTTCAGAACCGACATGCTTTCCGACTCGTTACGAGGTCACCTGCGGTGCCCCCCTTCGGTGTTAACCTTTCCCCGCTCTCTGGTCCATGCGCTGCGTGACGAACCTTTGTGCGTTCAGGGGTCGCGTCTGGCATAGGTTGGGTTTACCCTCGGTCGCAAATCGCGATCCGCGTTCGCTCGGATTGCGTTCAACAGGTAAGAAAAGGGAACGCGCATGCCCGACACCCCCATCACCGCGAGTGTGATCTGTGTAACAGGAGATGGCCCCGAAGCGCTCCATGGCCTCCTGTCTCGGCTAAAGACGCAGAGCATCGTGCAGGAACTGGAACTGATCATCGTCGCGAAACCGCAATTGGTCGCCCCCATCGAGGCCCTCGACCTACAAGACTTCGCGCGTTTTCAGGTCATTGGTCATGATTTGTCGAGCTCGGCACGCGCCAGAGCCGAAGGCATCCGTGCGGCGCAAGGGGCGGTGGTGATCTTTTCAGAGGACCATGCCTTTCCCCTTTCCGATCGCTGGGCAGAACGCCTTGTCAGCCACCACGCCTACGCCGCGGCTATTGGACCGGTCATGCGGAACGCCAATCCCCGCACTGCGGCAAGTTGGGCATCGCTGATGATTGAGTACGGGATGTGGATGCACGCACCCAAAGCAGAATTCGTGCCCTATATCGCCGGGCATAACTCTGCGTATGACCGCGAGATGCTGCTCACCTATGGCGACGATCTCGCGAACATGCTCGAGGCAGAATGGGTGCTGCAGAATGATCTGCGCAAGAAAGGCTATAAGTTCTGGATCGACCCAGAGATCGAAGTCGCACATATGAACTACTCGTTCTTCCGTGCTTCTCTCGCCCTGCATTTCGCAGAAGGCCGCATGTTTGCTGCAAGCCGACGTGAAACCTGGTCCTCGCTTCATCGGCTGGCGTTTGCAGCTGCGGCGCCGCTCATCTTTGTCAAACGCCTGATTTCGATCTCTTGGACTGCGATCCGCGGCGGACATGGGCGTGAACTGTTTCGCTGCTTCCCGCATCTTGCCATTTTTCTCGCGGTCAGTGCCGCTGGCGAAGGCGTCGGCTATGCTCTTGGAGCGGGTGACTCTGGTCACTTGTTTGCGGAATTGGAATATCAACGTTGGCGCAACGTTTATTCCGATGAGGCGGCCCTCCAGAGAGCACCTGCGTCCTAGACCCTCTCACGGTCTCAAATGCGTGTAGACAAGGCAGCTTTTTGCACCGCCATGTCTGTTCTCTGTCGACCCTGCACACGCCTGGGGCGCGGACACTGCCAAGCTTTAGCCTTCTGGCTGGGGCTCGATCCGCTGCAATCCTGCTGCGTGCAGCAAAGCCGCGAAATGGCCTTGTCGATCCGTATCCGCGCGAACGTCCACCGTGATATGCGCCGAAAGCTCCGTATCGGCGGCAACCGCGTCGGCAAGCCCTGAGGCAAACCCGCTGTTGACGCTTGCCCGAAGGCCAAAATGGCTTGGAGGCGCATCGCCCGAAGCGCTCAGTGAGACGAGAAAATTATCTGCGCCCCATCCATTTTCGGCGAAAAGCGCGTTGGCGGCGGCCAAGGCCGAGCCCGTCGTCAGGACCGCGATGGATTTCGTCATAGGACCACTCCTGTTTTCTTCGCCATCCAGTGTTCGACCTGAGCGACCTCGGCAAGATTGGCGTCGTCCCACTCCGCATAGCCAAAGACCTTGCCACTGGCACGTATATGGCCATAGCAGAAGAAAGTGCCCTCCGCGTGAAGGCTGGTGCTGGTATTGGCAAACGCGGTGCCAACGCGCGGTGTCAAAAGCGCCGTGTAGAGCTCTTGCCGGTTATAGCTCGACACGACACCGTCAACACGGTCGCTCCCTCCCGCAGAGTTTGTCACCGCCCCCGTGCTGCTCGGGGTCGCGGATCCGGTATTGATATAGGGCGGGATCACCTTTGCGCTTCGAAAGCTGCTCCAACTGCCTTCTGCAAACCGCTGTAGCCCAAGGCACGTGGTCATCGGCGCCGTATAGGCAATGGCCGGGATGACCATGTGGTCGTCAACACCGTCGAACTCGATCCAGCTCAAACTGCCATTCGTGCGCCATGTAGGTCGCGCGGCGGGAGTGACTTGCACCGCGTCATGGCCGTTGCCGGATTTGTCCTGAACACATCCCACAGGATCACCATCAGAGGTCACCGGGATCGTGCCGGCCGCGTCTTGGAACAGCACCGAGAGATCGGAAAAATCATACCAAGCTCCAAGCCGCGCGACCTGAAAAAGCGCGCCGGGATCCCAGATGTGACGCGGCCGATGGCGCGCCGATGTTATGGAAAAATCGCACAGCGTCTTCATGCGAGAACCAGTGCATGAAGACCCGTCGCCGATGTTCCGCTCGCCCGAATACGGCGAACGCCCAATGGCAGGATCGAGAAATCCGCCACGGCGATGGATCGGGTCTCGCCTGCAACGGTATCGACAACGACGGTTCCGCCGCTTTCCGCATAAAGCGCGATCGCCACGATGGGCAGATCGTTGCTGTCATCCGGCACAACCGGAAGGGCATCCGTGGCCGGACCCGAGATGGAACGCGCGCGATCGGCAAAAGGGTTCATGAAAAATCCTCACGACTAGGGGATACTGGCTGCATCCGCGATTGAAGTTCAGGGCAATTTCCCGCAGAAAGGCTGCGTAAAGGTTGATCGCGCAAACGTACGATTAGGAGTTTGTTCATTGTTTAAACGTGGTCTCGATATTCTCGGCGCTGGCCTCGGATTGCTTCTCTTCTCGCCGATCCTTGCTTTTGTCGCCTGGAAGATTCGTGGACAAATGGGTGCACCGGTATTGTTTCGACAGACCCGCCCAGGCCGCGATGGCAGACCTTTCCAGATGGTGAAATTCCGCACCATGCGCGATGCGGTGGATGCCGGCGGCACCCCCCTGCCCGATTCTGAACGCATGACACCGCTTGGTCGCTTCCTGCGCTCAAGCTCGCTCGACGAACTGCCGGAACTGTGGAACGTGCTCAAGGGCGACATGAGCCTCGTCGGCCCGCGCCCCCTCCTGATGGACTACCTACCGCTCTACTCTGCCGAGCAAGCCCGCCGCCACGAGGTCCGTCCCGGCGTGACCGGCTGGGCACAGATCAATGGCCGCAACGCCATCTCCTGGGACGAGAAATTCGCTCTCGATGTCTGGTACGTCGACAACCGCAGCCTCTGGCTCGACCTCAAGATCATCTGGCTGACCATCCGCAAAGTGGTCAAGCGCGAAGGGATCTCAGCAGCAGGCGAAGCCACCATGTCAAGATTTGAGGGGCCCGGGTCATGACGCAACTGATTGGTGTCTATGGGGCAAGCGGTTTCGGACGCGAAGTGATGCCGGTGCTGCTTGCACAACTGGGTGACAGGAAACAGGCACGTTGTGTCTTTGTGGATGACGCGGGTCAGGACGACGCCATCAATGGCCATGAGTGCATGACATTCGAGGCTTTCTGCGCGCAACCTGCCGAGAGGCGAGCGATCACGATCGCAATCGCGAGTGGTGTGGTCCGTGAGACGCTCGAGAAAAAATGTATCGCCGAAGGCATTTTGCCCTTCGATGTGAAAGCCACGAACGCGCTTATTATGGACGAAGTTGAACTGGCAGCAGGCTCAATCTTGTGTCCTTTTTCGACCATCACTTCGAATGTCAAAATTGGCCGTCAATTTCACGCAAATATCTACTCATACGTCGCCCATGATTGCGTGATCGGAGATTTCGTCACTTTCGCGCCGGGCGTGAAATGCAACGGAAACGTCCATATCGATGACCATGCCTACATAGGAACCGGTGCAATCCTACGCCAAGGGACACCGGAGAAACCGCTCACCATCGGTGCCGGGGCGATTGTCGGTATGGGGGCTGTGGTGACTCGCGATGTGCCGCCCGGTGCAACCGTCGTCGGTAATCCGGCCAAACCGCTCATCAAGGACTGACCCTCATGCGCCTCTACCTGTCCCGCCCGCATATGTCCGGCCATGAAGAGGCCCGTGTCGCAGAAGCGTTCGCATCAAATTTTGTTGCCCCCCTCGGGCCGCAACTCGATGCCTTCGAGGCCACCGTCGCGGACTATCTTGGCGAAGACCTGCATTGCGTTGGCCTTTCGTCCGGCTCTGCCGCGCTTCATCTGGCCTTGCGCATCGCCGGTGTCGGGCCCGGAGACGAGGTCTGGATTTCCTCGATGACCTTCGCAGGTGGCATCTTCCCGGTGAATTACCTCGGCGCGACTCCACGGTTCTTCGATCTCGATCCGGCAAGCTGGACCATCGACACCACCCGCCTTGCCGAAGAGCTTGCCAGGGCCGATTCCGAGAACCGCCTGCCCAAAGCTATCGTGCCAACAGACCTCTATGGCCAATCTGCCGATCTCGACCCGCTCGAGGCGCTGGCCGCGCAATATGGCGTGCGCCTGATCGTCGACAGCGCCGAGAGCCTCGGCGCGGCCTACACCAACGGCCGCAAGGCCGGCACCGGTGGCGATGCCGCGATCCTCTCGTTCAATGGCAACAAGATCATCACGACCTCCGGCGGCGGCATGTTGGTGACCAAGCACAAGGACTGGGCCGACGAGGCGCGCTTCCTCGCGACCCAAGCCCGCGACCCCGCCCCGCATTACGAACACTCGACCTTTGGCTATAACTACCGCCTCTCCAACATCTGCGCGGCCATCGGCCTAGGCCAGATGGAAGTGCTGGATGACCGCGTCGCCCGCCGCCGCGAGATCTTCGCCCGCTACGCCGCCGCGCTCACCCGCCCCGGCATCGCCTTCATGCCGGAACCGGACGGCCTTTTCTCGACCCGCTGGCTTACGGCGCTGACCATCGACCCGGATCAGACTGGCGTTGGCCGAGAAGACATCCGCCTTGCACTCCTTGAGCATGAGATTGAATCGCGTCCGCTTTGGAAACCGATGCACATGCAGCCCCTCTATGACGGAGCGCCCTATCACGGCACAGGTTTCGATGAGACGCTCTTCGCGAATGGCCTCTGCCTGCCCTCGGGCAGCGATATGAGCGATGCTCAGCAGGATGAGGTGATCGACCGGATCACGCGCCTGTTGGATGGCGCGTAGCGCCCCTCGGGCCTAACGGTCGTTCCAGCCGCGATACCAATCGACGAAAGATTTGACGCCATCTCGTATATCAGTGCGCGGCAACGCGCCCACAAGCGCCTCGATCAGCCGCGCATCGGCCCATGTCGCATGCACATCCCCTGGCTGCATCGGCATGAGGTTGCGTTCCGCTGTGCGCCCGGTTGCCGCCTCGATTGCCTCAATGAACGCGCCAAGCTGCACAGGAGACCCATTGCCGATATTCACGGTGCGAAACGGCGCGACGGGGGAAAGGCTGTCCATGGGGCCGACCGGCTCTGTGCCTGGAATGGTCGCGGAAAGGCGCAGAATGCCTTCCACGAGGTCTTCAACATAAGTGAAATCGCGCTGCATATCGCCATGATTGTAAACGTCGATCGCCTCGCCGTTTAGGATCGCTTTGGTGAACTTGAAGGGCGCCATATCCGGCCGGCCCCATGGCCCGTAGACCGTGAAGAACCGGAACATCGTCGTCGGAATCGCAAACAGATGTGCGTAGGAATGCGCCATCGCCTCATTGGCGATCTTCGTCGCGGCGTAAAAGCTCTTGGGGTGCACCGCTCGATCCGTCTCGCCATAAGGCATCTCGGTATTCGCGCCGTAGACCGAGCTGGTCGAGGCCATCATCAGGTGCTTTGGCGGACAGGCCCGTGCCGCCTCGAGGATCTCGTGGGTGCCGATGAGATTTGAGGTCACATAGGAGCGTGGCGCGTCAATCGAATACCGCACGCCTGCCTGCGCCGCGAGATGCACGATCACATCGGGCCGAAACTCCGCGATAAGCCGGGTCAATACCCCTTCATCCTCAAGCATCCCCTCCTCAAAGAGGAAACGCTCCTGCGCTTGCAGAATAGAGAGCCGCGCCTGCTTGAGCTTGGGATCATAGTAAGGCGTCAGACCGTCGAACCCCATGACTTCCCAGCCATCCTTCAACATCCGCTGTGCAAGATGAAACCCGATAAATCCCGCAGCGCCAGTGATGAATACGCGTTTGTGTGACATGTCTTGACTAAGAACCCTGATGATACGCTGCCGACCCTAAGTCAGGCCCTAACGCGTGTCGAGACAGAGTCCCCACACTTGCGGCAAGAGGGTTCGATTTCTTGCCGAAGAGAATGGCGAAGCGACAAACGAGTGGGAACCCGTCTCCGTTTGCGACCAATAGCGCCAGCCTTTGCCCGCAAGATCAGATCGTTATGACTCTGGTCAACTCTGCATAGCGGTCGTCGTCGATGATACGATCCGTCACCATCCAAGAAGACCCAAAGACATTCTCTGCCGCGATCAAACCGGAGGTGCCTTCCGTGTGCATTTTGCTGTGATCGACGGCGAAAATGACCTGCTCCGCAATCTGTGCCATCGCGATGACCATATCGGCCTCGCATTGCTCACTCATCAGGAAACCCCGCTCCGGGTGAACCTGCGCCGCGGTTGCGATACAGAAATCGACCTGCATTCGACCGATCGTGTCAAATGCCGTTCGATCGTAGGAGGCGCCGTCATAATCACGTAATTGCGTTCCGGCAAAATACACTCGATTGCCCTTAGTCATGGAGAGGTTGCTGGCCACAAAAGCGGAATTGGTCACAATCGTGAGGTCTTGCTTCATCTGTAGGGCTTGAGCAACAAAACCAGAGCTTGATCCCGCATCAATCGCGAGCGACGCCCCGTCAGGAATAAGCTCCGCAATTTTTGCTGCGATGCGCGCCTTGGCATCGCGGTTGTGTTGCATCCGGATCTGGAAAGGCGCCGTCGTGGGGTTTTCGACGCTGACGATGGCGCCGTGTACCTTTTCGACCTTTCCATCGGCAACCAGAGGCTTGACGATCCGGCGGATCGTCTGATCCGAAACATCCAGCATTTCTGCCAATTCCGTGACCGTCATAGTACCACGCAAAGCGACAGCGTTGAGGATTTCTTGATCATACTTAGCCATGGTTGCTATTTTCCAGAATCCAACACCGGGCGCAACTACGGCACGGAAATTCAGCTAAACTGTGTTGGTGTTACCCCGAATTTGCGTTTGAAAGCGTTTCTGAAGCAGGAATCAGACGGAAACCCGCAAGCGAGGGCAACTTCTAAAACGCTCATGTTTGTCACCTGCAAGAGTTTCTGTGCCTTGCGCAGGCGATGATCCTTGATGAACCTGAACGGCGATGTCCCGGTTTTCTTGGCGAAAAGCCGTTCCAGTTGCCGTCTGGAGATGTTGAATTCGCGGCAAAGATCCTGAACCGAGATGTCTTCTTCGTAGCTCCTCTCGATACGTTCCACCACGGACAGGAAAATCTGGTTGCGAGACCCGTATTTGCGGGCCAGCGGGATTCTCTGGGGAGTGCTCGGAGGACGGCATGCCGGCCGGTTAAGCTGCCCTTGAACATCATATGAGACATCGCGCCCATGACGTGCCTCGATCAGGCCGACCATCATTTCTGTCGCCGCATCGCTGCACGTGCTGGCACAGATACGCGGCGTAACCGTATAGAGCTGGTCGACCGAGTCGACATCGGGAAACAGCTCTCGCATGGGGTCCATCCACTCCCAATGAACAGCAACGGGAATGTCGCTCAACAAACCGGCTCGGGCCATGGTGAAAACAGAGTTTCCTAACAGAATGAACCTGTTACCCACACGGTATTGACGGCGCAGCCATGAAATAAGCTTCTTTTCCTCTTCCGAAGGTGTTTTCCCCCAGTTCAGCACGACCAGGGTATCTCGATGCAACTGGTTCATGTCGGTACTACAGGCCAGTTCGGCACCGCAGGCGAGCTTCGTAGGCCTTCCCGAAAGCGACGCATAGTGCCAGCGGAAATGCACAAGACCTGAAACCGAGTTGGCTGTATGCATCGGCTGGGTAACCGCGCTGCAATCCGCGAGTGTCGCTCCCTCGCCGAGAACGATAACGACATCCTGTACAATCGGCTGCACCGGTTGCGCGCCTGAACTGAAGGAATTCCGAGCAGGGTGTTCCATGAGCGACCTCCTTTGGTCTGTTCCAACACAGAATTGGTCCCTGGAGCCCGAGATAGACGCCAGATTGAAAGGCATCCTGCGCCAATTCCAACCCCACATCAACATTTATCCACATTATTTGTTGTTTTTTGTTGGTTTTGTGTCAGTCTACTTCCGAATTCAGTGAGGAATCGGAAATGACCACCCATTCGGCAAAGCATCTCATCATTGGCGGAGGTATCATCGGATGCTCCACCGCATATCACCTAGCAAGAAATGGCGAGAAGGACGTTGTTCTTCTTGAGAAGGCATCCCTGACAGAAGGCGCCACTTGGCACGCGGCGGGGCTTGTCGGACAGCTGCGCTCGTCGCGCAATACCACCCGTATGCTGAAACGGTCGGTCGCCATGTATGACCGGCTACAAGAAGAAACCGGCATGGCGTTCGACTGGAAGAAAGTCGGCAGCCTGCGATTGGCCGCGACGAACGAACGACTGCTTGAAGCCAAGCGCCTGACGACGATGGCGAAAAGCTTCGATCTGGAAATGGAAATGATCACGGCGCAAGAAGCCAAAGAGCTGTTTCCCTATATCGACGATACCGGGCTCCAGGGTGCGGCCTTCATCCCCTCGGACGGGCATGTTGATCCCGCCAGCCTCTGCCAGGCCATCGCCGCAGGTGCGCGAAAATACGGCGCACAAATTCGTCAAGGCGTGAAGGTTCTAGATTTCGAAGTCAAAGACGGCCGCATCACCAAAGTCATGACCAGCGAGGGCGATTACGAAGCTGAAACCATCGTGATGGCCGCTGGGATGTGGAGCCGCGAACTCGGTGAAAAACTGGGGATTCACGTGCCGGCTTGCGCGGTGGAACACCAATATATCGTGACCGAGCCCCTTCCGGACATCGAGCTGGTCAAAGGTCTGCCGACCCTGCGCGACCCTGAACGCCTTGTCTACTACAAGCCCGATGCGGGGGGACGCCTTGTGATCGGCGGCTATGAAGAAGGCACCCTACCCTTTGGAGACGATGGCATTCCTGGCGAATTCGTGCGTCAGCTTCTACCGGACAATCTCGACCGCTTCGGGCCTCTCGCAGAGCTTGCAGCCGAAGTGACCCCCGTGTTGAACGAGGTCGGCATCCGCTCTGTGATCAACGGCCCGATCCCTTATTCTGCCGACGGCGACTTCGTACTGGGTTGGGCGCCGGGCTTTGATAACCTTATGATGGCAACCGGATTCCTCTACGGAATCGCCGCTGGCGGCGGCGCTGGCGAAATGATCGCCGAATGGATCACCGAAGGACGCCCAAGCCTCGACCTTTGGCCTCTCGATTGCCGTCGATTTGGTCCGCATCATGGTACCAAGTCCTTTATGTATCCGCGCGCAGTCGAGCACTACGCCCATCACTACAAAATGCGTTATCCGGGACAGGAACATGAAAGCGCGCGAAACCTGCGTCTCTCTCCCCTCTATGACATCCTCAAGAAAAACGGTGCTGTCTACGGCTCGAAGAACGGATGGGAGCGACCGCTTTGGTTCGCGCCTGAAGGTGTCGAACCGGTCGATCAGCTCGATTTCCTCGAGCCCGGCTGGCACAAGTTCGCAGCTGAAGAACATAAAGCGGTGCGCGAAGGCGTCGCCCTTATCGATCAGTCGAGCTTTGCCAAGTTCGAAATCATCGGCCCCGGCGCCCTCGATCTCCTGCAGCGCCTTGCCGCCTGCAACATGGACAAGCCCGATGGCACAGTGATCTACGCCCAGTTCTGTAACGAAACCGGCGGCATCGAGGCCGACGTCACGATTACCCGGTTAGGGCCCGACCATTTCTATCTTGTGACAGGATCAGGCTTCGGAACGCATGACGAAGACTGGATCCGCCGCAACATGCCCAAAGACGGCTCGGTGCACCTGATCGAGGTCACCTCGGGCCGGGCCGTGATCAACATCTGCGGACCCAAAGCGCGCGATGTGCTGCAAGCGGTCTGCGAACAGGATGTATCGAACCAAGCCTTCCCGTTCGGTACCGCCCGAAATATCACCGTGGGCAGCGCACCGGTACGTGCTGTTCGCATTGGCTTCGTCGGCGAGCTTGGTTGGGAATTGCATGTTCCAACTGAATTTGCAGCCCACGTCTACAAGACCCTGCGCGCCGCGGGAGAAGCCCATGGCATTCGCGATGTCGGCTATCGTGCCATCGATTCCCTGCGACTGGAAAAAGGGTATCTCTACTGGTCCGGCGATATCTCCCCCGACTACACCCCCATCGAGGCGGGGCTCGGTTTCCGGGTCCATCTCAAGGCCAAAGGCGATTTTCTCGGCCGCGCTGTTCTTGAAAAGCAGAAAACCGAAGGACCGGATAGGAAGCTTTGCACCTTTGTCACAACAACGAAATTGCCCCTCTATGGCGGCGAAACGATCATTCACGATGGCCAGACAGTATCCCTCGCGACAAGCGCCGGGTTCGGTTACTCGGTTGGGCAAACCATCATCTTCGGCTACCTTGAAAAAGCGCTGTGTGATGAAACAGAATTCGAAATCGAGGTGTTCGGCGAGCGACACGCGATAACGAAGGTCGACGGGCCGGTGTTTGACCCTCAGAATGAAAAGCTTAAAGCCTAAGGAGCGCTCATGTACGAATACACTCAAACCGTTCTGTCCACCTTGCGGAAGACACCCGGCTTCGAGAGCGTCTCGGCAGAACAATGCAAAATCACACGCCTTGGAGGGTTGACCAATCTTGTCCATCTTGTCGAAACCTCGGACGCGCGCGTGATCGTGCGCATTCCCGGAGACGGGACCAATGAATACATCGACCGCGGCGTTGAAATCACCAACGCCCAAGCGGCTTGGCGCGCCGGCATTTCGGCCGAGGTCCTCTGGGCCAACGCCGCCTCCGGTGAAATGGTCTCAACCGCAATCGAGAACATCGAGACGATGACACCCGCCTTGTTCAAGGAAAGAAACGGGGCCCCGGAACGCGCCGGCAAAGCACTGGCCAAGCTGCATCAATCGGGTGAAAGCTTTGATTTCCGGTTCGAACTTTTTGCGATGATCGAGGAATATCTCAAGGTTCTGGCCACCAAGGATGTCGATCTTCCCGAAGGATATCATGCCGTGGTCAAGGCGGCAGATCCGGTCAAGGAGGCACTGGATGCCAACCCCGCCCGCCTTGCACCTTGCCATTGTGATCCGCTTTGCGAGAACTTTCTCGATGATGGCAACGCGATGTGGATCGTCGATTGGGAGTATTCCGGCATGAACGACCCGCTGTGGGACGTTGGTGACCTGTCTGTCGAAGCCGAAATGGACGATGCGCAGGAGGCTGAATTGCTGCGCGGCTATTTCGGACGCGAGCCCACTGCGGCGGAAAAAGGGCGCGTCGTAATCTACAAAGCCATGTGCGACTTGCTTTGGACCCTATGGGGCCTGATCCAGCACGCCGATGACAACCCGGCCGAAGATTTCTGGGCCTATGCCACCACACGCTTCGACCGCTGCAAGACACTCATGAATGGCAAAGATTTCCCGGCCCACGTCGCGGCGGTGACGGCTGGCTGACGCGACTTTCCCATTTATAAGAATAGAAGAAGGGCGCCGGAAATCTCTCCGGCGCCCTTTCTCATTTAGCCGTTGATCAGCTCGAGCATCTCCTGAAGCAACTCGGGCGTCGCCGCAGTCACCACCTTGCCATCGGAGTCGAGGGTCAGGTCTCTGCCCTGCCAGTCCGTAATCACGCCACCAGCAGCCTCGATGAGTCCGACAAGCGGCAGATAATCGTAAGGCTCGAGTCCGCAATCCACCACGGCATCAATCTGCCCCGCCGCCACAAGCGCGTGGGGATAGCAATCATAGGCCATACGCCGTGTATGTCCGCTGCGGCACAGCCGTCCGAACAGCTCCGGATTCATCCCCGCCAGTCGTTCACCTTCATTCAGGTAGATCATCGCTTCGCTCAGTGTCCGGGTCTGGCGGCAATGTATGGCGGCCCCGTTCAACGTCGCCCCACTGCCCGCCAATCCGACAAATGTCTCGTCCAACGCCGGCATCCGGACCAGCCCGAGCTTGGGACGTCCCTCAGCAAGAAACCCCAGCAACATACCGAACAATGGCGACCCGGTGATGAACGACCGGGTGCCGTCGATCGGGTCGATGATCCAGGTCTCTCCATCGAGCGAGCCCGAGATGCCGTATTCCTCGCCAAAGATCCCGTGATCGGGAAAGGCGCTTTGCAGGGCGTCGCGAATGTAAGCTTCCGTCTTTCTGTCCGCCACGGTCACAGGGCTATCATCGGCCTTTGCATCGATATCGAGCGCTGCGCGAAAATGGGCCATCGGGATCGCGCTTGCTTCGCGCGAGATTTTCTCAGCGATCGCGCCGATTTCTTCCAACGGGGTGTTCATCATTTCTCCTATTTGGCTATCTGGATCTCGGTGCCCCAATCGCCAAGAGCCGCCGAGACAATTGCCTTGGGCGGTTCCTTGTCACAAATCAGGTAATCGACATGTTCGGGATGACCGATATCAACGGGTGCGACACGGCCGAACTTGCTTGAATCGGCCGCAATGATACGCGTGCTGGCCTGACGCATGATGAGACGCGAGAACCGCGCCTCCTCCAGATCATACAGGAAGAACCCTTTTTCACTGATCCCGGCGGAAGACAGTACGGCGTAGTCGGTATTGAAGTTCGCTGCAAATTCCATGGCATCCGCACCGAATGCACCACCATCATGCCCGCGTAGCTCGCCACCGGCGAGGAAGACACGGTTCTCATTCCGCGTGGCGAGGCGGAAAGCCACATAAACAGAGTTCGTGACCACAACCAAACGACGGTGATCGCGGAGCGCATCGGCGATATGGGCTGTCGTACTTCCGATGTCGAGAAACAACGACACATCGTTGGGCAACATGCTGGCCACATGCTGGGCAATCCGCTGCTTGGCGACCGGGTTCTCGCGGTAGCGCGCGTTAAAATCAGCCTCAGCGCTGTCGTTCATGAGGCGGACACCACCGTGCATTCTCTCGACCACCCCATCATCGGCCAGCACCTTGAGGTTCCTGCGAACCGTTTCTTCGGTCACTTGCAGAGCTTCGGCCAGTGCATGAATCCGCATTGAACCGCCGGACTGGTGCAATTCCGTCAGGATAGCTCTCTGTCGGTGGTTTACCCGTGTCTCCATGATTCTTCTCCAATTTGGCGGTCAGCAACGTGGCTTTCCCAACATTAAGCTTCTTTTATCGACATAATTCCACATATTTTTTCGGGTTTACAACTTTATCGAACTTTTTTTGTTGCTTTTTGTTGGTATGTGACCAACCATCAACGCAATACCGCACTTTCAGACAACTGGATTTGCAAAACCCAAAAAACCAACAGCTCGGAGGCTGATCATGACAAAATTAACCACATATTCCGCGGCACTTCTGGCGGCCCTTTCGGCCTCGGGGGCGATTGCAGACGTTGAATCCCTCGACCCGATCAAGCTCACCACGCATGACTGGACCGGCCAGATCATCACCACTACCATCATGGGCGAAGTCCTGAAAAAAGCGGGCTACAATGTCGAATACGTCCAGGCTGACTACATCGCGCAGTTTGCGGGCCTGAAAACCGGTGACCTGCATGTCGCCATGGAAATCTGGGAAACCACCGGTCGCGAAGCCATGGACGAAGCCTTTGGCACGGGCAAAGTGGTCAACATGGGCCCGAGCGGCATGAAAGCCATCGAGGAATGGTGGTATCCTGCCTACATGGAAGAGGTCTGCCCCGGCCTGCCCGACTGGCAAGCACTCAATGACTGCGCCATGGAATTCGCAACCCCCGAGACCGCGCCCATGGGCCGTTACCTCGGCGGCCCCGTGACATGGGGCGGCTTTGATGACGAACGCGTCGAGGCTCTGGGCATGGATTTCGAAGTGGTTCACGCGGGCACCGACGCGGCGCTTTTTGCCGAGCTGGAATCCGCTTACCAGCGGAAAGCCCCGATTGTCCTGTGGATCTATTCGCCGCACTGGGCAACAGCCAAATATGACGGAAAATTCGTCGAGTTTCCGCCCTATTCTTCCGAATGTTACAACGACCCATCCGTCGGCGTGAACCCGAACGCAGCATATGACTGTGGCAAGCCGACCGGCCCCATCTGGAAAGTGGCATGGTCCGGCGTCGCAGAGAAATGGCCGGGTGCAGCAGATGCAATCAACGCCTTCAACATCGACAATGACACGATGGGCTCCCTCGTCGGCAAAGTCGATCTGGAGGGCGAAAGCATCGAGGGCGTCGTCGCCGAATGGATGACCGCCAACGAAGCCACGTGGTCGACCTGGGTTAAGTAAAATTAGCCCACCGGAGAAGGCGCCCCACTCCCCGCGCCTTCTCCCCACATTTTCCTACAATACAGGCCGAAACCGGCCCAACCCCGAGGTAAATATGGAGCGTTCCGTAAAACTGGAGTGCCGCGGCGTGTGGAAGATTTATGGGCCGCAGCCCAAAGCCTTTCTTGAACAACACAATGGCGCACCGACCTCTGACGATTTCGAAAAGGCGCACTCTGTTGGCGCGGTGCGTGATGCCAACGTCCAGATTTACGAGGGCGAGATCTTTGTCATTATGGGGCTGTCCGGCTCCGGCAAGTCCACACTTGTGCGCTGCCTGTCACGTCTGGTCGAATCCACGGCGGGCGAGATCAACTTCGAGGGCCGTGATCTTCTGACCATGGGCGACGCCGAATTGATTGACGTGCGTCGCAAGAAAATGGGCATGGTGTTTCAACATTTCGCACTGCTCCCCCACCTCACCGTTTTGCAAAACGCCGCCTTCCCGCTGGAAATTCAGGGCGTTTCCCGGAAAGACCGCGAAGACCGCGCGCGCCAGATGATCGAGACCGTCGGCTTGAAGGGGCGCGAAGACCATTACCCTCGCCAATTGTCGGGAGGCCAGCAGCAGCGTGTCGGAATCGCCCGTTCATTGGTTGCAGACCCCGATCTTTGGTTCCTCGACGAACCGTTTTCGGCGCTTGATCCCCTGATCCGTCGGGAAATGCAGGACGAATTCCTGCGCCTCCAATCCTTGCTGCACAAGACCATCGTTTTCATCACCCATGATTTCGACGAGGCCATTCGACTGGCCGACCGGATTGCCGTGATGAAAGATGGCTGTATCGAGCAGATCGACACGCCGGAAAATCTGGTGATGAATCCGGCCACGCCCTATGTGCAGGAATTCACGCGCCATATTCCCCGCGCCAAGGTCATGCGCCTGGAATCCATCATGTCACCGGGTGTGCCCGATGGCGAATATGCCGGCGATCTTCCTGGCCACCTGACAGTCGCGGACACCGTCCATCAGTTGGACGAAGCCTCTCTGCCGTTCCGCGTTCTGGATGAGGATCAGACGCCCATCGGCACCATCGACGCACGCGCCGCTATTGACGTTATGATCGGGCGGGGTGTGGAATGAGCAGGCTGTTCAAATTCCTGACGTCCGGACCCCGTCTTTTCTGGCTCCCTCTGTTTCTTGTAACGTGGGCGCTGTCGACCTGGTCCTTTGCCCTCTACAAGGCGTTGGACGCGCGCTGGATCATCCGCTTTCCAAAGCAGTACGAGTTGCCTCTCGATGTTTGGATCTCCTGCGCCATGTCGTGGCTGGTTGAAGAGGCCCATTTCGGCTTTTTCTCTTTCCGCGACCTGACACGCTTCATCGCAGCCGTCATCGAGCTGCCATATCAAATGGTGCGATCCCTGCTGATTGATGGATTTTCTGTCGGCCAGGGGCAACAAGCCATCGAAATCGCTCCCTCCATCAGTTGGATTGCGATTATTGGAACGATGGCGGCGCTGGCATATTATGCCAAGAACAAGGCTCTGGCATGGCTCGCCGCCCTGTGTTTTGCCTATCTCGCGATCTTCGGCCAATGGGAAAGCGCCATGGTCACGCTCGCCTCGGTCCTGATCGCAGTGCCGATCGGGGTGGCTGGCGGCCTGATGCTCGGCATCCTGTCTTATCGTCACCCATGGTTCGAGCGGACCCTGCGCCCGGTGCTCGACCTCATGCAGACTGTGCCCGTCTTCGCCTATCTCGTCCCGATCCTTTTTCTGTTCGGTTTCGGTCCGGTCTCGGCCCTCGTTGCCACCGTGATCTACGCCATGCCCCCCATGGTGCGGATTTCTACCGTGGCCCTTCAGACGGTCCCCGAAGAGGTGATTGAGGCGGGGCGCATGGTCGGCTGCAAACCGCGTCAGTTGATGTGGAAAGTGCTGGTGCCGACCGCGCTCCCGTCCCTGATGGTCGGGGTGAATCAGGTCATCATGCTGTCGCTCAACATGGTGATCATCGCGTCGATGATCGGTGCGGGCGGTCTCGGCTACGACGTCCTGACCTCGCTACGGCGCCTGGACATTGGCGGCGGTATCGAGGCTGGTCTGGCCATCGTCGTCATGGCAATCGCGCTGGATCGCGTCAGCCAGGCTTTCGCGATCCGGCGTGTGCGCCCCCGTCCTGACCCGGCGCACCCATTCTACCAGCGCTACCCGCTGACCAGTGCTGCGCTTGCCCTGACTGTTGTGACCACACTTCTGAGCCTCTACGTGCCTGCCTTCCGCGTTCTGCCCGAAGCCGTCACCATCAACACCGGCTCGATCTGGACCACAATGATGGAGTGGATCAACATCACCTTCTTCGACACGTTCGAAGCGATCAAGACATTCTTCCTGACCAGCCTCCTGCTGCCTGTGAAGCGCTTTTTCGCCGGCATCCCGTGGATCTGGGGCATTCTCGTCGTCGGGATCGCCGCCGGTCGCCTCGGCGGCTGGAAGCTGGGGCTGATATCGGCCTTGATGACCCTCTTCATTGCCGCAAACGGTCTTTGGGCCAAAGCGATGATCACCGTCTATCTGGTTTCCGTCTCCGTCCTCATCGCCAGCGTGATCGGCATCCCGCTTGGCATCTGGGCCGGACAGAGCGCACGTGCCAACAATGTCATCGGTGCGCTGATTGACACACTGCAGACCCTGCCAAGCTTCGTCTACCTCATCCCAGTGGTCATGCTGTTCCGGGTGGGTGACTTCTCGGCGATGATCGCCGTCGTCCTCTATGCCCTCGCCCCGGCGGTCCGTTATGCGGCCCACGGTATCCGCTCAATCGATAGCGAATTGATTGAGGCCGGCAAGGTGTCGGGCTGCACGGAACGCCAGCTGCTCTTGCGGATCAAGCTGCCGCTGGCTGCACCGTCGCTGCTGCTGGGGCTGAACCAGACCATCATGCTGGCCTTGTCGATGCTCGTGATCACCGCGCTGGTCGGCACTCGTGACCTTGGTCAAGAGGTCTATATCGCCCTGACCAAAGCCAACACGGGCCAAGGGATCATTGCCGGACTTTCAGTAGCCTTCATCGCCATCATCGCCGATCGCATCGTCACGGCGCTCGCTCGCAACTCGCAGGAAAGGTTGGGGATCAAATGACCTCTATACTCGATCGCGCCTTTGAAACCGCTCGCGCCCTGCCCTGTTGGCAAGGAACACCGCAGATATCACAACTCGGTGGCGGCATCACGAACATCAACTTGAGAGTGTCAGACGAAGCCGGCGAATACGTGGTCCGGTTCGGCGAGGATATTCCCGAACACGGCGTGATGCGTTTCAATGAACTGGCCATCTCACGCGCGGCTCATGCCTGTGGCCTGTCGCCCGCGATCCATCACACCGCCCCCGGCGTTCTGGTGCTTGACTATATCCCGTCGACACCGCTCGAGGCCACCGATCTGCATGACACCGACACGTTGCAGCAGGCCGTCCACTTGATCCGAACCCTGCACTGCGACGTGACCCAAAAGGTCCGCGGTCCGGTTCTGACATTTTGGGTGTTCCACGTGCTGCACGACTATGCGGCGTTCCTGTCGGAAAACACATCGCCCCATACCCCGCTTCTGGCCGAACTGATGCTAGAGGCCCAGGCGCTGGAAAAGGCCGTTGGCAAGGTCGACCTTGTTCTCGGCCATAACGACCTGCTTCCATCAAACCTCCTGCGTGCCGAGGACAGGCTATGGCTCATCGACTGGGACTACGGCGGTTTCAACTCGCCCCTCTTCGACCTTGGTGGTCTCGCCACCAACTGCGGCCTGTCTCCTGATGCCGAGCATCTGATGCTGGAAACCTATTTCGGCACGCCGCCGGATCGGGACCTGATGAACAGCTATGGCGCCATGAAATGCGCCTCCCTGCTGCGCGAGACCATGTGGAGCATGGTCTCGGAAATCACCTCGAAGATCGACTTCGACTATGCCGCTTACACCGCTGACAACCTGGCCCGCTACAGGCAGGCCCTTTCTGAATACTACTCCCAAAGAGGATCAAAATGAGCGATTTCCCTAATACTGCACAAGCCGTCATCGTTGGCGGCGGGATCGTTGGCTGCTCGACCGCATATCACCTGGCCAAGATGGGTTGGGACGTGGTTCTTGTCGAACGCAAGAAGCTGACATCCGGGACGACCTTCCATGCCGCAGGCCTTGTGGGCCAGTTGCGCTCGAACGCGAACATCACCCAGCTTCTGGGTTATTCTGTCGATCTCTACAACTCGCTGGAACAGGAAACAGGTCTGGGCACGGGCTGGAAGATGAACGGCGGGCTGCGATTGGCCTGTAATCCCGAGCGTTGGACCGAAGTCAAACGTCAGGCCACCACAGCCCATTCCTTTGGCCTCGACATGCAACTGCTGACCCCGAAAGAGGCGCAGGAGCTTTGGCCGCTGATGACAATCGACGACGTCATCGGCGCAGCTTATCTGCCGACCGACGGTCAGGCCAACCCCTCGGATATCACGCAGGCATTGGCCAAGGGCGCACGCATGGCCGGCGCGCGGATTTTCGAAGACACTAAAGTGACTTCCGTCGACATCGAAAAAGGTGTGATCAAGGGCGTCGAAACCGAAAAGGGCCGCATCGAAACCCCGATCGTGATCGCCTGCTGTGGTCAATGGACACGGACCTTTGCGAAATCCGTCGGTGTGAATGTCCCGCTCGTCCCGATGGAGCACCAGTATATGGTGACCGAACGGATCGAGGGCGTTCCCTCCAACCTGCCGACCCTGCGCGATCCCGACCGCCTGACCTATTACAAGGAAGAAGTCGGCGGCCTTGTGATGGGCGGCTACGAGCCGAACCCGATCCCTTGGGCCACCAACGGAATCCCGCAAGGGTTCCACTACACACTGCTGGATAGCAACTTCGACCATTTCGAACAGCTCATGGAGCTCTCCCTCGGCCGCGTGCCAGCGCTGGAAACCGCAGGCATCAAGGAACTGGTCAACGGACCCGAGAGCTTTACCCCGGATGGCAATTTCATCCTCGGCGAAGCACCCGAACTGAAGAACTTCTTCGTGGGCGCCGGTTTCAACGCATATGGTATCGCCGCCGGTGGCGGTGCAGGCATGGCACTGGCGGAATGGGTCGCCAAAGGCGAACCGCCGTTCGACCTCTGGCCCGTCGATATCCGCCGCTTTGGGCGCCCGCACTTTGACGATGACTGGATCCGCACCCGCACGATCGAAGCCTATGGCAAACACTACACGATGGCTTGGCCGTCCGAAGAGCACGACTCCGGCCGTCCCTGCCGGAAATCGCCTCTCTACGATACGCTGCACACCAAGGGCGCCGTATTCGGGGAAAAGCTCGGCTGGGAGCGACCCAACTGGTACGCAGACACAAGCGCCGGAGAGGAACAGCGGGACATCTACACGTTCGAGCGCCCGAACTGGCACGTTCCAGTCGGCCGAGAGCACAACGCCTGCCGGAATGCCGCAGTTCTGTTCGACCAGACATCCTTTGCCAAATTCGCACTGAAAGGCCCGGATGCCGAAGCCGCACTGAGCTGGATTGCGTCCAATGACGTGGCCAAGCCTGTCGGATCGTTGATCTATACCCAGATGCTGAACGACAGAGGTGGTATCGAATGTGACCTGACCTGTGTTCGTGTCGCGGAGGATGAATACTACATTGTCACAGGGACCGGCTATGCCACCCACGATTTCGACTGGATTTCCAAGAACATCCCCGACGGCATGAACGCCCAGCTCCTCGATGTCACCTCGTCCTATGCGGTCCTCTCCCTCATGGGGCCCAAAGCACGAGATATCCTTCAGGCCGTGACAAACGACGACGTGTCGAATGCGGCCTTCCCGTTCGGCAAGGCCAAAACGATCGGCATCGCCGGATGTCCCGTCAACGCTCTGCGCGTGACCTATGTCGGCGAGTTGGGCTGGGAGCTTCACCTGCCGGTCGAATACGCCACGACCGTCTACGCAGCGTTGCACGCCGCCGGTGCGGAACATGGTCTGATCGACGCGGGATACCGCGCGATCGAAACCTTGCGTCTTGAGAAAGGGTATCGTGCCTGGCCGTCCGATATCGGGCCGGACCACACACCTGACGAGGCCGGCTTGGGCTGGGCGGTCAAGTTGAAGAAAGACATTCCCTTCAAGGGCCGCGCAGCGGTTGAAGAACAGCGTCAAGGCAAGCTCAAGAAGATGCTCGCCACCTTTACGACAGAGGGCGATGTCATCCTATCTGGTCGCGAAACCATCTACCGCAATGGCGAGCGTGTCGGCTACATCAGTTCGGCCGGTTACGGCCACACGATCGGTAAGTCGATCGCCATGGGGTACGTGCGTTGCGACGAGGGGCTCGACCGGGCCTATATTCTCGACGGCGACTATGAACTCGAGGTCGCAACCGTGCGCGTCCCCTGTACCGTGTCGCTTGCCCCCCTGTTCGATCCCAAAATGGAGCGGGTAAAGGTCTGATGGACGACACCCCCGTTATCATTTTCAATGGCTCCGGCACGTCAGACATCGTTCTGGTGTGTGAACATGCCTCACAGCATATACCAGCCCGCTATGGTGGGCTGGGGCTGACGGAGGACGCAGCCAACAGCCATGCGGCCTGGGACCCCGGCGCCTATGGTGTGGCGCGGGAACTCTCGGCCATACTGGACGCGCCTCTTGTCGCATCGGCTGTCTCCCGGCTGGTCTACGACTGCAACCGCCCGCCCGAGTCAGATACCGCCATCCGCGAAGTGTCAGAGATCTACGACATTCCAGGCAACCGCGATCTGACCAAAGAGCAACGGGCCGAGCGCATCGACACGGTGTACCGGCCCTTTGAAAAGGCCGTCTCGGAGATGCTGGATCAGAGAGCCTCCGGCGTTCTGGTCACGGTGCACAGTTTTACACCGGTTTTTCACGGCCAGCCCCGCCAGGTCCAATTGGGAATCCTCAACGACGAAGACACCGCCCTTGCCGACAAAATGCTCGACCTGGCGCACGACCACACCTCCCTCAAGGTCGCGCGCAATGAACCCTACGGCCCCGAAGATGGGGTCACCCATACCCTCAAGCACCACGCGCTTCCGAGGAAATGGCTCAACGTCATGCTGGAGTATCGCAACGACATGATCGCAACACCGCTGCAACAACACCTCGTCGCTACTGATACCGGGGCGCTCATTATCGACGCGCTGAAAGCGCTCGCACTTACGAAGAACAAGGAGGCTGGCCAATGTCCGGTTTGATTTCTCTGGACACCCTGACGTCCGAAGCCAAGGCCGGGACGCTCGACACTGTCCTAGTCTGCCTCGTCGATATGCAGGGCCGACTGATGGGCAAACGGTTTCACGTCTCGAATTTCCTCGAAAGCGGGCACAAGGAAACCCATTGCTGCAACTACCTGCTGGCAACCGATCTGGAAATGGCAACGCCTGACGGATACGCAGCAACAAGCTGGGAGGCGGGCTATGGCGACTATGTCATGAAACCCGATCTTGGCACGCTGCGCCGTGTTCCATGGCTCGACGGCACCGCAATGGTTCTGTGTGATGTTATCGACCACCACACGCACGAACCCGTCCCCCATTCGCCCCGCCAGATTCTCAAGAAACAGGTTGCGCGCGCACAAGCGATGGGGCTGACGCCCTATATGGCGACCGAACTGGAATTCTTCTTGTTCGAGAAAAGCTATGATGAAATCCGCAAGAGCGGGTTCCGTGATCTTGAAACGCTGGGTGGATATAACGAGGACTACCACATCCTCCAGACCTCGCGAGAAGAGCACGTGATGCGTCCGATCCGCAATCTGCTCGTCGAGGCGGGCGTCCCGGTCGAAAACACAAAAGGCGAGGCCGAGGCTGGTCAGGCAGAACTGAACATCCGGTATGCAGACGCGCTTCTGGCCGCCGATCAACACACGGTCTCTAAGCAGGCGATCAAGGAAATCGCGGACCAGAAAGGCCATGCCGCCTCCTTCCTGCCCAAGTGGCACCACGACAAGGTCGGCAGCGCCGCGCATATTCACCAGTCCCTGTTCCGGGATGGCGAGAACGTGTTTTATGATGCGGACAAGCCGCGCTGCATGTCCGACCTCATGGGCAGCTACGTGGCGGGTCTGATCAAATACGCCGCCGACGGCATGGTGTTCTTGGCGCCATATGTAAACAGCTACAAACGGTTTGTGCCCGGCACCTTCGCCCCCACGAAAAGCGCGTGGTCCGTTGACAACCGCACTGCTGGTTTCCGTCTTGTCGGAGAAGACACCAAGGGTGTGCGGATCGAGTGCCGTATTCCGGGATCGGACATTAACCCCTACCTCGCCTGCGCTGCCCAACTGGCCGCTGGACTGGCCGGGATAGAAGAAGGCCTTGCGTGCCCCGAGCCGGTCTCCGGTGACCTCTACTCTATGCAGGATGTCGCCGATGTGCCCTACACCCTGCGCGCCGCGACCGAGTCCCTGCGCAAGTCGGACATGCTGCGCACTGCCTTGGGTGATTGGGTGGTAGATCACTACACCCGTGCCGCCGAAGTCGAACAAGAAGAATACGACCGCGTCGTGACCGACTGGGAAGTCGCGCGCGGGTTTGAGAAAGCCTGACACAAATGACATTGAAATGTATCTCCCCGATAGACGGATCGGTTTTCGCCGAACGTCCGACCCTTTCGCTTGAGGCGGCGACCGACGCGGTGGTCCGCGCGCGCGCCGCACAAAAGGCATGGGCAGCACGGTCTCTCGCAGAACGGACCGAGCTGGTGATGGACGGTGTGGCCGCCGTTGGCGCTATGAATGACGAGATCGTGCCGGAACTGGCCCATATGATGGGTCGCCCCGTCCGCTATGGCGGCGAGTTTGGCGGCTTCGAGGAACGCGCAAGCCACATGGCGACCATTGCAAAGGAAGCGCTCGCGGATATCGCAGTGGGCGAGGACGACACCTTCAAACGCTATATCAAACGTCTCCCGCATGGCGTTGTGTTTGTGGTCGCGCCTTGGAACTACCCCTACATGACTGCGATCAACACGGTGGCACCGGCCCTAATCGCGGGCAATACCGTGATCCTGAAGCACGCCTCCCAGACGCTGTTGGCGGGCGAGCGCATGGCGGCTGCTTTCCACGCGGCTGGCGTTCCGACCGACGTGTTCCAAAACCTCTTTCTCGATCATGACGTGACAACCGACCTTATTTCGGCCAACGCGTTCGACTTCGTGAACTTCACCGGCTCCGTCGGTGGCGGACGCGCTATGGAACATGCGGCAGCAGGCACCTTTACCGGAGTTGGTACGGAACTGGGCGGCAAGGATCCGGGATATGTGATGGACGACGCCGACCTAGAGGCCGCCGTCGACACGCTGATCGACGGGGCCATGTTCAATTCCGGACAGTGCTGCTGCGGGATTGAACGGATCTATGTGCACGAAAGCCTCTACGACGCCTTTGTCGACAAGGCCGTGGCGATCGTGCAAGCGATGAAACTGGGCAATCCTCTGGACCCCGATACGACAATCGGCCCGATGGCCAACACGCGTTTTGCGAAGGAAGTGCGTGCCCAGATCGACGAAGCCGTCGCCGCTGGCGCCGTGCCCCATATCGACACCATGCCCGCGGATGAGGGCGGGGCCTACCTGACGCCGCAGATCCTGACCAATGTCACGCACGACATGCGCGTCATGCGCGAGGAGAGCTTCGGACCGGTTGTGGGGATCATGAAAGTGACCTCCGACGAGGAAGCCATCGAGCTGATGAACGATAGCGAGTTCGGACTGACCGCATCCCTTTGGACCCGCGATATCGACCGTGCCGCGCGTGTGGGAGACCGGATCGAAACCGGCACGGTTTTCATGAACCGCGCCGATTATCTTGATCCGGGACTGTGCTGGACCGGTTGCAAGAATACCGGCCGTGGTGGGGGGCTCTCGGTCATCGGGTATCACAACCTGACCCGCCCCAAGAGCTACCACCTCAAGAAAGTCACTGCCTGAGCCCCTGTCACGGGTCTCTGGGATATTAAAGGAAACACCACATGTCTCTTGTTGGAAACTGGTCTTACCCGACCAACATCAAGTTCGGCGCCGGCCGGATCAAGGAACTGCCAGAGGCCTGCGCGGCCCTCGGCATGAAAAATCCTCTGCTTGTCACGGATCGCGGTCTGGCCGATCTTCCAATCACGCAGGACACCCTCAACATCATGGAGGCCGCAGGGCTTGGTCGCGGTCTGTTCGCCGACGTGGATCCGAACCCGAACGAAACCAATCTCGAAGCCGGTGTTGCGGCCTACAACGCTGGCGGCCACGACGGGGTTATCGCATTCGGCGGCGGCTCGGGCCTCGATCTGGGCAAGATGGTGGCCTTCATGGCCGGTCAAACCCGCCCAATCTGGGATTTCGAGGATATCGGCGATTGGTGGACGCGCGCAGATGCGGATGTCATTGCTCCGATCATCGCTGTCCCGACCACGGCCGGAACCGGTTCGGAAGTCGGGCGCGCCAGCGTGATTACCAATTCCGAAACCCACGCGAAAAAGATCATCTTCCACCCCAAAGTCTTGCCGGGTGTCGTAATCTGCGATCCCGAACTGACCGTGGGTATGCCGAAGTTCATCACTGCAGGCACGGGTCTGGACGCCTTTGCCCATTGTGTCGAAGCGTTCTCGAGCCCGCATTACCACCCGATGAGTCAGGGTATCGCCCTCGAAGGGATGCGTTTGGTGAAAGAGTATCTGCCCCGCGCTTACGAGGATGGCAACGATCTTGAAGCACGCGCACAGATGATGAGTGCCGCGGCGATGGGCGCGACGGCGTTTCAGAAGGGCCTCGGCGCCATTCACGCGATGAGCCACCCGATCGGGGCGCACTTTAACACCCATCATGGCACCACCAACGCGGTGTGCATGCCGGCGGTGCTTGAGTTCAATGCGCCCGCGATTGCCGACCGGTTCGACTTGGCGGCGGCCTATCTCGGCATCGACGGAGGGTTCGACGGGTTCCGCGCCTTTGTGCAGGCCATGAACGATTCCATGGCCATCCCGCGCAAGCTATCCGAGATGGGCGTGACCAAAGACGCGATTCCAGAGCTCGTTTCCGGAGCACTGACCGACCCGAGCTGTGGCGGCAATCCGATCGAGCTGACCGAGATGAATGTCACGGCCCTGTTCGAAGCCGCTCTCTGAGTGAGGACAAAAATGACACTGTGCAGGCCAGGAGAGCCTGCGCAGTATCCCCCGCTTCTCGCCGTGCGACAATATTCCCGGCACCACGGATCAAGAGATGCTTCTGTTCGACTTCGATGGCGTGATGGCCGACTCTCTGCAAATCTACACTGACATTTGCACCCGTGCCGCGCGGTGTCAGGGGTATCAGGGCAACCTGCCAGCCAACCCTTTCGCCGAGCTTGAACATGTTACGTTCGAAGCACTCGCCGAAACGCTTGGGCTTTGCCCCGCTGGCTTCGCCGCCGATGCCACCGCGTTTCTTGGAAAACGGAGTGATACCGCACCGGCATTTGCCAGTATCATCGACACACTGAAAAACATCTCGACAGAGATACCTGTGGGCATTCTATCGGCCTCCCCAAAAGGGTTCATCGAACGCTTTCTCACAGCCAATGACATCACGGACTGCATTTCCGTCCTTCTTTCTCGTTCAGAGCCCGGAACCAAGGCCGAAAAGATCATGTCGTTACGACGCGAGGGGCACTTCAGGCCCATTGCTCTGGTGGGTGACGGGGTGAGCGATGTCAAAGCGGCCGCCACCGCAGGCATTGCCTCCATCGGTGTCACTTGGGGGTGGCAGTCGCCAGAAAAACTCCTGTCTCAAGGCGCCACTTTCATGGCTGGGTCTCCGGATGAGATCCAAGCCATCGCAATGCAGCTTTGGTCTTACACGGGCTGATTTGATCGACGTCATACTGGTTCGAAACATCCTAGCCGCGCCCCCAAACTTTCCGGTTTCAGTAGAGGGATTTCCGGCAAACGGCCGCAATCGCCTGCAAGCCCGCGGAAAACAAGGTTGCAAGGTGCCATCAGGCCAATGCGAAGCAGTCTCTTTTGCCAAGACAACGATTGGGTCACCCCGCAAGACGCCCGCGCCTCTCAAGAAGTACGACGGTGCTGCTGCCTATTATCTGACCTAGAAGAATGACTGCGCTCCAAGCTGAATAGGTCGTAGATGGAAGAACCGTCGGAAGCGCAACATCGCGCGTTCTCACCTGAGTGATTTACCACCAAACGGATGATCTCGGGACGGGTTCCTAATTGCTTAAATGTGGAGAGCTTAGCCATGGCAGAACGCTACGAGATTGCCCTGCCCACCTCAATCCGGTCTTCTTTGGCAATACCCAAGCGATAGACTTCGCTCGGAGATCCGCGCCTGCACGGCACCTTGACTGCGAAAGGTGGAAAATGGCGGAGCGACAGGGATTCGAACCCTGGAGACGGTCTCCCGCCTACACACTTTCCAGGCGTGCGCCTTCGACCACTCGGCCACCGCTCCGTGCTGCGCTCTTTAACGTTACCCGGCAGGGGCTTGCAAGAGGCAAAACGCTTTAATTCTCAAGATGGAGATTTACCCGGCGGTTCTGCCGGCCCTTGTTCTCGATCTTGCCGATCCGGACCCCGCCGATCTCTGAGGTGCGCGCGACATGCGTGCCGCCACAGGGTTGCAAATCGACTTGTCGCGCGCCCTTTCCAATCGCCACGAGACGCACATCGCCGCTCCCCGTCGGGGGCTGTACCGACATGGTCTTCACAAGGCCCGGATTGGCGGCGAGTTCTTCGGCGCTGATCCATTTCTCATGCACGACGAGATCACGCTCAATCAGTGCGTTGAGCGCCTCCTGAAGCGCCTCGGGAGAGTCCGGGGCGTCTGGCATATTGAAATCGAGCCGGCCTTTCTCGGCTGAGATACTGCCACCGGTCACAGGCAAGGGAATGACCACCGACAACAGGTGCAGCGCCGTATGGACCCGCATGTGTCGATGCCGTCGTTCCCAATCGATCTCTTGTTGGACCACGGCCCCTACCGGAGGCAGGGGCACGGGCTCTGCTGGCACAAGCGCCACGTCGTCGTGCCCGGCCTTGACCGCCGTCGCGATCGACACACTGCCACCCGCCCAGCGAAGCTTGCCACTGTCGCCCGGCTGGCCGCCGCCCGTGGGGTAGAACACCGTTTTGTCGAGCACGATCCCGCCTTCGGCCGTATGGGACGTGACCCGCGCCTCAGCGTCGCGCAGATACGCGTCCTCGCGAAAAAGCAGCTCGCTCATGCGTCGTCTTTCCCTTCATCTTCGTCCGTGCGCAGCGCCTTGGCATTGCGCAGCCAGATATCCTGTTGCGGGAAGGGAATTTCGATCCCTTCTTCCATGAACCGCTCCGCAATCTTGTAATTCATTTCAGAGCGCACATTCAGAACCCAGTTCACATCCCGCAGGATGGCGCGGATCTCGAAATCCATCGAACTCGCACCGAACCCTTGGAACACCACATAGGGTTCTGGATTGGCAAGCACCATCGGATGTGCCCGCGCGATCTCAAGCAAGATGGCCTCGACTTTGCGCGGCTCGGTGCCATAGGCAACGCCCACCGGCACGATGACCCGGCCCACGGTGTTCCCACGCGTGTAGTTGGTGACCGTACCAGCAACGAGGTCGCTGTTTGGGATAATAACATCGGTGCGGTCGAAGGTCTCTATCCGGGTCGAGCGGACCGAGATATCGCGCACATAGCCCATCTGCCCGCCAACCTCGATCCAATCGCCCTCAGCGATGGGACGCTCAATCAACAGGATGATACCGCTGACGAAGTTTGACACGATGGTCTGCAGGCCGAAACCGATGCCAACCGAAAGCGCCGAGGCGACAAGCGCGATCGAGCCGAGGTCGATCCCGGTGTTATGAATCGCAATCAGCGCCGCAATGGTGAGGCCGACATATCCGACGCCGGAGACAATGGCATTTTGCCCCCCGACGTCGATCTTTGTGCGTGGCAGGACCGAGTTCTTGAGCGTCCCCTGCAGGAGCCGCGTGATCGCATAGCCAATCCCGAACACCGCAAAGAAGATCACGAGCTGCATTGGCGAAATCGTGACTTCCCCAACCCGAAGCCCCTGCCCGATCAGCGCTGCCCATTCGGCAAGTTGCTGGCTGCGTGCGCCCCAGATCAAGAGCACCACAGGCACCGCCGCTATCGAAATGGCAAAGCCAAGCAACACCGACCAAAGCGTCCCTTCGCCGGTTTCCGCACTCAAGCCCGCCAAGACCGAGAACACCCGCACCAACCCGCGATGCAGGATCACCAGGAACCCAAGGAATTGCAGCGTGTAGATGGTCGGAAACACAAGCGCCACAGCCGCGCTGCTATAGCCAGCGACCGCGAGAAGCACCCCAAGCACCGCAGCAAGCTGATAGCCAAGCGCGACAAGCCGCATAAGCTGCAGGTTGGCGCCGGGGATATCTTCCTCGCCTAGGTCGGTGTCGCGTCCGCTGATATGCACCCGCAAAAGACGCGCCATCCGCACCATGACGCCCGCCGCCAACACGATCAGCGGGAAAATCAACACCGCCCGCGTTCCCGCCGTCCAGGTTTCGAAGCCTGAAATCGCCTGAAGCAAGAGCGAGAAGGCAAGGATGATCCCCGTCGCCACCGAAAGCGCCCGACCTTCCCGGCGATGTTCGTCGTTCAAAAGAAGGATAGACCCATCTTCGCTCTCATAAGGAAAGACCCGACGGCCAAGCCAGATTGGAAATAACAGGACAAACGCGGCTTCCGGCAGGATCGACAGGATAATATCGCCCCGAATGCCTGCAAGATCGCTGGCATAGAACGCCTCGACCAAAATCATCACACCGGCAAGCGGCAGCACAAGATGCCCGAACGATACCGCGAGCCCAAGAATCCAACGCCGCCCCGACATCTGATCGCGTCGCACAAGCGCTTGGGCGTTCTCGGTCCAGCGGCGCCCGAACAGGATCAGGACGACCCCGACAATCAAAAGCGCGATCACCCGTGGCAGGTTCTTCTGGAGGTCGCCTGTGCGCCATTCATAATCCCACGCAGTGCGCAATTCGTTGAGGATAAGCGTATTGGTCTGTTGCAGAGCCAGAAGCGCCCCGGTCCAGTACACCGGGTTGAGCGGTGTCGGCCCACGCTCCAAGAGCCGTGCCGTGCGTCGCCCTTGCACGACTGAATCGACCCCCTCAATCAGCTCTGTCGCCTCTGTCTCGGCAAGCTGGGCCCGCAACACTGGCTCGCGGGCTTCTGCAAGCACCTTTTCGAGCCGGGCGCGCTCGGCTTCCACTTCCGGGCTGTCGCCGCCTTCCGGCACTGGTCCAAGTGTGTCGAGCTTGGCTTGCGTGGTGTTTGCGGCGACGGAGTAGCGGCTCTGCGCATTTCGGAACTCGCTGCGCCAATCAACAAGCTGTTGGCGCAGGGAATCCATCGCGACTTCCGAGGCCCGCCCCGCCTCGATCGCTTCGGCCGCGCGCTCAGAAACCCGTTCCCATTCCGCAAAATCCGGCTGCGCACTGACGTCTTGGGCCAACACGGCCTGCACGCCCAGCAACAAGACGACGCACAGACTTCCAAGAACCCGACGCAAGACTGCCATGCCAGACCTCAGCTTTCCTCGAAGACCTGCGGGACGTCCGCTGGTGTCGCATCAAGCCAATCCGGCACCGGCAGGTTCTTTTCCTTGAGGAACGCCGGGTTGAAGAGCTTCGACTGATAGCGCGTACCATAGTCGCAGAGCACGGTCACAATCGTATGCCCGGGCCCCATTTCCTTGGCCATGCGGATCGCCCCGGCGATATTCACGCCAGACGATCCACCAAGGCAAAGCCCCTCTTCGCTCAGTAGATCAAAGACCACCGGCAGGGCTTCATCATCGGGCACCTGATAGCACATGTCCGGCGTGAACCCTTCAAGGTTCGCGGTGATCCGCCCCTGGCCGATCCCCTCGGTGATCGAGCTCCCCTCAGAAGCAAAAGCGCCTGTCGTGTAATAGCTGTAAAGCGCGGCACCCATCGGGTCGGCAAGACCAATCTTGACGCCTTTTGGTTGCAGCGCCATGCCAACACCCGCCAGCGTACCGCCCGACCCAACTGCACAGACGAACCCATCGACCTTGCCGCCGGTCTGTTCCCAGATTTCCGGCCCGGTGGTTTCGATATGGGCCACCCGGTTGGCGACGTTATCGAATTGGTTTGCCCAGATTGCACCATTTGGTTCTGTTTTTGCAAGTTCTGCCGCCAAACGCCCGGAGTAGCGAACGTAATTGTTCGGATTTTTGTAAGGCGCTGCGGGAACCTCGACAAGCTGTGCCCCAGCGAGGCGGAGCATATCCTTCTTTTCCTGGCTTTGCGTCTCGGGAATGACGATCACCGTCTTGAACCCCATTGACGCACCGACAAGCGCAAGACCGATCCCGGTATTGCCGGCGGTGCCTTCCACAATCGTACCGCCCGGTTTCAGATCGCCGCGCGCCACTGCATCTCGAATGATATAGAGCGCGGCACGATCCTTGACCGACTGGCCCGGATTGAGGAACTCCGCCTTGCCTAGAATGGTGCACCCGGTCGCCTCACTGGCCTTCTTGAGGCGGATCAATGGGGTGTTCCCCACGGCGGCGGCGAGATCGGCGGCATACTGCATGGGTGCGCTCCTTAACTTATCCTGAATCTTGTGTAAGACGCGGGTCAGGCGAACTCAAGCCGTCTCACGCAACCGCTCACGATGACGTGCAAGCCAAAGCGCCGCCAGAACCAGCGGCGCATTGACCGCCTCGAAGCGATCCACAAGCTCCATCAAGGCGTCATAGCTGAACAGGTATGATCGAATATCCTCCTGCTCGCTTTCGAGCCCCGAGACCCCGACGACATCATCCGGCAAATCGGCTATCCCGACGAAAATATCGAAGAACTCCGTGGAACATCCCGGCGAGGCATAGCAATGCGCCACGTCATGCAATGTCCGAAGCGTCAAACCCGCCTCCTCCGCGGCTTCGCGATGCGCCGTTGCTTCTGCGGTCTCGCCGGCGTCGATCCGCCCGGCAATCGGCTCAAGCTGCCAGGGGCGCGGATCGCCACGGCCAAACGGGCCCGAGCGGAACTGTTCGACTAGGAGCACCCGGTCGCGCACCGGATCATAGGGCAACACGATCACGGCATCCGTCGCGACAAAGACCGCGCGTTTGACTGTCTCGCTCTGCCCACCCGCGTATTGGCGAAAACGAAGATCATATTCATCGAGCGCAAAGAAATCGACATAGGCGCGGGTGACGTTCGCAACCTCCACGTCGTTATCTGTGAAGCCACACGGGCTATGGCCGCGCGCACCCTGCCGCGCATTGACCTTTGCCGCGGCACGGGCGCGGATCATCGCAAATCGCCGCGCCACGTCCTGCGCGCTCGCCTCACCGTAATAAGACATGACCTCGCGGGCCGCGTGCAGCGTCATCTCCCCCCATTCAGCCACCCAAGCGTCAAGACGCCAAAGTTTAGGATCAGCCCGCAACCCATTGGGAGGAATAAAAACATCTGCCTCGCGCGGTCCGCTCTCCGTCGCCACAACGCGCGTCTCGACATCATAGTCGAACCCGCCTTCATAAAATCGCAGCCGCGTCAGGTCTTCCGCGCTCAAGCCCTCCACGAAGAGCCCCCGCGCTCCATCCCCACCTTCGACAAGCATCGGAAAGCTCTCGCCTACAACCGCATGCACCGCGTGGCCCTCAAGCATCGCAGGCCAAAGCGCGATCTCCTCCGCCGGGCGGCCAAGGACAATGGACAACAGCGGCACGTGGCGCAGCGTCCCGTAGAAAAACAGCGATGTCATGAAACCTATCTCCAGTGCCGCCGCGCAAGCCCTGTCAGCACACCCGACACCAACGCCCCACCAAAAAGCACAACGATGATGTCATAGCGCATGAGGAACGGCGTATATTCGATGGCGAAATCAATGATCCCGCGCAGCGCCTGCGCCACGTCGCGATAGTGCCGGTCGAGCGCATTCATCAACATGTCGTAGCACCCAAAAACGAACAACCCGAGCAGCAGCATCAGGATCACCGCCGAGAACCCATGCGCCAAGGTCGGGGCCAAGCCTGCCTCGGGCCGCGTGCCGCCAAGAAACCGCCAACCGACAAAACCCCCGACAAGCGCGCTCACCGGGGTGAAATAGCCGAAACTCATGCTGCGTTCCGCGAGGATGGATTGCTTTGTAAGCTCGGCCACAAGAGCGGCCAAGATGGCAAGACACACGGCACCAACGAGTTTCGGTCCTGTAGGCATCAGGCGGGCCTTCGAATTGTAATCTGGGTCACATCGCAGTTTCCGCTGTGAAACGCTGCAGCGCAAGAGGTCAGGTAGAAATTCCACATCCGCCTGAATCGGTCATCAAAGCCAATCGCCTGCACCTCATCCCACCGCGCATTGAAGGTTTCATGCCATCGCCGCAAGGTCTGGCTATAGCTTTCTCCGAACTCGATCGACCGCACGAGGTCAAGCCCCGCCCTGCTGATCTCCTCACGAAGCGCGCCGGGGCTTGGGAGCATGCCGCCGGGGAAGATGTATTTCTGGATGAAATCTACGCCCTTGCGATAGATCTCAAAGCGCTCTTCGGTGATGGTGATGATCTGGAGCGTCGCGTTGCGGCCCGGCTTGAGCCGCTCACGCACAGTGTTGAAATAGGCGGGCCAGTATTGCTCGCCCACGGCCTCGAACATCTCGATACTCGCGATCCCATCATACTGTCCGGTCTCGTCGCGATAGTCCTGAAGGCGAAACTCGACTAGATCGGAAAGTCCCGCTTTTTCAATGCGTTCCCGCGCATACTTCAATTGTTCTTCGCTGATCGTCAGCCCTGTGACCCGTAGCCCGCGCTCCTTTGCCGCGTATTCCGCGAACCCGCCCCAGCCACAGCCGATCTCGAGCACATGATCCCCCGGTTGCGCCCCCATCTGGTCGATCATCGAGGCGTATTTCGCCTCTTGCCCCGCCTCCATGCTCTCCTGACCGGTCTCAAAGAGCGCCGAGGAATAGGTCATCGTCTCGTCGAGCCAAAGCGCATAGAAATCATTGCCGAGATCATAGTGATAGGAGATGTTCTTTTTGGCCTGATCCTTGGTGTTGCGGTTCATCCAATGGCGCATCCGTTCGTAAAGACGAACAAAGAACATTCCCGGGAACCCGTCATAGAGCACATCATTGTCGGCCTGTAGAAAATCGAGAAACGCCTGCAAATCCGGGGTGCTCCAGCCGCCTTCGATATAGGCATCGCAGAACCCAAGATCGCCTTCGCGCACAAGCCGCGCAAATGTATCCTCGTCATGCACCCGAAGTTCGGCAACCGGGCCCGCCTCTATCCCCTCGGCGCGAAAACAGCGTCCGTCCGGCATGACAAAGTCGATCCGCCCCCGCCTGATCTTCGTTGCGAGCTCGAAGACATTGCTGAAATAGCGCGGTAGATCGTCCTGCCCGTCCGTCGTCGTAAAGACCATCGCACCCTCCTCTTGGTCTCTCGAGAAGGATGCTAGGTCAGAATGTCGCGCCCGAGCAAGAGTTTTGCATCTTGGCCCTCAGAGCACAGCGTCAAGCGCCTCGAGCAATTGTGCAATCTCCGCCTCCGAGGTGTAATGCACGAAACTGAGCCGCAGCACCCCTTTCGCCATGTCGACCTTTTGCGCCTCAAGCGCCCGGTTGGCGTAGAAATCGCCCCCGCCCGCCATGATCCCGTGCTTTGCCAGCGCGCGCGCAAGCTCTTCCCCGGCGTGCGCACAGGCAAGCGCCACCGTCGGCGCCCGTGCTCCGGCGTCTTGCGGGCCGAGAAGGCGCACCGAGTTCTTGGCTGCGGCGTAGTCAAGCACCGGCTGCAAGAGACGCTCCTCATGGGCGCGCATCAGGTCATGCACGGCTGCCCCGCGCCCCGCGGGCGTCGTCGCCGTGATCCCGTGATGATCGGCAAGCCTATCGACATAATCCGCCATCCCGGCACAGGCCGCGACCTGCGCATGGTCCGGCCCCGCAGGCGTGAACCGCTTATAGAGCGTCTCGGCATTGAAATAATGCCCCTGATTGGGAAGCATCATCCCAAGGTTCTTGCGGATCACCATGAGCCCCTGATGCGGGCCATAGGTCTTGTAACTCGAGAACAGGTAGATATCCGCCCCGGTCGCGCCCACATCCGGGAAACCGTGCGGCGCATAGGACACGCCATCGACACAGGTAAACGCCCCCGCCGCATGGGCCAGCGCCGTGATCTCTGTCACCGGGTTGATCTCGCCCACGACGTTGGAGCAATGCGGAAAACACACGAGCCGCACCCGGTCATCGAGCATCTCGCCAAGCTGTTCAGGGTCAAGATGCCCGGTCTCCGGATCAATCTGCCATTCGCGAATCTCGATCCCCTCATCGGCAAGCCGACGCCATGGCCCGGTATTGGCCTCGTGATCCTGATTGGTGACGATGATTGCATCGCCCGGCTTCATCCATTGGCGAAAGGCCTGGGCAAGCACATAGGTGTTCTGTGTCGTCGACGGTCCAAAAGACAGTTCCTCGGTCTCAACCCCAAGGATCGCCGCCATCCGCGCCCGCGCCTCGTCCATCTCGGCACCGCCAAGGCGCGAGGCCTCATAGGGCGCATAGGGCTGCACCTTACGTTCCCGGTAGAACCGCGTGAGGCGGTCAATCACTGGCGCACAAGTATATGATCCACCAGCATTTTCAAAGAAGGCCTGCCCGGCGAGGGAGGGCTCTTGCAAGGCGGGAAACTGCCCGCGCACAAAGTCGATATCAAGATCCATGGCTGCGACTTTGCCAGCCCCATACCAGAGGTCAAGCCCGATCCGTCGCGTCTCACGAAAAAGGGACGGCCCAATGGACCGTCCCTCGCAAGGAAAACGCGTGACCCGTGCTCAGAAGCTCATCGACGCATCGGCCTCAAGCACGGCTTTCGCCATCTCACCGGGTTTCGCGATACCGATCCCATCAAGCAGGACATCCGGCCCAACGCCCTTGCCCGGAAGATAGATCGCGCAGACCTCAACCTTCGTGCCTGGCTGTTTCATAATCATCTGCATCAGGCCCTGCGGGCTCATGTTTTTTGGTGGTTGGCCCGCCGTGGCGCTTTCTGGCGCGTCCTTGAGCGCAAGATCACCGGCCGGGCCGCATAGCAGGATATGCGCCGCCGCGCCCTGCTGCACCGCCTGCATGGTAAGCACCATCGACATGAGCTGCGTCTGCGGCTCCGGCGCGGTGAGAATGGTGACGAGATCTTTTTGTTCATCTGCCGAGGCGGCATTGGCTGCGGTCATGGCCGTAAGGGCCAGGGCGGTAAGGAATCGCTTCATATCCAGGTCCTGTATCTGTCTGACGTTTCAGTGTCGTGGGGAAGATACGTAAGGCGCACCCGGCAAGCTGTCAGGATTGCGGAGGAAACATGCTTTCCAGATGCACCTTACAGATACGAAACTGCCCGCCAAACGCGGCGGGCAACATGATCTAGATCAAATAGATGCTGTTTTTCGAATATAATTCGAAAAAACTCAAAGCGTCTCGAGTGCAGCGCGGATCTTGTCGGCCTGTGCCTTGAGCACATCGAAATCCGCCATCTGCCCCGGCGGACGCAGCTTGACGCCCTCATGACGCGGCAAGACGTGGTAATGCAGGTGGAAGACCTCCTGCCCGCCCGGCGCCTCGTTGAACTGCTGCACTGTGACCCCGCCCGCATCAAACGCCGCCATGACCGCATGGCCCATCTTCCGCACCGTGCGCAGGCAGGCCGTAAGCTGGTCGTCGCTCGCGTCCAACATATTGCGGCAGGGCGTCTTCGGAATGATCAGACAATGCCCGTCCGCGCGCGGCATGATATCCATGAACACATAGGTTTCGTCATCTTCATAGAGTTTCTCGCTCGGGATCTCCCCACGCAGAATCTTGGCAAAGATGTTGTCGCTGTCATAGCTGCTCATGGCGCGCCTCTTCCGGCTAGATTGCAAGAACCGGCAAAGCGCGCGCGCCTTGCCGGTCTCGTTTGTCGGCCGATCAGGCGTTGACGTCAACCACAACGCGGCCCTTGACCTGCCCCTTGAGGATATCCTTGCCAAGCTGCGGCAACTCCGCAAGCGTTGCCGGCTGAATCATCGCCTCAAGCTTGTCCATCGGCAGATCGCTGGCAATGCGTTGCCAGGCGCGGACACGATTGTCATAGGGCTGCATGACCGAGTCGATGCCAAGAAGGTTCACCCCCCGAAGGATGAACGGCGTGATGAGCGCGCCCTCAATCGCCGCCCCGCCCGCAAGGCCGATCGCCGCGACGGACCCGCCATATTTCATCTGTTTCAACACCCGGCCAAGCATCGCACCCGCCACCGCGTCGATACAGCCCGCCCAGATTTCGCTTTCAAGCGGTTTGCGCGTCACCTCTTCAAGCTCCTCGCGCGCCACAATCTGCCCCGCGCCAAGCTCGCGCAGGTAGGCTTCCTGCTCGGGCCGCCCAGTGACCGCCGCCACCTCATAGCCGAGGTTTGCAAGGATCGCCGTCGCGACCGAGCCAACACCGCCCGCAGCCCCCGTCACAAGCACGGGACCGTGGTCTTTCTTGAGCCCCTGATCCTCAAGCGCCATCACCGCGAGCATTGCCGTCAATCCGGCCGTGCCCACCGCCATCGCCGCGCGTGTATCAAGCCCCGCAGGCAGCGGCACAAGCCAATCGGCCAGCACCCGCGCCTTCTGGGCATAGCCGCCCCAATGGGCCTCTCCCACGCGCCAGCCAGTCAGGACAACCTTGTCGCCCGGCTTATAGCGATCATCCGCGCTCTCCTCGACCGTGCCTGCAAAATCGATCCCCGGCACATGCGGATACTTGCGCACAAGCCCGCCCCCCGGCCCGATGCAGAGTCCGTCCTTGTAGTTGACCGTGGAAAAATCCACCGCGACCAGCACCTCGCCATGCGGCAGGTCATCGACCGAGATTTCCTCAACCGCCGCCGATGTCTTGCCGCTGTCCTCGTCCTTGTTGACCACAAGCGCCTTGAACATGTCTCTCTCCTTTCGACCGGGCCATCCCGGCCATCATCTTGGTAAAATATGCTCGTCGCAGGTGTCCCCGGTCAGAGCCAGCTTTCTTCCTCGGGCATGAAAATAAGGTCCGTGTCCCCGATCCCCTTGCATCCCGCCGCCGTAAGCATCGCATGCACCTGCCCGCGATGATGGGTCTGGTGGTTGAAGAAATGCACCACGCATTGCGCCATCGGCTTGCTGACCTCGCGCCCAAGCGCCCCAGAGTGCCAGCTATGATCCCCCGTTAAGTCGATCGCGCGCACCTTGTCGGCCCACATACGAATCCGTCCATCGGTGCGAAACCGCTCCGCACTCCACGTCGCGAGCGTCGGACAAAGCGTCACGCTGTCCTTGATCCCGCCCTCGGGACGTGCACCACCATCAAACCGCGCCATCCACAACAGGTCCGCCCACAAAAGATGATTGAGCGTGCCGAGGATCGATCCAAAGAACGCCCCCCGATCCTCGCGCAGCGCCTTGTCTGGCAATCCCTCTGCCGCTTCAGCAACCTGTTCGTTCTGCCATGCGTTGTAGCGCGCCATCATCCGGCAATAATCGCGGTCGATCATTCTATTGGTCCTTTCAACTCTCTCCGCCACGTCACGGCCGCACATCCCTTGCACACCCAAGTCCGGCCTCGCCCCAGAAAACGCGCTTCTGACGCGTTTGAAAAGCCCCGTCATCGCCGCGTGGCTCTGGGTCGTGGTCCGACTCGAATGTCTTGCGATTAAATTGTCAGACATTTAAACTGCGAGCAAACACTAAATGTCAGACAAATGAAAACAGACGCCTCCAAACCCCAAGATCTCTCTGCCCAGATCGCCAAGGCGATCCGCGATTCGATCCTGTCGGGTGAAATGTCCGTTGATGATCGCCTGCCCTCCGAGGCCGAACTCGCGGATCAATTCGAGGTGTCCCGCTCGACCGTGCGAGAAGCGCTGAAACGGCTGGCCGCGCAGAATTTGATCCGGACACGGCGCGGCGCCACTGGCGGGGCCTTCGTGCGGCACCTCTCTTATGAAGAGGCCTACGCCAATCACGTGACAACCTCGACACTCTTGTTGTCGATGAATGCGGTCGATTTCGAAACCGCCTGCGAGGCCCGTTTCGCGCTCGAGCGCGCTTGCGCCTCGCTTTGTGCCGCGCGCCGAAGTCTCGACCACCTTGCGACCATGCGCGCCGAAATTCACCGTCAGGCCCAGCCCGGCCTGTCAGATGAGAGCTTCTGTGATAGTGACGTCGCTTTTCATCGTGCGTTGGTCGATGGGGCGGCCAACCCGGTCCTCTCCTACCAACTGGCTGGCGCGGTCGAGGCGATGCAACCGCTGATGAACATGATCACCTTCACCGCCCGCTCGCGTGAAGAGATTGTCGGGCTGCACACCCGTATCGCAGATGCCCTCGAAGCTCAGGACGCCGCCGCTGCCGATACGGCCCTGGCAGAGCTCGCGACCTATACACTGGCGCTTGGTGACCAAGCGATGTCGGCACGGCGGGCCAGGCAAGGTTAATCCGAGCT
This sequence comes from Shimia aestuarii, assembly GCF_022814865.1. Classification (GTDB taxonomy): domain Bacteria; phylum Pseudomonadota; class Alphaproteobacteria; order Rhodobacterales; family Rhodobacteraceae; genus Shimia; species Shimia aestuarii_A. The sequence goes on along the minus strand of NZ_JAKVRD010000006.1, from coordinate 17,977 downwards.
TTCCCAATCGCGTGGACATTCATCCCATGCACAAGACACGCTCCCCTCTCGATGCGGACCTTTGGCTACGCGATCTCTTCTCGTCCCGCGCCGCGCGTGTAGGCCGCGTGATCCGTCGCAAGGCCCGCGACATCGACCGCTTTGTCGGCTGGCACGTGGTCTTTCAAAGAAAAGGGCCCGAAATCTTCAAACGATTTCGTTAACCCCTTACCCCACCGCGCGCATCCTTCACACTCGCCTCTAAGCCCCTCGCACATATGCAATACCGACGTAATACCGACGTGATACCGACATGGGGTTTCGCCGTTAACACTCCCGCCGCGAATCCCTTGAATCCGGTGCGATGCTTGCCTATTTATGACCTGTCTCTTCGGGGACTATGGACATAAACGCGCTCGTAATAAGCGGATCGGACCCGGGGGCGGTACCCGGCGGCTCCACCAATAACCCTTTCATTTGAAGGACTTGGGGCCGAAATAGGATCGACGAACGTCTAAAGGGGTTAGCTTTGTCTCGGCTGTCTGCCACCGTTACCGGCGAAAACTGTACAATTGCAAATGACAATCGTGCTCCGGTTGCTCTCGCAGCGTAAGCTGTTGGAAAAACCGAACTTTAAGTCCTGATCTCTAGCAAGGTCAGGCGGGGTTCGCAGGCACCTGGCAACAGAAGCCTGCACTTCCATTTCCCTTAACTGTTTCGTCAGGCTTGCCCCCTATCCTGTTTCGCACACGACATGCGAAAAGGGTTGTAACCCCATGACAAAGCAACGGATTCTTGAGGATTGGTTTCGCCGCGTTTGGGTCGAGGGCGATCTCGATGCCATTGACGAGATGTTCTGCCCCGAGACCCACGCCGCCGGGCTCCTACCTGAGATGCAGGTCGGCCCAGACGAATTTCGCGAATTGGTGCCGATGTTTCTCGCAATGGTCGAGGATGTGCATGTTGCCCTCGACAAGGTCATGGAAGACGGCGATTGGGCCGCCGCGCTCTACTCCATGCGCGTCACCGATAGCGCCACAGGCAAGCCAGTGGTCGGCTCCGGCCAACTTTTTGCGCGTTTCCGCGAAAATAAGATGGTCGAAACCTACAACAGCTTCGATTTCATGGCCTTCTTCGAACAAATCGGCCTCCTCCCCCCCAATTCCCTCGCTCTCTGCCTCACGGGCCAGAGGATCGGTTAGTTGTTTCGGGAGGCGCGCGACGTCGTAAGGTTTCATTAACCCTTGCAGGAATCGCCCCGGCGTGGTCGTTGCTGGACATGTCTGCGCCTACGCCCCTCTCCGACCTGATCCGTGTCTTTGGACGCATTGGTTGTTTGTCTTTCGGCGGCCCCGCAGCCCAAATCAGCCTGATGCATCGTGAACTCGTCGATGACCGCCAATGGCTCTCGGAGAAACAGTTCCTCGGTGCGCTGTCTTTCTGCATGCTTCTGCCCGGCCCGGAAGCGATGCAGCTCGCAACCTATTCTGGCTGGCGCTTGCGCGGCGTACCTGGTGGCCTCATCGGTGGCGGCCTCTTCGTGTTGCCAGGAGCGCTGACCATCGCCCTTCTCGGCGCGCTTTATATCGCTTTCGGATCCTTGCCGCTTGTCGCTGCAGCATTTCTCGGCGTGCAGGCCACCGTCGTCGCGATCGTCTTACAAGCGCTTGCGCGCCTTGGTGCCAAGGTTCTGACTTCAAAGAAAAATATTGCTATCTCAATCGCTGCGTTCTTTGCCCTCTATACCGGCCTATTGCCTTTCCCGGCGGTGATTTTTCTCGCGGCTCTTCTCGGAGCCGTGACGCGCAGCGAGCCCGAGTCGGCACCCGTGCCGCCTCCCGTGACATCGACAAGCCGCCTTCTGCGCACAGTTCTTCTTTGGGGCGCGCTCTGGGTCGCACCTATCGTTTTGTGCTATGCGCTTGGCTATACCTTCCTGACCGATATCGCCCTTTTCTTTTCCAAGCTCGCCGTGGTGACCTTTGGCGGTGCCTACGCCGTTCTTGCCTACATGGTGCAAGCGGTCGTGCAAGACCACGGCTGGCTCGATACATCGCAGATGATGGACGCGCTCGGCTTGGCTGAGACGACCCCCGGCCCGCTTATCCTCGTGACACAGTTCACAGGCCAACTTGCCGGCTATCTCGAAGGGGGCTGGCGTATGGCTATCGCAGCCAGCATCCTTACCCTGTGGGTCACGTTTGTCCCCTGTTTCTTATGGATTTTCGCCGCCGCGCCCTATGTCGAGACCCTCCTTGCACAACCGCGTCTTACCGCTGCGCTTCAATCCATTTCCGCCGCGGTGCTCGGTGTCATTGCCAACCTGAGCCTCTGGTTCGCGCTGCATCTTCTCTTCGGAACACTGCACGAGACGGGCTTTGGCTTGCTGCCGGAGTTGGATTCGCTGCGCACTGTCCCGCTTGCCCTAACCGGCCTTGCGGCGCTCCTGTTCCTCTGGCTCCGACAGTCTCTGCTACGCACACTTCTTGTCCTCTCCTGTGTCGCAACCGGCCTTGCTCTCGTCGTGCCTATGGTTTTTTGATCGCACATCTTTTGTTTCCCGCCGAATCTCTTATGGTGAAGACAGCTAAACCGAGGCCTCTCAATGACCCGCACGATCGACTACGGAAATCTGATGCACCGCGCCATGCGCAGCCTCATCCAAGAGGTGTTGAAAGACATCGAGGCCAATGGTCTACCCGGTGAACATCACTTCTTCATCACCTTCGACACCCACCACCCAGATGTTCGGATCGCAGACTGGTTGATGGATCGCTACCCTGGTGAAATGACCGTTGTCATGCAGCATTGGTACGAGAACCTAGAAGTCAGTGACGAAGGCTTCTCGGTGACTTTGAACTTCGGCGACTCTCCCGAACCTCTTTATATTCCCTACGATGCGATCAAGACCTTCGTGGATCCATCTGTCGAGTTCGGCCTGCGCTTTGAGACTCAAGAGGAGGATGAGGGTGAGGATGACCTAGAGGTCGCGCCCGAAGAGCCTCTCGACGTGGACGAAGCTGAGGAAACGCACAAGGACGCCGATGTGGTGAGTCTGGATAGCTTCCGTAAGACCTAGGCGCGCTGCACCGTCGCAGGCGCCGGTATCCAACGGTATACTGTATTGATTTCTGCCCCCGTTTCTCTATGACACGGGCTGACAAATGTTACGGAGCACGACCGATGACCCAGACCCGCACCGAAACCGATAGCTTTGGCCCGCTCGAGGTTCCTACAGACAAGTATTGGGGCGCCCAGACCCAGCGTTCGATCATGAACTTTCCCATCGGCTGGGAAAAACAGCCCGTGGCGATCGTCCGCGCGCTCGGCGTGATCAAGAAGGCTTGCGCCATGGAAAACAAGGCAACGGGCAAGCTCGACGCGAAAATCGCTGATGCCGTGATCCAGGCCGCGGGTGAAGTGATCGAAGGCAAGTTCGATGACAACTTTCCGCTTGTTGTTTGGCAAACCGGTTCGGGAACCCAATCGAACATGAACTCCAACGAAGTGATCGCGAACCGCGCCATCGAAATCCTTGGTGGTGTTATCGGTTCCAAAGACCCGGTCCACCCCAACGATCACTGCAACATGGGCCAGTCCTCAAACGACACTTTCCCCACTGCAATGCATATCGCAACGGCGATGTCCGTGCGTGACGTGCTCATGCCGGGCCTGAAGAAACTCGCCGAGGGGCTTGAGCAGAAGTCCGAGGAATTCAAAGACATCATCAAAATCGGCCGCACCCACACGCAGGATGCGACTCCGCTCACCCTGGGTCAGGAATTCTCCGGCTACGCACACCAAATCCGTCAGGGGATTGCGCGCGTGGAAGCGGCGCTTCCGGGGATCTACGAACTCGCGCAAGGCGGCACAGCCGTCGGCACCGGGCTCAACACCCAAAATGGTTGGGGCGAAGCCGTTGCTGCGCATATGGCCGAGATCACCGGCCTGCCCTTTGTCACCGCCCCGAACAAGTTCGAGTCGCTTGCCGCGCATGATGCGATGGTCTTTATGTCTGGCGCTCTCGCGACTGTCGCGGGCGCGATGTACAAGATCGCCAACGATATCCGCTTCCTTGGCTCGGGCCCGCGCTCCGGGCTTGGCGAACTGATCCTGCCGGAAAACGAACCTGGCTCGTCGATCATGCCGGGCAAGGTTAACCCGACCCAGGCAGAAGCCATGACCCAGGTCGCAGCGCATGTCATGGGCAACAACGCCGCAATGACCTTCGCGGGATCGCAGGGCCATTTCGAGCTCAACGTCTACAATCCGATGATGAGCTACAACCTGCTGCAGTCGATCCAGCTTCTGGGCGATGTCGCAGATAGCTTCACCGAGCGTATGCTCCTCGGTATTAAGGCCAATGAGCCGCGCATCGAGAAGCTGATGAAGGAATCGCTCATGCTGGTGACCGCGCTCGCACCCACGATCGGCTACGATAACGCGACCAAAGTGGCGAAGACTGCCCACAAGAATGGCACAACCCTCAAGGAAGAGGCCATTGCGCTTGGCTTTGTGGACGAAGAGACCTTCGAAAAGGTCGTGCGTCCCGAACAAATGATTGGTCCCAAGGACTAATGGCCGATCCGGTTAACCTGAACCGGTTTCGAAAAGAAAAAGCGCGGGCCGCCAAGAAGGCCCGCGCTCAGGAAAATTCCGTGAAATTCGGGCGTACCAAAGCGGAACGCGCTCGGGATGAATCAGAGGCTGCAAAGGCCAAAGCCCATCTCGATGGCAACAAGCGCGACGAGCCATGAGCGCGCGACCGATCAAACGCTCTCTGACTTTGCGCGGCCACCGCACTAGTGTCTCACTGGAGGATGACTTCTGGCGTGCGTTTCGTGAAATCGCTGACAAGAAAACCTTGGCAATCAACGAATTGGCGGCACAAATTGATGCAGAGCGGGATATAGAAACGGGCCTCGCGACCGCGATACGTCTCTATGTTCTTCGCTACTACCGGGATGCGAACTGATCCGACCTAAGCCGCTTCAGCAGCCACGGAGCGGATTCTTTCGATCATAGCGCGGAGTCCATTAGAACGTTGCGATGACAGGTGTTCGTTGAGGCCAAGGCGTTCAAATTCTGCCCGCGCATCTACCTTGCCGACGTTGACGACTGGGATGTCATTGTAGAGTGCGCGCAAGACGGCGATCAGACCGCGCACGATCATCGCATCGCTATCGCCTTCGAAACTGAAGACCCCGGCCTCGATCCGAGGATGAAGCCAGACTTGTGAGGCGCAGCCATCAACCTTGGTTGCGGGCACCTTTAGTGCATCGTCGAGCGGCTCCATCGCCTTTCCAAGATCGATGACGTGCCGATAGCGATCTTCCCAATCTTCGATGAACTCGAAATCTTCGACGATTTCCTCGAATGCCGCAGTTGCCATCTTGCTCTCCCAATCGCTTTTCCATGAGTTAGAACCGTCTTTGCAAAAGGTCCAGCCCCGCTTGGTGCTTTTCAAGCGGCGCTCAATCCGCTAACCCATAACAAACGCTAAGAGGTCGAGCTGATGCGCAATTCCGTCACGATTCTTTTCCTCGTCGCTGCACTTGGTGTCAGCGCCTGTTCGAGCCGTCTCAATCCGTTCAATTGGTTCGGGGGCAGTGAAGAGGTTGCGCTGACCGAGGAAGAAAGAGCCAAACAGAACCCGCTTATTCCGCAAGAAGGTCCTGGTCTTCTTGGGAAGCGACCGGACCCGGGCTATCTTGGAACACCAGTCGCGAGTGTGGATGAGCTGCGCGTGGAGCGCACGCCGGGCGGTGCCATCATCCGGGCAACCGGCACTGGGACAGTGCAAGGTGGCTACGCGATCAAGCTTGATCCACGCAATGAAGGCAAGCCGGTCAAGGGCGTATTGAGCTATGATATGAAAGCGGTTCAGAACCCGCGCTATCCGGTGGGCCCGGCATCGGCGCGGCGTTTGATCGTTGGCCACAAACTGACGAACCAACAACTCGAAGGCGTCCGGGTGATCAAGGTTTATTCCCAGAGCAACGCCCGGCAGGCGCGGCGCTAAGACGCCGCGCAACGCTGATTAGAGCGGCACAACCTTCACGTTGTTGCCCTTCGCGGCCAAGGCAATCTTGCCTTCACAAAGCTGAATCGCTTCATCACCGAAAACCTCACGGCGCCACCCGCTCAATGCGGGTACATCTCGCAGTCCTGCTGCGATCGCATCGAGATCTGCCGCCGTCGCAATGAGCTTTGCCGCGACCCCCGAGCTTTCAGTGCGCGCCTTGAGCAGAACCCGCAGGAGATCAGCGAGCGCTGGATTGACCTGCAACTTATCGCGGGTCTTATCGGGTGTCGGCATCTCGTCTGCGCGACACTCCACACCGTTCTTGATCGCGCTCAGGATTCCCTCGGCGATCTCACCTTTACGTGCTTCGCGCAACAAGAGACGAGAGCGCCCCAAGTCCTGAAGATTCTTGGGTTTGGTGGATGCCAGTTCTACAAGCGCATCATCCTTGAAGACCCTGTTGCGGGGGATATTGCGGCTCTGCGCATACCCCTCACGGAACCGCGCGAGCTCTCGCACGACGGCGAGAAACTTTGGTGTCACTGTACGTGTCTTGACCCGTTTCCAGGCCTCGGACGGACGCACGGTGTAGGTTTCGGGATTGGTCAGAACACGAAGCTCTTCAGCGACCCAATGAGCGCGGCCTGTCTCTTCAAGTTTATCTGCCAAGAACTCGTAGATCCGGCGCAAGTGCGTCACATCTCCGAGGGCGTATTTCTGCTGTGCCTCGGTCAATGGGCGGCGCGACCAATCTGTAAAGCGGCTCGACTTATCGAGGCTTTGCTTGGCGATCTTCCGCACGAGGGTCTCATAGCCCACTTGCTCACCAAAGCCACAGACCATCGCGGCAACCTGTGTGTCGAAAAGAGGATCAGGGAAGACCTTGGCTTCGACAAAGAAAATCTCGAGATCCTGCCGCGCGGCATGAAAGACCTTCACCACGGAGGTATCGCGGAAGAGATCATAGAGAGGCTCGAGAGAGAGATCGCCAACAAGCGGGTCAACGAGAACCGCATCATCGCCCTCATGATCCGGAATAGCCATCTGGATCAGGCAGAGTTTTGAAAAATAGGTCCGCTCTCTGAGGAATTCGGTGTCGATCGTGACATAGGGTTTCGTGCGCGCCAGTTCGCAAAACTGTGCCAGTTCCTCAGTCGTCGTCAGTGTTTTCATACGCGGAGTTCTTCTATGTATATTGCTCGCTCCCTGCTCCAAAGAACTACGGCGAATGCGCGGGAATTGCAAATAGGTGCGAAACGCCGTTCTAAGGAAGAAGGACGGGACGCAGATCATTTGCCGCGAACCGCCGAAGGACCGCAGGGTAGAGCTTGTGCTCCTGCACCAGAACACGCGCGGCGAGGTCGTCCGGGCTGTCGCCTTCAAGGACCGGGACACGTGCCTGTCCTAGGATCGGACCATCGTCGAGAGCAGGAGTCACAAGATGAACGGAACACCCATGTTCTGCGTCCCCCGCCTCAAGGGCGCGGGCATGGGTATGCAGCCCTTTATATTTTGGCAGCAACGAAGGGTGGATATTCAGCATCTTGCCTTCCCAAGGCGCGACAAACGCCTCTGTCAGGACACGCATGAACCCTGCAAGGCAGATAATGTCAGGCCGAGCCTCTACCAGAGCGGCCTGAAGCGCGGCCTCAAAAGCGACTCGATCCCCTTTGAAGGGCCGGTGGTCAACGACAGTTGTCGGCACACCGAGCGCCGCCGCCTTAGCAAGCCCACCTGCATCTGCATCGTTCGCCAGAACCAGCACTGGTTCAGCCGGATGATCGCCAGCCTGCATATCCTCGATGAGGCGCACCATGTTGGAGCCGCCGCCGGAAATGAAGATCGCGACGCGCTTTTTCACAGGAGCGCGCCTGCGTAGCGCATACCCTCGCCTGCCGAGACCGTGCCGAGGCGCGAAACATCTTCGCCGGCTTTTTCAAGCAGATCGGCCAAAGCATCCGCACGTTCCGCTTTGACAACGAGGATCATGCCAATGCCGCAGTTAAAAGTCTTGAGAAGCTCCGACTCAGCCATGCCACCAGTTTGCGCCAGCCACTTGAAGACGGCCGGAAGCTCCCAAGCACCCAAGTCGATCTCTGCGCCAAGGCCCTCGGGAAGAACCCGCGGCAAGTTTTCAGTCAGACCGCCACCAGTGATATGGGCCAGCCCATTTACACCGCCAGCGCGCACCGCTTCCAACGCCTGTTTGACATAGAGACGAGTCGGCGCAAGAAGCGCGGCACCAAGCGTGCCCTCAGCCCAGGGACAGTCATCGTCCCAGCCAAGGCCAGACACCTCAACAAGCTTGCGCACGAGGCTATAGCCGTTCGAATGCACACCGTTCGAGGCAAGTCCAAGCAGCACATCACCCTCGGAAACATCGACCGGAAGGTCCGTACCGCGTTCCATCGCGCCAACAGCAAACCCAGCGAGGTCGAAATCCCCGGCCTCATACATGCCCGGCATCTCCGCCGTTTCCCCACCGATCAGGGCGCAGCCCGACTGCACACAGCCCTCAGCAATCCCTTCGATAATCCGCGCGGCCACCTCGGTCTCGAGTTTGCCGGTCGCGAAATAGTCGAGAAAGAAGAGCGGTTCCGCGCCTTGGCACACAAGGTCGTTTACGCACATGGCCACGAGATCTATCCCAACCCCATCGACATTTCCGGTATCAATCGCGATCCGGAGCTTGGTGCCGACACCGTCGGTCGCGCCGACAAGGATCGGATCTTCATAACCTGCTGCCTTGAGATCAAATAGCGCGCCAAACCCGCCGAGACCGGACATCACGCCCGAGCGCGATGTGCGCTTGGCCGCAGGCTTGATCCGGTCAACGAGCGCATTGCCCGCATCAATATCCACACCTGCATCCGCGTAGGTGATGCCATTCTTGCCGTCGCTCATGTCATACTCCATCTCTGGCTTGAAGAGGCACTAGACCATCGCTGTCTCGGAGGCAACGCCAACCCTTGACGCGGGCGCGCCTTCTGCTAGCAAAAGAGCGTTAAGGTAGGGCCTGTAGCTCAATTGGTTAGAGCAGAGCGCTCATAACGCTTTGGTTGCGGGTTCAAGTCCTGCCGGGCCTACCAGTTTCCATTGCGATTCGACCGCCGTCACCGCGCGATGACGATATCCGCGCAGAGTCCGCCAAGTGCCTCGCTCTCGCCAAGTCGCAAGACCCCGCCATGCGCCCGCGCCACGTCCGCCGCGATCGATAGACCGAGACCCACGCCCATACCGCGGTTCTGATTGCGTCCAGGTTCAAGGCGCGCGAAAGGTTTGACCGCTTCTTCACGGTCTTCGACGGCGATGCCAGGGCCGTCATCTTCAACACGAATGCGCAGGGATTTGTCTGAAAGACGAAGGGACACACGGGCCGTCGTGCCATAACGCACGGCATTTCCGATCAGGTTCTCAACCGCCCTTTTGATCCCGACAACTCGTAAGGACACAGGCCCCTCCCCATCTCCTTCGACCGGCGCAAATGTCACGTCTCGTCCTCCGCGCGCGCTGTCTTCGACGATTTCTCGCACGAGTGCCACTGGATCAACCTTTTCAGGCTCCCCTTCGTGGGCGCCGCGGGCAAAGCTGAGAAACTCATCCAAGAGTCTCCGCATGTCTTCAACATCTTTTTCAAGAGGTTCGGCATCCTCTCGATCTAAGAGACTTAGGCCAAGCTTGAGCCGAGTAAGTGGAGTACGTAGGTCATGACTTACCCCGGAGAGCATCAAGGTCCGCTGTTCGATCTGCCGTTCAATCCGAGCGCGCATGTCGAGAAAGGCATTGCCTGCCGCACGCACTTCGATCGCTCCTGTCGGGGAATACGGCACATGCCGCCCACGACCAAATGCTTCGGCTGCGGCAGCCAAACGCGTCACAGGGCGAAGCTGATTGCGAAGATAGACATAGGCGATCAAGGTCATAAGTCCACCGAAGAAGACCATGTTCACCAAGAGCTGATGCGGATTGGTCGCCGATAGTCGAAGGCGGTCAAACTCGAACATAGTTGGCCCCTGTCCGGTCGCGGCGTAGACCCGAACAATCCTGTTGTCAGGTAGTTCCACACCACGAATAGCAGGTACGAGATCGTTTAACGTCCGGATCACCACCAATCCTGAAAAATCATACCAGCGCCGTTGGTTTCCAGGCGGCAAAAGCGCACCGATCTCGACATGGTATTCGAGAGCATCCGAGAGCATCGCGAGTTGCGTGGTGCCTTCCCGCCCCTCCCCGCTAGCCTCTACCATGTCGAGCAATAGGACCAACTCTCGCGAAACAGACCGCGTCATCTGTTCCGTCACGCCTTCGAAATGCCTTTGGATGAAGACAAAGGACACCACAAGCTGCAGCGTGACCACTGGCAGGATCAGGATCAAGGCTGCCCGTCCGTAGAGACTGCGCGGCATATAGCGTTTGAGCCATTGAAAGAACATGCGTAAACCTTGCCGTGAGAGTGAACGGAAGGAAAGCCCATGGATCCTGAAATCCTGAAATTCGACCCACCCGTCGGGATCGCCGAGGAGATCTCCTCAGGCTTGCGGCGTCTGTTGGCTCCGAATCCCTCCCCGATGACGTTTCGGGGTACAAATACCTATCTTGTTGGGGCGCGCGGCCTCGCCGTCATAGATCCCGGACCTGACTCCGAGACACATCTTGATGCAATTCTAAATGCGGTGGCTCCTGGACAAGAGATCACTCATATTCTGGTCACTCATGCGCATGTGGATCACTCGCCATTGGCGCGGCCCCTTTCAGAGGCCACGGGAGCGCCGGTCTTTGCTTTTGGGGACGCCTTCGCGGGCCGAAGCCCCGTTATGCAGGATCTCGCCGAGCGCGGGCTCGCCGGCGGTGGCGAAGGTATCGATGCGGGGTTTGTTCCAGACCACACGCTTGCGGATGGAGAGATTGTTTCAGGAGACGATTGGGCGCTCGAAACGATCCACACGCCTGGCCATTTTGGAAACCATGTGTCCTTTGCCATGGAGGATGTCTGCTTCTGCGGGGATCATGTCATGGGCTGGGCAAGCTCTCTGGTGTCGCCCCCAGATGGTGATCTGACAGATTTCATGGAGTCATGCCGCAAACTCGCAGCGAGAGAGTGGCAGGTGTTTCATGCCGGGCATGGTGCGCCGATAGAGAACCCGGCGGAGCGGCTTGCATGGCTGATTGAACACCGAGAAATGCGAGAGGCAGAGATTCTCAAGGCGCTCGAATCCGGCCCTGCGCGGGCTTATGACCTCGCCTGTCATATTTATACCGATACGCCGACCGCCCTCATGGGGGCCGCAACACGCAACGTCTTCGCTCACCTCGTTGATCTTGTTGGGAAAAACCGCATCCAGAGCCAAGGTGACCTCGAATCCGAGGCTGTGTTCGAACAGATCTGATCGATCCGAAAAAAACGAAAAAAATGTAACGAAACCCTCTGGACCTCGGAAAAAACCACCGCTATATCACGCCCCATGTTCCGGCGTAGCTCAGCGGTAGAGCAGTTGACTGTTAATCAATTGGTCGTAGGTTCGATCCCTACCGCCGGAGCCATACACACCCTAACGTGTTGATATGGATGAGAAAAAGAAAGTAGCTCCGTTTACTTTCGATTTCTGACTTGGATTCGTCTCACTGGCGTCTCACAAAAGTCTCACAGAGCATTGGTTGTAGACAGCTAAACTCGCGATGGCCTCACCACCGAGGTCAACTTTGACACAGCAAAAATATCTCTACTGCAAACGAAATCGATTCTATTTTCGTCGGCGGGTTCCAGGGTTATCCACAGTTCGTTCACCAATTTTTTTGGCATTGGGGACGACAGATCGAAATCTTGCGCATACATGGCTTGAACGCCTCAAGTTGGAGTTCGACCAAATGTTCGATAGCTTTGTACTGTTAACGCCTGCGCTACCTGACAAAATCGTGTCCAGGTATTTTGAACATTATCTCAAGAAATGCGTTTCCGACCTGAACCGTCAGATTAACTTTGCGAGAATGAAGGGAAGATTCTCCGCAGATAATGAGCGCTCATTGTCCGTACTGCCGATCATTTATGAGAGCTTCCTTGAGCAGGGTATTCGCAAAAAGCTTCCGGTCGAGAAAATTGATCCCAAATGGGACGAGGAGACACTGGAGACGGCCCTACATCTTTATGAAGCTGAAAGCCGCAAGGCACTGTCCAAACAGACACAGGATGACCTGCTTTCCACTTATTCGTCCCTCACCGGTGAGACCCTCAACGACGAGGAACATATCGCGCAGCTACGGGCCGAGCGTTTTCGAGCCCGCCTGCGCGCGCTTCAGTCGGTTCAGGCGGGACACCTCCCCGACACCGAACAAACGCACCACATGGAGCCCAACGAGGAAACGCCTGTGGCACTGCAGACTCCCTCGCCTGAATGCGCCTCGGATGACAAAGCGCCGCCGCCTGAGATTGAGCTCCAAGAAACACCCGCTGTGACGGTCATCTCGAGTCCTAAACAGCCATCACCACAGGTTGAGCGCACTTCAAAAAGTGCTTCAGAGAACACCTGCAAGACAATGAAAAACCTTGAAAATTATTTCTCTGATGCCCGGGATGACGCATTGACGGCAACTCCCGATACCTGGTCTGACGACATCGCCCATATCTTCTGGCGCACGTCGGTCGAAAACAAAATGAGCAAGGATGTCGCTAAGCAGCGCGGATCTGACATTCGCCGTTTCATGTTTATCACCGGCATTTCCAAGGTCACAGAGATCAAGCAAGCGCATCTGACCCACTGGTCCGACAGCTTGCAGAAGTTTCCGAAGAATTTCTTGCGCTCAGCAAAGGATCTGCACCGCACGATTGACGAGGTGTATTTGAACGCCAAGCATCTGCCGCCCAATGAGCGCGGCCTCGACTCGAGCACGGTGCGGCGCCATGTGAAATCCATTGATCTGCTGATTGCCCGCGCAAGAGCGGAGGGCAACCCGCTTCCAGAGCTGGAGACCTCGGGGTTGAAACCCAAGAAGAAGTCATCGCGGAACAAGCATAAGTCCCGCGCCGTTTTCCGCACCGACGAGGCACGTCAGTTGTTCTCCCACCCCATCTGGACTGGCGCGCGTTCAGCCGGACGCCGCCACGAGGTAGGCACAACTCTTGTGCAAGATGGGAAATACTGGATTCCGCTCATTTTGGCTTACACTGGCGCAAGACGGGCCGAGATCGCAGGGATGCTGGCCACCGATGTACAGATTATCGACGACATCCCGACCTTCGTGATTCAGTCGAACGTTTACCGTGGCATCAAAGGCGAAGCTGCGGACTGTGATGAGGCTGACAAGCTGACTCGCATGGTGCCCATTCACTCGCAGCTGATCGACCTGGGCATCATGGAATACGCCGAATCCACTGCCCAAAAGGGTCACACGCTGCTGTTCCCCGATGTCGTCCCTGCCCCACGCAAAGGCAGTAAGCGGTCACCGACCGAAGACCTCGCCTTGTCCGTTGAGAAGTTCGGCGAACGTTTTGACGATGCGTGGCGGAAAGCAATGACAATTGCGCTCAAGGGGAATCGCCGCAAACTGTGCATCCACAGTCTGCGCCACTACGTAAATCACACGCTCCTGCATTGTGGCGACGTGCTTGATGTCACGCGTACGGATCTGGTGGGCCACATCCATAGCGAAGGCGATGAATCCATCAACACCTCTACCTATCGCGACGAGACGCCACTCCATGTGAAGCGGGACGCAATCGAGAAGCTGCCTCGACTGATGTGATGGCGTTGCGTCCTACGGGAGGGCTAAAGAGAGTTCACGCCCATTCATTCGAAACCTTGAATGTCAATCGAAAGTACTGCGTTGGGATGATGGGAAGCAACAAGATGTAACTTAAGATGAGCAACAGCACAGAGCGCGCGAAGGTTGTTGCAACCTGTCGAGCCGTCTATGCAGTGAATCTCGGGGATGATTTGTATGTGCTTCACGCGTTCAAAAAGAAGTCTAAAACCGGGAAAAAGACCCCGAAATCTGAAACTGATCTGGTAAAGCGTCGCCTAAAGCAAGTAAAAGAACAACTGAGGAAAAAAGCATGACTGATGTCGCGGAAGAACTTGAGATCGAAGTTGGCAGCGGAAATGTTTTTGCTGACCTGGGGCTCGATGATGCGCCTGAGCTAAAACTTAAAGCTACGATCGCGGGTCAAATCAACTCTATTGTTCATCATCGCCACCTGAATCAACGACAAGCAGCTGAGATTCTCGGGGTTCCACAGCCAAAAGTCTCTGCTCTGCAGAACGGAAAACTTCATGGGTTTTCTCTGGAAAAGCTCTTGTCGTTTATGGTTCGATTGAATCGGGATGTTGAAATCGGCTTCAAGAAAGTCGCCTCTCATCAGGATCCTCGCTATTTTGTTCGGAACGAGAAGGAGAGACTTCTTGTGGACGTCTGATCCCGATATGCCTTGAATTTCAGAACACTAAACGTCCTAGGGTCGCGCTTTGCGCGGCCCTGTTTGCTTTCCGGGTGAGGATATGTTTACAGATTGGGTTTGCCCTGCTCCCCTTCGGGTCCTCATATTAAGCATAACTGGCTGAACGAAACCAAGCGGATCAAAGCTTACCTATGTTTCGACACGATCTGAAGAGCACCTGACCAGATCTATTCGCATAGACCCATTCACTGAGAAGCTGAGCGTCGGAATTGTAGAGACCAAAATCTCTGTCGATGCTAAAATGCTGAAATAGTGCCAGTGGCTTGATATTATTATGAAACATGATCCATGGGCTCGACGGCTGATATCTTGCTAGATTCAGTCCTGAGGTCCGGATGTCAAAGCTTCGAAATCGGATGAATTCCCCGACTTCCTTTTCAATTGAAACCAAGACCCTAATCTGCCCGTTAGACTCCTCATCGCTCCAACGTAAATATTGCTGCGCCGCAGTGAAGTACGGACCAGTGGCATTCAGCAATCGCAAGATCTGTGTCATGCTTGCGGTCAATGCGAGAATCTCATCTTAAGATATCTTCCAATGGTGCCTCACGGCTTTCGTCGCGCCGGAAATCTTTATGAGATCATGAGATACCGGCTGTACCCTAGTTCATGAGTTTCCGAAATAGTGCTGCCTTATCTCGGAGCATGTACTCGAGTTCTTCGTCACCAAGAACGCGCCCCCAGAGATGCCCGGCCGAGACGAGGCTTCCAGTTGGAAAATCGGCTTTCACTTCAAGCTTGTAAAATCGCGACACCGTGCGTGCGATCTTGGCATCATGTTCGAGCCAGACAAGATCGGATGTGGAGATCAATGTATCCCCTAAAACTGGGTGGTCGGTGGCATTTCCAAACATGAAGATCCGACCGGTTGCCACCTTTACAGGCACATACCCTGTCAGAACCGGAGCTGCCGCCAAGTCAAACTTTTCGCGCTGCTCCACTGCATCAAGAGCTTGATTATATAGAGAAACAAGCTCAGCCGTATACCGTCGTGCCAAAGTAGCCCCCTCCATGCTTCATGCGAACTGCTCAGGCCGTCGCACCATCAGATTTTCACGGGACGGAATAGGTAAAATGTGAACTGTGCAACATGGGCAAGGAGACAGGAAGCGCCATATGCCTAACAATGTATGCACGCGCGACACGAAGCATCTTTGCGAAAATTTAAGAACAAAGGCAGAACTCGCGCCGCTAATTCAAGCAATCCAAGACAAAGGAAAATTGCGAAAAAGAAACTACTGAAAGCATCTGTCAAAACAATCGAAGCTTCATTGCCAAAAATGTCTTGACTATCGGAGATACCCCTAACGTCAGCTATCTGACGGGAAATCTAAACGAGAGATGATTGCCTCCGAAAAATGATAGGAAGATTAATCCTTCGTCAGAGGCCTTGGACATCATATAGCGTCAACATTCAGGACGGACACCGCGCTGCAACAAAGACTTTTTCAACAGCATGGGCGGGAAGCAGTCATTCGCTGCGTAGAGAGCCAATGACTGCTCCCCGTTTTTATCTCAAAAATCCGTCTCTGAGCCGGCGGCGCGACGCTCGAAGCGACTTATCATTGTGGTGATGTCGGCATCGCCCAGGCGGGCCTCCGCGGCTTTCAACTCATCCATTGCAACATCGAAGAAACTGTAAGAACCGGTGCGACGAAGATATTCCAAACCAAGTTCAGCATATGCGGATAGGATACTTTTATTATTCGGAAATTTCGAAACACCTGTCGAAGCAAGCTCCTGAGCCTGCTCAAGAATGGCGATTCTATCCTCATCAAGCAGCCCAGGTGCCCGCGCGGCCCGCGCAACCATCAGCTTGATCTTGTAGCGGTGGACAGGACCATCAGAGCCGAAATCGTAATTGAAAACGCGAATTTCTGTTTCGGCCTTTTCGAACTCTCCTTGATCAATGAGATTTCGTATTAGTCGATGGCGCGGAACCCTTTCACCCGGCGCCATGGATATCATTCGCCGCAATAGTCGGTTCTGCTCCTTCTTCTCTGGGATTCTTGATAGTCCGCCGTCAAGATTGCACAGCTCGCGTAGCGTTCTGACCTCGATATCATACGATGGCGATATATTGTCGATAACTTTATCCAGAAGACCGACAATCTGTTCAAGATCGCCAAACTTATATCTTGTGACAATCTCTGAAATAACTCCGTGCCTGCACTTCCACCCGAATATCCCATGACGTCTTTCGACAGGATACTCTTCCACGATATCATCGAGAGACGCCAAGATGCTCGCTATGTTGCCTGCTTCGACCTTTAGCATTCGTATAGCGAGCTGGCGATGAACGCGGACGCCTAATGTCTCCATCGCGGCAACGTGCTTGTAAATATCTTGGGGAACGGGATCAAGTCCCGCATACTCGCGAAGAATAATGTCGTCGAACGACTCAGAGGCAAAGATGTTTTTCAAGCAAACAAACATGTCCGCTTCACATCTATGCACCAAGCGCCGTCGCCGCTCTGATTTGTTGAAGCCACTAAAGGAATCTTCGACAAGCTCACGAATACGTGGCTGTCGATCAATTAGATTTAACAACCGGTCGATCTCGTCACCGGACAATTTTGAGAGCCAAAAATCTTGCCCGCAACGATTGAAGTTTGGGGTTCTGCTCCGTGGAATCCAGTTGCTCTTCGTTGAGACGGCCAAAATTTTTAGATGGGGATTATCGTCGGCTACAAGCAGGTCCACGAGCTCATTGAGCTGGTGCAAGTGAGAGTGAGCTTCGTCAACGAATAGTACGCCGACGAGTTCTTTCTCCTTGAGATTAGCCGCGATCCTTCTCCAGTTGGTTACGCTCAGCGTGTGCTCGTTGATATGCTCCCAGGCCCTAAAGCCCGCTCTACGAAGAAGTTGGAGCGCTTGCCGGGCCGCTGTTGACTTACCTACACCAGCCGCGCCGAGAATTACCCCCGAAAGGATGCCTGGTTCTTCGAAGTGCTTAGCAATCTCGCGAGAAATGTCTCTTTCAAAGGTCAAACCCGCTTCAATTTCCCGGTGAGATGCCGGCCAGCCGTTGAACATTGAGCTCACATCAGCCTCGGCGCCGTTCGAAACTTCTGAAACCTCAATTATAGAATTCAAAATATGAGTGCCGGTAAGAACCTCGTCGTCTTTCACCGCACTTGCAGCAACTACTTTCGGCGGCTTCTTTTCAAGCTGTGTAAATAACTCATCTACACCACCGAACACAACTCGCAGCCCTTTTCTCTCCTGTAGGAGGGCCCGACTCTCGTTCTTAGTGTAAACCAGAAGCGTGATGCTCCCAGGGGAGAGGCTGCTCTCGTTTAGTCTTGCGGCACGCTTCACCAATGCGTCCATGTCGGGGTCGGAAAGCGATTGTCCAACTATCACCAGGTCGGCACCGGCGAGGTCTCCGCGCATCCGATCATAGAGTTGCTCGCGAAACTCTTCAGTTTGGTCGTAGTCGTCTACGGTTAAGATGATCCTACTCTGATTTCCGTCCGATATGTCTTTCTCAATTGTTCCGTGGATCTTGAATAGTTCACAAT
>NZ_JAKVRD010000005.1 GCF_022814865.1 Shimia aestuarii | reverse complement strand
GGAAAAGGGGGGGGGGGTCCGGGGGGGGGGGTGGGTTCGGGCCGCTGCTGACCCCGCCACTGGCGGGGGCGGTGGCCTATCTCGCGACCGGACAGGCCGCGCGGCGGGTCTTGAGGGAGTTGGCTTGATGATCGCAATACGCTGGGCTTTGTCCATTCTTTATGTGGTGCAGAATGCAGTGATGATGCTCGTGATGGGGATCGTGTTTCTGCCTTGGGCGATCTTTTCGCCGAAGGGCGCGATGATGGCCTGCAAGAGCTATGCACGCTGGGCGATCTGGACCGCGCGCTGGATGGTGGGTATCCGCAGCGAAGTGCGCGGCACGGTGCCTACAGATGCCGTGCTTGTCGCGGCAAAGCATCAGTCGTTCCTCGACATCCTTATGATCTTCAACGCGGTGCCTCAGCCGCGTTTCATCATGAAATACGAGCTGATGTTCACGCCGATCATCGGCCTTTACGCATGGCGGCTCGGCTGTGTGCCGGTGCGGCGCGGCAAGCGGGGCGCGGCGATCAAGGCCATGCTTGAGGATGTGGACAGCGGGCGCGTGGCGCCGGGACAGCTCGTGATCTATCCGCAGGGCACGCGGGTTCCGGCGGGGCAGTATCGACCCTACAAGGTTGGCCCCTACGTCCTCTACAAGGAAACGGGGCAGGCGGCGGTGCCTGTGGCGACCAACGCGGGGCTGTTCTGGCCCAAGGGCACCATGCTGCGCACGCCTGGGTTGGCCGTGGTTGATTTCCTCGACCCGATCGCGCCGGGCCGTGGCCAGGAGCCATTCATGCAGCATCTCGAGACAGTGGTCGAAGACCGGTCCAATGCGCTCATGCGCGAAGCGGGGTTTGACGCAGATGCCATACGTTGAGGACATCGCAACGCTTGAGGCGCTCTATGGCACGCCGGGGGCGGCATCGCTCCGCAAGGTGGTGCATCGCCTGACGCCGCTTTATCGCGAATGGATAGTGTCTTCGCGCTTTTGCATCGTCTCGACCGTCGGGCCAGACGGCACGGATGGCAGCCCGCGGGGCGATGATGGTCCTGTGGTGCGGGCGCTGGATGATCAGACGCTTGCCCTACCGGATTGGCGCGGCAACAACCGTATGGACACGCTGCGCAATATCGTTGCCGATGGGCGCATTTCGCTTCTTTTCATGGTGCCGGGGTCAAACACCGTTGTGCGCGTGAATGGGCGGGCGAAGGTCACGACAGACACCGCGCTTTGCGAGATCTTCGAGATCAAAGGCAAGCATCCGCGTTCTGTCATCGTGATCCGCATCGGCGAAATCTACAGCCAATGTGCCCGTGCGCCGATGCGGGCGCAGCTATGGGAGAGCGGAGACCAAAGCGCGGACCTGCCCACGGTGGGCGCGCTGCTTGCCGAAGCCTCGGACGGAGAAGAGGGCGGCGCGGCCTATGATGAGGGCTGGGCCGAGCGGGCGGCGAAGTCGATGTGGTAGCGCCGAAATAGTCTTTGGAAGGCTTTTGCGGCGGAAGTGTTTTCTAGAAAGTTCTTGGGCTTGAAAGAAGAACGGCGGACCGAGAGGCCCGCCGTTTCTGATTTCTGAAGGCCGGGAATCAGCTATGGATCGGGCCATCACCGCAGGCCAGCGCGGCCTCGCGCACGGCTTCGGAATAGGTCGGGTGGGCGTGGCAGGTCAGGGCGATGTCCTGCGCCGAGGCACCGAATTCCATCGCGACGCAGATCTCGTGGATCATGTCGCCCGCGGCCGGGCCGATGATCGCGGCGCCAAGCACGCGGTCGGTTTCGGCGTCGGTGATGATCTTGACGAAGCCGCCCTCGGCCTGATGCACGGCTTTGGCGCGGGCGTTGCCCATGAACATGAACTTGCCGGTCTTGACCTTGCGGCCGTCTTTCTTGAGGTCTGCCTCGGTTGCGCCGACGGTGGCCACTTCGGGGGTCGTGTAGACCACGCCGGGGATCACGCCGTAGTTCACATGACCATGCTTGCCCGCGATGACCTCGGCGACGGCCATGCCTTCGTCCTCGGCCTTGTGGGCGAGCATCGGGCCTTCGATGACATCGCCGATGGCGTAGATGCCGGGCACGTTGGTCGCCCAATGGGCGTCTGTGGCGATCTGGCCGCGTTCGGTCATCTTGACGCCAACCGTGTCGAGGCCGAGGCCTTCGACAAAGGGTTTGCGGCCCGTGGCGACGAGAACGACATCGGCGTCGAGCACCTCTTCATCGCCGCCGGCCTTGGGCTGATACTTGACCTTGGCCTTGGTCTTGGTGGCCTCGACGCCTTGCACGGCGGCGCCCATGATGAAGGAGAGGCCTTGCTTCTCAAGGATGCGCTTGAAGCTGCGCTGGACGTCTGCGTCCATGCCGGGGCAGACGGCATCCATGTATTCCACGACCGTCACCTCAGAGCCGAGGCGGGCATAGACGGAGCCGAGCTCAAGCCCGATGACGCCTGCGCCGATCACGACCATTTTCTTGGGCACTTTCGGCAGGTCGAGCGCGCCGGTGGAATCGACGACGATCCCCTTGTCGTTCTCGACTTCGACACCCGGAAGCGCGGAGGGCACAGAGCCGGAAGCGATCACGATGTTCTTGGTCTCATAGGTCGTATCTCCGACCTTGACCTTGCCCGCGGCCTCGATGGTGCCATAGCCTTTGAGCCAGTCGATCTTGTTCTTTTTAAAGAGGAATTCGATGCCGCCTGTGTTCTGGCCGACGACGTTCGATTTGTATTCCTTCATCTGTTTCCAGTCGACCGAGGGCGCTTTTCCCTTGAGGCCCATGTCGGCAAAATTGTGCTGGGCTTCGTGCAGGCTATGGGTCGCGTGCAGGAGGGCTTTGGAAGGGATACAGCCGACGTTCAGGCAGGTGCCGCCGAGGGTTTCGCGGGCTTCGACCACGGCGGTCTTGAGGCCGAGCTGTGCACAGCGGATGGCGGAGACGTAGCCGCCGGGGCCGGCGCCGATGATGATGACGTCATATTGGGACATGGGGATGGTCCTTTCTTGAAAACGCGGGGAGACGCGTGGCGTGTAATTCAGAAGAAACTCGCGATGATCATTGCAAAAGTGGCAGCGAGTCCAATGAGATAGAGATAAGAGCGGCCGGGCACCCAGGCGTTGGCGTAGGCCGGGAGATAGAGGGCGCGCGCGGCGACGAAGATCCAGGCGCAGGCGGCGGTGAAGAGCGAGTTGCTCTCGGTCAGGGAGACCAGCACGACAGCGATGATGAAGGGGCCGATATTCTCGGTATGGTTCGAGAGCGCGCGACGCAGGCGGCCCGTGGTCTCGGAGCAGCGGTCTTCGATGCCTTCACGGGTGCCGACATTGGCCTTGCGGCCGATATCGGACTCGAGCGATTTCTGCGACCACATCACGGCAACGAGGTGGATCAGGGCGGTTGCGGCCAAGGCGGCGAGTTCGAGTGTCATACGCGTTTCTCTTTTCTTTTCCGTCGGTTGCCGGGTCAGGCCGGGGTCAGCATCTTGAGGCTCACATGGGTGACGCCATCGCGTTCAAGGTGCATGGCGAGTTCTTCGGAGTCAAAGAAAGCGCGCGCCTTGTCGAGATCGGCCACGGCGAAAAGGGCAACGGCGTGGTTCGGCTGATCCGGGTCGCGCCAGACATTGAGATCGACAATGCCAACGGCCTTGCGGGAGCGGGCATCGGCCTTGAACACGTTGAGCCAGGCGTCGAAATCGGCGACATCGGCTTGCCAGAGGATATGCGTTGCCATGGGTCTTGTCCTTTGGTGCGGGGCGAAAACAGGGGTCTGTATCGCGTCGGTATTGCGTCGGTGCGGTTTCAGTGTGTCACAGGAGTGCCGCCACGAGAAGAAGGAGCGTCGCCAGTAGCCCCACGGCCCAGAATAGCGAGCGCCACGGCACCCAGCCGAAGGCATAAGCCGGGACATAGAGGACTCGGGCGACAAGGTAGGTATAGGCGCAGGCGGCGGTGAACGGAGTCGATTTCTCGGCCAGTGTGACCACCAGCACGGCGATGGAAAACAGGATCAGCCCCTCGAAATGATTGTTCATTGCCCGGTGCAGCCGCGCGGTGCGGCGCGAGACCTGTTCCATCAGCGGCTTCTTGAGCCGGTCCGGATCGCGGGGCGAGAGCGTCTTGCCCGTGCCAAGCTCGAGATTGGCAGGGACCGCCATGAGGACGATCTGGCCGATCTGAAGGATCGCGGCGAGGGTAAGGGCGGTGAGTTCGGGGGTCATTTCTTGCGAGCTTCTGCGGGCAGAACTCCGTGTGGATCATGGAGTTTCGAGCTTTCAAATGCGCAGTCTGAGTTATCGCACTGAAAATCCCAAACCTCTACACCAAAGTGGTTTAATCCCCTTTGCAGTTTTGGCCTAGTACTGACTAGCTGTAGTCGGCCCACCTTACATTTCGGGCAGATTTCACCTGAGGTTGCATCTGCGAGAGCCATTTCCAAATCCGCAACCTTGACCTTAGCGTCAGTAAGCGCGAGTTTTGCGTCTGCTAAGGCTTCAGTTAGTTCTGCTAGTTTGAGCTTGTAGGCAGCCTCATCGACGCTCCGGTCGATCTCTCTCAGCTCTCTTACAATACCGATTGCCGTTGATGCAGCAGACAGTCCTGAACCGAGATCCATAGGAGCCTCCAACTTCATGGCGGACTGAAGCCCCGCCTAGTCTTGGTTTGTTGGTGGGTTGAAAACCCACCCTACGGGTTTGGCGCAGGGTGGGGCTTTGATCCACCGATTACAGATCCATCAGCAGGCGGCGCGGGTCTTCGAGCGCTTCCTTGACGCGAACAAGGAAGGTCACGGCGCCTTTGCCGTCGACGATGCGGTGATCGTAGGAGAGCGCGAGATACATCATCGGGCGGATTTTGATCTCACCGTTGATGACCATCGGGCGGTCCTGGATCTTGTGCATGCCGAGGATACCCGACTGCGGGGGGTTGAGGATCGGCGAGGACATCAGCGAGCCATAGACACCACCGTTGGAGATGGTGAAGGTGCCACCCTGCATTTCGGCCATGGAGAGCTTGCCGTCGCGGGCGCGGCGGCCTTTCTCGCCGATGGCTTTCTCGATCTCGGCGAAGGACATCTTGTCGGCGTCACGGATGACCGGCACGACGAGGCCTTGGGGCGTGCCCGCAGCGATGCCCATGTGGACATAGTTCTTGTAGACGATGTCGGTGCCGTCGATCTCGGCGTTGACCTCGGGCACCTCTTTGAGGGCGTGGCAGCAGGCCTTGGTGAAGAAGGACATGAAGCCGAGGCGCACGCCGTGCTTTTTCTCGAACTCGTCCTTGTACTGCTTCCGGAGCGCCATCGCCTCGGTCATGTCCACCTCGTTATAGGTGGTGAGGATCGCGGCGGTGTTCTGGGCGTCCTTGAGGCGGCGCGCGATGGTCTGACGCAGGCGGGTCATCTTGACCCGTTCCTCGCGTGCGGCGTCATCGGCGGCGACCGGTGCACGCGGCGCAGCAGCCGGGGCCGGTGCGGCGGCGGGCGCAATGGCGGCCTTGAGCACATCTTCTTTCATCACGCGACCGTCGCGGCCCGAGCCTTGGACGGTTGCCGGGTCGATGCCCTTCTCGGCCATCAGTTTGTTTGCCGAGGGCGCGTTCTCAACGTCCTTGCCGGTCGATGCGGCCGGGGCAGCGGCCGCCGGGGCCGCGGCAGGCGCCGCGACGGCGCCGGAGGACGAGATCACCGCGAGTTTCGCGCTTGCGTCCACGGTGGTGCCTTCGGCGGCTACGATTTCGGCCAGAACGCCAGCGGCGGGTGCAGGCACCTCGACGGAGACCTTGTCGGTTTCCAGTTCGCAGAGCATTTCGTCTTGGGCGACGCTATCGCCGACAGCCTTGAACCAAGTCGAGACGGTGGCCTCGGACACAGATTCACCAAGCGAGGGCACCATCACATCGACGCTATCGCCGCCGGACTCTGCCGGGGCTGCGGCGGGGGCCGCTTCGGCCTTGGGCGCGGGGGCTGCTGCGGCACCGTCACCAGCGTTGATGACGGCGAGCAGGGCATCGACACCGACGGTTTCGCCTTCGGCGGCCACGATCTCGCCCATGACACCAGCGGCGGGGGCGGGCACTTCGACGGTCACCTTGTCGGTTTCCAGCTCGCAGAGCATTTCGTCGGCGGCAACGGCGTCACCGGGTTGCTTGAACCATGTGGCGACGGTGGCCTCGGTCACGGATTCACCGAGGGTAGGGACGCGAACTTCGGTCATGGGTTAGTTTCCTTCCATGCTCAGCGCGGCATCCACCAGCGCTGCTTGTTGTGCTTTGTGTTGGCTTGCGAGGCCCGTTGCGGGCGAGGCCGAGGCCGGGCGACCGGCATAAACCGGGCGGGTATGCTTGGCCTTGATGCGGGTCAGGGCCCATTCGATATTCGGCTCGATGAAGGTCCAGGCGCCCTGGTTCTTCGGCTCTTCCTGACACCAGACCATCTCGGCCCCTTTGAAGCGGTCGAGCTCCTGAATGAGGGAGTGGGCCGGGAACGGGTAGAATTGCTCGATCCGCAGGATGTAGATGTCGTCGATGCCGCGGGCGTCGCGTTCTTCGAGGAGATCGAAGTAGACCTTGCCCGAGCACATGACGACGCGCTTGATGTCCTTGTCGGCCTTGAGTTTGGTATCGGAGTTGCCCTTCTGCGCATCGTCCCAGAGGACGCGGTGGAAGGAGGAGCCTTCGATAAAGTCCTCGGCCTCGGAGATGCAGAGCTTGTGACGCAGGAGCGATTTCGGCGTCATCAGGATCAGCGGTTTGCGGAACGAGCGGTGAATCTGGCGGCGCAGGATGTGGAAGTAGTTCGCAGGCGTCGAACAGTTGGCCACGATCCAGTTGTCGCCACCGCACATTTGCAGGAAGCGTTCGAGGCGGGCGGAAGAGTGTTCCGGTCCCTGACCTTCGAAGCCGTGCGGCAGGAGGGTGACGAGGCCCGACATACGCAGCCATTTGGCTTCGCCCGACGAGATGAACTGGTCGAACATGATCTGTGCGCCGTTGGCGAAGTCGCCGAACTGGGCTTCCCAGAGGGTCAGGGCGTTCGGTTCGGCCAGCGAGTAGCCATATTCAAAGCCAAGCACCGCGTATTCCGAAAGGGCGGAGTCGATCACTTCGTATTGCGACTGGCCTTTGCGGATGTTGTTGAGCGGGTAGTAACGCTCTTCGGTGTCCTGGTTGATGAGGCCGGAGTGGCGCTGCGAGAAGGTGCCTCGGGTGGCATCCTGCCCGGCGAGGCGCACGGGGTAGCCCTCGGTCAAGAGCGAGCCAAAGGCCAGGGACTCGGCGGTGGCCCAGTCAAAGCCCTTGCCGGTCTTGAGCATCTCTTTCTTGGCTTCAAGAAGGCGGCCCACGGTTTTGTGCAGCGGGAAGCCCTCGGGCGCCGTTGTCAGAGCGGTGCCAACATCCTTGAGCGTCTCTTCGGAAATCCAGGTCTGGCCACGCTGATAATCGCCGTCTTCGCGGTCAAGATGCGCCCAGCGACCGTCGAGCCAATCGGCTTTGTTCGGCTTGAACTCTTTGCCCGACTCGAACTCGTCGTTGAGCTTGGCTTGGAAGGCGGCCTTCATGTCCTCGATCTCGCCCTCGGGGATGAGGCCGTCTTGAACGAGGCGCTCGGTGTAGAGCGTCAGGGTCGTCTTATGCTTCTTGATCCGCTTGTACATCACCGGGTTGGTGAACATGGGCTCGTCGCCCTCGTTGTGACCGAAGCGGCGGTAGCAGAACATGTCGATGACCACGTCCTTGCCGAATTTCTGGCGGAACTCGGTTGCGACTTTGGCGGCGTGCACCACGGCCTCGGGATCGTCGCCATTGACGTGGAAGATCGGGGCTTCGACGACGAGCGCGTTATCCGTCGGGTAGGGCGAGGAGCGCGAGAAGTGCGGCGCAGTGGTAAAGCCGATCTGGTTGTTGACCACGATATGCATGGTGCCGCCGGTGCGGTGGCCGCGCAGGCCCGAAAGGGCGAAACATTCGGCCACGACGCCCTGACCGGCAAAAGCCGCGTCGCCGTGCAGGAGGATGGACATCACCTTGCGGCGTTCGGCATCACCGAGCTGATCCTGTTTGGCGCGGACCTTGCCGAGCACGACCGGGTTCACCGCCTCGAGGTGCGAGGGGTTGGCGGTCAGCGACAGGTGCACCTTGTTGCCGTCGAATTCGCGGTCAGAGGAGGCACCGAGGTGGTATTTCACGTCGCCCGAGCCGTCCACGTCCTCGGGTTTGAAGCTACCGCCCTGGAATTCGTTGAAGATCGCGCGGTAGGGTTTCTGCATCACGTTGGCGAGCACCGAAAGGCGGCCACGGTGCGGCATGCCGATCACGATTTCCTCGAGACCGAGGTTGCCGCCGCGCTTGACCACCTGTTCCATCGCCGGGATCAACGCCTCGCCGCCATCAAGGCCGAAACGCTTGGTGCCCATGTATTTCACGTGCAGGAATTTCTCGAAGCCCTCGGCCTCGACAAGCTTGTTCAGGATCGCCTTGCGGCCCTCGCGGGTGAAGGTGATTTCCTTGTCATAGCCCTCGATCCGCTCTTTGAGCCAGCCAGCCTGTTCGGGATCGGAGATATGCATGTACTGGAGCGCGAAGGTGCCGCAATAGGTCCGCTTCACGATCTCAACGATCTGGCGCATGGTGGCGATCTCGAGGCCGAGCACCTTGTCGATAAAGATCGGGCGGTCCATATCGGCGTCGGTAAAGCCGTAGGACTTGGGATCAAGTTCGGGGTGCGGGGTCTGGTCGCGCATGCCGAGCGGGTCGATGTCGGCAATCAGGTGGCCGCGAATACGGTAGGCGCGGATGAGCATGAGGGCGCGGATCGAGTCCAGCACGGCGCGCTGAATCGCGTCATCGGTTACCTCGACGCCCTTCTCGGCGGCCTTGGATTTGATCTTGTCGCCTGCGGCTTTGGCCTCGACGGGTTCGGGCCATTCGCCGGTCAGGGCGGAGGTCATTTCATCGGCGGGCTGCGGCGGCCAGTCGGCGCGCTGCCAGGACGGACCGGCGGCCTCGCGTTTGACCGACATGTCGTCATCCCCAAGCTGGCGGAAGAAGTCGCGCCACGCCTCGTCCACCGCGTTCGGGTCGTTGGCATAGCGGGCATACATCTGTTCGAGATATTCCGCGTTATGCCCCTGCATGAAGGAGGAGGCATGGAAGATGTCGTTTGGGCTTTGTTCTGTCATGTCATTTCGTCCTAAGGAACATTTTGTCGACCGCAGCAAAAGTTGAGAGGCGAGGCTTGTGATCAACAAAGTATGGTTCGAGTCTTTCCGTCGAAAGGATCGCCCCAATAAAGCTCATTGCTGAGCTGTCGTCTTTCTGGGCGCGTTTGATGCGGGTGATGACGCCCGACTCTTCTCTACCTGTCTCGGGGTCAGAGGCAGGTGCGTTTTGGGCTAGTTGCTTTGGCAGCGGAGCTGGATTCAGAGAATAGCCTCGACAGCTCAGTGTGAAACCTTCGACACCAAATAACCAAGCGAAATGACCGCCTTCGTGGCGAAGCGCGATTTGCCATCTAGTGCTGACGGTGTTTTCAAGAATAGGCAGAAGTATCTTTTCATTTCGTGCCCGCCATTCAGTCCAAAGACGCTCGTTCCGGGCGGAAAATTCCGGGTCTGGTTCTGTTTTGAAGCCGATCCGGTTCAGTTCCCTTATATCAGTGGCAAGGATCAAATCCGCCTCTAGACCAGCAATTAAGTCGATGTCTTTCGGAGCAATCATTTGCCACCCGGAGGCGACAAGGTCTTCTTCAATCGTATTGGGGAAAGCGGCGCTTGTGCTTGAACAGGTGTCTATGAGGCTTTGAAGAGCATCTTCCGAAGCGGCCTCGACCCTCAGCGCGGCGAATGCAAAAAGTACCCCAGCTACGATTGCTCGCAGAGACCGACGGCATAGCCGGACAGCACCCGCCCCATGAGGGACAGGCGCTGCCTTAGATGCATATGCCGGACGGATCGTCATGCTTAGCCGATCTCGATCGCTTTGAGCATCGCTTCGCCGAGGCCCGCGGGGCTATCAGCGACGACGATACCAGCCGATTTCATGGCTTCGATCTTGTCTTCGGCACCGCCTTTGCCGCCGGCGACGATGGCGCCTGCGTGGCCCATGCGGCGGCCCGGAGGCGCCGTGCGGCCTGCGATGAAGCCAGCGGTCGGTTTCCAGCGGCCTTTTTTCTTCTGTTCCTTGAGGAATTCGGCGGCTTCTTCTTCTGCGGAGCCACCGATCTCACCGATCATGATGATCGACTTGGTTTCGTCGTCGTCGAGGAACATGTCGAGCACGTCGATGTGTTCGGTGCCCTTGATCGGGTCGCCACCGATGCCGACGGCGGTCGACTGGCCTAGGCCGATGTCGGCGGTCTGCTTCACGGCTTCATAGGTGAGCGTGCCCGAGCGCGACACAACGCCGACCGAGCCACGCTTGTGGATGTGGCCGGGCATGATGCCGATCTTGCAGGCGTCCGGCGTGATGACACCGGGGCAGTTCGGGCCGATCAGCTTGGAGGTGCTGTCTTCGAGCGCGCGCTTGACCTTCATCATGTCGAGGACCGGGATGCCCTCGGTGATGCAGACGATCAGTTCCATCTCGGCGTCGATGGCCTCGAGGATCGAGTCGGCCGCGAAGGGCGGCGGCACGTAGATCACGGAGGCGTTGGCCTCGGTCACGTGCTTGGCTTCGTGCACGGAGTTGAAGACAGGCAGGTCAAGGTGGGTCGTGCCGCCTTTGCCGGGGGTGACGCCGCCGACCATCTTGGTGCCATAGGCGATGGCCTGTTCGGAGTGGAAGGTGCCCTGCGAGCCGGTGAAGCCCTGACAGATGACTTTGGTGTTTTCGTCTACGAGGATTGCCATTTTGGCGTTCTCCTTAACAATGTGTCGGACGCCGCTATGCGCCCATGATTTGATTTCGAGGGCCTAGGGCTTGTAGAGGGTGATGGAAGCACCGTCAGCTTTCAGGCGGGCGTTGTTCCCGACAATGACGCTGCCCTTGGCCGTCTTGAGGCTGATCTGGCCGCCGCCTTTCTTGCCGCCGATGCTCTTGGCCTTGACCTTGGGAAGCAAGATCTGGGCCGCTTGCGCACCAGCGTTGGCATTCGGGATGCCCGCGTCGAACATGACCGCGCAGATACCGGTATCAAGCCGCATGACGCTAATAGAGCGGGACGGGGCACGTGCGGTGAAGAACAGGTCGTCATCGCTCGTGATCTCGTAGCCGTTCCGTTTGGCATAGGCTTTGACCCCGTTGCGCGACCCGGACGTTTTATAGCAAGCGTCCAGGAATGCCTGCGAGGCCGTTGCTGCGGACACCACGGCGCGACCGTCTTTGTCGGTCGTGCGTGGGTTCTCGAGCGTACCATTGGACGGTCCCATGCAGCCAGCGAGGGCAGCACAGGCGATCGCTCCGAGAAAGGCGGTTGCGCGCCGCATCAGCCCTTGACCGCCTTCACGATCTTCTCGGCGCCGTCGCTGAGGTTGTCGGCGGCGATGACGTTGAGGCCGGAGGTCGAGATGATCTCTTTGCCTTTCTCAACGTTGGTGCCTTCGAGGCGGACAACGAGCGGAACCTGCAGGCCGACTTCTTTCACCGCGGCGATGACGCCCTCGGCGATGATGTCGCAGCGCATGATGCCGCCGAAGATGTTCACGAGGATGCCTTTGACGTTCGGGTCCGAGGTGATGATCTTGAACGCTTCGGTGACTTTCTCTTTGGTCGCGCCGCCGCCCACGTCGAGGAAGTTGGCAGGCTCTGCGCCGTAGAGTTTGATGATGTCCATGGTCGCCATGGCAAGGCCCGCGCCGTTCACCATGCAGCCGATCTCACCGTCGAGCGCGATGTAGTTCAGGTCGTACTTGGAGGCTTCGAGTTCCTTGGGATCTTCCTCGGTCGTGTCGCGCAGTTCGGAGACGTCCGGGTGACGGTAGACCGCGTTGCCGTCGAAGCCGAGCTTGGCGTCGAGCAGTTTGAGGTTGCCATCGGGCATAACGATCAGCGGGTTGATCTCGAGCATCTCCATGTCCTTCTCGACGAAGGCGCGGTAGAGCTTGTCGAGGAGTTGGACGCATTGCTTGACCTGGCCGCCGGTCAGGCCGAGGGCAAAGGCGACGCGGCGGCCGTGGAACGGCATGTAGCCGGTGGCCGGGTCGATTGAGAAGGAGAGGATCTTCTCCGGGGTCGAGGCGGCAACTTCTTCGATGTCCATGCCGCCTTCGGTCGAGGCCACGATGGAGACGCGCGAGGTCACGCGGTCGACGAGGAAGGCGAGGTAAAGTTCGCGTTCGATGTCGGAGCCGTCTTCGATGTAGATGCGGTTGACCTGTTTGCCCGCCGGGCCGGTCTGGTGGGTCACAAGGGTGCGGCCCAGCATCTTCTTGGCTTCTTCGGCGGCTTCTTCCACCGACTTGGCGAGGCGGACACCGCCTTTTTCGCCCGCGTCGGCCTCAACGAAAGAGCCTTTGCCGCGACCACCTGCGTGGATCTGCGCTTTGACGACCCAGAGCGGACCGTCGAGTGCGCCTGCTGCGGTCTTAGCGTCTTCTGCCTTGAGAACGACACGGCCCTCGGAAACAGGGGCGCCATAGGAGCGAAGCAGAGCTTTCGCCTGATATTCGTGGATGTTCATGGAACTGTCCCATCTTGCTGCGATTTGTCGCGCGTTGTGGCACAGGCCGCCTAGGTTTCTAAGCGTTTTCTTCGATTCAGGGGATTTTTCCGCTATTTGTGATCACAGGTAAAAATATAGTGATCACAAATCGGAAGTTGGCGTTACATTCGAGGGAATCAATGCTTTGCGCCTAGAATGGCGTCAATCTGGCCTGACGCGGCTTGTGCGCCGTGGCCGACGGTGACGCGGGGGCAAGGAAAAAGCCCGGCCAAAGGGGCCGGGCTTTCTCGTAAGGGCTTGGTCGGTCGCGGTTTATGCGAGCGAGCTGTCGATGCCTTTGCAGGCGTCCACGAGGCCTTTGACGGCGTTGACCGAGGTGTCGAACATCTCTTGCTCTTCCTTGTTGAGCTTGATGTTGACGATACGCTCAATGCCGCCTGCGCCGATCACGGTCGGGACGCCGACATACATGTCCTTCACGCCAAGGTCGCCATCGCAATAGGCGGCACAGGGCAGAACGCGTTTCTGGTCTTTGAGGTAGGCTTCGGCCATTTCGATCGCCGAGGCAGCCGGTGCATAGAATGCCGAGCCGGTTTTCAGCAGGCCGACGATTTCGGCGCCACCGTCACGGGTACGCTGAACCATGGCGTCCAGTTTCTCTTGCGTGGTCCAGCCCATCTTGACGAGGTCGGGGAGCGGGATGCCTGCAACGGTCGAGTAACGCACCGACGGCACCATGGTATCGCCGTGGCCACCCAGAACGAACGCGGTTACGTCGCGCATCGAAACGTTGAATTCTTCTGCGAGGAAGTGACGGAAGCGCGCGGAGTCAAGAACGCCAGCCATACCGCAGACCTTGTGCGCGGGCAGGCCCGAGAACTTCTGCAGGGCCCAAACCATCGCGTCGAGCGGGTTGGTGATGCAGATGACGAATGCGTCCGGTGCGTGGGCGGCGATGCCTTCACCAACCGATTTCATCACTTTCAGGTTGATGCCAAGAAGATCGTCGCGGCTCATGCCGGGTTTGCGGGCCACACCTGCGGTCACGATGCAGACGTCTGCGCCAGCGATGTCAGCATAGTCGCTGGTGCCGGACATGGCGGCGTCGATTTTCTCGACGGGGCCGGATTCTGCGATGTCCAGTGCCTTGCCCTGGGGCAGGCCGTCAGCGATATCAAAAAGAACAACGTCGCCAAGTTCTTTGAGGGCTGCGAGGTGGGCGAGGGTGCCGCCGATGTTGCCTGCGCCGATAAGGGCAATCTTGGGTCTGGCCATGGAATTTTCTCCGGTCCGGTTGAAATATCGCCGGTGGCTTAGGCCTTAAACACCCGCAACGCAAGGTTTTTGCGCCGCAGCGCAGCGGGAAGCAGGCTCTGGGCAGAGCAGGCAAAGCCCCGTAAGGTCGCGCAGATACGGGACTTTCGAGGGGTCTGTAGGGTGAATTTCGATCTTGGCTTTTTTGCGATTGCCGCGCCTGCAGTGGTTTTTGCGGGCGTATCAAAGGGCGGTTTCGGCTCGGGTGCGGCCTTTGCCAGCGCGGCGATTCTGGCGCTCGTGCTGCCGCCAACAGAGGCGTTGGGGTTGATGCTGCCGCTCTTGATGTTGATCGATCTCGCCACGCTACGACCCTATTGGAAGAGGTGGAGCTGGCCCGATGCGAAGGTGCTGATTGCGGGCGGGTTGCCTGGTGTGGCGCTTGGCGTGGCGCTCATGGCGGTGGCCAATGAGGATGTGCTGCGCTTTCTGATCGGAGCGGTGGCGCTCGGCTTTGTGATTTGGCGTCTTTGGCCGGGCGAGGCGCGGCACAAGGCGTTGCCGGTCTGGGCGGGGGCGCTGGCCGGAGTCGCGGCGGGGTTCACAAGTTTCATCAGCCATGCGGGTGGGCCGCCCGTCGCCGTCTATCTTTTGTCGCGCGGTGTTGGAAAGACGGCCTATCAGGCGACGACGGTGCTCAGTTTCTGGATCATCAATATCGCCAAGGCGGTGCCATATGCTGTGCTTGGGGTGTTCACGCTCGAGACGCTCTGGTTCGATCTGTGGCTCGCACCTTTCGCGCTTCTTGGGGCGTGGCTTGGGGTCAGGGCGCATAACATGGTCTCAGAGCGCGTGTTCTTTGGCCTGACCTATGTGCTGCTCAGCCTCACCGGGGCGAGGCTGATCTGGGATGCGGTCATCTAGACCTTGTCGCCCTTGGCCGGGAGCGGCTCTACGATCATCTCAAAGGCTTCGCCGGAGGCGACGAGGCAGGTTGCGCCATTGGGGAAGGTGACGATGATTGACCAGCTTCCGCTTGTGGCGGCGAAGATCTCGACCACGACATTCTCGGCGCCAAGGCCGATGGCGCGGCGGGTCTCGGAGAAGTCCTCGGCCAGCTTTTCAAGCACCACGTCGCGCGGGGCGCAGTTCTGGGTCTGTGCCTTGACCTGAGCGGCGGCGAGGACGAGGAGGCCGAGGCCCATCGTGGCGGCGAGGAGTTTAGACGACTTGTTTTTCATGAGGCTGCCCTTTCGGTTTTCTATGGCCTGAGGTTCAGCAAAAGCCGCGAAATCAGCGTTAAACGGGCGGGCGGACCCGGTTTGTTCTCATCGAGACGCGGGGTTTCTTCTGCGCTGCGGCAAATTCAGGCTTGAAGTTTTCGGGAAATAATGGCCCATTCCGCGCAACAAAATTACGGAGAGACTCATGGATCAGCGCGCACGCCCCTATCGTTCGGTTTTGTACATTCCCGGCTCGAAAGAGCGGGCCTTGGAGAAAGCCAAGACCCTGCCGGTCGATGCGATCATCTTCGACCTCGAGGATGCGGTGTCGGTTGATGAAAAGGACAATGCCCGCGAGACGCTCAAAGCGGCGCTTGCGGCGGGGGGCTATGGCTCGCGTATGCGGATCGTGCGGATCAACGGGCTTGATACCCAATGGGGTGAGGCGGATGCCAAGGCCGCAGCCGAGATGGATTGCGACGCGGTCCTGTTGCCGAAGGTCGAGAGCGCGGCACAGGTTGATGCGCTGGCCGCTCTGGTTGGGGACAAGCCGATCTGGGCCATGATGGAAACCCCGCGGGGTATGCTCAACGCGGTCGAGATCGCGGCGCACGCGCAATTGAGCGGGTTCGTGATGGGCACGAATGATCTTGCCAAAGAGCTTCAGTGCCGGTTCCGTCCGGATCGTCTTCCGATGCTGACCTCGCTTTCGATGTGCCTCCTTGCCGCGAAGGCCGAGGGGATCGTGATCGTGGACGGCGTTTATAATGCGTTCAAGGATGTCGAGGGCCTCAAGGCGGAATGCGATCAGGGCCGCGATATGGGGATGGACGGCAAGACACTCATCCACCCGGCGCAGGTTGACGTTGCCAACGCAGCCTTCGCCCCGACCGAGGACGAAATCGACCTTGCCCGCCGTCAGATCGCGGCGTTTGAGGAGGTCGAGGCCGCCGGGCAGGGCGTTGCCGTCGTGGACGGGAAGATCGTCGAGAACCTGCACGTGGCGACGGCGAAGGAAATTCTTGCCAAGGCAGATGCAATCGCCGCGCTTGAGGGCTAAGTTTCTCCCAA
This sequence comes from Shimia aestuarii, assembly GCF_022814865.1. Classification (GTDB taxonomy): domain Bacteria; phylum Pseudomonadota; class Alphaproteobacteria; order Rhodobacterales; family Rhodobacteraceae; genus Shimia; species Shimia aestuarii_A. Next base: position 217,663 of record NZ_JAKVRD010000005.1, on the reverse strand, counting down.
CGCGAAAACAGGGAGACGGATATGGCACTTCTTATACTAGGCGTTCTGCTTTGGGCCGGGGCGCATTTCTTCAAGCGGCTCATGCCGGAGGCGCGGGCCAAGCTTGGCAATGGCGGCAAGGGGCTTGTGGCACTGGCGCTGGTCGCGGCGGTGGTTCTCATGGTGATCGGCTATCAGCGTGCCGAGATCATCGACCTTTGGGGTAAGCCCGGTTGGGCGGTGCATGTGAACAACTTCCTCGTGTTGATCGCCATCTTCATGATGAGCCCGGCGCCAAAGCGCGGGCGTATCCTTGCGGGAATGCGGCATCCGATGCTTACAGGGTTCAAGGCCTGGGCCTTTGCGCACCTGTTGGTGAATGGCGACGTGGCCTCTGTGATCCTTTTTGGCGGGCTTCTGGCCTGGGCCGTGGCCGAGGTCATCGTCATCAACCGGACCGAGCCGAACTGGACACCGGGGCCGAAGGGCACCTATGCCAAGGACGGGATGTTCCTTGTCGGCTCTCTCATCCTCATGGTGGTGATCGGCTATGTGCATTTCTGGGTCGGCCCCTGGCCCTATCCGAGCTAACGCCATGAAACTCTACAGATTTCTAAGTGAAGACGACACATCGGCCTTTTGTCACAAGGTGACGGAGGCCCTCAACAAGGGCTGGGAGCTTCACGGCTCGCCGACCTATGCGTTCGATGCCGCCAAGGGCATTATGCGTTGCGGTCAGGCAGTGGTGAAGGAGGTCGAAGGAACCTACACGCCCGAGACAAAACTAGGAGAGCACTAATGGCCAAGACCAATCCGGGCCGGTTTTTCGAAGACTACACGCTGGGGCAGGTGATCGAGCACGCGGTGCCGCGCACCGTCTCAGGCGGCGAGCGGGCGCTTTATCATGCGCTCTACCCGGCGCGTCACGCGCTCTATTCGTCGGATGAATTCGCGCGGGCGAGCGGCCTGCCGAAAGCGCCGATCGACGATCTTGCGGCGTTTCACGTGGTCTTTGGCAAGACGGTCCCGGATGTGTCGCTCAACGCGGTGGCGAACCTTGGCTATGCGGAAGGGCGCTGGCTCAAGCCGGTCTACGAAGGTGATACGCTGCGCTCGACCTCGGAAGTGATCGGGCTCAAGCAGAACTCGAATGGTAAGACCGGCGTCGTCTATGTGCGCACGCGCGGCATGAACCAGAACGACGAGGTCGTGATGGAATATGTGCGCTGGGTCATGGTGCGCAAACGTGATGTGGATGCACCGGCGCCGGAAACGGTTGTGCCGGAGCTTGCCAAGGTGATCGCGGCAGAGGATCTCGTGATCCCCGAGGGCCTCGACTTCTCCAACTATGATTTCACGCTGGCGGGCGAGGCGCATCGCTGGGGCGACTATGAGATCGGCGAGACGATTGACCATGTGGATGGTGTGACGCTTGAGGAAGCCGAGCACATGATGGCGACGCGGCTTTGGCAGAATACGGCCAAGGTGCATTTCGACGCGACCTTCCGCCCCGATGGCCAACGGCTCATCTATGGCGGTCATATCATCAGCCTCGCGCGTGCGCTCTCGTTCAATGGTCTTGCCAATGCGCAGATGATCGTCGGTCTTAATGGTGGCGCGCATGCCAACCCGGCGTTCTCGGGTCTGACGGTCAAGGCGTGGTCGGAAGTGCTCGACAAGGCAGAGACCAATGTGCCGGGCGTCGGCGCAATCCGTCTGCGTCTCGTGGCGACCAAGGGCGGGGCGCCTTTCGCGCTCAAAGGCGAGGACGGGAAATACCTGCCGGATGTGCTCCTCGATCTGGACTATTGGGCGTTGATGCCGCTCTGACAAAGCGCGGCGGCGCGGGTCTTCCTGCGCTGCCGTTTCGCGACTCGTCGCAAATCCAATTATTTTAGTCGGATTTGAATGTGTGATCACGGCCAAGAAAAACGTGATCACATATCCCGTTCTTTTCCCATTTTTCGCCCTCTCAGGTTAAAAAAACCATGTGTTTGCGCTGTCACTACAGTGACATAGGGCAAAAAAGCGTTAGTAAGAACGCAAGGAAAACTGAGAGGATTCAGTATGGCTGATGTGAACAGGGGCAATCGCCCGCTTTCGCCGCACTTGTCGATCTACCGCCCACAGCTCACCTCGGTATCGTCGATTTTTGCCCGTATTACCGGCGTGGCCCTGCTGGGCGCGGCGGTTCTTGTTGTTTGGTGGTTCCTGGCCGCCGCATCGGGGCCGGAATATTTCGCCTTCGTCAACGGGCTCATGACCTCGTGGTTCGGCGATCTTGTGATGTTCGCCGCGCTCTGGGCGGTCTGTTATCACTTCCTGTCGGGGCTGCGTCACCTGTATTGGGACACGGGCCGGGGTTTTGAACTCAAACAGGCCGAGCGTCTTGGCTGGATGGTGATCTTCGGGTCCGTCATCCTTGCCGTTCTCGGCGCGCTGGTTCTCTGAGGAGGGATCGGACAATGGCATTTCTTACCGACCGCAAACGCGCCGAATATCGCGGCTCTTCGCGTCACGGCACCGAGCATTTCTGGGGCCAGACGATCAGCGCCGTGGGCCTTGCCGTGCTCATCCCGCTTTTCGTCATCACCTTTGGCTGTGTGCTCGGCTCGTCCTATGAAGAGGTTCTGGCCTATTACCAGCGCCCCTTCCCGGCGATTGTCGCGGCTCTGACGATCCTCGTTGCCATGGTGCATTTCCGCCATGGCATCCAAGTGGTGATCGAGGATTACTCCCGCGGGCTTCAGAAGAAGTTCCTCATCATCGCGTTCACCTGCATCGCATATGGCATCGCGGGCGTTGGCCTCTTCGCGCTGGCGCGCATCGCCCTTTAAGACTCGGAGCTTCGACAGATGGCTGCTTACGAATACGAAACACATGAATATGACGTGGTCGTGGTTGGCGCCGGTGGCGCTGGTCTGCGGGCCACGCTCGGTATGGCCGAACAGGGCCTGCGCACCGCTTGCGTGACCAAGGTCTTCCCGACCCGTTCGCACACTGTGGCCGCTCAGGGCGGGATCGCCGCCTCGCTTGGCAACATGGGGCCGGATAGCTGGCAGTGGCACATGTACGACACCGTGAAGGGGTCGGACTGGCTTGGCGATACGGACGCGATGGAATACCTCGCCCGTGAAGCACCCAAGGCGGTGTATGAGCTCGAGCACTATGGCGTGCCGTTCTCGCGCACCGAGGAAGGCAAGATCTATCAGCGCCCCTTTGGCGGTCACACCACCGAGTATGGTGAAGGCCCGCCGGTACAGCGTACCTGTGCTGCGGCCGACCGGACCGGACACGCGATCCTGCACACGCTTTATGGGCAGTCCCTCAAGAACAACGCTGAGTTCTACGTCGAATATTTCGCCATCGACCTCATCATGAGCGACGATGGTCAGTGTCAGGGTGTGGTTTGCTGGAAGCTTGATGATGGCACCATGCACATCTTCAACGCCAAGATGGTTGTTCTGGCGACCGGCGGTTATGGCCGTGCCTATTTCTCGGCCACGTCGGCCCATACCTGCACCGGTGACGGCGGCGGCATGGTGGCCCGTGCGGGCCTTGCGCTTCAGGATATGGAGTTCGTGCAGTTCCACCCGACCGGCATCTACGGTTCGGGCTGTCTCATCACGGAAGGCGCGCGCGGTGAGGGCGGGTATCTGACCAACTCCGAAGGCGAGCGTTTCATGGAACGGTATGCGCCGACCTACAAAGACCTCGCGCCGCGGGACTATGTTTCGCGCTCGATGACGATGGAAATTCGCGAAGGTCGTGGTGTGGGCGCCGATGGCGATCATATCCACCTGAACCTTAGCCACCTGCCTGCCGAAGCGCTTGCAGAGCGTCTGCCGGGGATTTCGGAAAGCGCGAAGATCTTCGCCGGCGTGGACGTCACCAAGGAACCGATCCCGGTCATTCCGACGGTGCACTACAACATGGGCGGTATTCCGACCAACTACTGGGGCGAAGTGCTCAACCCGACCGCAGACGATCCGACCGCCGTTGTGCCGGGCCTTATGGCCGTCGGCGAAGCGGGCTGTGCGTCTGTGCACGGGGCGAACCGTCTCGGGTCCAATTCGCTCATCGACCTCGTGGTCTTTGGCCGCGCCGCTGCGATCCGTGCCGGCAAGGTTGTCGATGCAGAGGCGCCGAACCCGGTTCTCAACCAAGCGTCGGTCGACAAGGCGTTTGACCGTTTCGACGGGCTGCGCAATGCCAAGGGCAATGTGCCGACCGCCGAGCTGCGCCTTGAGATGCAGAAGACGATGCAAGCCGATGCTGCCGTGTTCCGCACCGACAAGACCCTCAAGGAAGGCGTCGAGAAGATGACCGCGATCGCGGCCAAGCTTGACGATCTGAAGGTGACGGATACCTCGCTTGTGTGGAACAGCGACCTGATGGAAACGCTCGAACTCACCAACCTGATGCCGAACGCGCTTGCCACGATTACCGGGGCAGAGGCGCGCAAGGAATCGCGCGGTGCCCATGCACATGAGGACTTCTCGGAACGTGACGACAAGAACTGGCGTGTGCACACCGTCAGCCGCGTCGAAGGCAACAAGGTCGATCTTACCTATCGTCCGGTGATCGTTGATCCGCTCACCACCGAGGACCAAGGCGGGATTTCTCTCAAGACCATCGCGCCCAAGGCGCGGACGTTCTAAGGAGACGCGTTTGTTGCGGACCCGGAGCATATCACGCTTGATCGGCCATTGGCCGTGCGGGTCCGTGCGCAAATGTGGCGCGGGAGAGGAGCGATGAACGCGATGGCGGACGGCCTCATGGGCAAACCGGCACTTCGGGCGCGTCTCGGCTTTGAGCCGGGTCTCGTGCTGCGGATGCATGGGATGCGCCGGTCGGGCAATCATGCGATCGCCTCGTGGCTTCAGCGCAATGCTCCGGAGGGCGGCGCGCTTTTCCTCAACAACTGCCGTCGCGGCGCGCATCCGCTCGATGCATTCGCCTCGGCCGAGGTCAACGACCGCAAGCTTGTAACCGACAAGGCGCAGGCGGATCTTGCCGCCTATGGTGCAGAGGTTGGGGACGGGGGGCTTCTCCTGATCTCCTACGAGGACCATTCGCCGGCACAGGACCGCCCGCGCAAACCGCTTTCGGGGCATTTCGACCGGGGCCTCATTGATCATGAGGTGCTTGTCTATCGAGGCTTCCTGAACTGGGCGGCGTCGCTCACCAAGAAGCTCGAGCCGAACGAAGGCTATAGCGTGTCGCGTCGCATGGCGGTGATCCTGCGTGGCGTCGATCTATATGCCGACCTGCTTGGCGAGGTGATCGAGGGCGGGGATGCAGTCACGATCTGCTATGATCGCTGGGTCGCGGACGCAGGTTATCGCGCCGAGTGTCTTGCCGCGCTTGGTCTGGACCTTCGCGACAACGGTCTGGGGCAGGTCACGCGCTATGGGGGCGGTTCGTCCTTTCAGAAAGAGGCCGCCGAGAGCGGCGAGCTTGCAACGGATCGACGGTTCGTCGAGATGATGCAGAACCCGCTCTATCAGGCCGTTCTACAGATTGCCGCGCGCGACGAGACGCTTGTCGCCCGCATCCAAACCCTTTTCCCTGCCGACGCCGAAATCCTCGGTCGGATCGCACGGGAGAACACGATTTCAGGGGAGGTCGTCCTGTGACGTGCTCTCTTAATCCCAACCCAGCCTGCCGCGCGTATGCGACAGGCCCCAGCAACGCACGCAATGCGGGACGGCAGGTGCTTTCCCACGAGCGCACCGCGGTCAAGCAAGGAGACTGAGCCATGGTTGAATTTGCACTTCCGAAGAACTCCAAGATTACCACTGGTAAGACTTGGCCCAAGCCCGAAGGCGCAACCAACGTGCGCAAGTTCCAGATCTATCGCTGGAACCCCGATGACGGGAAGAACCCGCGGGTGGACACCTATTTCCTCGACATGGATACCTGTGGTCCGATGGTTCTTGATGCGCTTATCAAGATCAAGAACGAGATCGACCCGACCCTGACTTTCCGCCGCTCTTGCCGCGAAGGGATCTGTGGCTCCTGTGCGATGAACATCGACGGGATCAACACGCTGGCCTGTATCTACGGCATGGACGAGATCAAGGGCGACGTAAAGATTTACCCGCTGCCGCATATGCCGGTGGTGAAAGACCTTATCCCGGACCTCACCCATTTCTATGCTCAGCACGCGTCGATCATGCCGTGGCTTGAGACCAAGACCAACCGTCCGGCAAAGGAATGGCGCCAGTCGATCGAGGACCGCAAGAAGCTCGACGGGCTTTATGAATGCGTGATGTGTGCTTCGTGCTCGACCTCCTGCCCGAGCTACTGGTGGAATGGCGATCGTTATCTTGGCCCGGCGGCGCTTTTGCATGCGTATCGCTGGATCATCGATAGCCGCGACGAGGCGACCGGCGAGCGTCTTGACCAGCTTGAAGACCCGTTCAAGCTCTATCGTTGCCACACGATCATGAACTGCGCGAAGACCTGCCCGAAGGGTCTCAACCCGGCCAAGGCCATCGCAGAGATCAAGAAGATGATGGTCGAGCGCAACATCTGATCGCGCCCACAAAGCAGTTTCAGAAACCCCCGATGCCGCGCGCGTCGGGGGTTTTTCTTTGGGGCTACCCTATTGCTGACCCAAGGGAAATTTGCGCTCGACGCATAGCGAGGATGCAGTTTTTGACAGGTGTCTTTCGTATCTGGTGTCGTTAGGTACCGGGCAAGGGAGGAGTTCTGACACAACGGAGAGACCCATGTCGAACTCGCAAAACACGCCGGAAAACATCGCGGAACGCGCGCTGGAACTTCTTGAGCAGGCCTATGCCTACTACACCCCGCCGCTCAAGCCGGTTGCCAAGGCCCAAGCTCCGCAGGATGCCGAGACCTACTACGAATACGTCAAGGCGGCCTGATCTTCCCCTTCCATTCGGTTTTCGAAAGGCGCTCCGCTTGCGGGGCGCTTTTTCTTTACGTCAGGTTTCATTTGGCGATCGACCCGTGCCTTGGGTAGCCTTCCGGCAAGGGAGGACACGGTATGGCAGATGTGATCGTCGTCGGGGCCGGTTTGGCCGGGTTGGTGGCCGCGAGCGAGGCCGCCGCGCGTGGGCGCAAGGTTTTGCTTCTCGATCAGGAGGGCGAACAGAGCCTTGGCGGGCAGGCGTTCTGGAGCCTTGGCGGTTTGTTCATGGTCGACACGCCCGAGCAGCGCCGGATGGGGATCAAGGATAGTCCTGCGCTTGCCCTTGGTGACTGGATGGGCTCGGCACAGTTCGACCGACCAGAGGATGCCAATCCCCGAAAGGTGGCCGAGGCCTATGTCGATTTCGCCGCCGGGGAAATGCGTGGCTGGCTCAAGTCCTTGGGGATGCGCTGGTTTCCCGTGGTCGGCTGGGCCGAGCGGGGCGGGGAGATGGCACATGGGCATGGCAATTCCGTGCCGCGGTTTCATATCACCTGGGGCACTGGGCCGGGCGTTGTCGCGCCATTCGAGCTACTCGTGCGGCAGGCGGCAGAGGCCGGGCAGGTCCGCTTTGGGTTCCGGCACAAGGCGACAGGGCTGATCGTCGAGAACGGCGCGGTCAAGGGCGTGCGGGGCGATGTTCTCGCCGAAGACGGCGCAGAGCGGGGGCGGTCAACCAATCGAGAGGTCGTGGGGGATTTCGAGCACCGGGCCGAGGCCGTGATCGTGACCACGGGCGGGATCGGGGGCGACCATGACATGGTGCGCCACTATTGGCCCGAAGACCGGCTTGGACCTGCGCCCAAACGCATGGTTGCCGGGGTGCCGGATTACGTTGATGGACAGATGCAGCGCGTCGCGGAAAGCGCGGGCGCGGGCCTCATCAACGGGGATCGCATGTGGCACTATACCGAGGGGGTCGCGAACTGGGATCCGATCTGGCCGAACCATGGGATCCGCATCCTGCCGGGGCCGTCCTCGATGTGGTTCGATGCACTTGGGGAGCGGATGGAAGCGCCGTTCCTGCCCGGTTTCGACACGCTTGGCACGCTACGGCGTATCCTCTCGACTGGGCATGAGCATAGCTGGTTCATCCTGACGCAGAAGATCATCGAGAAGGAGTTTGCCCTTTCGGGGTCAGAGCAGAACCCGGATTTCACCTCGGGCAAGTGGTCAGAGGTCATCCGGGGGCGGGTGCTCAAGAAGGGGGCACCGGGGCCTGTGGAAGCGTTCAAGGACCATGGTGAGGATTTCGTCGTCGCCGATACGCTGGAGGCGTTGGTCGCGGGGATGAACAGGATCACGCCGGATGTGCCGGTCGCTCTCGACCACATCCGGGCGCAGATCGAGGCGCGGGATGCGCAGATCGAAAACCCTTTTGCCAAGGACGCGCAGGTCACGGCGATCCGTGGCGCGCGCGCCTATCGGGGCGACCGTCTCATCCGCACGGCCAAGCCGCATCGCATTCTCGACCCGGAGGCCGGGCCGCTCATCGCGGTGCGCCTCAATATCCTGACGCGCAAGTCGCTTGGTGGGTTGCACACGGACGAGACAGGGCAGGTTCTGCGCCCGGATGGCAGCGCGTTTGAGGGGCTTTTTGCCGCCGGAGAGGTCGCCGGGTTCGGCGGCGGGGGGTATCACGGATACAACGCCCTTGAAGGCACGTTCCTTGGCGGCTGTATCTTCTCGGGGCGCGCGGCGGGGCGGGCGGTCTGAGGCCTGTGCAGATTTTTTCACGGCCATGCAGAAAAGGGATTGATCGACTCATCGTTTGGCCCCATATGCGCGATCAGACGCCAACGCACGCGCCTCTGTCGTAGGGGCCCTCTCCATGGTTACGCAGCGACGGTAACGTCTCCTTTTGCAATTTGGTCGGATGATCCGGCCGGGTCCTTTTGGAGATGACCATGACTGCTCACCTGACCTCAGTGGCTGGCGCCGCTGTTTCTACCCGTTCGCGACTCGAAGATTTCATCTGGCAGAACACGTTCGATCAACCGACCCTCGTGATCGACACCGCGCAGGTCGCGGAGAATTATCGCGCGCTCAAGGCCGGGCTTGACCGGGCGCGGATTCACTATGCCGTCAAGGCGAATCCGGCGCGTGAGGTGCTTACCACGTTGGTGGCGGAAGGCTCGTCCTTCGACGCGGCGAGCCGGGGTGAGATCGAAGCCTGTCTTGCCGTGGGCGCGCGGGCCGAGAGCATTTCCTTTGGCAACACCGTGAAGCGGGTGGCGGATATCGCTTTTGCGCATCAAGCGGGTGTGACGCAGTTCGCATTCGACGCGGAGGAAGAGCTTGAAAAGATTGCAGAACATGCGCCGGGCGCGAGCGTCGTGCTGCGCCTCATCGTCGAGAATAGCGAAGCGGATTGGCCGCTGACGCGCAAGTTTGGTTGTGCGCCGAGCAAGGCGCTTGCGCTTTTGAACTTGGCGCGCGATCTCGGGCTCGATGCGGCGGGCCTGAGCTTTCATGTCGGCTCGCAGACCCGCCGCGCGGCCATGTGGGCACCGGTTCTGGAGCGCGTCGCGACTGTTTGGCACGCGGCGAAAGCGGCGGGGCATGACCTGCGCGTGCTCAATATCGGCGGCGGCTTCCCGGCCTTCTATGGCGACCCGGTTGAGGCCCCGACGCCCTATGCGGCGAATGTGATGAAACAGGTGCGCAAACGCTTTGGCGAAGTGCCGGAAATCATGGCCGAGCCGGGCCGTGGCATGGTCGCCTCGGCGGGTGCGATTGCGGCGGAAGTCCTTCTGGTTTCACGAAAATCTGACTGTGAGCTGCATCGCTGGGTCTATCTCGATATCGGGAAATTCTCGGGGCTTGCTGAAACCATGGACGAGGCGATCCGCTATCAGTTTGCGACCGCGAAAGACATGCAGCCCGCCGGGCCGTGCGTGCTTGCGGGGCCGAGCTGTGACAGCGCGGATGTGCTTTACGAGAAACAACCGGTGCAGCTTCCGTTGGGGCTTGCGGCGGGCGACAAGATCATGATCCGCAACTGCGGGGCCTACACGTCGAGCTATTCCTCGGTCGGCTTCAACGGGTTCCCGCCCCTGGCAGTTGAGATCATCTGAGGAGCGCGAGAGCGCTTTTCATCGGCGGGCGTTCGGGGCAGGGTGGCAGGGAGTTGAAGGAGGCCGCCCATGACCCGAACCCCGCCACCAGATGCAGACGAGCGCCGCGCGATCCGGCCGGTGATTTGTTATCCGAACGAGACCCTGCCGGAGCCGCCGATGGCGCTTTATCGGGCCGCGCGGGAGGGGGCCGAAAAGGTTAATGAAGTGTTAATGCCAGCGCGGGATGCGAAGTGTTTTCACGTTCCGGCGGGCGCCTTTTTCCGGATTTCAAGCGTTGAGGGGCCGCAGGTCGGTGATCTCAACCTGTGGAATGCCAATGATCTTACGGAGCAATTTTACTCTGGAAAATCAAGAGCTTTGCACGGAACACACCTGACGGAAGGGGAGCGGATGTGGTCCTCTTTCCCGTATCTGAGGCCGATGGCGACGATCACGGAAGATACGCTCGGCTGGTACGGGATGGACGCGTTCGGCGGCTCGGTGCATGACGTGATTGGGACGCGGTGTGATCCTTATACGGGGAATCTCTTGAGTGGGTCACAATACCATCATTGTTGTCACTCGAACCTGACGCGGGCGCTCGCAGAGGAGAGGGGGCTGTCGCTGGCCGAGGCCGAGACCCATGTGCATGACGTTCTCAATGTCTTCATGTGCACCGGGTTCACGCGGGATACAGGGCAGTATTTCATGAAGGCCTCACCGGTGCGGCCCGGTGATTACCTTGAATTCTTTGCGGAAATTGACCTTCTTGGCGCGTTGAGCGCCTGTCCCGGCGGCGATTGTTCGAGCGAGCATTCCTCGGATACGGCGGCCTGTTATCCGCTTCTCGTGGAAGTGTTTCAGCCCCGTAAGGGTGCGCTCGCGGGGTGGGAAAGCCCGGCTGTGAATGGTTATGATCGGAGCCACGGGGCCTGAAAAACCCCGTTGAAAAGCAACGTCGGTATCACGTCGGTATTGCGTCTGTATCGCGGTGGTGCGGAGTGCGAGGACCAAGCGATTTCGCAATCGCCTGGTCCATGATTGTCGAGAATTATTGGCCCTCGACCAAGGCCATGAAAGCGGGCCATGCCGTCGGATCGGCGACCGTCTTGTCGCGGCAGAAGGCATTGCAGAAGCCAAAGCGCCGTCCCTCCATTTCGAGCACATGGGTGATCGGTTTACCGGAATAGGGGCAGGCGCCGTTCTCGGCCTCTGTTCCGTCGACGGCCTTGGCGACGCGCGGCGTTGGACCGGGCCAATCGCGCGTCGGGTAGTCCTTGGCATACCACGGCAGGTATTCCTTTTTCGCGAGTCCCATGGCGCGCCAGCGGCGGAAGGCCGGGTCGGCGAGATGCGCGGCGACATAGGCGCGGGCGGTTTGTCCCATCGGTAGGTTATACCCGGCAAGCCGTGCGGCGACCGGGGCATAGAAGGCATCGACGATGCTATAGTCGCCGCAGAGCCAAGGGCCATTGGGACGGCATGTTGCGCGGGCGTGGCTCCAGATGGTTTCGAGCCGGGCAAGATCGGCGAGCACCGCGTCAGAGGGGTCTGAGTCAAGATAGGCGGTGGCGAGGTTCATCGGACAGTCGCCGCGCAAGGCCGTAAACCCGGCGTGCATCTCGGAGGTCAGGGTGCGGGCCGTGGCGCGGGCCAGCGGGATCGAGGGCCACAGATGCGCCTCGGGGTGGCGGCTTGCCAGTTCCTCGGCGAGGGAAAGGGATTCCGAGAGGATCGCGCCATCCTCGGTTACGACAGTCGGAACGGTGCGGGCCGGGGGGCAGAGCGCGGCAAGCTGATCGGCCACGGAGTCATCGGTATTGAAATCAATGCGGACCTCGCGCCGGGGGATGCCGAACTTCTCAAACAGAAGCCAGCCGCGCAGGGACCATGAGGAATAGGTGAAGTCACCAATATAGAGCGTATATGTCATGCGCTCAGGCTAGCGTGGCCGTGGGCCCCGACAAAATGAAACTTTCTGAGAGGTCCATCACGGGCAGTGATTGATCCTCTCCGCACCCCAATTGGGCAGGGTGCTGATCGTGGTGACGGAAAGGTTGTCGATCTTGTGGGCAAAGGCCTCGGCGCCGGAGAGGGCACCCGCGCGGGCGACTTGGGTCAAGATGGCGCCGAAATGGGCAACGATGACGAGGTCGTGGCCCGGATGTGCAGCCAAGAGGCGGTCTACGGCGGCATCGACGCGGGCGCAGACGCTGTTCCAGCTTTCGCCGCCGGGAGGGGCCGTATCGCCCGGTGTTTCCCAGAAGGCACGAGCGAGGCCGGGGTCTTCGGCGTCGATATCGGGGAAGCGTTTGAGTTCCCAGTCCCCGAAATGAATTTCGCGCAGGTCGGGATCATGCGGCAGGCGCGTGCGGGCGCCCGCGATGGCGTCGGCAGTTGTCACGGCGCGCGACAGGTCCGAGCTTATGACGAGGGCGTCGTCGGGGAGGTGCGCGTCGAGCCGAGCCAGGGCGGCGGTGTCGGAAAGATCGGCGGGCAGGTCGGACCAGCCGACCATGGAGCGCGCATGGGTCGGACCATGGCGGACGAGGAACAGGCGGCTCATGCCGGGGCTTTCATGGTGAGCGGCAGGCCCGCAGCGACAAACAGCACGGTATCTGCGGCGGCGGCGAGGCGTTTGTTGAGGCGTCCCTGCACATCGCGGAAGCGGCGGGCGAGGGCGTTTTCGGGCACGATCCCCATGCCGACCTCGTTAGAGACCACGACGACCTTGCCCTTACAGGCGGCAAGCGCCTCGAGCAGGCGGGCGGTCTCGGCCTCAAGATCGTTTTCGGCAAGCATCTGGTTCGACATCCACATGGTTGCACAGTCGAGCAGGGCGACTTCGTCCTGGGACACCGAGGCCAGCGCCGGGGCAAGATCAAGGGGCGCCTCGATCGTGCGCCAGCCGGGGCCGCGCTGATCCACATGGGCGGCGATCTTGGTGCGCATTTCTTCGTCCCAAGCCTCGCCCGTAGCGATATAGACGCGCGGTGCGCCGGTCCCTGTCACGAGGGATTCCGCGTAGAGCGATTTGCCTGAGGCCGCGCCGCCGAGCACGAAGGTGAAGTTCGAGAGCATCTTTTCTGTCGCCAAATGTGATCCAATCCGGCGCAACCTGCGTAATTCCCCATGAAAGCGCAAGGAGGAAGGATGCCAAGATGGGCCTGCAATCCAATGTGAACAGGGAATTGACGCGCAATGCGATGCGTCAGGAAATGCTTGATGCCGAGACCGAGCTCGCGCTTGCCAGCGCATGGCGGGACAAGCGGGATGCGGCGGCGCTGCACCGTTTGATCCGGGCCTACATGCGGCTTGCGATCTCGATGGCGGGCAAATTCCGGCGTGCCGGGGTGAGCCAGAATGATTTGATCCAAGAAGCGATGCTTGGCCTGATGAAAGCGGCCGACAAGTTCGATCCAGAGCGCGGTGTTCGGTTCTCGACCTATGCTGTGTGGTGGATCCGAGCCGGGCTTCAGGATCATGTGATGCGCAACTGGTCCGTGGTGCGTACCGGCTCTACGACGTCGCAGAAATCGCTTTTCTTCAACATCAACCGCGTGCGTGCGCAGTTCGAGCGCGAGGCGATGGCGCGGGGCGAGAGCCTCGATACGCATCAGATCGTTGAGAAGATCGCCAGCGAGATTGGCGTGAGCCGAACAGACGCCGAGATGATGCTTGGCCGGATGTCGGGGAGCGATATGTCTCTGAATGCGCGCCAGAGCACGGATGAGAGCGGGCGTGAATGGCTCGAGCTTTTGGAGGACGAGGCCGCGGCGGGCGCGGAAACCGTTGAGGCGCGGCGCGATGTCGAGTCGCTTCGGGGGCAGCTTCTGGATGCGATGGAGGGCCTGAGCCAACGCGAACGCCATATCCTTGCGGCGCGGCGGCTTGATGATGAGCCGCGCACATTGGCGAGCCTTGGGGACGAGATGGGCCTGTCGAAAGAGCGGGTGCGTCAGCTTGAGGCGGCAGCGCTTCAGAAGATGCGGCGTCGTCTTGAACAGCAGGGAGTGGGCGTGCATGACTTCGTGTCATGAAACGCATGATTCTGGCTCTCGCGCTTGCCGCGGCCCCCGCACTCGCAGAAGAAATCACCATTGATAAGATCACCACGCTGCCCGGCGCAGACGTGGTGTTTCTTGGTGAGTTGCATGACAACCCGTGGCACCACGCCAATCAGGCCGAGGCCATCGCGGCGCTTGGACCGAAGGCCGTGGTGTTCGAGATGATCACCGCAGAGACAGCGGCCAAGGTCACGCCGGAGCTTCTTCAGGATAAGGCGGCATTGTCGGAGGCGCTGGGCTGGGCCGAGAGCGGTTGGCCGAGTTTTGACATGTATTACCCGATTTTCGCCGCTGCGAAGGATGCGCAGATCTATGGCGCGCTTGTGCCGCGGGAGGCTGTGCGCGAAGCGATCATGGGCGGCGACGCGACGGCCAGTTTTGGCGAGGGTGCGGATCTCTATGGTCTCGCGGCGCCGCTTGCGGAAGAAGAACAGGCCGAGCGCGAAGCGGCGCAGATGAGGGCGCATTGCGATGCGCTTCCCGAAACGCTTTTGCCGGGGATGGTGCTTGGTCAGCGGTTGCGTGATGCGACCATGGCGCGGGAAATCGTGCGTGCCCATGACGAGACTGGCGGACCAGTTGTTGTCATTACTGGCAATGGCCATGCGCGGCTCGACTGGGGTGCGCCGCGTCTTTTGCCGGAACGTCTCAGCGTCACCAGCATCGGCCAGCTTGAACGCGCGCCGGAAGACACGCCGCCGCATAATGCATGGATCGTAACGCAGGAAGCGGAGCGCGAAGACCCCTGTGCAGGGTTCAAGAAGGACTAGGAAAGATGCGCATCGCTTGTTTCCATCGTCCCCACGGCATAGTCTCCGGAAAACCCTGAAGAAGCGGGCGCTCATATGCTGACCGACAAACGAATTCTCCTCATCATCGCGGGCGGTATTGCCGCCTATAAGTCGCTCGACCTGATCCGGCAGTTGCGCAAGCGCGGTGCTTGGGTCACGCCGGTCCTGACCAAAGCGGGGGCGGAATTCGTCACCCCGCTGGCCGTGTCGGCACTGGCGGGGGAGAAGGTCTATCGCGACCTCTTTGACCTCACGGACGAGGCGGAGATGGGCCATATTCAGCTTTCACGCTCTGCCGATCTTGTCGTGGTGGCCCCGGCAACCGCGGACCTCATGGCGAAGATGGCGGGCGGTCACGCGAATGACCTTGCTTCGACCCTTCTCATGGCGACGGATACCCCGGTTCTTATTGCGCCGGCGATGAATGTGCGCATGTGGGAGCATCCGGCGACACGGCGCAATATCGCGACGCTCCGCGGGGATGGCGTCATGGTCGTGGGGCCGAACGAGGGCGATATGGCCTGTGGCGAATACGGGCCGGGGCGGATGTCGGAGCCTGAGGAAATCGTCAACGCAATCGAGACTGCGCTGGCCGAAGGGCCGCTTGCGGGGCGACGGATCCTTGTCACCTCGGGACCGACGCATGAGCCGATTGACCCGGTGCGCTATATCGCCAACCGTTCCTCGGGTGCGCAGGGCACGGCGATTGCCCGTGCGCTTGCCGTGATGGGGGCAGAAGTTGTCTTTGTCACAGGCCCAGCAGATGCGGAGCGCCCCGAAGGGGTGCACATCGTCGAAGTTCAAACCGCGCAGGAGATGCTTGAGGCGGTGCAGGGTGTGCTGCCGGTTGATGCGGCGATCTTTGCCGCCGCCGTGGCCGATTGGCGCGTGGCAAGCGCATCGGACAGCAAGTTGAAGAAAACCAAGGGCGGGATTCCGGCGCTTGAGTTTGCGGAGAATCCCGACATCCTCGCCACGGTGAGCCAGATGGAGGCGGGACGGCCCGGCCTTGTCATTGGCTTTGCCGCCGAGACCGACGACGTGATCGCCAACGCGACATCCAAGCGGGCGCGCAAGGGGTGTGATTGGATCGTGGCCAATGATGTCAGCCCGGAAACCGGGATCATGGGCGGGCATGAGAATGCTGTGACACTCATTTCAGACGAGGGTGCAGAGCATTGGCCGCGCATGGGCAAGCACGAGGTTGCGCATCAGCTTGCCGAGCGGATCGCGACAGCGCTCGGCTCACTATAGCAACAACGGAGGGAGTGCCGTGGTGCAAATCCGGCTCAACTGGCTTGAGGGTGCGGACCGGGAGGTCGCGCTGCCTTCCTACGAGACCGCAGGCGCGGCAGGGGCGGATATCCGTGCCAATTTTCCACAAGACGCCCGCGAGGGGGTGACGCTTGCCCCCGGAGAGCGGGTGCTTGTGCCGACCGGGCTTCGGATTGGGATTCCTTTGGGATATGAAGTGCAGATCAGACCGCGTTCGGGGCTTGCCCTCAAGCACGGGATCACCTTGCCCAATACCCCGGGCACCATCGACAGCGATTATCGCGGGCCGCTTGGGATCATCGTGATGAACGCAGGCCAAGAGCCGTTTCACATCGCCCATGGCGCGCGCATTGCGCAGATGATCGTTGCCCCTGTGGTGCAGGCCACGTTTGAGACGGTCGAAAGCCTTGACGAGACCGCGCGCGGCGCGGGCGGGTTCGGGTCTACGGGGACGGCCTGATGGCGTTGGTGTTCATCATGGCGGCGGTTCTTTGGGGGATCGGGGCCTTTATGGGCGCGCCGCACCGGGCGCGTTGGTCCATGGTGGCGCTATTGTGGGCTGCGGTGTTGGGCGCGCATCTCGTGCTGCCGGATGGGCATCCGTTGCGCATGGCGACGGGAGAGAGTCCGGCGCTCTGGGCTATCGTGGGCGGTGCGGCGGTGATCGTGGCGTTCTACCGCGCGGGGCTTCGCTGGCTTCGGGCTCGGGTGCGGGAGCCGGAAGGCGAGTCCAGCGCACAGGAAGGACCGTTCAGCGACACCGAGCTCAACCGCTATGCGCGTCATATCGTGCTCCGCGAGGTTGGTGGTTTGGGTCAGAAAAAGCTCAAGGATGCCAAGGTTTTGGTCGTCGGAGCTGGGGGGTTAGGCTCGCCCGCGCTCTTGTATCTTGCAGCGGCGGGTGTGGGTACGATCGGTGTTGTCGATGATGACGATGTCGACAACTCGAACCTCCAGCGGCAGGTGATCCATCGCGATGATGCGATCGGCATGCCCAAGGTATTTTCGGCACAGGCCGCCATGGAAGCACAGAACCCGTTTGTCATCGTGAAGCCCTACCAGCGGCGTCTCGACGAAGAGACGGCGGCGGCACTTGTGGCAGAGTATGATCTTGTCCTTGACGGGACGGACAATTTCGAGACGCGCTACCTTGTGAACCGGGCCTGTGTCGCGGCGGGGGTGCCGCTTGTTTCCGGCGCGCTTTCACAATGGGAAGGGCAACTCAGCGTATTCGACCCGAAGGCGGGGGCGCCCTGTTATGAATGCGTCTTTCCCGAGGCCCCGGCGGCGGGGCTTGCGCCATCCTGTGCAGAGGCAGGGGTGATCGGGCCGTTGCCGGGGGTGGTTGGCACGATGATGGCGGTCGAGGCCGTCAAGATCATCACCGGCGCGGGCGCCGTGTTGCGCGGCGAGATGCTCATCTATGACGCGCTTTATGGCGAGAGCCGGAAGATCACGCTCAAGCGGCGCGAGGGGTGCCCGGTTTGCGGTAAAGCGTAGGTCGGCCATTGCGCATCCCGTAGGCAGGCTTAGGTTAGGCGCAAAGGAGAAAACGCCCATGACCAACCCGATCCTGTCCCCGTGGGACACCCCGTTTGAGATCGCCCCGTTTGACGCCATTTCCGACGCAGATTTCGCGCCTGCGCTCGACGCGGCGCTGACGGCGCATGATGCCGAGATCAAGGCGATTGCCGAGGACTCGCGCCCGGCGGATTTCGCCAACACGGTCGAGGCACTCGAGGCGGCGGGCGAGGCGCTCGACAAGGTGCTTTCGGTGTTCTTCACGGTGGCGGGCGCGGATAGCAATCCCGAGCGGCAGGAATTGCAGCGGGCGTTTTCTCCCAAGCTCGCAGCGCATTTCTCGGCGATTTCGTCGAACAAGGCGTTGTTCGCGCGGGTGGCCGAGGTCTGGGAAAAACGAGATGCGCTTGACCTCACGGAGGAACAGGCGCGGGTTCTGATGCTGACGCATCGCGGGTTCGTGCGCTCGGGCGCGGCGCTGACTGGCGCGGCGGATCAACGGATGCAGGAGATCATGGGGCGGCTGGCCGAGTTGGGCACGGCGTTCACCCAGAACCTTCTTGCGGATGAAAGCGGTTGGTTCATGCCGCTCACCGAAGCGGATCTCGAAGGGCTTCCCGGTTTCGTCGTCAATGCCGCGCGGGCAGCGGGCGAAGAGAAGGGACAGGAGGGGCCAGTCGTGACGCTCTCGCGGTCGCTCATCACGCCGTTCCTGCAATTTTCGCCGCGTCGTGACTTGCGTGAACAGGCGTTCAAGGCCTGGGCCGCACGAGGCGCGAACGGGGGCGAGACCGACAACCGCGAGATCGCTGCTGAAATCCTCAAACTGCGCGAAGAGCGGGCCAAGCTTCTCGGCTATGAGAGTTTTGCCGACTACAAGCTAGAGACGCAGATGGCAGGCACACCTGAGAAGGTGCGCGAGTTGCTTATGGCGGTTTGGGGGCCGGCCAAGCGCCAAGCCGAAGCGGATGCGGAGGTGCTGACCGAGATGATGCGCGAGGATGGGATCAATGACGACCTCGCGCCGTGGGACTGGCGCTATTACGCGGAGAAGCGACGCAAGGCGGAGCATGATCTCGATGAGGCGGAGGTCAAACCCTACCTGCAACTCGACCGGATGATCGAGGCGGCGTTTGCCTGTGCCAATCGCCTTTTCGGGTTGGAGTTCAAGCCGCTCGATGTGCCGCTTTACCATCCCGATTGCCGGGCGTGGGAGGTCACGCGGGGAGGCAAACATGTGGCCGTGTTCATCGGAGACTATTTCGCACGGGGATCAAAGCGGTCGGGCGCGTGGTGTTCGGCGATGCGGTCTCAGGCGAAATTCCCCAAGGAGCAGGGGCCGGTGGTCATCAACGTGTGCAACTTTGCCAAGGGCGATCCGGCGCTTCTCTCCTATGACGATGCGCGCACGTTGTTCCACGAGTTCGGCCATGCGCTTCACCAGATGCTGTCGGATGTGACCTATGAGTCGATTTCCGGCACCTCCGTGGCGCGCGATTTCGTCGAGCTTCCGTCGCAGCTCTATGAGCATTGGCTCGAGGTGCCCGAGGT
Source organism: Shimia aestuarii (assembly GCF_022814865.1). Taxonomy (GTDB): domain Bacteria; phylum Pseudomonadota; class Alphaproteobacteria; order Rhodobacterales; family Rhodobacteraceae; genus Shimia; species Shimia aestuarii_A. The sequence goes on along the minus strand of NZ_JAKVRD010000005.1, from coordinate 198,477 downwards.
GCTCGCGGAGTTCGCAACCCATGCGGAGACGGGCGCGGCGATGCCCAAAGAGATGCTCGACAAGGTGCTTGGCGCGGCGAATTTCGACATGGGGTTCCAGACGGTAGAGTATGTGGCCTCGGCGCTGGTCGATCTGGCGTTCCATGAGGGCGCGGCCCCGGCGGATGTGATGGCGATGCAGGCGGAGGTCTTGGAGGGCCTCGGGATGCCCGCCGCGATCACCATGCGCCATGCCTCGCCGCATTTCGCGCATGTGTTTTCTGGCGATGGGTATTCGAGCGGGTATTATTCCTACATGTGGTCCGAGGTCATGGATGCCGACGCGTTCGAGGCCTTCGAGGAAGCAGGCGATGCGTTTGACGCGGAGACCGCCCAGGCGCTCGAGGCGCATATCCTGTCGACCGGGGGATCGGTCGAGGCGGCGGACCTCTACAAGCGGTTCCGCGGACGGCTTCCGGGGGTGGAGGCGCTCTTGAAAGGGCGCGGGTTGGCGGCTTGAAGCGCACGCCCTGATCTTCTTCTTGGCGACAAAACCTCGGGGGGGGCGGGGGGCTGGCCCCCCGGCCCGTGGTCACGTTCAGATCGTCTGGTCGTAGTCACCAACCGAGGGTTCGGTGCGGATCACGGCGTCGATGTCGGCGAAGATGGCGCGCATCTCGGCCTCGCTCTCAGAGCTTTCGCAGACCACGACGAGGTTCGGGGTATTGGACGATGCACGCACGAGGCCCCAAGAGCCGTTGTCGAGGATGACGCGCGCGCCATTCACTGTCACGACCTCTTGGATCGGGCGACCGGCAAGGGGTTCGCCCGCGTCGTGCTTGGCGACGAGTTTCTGCACAAGACGATCGAGCACCTCGTATTTCTCGGTGTCGGCGCAATAGGGCGACATGGTCGGTGTGGACCATGTTTTCGGCAGCGCCTTGCGCAGGTCGGACATTTTCATATCCGGGTTGCGGTCCATCAGTTTGCAGATTTCCACAGCGACGCGCATGCCGTCGTCATAGCCACGACCCACGTCTCCGGCGAGGAAGTAGTGGCCCGATTTCTCGAATCCCGCGAGCGCGCCGATCTCGTGGACGCGGCGTTTCATATGGCTATGGCCGGTTTTCCAGTAGTCGGCCTTGGCGCCGAGTTTCTGCAACTCGGGGTCGGAGGCGAAGAGGCCGGTGGATTTCACATCGGCCACGAAGGTCGAGCCCGGGTAGAGCTTGGACAGGTCGCGGGCCATGATGACACCGACCTTGTCGGCAAAAATCTCTTCGCCCTCGTCATCGACCACGCCGCAGCGGTCGCCATCGCCGTCAAAGCCAAGCGCCATGTCGGCGCCAGAGGCCTTCACGTTATCGGCCATGTCATGCAGCATTTCCATGGCTTCGGGGTTCGGGTTGTAGTTGGGGAAGGTGTAGTCGAGCGTGGTATGGCTATCGACCACCTCGACGCCGAGGCGTTCGAAGAGGGCGGGCGCATAGGCGGCGGCGGTGCCATTGCCCGTTGCACAGACGACCTTGAGCTTGCGGGTCATTTTGAAATCGCCCACGAGGTCGTCCATATAGGCGTCCCAGACACCTGCGACGGGCTCATAGAAGCCGCCCGGCTGGGGCGCGCCCTTGCCGTTCAGAACGATGTCCTTGAGCTCGGCCATCTCGTCGGGGCCGTGGGTCAGGGGCATGTCAAAGCCCATCTTGACCCCGGTCCAGCCGTTGGGGTTATGCGAGGCCGTGACCATGGCAACGGCGGGCGTGCCGAGGTGGAAGGCCGAGAAGTAGCACATCGGTGTGATGCAGGGGCCGATATCCTTGACGTGGATGCCTGCCTGCATGAGGCCGATGATGAGAGCGTTCTTGATGGCGAGCGAGTAGTCGCGGTAGTCGTTGCCGACCGAGATCACGGGGTCGAGGCCGTGGGCGCGCATCTGGGTGCCGATGCCGAGGCCGAGGGCCGTCATGCCGGGGAGGTTGATTTCATCCGGGTATTTCCAGCGCGCGTCATATTCGCGGAAACCGGTCGGCGTCATCATCGGGTCGCGCAGGAATTCCCAGGTGTTCGGGGTCACGGTCGCGGCAGGTTTGGTCATGGGGGGTCTCACCAAATAGATCAGATTTGAATTGGGTTAGCCTTAGCCAGACGATCAAAGGCCATCAATGTGTCTATTAGGGTAGGCATGTGGTGCAAATGTATCATGTTCGGCCCGTCGGAGGGGGCATTGTCCGGATCTTCATGGGTTTCGATGAAAACTCCGGCAATTCCGAGAGACACGGCAGCACGGGCCATGACCGGGGCAAATTCGCGTTGACCACCAGAAGAGCCGCCCTGGCCACCGGGCTGTTGCACGGAATGGGTGGCGTCCATGATGACCGGATAGCCGGTTTGCGCCATGCGGGGCAGGCCGCGCATATCGGCGACAAGGGTGTTGTATCCGAAGGACGTGCCGCGGTCGGTCAGCATGATGCGCTCGGTGCCGGAGCCTTCGAGCTTGGCCACGACATTGTCCATGTCCCACGGTGCGAGGAACTGGCCTTTTTTGACGTTGACCACGGCGTCGGTCGCAGCGGCGGCGACGAGGAGATCGGTCTGGCGGCAGAGGAAGGCCGGGATTTGCAGGATGTCACAGACCTCGGCCACGGGGGCGCACTGGGCCTCGGTATGGACATCGGTCAGCACCGGCACGCCGATCGCCTCTTTGACGCCTTGCAACACCTTTAGCCCTGCGTCGAGACCAAGACCGCGCTTGCCGGACAGGCTCGTGCGGTTGGCCTTGTCGTAGGAGGCCTTGAACACGTATTGCGCCCCGGCGGCGTCACAGGCCTCCTTCATGGTGCCCGCGATCATCTGCGCGTGGTCGGCGCTTTCGAGTTGGCAGGGGCCGGCGATGACGGTCAGCGGCAAGTCGTTGGCGACCGTGAGGCCGGCGATATCAATCTGTTTCATCAGGTGGACGAGTCCATTTGGATTAGGAGGAGACCTGTTCCCGAAGGATCGAGGCCGTGAGCGAGATCATCAGGTAAATGCCCGAGAAGATCAGGAAGGCAAGCATCGTATCCTCGAATGCGCGCGGATAGGACGGATCCTGCGAGGCGACAGGCTCGACGCTCGTTGTCAGGTAACGCACTTGCCGGTTGGCCTCGAGTTCGGTCTGCTTGAGTGTCTGCAGCGCTGTCTGCATCAAGAGATCAGCGGTGGCGAGGTCGGCCTGCGCCATCTGAATCTGCGCCGTTTTCTGGGCCAGAGATGAGCCACCGGCAGTGGCGTCGGTCATCTTGGCCTCGAGTTGGGCTTGCAGATCCTGAAGGCGGCGCACATCGCCCTTCACCCCCTCAACACGCGCACGGTTGGGGCGCGGGTTGTCTTCGAGCGCGGCGAGTTGCAGCTCTTTTTCCTGAAGCTGGATCTGCACGTTGGAGATCTGTGAGCGCAGCGACGCGATGAGGCCCTCCGGATCCACCAGCGAGCCTTCCTGTAGTGAGACAAGCTGTGCCTGCGCTTCGCGGCGCTCTTTCTTGGCTTTCTCGAGCCCCCTGCGGGCGTCGCGCATCTGGTCTTCGCGCTTGCGCTGGGAAAGGTCATCGACGCGCTGTTCCGCGTAGGAGATCAAGGCACGCGAGAAGCGGGCCGCAACCTCAGGATCGGCGGCGGAAACCTCCATGCGGATCACACCCTCGGTCGGGTCGTACCCCACCTTCACGTATTTCTTGTAGAGGCTGTAGGCTTGTTCGTTGGTCGGGTTTTCCGGCAGACGCTGAATTGGGTCGATCGAGGGATCGGCGAAATGCTCTTTGAAATTCTCGTCCTTGTCGAGCCGCACCAAGGCGTCCTTGGAGACGAGGAAGGATTGGGTCGCGATGGAATCCTGATTGGTGGCGAACTGCGTGCCAGACAGGAAAGACCCGATGCCCGAACCGCCCGCATTGTCGGCCTGGAGGATGAGGAATTCCGACTTGGTCGCATACATCGGCGTGGCGATGGAGAAGAAATACCACCCGGCAATGATCGTCGGCAGGAAGACGAAGACCGCGAGGCGTGTGAACAAGAGCGCGAGACGGCGGCGGCGGCGCTTGGCGATGTCGCGCTGGATCTCGCCAATTTCGCGGGCGCGCTTCTCTGCGGGGGATTGCGAATAGGTCTCGGTCGACGGCAGGGTATTGCCGCCCATCGGCAGGGTTTGGGGCAGTTGTACGCGGCCCCCGTCGTCGCCGCCGGTGCCGCCATCCGGCACCACCAGCTCGAGCATGTTGGTGCGCTGGAACGGGTCAAGGCCGTTGGCGCGCAACAGGCGCACCGCGTCATAATCGGAGGTTGCGGCAAGGCCATTCTTCTGGGCCATGCGGCGGGCCATGCGCAGCTGTCGGCCGGTCAGGCCTTCGCGTTTGATCGCGTCGATTTCCTGATCCGGGCTTGTCGCGCCTTGAGCCGGACTTTGCGGTGCGCCCTGCGGGGCGCTTGGCTTGAGCGGCGGTTGCGGCGCGGGCGGTGTGGCTGTGGTCTGTGGCGGGGTTTGTCGAGACGGCGTCGTCTCTGGCATCTCGCCGGTAAAGCGATGCGCCGGCAGATCATTGCCTTGCTCGGCCTCGGGGGTGCCGGTGCCAGAGGTCGGCGCACTGCGCCGGATACGGAACTTTTTAGCCTTGGGTTTGGTAGTCATAGAGCTGCGCGGCCTCTTCCAAGGTATCAAACATGTACAATTGGCCATTCAGGAGAACGGCCGCAGAACGGGCGAATTTTTCAAGCACTTTGGGTTTGTGCGAAACGATGATGATCGTCGTGGTGCGCAGGCGTTCCTTGAGGACGTCACCGGCGCGTTTGTTGAACTCCACATCCGTTGAAGACGGCATGCCCTCGTCGATCAAGTACATGTCGAAATCGAGAGCCAAAAGCAACGAGAAGGTGAAACGAGAGCGCATCCCCGAGGAATAGGTTCCGAGGGGTTGCTCGAAATACTCACCCAGCCCACAGAGCCAGCGGCAGAAGGCCTCGACATAGTCGGGGTCGAGACCATAGAGGCGCGCGATATAGCGGCTATTCTCGACGGCGGAGTGTTTGCTGACGACGCCGCCCATGAAACCGAGCGGGAAAGAGATCCGGCAAGAGCGGCGAATCTCGCCCTCGTCGGGTTTCTCGAGGCCCGCCATCATGTTGATCAGGGTTGTCTTGCCGGTGCCGTTCGGGGCGAGGATGCCAAGGGAGCGGCCAAGTTCAACGCGAAAGGACACGCGATCAAGGATGACCTTGCGCTGACTCCCAGTCCAGAAGGACTTACTCACGTTGTCGAATTCGAGCATTGGACGCTCCGGCTCTGCTCCGGCCAACCTTTTAACGGGTTTGGATTAACGCTCTGTACGGCGTCTTGGGCCTCAATAATGTTGTTTATATAGGTTTTTAGCAACTCTCTGCGGCAAGAATTTGACGATAAGAGACAAAAAACCGGCACGATGGTGCCGGTTTCTTGCGGTTTTCAGGGGGATTGGCCTTAGAAGTCCTGCTTTTCGACGCGGAAGAGTTTTCCCGAGAAGATCGCGATAAGAGCCGCCCCGAAGGACAGGAGCGCGCCCATTTTGGCCGCATCCTGCACCGGCCCGGCGTCGAAGGCGACAGAGGCCACAAAGAGCGAAACGGTAAAGCCGATGGCGGCAACAAAGCCGATCACCACGAGGTCGATGATGCGCATGCCCTCCGGTATCCCGAGCCGCAATGGCACGGCGGCGAGCCAGCCGAAGATGAGGATACCGACGGGTTTGCCGATCAGGAGACCTGCGAGCACAAGCCATGTGGCGTCGCCCATCGAGGAGAACTGCACCCCCGCATTGCAGAGGCCGAAGAAGAACAGGACGACTTCGACCGGGGTTTTCAGAGCGTGTTCGATCTCGTTCAACAGGTCATGCAGGTGGGTTTCGGCCTCGGAGAAAATCCCGAAGGCGCGGTCTGCGTGGGGGATCGTCGGCACGATGGGCAAGAGGCCGAGCGCCGGGTGAAGCCCCGAACGCATGAAGGCATACCAGCTTACGGCGGCGGCGATCAGGTAGGGCAGGAACGAGAGGGTCTTGCGCACGAAGGTCGAGTTGGGGCGGTGTTGCTTGCCCCGGTCGAGGTGACGCGGGAGCCAGTTGGCGAGGACAAAGACACTCACCGCGGCGGCCAGCGACACAAGGAGCCATTCCGGCGCGAGATCGCCCGAAGGGTAGAAGATCGCAAGGATAATGAGGCCCGCAGCGTCATCGGCAATCGCCAAGAGCAGCAGGAAGCGCACCGCCGGGTGGCCTGCGCCAAAGACGAGGCGACCGACGAGATAGGAGAAGGCGATATCTGTCGCGGTCGGGATGGCCCAGCCATTGGCGACAGCGTTGTAGGTATCTGAGCCAAGCACCATCGCAAGGCCGAGATAGACGGCGATCGGACCGAACATGCCACCCGCCGTGGCAAAGAGCGGCGTCGCGGCGCGTTTTCCGCGCAGGCTGCCGTTCTCGAGGATCACGGCCTCCCAGACTTCCTTGGCCGCGATGGCAAAGAAGAAGGCCATGAGGAGGTCATTGACGAGGTAGTGCAGCGTCAGGGTGCGATACTCGCCATGAGCATGGCCAATCGGGGCGTGGTCCCAGAGGACCATTTCAACGAAGTCATGATAGCTCGTGTAATCGACATTGGCCCAGACCAGCGCGATCACCGCGCCGAGAATAAGGAGCAGCGAATACTCGGTCAGAAAATTCCAGACGCGATACATGGGGCCTCCACTGTTGGTCTTCTTTGTTTTTATCGTTCAACAGGGAGTAGCCGAAATTCGCCATTCGGGCAACGAAACCCGGTGCAAAGAAAGCCATGTGCGGCAAAAAGAGTATTTTGCCGCACATGTTTGTTCTGTCTCAAAGGGACTTAGGCGAGGGATTGCCAGGCCAGACCGGCAAGGAAGGCGCCGAGCATGGCAAAGCCGATATAGGCGGCAAAGACCCGTGGTTTCACCAGTGCCCAGACCGCGATGGCGGCGGGGATACAGCTTACGCCGCCTGCGATCACGAAGCTCATCGCGGCACCGTTCGACATGCCCTGTTGCAGGAGCGCATCGACCAGCGGCACGGCGGCATAGCCGTTGAGGTAAGCCGGTGCCCCGACAAGTGCGCCGAGCATGATCGGCACGACGCCCGCGCCCCCGAGGATCCCCGCGACAAGGTCTGCCGGGACATAGCGGATCATGATCGCTTCGATGACATAGGCGATGGCAAGCCACTTGAGCAGGAACACTCCGTTCTCAACCACCGCTTCGCGGAAGCTCTCGCGGCGCTCTGCCTCGCCCCAGAATTTCCAAACCGGTGCACCCGAGAAAGGTTTCTTGACGCCACAGCAGCCCCCGACCTGTGGTTTCTCACGCAGCGGATCTGCAAAGACCACGGATTTGGCAAAGAGCATGGTCAGCGCCCCGCCCATGAGGCCAAGGCCGACGGCGGCGAAAGTCTTGGCGATGGCGAAGTCAAGGCCGAGGGTGCCTGCGGTGATCGAGAACATCGCGGGGTCCATCAGGGGCGATGCGAGCCAGAAAGCCATGACCGCCGAGAGTGGCGCGCCCACAGCAAGAAGGGCGGCAATGAAGGGGATGACCTGACAGGAGCAGAAGGGCGAGAGGCCGCCCAGAAGCGCAGCGAAGACGATCATGCGCAACTCGCGCCCCTCAAAAGCCTTGGCGAGCAGGTTCTCGGCGCCTGAGGCCTTGAGATAGCCGATGGCAAGCACGGCAAAGAGGATGAAAGGCGCGGTGCTAAGCAAGGCCTCGAGCGCAAAGCGGATCGTGTCGCCGAGATGGGCGAAATCAAAGATGGCCTGCAAGGCGAGGATGACGACAAGCGCGAGCCAGGCCTTGTCGATCTGTTTCCAACGACTCGAAAGCGGGGTGTGTCCGTGGGTCGTGTCAGCCATGGTCGTGGTCCTTGTTCGGAGACGCGCAATCGGCGCAGCATTCCTTGAGCAGAAATGCGGAAAGCGCGCGGATTTCATCGTAAGCGACCGCTGCGCAAATGATCGAGCGGCCCTGCTTCTGTTGGGTGACGAGGCCCGCCTGGGCCAGGATCTTCATGTGGTGGGTCAGCGTCGAACCGGTCACGCCGGTGCGGTTGCCCAACTCGCCGATGGACAGCCCCTCTTCGCCGGCACGCACAAGCACGCGCAGCACCGAGAGCCGTTGTTCCGAGCCGAGCGCCGCAAAGGTCGAGGCGGCGACGGTGAGCGAGATATCGTCTGTTGATTCGCGTTTCATATTTTTAGAAATATCGAAATGATTTCTGGCGGGCAAGAATTATTTCGACGATGTTCGAAATGACTGCCTCTTCCCGTTCGGCCGCGTTTGACGCACACTCGCACATCATGAGCAACGATCTGGTTCAGGAAATTCGCGCCTGCCGTCTTTGCGCCGAGCGGTTCAAGGACACTGCGACGGCGCATAGTCCGCGGCCTGTGGTCTGGTTCCGGCCCGGCGCGCGGGTGTTGATTGTCGGGCAAGCCCCCGGCGCGCGGGTGCATGAGAGCGGACGACCGTTTACGGATCCCTCTGGGGATCGGCTTCGGGCGTGGCTCGGGATTGACGAGGCCCTGTTCTATGACCGCGACATGTTTGCGATCCTGCCGATGGGGTTTTGCTTTCCGGGCTATGATGCCAAGGGCAGTGACCTGCCACCGCCGCCGATTTGTGCCAAGACATGGCGGGCAAGTGTGATGGCAGCACTTGGCGAGGTGCGGTTGACGCTGGTTGTCGGGGGCTATGCGCAGAAATGGCATCTGGGTGGCAAACTTGGTGTGACCGAGACGGTGCGACGCTGGCGCGACCATGCGCCGGAGCTCTACCCCTTGCCTCATCCGTCGTGGCGCAATACGGCATGGCTCAGGAAAAACCCGTGGTTCGAGGCAGAGCTTTTGCCCGACCTGCGCCAGAGGCTCGAAGAGGTGTTGCGATGAGTGAAGAAACCCCGCTGGACCGCGCGCATGCGGCGATGGAGGCCGCAGCGCAGGATGATGCCGCCCGCCTTCGGTTCTTTGAACGGCTGGCGGATGTGGAGCTTTTCCTGCTGCTGAGCAAGGAAGCGGCGGATGACAAGATCGCGCCGGAGGTGTTCGACCTCTCGGATCACCGCTTTGTCCTCGTGTTCGACACCGAGGAGCGCCTGACGCAATTTGTTGGCAAGCCCGCGCCCTATGCGGCGCTCTCGGGGCGGATCATCGCCTCGATGCTGGGTGATCAAGGGATCGGTCTTGCGGTCAATCTCGAGGTGGCGCCGTCGTCGATCCTGATCCCGCCGGAGGCGCTGGGCTGGCTGACGGAGACGCTGACGCATGCGCCGGACGAGATCGCGGCACGGGCCGAGAGTTTCGAGCGCCCGACAGGATTGCCGGAGATCTTGCTCAGCGCTCTGGATCAGAAGCTTGCCACGGCGGCGGGGTTGGCGAAATCCGCTTACCTTGTCGGTGTGACCTATGAGAGCGGCGCCAAGGGCCATCTTCTTGGGGTCGTGGATGCGGTGGATGCGGCACAGGGGGCCTTGGCCAAGGCGGTGTCTGAGGCGCTGACTTTTTCCGGGATCGAAGCGGGGGCGCTTGATGTGGCGTTTTTTGCCAGCAGTGACCCGGTCTCGGCACAGCTCGCGCGGGTGGGGTTGCGCTTTGACCTGCCCGAGCCGGAACAGCCGCGCGACTACACGCCGGTAATGCCCGGTAGCGATCCCGACAATCCCCCCAAGCTCCGGTAGTCCAGCGGCGCGCCGCCACGGCGGCGCACAGGATGAGCGCCTTTGGCGCAGATCAGGGGCCAGCCCCTCACGTTGCTTTTGCTGCGGCAAAAGCAACGCTCACCCCGGGATATTTCCGGCAAGAGGAAGAGCGGGTCGGGGTGCGTTAGTAGCCGGCCTCGCGATTGACGAGGTGCAGGAAAGGTTCGCCCGCCTCACCGCGGCGGATATTCTCGGCGATGACCTCGCTTGCCGTGCCGGGGCGGGTTTCCGAGGCGATATGCGGCGTGACCGTGACCTTGGGGTGGGCCCAGTAGGGATGGTCCGACGGCAGGGGTTCTGTGCGGAAGACATCAAGTGTCGCATGGCCTATCTGGCCCGTATCGAGCGCCGCGAGGAGCGCGTCGTCGTCGATCAGGGGGCCACGTCCGGGATTGATGATGCAGGCACCTTTGGGCATGAGCGCGAGGGTTTCGGCATTCAGCGTGTTCTCGGTCGCGGGGGTGTTGGGAAGGAGCAGCACAAGGATTTCCGCGGTGGAGAGCGCGGCGCGCAGGCCATCCGCGCCGTGAAGGCAGGTCAGGCCTTCGATCTCCTTCGGGTTGCGGCTCCAACCGGTGACCGGGAACCCGAGACTTGCCAGTGTCTCGCCGCAGGCGCGCCCGAGAGCCCCGAGGCCGAGGATCGTCACGGGGCGATTTTCGGCAAGCGGCGGTACGAAGCTGCGCCATTCGCCATCCTGGCCGTGAATGTGCAGGTCCATGCCGAGGTGATGGCGCAGCGTGTGGCCCGCCACCCACTCGCGCATGCCTTGGGTTAAGCCGTGATCGACCATACGGGCGAGCGGTTGGGTCAGGGTCGGGTTCGAGACCACGTCCTCGACCCCGGCCCAGAGGTTCAGCACGGCCTTGCAGCGGCTGTAGGGCGTGAAATCCTGCACGTCGCCATTGGGGGCATAGACGATGTAATCCACCTCATCCGGCGCGAATTCAGTGCGCAGGTCCACATCGAGACCAGCCTCGGCAAACGCTTTGCGTAGCGGGGTTTCGTAGGTGGCCCAGCGTTCGGGGCGGGCGGCGAAAAGGACGTTGATCATGTGGCGAATACTCCGGACATATCGGCGAAGCCCTTGATCTCGATCGGATTGCCGGAGGGATCGCGGAAGAACATGGTGCTTTGCTCGCCGGGCTCGCCGGCGAAGCGGGTGAAAGGCGCAAGGACGAACTCGACGCCGGCGGCCTCGAGCCGGGCTGCCAGCGCGTCCCAGTCCGCCTTGGGGAGGATCACGCCGAGATGCGGCATGGGCACGAGATGATCGCCGACATGGCCTGTCGCGGCGGTGGCGAAAGGGGTGCCTAGATGAAGCGAAATCTGGTGGCCGAAAAAGTTGAAATCGACCCAGGTCTCGGTGCTGCGGCCCTCGGTGCATCCCAGGAGATCGCCGTAAAACGCCCGCGCTTCGGCAAGGTCGGTGACGTTATAGGCCAAGTGAAAAATCGACATGGAGGTTCCCTTCGCTGCGTTTCGCCAGTGAGGCCATATCTGGCGCGCGGTGGCAACCCGTTCTCCCGAACTTCACCTTTGCGAAAATACTCCGGGGTGAGCCTTGCTTTGGCCGAGGCAATAGCAAGGCGAGGGGCTGGCCCCTCGCGGGCCCCGCGCGCGGCGCGCGTGGGGCCACGCCCAACGCTTTGAGGCGCGGCTTTGCCGCGGGGCAAAGGGGCGGGAGCCCGCCTTAGCGCGGGCGATGCACGTGGGCGCTCTGCACAAGACCGAAGGCGACGAGCAGCACCAGCATGGCCGAACCGCCGTAGCTCACGAGCGGCAATGGCACGCCGACGACGGGGGCCATGCCCATGACCATCGACATGTTGACGGCGAAAAACAGGAAGAAGGTGGCCGCAATGCCCAGCATGAGGAGCGAAGAAAAGCGGTCTCGATTGCGCAGGGCAGCGATGACACAAAAGACGATGATGAACCCATAGAGCGTCAGGAGGGACATCCCCCCGACAAAGCCAAATTCCTCGGCCAGTGTCGTGAAAATAAAGTCAGTGTGTTTCTCGGGCAGGAAGTTCAGCCGCGATTGTGTGCCTTGCATGAAGCCGCGCCCGGTCCAGCCGCCAGAGCCGAGGGCGATCTTGGATTGGGTGATGTGATAGCCTGCACCGAGCGGGTCGCTTGAAGGATCAAGAAACGTGTCGATGCGGCGATATTGGTAGTCCTTAAGGAGCTGCCACGTCGTGCCGCGCGACTGGAAGACGGCGGTCACGAGGCCGACGCCCATGGCGATCACGGCGGCGAAATAGCCCCAGTGGACGCCCGCCATGAACATCACCATGCCGCCCCCCGCGAGCAGGAGGATCGAGGTGCCGAGGTCCGGTTGGCGCAGCACGAGGGCTGTGGGCAGGAGGATGAGCGCGATCGGTGGCAAGAGCCAGAGCGGGCGCGACGTGCGATTGGGCGAGAGCCAGTCGTAATAGGCCGCAAGCGCCATCACGAGGGTGATCTTCATTAGCTCCGAGGGTTGTAGGCGCATGAAACCAAGGTCAATCCAGCGTTGCGCGCCCATACCGACGCTGCCCATCACTTCGACGAGGATGAGCAAGAGGATCGTGCCACCATAGGCAATCCACGAGAGGCTACTCCAGAACCAGATCGGCACCATGGCCACGATGAGCATCAGGGTCAGGCCCATGCCGAAGCGTTTGAGCTGGGGTTCGGCCCATGGATCCGGATTGCCGCCTGCGACCGAGTAGAGCATCAGGAAGCCAACCCCGGCGACGGCACAGAGCAAGAGGATCAGCGGCCAATGCAGGTAGAGGAGTTTGCGCGGGCCGGTGGGGACATGTTTGATCGAATACTCGAGATAGCTCATACCCGATCCCCCCCGACATTGCCGTCGCGATCAGGGATCAGGGCGTTGAGGCGCTCCTGCTGGCTCTTGATGCGGTCGCGGTCTTTCCTCGGGTAGGCCTCGAGCGGCGGTGTGCTGCCATGCAAGGCGCGCAGCGTAATGTCACGGGCGATGGGCGCGGCGGCGGTCGAGCCGCCCCCGCCGTGTTCCACCACGACGGCCACGGCAATGCGCGGCGCATCGTAGGGCGCGAAGTTCACAAAGAGCGCGTGGTCGCGGCGCTCCCACGGCAGGTCTTCGTTGCGAGTCACCCCGGCGGCCCGTTCGGCGGCGGTAATGTTGCGGACCTGGCTGGTGCCGGTCTTGCCTGCCATGCGGTAGGCATCGTCGATGATGCGGCTACCGTAGGCGGTGCCGCGGCGGTTGTTGGACACGTCGAACATCGCCTTGCGGATATGGCGCAGGTTGTTCTCGTTCACGCCAAGAGGCTCAGCGGGACCGCCGCCTGTCTCGACGCCATCAATGGATTTCACGAGGCGCGGCATGATCTCGCGTCCAGTGGCGAGGCGGGCCGTCATCACCGCCAGTTGCAAGGGCGAAGCGAGGACAAAGCCCTGTCCGATCGACGCGTTGACCGTATCGCCGACCAGCCACTGTGCGCCGCGCACGGTTTCTTTCCATTCGCGAGACGGGTTGAGGCCGCTGGCGATCCCGGAGAGCGGCAGGTCAAAGCGTTGTCCAAGACCAAGGCGTTCCGACATGGCCGAAAGCCTGTCGATGCCAAGCTCGAGCGCCACCTTGTAGAAAAAGACATCACAGCTTTCGCGGAGGGCTTGTTGCAGGGTCATGTGCCCGTGGCCGACCCGTTTCCAGCAATGAAACCGGCGGTTGGAGACCTCGAGGTGGCCCGGACACCAGACGGTGTCTTCGGAATCGATGACTCCCGCTTCGAGCGCGGCCAGCGCGGTGACCATCTTGAAGGTCGAGCCGGGCGGATAGGTGCCTTGAACGGATTTGGCGGCCAGCGGGCGATAGGTATTCTCGGTCAGGGCGCCGTAGTCGGCGACGGAAATCCCGGTGACAAAGAGGTTGGGGTCGAAACTCGGCGCGGAATTCAGGGCGAGTAGGTCGCCGGTTTCGCAATCCATGACGATGGCGGCGGCGCTTTCCTCTCCGAGGCGGGCCTGCACATAGGATTGAAGCGTTTGGTCCAGCGTCAGTTGCAGGTCGGCGCCGGGCTGGCCCTCGCGGCGGTCAAGCTCGCGCATGACGCGGCCCACAGAGTTCACCTCGACCCGCTTGGTCCCGGCCTTGCCGCGCAACAGGTCTTCGTGTTTGGCCTCGACGCCGACCTTGCCAAGCTGGAAGCGCGGGATGCGCAGGAGCGGATCCGGGTCCTCGATCTTGGAGAGATCATAGTCGGACACTGGGCCGACATAGCCGACGACATGGGCAAAGTCGCCTTTGATCGGGTAGCGCCGCGACAGGCCGACCTCGGGCGTGATGCCGGGCAGGGCGGGGGCATTGACGGCAACGCGGCTCATCTCTTCCCAGCTCACGTGATCGGCGAGCGTCACCGGTAGGAACGGCGCCGACCGGGCCATCTCGGTGCGGGCGCGTTCGAGCTTTACCGGATCGAGAGAGACGAGGGTCGACAGGTGGTCGATGACCTTGTCCACGTCGCCTGCGTCTTCTCGGACGATGGTGATGCGGTAGGAGGGTTGATTGACGGCGAGGGGCGTGCCGTTCCGGTCGAAAATCTCGCCACGTGTCGGCGGCAAGAGGCGGATGTTGATCCGGTTTTCCTCGGCCAGAAGGCGGTATTGATCGGCCTGATCGACCTGTAGATGCCGCATGCGCAGGCCGAGCATGGCCATGAATCCGATCTGCGCGCCACCAAGGAGAAGCGCGCGCCGGGTCAGGCGACGATGGCTTTCTGCCGTATCTGCAACGGGGCGTTTCATGGCTGCCTCGCAAAGGTGTCTCCGTCGCCAGGTTGTGGTTTGCGCAGGCCAAGCAGGAACTGCGAGGCGAAGACCACAACCGGATAGGCGACGATGCTTGTCACAAGGCGCATGAGGGCAAGGCCAAGTGGCGGCTGATCAAGCAGGAAGATAGCATAGGCGAGCCGTTCTGCCAGCGCGATGGCAATCATCAGCGCAGCAATGGTCAGCCATTCATTGGGGAAGGAGGCATCGCGCAGTGCGATGGTTCTTTTGCGCAGGGCCTGGCGGGCGATGACCATGAACGCCGCGAGCAACCCCGGCGGGCGCATCAGGAGGAAGTCGGCCAAGAGCACCACGGCGCCCACAGCAAGCACCGGCACATAGTCCGGGCGGCGCGCGGCCCATGCGAGGGTCAGGACCATGATCCAGTCAGGCCCGGCCCAGCCACGCGGCACGGTCTGAAACGGCAGCAGCGCCAGCGCAAGGCACAGGAGCGACAGCCCGATATAGGCAAGCCGCATGGGCCATTTCGGAGAGCGTGCGCCAGACTCAGCCATTGTCCCCCTCCGTGGCCTCGGACGACGGGGCAGGGGCAGAGGAGGCAGCAGGCAGTTCGGGACCAATCAGGGCGCCGGGATTGTGGATGCGTTCGCGTCCGTGATGGCGCAGCACGCGCAGGTATTCGAGCCGCTCGTAATCGGCGGCAAGGCGGACACGCAGGCGACCACCGGGATCGCTGGCCACCTGACCGACGAGGAGGCCGGGCGGGAAAACCCCTCCGTCGCCAGAGGAAATCACCCGGTCACCAGGCCGCACCAGTTCGCGGTTCTCGAGAAAGTCGATATGCGGCGCGGGGGTGTTGTCGCCGACCACGAGGCCGCGTTGGCCTGAGGGTTGGACGATCACCGGAATACGCGAGGAACTATCGGTGAGTAGGATCACGCGGCTTGTATTGTCACCAGTGCCAGAGACGCGACCGACGAGCCCGATGCCATCCATCGCCGCCCAGCCATCCACCAACCCATCGCGCGACCCGATATTGAGCAGCACGGACTGGCGGAACGGAGAGCCGCTATCAGCCAGAACAACGCCGGTGATGAAGGTCAGGCGCGGATCAAGGCGCACGTTGTTGAGATCGAGCAGGCGGGCGTTTTCCTGTTCGAGTTGAAGCGCGGCCTCTTTCCAGGCTTTCATTTGCTGCAACTCGCGGCGCAGCTCGCGGTTCTGCTCGGCAAGGCGTTGATAAGATTGCAGGTCTCTGAAGAGCGCGACGGTTGTCGTAACCGGGGTCATGGCCCAGTCAAACGAGGGCATGACGCGGTCGACGACTTGGGCGCGGAAGCGTTCAACGCGGGGAGAATCGATGCGCCAGACGAGGAAGATCCCGAGCAGAACAACGATCAGCACGCCCAGAAGAAGCCGCTTGAGCGGCGCGATATAGTCTTCGCCTTGTGTCCGATCCCGGGCCAAGCTTTCCCCTACTCAGGTTCGTTGCGCATGGTGCGCCAGACGGGCGGCGCGGGCCTCAGCTATCGTAGTCGATGGCGTGGCGCAGTTGCTTTTCGTATTCAAGCGCCTTGCCGGTGCCCATGGCAACACAGTTCAGCGATTCATCGGCGATGGAGACGCCGAGGCCGGTCTGTTCGCGCAGGGCGAGGTCGAGGTCGCCGAGGAGGGCGCCACCGCCGGTCAGCATCACGCCACGATCGACGATGTCGGCGGCGAGGTCCGGCGGCGTTGCTTCGAGCGCGGTCATCACGGCTTCGCAAATCTGCTGCACCGGTTCGGCAAGCGCTTCGGCCACCTGGGCCTGTGAAATCTCGGTCTCTTTGGGCACGCCGTTCAGAAGGTCGCGGCCGCGGATTTGCATCGAGGTGCCACGCCCGTCATCGGGCATGCGGGCGGTGCCGATCTGGGTCTTGATGCGTTCCGCGGTCGACTCTCCGACAAGGAGGTTCTGGTTGCGGCGCAGGTAGTTGATGATCGCCTCGTCCATGCGGTCGCCACCGACGCGGACAGAGCGCGCGTAGACGATATCGCCAAGCGAGAGAACGGCGACTTCGGTCGTGCCGCCGCCGATGTCGACGACCATGTTGCCGGTCGGATCGGTGATCGGCATGCCAGCCCCGATGGCGGCTGCGATGGGTTCGGCGATGAGGCCTGCGCGGCGGGCGCCAGCGGACAGAACCGATTGACGAATAGCCCTTTTTTCAACGGGGGTTGCGCCGTGGGGCACGCAGACGATGATCTTGGGCTTGGAGAAGGTCGAGCGTTTGTGGACCTTGCGGATGAAGTGTTTGATCATCTCTTCGGCCACGTCGAAATCGGCGATCACGCCGTCGCGCATCGGGCGGATGGCCTCGATGGAGCCGGGGGTTCGACCAAGCATCAGTTTGGCGTCTTCACCGACGGCGAGAACCTTCTTGACGCCGTCCTTGACGTGATAGGCGACCACGGAGGGTTCGGACAGGATCACGCCCTTCCCCTTGACATAGACCAGCGTGTTCGCCGTTCCGAGGTCGATGGCCATGTCGGAGGTGAACAGACCGCCCAGATTTCCCAGCATACGTATTTCTTCCCACAGAAATTCCATTTGGGCCCGCGACTCTGCAAATCCCGGGCCGATGCCCCTTATAGTCATGGGAGGGGGCGACGGAAAGGCCACATGAGGGGAAATCAGCGTGTTTCCGCCCGTGATTCATGGGTCAGGTTAACGCATTGGCAGACCGGGAAACGCGGATCGGTATCACGTCGGTATTCCGTCGGTATCGCGTCTGTGCGGTTTCGCGCGGCGGCGAGGTGAACGGTACGCGCGCTCAGGGAGTGAATTCGCCGCAAAGAGAGCGTTCGAGGTGGGCGCGGCGGGTGGCTGGATCGTGGCTTTCGGCGAGGGTATAGGCGAGTTTGGCATAGGCGGCCTCGACCGTCATGTCGCGCCCGTCAATCACGCCATGATCGAGGAGGATCGCGGCGGCGGCGTAGGTGCCAAGGACCATGCCGCCCTCGGGACATTGAGACACGGCGAGCACGGGGATGTCGCGGGCGCGGGCGGTGGCGAGCGCGCGGGCGAGGCCGGGGGTTCCGGGGACGGTGCCCGAGCCGTAGCAACGCAGGATCAACCCGTCACAGGTCTCGGCAGCATGTTGGAAGAGGTCGGTTGGGACGCCGGGTGCGACCGAGAGAAAGGCCGTTTTGGCCGGGCCGGTCGTATGGCGCAGGAGCGTATCCCCAAGGCGGCGCGGAGCGATGTCGGAGGGATCGGCCGCAAAGGCATCCAAGGCGCGGGAATGGGATTTGCGCACCCGCGCGCCATGCAAGAGGCGTCCGGCAAATTGCACCCAGACCCCGGCGGGCGCGCCATGCGCCGCAACGATCGCGTCGAGGAGGTTCTGTCCGCCGTCCGAGCCCTCGACCGTGAGCGGCAACATTGCTCCGGTCAGGATCACCGGCTTGCCTAGCCCCTCAAGCGCGAAACAGAGCGCGGCGGCGGTATAGGCGAGCGTGTCGGTGCCATGGGTGACGAGGAAGGCGTCATAGGCGGCGTAGTGGTCCGCGATGGTCGCGGCGATGCGGCCCCAGTCGGCGGGCGTCGCGTTGGCGCTATCGATGAGCGGGGAGAGCAGGCAGAGGTCGACGGTATCGGGTGCATGGGCGGCGAGAAAACCCTCGACCACCCCCTCGGCCGGGGCAAATCCCGCGTCGGTCGCCACCATGCCAATCGTGCCGCCTGTATGGATCAGAAGGGTTTTCATGGGGGTTTCTCCTTCTGAGAGGTGCCCAAGGCCCTTCGAGGGGCCTTGGGGACCGTGTTTCGCAACACGTTTTTCAAGCGGTTTCGAAACCTCTTGGCGCTGGCTCAGCTCATGTCGCGATAGGAGATTTCGCGCGTGTCGGCGCCTTCGCCCATCTTGGCGCGCCGCACCAGCAGGCGGTTCAGCGCGTTGATATAGGCCTTGGCCGAAGCGACCACGGTGTCGGTGTCGGCGGATTGGCCGGTCACGACATTGCCGTTCTCCTCGAGGCGGACCGAGACGGTCGCCTGTGCGTCCATGCCTTCCGTCACGGCGTGCACCTGATAGAGCTGCAGGCGCGCCTCGTTGGGATGGATTTCGCGCACGGCCTTGAAGGTCGCGTCCACCGGGCCATCGCCATAGGCGGTGGCCGAGATGTCCTTGCCGTTGATCTCCATCTCGACGGTCGACTCGGCCTGACCACCAGTGCCGCAGATCACTTTCATCGACACCAGCTTGAGCGCATCGCTCTCGTCGTCCCCGCCCACACGCATCAGTGCGATGAGGTCGTCGTCCATCACCTCTTTCTTGCGGTCTGCGAGATCCTTGAAGCGCACGAACACGTCCTTGAGCTGGTTATCGCCCAGCTCAAAGCCCAGATGCTCGAGCTTGTCGCGCAGCGCGGCGCGGCCGGAGTGTTTGCCCAAGGGCAGCGAGGTGCCTGCGAGACCGATATCCTCGGGGCGCATGATCTCGAAGTTCTCGCGGTTCTTCAGCATGCCGTCCTGGTGGATGCCGCTTTCGTGGGCGAAGGCGTTCTTGCCGACGATGGCCTTGTTGAACTGCACCGGGAAGCCCGACACGGTCGCGACGCGGCGCGAGATGGCCATGATCTTGGTGGTGTCGACGCCGGTCGTCCACGGCATGATGTCGTGGCGGGTCTTCATCGCCATCACCACCTCTTCGAGGGCGGTGTTGCCGGCGCGTTCGCCGAGGCCGTTGATGGTGCATTCGATCTGACGTGCACCGCCTGCGACGGCGGCCAGCGCGTTGGCTGTCGCCATGCCGAGGTCGTTGTGGCAGTGGGTCGCGAAGATGACCTCATCGGCGCCCGGCACGGTTTCGATCAGGCGGCGGATCAGGTCGGCCGATTCCTCTGGCGCGGTATAGCCCACGGTGTCGGGGATGTTGATCGTGGTGGCGCCCGCCTTGATGGCGATCTCGATCACGCGGCAGAGATAGTCCCATTCGGTGCGCGTCGCGTCCATTGGCGACCATTGCACGTCCTCGCAGAGGTTGCGGGCGCGGGTCACGGTCTCGTGGATCTTGTCGGCCATCTCGTCCATGGTCAGGTTCGGGATCGCGCGGTGCAGCGGCGAGGTGCCGATGAAGGTATGGATGCGGTTCTTCTCGGCGTGTTTGACCGCCTCCCAGCAGCGGTCGATATCGGCGAAATTGGCGCGCGCGAGGCCGCAGATGCGGCTATTGACAGCGTTCTTGGCGATCTCGCTCACGGCGGCAAAGTCGCCCTCAGAGGCGATCGGGAAGCCCGCTTCGATGATGTCGACGCCCATCTCGTCGAGCATGCCCGCGATCTCGATCTTCTCGTCGTGGGTCATGGTGGCGCCGGGGGATTGCTCACCGTCGCGCAGGGTCGTGTCGAAAATCAGGACGCGGTCCTGGGGTTTGGTATCAGTCATGTCGATTGTCTCGTGTTCTTCTGGGGTCGGCTATTCGGGGTCGGCGCTGTCCATACTGAGCGGCCCGCGCCGAAGCGCGCTCAGCGGAGGCTGAGAAGAAGAAGGAGGTCACGGGGACGCAGGTCGCGCGCGGCAACCTGTGCAATGTGGATATGAGAAACCCGTGTCATGGGGGCGGACTATACGGAACATGGTCCAAAAGGGAAGAGGCTTTTTGCAGATCGCGGCAAAGCAGGGCGATTGACTTCCACGCGTCCTGCGCCACCTTTGCCCCCCATGACAGGAACACGGGCATTGGTCATCGGCGCCTCGGGCGGTATTGGCGGCGCGCTTTGTGCGGCGCTTGCTGCACGCGGCGTGGCGGTGACGGGGCTATCACGGCGCGAAAACGGTCTGGAGATCACCGACGAGGCCTCGGTCGAGGCCGTGCTCGGCGGGGTGACACCGGGGGTCGACATGATCTTCGTCGCGACCGGGGCGCTTCATGGTGCGGGCCAGCCGCCAGAGAAATCCCTGCGCAGCCTGAGCGCGGCGGCGCTTGCGGATCAATACGCGGTCAATGCGATCGGCCCGGCGCTGATCCTGCGCCATGCGCCGCGCCTTTTGCGCCGCGACCGGCGGGCGGTCTTTGCGGCGATCTCGGCGAAGGTCGGGTCCATTGGGGATAACCAGTTGGGCGGTTGGTATAGCTACCGCGCGGCCAAGGCGGCGCTGAACCAGATCGTCCACACCGGCGCCATAGAACTGGCGCGTTCTCATCGAGAGGCGATCTGTGTGACGCTGCATCCGGGCACCGTGGCGACGCAATTTACCGCGGATCACAAGGCGCACCGGAAGCATAGCCCGGAGGAAAGCGCCGAGAACCTTCTTACAGTGCTCGAAAACCTCACTCCGGCCGACACGGGTCAATTCTATAGCTGGGATGGCACGCGTCTTCCCTGGTGAAGCGCCTTGTCTTCTTCTTGGTGAAAATACCTCAGGGGGTCTGGGGGACAGCGTCCCCCAGCCACGCCCAACGCTTTCGGGTGCAGCTTTGCTGCGCCGCGAAAGGGGCGGGAGCGCCCCCTCTCGATTAGGAATTACCCGTCGGTCTTGAGGGCGTTGTTTTCCCAGGTGCCAGAGCTTTCGTCGCCACTGGCATAGCGCATCGTGCCTTCGCCCTGACGTTTGCCGGATTTGAACATGCCTTCATAGACATCGCCATTGGCATAGGTTGCGACGCCGCGGCCGCTGATCTCGCCGTTTTGCCATTCACCGGCATATTTGAACCCGTCTTCCATGGTGATCTCGCCGACACCGTGGCGCTGGCCGTTGGCGAACTGGCCTTCATAGACCGAGCCATCCGGGTAGGAGGCGGTGCCGATGCCATGGCGCTGGCCGTCGACCCATTCGCCCTCGTAGCGATAGTCGCCGGTCTCTGTCGAATAGGTCATCACGCCCTGCCCGTGGTTGCGGGCATTGTGGAACTGGCCGACATAGGTCAGCCCGTTGGCGAAGGTTGCAGTGCCGGACCCTTCGATCACCCCGGCTTCCCATTCACCTTCATAGGTCGACCCGTCCGGGTAGGTGATCTTGCCAGTGCCATCGGCGAGGTCTTCGCGGAATTCTCCGACATAGACCGACCCGTCGGGATAGGTCACGGTGCCGTTGCCTTCGATATGTCCAGCGACCCAGTTGCCGACATAGTGATAGCCGTCCGCGCCTTTGAATTCGCCTTGGCCGTGGCGTTTGTCGGCTTCAAAGCTGCCTTCATAGGTGTCGCCATTGGCATAGATCACCCGACCTTGCCCTTGACGCTGTCCGGCGACGAGATCGCCTTCGTAAATATCGCCATTGGGCTGAATGAGTTTGCCCGTGCCTTCGATCTGGCCCGCTGCCCAGAGGCCTTCGTAGATGAGACCGTCATCGGTTGTCAGCACGCCTTGACCAGAGCGTTCGCCCGCGACGATCTCGCCTTGGTAGGTGGCGCCGTCGGGATAGCTGATGGTGCCTTGGCCTTCCTTGACGCCATTGACCCAATCGCCTTCATAGACGTAGCCACCGGGCGACAGCATGGTGCCCTTGCCGTGATGCATGGCGTTCTTAAACCCGCCCTCATAGCGCACCCCGTTGGCATAGACCGCGACGCCCTGGCCGTTGATCTTGCCGTCTTTCCATTCCCCTTCATAGGTGCCGCCGTCGGTAAATGTGATCTTGCCGATGCCTTCGGGTTTGCCTTTGGCGAACTCGCCGACATAGACCGACCCGTTGGGAAAGCGTGCCTGGCCTTCGCCGCGGATTTCGCCTTCGACCCATGCGCCCGTATATTCATAGCCATTGGGGAGGCGGTAGCTTCCGGTGCCGTGTTGCAGCCCGTCCTTGAAGGTGCCTTCATAGACGCCGCCGTCATCATATTGCTTGGTCAGGATTTCCCCATCCTGCGCCGCCACGGGCGCAGACCATGCACCCATGGCCATGAGAACGGCGAGAGTGATCGTCCGCTTTGTGATCGCCTGTTTTCTGCTCATATTCATCCCCTCGGGCCAAGCCCGGTCACGTGCGTGGCGTTTTGCGAATCCTAGAACAGGGGCGGTTTCGGGGCAACGCCTTTTGCCTTGGCTCTTCCCCTCACGCGTGCATCTGCTAAATCTGCGACGAAGAAATGCGACAGGAGAGCCTGATGGCCGACAGTTTCCGTCTCACCATGGCACAGGTCAACCCGGTGATGGGCGACCTTGAAGGCAACGCCGCCGAGGCGCGTCGCGTCTGGCAGGAAGGCAAAGCGGCGGGGGCGGACCTCGTGGCGCTGCCGGAGATGTTCATCACTGGCTATAACGCGCAAGACCTGATCCTCAAGCCAGCGTTTCAAGAGGCCGCAATGGCGGAGATCGAGGCGCTGGCCCGCGATTGCGCCGATGGCCCGGTGCTTGCCATTGGTGGGCCGCTGGCAGAGGACGGGGCGCTCTATAACGCCTATTTCGTCTGTCGCGGTGGCAAGATCGTGCACCGCCAGCGCAAGCACCACCTGCCGAATTACACGGTCTTCGACGAAAAACGCCTGTTCGATGCCGGGCCTCTTGGCGGGCCGTATGACGTGGGTGGCGTGCGGGTCGGCTCACCCATTTGCGAAGATGCGTGGTTTGAGGATGTCTCGGAGACCATGGAGGAGACCGGTGCGGAGATTCTCGTGGTGCCCAACGGTTCGCCCTATTATCGCGACAAGTTCGACCGCCGCATGAGCCACATGGTCGCCCGGGTGATCGAGACAGGCCTGCCGCTGGTCTATCTGAACATGGTCGGTGGTCAGGACGATCAGGTGTTTGACGGCGGCTCATTCGTGCTCAACCCCGGTGGTGAGCTGGCGGTGCAGCTCCCGGTCTTCGACAAGCGCGTGGTGCATGTGGATTTCACCCGCACCGATACCGGTTGGCGCGCGGCGCATGGCGAAAAGGCGGTGCTGCCCGCGGGCGAGGAACAGGATTACCGCGTCTGCACAGAAGCGCTGCGCGATTACATGGGAAAGACCGGGTTTTCCAAGGTGCTTCTTGGTCTCTCGGGTGGGATCGACTCGGCGCTCGTGGCGACGATCGCGGTCGATGCGCTCGGGGCGGAGAATGTGCGCTGCGTGATGCTGCCGTCGGAATATACTTCGCAAGGCTCGCTTGATGACGCAAAGGACATCGCCGAGCGATTGGGCTGTCGCTATGACTATCTGCCGATCTCCAGGCCGCGCGATGCGGTGACAGAGGCGCTGGCGCCCCTGTTCGAAGGCACGGCGCCGGATATCACTGAGGAAAATATCCAGTCCCGCCTGCGGGGGCTTTTGCTCATGGCGCTTTCCAACAAGTTCGGAGAGATGCTTCTCACCACGGGCAACAAATCCGAGGTCGCGGTGGGATACGCGACGATCTATGGCGATATGGCGGGCGGCTATAATCCGATCAAGGACATGTACAAGACACGGGTCTTCGAGACCTGCCGCTGGCGCAACGCCGTGCATCGCGACTGGATGAACGGCCCCGGCGGCGAGGTGATCCCGGTGTCGATCATCGACAAGCCCCCCTCCGCCGAGCTGCGCCCGGATCAGAAGGACGAGGACAGCCTGCCACCCTATGACGAGCTGGACGCGATCCTGACGATGCTGGTGGACGAGGAGCGCTCGGTCGCCGAGTGCGTCGCGGCGGGGTTCGCGCGTGAGACGGTGAAACGGGTGGAGCATCTGCTCTACATCTCGGAATACAAGCGGTTCCAGTCCGCCCCCGGCGCACGGCTTTCGAAAAAGGCGTTCTGGCTGGATCGCCGCTATCCGATCGTCAACCGCTTCCGCGACAAGAGCTAGACCTCTGCGCGCCCTATGCGGGCGCGTCTTGATAGGGCGAAAGGGGCGCTGCCCCTCTGGCCGCAAGCGGCCATTCACCCCGGAGGTATTTGGAACAGAGAAGAAGAGCGGGGGTCCGTTTCTTCTCTGCGAAAATACTCATACTGGACGTCTCCTGAGTCGATGTCTTTGCGGTGAGGGTGCGATGCCCGCGGTGGCGGGCCGGGGCGACCGGCCCCCTCGCGGGGGCGGGCGGCGCGTTCTTCCTTAGCCCAGAACCGTGAGCGGGCAGTCGGTCAGGAGGCGCTCGGCGTCGGCGCGGGTGCAGAGGTCGGTGGCGCCTGTCATCACCGCCGCGCTTGCCGCGGCCGCACCGCGTTGCAGGGCGGTGCCGGGGTCGGCACCCAGCGCCAGCGCGAGCGTGTAGGCGCCGACAAAACTGTCGCCTGCGCCGATACGGCTTTGCACCGGGACATCTGCGGCGGCGGCGTGAAGGGCGGTGGCGGCGGTGGCAAGGACCGAGCCATCGGCGCCACGTGCGACGATGACGGTGCGGGCCACGCCTTTGCCGACGAGGGCGCGGGCGAAACCGGCGGTGTCGGTGCGTGTGGGCAGGGGCGCGCCGTGCAGGGTCTCGGCTTCGTGCTGATCCATGCGCAGCGTGTCGAGACCGGGAGCCGGGCGCGCGACAAGCGCCTCGAGCGCGGTGCCGGACACATCCGCGACCACCCGCACATCGCGTCCGGACAGCAAAGCACAGAGCCGGGCGATGAAGTCGGGCGGTACGCCGGGCGGCAGGCTGCCGCTTGGCACGACAAAACCGCCGTCTGGCACGATGCCGGGAATCATGTCGAGGAGGCGCTCTACATCCGCCGCGCTCCAGTCTGAGCCGGGCAGGACAAAGCGGTATTGCGCGCCACTGTCGCGGTCTGTCACAGCGAGGCTCTGACGGGTTTCGCCGGGGGCGCGGAAGGGCAGGTAGGCGATGCCTTCATCAAGCAGAAGGTGGCGCAGCGTCTTGCCGGTCGATCCGCCCACGGCGACAAGGGCGCGGGTTTGCCCGCCAAGGGTTCGAATGGCGCGGGAGACGTTGATGCCGCCCCCGCCGGGATCGACAGCGGGCCGGTCGCAGCGCAATTTCGGCCCGGCCTCCACGTGGTCGACGGCGGTGGACATGTCCACCGCCGGGTTCAGCGTCATCGTCAGGATGTCCTGCAAGGGACGTGTCTCCGGTCTCTGGTCCGTTTGGACCTAGAGCATAAGCTGATAGCTCGCCGGAACATAGTGATACCCGTCGCCTCGGGTTTCGACATAGCCGATGCCGGGCCAAGGCATGTGATAGCCGACAAAGGGAATCTCGCTCCCGGCCATCATCGAGAGCATTTTGCGGCGAGTGGCGGCGGCGGCTTCTTTGTCGCGGTCGAATTTCACTTCCCAGTCGGGGTGGGCGAGGGACCAGACATAGTGGTTGGCGAAATCGGCACCGAGCACGAGCTGTTTGCCCTCGCTTTCGAGCATGTAGGCCATGTGGCCGGGGGTGTGGCCGAAGGCTTCGATCGCGGTCACGCCTGAGGCAACCGCATCGCCGCCCTTGATCATGGCGATCTTGTCTTCGAGCGGGCGGACCTTGGCTTCGAACGTGTCGTTGCCCGCCATGTCCCATGCGTCGAATTCGGCCGCACCCGTCACGTATTTGGCTCCGGCAAAGGTTTCTCCGCCGTCGCCCATCAGCCCGCCCACATGGTCGCCGTGCATATGGGTGATCACCACGGTGTCGATCTGGTCGGGGCGATAGCCTGCGGTCTCGAGGGCGGCGGTGATGCCTGCGGGGTTGAGGCCGGTGTCAATGAGGATCAACTCGGAACCGGTATTGACCACGGTCGGGGTAAAGAAGAACTGTGCCGCGTCGGTGGGAATATTGGCCTTGGCAGAGGCGGCGGCGAAGGTATCGGCATCGACGTTCATGCCGAAGATGGTTTGCGGATTGGGCACGGTGCGGGTTCCGGCCAGCAACGTGGTGACTTCGAACCCACCGAGTTTCACGCGATTGAAGCGGGTGGTGCCGACGCCCATCATCTCGGCAGCGGCGAGGGCGGGGGAGGCCGTTGCAGCGGCGAGCGGCAGGGCTGCTCCGCCAAGCAGGACTGAGCGACGATTGATATGGGGGGTCTTCAAGGGCATTTCCTGTGTCCTCCTGATATGTGCGTGTCTGAGAGGGTAGCGCGGAACGGCGCCGCCGCCATGTCAACTTTGTGTGTCCGGCGGGAACGGCACCTGGTGCGGGCTTCTTATGGACAAAACCGCGCGCGTATGAGAGGTAGCGCGCGATATCCGGAGATTCCCATGACCACGACACGTTTCGCGCCCTCTCCCACGGGCTATATCCATGTTGGCAACCTGCGCACTGCGTTGATGAACTTTCTCATCGCGAAGAAGGCAGGCGGCACCTTTATCCTGCGCATCGATGACACCGACCCGGAGCGCTCGAAGCAGGAATATGTCGATGCGATTCAGGAAGACCTTGAATGGCTCGGCATCACATGGGACCGGATGGAGCGCCAGTCGGCGCGGCTCGAGCGTTACGAGCAGGCGGCTGAAGAGCTGCGCGAGAAGGCGCGGTTCTACGAGTGTTTCGAGACGCCGACCGAGTTGGACCTGAAGCGCAAGAAACAGCTCAACATGGGCAAGCCGCCGGTCTATGACCGCGCTGCGCTCGATCTGTCCGAGGCGGAGAAAGAGGCGCTGCGCGCGGAGCGGGGCAACGGGCATTGGCGCTTTAAGCTCATTCAAGAGCGGATCGAATGGACCGATGGCATCCTTGGGGATCTGTCGATTGATGCGGCCAGCGTGTCGGACCCGGTTCTTATTCGCGGCGATGGGCAGTTCCTTTATACGCTTGCGTCGGTCTGCGATGACGTGGATTTCGGGGTGACGCATGTGGTGCGCGGGTCGGATCACGTCACCAACACCGCGACGCAGATTCAGATCATCGAGGCGCTTGGCGGGGCGGTGCCGGAATTTGCGCACCATTCGCTTTTGACCGGGCCGCAGGGCGAGGCGCTTTCGAAGCGTTTGGGGACACTTTCGCTGCGCGATCTGCGCGCCGCGGGCGTTGAGCCGATGGCGCTTGTCAGCCTGATGGCGCGGCTTGGGTCGTCCGATCCGGTCGAGTTGCGCGAGAGCATGGACGAGGTGGCTGATGGGTTCGATATCGGCCATTTCGGGTCGGCCCCGACGAAGTTCGACGAGCAGGATCTTTACCCGCTCACCGCACGCATCCTGCATGAACAGCCTTTCGCGGCGATGGCGGCGGATGTGAAGGCGGCGGGCGTGCCGGATGATCTGGCCGAGCAGTTCTGGGAGGTGACGCGCGAGAATATCGTCACGCGCAAGGACCTTGCCACCTGGTGGGATTTGTTCGCCAACGGCGCGGAGCCGGAGATTGACGAGGAAGACCGCGCGTTCATCGCCGAGGCGATGGCGCTTTTGCCCGAGGGGCCGTTTGACGGCGAGACCTGGGGCACTTGGACCAAGGCCGTGAAAGAGGCGACGGGCCGCAAGGGGCGGGGGCTTTTCATGCCGCTCCGCAAGGCGCTTACCGGACAGAGCAACGGGCCGGACATGAGCGCGGTGATGCCGCTTTTGCAGGTGGTGAAGGCGCGCGGATAAGGTCTGTCGCTTGAATGTGCGCGGCCAGGGCCGCGCGCAGGATATCTCGTCCCCGCGCCTCCGGCGCGGCTCCTCGGATGGCCTCCGGCGGGGATATTTTCAGCAAGAGGAAGATCCGGGCGTCAGCGCCTAAGGGACGGGTGTGCCTCGGCCAGCGGGATGCGCGTTGTGGCGAGGTGCGCGAGATGGGTATCGACCCGTTTGCGCAGGGCGTCGGTCGTGGTCTGGGCGCGCGGGTAGATCGGAGCGGAGCGGTCGTCGAGGATCGGGGCGGACCAGCCTGAGGTTGTCGCGAAGAAATGCGCCACGCCGGACGCGCCGAATTCCTGTAGGTAGCCTTGCACCACCGTGTCGATATAGGAGAGCAGCACCGGGTGTTCAGCGCTTGGGCGGCCGTGTTTGCCTTCGGGGACGGTATAGACGGCGATGTGGATCGGGTCGGGCGCGTCGTGGGTGACGTCATCGCAGACGGCGACGCGATCATAGGCGTGTTCGCGGATGTCGAGTGCGCGCCAGTCGTCGCCGGGCACATGCGCGATCAGCCCGTCGATGGCGCAGTCCGGATCGGGGATCGCTGTCAGATAGGCCACGGGTCGCAGGTCGGTATGGCGCCAGATTCGTCGCCAACCGAACAGTCGCGCGGGACGGGCCTGACCATACGCGTGGGTGGCGCGGTTCACGAGACTTCCATAGCCAAAGAAGTATTTTTGGTGCATATTGGCCGACATTCACTAGTATCTGTTGATCCATGTCAAAGCATTTAGGCGTCAAAACCCGCATTTTCCGTGGATGTTTTCGGCCATAACCCTAGTTCGGAGAAGACTGTGCGTATTACGAAAAGAACCAATATTGCGATCCGCGTGCTGATGTTTTGCGCGGCGCACCGCGACCGTCTTGTGACCAAGGCGGAGATTGCGCGGGTGTGCAAATCTTCCGAGAACCACCTTGCGCAGGTGATCAACCAATTGGGCCAGATGGGGATCATCCATACCCATCGCGGGCGCAACGGCGGCATCGAGCTTGCGCTTGAGCCGGAACAGATCGAGGTTGGCCAGATTTTCCGCCACATGGAGGCCCCTGTGCCGTTGGCAGAGTGTTTCGCGGATGCAGACAACTCCTGCCCGCTTGTCAATGCCTGCCTATTGCGGGTGGCGTTGCAGGATGCGGCGGAAGCCTTCTATGACGTTCTTGACGGTGTGACGCTGAATGCGCTGGTCTGCAACAACGCGGCGTTGCTTGATATCCTTGCGCCGCGGAATTGCCGCGAGCGTGGCGCTGCGTCGGCAGGGCTTGTCAGCGCCTCCGCATAACACTAGGTATCGGTTGACGCGAGTCGGGAGAACCGGGTTGACCCGGTGCCGAAGGAGCAACCGCCCCGGAAACTCTCAGGCCACAGGGACCGACACGCACCGATAACACTCTGGAGAGAGCCTGCGAGAGGCAGGCCGCCGAAGGGATAGCGATCTCAGGCGAAAGGACAGAGGGGGCATTGCCCGCGCGGGCCACATTCGCGCGAGAGAGTGATGCCGGATGCCTTCATGATCAGAAGACGCTCCGGAAGACAGGGAGCGAGACCATGGACGCGTTGCAGCGCACGCCGCTATACGATCTTCATCTGGAGCTTGGCGCCAAGATGGTGCCTTTCGCGGGATACGAGATGCCGGTGCAATATCCGCTCGGCGTCATGAAGGAGCATCTTCATACCCGCGCCGAGGCTGGGCTGTTCGATGTCAGCCATATGGGGCAGGTGATCCTGCGCGGCGAGAGCCTCGAGGCGATTGCCAAAGCGTTCGAGGGCCTTGTGCCGGTGGATGTGCTTGGCCTTGACACGGGGCGCCAGCGCTACGGCTTTTTCACCAACGACACAGGCGGGATCGAGGACGATCTCATGTTCGCCAACCGGGGCGATCATCTTTTCGTTGTGGTCAACGCGGCCTGCAAAGCGGCGGATATCGCGCGGATGAAGGCGGCGTTGGAGCCGGGGATCACGGTTGAGACGATCACGGACCGGGCGCTTGTCGCGCTTCAGGGGCCGCAGGCGGAGGCCGCGTTGTCGCGGCTCGCGCCGGAGATTGCGGAGATGCGGTTCATGGATGTGGCGACGGTCGAGATCTTGGGCGTGGACTGTTGGGTGTCGCGTTCGGGCTATACCGGCGAGGACGGGTTCGAGATCTCGGTTCCGGACGGCAGCGCAGAGGCGCTTTGCCGGGCGCTTCTCGAGATGGAGGAGGTCGAGGCGATCGGCCTTGGCGCGCGTGACAGTCTGCGGCTCGAGGCCGGGCTTTGCCTATATGGAAACGATATTGATGCGGGCACCAGCCCGGTCGAAGCGGCACTGACCTGGGCGATCCAGAAGGTGCGGCGCACGGGCGGAGCGCGTGCGGGTGGTTTCCCCGGCGCGGAGGCGATCCTAGGCCAGATGGCCGAGGGCGTGGCACGCAAGCGGGTTGGTCTTTTGCCGGAGGGCCGGGCACCCATGCGCGGCGGTACGGAAATCTATGCAAGTGACGAGGGCGGTGCGCCCATCGGAACGGTGACGAGCGGCGGATTTGGTCCGAGCGTCAACGGACCTGTTGCCATGGGCTATGTCTCTGCGGAATATGCGAGCAAGGATAGCGAACTTTTTGGCGAGGTGCGCGGCAAGCGGATGCCTGTGAAGGTTGTCAGACTGCCTTTCGTGCCGGCCGGTTTCAAACGTTGAACGAACAGGGAGACCTCGGAAGATGAAATTCACCGAAGAACATGAATGGCTGCGCGTCGAGGATGACGTGGTTGTCGTGGGCATCACGGAACACGCGAGCGAGCAGCTTGGCGATGTGGTGTTCATCGAATTGCCGGAAGAAGGCACCGAGGTGTCGAAGGATGACGAGGTTTGCGTCATCGAGTCGGTCAAGGCGGCAAGCGATATCCTTGCGCCGCTTGATGGCGAGATTGTCGAGGTCAACGCGGCCTTGGTCGAGGATCCGGGCAAGGTCAACGAAGACCCGCTTGGTGATGCGTGGTTCTTCAAGATGAAGCCCGCGGATGCCAGCCAGATGGACGATTACATGGACGAGGCGGCCTACAAGGACTTCGTGGGCTGACGCGCGACTGTCCGGCGCGGGGTGTGCCGGGTTTGCAAGGGAAATGACGCCCGAGAGGGCAGGGCGCGACCGATGCCGGAGCGCCGATGGGTAAGTTATGGAGGACACCATGCCGTTCACGCCGACGGACTACCTGCCGTATGATTTCGCCAACCGCCGCCACATCGGGCCATCGCCCGAGGAAATGGCCGACATGCTTGGGGTGGTTGGGGCCGAAAGCCTTGATGCGCTGATCGAGGACACGGTGCCCAAGAGCATCCGGCAAGAGGCACCGCTTGATTTCGGGCGGCCGTTCTCGGAGCGCGAGTTGCTTTATCGGATGCGGGTCACGGCGGCGAAGAACAAGGTTCTGACAAGCCTTATCGGGCAGGGATATCACGGCACGGTGACGCCGCCCGCGATCCAGCGCAACATCCTTGAGAACCCGGCGTGGTACACGGCCTATACGCCGTATCAGCCAGAGATTTCGCAGGGCCGCCTTGAGGCGCTCTTGAATTTTCAGACCATGGTGTCGGACTTGACGGGGCTTGAGGTTGCCAATGCGTCGCTTCTTGACGAGGCGACGGCCTGTGCCGAGGCGATGACCATGGCGCAGCGGGTGTCGAAATCGAAGGCCAAGGCGTTCTTTGTCGACCGTGATTGCCACCCTCAGAATATCGCTGTGATCCAGACCCGTGCAAAGCCGCTTGGCATCGAGGTCATCGTCGGCAATCCGGACAAGTTGGAGGCCGACAAGGTTTTCGGCGCGATTTTCCAGTATCCGGGCACATATGGGCACGTGCGGGATTTCACCGACCATATTGCGGCGCTGCATGAGGCCAAGGCGATCGGGATTATCAGTGCCGATCCGCTGTCGCTTACCCTGCTGAAAGAGCCGGGTGCAATGGGGGCGGATATCGCCGTGGGCACCACCCAGCGCTTTGGCGTGCCGATGGGATATGGCGGGCCGCACGCGGCCTATGTGGCGACCAAGGACGCCTATAAGCGGCAGATGCCGGGGCGGATTGTCGGCGTGTCGGTCGATGCGCGCGGCAACAAGGCGTATCGTCTCTCGCTCCAGACCCGCGAACAGCATATCCGGCGCGAAAAGGCGACGTCGAACGTCTGCACGGCGCAGGCGCTTTTGGCGGTGATGGCGTCGATGTATGCGGTGTTCCACGGGCCGAAGGGGCTCAAGGCGATTGCGCAGCGGATTCACCGCAAGACCGTGCGCCTTGCCAATGGGCTTGAGGCGGCGGGGTTCAAGGTAGATCCCAAGGTGTTCTTCGACACGATCACTGTCGATGTGGGCCCGCTTCAGGCGGCGGTTATCAAGTCGGCGGTGGACGAGAACGTCAACCTGCGCCCGGTCGGCGAGACACGGGTAGGGATCACCGTGGACGAGGCCACGCGCCCGGCAGTGATTGAGGCCGTGTGGCGAGCCTTTGGGATCGACCGCAAGGATGACAATTTCGAGGCCGAGTATCGCGTGCCGGACAACATGCACCGCCGGAGCGATTTTCTCACCCATCCGGTGTTCCACATGAACCGCGCCGAGACGGAAATGATGCGCTACATGCGCCGCCTTGCGGATCGTGATCTTGCGCTTGATCGGGCGATGATCCCGCTTGGGTCGTGCACGATGAAGCTCAACGCTGCCGCCGAGATGATGCCGGTAAGCTGGCGCGAATTCTCGTTGTTACATCCCTATTGTCCAGAGGATCAGGCGCTTGGCTATCGCGAGATGCTTGACGATCTCACCGCGAAGCTTTGCCAGATTACCGGCTATGACGATTTCTCGATGCAGCCCAATTCTGGCGCGCAGGGGGAATATGCCGGTCTCCTGACCATTGCGGATTATCACGCGGCGCGGGGCGAGGGGCATCGCAATGTCTGTCTCATCCCGATGAGCGCGCATGGCACCAACCCGGCGAGTGCGCAGATGGTTGGCTGGAAGGTCGTGCCGGTGAAGTCGAGCGAGAACGGTGACATTGATCTCAACGATTTCCTTGCGAAAGCGCAGAAACACTCGAACGAGCTTGCAGGCTGCATGATCACCTACCCCTCGACGCATGGTGTGTTCGAGGAAACGGTGCGCGAGGTCTGTGCGATCACCCATGAGCATGGTGGGCAGGTCTATATCGACGGCGCCAACCTCAACGCCATGGTGGGCCTGTCGCGGCCCGGCGATCTTGGTGGGGATGTGAGCCACCTCAACCTGCACAAGACCTTTGCCATCCCGCATGGTGGCGGTGGTCCCGGCATGGGGCCGATCGGGGTCAAGGCGCATCTCGTGCCGCACCTGCCAGAGAAGGCGGGCGCAGTCAGCGCGGCGCCGGTCGGGTCGGGGTCGATCTTGCCAATCTCCTGGGCCTATATCCTCTTGATGGGGGGAGAGGGCCTGACGCAGGCCACGCGGGCGGCGATCCTCAACGCCAACTACATCGCTAAGCGTCTCGAGGGGGCCTATGACGTCCTTTACAAAGGGCCGACGGGCCGGGTTGCACATGAGTGCATCATTGACACGCGCCCCTTTGCCGAAAGCGCGGGCGTGACGGTCGATGATATTGCCAAGCGCCTGATGGATTGCGGGTTCCACGCGCCGACCATGAGCTGGCCCGTGGCGGGCACGCTGATGATCGAGCCGACGGAGAGCGAGACCAAGGCCGAGCTCGATCGGTTCTGCGATGCGATGCTGGCAATCCGCGAGGAAATCCGCGTCATCGAGGCGGGCGAGATGGATGCGGAGAACAACCCGCTCAAACACGCGCCGCACACGACGCAAGACCTCGTGGGTGAATGGGACCGGCCCTATAGCCGCGAGCAGGGCTGTTTCCCGCCGGGGTCTTTCCGGGTCGATAAGTATTGGCCGCCGGTCAACCGGGTCGACAATGCCTATGGCGACCGCAACCTCGTCTGTATCTGTCCGCCGATGGAAGACTACGTGGACTAAAGCGGGGGCGGCTTACGCCGCCGCAGGTTTCGCCCAGCCCCGGCCAAGGCCGGGTCCGGGCCCGTCGCGGGTTGAGAAAACGGCGCGTTGCTTGCGGGCGGCGCGCCTTTTGCGTTGGATGGGACGCCTCCGGCGGGAGTATTTGGGCAAAGGAGAAGCAGGGGCGTTTGCGTATGAAAAAAGGGCGGGAGGAAGCCCTCACGCCCTTTTCGAAATCTGTCAGTCGCGCCGGCGGATCAGGCCAGAGCGATGTCCACCGCGCTTTCGCGGCCATCACGGCCGGCCTGAAGTTCGTAAGTGACCTTCTGGTTGTCGGCGAGGCCGGTCAGCCCGGAACGTTCCACGGCCGAAATGTGAACGAATACGTCCTTGCCGCCCTCATCGGGTGCGATAAAGCCGTAGCCTTTGGTGGTGTTGAACCATTTGACGGTGCCAGTTGCCATCGTCGTATCTCCTGTCTGTATCGTAACTGCCCGCGATCCTGCGGCAGCGTGGCTCGGTCAGTGCAAAATCGAGTGCCTGAGCCGAAGGAACAGTAGGTCGATAGAGGTAACGTTGCGCGGTGAGTATCCGCGAGAGTCGGTTTTTTCGCAAGCATTGTCTGGCGAAACGCCTCGCGATGAGCGGCAAAATTCGCTGAATTTTCGGGCATCTGAAGTTTTTTGGCCACCAGTTTAAATTTTACCAGTTGATAAAAAACAGAACCCGTGACAGCCTGATTCCATTAGCCAAACGATGACATGGGGAGAGGAATGACCAATTCACCGTTGAGCGAAGGTATCGTGGGAGGGCGTCTTGGCCCCGACCAGCTTGCCGACAATTTCGGGGATTTGCATCCCCGGCTCGAGGATCACGAGGCGCTGGTCGCCGCGGATCGGTGTTACTTCTGTCACGACGCGCCCTGCATGGACGCCTGTCCGACCGATATCGACATCCCGCTATTCATTCGCCAGATCGCGACCGGCACGCCGGAGGCGGCGGCCAAGACGATCCTGAACCAGAATATCCTTGGGGGTATGTGTGCGCGGGTTTGCCCGACGGAGACGCTCTGTGAGCAGGTCTGTGTGCGGGAGACGGCGGAGGGTAAGCCGGTCGAGATCGGACGGCTGCAACGCTATGCGACGGACACGCTCATGCAGGCGGGGGTGCACCCGTTCGAGCGCGCCGCGGCGACGGGAAAGCGCGTCGCGGTGGTCGGGGCGGGGCCTGCGGGTCTTGCGGCGGCGCACCGGCTGGCGATGCATGGCCATGACGTCACCGTGTTCGATGCGCGCCAGAAGCCGGGCGGGCTCAACGAGTTCGGCATTGCGAGCTACAAGTCGGTCGATGATTTCGCGGCGAAGGAGGTCGACTGGCTTTTGAAGATCGGTGGGATCACCGTTGAGACCGGCAAGGCGCTTGGCGCGGGTCTGACGCTCGAGGCGCTCAAGGGCGATTATGATGCGGTGTTCCTTGGGATCGGGCTTGGCGGGGTCAATGCGCTTGGCGTCGATGGCGAGGAGAAGGGCGGCGTTCTTGACGCGGTCGACTTCATTGCCGAGCTGCGCCAGGCGTCGGACCTTGGGGATGTGGCCATCGGGCGCGACGTGGTTGTGATCGGCGGCGGCATGACGGCGGTGGATGCCGCGGTTCAGGCGAAACTTCTGGGCGCGCTGAACGTCAGCCTTGTCTATCGACGGGGCCGGGAGCGGATGAATGCCAGCGTCTTTGAGCAAGACCTAGCGGCGTCGAAAGGCGTGCGGATCATCACCAATGCCTCGCCCAAGGCCGTGATCGGCAATGGCGCGGTGCGCGAGATCGAGTTCGAATATACCGATGACGATCTCAAGCCTACGGGCCAGACGGTGCGTATTGCCGCCGACCAGGTTTTCAAGGCAATCGGTCAGACCCTTGAGGGCGCGGCCCTGCCGGAGACGGAGCGCGGCAAGATCAAGGTGACCGGCGCGGGGCGCACGAGCGTCAAAGGCGTCTGGGCCGGGGGCGATTGTGCGAGCGGGGGGGATGACCTCACCGTGACCGCAGTGGCCGAAGGGCGCGATGCCGCCGAAGACATCCACGCCGCGTTGACGGCGTAAGAAAGGGAGATCAGCGACATGGCCAATCTTCAAAGCAACTTCGTGGGGATCAAATCCCCGAACCCGTTTTGGCTCGCCTCTGCGCCGCCGACGGACAAGGAATATAACGTGCGCCGCGCCTTTGAGGCGGGGTGGGGCGGGGTCGTCTGGAAGACCCTTGGCGAGGAAGGTCCGCCCGTCGTCAACGTCAACGGCCCGCGCTATGGCGCAATCCACGGGGCGGATCGGCGGCTTTTGGGCCTCAACAATATCGAGCTTATTACGGACCGCCCGCTCCAGACGAACCTTCAGGAGATCAAGGCGGTGAAGCGGGATTACCCGGATCGTGCGGTGATCGTTTCGCTCATGGTGCCGTGCGAGGAAGAGGCGTGGAAAGCGATCCTGCCGCTGGTCGAGGAGACGGGCGCAGACGGGATCGAGCTTAACTTTGGCTGTCCGCACGGGATGGCCGAGCGCGGCATGGGATCGGCCGTGGGACAGGTGCCGGAATATGTCGAGATGGTCACGCGCTGGTGCAAGGCGAACACGCGGATGCCGGTGATCGTCAAGTTGACGCCGAACATCACCAATATCCTCAACCCGGCGACGGCGGCGATGAAGGGGGGCGCTGATGCGGTCAGCCTCATCAACACCATCAACTCGATCACCGGGGTGGACCTCGATGTGATGGCGCCGATGCCGACGATTGACGGCAAGGGCACGCATGGGGGCTATTGTGGTCCGGCAGTTAAGCCCATCGCGATGAACATGGTGGCCGAGATCGCGCGCAATGCGGAGACGGCGAACCTCCCGATCAGCGGCATTGGTGGCGTCACGACATGGCGCGATGCGGCGGAGTTCATGGCGCTTGGCGCGGGGAATGTGCAGGTTTGCACGGCGGCGATGACCTATGGGTTCAAGATCGTGCAGGAGATGATCTCGGGCCTGAGCCAGTGGATGGATGAGAAGGGCCATACGAGCACTGCCGACTTCGTTGGTATGGCAACGCCGAATGTCACCGATTGGCAGTATCTCAACCTCAACCACGTGACCAAGGCGGTTATCAACGAGGATGATTGTATCAAGTGCGGGCGCTGCTATGCGGCTTGTGAGGATACCAGCCATCAGGCGATCGAGATGACCGAGGATCGGGTGTTCCGGGTCAAGGACGACGAGTGCGTCGCCTGTAACCTTTGCGTGAATGTCTGCCCGGTTGAGGATTGCATCACCATGCGCACGCTTGCCCCCGGCGAGATGGACGAGCGCACGGGCCAGCCGGTTGCGGCGGAATATGGCAATTGGCTTGCGCATCCGAACAACCCGGCGTCGCAGGCGGCGGAGTAACAGCACAAGCTCTCTGTGCAGGGTAGGCAGGTTGCAGCCCACCCACGACAAGAGACCCGGCGGGGTGTTCTCCTTCCCGCCGGGTTTTTCATGTCCGGGTGTCAGGGGATGTCAGGGGGCGAGCATCTTGCGGAACATCGTGTCAAGATACGTGCGTGCGCCGTCGATCACGTCTTCGTCGCCGGGTATGAGCACCTGAAGCTGAGCGTCGAAATCTGCGTAATGCTGGGTCGTGGCCCAGATCGATACGATCAGGTGACGTGGATCGAGCGGCGCGAGCTTGCCC
Organism: Shimia aestuarii; assembly: GCF_022814865.1. Classification (GTDB taxonomy): domain Bacteria; phylum Pseudomonadota; class Alphaproteobacteria; order Rhodobacterales; family Rhodobacteraceae; genus Shimia; species Shimia aestuarii_A. Next base: position 160,886 of record NZ_JAKVRD010000005.1, on the reverse strand, counting down.
GCGTCGATCCAGCTTTGGATCAGTGCACATTCGGCGTCGAAAAGCGGTTTCAGCGCGGTTTCGAGATGCGGGCGCATGCGCGGCGCGCCTTGCAGGATCTCGTTGGCGAAAAGGCGGCTTTCACGGGGGAATTCGCGCGCCATGTCGAGCTTGCGATAGACATAGGCGAGGATCTCCTCGACCGGGTCGCCTTCGGGGTCGAGATGCGCGAGCGGGTCAAGCCACGTCTCCATCAACTGATTCAGGAGTGTGACGTGAATCTCTTCCTTGCCGGAGAAATAATAGAGGATATTGGGCTTCGACAGTCCGGCCTCTGCGGCGATCTGGTCGAGGGTGGCACCGCGAAAGCCGTGCTGGGCGAAAACCTCGAGCGCAGCGTCGAGAATGCGTTTGCGATTGCGCAGTTGAATGCGGCTCGGTTTCTTCTCGCTCTTGGTGGCGGGTTCAGCCATGACGCCTGTCCTGATCCGTGGTCGGGGGGGCGAGGATACGTCAGACCGGGCGGGGCGTCCAGCGGACGAAATCACGCGGGGATGCCGATACCGCGCAGGATGATCTCTTTCACGCTTTTCTTGGCCGCGTCCCATTGCGCCTCAGAAAGCGGGGCCCCACCGTTCAGTGTCTCGATCTGGTGGTTGAAGTCGGCGTAGTGCTGGGTTGTGGCCCACAGCATATAGAGCAGATGGCGAGGGTCGACAGGCGCCATGCGCCCCTCGGCGATCCAGCGGTCGATCACGGCGGCGCGCCCTTCGGTCCATTCGGTCAGTGTTGTCTCGAGATAGTCCTGAATCACCGGCGCGCGGTGCATGACTTCGGAGGCCCAGACCTTGGACCCGGCGGGGTGCAGACGAGAGATTTCCATCTTGGCGTCGATATAGGCACCGATTCCCTCGGCCGGGCCATCGGCCTTGTCAAAGACGTCCGCGGCCTCGAGCCAGATCTGAAAGATGTTTTGCACCACTTGCCGATAAAGAGATTCCTTGGTCGGGAAGTAATAGTGCAGGTTGGCCTTGGGAAGCCCAGCAAGGTCCGCGATGAGCTGCATCGTGGCACCGCCAAAGCCTGCCTCGGCAAAGACTTTTTCCGCTGCATCCAAAATAAGCTTTTCGCTTTCCAGGCGGCGTTCTTTTTTGCTGTTTGGTTTTTGCGCGCGCGGCATGGGAAAATCCCTGTGGAGAAAAATCTTGACCGGTTGGTCAGACTGTGGTGGCCTCACATTGACCATATGGTCAGGATTTACCCGAGCGCAAGAGTCCAGTCGGACCGGACGCCGGGAGGACATAAAAAGCAAGCAGCGGGCGGGGTGAGTGCCGAAAAATGCAGCCCCCGGCCCGGCAAGCAAGGGAGATACGAGATGGCGGCGCCCGGTGAAAACCTCAAGATCAATGCCGACCGGCTTTGGGATAGTCTCATGGAGATGGCCAAGATCGGCCCCGGCGTGGCGGGTGGCAACAACCGCCAGACCGTGACGGACGAGGATGGCGAGGGCCGCGCCCTGTTCCAGACATGGTGCGAGGCGGTGGGCTGCACCATGGGGCTCGACCAGATGGGCAATATGTTTGCTGAATATCCGGGCACCGACCCGCAGGCGCTCCCGGTCTATGTCGGCTCGCATCTCGACACGCAGCCGACGGGCGGCAAGTATGACGGGGTGCTCGGCGTGCTTGGCGGGCTGGAAATCCTGCGGACTATGAAAGACCTTGGCATCAAGACGAAACACCCGATCGTTGTCACCAACTGGACCAACGAGGAAGGGACGCGGTTTGCCCCGGCGATGCTCTCGTCCGGTGTCTTTGCAGGCATCCACACGCAGGATTGGGCCTATGAGCGCGAGGATGCGGAGGGCAAGTCCTTTGGCGACGAGCTGAAGCGGATCGGTTGGCGCGGCGAGGAAGAAGTTGGCGCACGCAAGATGCATGCCTTCTTTGAGCTGCATATCGAACAGGGACCGATCCTTGAAGCGGAAGGCAAGGATATCGGCGTTGTCACGCATGGGCAGGGCCTTAGCTGGACGCAAGTTACGATCGAGGGCAAGGACGCGCATACCGGTTCGACCCCGATGCCGATGCGCCGCAATGCGGGCCTTGGCATGGCGCGCGTTCTCGAGAAGGTTGACGAGATTGCCCTCAGCCACGCGCCTCATGCGGTTGGCGCGGCGGGGCATATTGATGTGTATCCCAACTCGCGCAACGTGATCCCCGGTAAGGTGGTGTTCACCGTCGATTTCCGCAGCCCCGAGCTTGACGTGATCACCGACATGGAGAACCGTCTCAAGGTAGAAGGTCAGAAGATCGCCGATGATATGGGCCTGACGATTTCCTTTGAGAAAGTGGGCGGGTTCGACCCGGTCAAGTTCGACGACGGATGCGTGGGCGCGATCCGGGGCGCGGCGGAGCGTCTTGGCTATAGCCACAAGGATATCATCTCGGGCGCGGGGCATGATGCCTGCTGGATCAACCAGGTGGCGCCGACGGCGATGGTCATGTGCCCTTGCGTGGACGGGCTTTCGCATAACGAGGCGGAAGAGATTTCCAAAGACTGGGCCGCAGCGGGGGCGGATGTGCTTCTGCATGCGGTTCTCGAGACGGCAGAGATCGTCGAGTGAACGGATAAAGGAGGACCGGGGGCCAGCCCCCGGACCCCCGAGGTATTTCAACCAAGAAGATGCAAGGGGGGCGTCCCTTGCCGACAGGGAGAAGAACAATGGGAACCAAGGTTATCAAGGGCGGCATGGTCTGCACCGCCGACCGGACATGGAAAGCGGATGTGCTGATCGAGGGAGAGACGATCAAGCAGATTGGTGAAGACCTCAAGGGCGACGAATATATCGACGCGGAAGGCGCCTATGTGATCCCCGGCGGGATCGACCCGCATACGCACCTCGAGATGCCCTTCATGGGCACCACTGCCGCCGAGACCTTCGAGACCGGCACTTGGGCCGCGGCCGTGGGCGGCACGACGATGGTCGTCGATTTCTGTCTTCCGGGCGAAGATGGGTCGATCAAGAACGCGATCAACGAATGGCACCGCAAGAGCGCGCCGCAGATTTGCTCGGACGTGGGCTATCACATGGCGATCACGGGCTGGAATGAGACCATCTTTGAAGAGATGAAAGACGCCGTGGATATGGGCGTCAACTCGTTCAAGCACTTCATGGCCTATAAGGGCGCGCTGATGATCGAGGATGACGAGATGTTCGCCTCGTTCAAGCGCTGTAAGGAGCTTGGCGCGCTGCCGATGGTGCATGCCGAGAACGGCGACCTTGTGGCCGATATGCAGGCGCAGATGCTTGAGAAGGGGATCACCGGGCCGGAGGGGCACGCCTATTCGCGCCCGCCGGAATTCGAGGGTGAGGCCGCGAACCGGGCGATCACCATCGCGGATGCTGCCGGTGTGCCGCTTTATATCGTGCATGTCTCCTGTGAGCAGGCACATGAGGCGATCCGGCGCGCGCGCCAGAAGGGGATGCGCGTCTATGGCGAGCCGCTGGTGCAGTTCCTGACGCTTGATGAGCGCGAGTATTTCAACACCGATTGGGACCATGCCGCGCGCCGGGTCATGAGCCCGCCGTTCCGCAACAAGGATCATCAGGATAGCCTTTGGGCCGGGCTTCAGGCCGGGAGCCTGCAGGTCGTGGCGACGGACCACGCGGCGTTCTCGACCGAGCAGAAACGCATGGGGGTTGCCGATTTCACCAAGATCCCGAACGGCTCGAACGGGCTTGAGGAACGGCTTGCCGTGCTTTGGACCGAAGGGGTCGAGACCGGCCGCCTGACGCCGAACGAATTTGTTGCGGCGACCTCGACCAATGTGGCGAAGATCCTCAACATTTACCCCAAGAAAGGGGCGATCGTGGAGGGCGCGGACGCGGATATCGTGGTGTGGGATCCGAAGATCACCAAGACGATCAGCGCCTCGAACCATCACTCGATTCTCGACTACAACGTGTTTGAGGGCTTTGAGGTCAAGGCGCAGTCGCGCTACACCTTGAGCCGGGGTGAAGTGATCTGGGCTTGGGGGCAAAACAGCCAGCCGCAGCCCGGTCGGGGCCGGTTCGTGCCGCGTCCGGCCTTCCCGAGTGCCAATGTGGCGCTTTCGAAGTGGAAAGAGCTTACCGCCCCGAAACAGATTCACCGGGACCCGATGAACATCCCGGCGGGCATCTAAGACAGAAACCTGCGGCCCCGCCAGACCCGGCGGGGCGGCCAACAAGCAAGCCAAAATGGCCAGCGGAGCGAAGACTTTGACAAGCGAACCTGTGATCAGCGCAAAAAACCTGTCGCTGACCTTCCAGACCAACGATGGTCCGGTCCATGCCCTGAAAGACGTCAACCTCGATATCGAGAAGGGCGATTTCGTGAGCTTCATCGGCCCGTCGGGCTGTGGCAAGACCACCTTGCTGCGGGTGATGGCGGACCTTGAAAAGCCCACGGCGGGCGAGATCACGGTCAACGGCGTCAGCCCCGAAGAGGCCCGCAAGGCGCGTGCCTATGGCTATGTGTTTCAGCACGCGGGGCTTTATCCGTGGCGCACGATTGGCGGCAATATCCGCCTGCCGCTCGAGATCATGGGTGTGAGCAAGGCCGAGCAGGACGCGGCGGTGAAGGAAGTTCTTGAGCTGGTCCACCTTGACGGGTTCGAGCGCAAGTTCCCCTGGCAGCTTTCGGGCGGGATGCAGCAGCGCGCGTCTATTGCGCGGGCGCTTGCCTTCCATGCCGATATTCTTTTGATGGATGAGCCGTTCGGGGCGTTGGACGAGATCGTGCGCGATCACCTCAATGAGCAGGTTCTCGAGCTGTGGGCGCGCACCAACAAGACGATTGGGTTCGTCACGCACTCGATCCCCGAGGCGGTCTATCTCTCGACCAAGATCGTGGTGATGAGTCCGCGGCCGGGGCGGATTACCGACGTGATCGACAGCCCGCTCCCCAAGGAACGGCCGCTTGAAATCCGCGATACACCGGAATTTATCGAGATCGCGCACCGGGTCCGTGACGGGCTTCGCGCGGGCCACGAGGACGACGCGTGATGGCGGGGCTTTGGCATAGGCTTGGCCCCATCGTCACGGTGGTGATCGCGATCTTCGTGCTTTGGTACGCCGGGACGCTCGCGTTGAATGCGCCGTGGGCGCAGGACAAGGCCAAGCGGGCAGGGGTTGAGTTGAGTTTTTCCGAGCTTGTCGCGGACACGATGAGCCAGAAGAAACCGAAACTCCCCGCGCCGCATCAGGTTGGGCAGGAGATCTGGAAAACCACAGGCGAGATGGTCGTCAAAGGGCGGGCCTTCTCGAAGCGCTCGCTTCTGTTCCATAGCACTGTGACGCTATCCTCGACGCTTCTCGGTTTCGCGCTTGGCACGGCGCTTGGTATCGCGCTGGCGGTGGGGATCGTTTACAACCGCACGATGGATATGAGCGTGATGCCTTGGGTCATCGCGAGTCAGACCATCCCGATCCTTGCCATTGCGCCGATGATTATCGTGGTGCTCAACGCGGTCGGGATTTCCGGGCTGCTGCCGAAGGCGGTCATCTCGATGTATCTTTCGTTCTTCCCGGTCGTCGTCGGTATGGTGAAAGGGCTGCGCAGCCCCGATCACATGCAGCTTGACCAGATGAAAACATGGAACGCGACCAGCGGTCAGGAGTTCTGGAAACTGCGCCTGCCGTCGTCGATGCCCTATCTCTTTACCTCGCTCAAAATCGCGATGGCGGCGTCCCTCGTGGGGGCCATCGTGGGCGAATTGCCGACTGGCGCGGTTGCGGGCCTTGGCGCGCGGCTTCTCGCGGGGAGCTACTACGGGCAGACGATCCAGATCTGGAGCGCGCTCATCACGGCGGCGGCCCTTGCGGCGGCGCTTGTCGGGTTGATCGGGCTTATGCAGACTGTGGTTCTCAAACGGATGGGGATGGTGCGATGATCTGGGTAATCGCAGGGCTCGCCATCTGGGCGATTGGTTGGTGGAGCAATGTCCTTCTGTCGCGGCGTCCGAAGACGCGGGCGACGGGGCTTGCTGTTCCGGCGATCTTCGGGATCACGCTGATCCTGATCTGGGAATGTATGGTGCGCGGGCTTGAGATTTCGCCCGTGCTCCTACCACCGCCGTCGATGATTGCGGCGCGGTTCGGGGTCTCGACGGGTATCCTCTGGGAGGACTTCGTACAGACCGTCATCAAGGGCGCCTTGTCGGGCTATATCCTTGGGTGCGGTGCGGCGTTCCTCATTGCGGTGCTGATCGACCGCTTCCCGTTCCTGCAACGCGGCCTTCTGCCGGTTGGCAATTTCGTCGCCGCGCTGCCGATCATCGGCATGGCACCGATCCTCGTGATGTGGTTCGGCTTTGACTGGCAATCCAAGGCGGCGGTCGTTGTCGTGATGGTGTTCTTCCCGATGCTCGTCAACACGGTGCAGGGGCTTCAGGCGACCGATCACATGCAGCGCGATTTGATGCGCACCTATGCGGCAAGCTATGGGCAGACGCTGCTCAAACTGCGCTTGCCCGCAGCGATGCCGTTCATCTTTAATGGCCTGAAGATCGCCACCACGCTCGCGCTTATCGGCGCCATCGTGGCCGAGTTCTTCGGCTCGCCCATCAAGGGCATGGGATTCCGGATTTCCACATCCGTGGGGCAACTCGCGCTCGACCTCGTCTGGGCCGAGATCGTTGTTGCCGCTGTGGTGGGGTCCGCGTTCTATGGCGGGGTCGCACTGCTCGAAAAGGCAGTCACCTTCTGGCACCCGTCACAAAGAGGCTGAGCAAAGAAAAGACCAAAGTCCAAATAGCCAAGTCCAACAAGGAGAGAAAGAAAATGAAAACCATGATGAAGACAATGAGCGCTGCGGCGCTTGGCCTCGCGGCGTCGATGGCGCAGGCCGCCGATGACGTTACGCTCCAGCTCAAATGGGTCACGCAGGCCCAGTTCGCGGGCTATTATGTCGCCCTCGACAAGGGGTTCTACGAGGAAGAAGACCTCAACGTCACGATCAAGCCGGGCGGCCCGGATATCGCACCGGCGCAGGTCATCGCCGGTGGCGGTGCTGATGTCGTGCTCGACTGGATGCCGTCGGCGCTTGCCAGCCGCGAAAAGGGTCTGCCGCTGGTCAACATCGCGCAGCCCTACAAATCCTCGGGCATGATGCTCACCTGCCGCAAGGATGCAGGCGTCGCAAGCCCCGACGATTTCGCGGGTAAGACGCTCGGTGTTTGGTTCTTTGGCAACGAGTATCCGTTCCTGAGCTGGATGAGCAAGCTTGGCCTCTCGACCGACGGTGGCGAGGATGGCGTCACGGTTCTCAAGCAGGGCTTCAACGTCGATCCGCTTCTTCAGGGGCAGGCGGCGTGTGTGTCGACCATGACGTATAACGAATACTGGCAGGTGATCGATGCGGGCCTGACCCCGGATGACCTCGTGGTGTTCAAGTATGAGGATCAGGGCGTCGCGACGCTCGAGGATGGCATGTATGTCCTCGAGGAAAACCTCGAAGATCCGGCCTTCGTCGACAAGATGGTGCGTTTCGTGCGCGCTTCGATGAAGGGCTGGAAATGGGCCGAGGAGAACCCGGAAGACGCGGCGATGATCGTTCTCGATAACGACGCATCGGGCGCACAGACCGAGGAACACCAGATCCGCATGATGACGGAAGTGGCCAAGCTCACCGCCGGTTCGAACGGCGCGCTTGACCCGGCCGATTATCAGCGCACCGTTGACAGTCTTCTGTCGGGTGGCTCGGATCCGGTCATCACAAAGCAGCCGGAAGGCGCATGGACCCATGCGATCACGGATAAGGCTCTGAACTGAGCCTGACCCGCGGGGAGCGGGAAAGGGGCCGGGGGGAGACCTCCGGCCCTTTTGCTTTTTCGAGGCAGAGCAATGTGGTAGCGCGGGACATGCGGTTCTTCATCGATGCAAACCCGGTCGTGCAAACGCTCGTGACGCTGGCGCTTGGCGCGGTCGGGGCGGCGCTTGGTGCGTGGGTCGGGCTGCCGCTTTTTCCGATCACCGGGCCTGCGCTTTTCATCAGTCTGCTGAGCCTTGCCGGGGTGCCGCTTGGGCTTGCCGTGCCGTTTCGCAACGTGGCATTCCTTGTCGTGGGTGTCGGCATCGGAGCGGGTATGAACGCGGCTGCGCGCGAGGCAATGCTGCGCTGGCCCGTGGCCTTTGCCGCGTTGGCGGGGTTGATGGTCTTGATCCTGCTCGTCAATCGCTGGCTGCTTGTCGCGGCGTTTGGATTTGAGCGGCGCGCGGCGCTTCTGGCAGCGTCACCGGGGCATCTTAGCTTTGTCGTGGCCATGTCCTCGGCGCTTCATGCCGATGCCGAGCGGATCACCGTGATCCAGACGGTGCGCGTCCTGATCCTCTCGGTGCTTGTTCCCTTCGCGCTTGGCGGGCTTGGCGCGGATGTCGAGACCTCGTTTCCGATGGCGCAGGAGATCATGGGGGTCGGCGCGATGGCGATCCTTCTCGGGCTTGGCGGTGCGCTAGGTCCGGTTTTGAAGCGGCTTCGGGTGCCGGCGCATTTTCTCATCGCGGGGCTTCTTGTGTCGGCGATTGCGCATTTCTTTGATCTCACGCCGGGAGCGGTGCATCCGGCCATCGCGCTTGCGGGGTTCGCGACCATTGGCACGTTGATCGGGACGCGATTTCGCGGGATCACGTTCCGCGATCTCTGGCGCGCGCTTCTTGCGGCGTTGAGCGCGGCGGCAGTGACGCTTGGCCTGACGGTTCTGATTGCGGTGCCTGTGGCGGGGTTTCTTGCCATGCCGCTTGCGCATGTCGTGGTCGCTTTTGCGCCCGGCGGCCTTGAGACGATGATCGCTATGGGCGCGATCCTCGGAGCGGATGCCGGGTTCGTCGCGGCCTGCCATCTTGGGCGGCTCCTCATCCTCCCGGTGTTGCTGCCGCTGATGCTTGGCCGGGGTTCACAAACGTGACCGAAGCCTTATGTATGAAAAAATGAATGTGATTTCGGAGCGAAACTCATGAGCGGCAAGAAAATCACCTGTTTCGATTGTGGTCAGGTCAACCGGGTGCCTGAGGACAAGCTCGGCGCCGGGCCAAAATGCGGCACCTGCGGCGCGCCCTTGATGAAAGCGAAAGTCGCTGAGGTCGATCTTGCGACGCTTGAGAAAGCGGCGCGCAATGATGAGGTGCCTTTGGTCGTGGATTTCTGGGCGCCGTGGTGTGGTCCGTGTCGCCAGATGGCACCACAATTTCAGCAGGCTGCGCAAGAGCTTACGGGTCAGGCGCGGCTTGTGAAGCTCAATACCGAGGATCACCCGCAGGCAGGCGCGAAATACCGTATCCGGGGGATACCGACCATGGCGGCCTTTGCCGGGGGGCGCGAGCGGGCGCGTGAATCCGGGGCGATGCCTGCGGGGGCGATCGTCAAATGGGTCCGCGCGAGCGTCTGATCCGGTTCATGAGATAACGCGGCAGGCGGCGCAGCACGGCGCGGGCCAATTCGGGATATTCAACCTCGCCCGCGAGGAGGCGCATGTATTGCATCCGCACCGTGCCAGAGCGTTCGAAGGTGCGGGTAAAAGCGCCCTGCCAGCGTGGCGCAAAGATGATTGGGCGCAGCATCCGCGCGATGCGCAAGCTCCGGTGCATGTCGCGTAGCGCGGTGTGGTAGCGGGTGTAGGCGGTCTCTGGACGTCCGTCGCGGAGCGCGGCCATGGCGGCCTCGGCGGCAAGCTGGCCGCTCTTCATGGCAAGCGCGATGCCCTCACCGGTGATCGGATCGACAAGCCCTGCCGCATCTCCGGCAAGCAGGATATGCGCCCGTCCCGGAGCCTTGCGAAAATCGCCGAAGGGCAGGTAATGCCCCTTGAAGCGGCGGGTGTCGTCAGGCAAGTCAAGTGATTGAAGATACGTAGAAAAATGCGCCTTCATATCCGGGTTTGGGGCGTGCAATCCGCCAACGCCGACGGTTGTCGAGTGCTGTTTTGGGAAGGACCAGCCATAGCCCCATGTGGCGGCGGCAAAGTCGATGCGCAGGGGGTGATCTTTTGGGGGCTGTTCCTCTGGGGTGGCTTCGATCTCAAGCCCGAAACCGATCGTTTCTTTGTCGAAAGGGGCGCCAAAGAGATGGCGCGCGGTGATGGAATTGACGCCATCCGCACCGATCAGCACCGATGCCTCGAGCCGCGTCCCGTTGCGCAGCGCCACACCCGCATCATCAAGCGTTGCGATGGCGCGGCCCGTGAAATCCTCGGCCCCAGCCGCAAGCGCATGATCCAGAAGCGTCGCATCGAGATCGCGACGCATGGTGAGATTGACCGGCGGAATATCCGAGAGCCGGGCAAGGCGGCGATCTTGATACCAGAACTCGATTTCCGAGAGGTTAACAGCACGGTCCGTCTCGAACTCTTGCCCGAAAATCTCGCGGTAATAGGCGCGACTCCGACCGGTGAAGAGACCACCGCAGAGCTTGTCCCGTGGGAAGCGCGCCTTGTCGACAAGGGCGACGCGTAGACCTGCGCGCGCGGCGCAGAAAGCCGCGGCGCTTCCGGCGGGGCCGGCCCCGATCACGACGATGTCGAATGGCTCTGAACTGGTGTCTTCGGTCATGCGTGCTTCTACCAGCTTTCTTGTGAGGTCGCATAGGGTTAGTCTTGGGCAAAACAAGAGGAAACTGGCAATGAGCGAAGAGATCAAACCAGAAGGCGAAGCCACCCTGCGCACGGTTGCGACACCTGCGGATGTCAACGTCAATGGCGATATTTTCGGGGGGTGGGTGCTTGCCCAGATGGACATCGCCAGCGGCATCGTCGCGGCGGCGCGCGCCAAGGGGCGGGTGACGACTGTGGCGGTGGATGCGATGAAGTTCATTCGGCCTGTGGGGGTTGGGGATATCCTGTGCGTCTGGGCCTGGGTCGAGCGGGTCGGACGGTCGTCGATGGGGATCAAGATCGAGGCCTGGGTGGTGCGTCACCGGGCGCTTCACATGGAAAAGGTCACCGAGGCCGTCTTTACCTATGTGGCGATTGACGACGATGGCAGCCCGCGTCCCGTGCCGCCGGAGTGAGTTATATTCTGACTATTGAATATTTATTTCCACTCGCGTATTGTCGTTCCTGAAGCCGCGCTGATTCTTGGGCTGTGGCACCGGAAAAAGGAATAAAAACAATGTGCTTGGATCGCATCATGTTCATGTTCGCTGGCGGTATGGTGCTGCTTAGCGTTGCGCTGACCGTCTTTGTCTCGCCGCTTTTCATGTGGTTGACAGTGTTCGTCGGAGCGAACCTCATGCAATCGTCGATCACCGGGTTCTGCCCGGCGGCGATTGTCTTCAAGAAGCTCGGCGCGAAGGAAGGCAAGGCCTTCTAAATCCCGCCACACCACTCACGCATAGGCCCTGCCACATGGCGGGGCCTTTTGCGTTCAGGAGGGGAAAAACCCACGTCGGTATCACGTCGGTATTGCGTCTATATCGCGGTGGTGCAGCGTGCGGGGCGCTAAGGCGAGGGTAAGGCGGGTTTGCGAGGATGGCCGCAAAGGAGACCTGCCCATGACAGAGACGAGAAAACGCCCTCAGACGAAAGCCGCCCAAGCGGCACGGTCGCAGCTCATCTGGGATCTGACCTATCTGCGCCGCGAGCGGCTTATTGATGCCGATATCCGTGACGAGGTGCCGGAGGCGTGGCACACGCTTGAGGCGGATATCCCGACCGAGGAGCCGAAGGAAAAGATCTCGCTCTACCTCGACAAGTCGGTGGCGAAGGTCTTCAAGGCGATGGGCAAGGGGTATCAATCGCGGATCAACCGGCTTCTCAGGACATGGGTGCAGATGAAGATCGCCGAGGAGGTAAAGCTCGACGCGGCGCTTGAGGCGCGGGTGGCGCGGAATGAGGCCGCGCTTATGGGGCGACGTGACGACGTGTGACGGTGCGGCGGCCATCCGGGTGCAGGCGGACAATGAAGAGATCGCCGTATTCGAGGGGGGCGGGGCCGGGCGCGGCGAGGTCTTCCCAAAGCGGGGTCAGGTTCGATTTGTTGCCGACCCAGACGACCGTGCCCTTGGGATAGCGGCTCGTGATCTGGGCGGCGACCTTGTCGGTGGTGATGATCGTCACGGGCAGGCCCGTCGCCTTGGCCAGCGGCGCGGCTGTGTCGCGGTTGCGGTCCATGCCGGGGGAGAAGATCGCGTCGATCTTGTAGTCAGAGAGTGCAGCCGGAAGCGCCGCCGCGCGGGCGCGGCCCTTGGCGTTGAGCTGTTCCAGATCGCGGTCGGCATGGCGCAGGGCGATGATCGTCGTCTCGGCGTCGCGCGGGATCGTGGCCGCCGCGCAGGCAACCAGCGTCAGCGTGGCGAGAAGGGCAAGGAACGAGCGGAACCGGATCATGCGAGCCTCCCTATTGGGTGCAGGAAGGTTGGCAGATTAAGGGGTGAGGAGTCTAGGGGGTGGGGATTTGAGCGAACAAACGCATGATGCTCGGCATCCTGCATCGCGCCCGACCCGCCCCCCAGGGCGGGCGCTGGGGCCGAAAACGAGAAGGGCGGCCCGAAGAAGGCCGCCCCGATTGATCATCGCGTGAACTTCTTGTGCTTCAAGCGCTTCGGCTCGAGCGCGTCTGGGCCAAGGCGGCGTTTCTTGTCTTCTTCGTAGTCCTCGAAGTTGCCTTCGAACCATTCCACATGCGCGTCGCCCTCAAAGGCGAGGATGTGGGTACAGATGCGGTCGAGGAAGAAGCGGTCGTGCGAGATCACCACGGCGCAACCGGCGAAATCGACGAGGGCGTCTTCGAGGGCGCGGAGGGTTTCCACGTCGAGGTCGTTGGTCGGTTCGTCGAGGAGGAGGACGTTGCCGCCTTCTTTCAGGAGCCGGGCCATGTGGACGCGGTTGCGTTCCCCGCCCGACAGGAGCGAGAGTTTCTTTTGCTGGTCGCCGCCCTTGAAGTTGAAGGACGAGCAATAGGCGCGCGAGTTGACCTGTGCATCGCCCAGCTCGATGATCTCGGCCCCACCGGAGATCGCTTCCCAGACGGTGTCGCCATCATTGAGGTCATCGCGGGATTGGTCGACGTAGGAAAGCTGGACCGTGTCGCCATATTCGACCGTGCCTGTGTCGGGCTCGAGCTGACCGGTCAACATGCGGAACAGGGTCGATTTACCGGCCCCGTTGGGGCCGATGACGCCGACGATGCCGCCGGGCGGGAGCGAAAACGAGAGGTCTTCGATCAGTTGCTTGTCGCCCATGTGTTTGCCCAAGCCCTCGACCTCGATGACCTTGGAGCCGAGGCGCGGGCCATTGGGGATGACGATCTGGGCGCGGGTGATCTTTTCGCGCTCGGACTGGTTGGCGAGTTCGTTATAGGCCTGAATACGGGCCTTGGATTTGGCCTGGCGGGCTTTCTGGCCCTGACGCATCCATTCGAGTTCGCGTTCGAGGGTTTTCTGTTTCGACTTGTCCTCGCGGGCTTCTTGCTCGAGGCGCTTGGCCTTTTGCTCGAGCCATGCGGAATAGTTGCCCTCGTAGGGGATACCCGCGCCGCGGTCGAGTTCGAGAATCCAGCCGGTGATGTCGTCGAGGAAGTAACGGTCGTGGGTGACGATGAGGATCGTGCCTTTGTAGTCGATCAGGTGCTGTTGCAGCCAGGCGATGGTCTCGGCGTCGAGGTGGTTGGTCGGCTCGTCGAGGAGGAGCATGTCGGGCGCTTCGAGCAGCAGCTTGCAGAGCGCGACGCGGCGGCGTTCCCCGCCCGAGAGGGTTTTGACGTCGGCATCGTCGGGCGGGCAGCGCAGGGCCTCCATGGAGATGTCGATCTGGCTGTCGAGATCCCAGAGGTTCTCGGCGTCGATGGCGTCCTGAAGGGTGGTCATTTCCTCCATGAGTTCGTCGGAATAATCCTCGGCGATCTGCATGGCGATCTCGTTGAAGCGATCAACCTTGGCCTTCTTCTCGGCGACGCCAAGCATGACGTTCTCGCGCACGGAGAGGCTCTCGTCGAGCTGCGGCTCCTGTGGGAGGTAGCCGACCTTGGCGCCCTCGGCGGCCCAGGCCTCGCCGGTGAAGTCGGTGTCGAGGCCGGCCATGATCTTCATCAGGGTCGATTTACCGGCGCCGTTGACGCCGACAACACCGATCTTCACGCCGGGCAGGAACGAGAGGTGGATGTTCTCAAAGCATTTCTTGCCGCCGGGATAGGTCTTGGAGACCCCCTGCATGTGGTAGACGTACTGGTAAGATGCCATTGCTGCGCGACTCCGGTTGGAAAACGTGTTTCAGCGGGTCTAGCCAAGAGGAAGGGAAAGGGCAATTGTGGAAGCATGGAACATAGGAGAATTCACATACTGAGATTGCTGTTTCTTGCGGTATCTCTTGCGACGCCAGTGGTTGCACAGGTTACAAACCATGCCGCCGAAGGTAATCTCGAAGCGACGAATGATGTGCCATGTCTGGAAATATCGAAAATCCGTAATGAGTACTCACCGGCTGATATTGCCGGTGGTGTACGTGCGTGTTTTCGCGAGGGGAAAGACGACCAGGCGGTGGAAATGTTGGTAGTGATGCAGCTACGGGCTGCTTTTGATATTCGTCGCGTGAAGGACCGAACGGCGCATCAAGCCGGGCGGGTGTTGGCCCTGAACCTACACAACGCCGGTGGGGCAACATGGGAACAGAGGATGTCGCGTGCGTTTGAGCGTTTTGGTGCCGCCGGGTCAACGAGGCATGAGCAGCTCTGTGCCGTTCAGAAGCAAGTGGGGCCTCCCACGCATTCGCCACGATATATGATTCAACATGGCATGGGAGCATTCACAAAGGATGCGGGCGACGGTTTGGTAAAAGGATTTAATGCCAGAAGTGTGTGGGTGGATGTTCTCAAGAACTATCTAAAATGCGATTTGTGAGGTTATTGCCGGGTTGAAGCCCGGCCTATGAGGGCTGGGGAGTGCTTTTGATTGTGGCGATGTGTGCGCCCGCCCCGTGGGGGCGGTTCGGGCGCTGCGCGTGCTGAGCACGCGCATGGTCAGAGGTGTTTTTCGAAAAAGTAATCCGGGTAGGGATCGTCGTTGAAGCGGTCGATGGAGGTCCAGCCGGTGGTTTGGTAGAGGCGGACGGCTTCGGGGAGGCTTGAGTTGGTGTCGAGGCGCAGGGTGGTGATGCCCAAGGCGCGGGCGGCGTCCTCGGTGGCGTCCATCAGGCGTTTGGCCAGCCCCAAGCCGCGGGCGTCGGGGGAGACCCAGAGGCGTTTGACTTCCGCGTAGCCCTTGTCCGAGCCTTTGAGGCCGACGCAGCCGATGGGGGCGTCGTCGCGGTAGGCGACGAGGAAGGCGCCGCGGGGGGAGCGCATGTCGGCGGCGTCGGGGTCGCGGGAGAGAGAGACATCAAAGCCGGTTTCAAACCGCGCGGCGAGTTCGGCGTAATAGGCTTCGAGGCAGGCGACGGCGTCGGGATGCTGCGGGTCGGTTTCGCGGAGCGTGATGTGGGTCTGGTTCAGGGTCATCGTGATGAGGTCCATGGCGGCGAGGAGGGCCGTGCGATCCTTGGCGCGGGACAGGAGCGCGGCGGCGTGGTCGTCAGAGAGTTTGTTATAAAGCGCCTGTTCGGTGCGGCCCGTGTCGGTCAGGCGGACGATGCGGCGGCGGCGGTCGTCGGGGTCGGTGTCGAGCGTCACGAGGCCCTCGTCGGCGAGGCCGCGCAGGAAGCGGCTCAGGAGCGTTTTGTCGAGGTCGAGATAGGTTCGGATCGTATCGACGGGCGTGCCTTCTGGCGCGACGGAATGCAGCACGCGGGCCGGGCCGAGGGGGCGGCCACGACCGAGGAAGGATTGGTCGAGCGCGCCAGTGTCCCGCGTGGCGGCGCGGTAGAAGCGGCGGACGCGGACGATGTCGGCGGAGTTGTGCATTTGGTTTACCTTCGTCAACTTTAATAGTTTGCTTAGGTCAACCAATGGGGGCGGTCAAGGGGTTCTTGTTGACAGGGCGCGGGCCGCAAGCGATGCAAGCGCAATGACTTTGGGATTGCCGCATACGCGCCCCGGCCAAGTGATCGGGTTGTTGGGAGGATCGTTCGATCCGGCCCATGAGGGCCATGTGCATATCACGCGCGAGGCGCTGAAGCGGTTCGGCTTGGATCATGTCTGGTGGCTTGTCAGTCCGGGCAATCCTTTGAAGGCCGAGGGGCCAGCGGATTTGCAGCGGCGGATGGCGGCGGCGCGGGCGGTGATGCAGCATCCGCGCGTGCATGTGAGCGATGTCGAGGCGCGTGCCGGGACGCGCTATACGGCGGAGACGATTGCACGGTTGCAGGCGGTGTGTCCTGGTGTGCGGTTCGTCTGGCTCATGGGGGCGGATAACCTGGCGCAGTTTCATCGCTGGAAGGACTGGCGCGAGATTATGGCGCGGGTGCCGGTCGGTGTCATGGCGCGGCCCGGGGATCGGATCGCCGGGCGCACGGCGAAGGCGGCACAGGTCTTCCGCGAGGCGCGGGTTCCGGCGCAGGGGCTTGGGCGGCGCGCGGCGCCGGCCTGGGCCTATGTCAACGTGGCGATGGTTGATGTGAGTTCCTCGGCCATCCGTGCGCGCGGCGGTTGGGTGCGCTAGGGGCGTTGCCCCTCTTGAGCCTTTGGCTCAATTCACCCCGAGTATTTCTCCAGAGAAGAAGAGTGGGTCAGGCCTTGGCGGGCCGAGTGGCGAGGAGGGCCGAGGCGAGGCCTGAGGTGATGATGAGGGCGAGGCCGGTCAGCGTCCAGGCGTCGGGCAGATCGGAGAACACGGCCCAGCCCAAGCCTGTAGCGGCGATCAGTTGAAAATAGACCAAGGGCGCGAGTTGCGAGGCGGGCGCGCGGGCATAGGCATAGAGCAGGAGCAGGTTGCCTCCGGCGGAAAACAACGCCGAGGCGACGGTCAGCGCACCTACGGTTGCGGTCAGGGGCGGCAGGGAAGCATAGGCGAAGGGCGTCAGGAACAGGGCGCTGAGCGCGAGTTGGGTAAAGAACAGAGAGGTTGGGCGGCCGACAGAGGACAGCCAGCGTGAAGCGGTCAGGAAGGCTCCATAGAAACACCCCGCGAGGAGGGCGAAACCGATGCCCGGAGTGGGCGACAGGCCGGGGCGCACCACCAGAAGCACGCCAACAAAGCCGAGCGCGATAAGCGCGGTGCGCGCAGGCGTGATCGTTTCGCGCAGCAGAAGCGCGGAGAGCGCGTAACTTAGGAGCGGGCCGACGAAGAAGGCGGCGAAGACATCGGCGACAGGCACGGTTTGAAGCGCGGTCTGAATCGAGGTGATGCCGCCGGTGAGCAGCAGGGCGCGCAGCCAGATGCGCCAGTCGCGTAGAAGGCGTGCCGTTTCGCCATTGAGGAAGGGCAGGGCCAGCGCGGTGCCGATCACAAAGCGAGACCAGGCCACAAACAGCGGCGAGGCGCCATGCTCCATGGTCAAGAGCTTGCCTGCTGTGTCGCCGGAGGGGATCATCGACATGGCGATGAACATGATGAAGATGGCCTGTCCCATGGAGAGGGCGATAGCATGGGGGGTGCGACGTCGGAAGCGCGATTGTGAGCGGGCTGCGGCTTGCCGGGGGCTGTGACGTGGGGTTAATGTCTTGCCATGGTTCAGAGTGTTTCACGTCGGGTTTTCATAGCGTTGAGCGCCTCCCTTGCGGGCAGTGCGGCCTTGGCAGGTCCGCCGGGGCAATCCTTGCGACCGAAGCTTCGCCCGAAAGGGTTTGCCAAGCGCGCGGCGCCGGGGGCGGGAGAGCTTATTCGCCGGGCCGGGGTTTCCGGCGCGGTGGGCTTTGCGTTGGCCGATGTGGAAAGCGGAGAGATTCTCGAAGGGCATCAACCTGAGGCGACCTTGCCGCCCGCGAGCGTCACCAAGGCGGTGACGGCGATGTACGCACTTGAGACGCTTGGGGCGGAGCATCGCTTTGTCACCCGTCTCATGGCGCGGGGCGAGATTTCGAACGGGATTCTCAAGGGCGATTTGATCCTTGTCGGGGGAGGCGATCCGACCTTTGACACAGATGCGCTTGGCGATCTGGCGCGGGGGCTTAAGGAGGCGGGCATCCACGAGGTCAAGGGGCGGTTCCTTGTCAACGGGGCGGCCTTGCCGTCGATCCGCAGCATTGATCCGGTTCAGCCTGCCCACGCGGGGTATAGCCCGGCGGTCTCGGGGTTGAGCCTCAATTTCAACCGGGTGCATTTCGAATGGAAGCCGGCGGCCGAGGGATACAGTGTCACGATGGACGCGCGCTCGGCCAAGTATCGGCCCGACGTGAGCATTGCCAAGATCGCCGTCGCGGATCGGGCGCTTCCGGTCTACACCTATGAATCCAAGGGGTCGCAGGACGTCTGGACCGTGGCGAGCGGAGCGCTGGGCCGGGGCGGCGCGCGGTGGTTGCCGGTGCGCCAGCCCGAGCTATACGCGGGCGACGTGTTCCGCACCTTGGCGCGGGCGCATGGCATTGTCCTTGAGCCTGCAAAGCTTGATTTTGGCGTGCCAGAGGGGCGGGTCGTGGCCTTCCATTTGAGCGAGCCGCTTCGGGAAATCCTGCGCGGGATGCTGCGCTATTCGACGAATCTCACGGCGGAAATGGTCGGGATGGCGGCGAGCAAGGCGCGGGGCGTCGCGATCGAAACACTGGCGGAGTCGGCGGCGGCGATGAGCGCGTGGGCGCATGAGGCGCTCAACATGCCGCATGCGGCGCTGGTCGATCACTCGGGGCTTGGCGGGGCGTCACGGATGCGGCCGGACGAGTTGGTCCGCGCCTTGGCGGCGGCGAAGCGGCGCGATGTGCTGCGCCCGATCCTCAAGGATATCCGCCTGCGCGATGCCAAGGGCCGGGTCAAGGAAGGCGCGCCGATGAGCGTTCAGGCCAAGACCGGGACGCTCAACTTTGTCAGTGGGCTTGCGGGCTATGTGACATTGCACAACGGGCGGATGCTTGCCTTTGCGATCCTGAGCGCAGATCTCGAGGCGCGGGCGGCGGTGCCGGCACATGACAGGGAGCGCCCGAAAGGGGCGCGGCGCTGGGTCCATAAGGCGCGCCACCTGCAACAGCGGCTTATCGAGCGTTGGGATGCGCTCTATGCCGATCACGGCTAGGGCGGTCGCTTTAGTCGCGGATCACCACTTTCATGTTCTCGAGTCCGACCTGTTTGGTCAGGTCAAAGAGGACGCTTGCATGGTCGGGATGCAGGCGCACACAGCCGGCCGAGGCCGGGCGCCCGAGGCGCGAGACCTGATCGGTGCCGTGGATCGCATAGTGGCTATGAAAGAAGATCGAGTAGGGCATCGGCGCATCGTTGTAGAGGCTCGACTTGTGATAGCGCGACAGGAGATAGGCGGTGTATTCGCCATTTGGCGTGATCTTACCGCGTCGGGCGGTGGAGACGGGCCAGGTATAGCGCTGCCGACCGTTGACAAAGACCTTGAGGTGCTGATCGGACTTGTCGACGAGAGCAAGCACGGTGCTTGGCGCCTTGGGGGTCTGGGACAGAGAGACGGAATAGCTTTGCGGGCCGTGGGCGACGAGGTCGCGTCCCATGAGGGGTTGGGCAAAGGCGGGCAAGGCGGGCGCCAAGGTCAGGAGCGTCGCGGCAATCAGGGAAAAACGCATGGAGTCCGGTCAGTTAGGAAATCTGTCGGACGATGTTGACGCAGCGATAGGCGGTTTGTCAAAACCTCTTCACGCAAACGTGTGGTTACGTCATGTGCCGGGCCCGCGCGCCACGCTCGATCGCGGCAGCATGGAGGCGATCAATCTCGAGCTCATAGCGGATCTCTTCGAGCAGGCGCAGTTCAGCTTCGGCGATGGCGCCATCGGCGGCGGCCACGTCACAGGCCAGAGCATAGGCGGTCTCGTAGAGACGCTCGGGGAGGTTGTCGCGGATGAGGCCGAATAGAGCGGCGAGGCCGTCTTCCTGTTCGAAGAGATCGAACACGGTTTGCGACACGAACTTGAGCCGGTCGAGATCATAGCTCGCAAAGACCGGGAGGTTGTTCACGGCGGATTGAATCTTGACGAGTTCGGCGGTGCGGATGTTTTCGTCCGAGGCGGAAATCGCGACCATGACAGCCACGAGGCTATCCTGCGGTGTGAGGGGGGTCGGGGTGTCTTGGGGCACGGGCGCTCATCCTTATTCTTGACCACTGTCAGAGAATAGGCATCGCGCCCCGTGCCAGCAAGAGGGCTTGCCGCCTTGTCAGGCCATTTGCGCGCTAAAGCGGTAGTCGATTTCGGCAAAGCTCCGCTCGGCAAAGCCGTAGGCGAACTTGAGGCCGTCGGGACCCGCGACTGTGCCGTGCTCGACCTCGCCGGGGACATAGATCACGACGCCGGCGGCGATACGGTGCGCCACGCCTTCGATGGTCACGACGCCGTCGCCTTCGAGGCCAAAGTAAATCTCGGCTTGCCGGTGGCGATGGGGCAGGAGGGTGCCGCCCGCTTCGAATTCGGCGATGCCGAAGACGAGATCCTTGGGATCGTCCGAATGGCCGTTGACGAGGGTCCGCCAGCGCACGGTGCCGAAGGTCGGATCGGTGCCGCCTTCGAGGGGAACATCCGCGCTATCGAGGGAATAGGCGCGGTCGGAGGGCGCAAAGGGGCTATTGTCCGGGGTCGGCGCGTCGAAGGTTTCGTCGAAGTCGATCTCGAACGGGGCGGCGTCGGTGTGCATGGTCATGGCGTGTTCTCCTGTCGCTTCACGTAACGGGGTTTTCGGCCTTCTGACAATCCGCTAAAAGGGCATGATACTATACGCTGAGGTTATGATGTCTGTACGCTTGCCTGCCTTCTCCGGTCTCGTTGCCTTCTATGCCGCGGTGCGCCATGGCACGCTCACCGGAGCGGCGCAGGAGCTGAACGTGTCACAGCCGGCCATCTCGCGCCGGATTTCAGCCTTGGAAGCGGATCTCGGGTGCCACCTTTTTGACCGAAGCCGAAAGCCAATACAGCTAACAGAACAAGGGCGAGAGCTTTCCCAGACGCTGCGTGCGAGCTTTGGGTCGATCGAGACCGTGGTAGAGCGACTCCGGCGCGGCGCGGCCAGGCGCGTCGTCACCGTTAGCGCGCCGTCAGGATTTGTCGGATACTGGCTTATCCAGAACCTAGGTGATCTCGAAGAGGCCTTTCCCGAGATCACCATTCGCATCATCAGCCAAGAACATGGTGATCCAGAGCGTCCCGGCGATGTTGCCGTGCGCTTTGGCCTTCCGGATACAAGCGTCGCGGGGGAAGAGCGAATCCTTGGTGACGAGGTGTTTGCGGTGGCCAGCCCGCTCTATCTACAGCGCCGGGGGCTTGCGCCGGACGCGGTCGATTTCGAGGGGCTGACGTTGTTGACGATGGAGAGCGCGCGAAGCCATTGGCACGACTGGCCAAGCTGGTTCGAGGCGGTGGGGCGCGCGATGCCGGGCCGGGTGCGGGAGCTTGATTTCAATTCCTATGCCCATCTCGTCAACGCAGCCCTTGCCGGGCAGGGGATATGCCTCTGCTGGAGTGGGCTTCTTGAGCAGTTTCTTGAAAGCGGTGCGGTGCTGCGGCTTGGCGACGAGGTGGCGCATTCGGATCGCGGCTATCATATCGCGCTACGCGAGGGGCTTGCGGCGCGGGTCGATGCGCGGGCGGTGTTCGACTGGATCGTCGCGCGCGCCGGGGTGGTTTGAGGCGGCGGGACAAGCTGTTCTGAATCGGCTTCGGCTTGGAGTAGGACGCCGTTTTCGCCCCTAAAATCTTGACGATGCTGCAACGGCACAATAGACCCCGGAAGTCGGTCCGCATGGGGCGGGCGACGCTCGACTGGAGAAGTAAGAATGTCTGAACTGCGCGAAGCTGCCCTCGTTTCGAAAGCCTGGCCCTTTGAAGAGGCGCGCCGGGTGCTCAAACGGTATCAGAAGCAGGCGCCCGAGAAGGGCTACGTGCTGTTCGAGACAGGCTATGGGCCGTCGGGCCTGCCGCATATCGGCACCTTCGGCGAGGTGGCGCGCACCACGATGATCAAGACCGCGTTCGAGCTTATCTCGGATATTCCGACGCGGCTCATCTGTTTCTCTGATGACCTTGACGGAATGCGCAAGGTGCCGGGTAACGTGCCGAACCAAGAGGAATTGCAAACACATCTGCAAAAGCCGCTGACCTCGGTGCCGGATCCATTCGGCACGCATGAGAGCTTTGGCCATCACAACAACGCCATGCTGCGCCGGTTCCTTGATACCTTTGGGTTCGAGTATGAGTTCTTTTCGGCAACTGAATTCTATGGGTCGGGGCAGTTCGACGAGGTGCTCAAGCGCGCGGTCGAGAAATACGACGAGATCATGGAGGTGATGCTCAAGTCCCTGCGTGAAGAGCGTCGCCAGACCTATTCCATTTTTCTGCCGATCCATCCCGAGACGGGACGGGTTCTCTATGTGCCGATGAAAGAGGTGAACGCGCAGGATCATACGATCACCTTTGACGACGAGGACGGCAAGGAATGGACCCTGCCTGTCACCGGCGGCAACGTAAAGCTTCAGTGGAAGCCGGATTTCGGCGCGCGCTGGGCGGCGCTCGAGGTCGATTTCGAGATGTATGGCAAGGACCACAGCACCAACACGCCGATCTATGACAAGATCTGTCGTATCCTCGGTTGGCGGGCGCCGGAGCATTTCACATACGAGCTTTTCCTTGATGAGAACGGGCAGAAGATCTCCAAGTCGAGCGGCAATGGTGTGTCGATTGACGAGTGGCTTACCTATGCGAGCACCGAGAGCCTGTCTTACTTCATGTATCAGAAGCCGAAGACGGCGAAGCGGATGCACTTCGATGTGATCCCCAAGGCGGTTGATGAATACCACCAGCAGCTTCGGGCCTATCACGGACAAGATCTCAAGGCGCAGTTGAACAATCCGGTGTGGCATATCCACGGCGGGAAGGTGCCGCAGTCGAACATGGTCGTGCCGTTCTCGATGCTGCTCAACCTTGCGTCGGTTGCCTCGGCGCATGACAAGGAAACGCTCTGGGGCTTTATCCGCCGCTATGCGCCAGAGGCGACGCCGGAGAGCCACCCGGACCTCGATGCGGCGGCGGGCTTTGCGGTGAAGTATTACGAGGACTTCGTGCAGCCCACGAAGGTCTACCGCGCGCCGACAGAGCTTGAGCGTGAGGCGCTTGAAGAGTTGCGCGACAAGCTTGTGGCTTATGATGGCCCGGTGGATGGCGATGAGCTTCAGTCGGTGGTGTTCTCGGTTGGCCGCGAACGGTTCGACCCGATGCGCGATTGGTTCAAGGCGCTTTACGAGGTGCTTTTGGGTGCATCGCAGGGGCCGCGTTTCGGCGGGTTCATCGCGCTTTATGGCGTCGAAGAGAGCGTTGCGCTGATCAACAAGGCGCTGGCCGGCGAATTGGTTTGATCGACAGGGGGCCATGGCGCAGGATTGGGCCATGGCAACCGGATATGAACCGCTCAACACGTTAAAGCCGATTGGCAAAGATATCTGGATCGTGGATGGCCCCGCGATCCGGTTTTACGGCATGCCGTTTTCAACGCGGATGACCGTGGTGCGGCTGGCGAATGGCGATCTCTGGCTGCATTCGCCGGTCGCCTATGATGCGGCTTTGGCGCGGGCGCTCGAGGCGTTGGGGCCGATCCGGCATCTCATCGCGCCGAACTGGATCCATTATGCCTATGTGGGCGCGTGGCAGGAGGTCTATCCCGAGGCCAAGGCCTGGGCCGCGCCGGGCGTTGCGGAACGGGCGGAAAAGCACGGCGTCGCGATGCGGGTTGACCATGATCTGCGGGGCGATGCGGCAGAGGCGCCATGGCGCGGGGAGATCAAGCAAAGGATCATCGAAGGCAGCAAGATTCACCGCGAGGCGGTGTTCTTTCACGAGGCGTCGAAGACCCTGATCCTGACCGACCTGATCGAGAATTTCGAGCCGGAGAAGATCCCGTGGTGGATGCGAATCGCCGGGCGGTTCGGTCGGATCATCGCGCCGGACGGGCAGATGCCGCGCGACATGCAGATGAGTTTCATGGGTCATCACGACACGCTGCGCGCCGGGATCGAGGAGATGATCGGCTGGGAACCGGAGCGGATCGTGATTGCGCATGGGGCGTGGTTTGAGGGCGACGCGGTGACCGAGCTACGCCGGGCGTTCCGCTGGGTGCTTGGCTAAAGCGTTTCGAGAAAAACCTGAGGCTCAGCTTTTCGCGAAACGCGCGCAACATAGGAACGTTGCGCGCGTTTCGCCCTATCTTCGTGCCTCAAGTATAAGTCGAAACGCTTTAGGCGGTCTGGTCGCGCTCGGCGATTGCGCTAGCTCTCCGGGTAAGGAGGAAACGCTATGCGGATGATCTTGGTGATGGCGATGACGCTTTGGGGGCTCGCGGCGAGCGCCTCTGAGCAAGGAATAAAACAGGTGATCGGGGCGCAGATGGATGCGTTTCGGGCGGGCGATGTCGAGGATGCGTTTTCCTATGCCAGCCCGAGACTTCAGCGCTTCTTTGGCTCGTCAGAGCGGTTCGGCACGATGGTACGGACGGGATATCCTGAAGTCTGGCAACCGGGGTATGTCCGGCTTCTTGAACGGCGCGAGATTGCGGGCAATCTTTGGCAAAAGGTGCTGGTCGAGGATAGTGGCGGGGCGATGCACCTATTCGACTACCAGATGGTCGAACATGAGGGCGCGTGGCGCATCAACGCGGTGCAGCGCCTGCCGCTTCCTGATGTGGGCGTCTGAGGCGGGCAAGGTTTTTCGAAATCGCTTGGGTCGACAGGCACCGTCACGGTGCTGTCGGGGCGCGTTAAGGCGCGGTTGATATTTCCCTTTCCGAAGTCATGCGCCCCATGCGCTGAGCGATCAGGAAAGGGAAGAGATGAACAAGGCGATTACCGACGGTCTTTTGTTGATGCCACCGGCCTTTGCGGCGGGGCTGGCCCAGTGGTCGAGCGGCGATGGCACGCCGGGATCGGACACGTATGACGGCGCGGTCAATGCGGCGCTTGTTCCGGCAGATGCGGATTTTGGCGGCTGTCTCGAGCTGGTGAAGCTCGAGGCGGTTCAGAAGCTCCGTTATATGGGAGAGACGCCGATCCTGCCCGGGTGCTACCTCCGGGTCACAGCGCGGGTCAAGGCGGTGTCTGGCAACCTTCCGAAAGTGCGTATCGCGGCCTGGGCCGGGGATGGCAGCGGTGACCACGTGAGCGGCCTTGTGGAGGCGGGCGACGAGGTGACGCTGACCTCCTATGGATCGGTCGTTGAGGTCAGCGCGATCATCGGCACAGGCGCGCGCGGCGGTGTTGACATGACCTGGGGCTCGGAACCTGTCTACGGGCATTTCGGGCTCGACCTCACCGGGGCGATTGGCGGTGTGGTGCGTATCGACGACATCAGCATCGAGGATGTCACCAGCGCCTTCTTGCGCGATATGATGGATTGGGTCGATGTGCGCGATTTCGGCGCGGTGGGCGATGGGGTCACGGATGACTCGGCCGCCTTTGCCGCTGCGGACGATGCGGCGAACGGGCGCGAGGTTTTGGTCTCGGAGGGGGTGTTCTTTCTCGACGACAACGTGACCTTCAACACGCCGGTGCGGTTCGTCGGGACGGTCACGATGCCGGAGGACAAGTATTTCTCATTGACCAAGAATTTCGAGCTGGCGGCCTATATCGATGCGTTCGGGGATGAAACGCTTGGGTTCAAGAAGATGTTCCAGTCGCTTCTCAACAACGCAGACCATGAATCGCTTGATATGGGCGGTCGACGGGTGACGATTGATGAACCGCTCGACCTTCAGGCGATCGTCGCCAATCGCACGGAATACAAACAGCGGCGGGTGATCCGCAACGGGCAGTTCTATGTCACGGGTGATACGGTCTGGGATCCGGATATTGTCACTTCGGTGGCGAGCTATGACTCGAACCAGTCGCGGACGCTGACCAATGTGACCAACGTGGCCAATATCGCCATTGGCAGTCATGTCACGGGGAGCGGTGTCGGGCGCGAGATCTACGTCAAGGACAAGAACGAAGCGACGCAGGAGATCACGCTTTCGCAACCACTCTATGATGCGGAGGGCACGCAGACCTTTACCTTCACGCGGTTCAAATACGTGCTCGATTTCACCGGCTTCAGCAAGATCAGCTCTTTCGAGGTTCAAGGGATCGAGTTCCTTTGCAACTCTGTCGCGAGCGGGATTGCCTTGTCTGCGGCGGGGGTCGCGTTTCATGTCAAGGATTGCCATTTCAACCGCCCCGGCTGGCGCGCGATCACAAGTATTGGGGACGGGTGTCAGGGGATGCTTGTCGACCGCTGCGATTTCAAGACGCGCGAGGGTGGCACCCCGGCGCAAGATCGGGAGACGGTGGCGATCAACACCAATGCCAATGATGTGAAAATCCGCAACAACAGGGCCAGCCAGTTTCGCCATTTCCTTGTGATCGGCGGGACAAACTCGATCATCACGGGCAACCATTTCTTCCAAGGCGATTCAGAGCCTGCGGGACTTCGCACGGCGGGAATCTTGCTTGGGGCGGCGCATTGTGCGGCGAGCATTGATGGCAACTATATCGACAATGCCACGATTGAATGGAGCAACGAGTACGAGGCGGAACCTGACTTTACCAGCGGCTACTCTTTCAGTGCGCTTTCGGTGACGGACAATGTGTTCCTGTCCGGGCATGTGGCGTCGTGGTTTGCCTATCTCGTGGTGAAACCGCATGGGGCGAACCATTATTTCACCGGGTTCACCGTGACCGGGAACAAGTTCCGTTCGATCAACGGGCATATCGACCGGGTGGACCGGATCGATACCAGCTTTGCCGAGTTGGATAAGACCAAGAGCAAGAACATCCATGTCGAGGGCAACACCTATCACGCGGTCGGTGACGGGATGCGCAATCCGCTTTTGGTCGAGCATGACCAGAACAGCGCGGCACAGACTTGGGTCGTCGAGACGCAGGGGCGGCTACCGTTTGAATGGCGCGCGCGCACGGTCGAGTCTGTGGTCGCGAAAGGGCGGATCGAGGATGGGGCGGGGAATCCGGTCTATACGATGCCGTATGTTGAGGTCGAGAAAGGCGCCAATGGCGACGAAGTGCATCTCAAGTGGGATGTGCCAGTGCGCGGCAAGGTCTGGGTCAAGGTGCGGATGGACTAGCGCCAGAAGGCGACCCACTCGACCAGTTGGAAGAACTTGCGGGCGAGCAGAAGCGTCGCCTGACCATCGAGCCAGATAAGATCGTATGCCAGGCCGGAGAAGATCAGCACGGCCAGGAAAACGGCGATCGGGTTGGTCATAACGAATTGCGCCTCCGGGTGGTCCTTGGGCAAAGGTATGCCTCAGACCGCCCGGAGGCGCAAGTTTTGCAGGCGATTGCCTAGGCTTACATGGAGCCCATCTTCTGGGCCACGTCGGCCATGCGGCAGGAGAAGCCCCATTCGTTGTCATACCATGCCAGCACGCGCACGAGGCGGCCGCCGATGACCTTGGTTTGGTCGGCGGCAAAGGTCGAGCTTTCGCTGGTGTGGTTGAAATCGACGGAGACGAGTTTCTCTTCGGTGTAACCGAGGACGCCTTTCATGGCGCCGGCGGCGGCTTCGGCCATGACAGCGTTCACGTCCGCCTCGGTCACGTCTTTTTGTGCCACGAAGGTCAGGTCCACGGCGGAGACATTCGGCGTCGGCACACGCACGGCAGAGCCGTCGAGTTTGCCCTTGAGATCGGGAAGGACTTCGCCAAGCGCCTTGGCGGCGCCGGTGGATGTCGGGATCATCGACATGGCGGCGGCACGGGCGCGGTAGAGATCCTTGTGGCGACGGTCGAGGGTCGGTTGGTCGCCGGTATAGGCGTGGATCGTGGTCATGATGCCCGATTCAATGCCGAAAGCGTTGTGCAGAACCTTGGCCACCGGCGCGAGGCAGTTGGTGGTGCAGGAGCCGTTGGAGATCATCGTGTCCGAGGCTTCGAGCATCTCGTCGTTGACACCGAAGACGATGGTCTTGTCGACATTCTTGCCGGGAGCGGACAGAAGCACTTTCTTGGCACCGCGGTCGAGGTGGGCCTTGGCTTTGTCGCCGTCATTGAACTTGCCGGTGCATTCCATGACCACGTCGACGCCGGACCAGTCCAGTTCGTCCATGTCATAGGTCGAGAACATCTCCATCTCGCCTGCGCCGAGATCCATCATGCCGTCGCCGATCTTGACTTCGTTGCGGAAGCGGCCATGCACAGAGTCGTAGCGGATCAGGTGTGCTGCGGTCTCGAGCGGGCCGGTGGCGTTCACCTTGACGACCTTCACGTCGTCGCGGGCGCTTTCGGCGATGTGCATGAGGGTGCAGCGGCCAATGCGGCCAAACCCGTTGATGCCAACAGTCACGGTCATGAGGTATCCCTTCGTCCTGAATTCAGGCGGGGTATAGACGGCTCCCTCCCATGACGAAAGGGGGCTTTTGGCAGCCAATCATGGTGTTAGCGATAAAGATTGGCCGGTTCCCGCGTGGTAGCGATAACGCCGCGTCAGCTTGGGCTGCCTTTGATCTGGTCATAGGCCGAAAGCGCGCCTTGCCGCGACTCGCGCAGGTCGGCGATCGGGTGGGGATAGTCCGTGCCAAGAACGATTCCCGCCCCGCGCAGAACCTCGGCTGGGGCCTCCCACGGGGCATGGAGATGCTTGTCGGGGAGGCGGGCGAGTTCCGGCACATAGCGGCGCAGGTAGGCACCTTCGGCATCGAACTTTGCCGATTGTGTCACCGGGTTGAAGATACGGAAATAGGGTGCAGCATCGGCCCCTGATCCGGCCACCCATTGCCAGCTTGCCGGGTTGTTGGCGGGATCGGCGTCAAAGAGCGTGTCGTGGAACCAAGCGAGGCCGTGGCGCCAATGCACGCGCAAATTCTTGACGAGGAAAGAGGCCACGATCATCCGCACGCGGTTGTGCATGTAGCCGGTTTGCCAAAGCTCTCGCATCCCGGCATCGACGATGGGGATGCCGGTCTGGCCCTTTTGCCATGCGGTCAGGAGGTCGGGGGCATCGCGCCAGGGGAAGCCATCGAATTTGCGGTTGAGGTTCTGCCAATCCATGTCCGGGTTATGGAACAGGAGGTTGTAGGAGAATTCGCGCCAGCCGAGTTCCGACAGGAAATGATCGCGATCGCGGGAGGCGGGTTGTGCCTTGGCGCCATACCATACCGTATTGGGTGAGATTTCCCCGAAGGCGAGGTGTGGTGAGAGGCGCGAGACATGTGGCGCGGATGGTATGTCGCGCCCCTCTTTGTAGCCGGAAAGGCCCTCTTCGAGAAAGGCCTCAAGGCGGGCCGTTGCGCCTGCTTCGCCGGGCGTCCAATCCGCGAGCACGTCTTCATCCCAAGCCGGTGTCGGGCGCAGGGCGAGATCATCAAGGGCGGTGTCATTCGGGACATCGAGCAAGGCAATCGACGGCGCAGGAAGCGGCTCGCGCGGTGGTGCGGCGGCGGCACAGCCTTTGCGGAAGAAGGGCGAGAATACGCGATAGGGTGTGCCATCAGCCTTGTTCACATCCATTGGTTCCCACAGGAGGGCTCCGTTCGCGGAATGCACATTGAGACCACGGGTGCGCAGCTCGGTCTTGAGCGCTGTATCGCAGTCCATGCCGCGGGCGTCATAGCGGCGGTTCCATGTCAGGGTCTCGGCGCCGTGGGTTTCGGCAAGGCGGGGCAGGATCTCGGCAGGGTCGCCCCTGTAGACGTGCAGCGCCCCAGTCAGCGCTGCGTTCAAGGCTTCAAGAGACCGGTGCAGCCAAGCACGGGTCGCCCCGCCGGGGGCATCGGCCTCTTCCAATATGTAGACAGGTAGAAGCGCGCCGCGCTTGGCGGCGTAGGACAGGGCGGGGTTGTCGGACAGCCGCAGATCACGGCGAAACCAATGGATCGAAACAGTCATGACCGGCAAAGTAAGGCCCCGCGGCCCGGCGTCCAGTCCTTCTAGAGCATACGCCCGGCGAGACGGTCGAGAATGGCGCAGTCCGGGCTATGATCCCCGGCGCAATCCTCGATCACTTCGACCAGGGAATTTCGCATGTGTTGAAGTTGCGCGATTTTCTCTTCGACCCGACCGAGATGGTTCATGGCCAAATCCTTGACCTCTGCACTGGCGCGGGCCTCGTCCTCGTAGAGACGAATGAGGGCCCGGCAGTCTTCGATCGAAAAGCCGAGTTTTCGCGCGCGTCCAAGGAAGGAGAGACGGTGTAGATCCGTTTCCGAAAAGACACGATACCCGTTCGGAGTACGTTCCGGTTGGATCAGGCCAATATCCTCGTAGTAGCGGATTGTCTTGGCCGGGACGCCGGATCGTTTGGAAATTTCTCCGATATTCATACTATACCTCCTCGCGTGCTGGCGAGATCGCGGACGGAGAGACTCGCCGCAGCCGCAAAGCATTGGATAGCACGAAGATAGAGGAGAGGGCCATAGCCCCGGCACCGAGCATCGGCGAGAGCTGCCAGCCAAGCAGGGGGTAGAAGAGGCCCGCCGCGACCGGGATCAGCGCGATGTTATAGGCAAAGGCCCAGAACAGATTCTGGCGGATATTGCGCATGGTGCGGTGCGACAGGTCAATGGCCGTGACGACGCCCGAGAGGTCCGGTCCGATGAGGACGACATCGGCGCTTTCGATGGCAATATCGGTGCCCGTGCCGATGGCGATCCCGGTGTCGGCGCTTGCGAGGGCGGGGGCGTCGTTGATCCCGTCTCCGACGAAAGCGATCGGGCCGTGTGCTGCGCGCAGAGCCTCGACTTCGGCGGCTTTACCCTCGGGGAGGACTTCGGACGCAACATGGTCGATGCCAAGATCGGCGGCGATGGCGCAGGCTGTGGTGCTGCTGTCGCCGGTGATCATGGCGACAGACTTGCCCATGGCCTTGAGGCGATTGACGACGGCGCGGGCGGTTGGGCGGATCGGATCGGCGACAGAGATCAACCCTGCAAGGGTGCCGTCGATGGCGACATAGAAGGGGGTCTCGCCGCGCGCGGCCAGTGCTTCGGCATCGTCTGCGAGGGGGGCAGCGTCGATCCCTTCGCGCGTCATGAGGCGGGCGGCCCCGATGAGGACAGTCTTTTCCTCGACCGTGGCGCGGATGCCAAAGCCGCCAATGGCCAAGAACCCTTCGGCTTTGGGCAGGGTAAGCCCTTGTTCGTTGGCGGCGGCGGTGATGGCGCGTGCGATTGGGTGCTCCGAAGGGGCCTCGGCAGCGGCGACAAGGCGCAGGAGGGTGTCCGGCGCAATGTCGGTGCAGGGGGACAGGGTTGCCAGTGTGGGGCGGCCTTCGGTCAGGGTTCCGGTCTTGTCGAACGCGACAACCGAGAGGGTTTCGAGCCTTTGCAGCGCTTCGCCCTTGCGGAAAAGCACGCCGAGTTCGGCGGCGCGCCCGGTGCCGACCATGATTGAGGTTGGCGTGGCGAGGCCCATGGCGCAGGGGCAGGCGATGATGAGCACCGAGACGGCGGCGACGAGGGCGTGCGGCAGGCGCGGGTCCGGTCCAAAGGCGAGCCAACCCGACAGCGCGAGCGCAGCAACAAGGATCACCGCAGGCACGAAGATCAGCACCACGCGATCCGCCAACGCCTGCACCGGGAGTTTCGCGCCCTGGGCACGTTCCACCATCGTGATGATCCGGGCGAGCATGGTGTCACTTCCAACGCCCGTGGCGCGGTAGATCAGGGCGCCGTCGCCATTGATCGTCCCGGCGACCACGGTGTCGCCTTTGGCTTTCGCAACGGGGAGCGGTTCGCCCGTGATCATGCTTTCGTCGACATAGCTCTCGCCGGAATCGACCGTGCCATCGACGGCGAGACGTTCGCCGGGGCGCAGATGCAGGAGATCGCCAACAGTGACGCTATCGACGGGAACCTCGGTGACCTTGCCGTCGCGTTCAACGCGGGCGGTATCGGCCTTGAGACGAGCCAGCTTGCGGATCGCGCCGCCTGTGCGGCCCTTGGCGCGGGTTTCGAACCAGCGTCCGACGAGGATCAGTGTGACGATGACGGCGGCGGCCTCGAAATACACATAGCGTGCGCCAGGCGGCAGGATCGCAGGTGCGAAAAGCGCAACGGTCGAATAGCCCCATGCGGAAGAGGCGCCCATGGCGACGAGGGAGTTCATGTCGGGGCTGCGGCGCAAGAGAAGCGGGATGCCTTTCAGGAAGAAGCCGCGGCCGGGCCAGATCAGGACAAGGCTCGTCAGCACGAATTGCAGGAGCCAGGATTGGCTCTGGCCGATATTGGCCATGATCCAGTGATGCAGGGCGGGGATCGCGTGGCCGCCCATTTCGATCAGGAAAACCGGTAGGGTCAGGAGGGCGGAGATCAGGGCGATGCGGCGGGCATCGTCGACTTTCGCAGCTTCCTCGGCCCCGGCGTCGCGGGTGGTTTCGTCCGTGCGGGGTGTCGCGGTGTAGCCTGCGGCGCGCACGGCAGCGGCGAGGTCGGTCGCAGCGACGGACCGACGCAGCACCTGTACCTGGGCGGTTTCGGAGGCGAGATTGACTGATGCTTCGAGAACGCCGGGCACCTCTTGTAGTGCGGCCTCGACCCGTGCGGCGCAGGAGGCACAGCTCATGTCGGAGATATCGAGCGTGATGTTCTCTTCGCGGGCCGGGTAGCCTGCGCTCTTCAGGGTCTCGCGGATGTCAGCGGCCTTTGCACCATCAAGGTCGACGGTCCCCATCGTGTTGGCGAGGTTCACCGCAGCGGAAGTCTGTCCCGGCATGGCCTGAAGCGCGCGTTCAGCCCGTCCGGCGCATCCGGCACAGCTCATTCCGTCGATCTCAAAGCGTAGCGTGGTCATGACATGCCTCCTGAACGCGCGAACGGCGCGCGACAACCCTCCAGTATTTGGAAGGATGGAGGCCCGCAACCCTTCCAGCGACTGGAAGGATCGCGGAAAATGTATCAGCTTTTCGTGAAGGCGCCGCGTTCGACCATTTGAGCGAACATGTCTTCGACGGTTTCCTTCAGCGGCCGATAGGTCAGGCCGAGCGCGGTGCGTCCCTTGGAATTGTCCGCCTTCCAGACAATGTTGGCATTGCGGGAGACGAACTTGCGTTCCACGCCCGCGGTCGGGGCGAGCAGCCAGAAGAGCCATTTCGGCAGGGGGCGCTTGGGGAGCGGATAATCCGCGCCGAACTTGTCCTGAAGCAGTGTGGCGATCTCGAACGTGTTGGTGCCGTGGCCTGAAGTGATATGGCGGCCTTCGGCTTTGGGGGTGAAGGCGGCGGCGAGATGCGCTTGGGCGAGGTCACGCACGTCGACCACGCCAAGCCCGAGCTTGGGGGCGCCCGCCTTCATGGTGCCGTCGCCAAGCATCTTGATGATGCGGAAGCTTTCGGAAGTGGGCAGGTCGTTGATCGCAGGGCCAAGCACGAGAGACGGGTTGATGACGACAAGATCCCAACGGTCCTGCTCTGCCGCGATGGTCCAGCCTTCTTTCTCGGCCAGTGTCTTGGAGTAGGAGTAGGGCTGATAGTCGAGTGAAGCCGTGGTGTTCCAGACGTCTTCCGTCAGCATCCCTCCGGGCGCAGAGGCGCAATCGATGGCATCGGTATAGATCGCGGCGCAGGAGCTTGTCAGGACAACGCGGCGCACGCTCTCGGTGCGGTTGGCTTCTTCGAGGACGTTTCGCGTGCCTTTGACGGCGGGGTCGATCAGGTCGCGCTGGGGGTCTTTGACGTTCACGATAAAAGGCGAGGCGGTGTGAAACACCACGGAACACCCCTGCATCGCTTCGCCATAGGAACCGGGCTCTAGCAGGTCGGCTTTGAAGAAGCGGATTTCGCCGGGCGCGGCTTCGGCCAGTGCGGTCAGGTGGGCGGTCTTTTCGGTCTTGGCAGGATCACGGACGGGGGCATGAACGGTCAGGCCTGCGTCGAGCAGGGCTTTGACGATCCAGCCCGCAACATAGCCTGTCGCGCCTGTGACCATCACGGGCGCGGAACGGTCGATATCGAGCATGGGGATTTCCTCCGGGTGCAGTGTCAGGAGGAAAGATGGGGGTCTCAGAGCCGTTTGGCAATGCGTAGACCGGGCGCGCGCCATGAGCCGCGCGCCGAGACCAGTTTAGTGCGCAGTATCGGGCGCCGGGGCGCCTTTCTGTGCGGCGACACGCTTGCGGCTAAAGACGCGCGCCACAAGCACGAAGAAGAGCGGTACAAAGACGACGCCGAGCACCGTGCCAGTGATCGTGCCACCAAGCACGGCGGAGCCGACGGCCGTGCGCCCACCCGCGCCCGCGCCGCTCGACAGGGCGAGAGGCACGACACCGAGCGAGAAGGCCAGCGAGGTCATGATGATCGGGCGGAAGCGTTGCCGCGCCGCTTCGCGGACGGCGGTATAGAGGTCTTCCCCTGCTTCGAACCGTTCGCGGGCAAATTCCACGATTAGGATCGCGTTCTTGCCGGTGAGGCCGATCACGGTCAGCAGGCCGACTTGGAAGAAGACACCGTTTTCAAAGCCGAACCAATAGGCCGCGCCCATGGTGCCAAGCACCCCGATCGGCATAGCCAGCATGACCGAGAAGGGAATGGCCCAGCTTTCGTAGAGCGCGGCGAGGCAAAGGAAGATCGCGGCCAGCGAGAGCGCATAGAGCATCGGGGCGGAACCGCCGGAATCCAGTTCTTCGAGAGAGAGACCCGTCCATGCGACGCTATAGCCGGGCGGGAGTTGCGAGACGAGGCGTTCTATTTCGGCGATGGCGTCGCCGGTCGAAACGCCGGGCGCGGGCGAGCCCTGGACCTGCATCGAGGGCACACCGTTGTAACGCGTCAGACCTTGGGGGCCGTATTCCCAGCTTTCGGTGGTGAAGTTGGCGAAAGGCACAAGATCGCCACTGGCGTTGCGGACGCGCCATTTCTGTAGGTCCGAGGGTGTGGCGCGACTATCGGGTTCGCCTTGGACATACACGCGCTTGATGCGGCCATTGTCGTTGAAGTCGTTCACATAGGCCCCGGCCCACGCGATGTTGAGCGTGGTGCCGACATTGGCAGGGCTCACCCCAACCGCCCCGGCAGCGCGCCAGTCGATATCGAGCTTGAACTGTGCGGCATCTTCGAGGCCCGAGGGGCGGGCCGAGCCGATCAGCGGGCTTTGTGCTGCCATGCCCAAGAGCTGATTGCGGGCGTTCAGGAGCTGTTCGTGGGTCTGACCGCCTTGCGCCTGAAGGTAGAAGTCAAAGCCCGAGACGTTGCCGAGTTCGATGACCGAGGGTGGCACGATGGGGAACACCATCGCATCGCGGATCGCTGAGAACGCCGGGAAGGCACGGCCCGCCACCGCCTGCACCGATTGCGCGGGCGAGGGGCGTTCGTCCCAGTCTTTCATGCGCACGAAGGCGAGGCCCATGTTTTGACCCTGGCCGGCGAAAGAGAACCCGACGACGCCAAAGGCGGATTCCACGTTCTCTCCTTCGGCTCCGTGGAAATGGGATTCGACCTGTTTCACCACGTCGAGCGTGCGCTCGGCGGAGGCGCCGGTCGGGCCTTGGATGAGGGTCATCAAAATGCCCTGATCTTCATCGGGGAGAAAACCCGTTGGCGTGTTGTTGAACAGGAAGACCATGCCATAGCCAAGGGCGGCATAGAGGACGAGAACGCGGAAGGGGCGGCGGATCACGTGGCCAACCGTCCCGGCATACCCGCCTGTCACCTTTTCGAAGGCGATGTTGAACCAGCCGAGAGGGCCGCGGTGCGTATGGTGGGCATCCTTGGCTTTCAGGAGCGTGGCACAGAGGGCCGGAGTCAGGGTCAGGGCGACCAGCACCGAAAGCGCCATGGCCGAGACGATGGTGATCGAGAACTGGCGATAGATCACACCGGTGGAGCCACCGAAGAAGGCCATCGGCACGAAGACCGCGGACAGAACGAGTGCGATCCCGATCAGGGCACCGGTGATCTGGCCCATGGATTTACGCGTCGCCTCACGCGGAGAGAGGCCCTCTTCTTCCATGATGCGTTCGACGTTTTCGACCACGACGATGGCGTCATCCACAAGCAGGCCGATGGCGAGCACCATGGCGAGCATGGTCAGTGTGTTGATGGTAAAGCCCGTGATCGACAGGATCGCGAAGGTGCCGAGGATCACGACCGGCACGGCGAGCGTCGGGATAAGCGTCGCACGGAGGTTCTGCAGGAAGAGAAGCATCACGAGGAAGACGAGGCCGATGGCTTCGAACAGCGTCTTTTGCACTTCGTGGATGGAAATCTCGATGAAGGGTGTGGTGTCATAGGGGATGACGTAGGAGACCCCTACGGGGAAGAATTCCTTATACTCTTCGATGCGGTGTTTTACCCGTTCAGCGGTATCGAGCGCGTTGGCCCCAGAAGCGAGGTTGAGCGCCATGCCCGAGGCGGGCTGACCGTTGTAGCGGGCGATGGTGGCGTAATTTTCAGCACCGATTTCGACACGTGCCACATCCCGCAGGAGCACAAGACCGCCATCGGTTTCAGCCCGCAGGACGATGTTACGGAAGTCCTCGGGCGTGGACAGGAGCGATTGCGCAGTGATCGTTGCGTTGAGCTGTTGCCCGCTTGGGGCAGGCAGGGTGCCAAAAGCGCCGGCGGAAATTTGGGCGTTCTGGGCAGAGACCGCATTCACGACATCAGAGGGCGTCATCTCGAAGGCGGCGAGCTTTGAAGGGTCGAGCCAGATGCGCATGGCGTATTGCGCGCCAAACACCTGTGCGCCGCCCACGCCTTCGATGCGGCTGAACTCATCCACGAGGTTCGAGCTGAGATAGTCCGAGAGGTCGGCTTGGTCGAGGCGGCCATCCTCGGAAATCAGCGCCAGCACCATGAAGAAGGAAGACGACGCTTTTTGCACCTGCACGCCGAGGCGTTGCACGGTTTCGGGCAGCAGCGGTGTTGCCTGTGCCAGTTTGTTCTGCACTTGCACCTGCGCCACGTCCGGGTCGGTTCCGGCCTCGAAGGTCAGAGTAATGCTTGCCGTGCCCGCAGAGGTCGATGAGGACGACATGTAGCGCATGCCGTCGAGACCGGTCATTTGCTGTTCGACGATCTGGGTTACCGTGTTGGCGACGGTTTCCGCAGACGCGCCGGGATATTGCGCGTTGATGCGGACAGAGGGCGGTGCGATCTTGGGATATTGCGCGATCGGTAGGGTGTAGATCGACAGAAGGCCGACCCCCATGATGAGGATCGAGATCACCCAGGCAAAGACGGGGCGGTCGATAAAGAAGCGGGCCATGATGGACTCCCCGGGGTTTGGATCAGTTGTCTACAGGCGCTTCCGCGCGTTCTTCGGGGGCGACCGTCATGCCGGGCGAGACCTTTTGCAGGCCCGCGACGATGATGCGGTCGCCGGGCGCAAGACCCTCTGTGACGACCCAGTGGTTGCCAAGGTCGCGCTGCACGGTCAGTTCCCGGCTTTCGACGACATTTTCGGCGGTGACGACCATGGCCGTCGGGCGGCCCCGACGATCCCGTGTCACACCTTCCTGCGGCGCGAGGATGGCGTCTTGGACGATGCCTTGGGGCATGGCCACCTGCACGTACATGCCCGGCAACAGGAACCTGTCGGGGTTCGGGAACTCGAGCCGTAGGACGATAACCCCGGTCTGTTCGTTCACATGCGGTTCGGCGGCGGCGAGAATGCCTTCGTGCTCGTAGGGTTCGCCATCGGCAAGGCGCAGGGTCACGACGGCTCCTGCCTCTTCAGCAAGTTCCTGTCCAGAGCGGCGCCATTGCAGGAGCTCGGACGCGGATTGTGTGACGTCGACATAAACCGGATCGAGCTTGCGGATGACGGTCAGGGCGGTGGTTTGCCCAGCCGTAACAAGCGCGCCTTGGGTTGTCTGGCTCAGACCGACGGTGCCGGAGATGGGGGCGGTGATGGTGGTGCGGTCGAGATCGATGGTTGTCGAAAGCACCTGCGCCTCTGCAACTTTGACCGCGGCTTCGGCCACGTCGCGGGCGGCGACGGCATCATCAAAGGCTTGTTGGCTTGCGACATTGCGTTCGCGCAGCTCTTTCTGGCGGGCTTCTTCGCGCTGGGCCGAGCGGAGCTGGGCCTCGGCCTGTGCGAGATTGGCTTCGGCGGCGGCCTTGGCGGCCTCGTAGGTGGCCGGATCAATGCGGTAGAGCGGGTCACCTTTCGCAACAGGGCGGCCTTCTTCGAAGATGCGTTCCATCACGATGCCGCTGACCTGTGGTCGCACCTCGGCAACGCCTGAGGCGGTCACACGACCGGGCAAGGCAGAGGAAAGGGTCACATCCTGCGTCTTCAGCGTCACCACGGTGACAGGTGTCGGCGGGCGCTCTCCGCCTTGCTGCTGTGCTTGCGCGCTTGGCGCGTTGAACGACAGGACAAGCCCGAGGGTGAAGATCGGGGCGAAAAGACGAAGGCGCGACATGTGGACTCCGGGATTGGTCTGCCGCCACGGTGGCGGATGGTTACCTGCGGCGATAAGGAAACTGGAGGGTTTTGTAAAGATTGGATAGGATATGATCCTGTGAACCTTTCGTTATGCCCAGCAAGGAGCCTTTCATATGCCCAGCGAACCGGCACTTTCCGAAGCGCAGACCAGCCGTCGCCGGGGGAGGCCGGTTCAGATGTGCCCGGCAGAGCGGGAAGCGTTGGTTCTTGATTGCGCGATTGCGCTTTTGTCGGAACGCGGTGCGGAAGAGGTGACGGTGGCCGATATTGCGCAGCGGGCGGGTATGTCGAAACGCACGCTCTACAGTTTGTATCGCAGTCGCGAAGAGCTTCTCGGGGCGGCGCTTCGACGGATCAGCGACACGATTTTCCGACCCTTGCGCCCCGATGAACGCAGTGCGTCGCTTGAAGATCGGCTGCGCATTCTGCTGACGTTCGATCCGACGATGGACGCGCCGGAGCTTCCCATTGAAATCTTGCGTATCATCGTTGCGGAGGTGCGAAACTTCCCCGATCTCGGGCGTAGCCTAAGCCGGAAGGGGCCGGGGCAGGTGGCGACGTTCCTGACGGATGAGTTGAGGCGCGCAGCGCGGGTAGGAGAAGTTGAGATCGCCCCGGAAGAGATCGCTCCTTCGGCAGAGCTTTTGGTGGATATGGTCTTTGGCGATACCATCCACTGTATGCTCGACCCGGACCGGATTGCGCGCCTCGCCAATGATCGTGCGGCACGGCGCGACCGCGCCATTCGCCTTTTCCTCAACGGTGTGCGCCCGCGTCGCTAGAGCGGCTTAGGACAATCCCAGATGGCGGCGGGTCTCGGTCAGGGTCTCGCGCAGTCTCTGTGGTCTCAGGCGCACCATATCACCCAACATCCTGCTGAAGATATGGAATGCTTCGATCGTTTCTTTGGAGAAATGGTCCTTGGCCTCGAGCGATTGCGGCGTGTCGATGGTCTTGTCGTCCATCTTGGCCAAGGCGTCGGTCATCGGGGTGCCCTCGAAAAAGTCTGCGTCCATGGCTTCGGCATCGGCGGCATAAAACTTCTGGATCGGCCCCACGAGAGACGCGGGAATGAGAAGCTTGTCGTCACGCGCGCCGAGGTCGCCAGTCCGCATGTATTCGGCAAGCAAGCGGCCAATCGCTGTTCTTGCTTCGTCGTAGCGCATGTCTTCAAGGCCCTTCAGCGTATCGCGCAGAATGAGCTGCACCTCGCGTTGAAGCGCGAGTTGGCCGAGGGTCAGGGACGTGTTGGCATTCACCGTTTTCGCCAGTTCAAAATCGGACGTGCCGAGCATGAAGTGGAAGAAATCGCTCACCACATCTTGATCGTGGAGATAACTGCGCGCGAAGGGACGCAATTCAAAGCGATCGCCGAAGATGTTTCTCCAGCGTTTGAAGCGGGGATGATAGAGGAAGATCCCACGTTTGCTTGTGCGTTCAAAGAAGGCAGGCACGCTCTTGATCTCTTCGCCGAGCTTGAGGCGTTCGGAGAAGGCGGAGAGGATTTTTTCCGGATGCGGGCGGACATAGGCGACAAGGCGCATATTGTCCTTGTAGGCCGGAAGATAGGTCTCAATCGCCTCGAGTAGCACCTTTGGGCGGACGAACTGAAAGTGCTCGGCGGAAATGACTCCAAAGTCAGCATCGCTTTGATCCAGAGCCTTTGCGATGCGCTTGAACCGAGCGGGTTGTTCATTGAGGCGCGTCTTTTGCGTCAGCGAGTGCGCCAGCAGGTTGTGATTGGAATGTGTCGGGAAGTAGTAACTCTTGCCGGGAAGTTCGCAGGCGCCATTTACAAGTGCCTGCTGAATCGAGGTTGATCCTGTTTTGGTATCGCCCAGATGGATGATGAGCTCTTTGGTCATGCCGTGGTGTCCTGCGTGCGGGCGGTGGGGGAGAACTCTTGATCTTCGAGCTCCCGGAGGAATTTGCGGATCTTCGGAATACCGAGCCTCGGCATGCGTGCGTTCATTGTCTTCACGGTTTTGGGGAAGATCTCCATCTCCGGCACGGGGCAGGGCGTTGCGACGGCGTCGGCGTTTGCAAAGAAGGGAGCCTTGCCGGTGATCTCTGCGAGATAGTCCTGTACGTGGACAAACCGT
The DNA here is from genome assembly GCF_022814865.1 of Shimia aestuarii. Classification (GTDB taxonomy): domain Bacteria; phylum Pseudomonadota; class Alphaproteobacteria; order Rhodobacterales; family Rhodobacteraceae; genus Shimia; species Shimia aestuarii_A. Next base: position 120,446 of record NZ_JAKVRD010000005.1, on the reverse strand, counting down.
TCTTGAAGGCGGGCACGGTTCTCTGCACCGAAAAGTTCAATGTCATGTGAGGGTGGCAGGTCCAGCTCTGGCGTCATCCTGCGCAGGGTCTCACGCAGGAGCTGTGCTTGCGGCGGCGGAAGGGCACGGTTGCCGAGGCGAGCAATCTCGTAGACGCCGCGATGCAGGGAGCGGTTGGACCGGCGCTCTGATACGAGGTCTGGTGGGAGGTCGACACCTGCTTGGGCGAAAAAGTCTGTGACCGAACCGCCATTTGCCCGGACCTCTGCGTAGTCGCGGATAACGAAACGGGCCTCTGGCACGGTTTCGAGCCAGCATTGCAACATGTCGCGATAGTCGAAATGAATCCCGTCAAAATACTCGTCGATCCCGTCTTGTCGTAGCGGAGAGAGCTCATGACCGAATTTGAGCCGCTGGCCGTGCCATGACGCGAGGTATTCATCAATGCGCCGCAGGGTTGCAATGATGGTGATCTCGGCCTGCACCGGGAATACGTCGATCAGGTCTTCGATGATCGGTGCCCCGCCGCGCGCGAAATTTGAAAAGACCTCGCTTGCGAGAATGACGGTGTGTGGTTTGAGAAACTGGATTTGCTGTTGCAGTGCCTGTTTCATCTGCGGCAGGCCGGGAAGATCCGTATGAAAAGGCGGCACCTTTCCGAGCTTGTGGCTGCTGAGCATACGGAAAGCCAGCGCGTTATGAGGCTCGCGGGCGTTGAGCGGGATGTCCTTGGGCGGTTCACACAGCCCGGCAGCCGTTCCAAGGGCAAGGGACATGCCCTGAAAATCCGTGCTGGGATAGAGAATTCCGGACTTCATCAAGGCAACCTGATTGCGGCTCAGGAAGTCCTGTAGCGCTGTCGATCCGACCTTGTGATGGCCTATGAACAGGATAACCTTCATCTTCACTCCTGTTGCCCATTGGGCAGTTCGATTTGCCTCTTAGGCCACTTTGTCGTGGCTGTCGGGCGACACCAGTCCCAGTTTGCGACGCCAGAACGGTTCAGCGGTCAGCGTCTGGTAGCCGTCTCTATAGGCCTCTGTCAGGCGCTTGTAGCGCAGCAGGAAGGTGATCGCATAGAGCGCAAAATGCCCTGCCTCACGAAATAGCCTGCGCTTGGAATGGCGCACCGTATAAGAGGATTTCCGGTTCGCGCTCAGGTAGGTGACCTTGCTTGCGCCGAACGTCTTGCGGATATTGCCGCGCTCCTCCGAATGCAGCACGAGCGTATCGCCCCAGCGCGAGAAGAACGGCAGCAGGTGGCCGTTTAGGCTTAGCATCATCAGCAGGCGTAATGCGGTGCGATCCGGGTTCAGTCTCCGTCGGGCACTTGTCGGTGTCGGTCCCTCGGTCGGTCGCCAGTTTTCGTCTTGTGTCAGAGATTTGATGTCAGCCCGGCGCTGGGCCATGTCGGCGTTCTCGGCGAAATACTCTGGTCCTTGCAGCGTGTCCGCCATCGCGAGATTGATCGCGGCGAGCGTATCGTAGTGCATGCGCGGCAGGTTGCGCAGGAAGAACCAGATCGCGATTTTCAGGACTGCGAAGCGGCCAACCTCCATTGCGGGTAGGCTCAGGTGATGGGCCATGTGGCTGCGTAGGTCGAGATACCAGGTTTGCGGGCTTTCTTTGTCGGTAAAGCTTTCTTGGAAAGAGACGACACCATTGAGGCGCACGATGTTGAAATCGTTCACCAAGGAAAAGCTCACATCGTCGCCGCGTACAAAGAACGGAAAAGGCATGTGCCTTGCCTGTGCCAGCGGAAAGGCAAAATACCACCAGCCGCCATAGAGCTGGTTGGGCGGCGTCCCGGTGGTGGCAAACTCCATATCAAAAACCTGGCGTGGATCGCGCAGGTCTGTGCCCATGAAGAGAGGTTTGCACCGCCTGTCGAAGATCGCCCCGTTCTCCCAGATCGACCAGCGGTGCTGGGCGTTGATCATTGCGCCGGCAACGGCGGTGGCGGGATCCGTGGCATAGGCGAGAAATTGGTAGGTGCGATCAAGGCTTGCCATATGGATCGAGGCATCGTCATCCATGAAGAGACAATGGCTCGCACCGAGATCGGCGGCCGCTAACTGTCCGCGCGCGAAGCCGCCCGATCCCCCGAGGTTCTCGTTCGGAATAATCGTCAGGCGGTCGGTGTCGGTATGTGTCAGGGATTGCCCGTTGTCGACGATCACCATGCGCATGTGATCGCGGTGACGGCTTTGGGCGATGTAGTCCTCAAAGCGCGCAATGGTGCGGTTTACTTCGTCTTCGCGCTTGAAGGTGGTGACCGAAAGCGCGAGGTCGGGCGTGCGGCGAGGGGAGTCTACGGTTTGCCATTCCGCACCGGTCAACGCACCGTCGCCAAGAGCCTGAAGTTCGAAAAACAGCACGCCTTCGTCATAGGTCTCGTCGAACCCGTGGGCGAGATCAATGCGGGTTGGGCCGTCTGCGGTCAGGGTCAGGGTTTCATTCAGGAGCCGTTCCCAAGAGCGGTTCGGATATGCGAGAAATACCGATATCTCGAACGAACCCTGTCCGGAGAGCGCAAGAAAGAGGCTCTGGAGGTCGCAGTGTCGCCGCCATTTGCCGATGTTGAAAAGGTTGAACCAGGTGTTTGTCTCAACCACGCCGCCAGCGGCAAAGGAAATCGTGCGGTGTTCCGTCGACAGGCCTGCTGGACGGTGAAGGCGGAAATACAGGTCGCGTTCTGTGCAGATACCCGTCTCGGGCCAGATCAGGCTTTGGAGGGGCGTAAAGCCGGAAATGCTGCTTGCTGAAGCCATAAATTGGATACACTCATCGCGTCGGACCATGGGGATGCCGTGGCCGTCATTCGGTTCGCACCGTATAAGTCAGGCATGGCGTCCGCAACCGGCGTTCGTGCCAATCTGTAGGCAGAAGTGCCTTAGACGGTTTGGGCCTGCGGCTCTGTGCAGATGCATAGGACTTCGGCCTGCGCCTCGCCGGTGCTCAGGTATCCATGCGCCATCTGGCTATCGAGATAGACGCTGTCGCCCTTGGAGAGCGTGATAGGGGCGTAGTGTTCGCTATGCACTTCGACCTGACCATCGAGCACATAGAGAAACTCTTCGCCTCCATGGCGGAAGAGCTCTCCGAAGGTCTTTAGATCGCGAGCCTTCAAGCGTGCGAGGATGGGGACGATGAATTTGTTCTTCACGTCCGGGCAGAGATAGTAATAGTCGTAGTTCGGTGTGCTTATGAGGGCGCCTTCGCCCTTGTAGCTTGGCGCAAAGCGGCTATTGGGGGCGGAGGAGCGCGGCTTACTGGTATCGGAGCCCGAGACAAGGTCGCTGATTGATACGGAGAGCCCATCGCAAAGCTTTAGGATGACGTCGAGCGTAGGAGAGAGCGCGCCGTTTTCGATCTTGGAGATCGTCGAGACCGAGACCTGAGACCGCTTTGCCAGTTCTGCGAGGGTCATTTGCTCTGATTTGCGCAGCACTCTGAGGCGCTGACCCACTTCACTTTTGTAAGACATGCTTCATCCTATGCTGGCTTCGCGGGTATTTGCCACGATTTCCGGCAGTATCATAGCTGAAAATCAAAGAAATTTTCGTATAGGAAAATTTTTCTTGTAATAAAATCCGAATCCATCAACTCTGATCGCAAGCGAAGCGACAGGACGAGATATGGCGACGGTAGAAGATAATCAGGCGGACATCGTTGTGATCGGTGCCGGAATTGCAGGGGCGTCGGTAGCGGCTGAGTTGGCGGGCTCTGCAAAGGTTGTGATGCTCGAAATGGAGCGCCAACCGGGCTACCACACGACGGGCCGTTCCGCCGCGGTTTTTGCGCCCTGCTATGGTCCGACGCCGATCCGGGAATTGACCCGTGCCTCCGAGAGCTTTTTTCGCAACCCGCCTGTAGGCTTCACCGATACGTCTCTTTTCGCGCCACGCCCGATTCTGATGATCGCGCGGCCCGAACAGCGCGGTGTTCTTGAGGCTCTGACCGAGGCCTTGTCGCGGGAGACGCGGGTTCAGCGTCTGAGCGGTGACGAGCTTGCGGCGCACCAGCCCATGCTGCGGCCCGACTATGCGAGCGATGGTATGCTCGACGAGATGGGGCAGGATATCGATGTGCACGCCTTGCATCAGGGATACCTGCGCCAGTTCCGCGCCTTGGGTGGAACTTTGGAAACAGGCGCAGAAGTTACGGCGCTTGAGCGGGAGGGCGATGATTGGTGCGTGATCACCAAGAAAGGCACGCTGCGTGCCCCGGTCGTTGTCAACGCGGCCGGCGCATGGGCCGATGTGGTCGGACAGATGGCGGGCGCGGAACGGATCGCACTCACCCCGAAGCGCAGGACTGCGATGATGATCGCGGATCATCCGACCATTGCCACGGCCGATTTGCCGATCACCATTGATGTCGAAGAGCAGTTCTATCTCAAACCGGATGCCGGGCGTTTGTTGATCTCCCCGGCGGATGAGACCCCTTCGGCACCTTGCGATGCACAGCCAGAAGAGCTTGATATCGCGATCTGTGCCGACCGGATCATGACGGCGTTCGATCTTGATATTCGCCGGATTGAGAACAGCTGGTCCGGATTGCGCAGCTTTGTGCCCGACGGGGTGCCTGTGGTTGGGTATTCAGACGTGGCGCAGGGGTTCTTCTGGCTCGCGGGGCAGGGGGGGTACGGTATTCAATCTGCGCCTGGCTTGGCGCAATACGCAGCGGCAGCGATCCAGAAACGAGAGATGCCAGCGCGGGTCATGGAGACCGGGTTCGACCCTGCAAGCGTGTCACCCGAGCGTCTTGAGGTGGCAGCATGATTTGGTTCGTTCCCGCCGCAGCTTTCGTCTTTCTCGCATCGGGGTTGGCCCTGGCCTATGTCATCGGTGGCTCGGCGATGCTTGCCTTCGTGGCGCAGGAGAAGACGCGCTATCTCGCGATCATGCCGCAGAAGGTGTTTTCGCAGATCAGTGTCTTTTCCCTTTTAGCGATGCCGCTTTTTATTCTCGCGGGTGAGGTGATGAACCGAGGCGGAGTCACAAAGGCGCTGATCGACTTGTCGATGGCGCTTGTTGGGCGGCTGCGTGGTGGGCTTGGGCATGTGAACATCATGACCTCGGTGTTCTTTGCTGGTATCTCCGGCTCTGCCGTGGCCGATGCGGCGGCGTTGTCGAATACGCTCGTCCCGGCGATGCGGGAAAGGGGATATTCCGCGGCCTACGCTGGGGCGATCACGGCGGCCTCTTCGATCATCGGGCCGATTGTGCCGCCCTCGATCATCCTCATCTTTTATGGCGCGCTGATGCAGACCTCGGTCGCAGCGCTTTTCGTGGCAGGGATCCTGCCGGGTCTCGTTCTGGCCATGGCGTTGTTCATCATCAACGGTTGGTATGCCTGGCGCGAGGATCACCCCCGAGTTGCCAAGGGAGAGGCTCCGCCCATCGGGCCGGCGATCTGGAAGGCGCTGCCGGCCATGTCCTTGCCGATCATCATCGTGGGCGGGATTGTCTTTGGATGGATGACACCCACCGAGGCCGCCGCGGTGGCCGTTGTTTCCGCGACAGCAGTGGCGTGGTTCTATGAGGGCCTGAACCGGGCGGACTTCTGGCAGGCGTTGTCGCGCACGGCTGTGCTGACTGGGTCAATCTTTATGATCCTGTGCGCGGTCGCGGCCTTTGGCCATCTTGCCGCGCTCGAACGTATTCCGCAGGCACTTGCCGCGCTGGTGGAGCGGATGGGGCTTGGCCCGGTGGGCTATCTCCTAGTGATGAACGTCCTGTTCATTATCGCGGGGATGGTGCTTGACGTGACCGTTGCGTTGGCGCTTCTCGTGCCGCTTCTTGCGCCTGTCGCGTTGGCGAACGGGGCCGACCCGGTACACCTCGGCATCGTGATTTGTTTCAACCTTTCGATCGGCCTTGTGTCGCCGCCTCTGGGTGGGTGCCTGCTGATCGTTTCGACCGTGACCGGGGTCCGATACTGGGATCTCGCGCGGAAAATCATCCCCTTTGTTTTGGCGGAAATCGTGGTTCTGGGCCTGCTCGTGGCAGTGCCAGAGATCAGCCTCGCCCTTCCGCGCATGATGGGGCTTTGGCACTAGAAAAATACAACGGAGAGGAAGAAAACTATGAACATCAAGACGTATATTGCGGCGTCGGCCGCGGCCATCATGTTGGCCCTGCCAGCGCAGGCAGAAGTCAAGATCGCGCTGGACGGCCCGCCGGACCTCGAACAGTCGGGCACCTATGTCTGGGCCCACACCTTTGGCGAACATCTCAATGCCAACGGCATGAGCGCCGTCGAATACGAGCGCAACTCGCTTGGCGAAGAGGCCGAGCGCCTTGACCAGGTGAGCACTGGGCTTCTCGAGATCTCGATGTCGGATGCGAAGTCAGCCGGTCAGCTTGACGGCACGATCTTTGGCAGCATGATGCCGTTCTTCTTCAAGGATGGCGACGAACTCGACATGGCGCTCGACAAAGGCGGTATGCTCGCGCGGATCAACGCCGGCACGACACCACATGGTGTGCGGGTTCTTGACCTGGTCTACCTTGGTCAGCCTTCCGGGATCTTCACCACCAAATCAGCAGTCCGGAGCTTTGACGACTTCTCGAAGTTGCGGATGCGCGCTTTGGACGAACTTCAGATCCAGACCTTTGAAGCCTGGGGCGCGAAAGGCACGATCGTGTCATGGTCCGAGGTGCCGAACGCGCTTCAGACCGGGGTCGCAGAAGGCTATATCAACCCGCCCTTTGTGCCGCTCGTCTATGGTCACACCTCGTTCATCAACTACTTCACCGACGTGAAGACTTCGGCCTCAGTGCGGATCGCGATTGCGTCGGAGGACTGGTATCAGGGCTTGAGCGACGAAGAACGCGCGATCGTCGACGAGGCGGCGCAGAAAGCCCATGACGCCAACCGTGCTTTCGTCAAGCAGCGCGAACAGGTCTTCACCGATCTCGAAGAGGCCGGCATCGAGGTGATCCGCCTGACCGATGAAGAGCGGGCGAAGTTCCGCGAGGCGTCGCAGCCGCTCTATGAGGCGGTGGAGATGCCGGAAGGTGCCTTCGAGGCCTGGAAAAGCGCGGTCGGCCGGTGAGCACCGCGCGTCGCATAGCACAGGGGTTGGACCGTCTTTCGGTCCAGCTCAACCGCGTCGGACTTGTCGTCGCGGTGTTGGCGGTGCTCGTCATGTTGATGGCGGCGTCGTGGCAGGTCATCGCCCGCTATGTCCTTGCTCAACCGCCCGCGTGGACAGAAGAGCTCGCCCGGTTCTCGATGGTCTGGGGCGGTCTTATGGGGGCGTCCTGCGCGTTCCGGTTCAAAGCCGACCCGACGCTTTTTCCTGAGGCTTTGTTGCTGCGCGGGCCGCTCGGTGTCTTGACGACGCTGATCCGAAGCGTGGGCGTTCTGATCTTTGTTTCGGTGACCTTGTGGTTTTGTATCTTCGGCGCGGGCATGAACCCGGCGAGGGGCTACATTGCGCGGCTTGCCGGGCGGCAGGCGGAGACGATGGATGTGCCGATGCTTGTTTTCGGAATCGCCATCCCGATCGCCTTTAGTTTCATCATCATTCACGTGTTCGCGGATATCGCTCGGCTGGCCTTGCCAAGAGAAGCGCCTGCCGGAGCCTCTGAGGCGGACCCAGATACGGACGTTGTCGCATGAAAATGTTCATGGCCTCGCTTGCCACGGAATCCAATTCCTTCTCGCCGATCCCCACCGGGTGGAGCGGGTTTCGCGAACACCTATACTCGAAGACCGCCTCGACAGGTGAGGCCGGTCTTTACGCCACGGCGGTGACTGCGTGGCGCCGCATGGCCGAGGCGAAGGGCTGGGAGGTTGTCGAAGGGCTGGCGACCTATGCGCAACCCGCAGGGCCAACGGTGCGTTCTGTCTACGAGGCGATGCGCGACGATATCCTCGGTGATCTCGAGGCGGCGATGCCAGTCGATGTCGTCCTCTTGTCGATGCATGGCGCGATGATCGCCGAAGGCTATGACGATTGCGAAGGTGACATGTTGCAACGTGCACGGGCGATTGTTGGCCCGGATGCGACCATCGGACTTGAGATCGATCCGCATTGCCATCTGACCGACGAGATGATGCAGGCGGCGACGGCGATCGTCTGTTACAAGGAATACCCCCATATCGACATTACCGAGCGAGCCGAAGACCTGTTTCGTCTCTGTGCCGATGCGGCGGAAGGGAAGACACAGCCCGTCATGCGGGACTACGATTGTCGGATGATGGCGATGTATCACACCCCGTTCGAACCGGTGCGGGGATATGTGGATCGTATGTCGGCGATGGAAGGACAGGGGGGGATCCTGTCTGTTTCGCTTGCCCATGGATTCCCTTGGGGAGATAGCCCGCGGGTCGGCACCCGGACGCTGGTCATTTCCGATGGCGACCCCGAGCTGGCTTTTGAGCGCGCTCGCGCCCTCGGTCAGGAACTTTGGGAGATGCGCCACGAATTGCGCAGTTTTCCGGGGCTCGAGGAGGGGCTTGATCGCGCTGTGTCGGCCACGGCCCATCCCGTTGTGCTTGCGGATTTCGCGGACAATGCGGGCGGCGGCGCGCCTTCGGATTCAACCTTTGTCTTGCAGGCGGCGCTCCAGCGCGGTTTGCGCGATATCGCCTTTGGCATTTTCTGGGATCCCGTCCTTGTTGCAATGTGCATGGATGCAGGCGTTGGGGCGGTCATGCCCGTTCGGATCGGTGGCAAAATCGGTCCAATGTCGGGCGATCCGGTCGATCTCACGGTGACGGTGCGGGGCGTTTCAACGAATGCGGTGCAACACCTTGGTACAGCCGAGATGGGGATGGGCGAGGCTGTTTGGCTCGAAGCGGACGGGGTGCATCTCATCGTCAACACGCGGCGGACCCAATGTTTCCATCCCGAAGCCTTCGAGAGCCTCGGACTGGATCTTGCGAAGATGAAGATCATCGTCGTGAAATCGTCGCAGCATTTCTACGATGGTTTTGCGCCAATTGCTGCGGAAGTGATCCACCTTGCGACGCCGGGCGCGATCCCGCCTGACTATACGATTATCCCCTATACCAAGCGAGACGACAGGTTCTGGCCGAAGACGGAAGACCCTTTTGCAGGAGAGATACAGCAATGACCCATGATCTTTTGATCCGGAATGGACGTGTGATCGACCCAGAGACCGGGTTTGACGAAATCTGTGATGTGGCGGTGTCGGATGGTATCATCGCGGCGGTCGGCACAGAGCTTGGACCTGCGACGCGTGAGATCGACGCGACGGGCCTTGCGGTGTCTCCCGGCTTTATTGATATCCATGCGCATGGCCAGTCGGTTGCGGCGGACCGGATGCAGGCGTTTGATGGGGTGACCACCGCGCTTGAGCTTGAGGTCGGCTCTTTGCCGGTAGGGGAGTGGTACGCGCATCAGGCGACCGTGCCGCGCGCTTTGCATTATGGCACGGCCGCAGCTTGGGGGTTTGCCCGTCGTGCGGCCTTTGGTGGATTTACCCCAGATGGCACCAAGAACCCGATTGATCACATGGCTGCGTCGAACGACCTGCGCTGGACGACGGACGCCGCGACGCCGCAACAGACAGATGAGATCGTTGAGATCACCCGGCAGGCTCTTGAGGAAGGTGCGATCGGGATCGGGATGCCGAATGGCTATCTCCCCGGTGCCGGGATGAAAGAGCTATCGCTGATCTGTGATCTGGCAGCCGAGTTTGACCGCCCGACCTATACCCACATCGCCTATATGGCGAATATCGACCCGAAGAGCTCTGTCGATGCCTATATTCGATTGATCGGACTTGCCGGAGCGACCGGTGCGCATATGCATATCTGCCATCTCAACTCGACCAGCCTTCAGGATATCGACCGGGTGGTCGAGGTGATTGCCAAAGCGCAGTCGCAGGGCTTGCCGGTCACAACCGAGGCCTACCCATATGGCACGGGATCAACCGTCGTCGGGGCAGGGTTCTTTGCCGATCCAGAGTTCACCAAACGGACAGGCAGCCCCTATAACGCAATTGAGTTGGTCAAGAACCACCACCGTTTCGCCGACCGCGATGATCTATTGAGCGCGGCGCATGAAGACCCGAGTGATCTTGTGATGTGGCACTATCTTGATGTGGAAGCAGATGCAGAGCATCGCCGCATGCTCGACGCGTCGGTGACCTATCCGGGCGCGTCTATCGCATCGGACGCGATGCCCTGGGTGCGGCCGGATGGGTCGATCTATGATGGCAACGATTGGCCCTTGCCACCGGAGGTTTCGGCGCATCCGCGGTCTTCGGGGACCTTTACCCGGTTCCTGCGTGAATACATGCGCGAGCGCGAGACCATGCCTCTTGTGGAAGCGATCGCGAAATGCACGCTCTACCCGGCACGTGTCATCGAACGTTGCGCGCCACAAATCGCACAGAAGGGGCGGCTACGCGAAGGGTTCGACGCGGATATCACGATCTTCGACCCTGAAACCGTCACAGACCGGGCAACCTTCACCGATATGAACCGCGCGTCTGAAGGCGTCGCACATCTGATCGTGGCAGGTACGAGCGTGATTGTGGATGGTGTTCTCGACACTGACGCCGCGCCAGGTCAGCCGATCCGTTGCCCACAGGGATGAGAGTTCCGATCCTGCTGGTCACCGGGTTTCTCGGCGCCGGAAAGACGAGCTTTATCAACGATATCCTAAAGGACTCCGACGGGATGCGTATTGCCGCGATCGTCAACGATTTCGGCAGTATCAACATTGATGCCGCGCTTCTCGAGACCGCGACAGAAGATGTGATTGGCCTCAAGAACGGGTGCATTTGTTGTTCCCTGCAGGGGGATCTGCTGCGGACTCTGCGGCAGGTCTTGCGCGAGTCGGCGCCCGACCTGATCGTGATCGAAGCCAGCGGTATTGCAGACCCGCAGGGGATCGTGTCGGGGCTCATGGACCCGGTGCTCTGGCAGGCGGTGACACTAGATACAATCCTTTGTCTGGCCGATGCCGAGGACCTTTTGGCGACGCCGGACCGTTGGAAGGACGCGCTTTGGCAAGCGCAGATCGCAAGTGCAGATATCGTGCAGCTTTCGAAAGTTCCGCGAGGGGATGACCGGGTGGCCTCTTTGACAGCCCGCCTTGGCGCGATGGGCAAGGCGGCGGTGTTCGGGCAGGACGGTTCGACGCTTGCGGTGCGTGACTTGATCGGGCGCGGGACCACACGCACGGCGAATGCGGCGCGACCTGTGATCGATAGCGGACGCTTTACCACCCTTGAATGGTCATACAAGGGAGCGGTGTCCATGCCCCGGTTTCAACGGATCATCGGCACGTTGTCCGGCGAGTTGCTTCGCGCGAAAGGCTTTCTGACCTTCCGCGAGAAGCCGGGCGAAAGCGTTTTGTTTCAACTCGTGGGGCGTCGGGCGAGCCTTGCTCCCGCGGCGCGGGAGCAAGAGGGATGCACGCTCGTTTTGATCGGCGAGGCGAACCGGTTTGATCCCGAGGCCGTACGCCGCCGTCTTGATCAAGAGTTGGTCCTTTCAGATCACTGAGCGCTCCTGCGCTGCGAATGGCAGCGCAGGAGCGCTCAGACGGTGGTGCGATCAAGCAACCCGGCGGGCCCCCCATTGTGGGAAGGGATCTGCCAGTGTCTTCCATGTGTCAGGCGCAAAGTCCTCCCCGTCGACCAGTGCCGCATTCAACTTGGCGCAGATGGCCTCGCGGTCGAGGTCAACGCCAATGAAGACAATCTCTTGGCGACGGTCCCCCCAAGGCTCAACCCAGTTGCGGGCGATTTCCGCTTGGGCCTCGGGGTGGGCGGGCAGGTGTTCTTGTGGCACCGAAGCCCACCAGCGCCCGAGCGGCGTCACCGATGACAGAGCACCAGCTAGGCTATACTCGGCAGCCCATTCCGGGCGTGTGGCGATCCAGAAATGACCCTTGGCGCGGATCACTCCGGGCAGGTCGCCCGCAAGCACCGCATGGACCTTGGCGGGATCGAACGGTGCGCGTGCGTGATAGACGAAGGAGGTGATCCCGTATTCCTCGTCTTCGGGTGTGTGGTTGGCGAAACCATAGAGCTCTTGCGCCCACATCGGATGCTCATGCGCCTTGTCGAAGTCGAAGAGCCCGGTGTCGAGGATCGCGCCAGCGGGCACATCGGAATGGTTTGTCTGAATGATTTTTGCGTCCGCATTGAGCGCACGGATGATCTTTAGCGCCGCGTCGGTGCGCTCGGCCCCGGCATCGGCCGTCTTGTTGAGGATCACCACATCGGCGAATTCGATCTGTTCGGTCAACAGGCTGACAAGGCTGCGGTCATCTCCTTCACCGAGGCTTTCGCCACGGTCAGCGAGGAAATCGTGGCTCGAGAAGTCCTTCAACAGGTTCACTGCGTCGACGACGGTTACCATTGTGTCCAGCCGCGCCACATCGGAGAGGCTTTCGCCGAGTTCGTCGCGGAAATCGAAGGTGGCAGCCACGGGCAGAGGTTCGGAGATGCCGGTCGATTCGATCAGTAGGTAGTCAAACCGGCCTTCTTCGGACAACCGGCGCACTTCCTTGAGAAGATCATCGCGCAGGGTGCAGCAGATGCAGCCGTTGGACATCTCGACCAGTTTCTCTTCGGATCGCGATAGCCCGGCCCCCTCACGCACGAGATCGGCGTCGATGTTTACCTCGGACATATCGTTGACGATCACAGCCACGCGGCGGCCTTCGCGGTTGTTGAGGACACGGTTGAGCAATGTGGTTTTCCCGGCCCCTAGAAAGCCGGAAAGGACGGTGACGGGGAGACGGGTATCTTGCTTGGTCATATTGCGCTCCTGTTAGGTGTTCAAAACGTTGGATGAGATTGTCCCGGGCGGCGATTGGGTTTTGCCTAGGTCACTTGGTCAGCGATGTTTGAAGAATCTGTTATGATATAACATAGCATTTTGCAACCCGTGAGAGGGCTAGAATGGCTTGCGCTCTGGCATTGCTGCCAATGCGGAGAACGAAACGGGGCTGAGCTTTTGGGGAAGGCCGGTCGCGATTGGGGAGCAATGCGCCTGCTGGTCTGGTCGGGCAGTGCGATGGCGCAGGTGCCCGACCAGTATTATCGTGTGGTGCGGGGCGCCTTAGCTTTTGGGCCGCACGCGGGCGGCCGTCTTGTTCGCAAAGGCTTCCAAGCGCTCACGGGCGGCGGGTTGCGTGTTAACAATGCCGCCAACGAAAGCCTCAGCATATGCCGCGTCCATGCCAGACATATTGTTCATGTGGCTCACGGCTGAACAGATCGCGAAGTTGGTCAACGGCAAGTTCTGCGCGACTTTCTCGGCCAGTTCCATGGCCTTGTCAAAGCTGGTGCCATCCTCGACGATATACTGTGCAAGGCCAAGATCGACGGCTTCCTGTCCTTGGTAAACGCGCCCTGTTAGAACCATGTCGATCATGCGGTATTTGCCGATCATGTCAGAGACGCGGATCGTGGCGCCACCACCAGTGAAAATACCCCGCTGGCCTTCCGGCAGGGCGAAATAGGTGCCGGAATCGATCACACGGACATGCGCTGCGCTGGCAAGTTCGAGGCCGCCGCCGACGACCGCCCCCTGCAAGGCCGCGATGATGGGCACGCCGCCATATTCCATCTTGTTGAAGGCCTCATGCCACCGCAGGCACACATGCATGAAATCATCTGCGCTGCGATCGGCTTTCCAATGTTCAACCAAATCCAAGCCCGCACAGAAGTGCGCGCCTTCGCCGGCGAGCACAACCGCTTTCACCCCAGCCATGCGCGCGCTGCTAAAGAAACGGATCAACTCTTCGATGGTCAGCACGTCCAATGCATTGCGTTTGGAGGGGCGGTTGAGTTTCACCACGTAGAGGCCGTTGTCGTGCTCGGAAATGGCAAGGGTCTCATAGGTGTCGGGGTTTACGACATCATTCATCGATCAAGTCCTTTCGCGGGTTGTTATTCGGGGAAAGCGGCGTTGAGAACACTGCCAGCACCATGCAAGATACGTGCTTTCTCTGCGCTGCACTCCGGCAGGATATGCTGGGCGTAGAAGAGCGCGGTGGCGATTTTCTGGGTCATGAACGCCGGGTCTTCACCTGTCTGCAGGCGCGCCTCTGCGGCCAGCGCCGCCTTGGCGAGTTTCCATCCCGCGGCAAGCGTCCCGGTGAGCATCAAGAACGGGACGGACCCGGCAAAGCTCGCATCGATATCGCTGCGGCTGTTTTCTAGGAGCCACTCCAACGAGGCATCGAATTCCGCACGGGCCAGCGTCAGGGCCGCACCGATGGCCTGTGCATTGGCGTCGCCTTGGGCCAATGCCGCCTCTGTCTCTGCGATCTGCGCAGAGAAGCGTCGCGCGGTTTCCCCACCATCCCGCATGACCTTGCGGCCCAAAAGGTCGTTGGCCTGAATGGCCGTCGTGCCTTCGTAGATTGGCAGGATGCGGGCGTCGCGATAGTGCTGCGCCGCGCCGGTTTCTTCAATGAAGCCCATGCCGCCGTGGATTTGCACTCCGAGCGAGGCGACCTCCACCGCGCGTTCCGTGCAGAACCCCTTGACCAGTGGCACCATGAATTCAGCCAGTGCCGCCGCTTCCGGGTTTTTCTGATGGTGGCCGATATCCAACAAACCTGCCGTCGCCGCCGCCATGGCGCGTCCACCCTCGGTCAGGCTGCGCATGCGCAGAAGCATCCGACGTACATCCGGGTGTTCGATGATCGCGACGGCATCCTTGGCCGATCCGTTGACCGGACGGCTCTGGACCCGGTCTTGCGCGTAGGCAAGTGCGCGTTGATAGGCGCGCTCCGATGTCGCGATGCCTTGCACGCCAACAGAGAAGCGTGCGGCGTTCATCATGATGAACATATATTCTAGGCCGCGGTTCTCTTCTCCGATCAGGAAACCGGTCGCGTCCCTATAGTCCAAGACCGCTGTGGGGCTCGCCCGGACGCCCAGCTTGTGTTCGATGCTGACACAGGTCACGGTGTTTTCCGTCGCAGGAACACCGTCTTCATTCAGGAGTTTTTGCGGCACGATGAAAAGGCTTAGGCCTTTCGGGCCCGCAGGCGCATCAGGGGTGCGGGCGAGCACAAGGTGAATGATGTTTTCCGTAAGATCATGGGCCCCATAGGTGATGAAGATCTTGGTGCCGGTAATCCCATACGTGTCGTCGGTTCGTTTCACGGCCTTTGTTGCCACACGCCCAAGATCGCTGCCCGCCTGTGGTTCGGTCAGGTTCATGGTACCCGACCAACGCCCTGCGATGAGCGGTTCAAGGTATGTTGTTTTCTGATCTTCCGAACCGGTCAGGAGCAAGGCCTCAATCGCTCCATCGGTCAGAAGCGGACACAAACCAAAACTCATGTCTGCTGCGTTCAGCATCTCGACACCTGCGGCCCCGACGGCGCGCGGCAGGCCCATTCCGCCGAACTCGGCAGGATGAGTCAGTGATTGCCAGCCCATCTCGACGAACTGCGCGTAAGCGCGAGCGTGCCCCTCTGGAAGCGTCACGCGCCCATTGTCGAATGTGGCGCTAAGTTCGTCGCCGATCTGCGATAGGGGCGCGACTTGCTCGGCACAGAAACGGCCGAAACCGTCCAGCGCGGCCTGAATGTCTGAAAGGTCGTAGTCGGCATAAGGTTCGAGCTCAGACACCGTCTCCCAATGGGACAGGTGCTCGATACAAAACAACAGATCCTTTGATGGCGGTTGGTATGACATGTGGAACTCCTTGCCGGAAAACTATGACCTTTCGCCATATAGCGCCGGAAACGATTGCGCAGAAGTGCATTTGTTGCCAAACTACTATCCGATTGCGCCAATGGGATCTGTCTGTGACCCACCAAGATCCGATATCTTTAACCACAGTGTCCGCCGCTTTTGTTCAGGATTGGCTCGACGCGCTCGACTCTCGATGCGCGCCTGACGTTATGGAGTCGCTGCTGCGTCGCTCGGGGATGCAAATCGGCCCGATGGCGCCCTCGCAGCGCGTGACCCTCGATGAAATCACGCGGCTCTATCAGCTTGCCGCGCCCGAGACCGGAGATGAGATGATGGGGCTCTGGAGCCGCCCTATTCGGCCGCGCGCGCTGCAACACCTTGTCACCGTCATGCGGGAGGCGCGCAGTTTGCCTTCGGCGCTCTATCGTTTCTCAACCTACTGGAACCTGCTTCTAGATGACTTTCGTCTCGATCTTCGGAGCGGACCCGAAGACGTGGAGCTCGTGTTGCACCCCTATGCAGAGGACGCCACGCCGCAGCGCTTTGGGCATATGCTCTTGTTGAAGCTGGCGCATGGGTTGTTGTCTTGGTTGGCGGGCATAGAAACGCCGGTCAAGGAAGTGCGCTTTGCCTTCCCGCGCCCGGATTTTGCTGCGGATTACGCTGTCATCTTTCCCTGTCCCGTGCGCTTCGCGTCGGCTCAGACGTGTATTCGGTTTGACCCAAACCAGTTCACGCGCCCCGCCACACGCAGCCCGGAAGAGGCTTCGGTATTCCTTGAGCGCGCACCTCTCGATTGGATATTTACCGGATCGCGCGCGCATACGCACAGCCTCCGCGTCCGTGCCTTCCTTTATGGTGTCGAATGGCAATCGTGCCAACTTCCCGAAGCCGCAGCGGCGCTCAAGATGACCCGACGGACCCTCAATCGCCGCCTGAAAGAGGAAGGCACATCGTTTCAGTCCATCAAAGATGCCCTACGCCGAGACATGGCCATACGCGCCCTTCAGCAAGGTTCAGATAGTATCGAGAAAATCGCCTTTGATACCGGGTTTTCTGCGCCTGAGAATTTCCATCGGGCCTTTCGGAAATGGACAAATCGCACGCCGGGTTCCTACCGTCCTTGAGCCAAGGCTAGGCGGCTGAGAGCCACTAGAATACCTTTCGCGGCTCCTTGGGCCTTCCCGGCAGTGCGCCCGGAGGCCTGATCTTTTCTCTCGTTTTCCCCGGGCTTCGATGGTCGAAAGCCGAGAGCGCGCCGCCAAGATTTTTCTTGGTCCTGCGGTCATTCGACATACCATGCTCTGAGAGAATCGATTTTTTCTTGGGATTTCAGAATGACTTTTGACACGATACGCAATGCAATCGCGGGCATGTGTGCAATCCTATTGCTGGCGTCTTGCAAACCAAGCGTGCTCTCGGTTGTGCCGAACGAAGGGTATATTGGGAGCGAAACCCTGGTCACAGTGAATGGTGAGGATTTCGGCACAGGTGATGTCCAAGTGACGTTTGGCGGTGTCGAAGGGCGCGTGAGATCCTCGACGGATACCTCGATCGAAGCGTTTGCTCCTGCGTCGGAGCAGTCCGGCCCGGTGGTTGTCAAAGTGCGCAACAGCGACGGAACCAGCGAAGAAGAACCTATCTTCACTTACGTTGAACGGCCGCCTGAAATCACAAGTTTCCAGCCCAGCACATCGCCTTCGAATGTCCGGACCGTGATTTGCGTGGAAGGTCAGAACTTAGATGCGAAGGGGCTGAGGCTTTTCCTTGGCGATAGCGAACCGCGTATTCTTAGCAGGACGGATCGTCAGATTATCGCGATAGCCGAGCCGCAGGCTTCTTCAGGAATGGTGCGCGTTGAAAGTGCTATAGGAGACGCGACGGCGGCGACGCCTTACACCCCTGATCCTGCTGCCGACCTCGCCGGGGGAGAGTTGGTTGTGCTCAAGACATCCCAAGAGGAAAAGGTGGGGGGACCGTCTGCGAAGGATCTCGACGATGCCGTGCGTTTGTCGGCTCGCAACAAAGACAAAATCCTGCTCAACTCACGTGCCTGTGGGTTATTCTTGGGCCCGGAGCTTCCCAAACTTCCGATCTTTCAAATACTTGAGGCGGGTAGCGAGCTTCGCGGCAGGATTGCGAATGACGATCTGGTCGAGTCGATTGAACCGAACAGCACTCTGTCGACCCAAACGACGGAAAGCACAAAGATCATCAATCGCGACCTAATCGAACGCCTGACCGGGGAAACGCCACGGGACTTTGGGCAGGGGACTGCTGTCGCCGTCCTTGATACAGGTGTCGATTTTCGGGCATCGCCTTATGGGTGCTCTGTGCCTGGTGGATCTTGCAGGGTGCAGTTTGCGGCCGATTTCGCGCCTGACGATGGCCAGCCGGATGACGATGGCCATGGTACGAACGTGGCAGCGATCATCACCGCCATTGCCCCCCGGACAGACATCCTCGCACTAGATGTTTTCAACGGCCGCAATGCCTCCACGGTGAGTATCCTCGCCGCAATGGATTGGGTCATCGCGAACCAAGGTATTTACGATATCGTTGCGATGAACCTGAGCCTGGGGGAAAAGATAAAGCGTACACAGGGTGAATGCATGTCCAATGATCCCTATGCCGCCGCCGCGGTGCGCGCGCGCTTGGCGGGGATCAACGTTGTTGCCGCGTCCGGCAATAGCAATTGGTCCGATGGTATGCCCCGGCCTGCCTGTGCATCCGCGATCCTATCGGTCGGAGCTGTGTATGATGCAGATGTCGGCGGGGTCACTTACCCAACATCTGCCTGCACAGATACCCAGTCCGAGTACGATCAGGTTGCGTGTTTCTCCAACCATGCGCGTTGGCTAAAGATGTTGGCACCCGGTGCGCAGATCTTGGCCGCCGGCATGAACGATTCCGGCACATCTCAGGCCGCGCCGCATGTCTCCGGGGCTATCGCGGCCTTGGCCTCGCTCTTCCCGACGATGACACCGGAGGAACGAGAGCAAAGACTGGTGAGCACGGGCACACCTGTTCGGAACCTGCGGGCTGGCACAGGGCTTGATGCGACGAAGCCCAGGCTCGATCTCTTGGCGGCGATCCAAGGTGCGGAAGGGCGTCCACAACCTGCGGCCCCCCTGAACGAAGCTTGGCCAGTTGCGCCAGGCAAGGCCGGATCTTTCGGAGTGGTCGCGGATTCCCCGAGCTTCAAGATCGAGAACAATGACACACGGAGCGATCCTATCTCCGGATTAGGCTGGTGGCCCGAGATGGATACGGAAGAGGTTCACCTGCAGCGCGCCGGCTATCGCTGCACCCGCTATGGTCGAGATGTCTACAGGCCCCTGCCATTCTTGCGGCTACCGACGAGGGCCGAAGCCTTGTCTCTTATGGATTTCACCCGTCTCGATGGCTACGTCCACCCGATACTTGGCGATGAGATGGCCAAGATGTTTTGGACGTCTTCGCCGGAAAACCGCTCAGGGCGCGTCAAGAACCAGTGGGCCGTAAACTATAAGCTCGGCACGAGCACGGCGATCGGTTTGGTGACTGATGCCTATGCGCGTGATGCGCTGCGCTATCGCTGTGTCTATGATCGGTTCCTGAGCGCTCCGACGCCAACAACAAGGTTCTTGGTAGATGGGGACACTGTCGAGGATGCGGTGACAGGGCTGAAATGGATGTCGGCTCCGCTCACCGATAGCAGCGGAAACGACGCGGTGCTCGGGTATCAGGAAGCGGCGGCGGCGTGTTCCGGCCAAACTCTGGGTGGCGAGCGCTGGCGCCTTCCCACGGTCAAAGAGCTTCTCTCCATCATGTCCTACGGAGAGCGCGTTCTAGATGACGTCTTCACATCGGCGGGGACCACGATTTCAGCGACGGCGGACTTGCGGAAGAACACCGGCACGGCATCCATGGGCTTCCTTGGTGTGAATGACCAAAACGGATGGATTCAAAAGGACATGCGCGTGGGGCGCGTCCGCTGTGTCATTCAGGATGCGCCAGACGCCGCCATTGACCGCCATCTCGCGGGCGAGACTTTCGTGCGCTCACCGATGGATATGCAGGCGCTGAAGTCCGGCCAGTTCCTCTCAGCCGACCACATCTACATCGAGACAAAGGACAGCGTTCAGACCGTTGTCTTGCCGGGGATCAAGGAGATCAAAGGCAACCTCTTCATCAATGGCAATACCGGTATCGAGATGATCTGGCTGCCGGATCTTGAGACCATTGGCGGTGGTTTCGAAGTCAACGGTAACGAGAACCTGAAGCTCATTTCAGCGCCACGCCTCAAGTCGGTGGTGGGAGATCTGAGGGTCGCCGATGCCAAGCAATTCACCGCATTCGAAGAGATCTCGAGCCTGAGCCAGCCGGTGTTCCTGCCAATGCTTGAACGCATCGGTGGGGATTTCCGATTGGAGCGCAATGTCTGGAAGCCGATGAAGCAAATCTTCTTCAACGCTTTGCAAGAGATCGGTGGGGCAGCATATGTATCAGATAACCAGGAACTCCTTTTCGTCGGGTTCGCCAAACTCGAGAAGATCGGTAGCGCTTGCGCGGGGGGATCAGGCCCCTTGTGCGGGTCGTTGTTCGTAGAACGGAACTCTGGCTTCTTGGGCATTCGGCTTTCGAACATCGATGAAATTCGTCAAGGCCTTTTGGTGCGCGGCAACAGCCAGCTTCAGACGGTGGCGTTGAGCAATATAGCACCACTAGGACATACGTTGATCCGAAATGAAGTCGACATCAGCGACAACAAAATCTTCTGCGCGGTGCGATTCGATGGTGTGATCAAAAAATGGCCGTTGAATGCCTACCCGACGAAGGTAACGATCGTGAATAATGCACCCTCGCCTTCGTGCAAGTCAGGATGCGCGGAGTACACACGCGATACCGCAGCGGACTGTCCGATATTTACCAATCAGTAGGCCATGTCTCTGTCCTGAAGCGCCCGCCGCGAGGACCGCGGGAAGGCCGAACTTCCCGGTGAAAGGCGAAAATTCTATAGAAGAGAAAGTGGCTGGGGTGGCAGGATTCGAACCTGCGGTACGCGGTACCAAAAACCGTTGCCTTACCACTTGGCTACACCCCAACGGTGAGGGGCTAATTAATGGGGCTTTCGGTGCGGTGCAAGCCCTGAATCGCGGTTTCTTGTGGAAATTGTGACGAGGTCTTCGGGACCGTGCGCAGGGGCAGGGGCGCGGAGGGATCGCGACCCTGCGTCATTCTTGATGTGCAGCATGGACAAGGGGTTTGACGCTACGCCATGTTATGAGCGCAGAAGTGTTTGGGAGGCTGATATGCAACTGGGAGTTCGCCCGGAAATCGAAGACCTGCTGGGGCAGGTAAAGGATATGATCGAAAACGAGATCATGCCCTTGGAAGAAGAATACCACGCTGAGATCGAGAAAGGCGACCGCTGGACCTTTACCGAGCGGCAGGCCGAGATTCTTGAAGGCCTCAAGGCCAAAGCGCGCGAGCGGGGGCTCTGGAACTTCTGGCTGACAGACAGCGACAAGGGCTTTGGCCTGACCACAGTGGAATACGCGTATTTCGCCGAAGAGATGGGCAAGACACCGCTTGGGGCTGAGGTCTTCAACTGTTCCGCGCCGGACACTGGAAACATGGAAGTGTTCGAGAAATACGGCTCGGACGAGATGAAAGAACAGTGGCTGAAACCGCTTCTCAACGGCGATATCCGCTCGGCCTACCTGATGACCGAGCCGGACGTGGCGAGCTCGGATGCAACAAACATTTCAATGCCTTGCGTGCGTGATGGCGATGACTACGTGCTCGACGGAGACAAATATTGGTCGTCGGGAGCGGGGGATCCCCGGTGCAAGGTCTATATCGTGATGGTGAAGACCGGGGGGGATGATGCGCCGCGGCATCAGCAGCATTCGATGATTGTCGTGCCTGCGGATACGCCGGGTATCGAGACGGTGCGCCCGATGATGGTCTATGGTCAGGACGACGCGCCGCACGGGCATATGCATATGCGGTTCACCAATGTGCGTGTTCCGGCCAAGAACATGCTTCTTGGCGAAGGACGCGGTTTCGAGATCGCCCAAGGGCGGCTTGGGCCGGGACGAATTCACCACTGCATGCGCGCCATCGGTCAGGCGGAAGCGGCCCTGACGCGGTTCTGCAAGCGTGCTCTTGATCGCGAAGCCTTTGGCAAGCCGATCGCACATCTTGGGGCCAACTACGACATTATCGCAAATTGTCGTATGGAGATTGAGCAAGCTCGGCTTCTCTGTCTCAAGGCGGCTTGGGTCATGGATCAGGGGGATCCGCGCGAAGCGGCGCCTTGGATCAGCATGATCAAGACCGTGGCACCAAACGTTGCAACCAAGGTGATCGACGAAGCCATCCAAGTGCATGGCGGCACCGGTATCTCGCAGGATACGCCGCTCGCAACAGCGTGGACTCAGGTTCGGACCTTGCGTTTTGCGGATGGTCCGGACGCGGTTCACCGTCGTCAGGTCGCCCGCAAGGAACTGCGCAAATACACGCAGCAGAAGGTCTAATACCCACGTCGGTATTGCGTCGGTATCGCGTCTGTAACGCGTATGTGCGACAATCACAGAGACCCGTTCCGCTTGGGGCGGGTCTTTGCATTCCAGCACTGGAGGGGGCGGGGCAGCGTGGAGAAAACTGTCTTCTCAGGCGCTTCTGTGCTTTCCTCGGCACAAGTAGGAGTTGTAGGTGTAGGGAATGACGTGCTTCTCGAATCTGGTTTTTACGATTGCCCCGACGACCGCTGCGGCGCTCTGGGTGGTGTGCGCGGCGGTACTGCTCTGGATCGTGCGGAACAACCGTTTTCCCGGCAAACCGGCCTTTGTCCTGACCTTGGCGGCCATGCTTTGGTGGCTGTTCACGGTGACATTCGATCTCGCGTCACAGGGCGAAGCCTGTAAGGTCGGATGGTCGCTTGCGGCATGGCCGGGGATCACGCTTTTGCCGATGGCGTGGTCGTTCTTCATCTACGACTACACGATGAACCGATCGGCGCGCGCCAGACCCAAGCGGCGGTTGCTTTATATCGGAGTGCCGCTGGTGGTTGGGCTGATCGTGCTGACCAACAGGTACACGCACCTTCTCTACGGCACCGATACGCGGCTGATGTCGGAGGCGGGGTATGACTATGTCTATTTCGACCACGGGCCGCTCTTCTATCTGGTGGCGGCCTTCCTCTACATCTTTGTGGTCGGTGCGCTAGGGGTTTTGATCTATGCCTATCTCAAGGCAAAGGACATTATCCGGCCGTTCCTAAGTGTGTTGTTTATCATCACGATTGCGCCGTTGACCGCCAATCTTGGTTATGTGGTTTGGGGCCTGACGTTCTACGGTTTCGACCCGACGCCGTTCATGTTCGCGGTGGCGCTCATTGCGCTGAGTTGGTTACTGCTCAACAACACGATGATGGACACAGCGGCGCAGGGGCGGACTCTTCTTTTCTATGCCACACAAGACCCGGCGATCATCGTCGACACGGAGGGGCATGTCGTGGGCGCGAATGCGTCGGCGCGGACGTTCTTTGGCAAGGACAAGTTACGGCAAGGACAATCGCTCACGCAGTTGGAGCAGATTGGGCCTATTCTTCGTGATCTGATTGAGACGGGCTCCTTTGACCATGATGAGGCGATCAGCCTGCGAGAGCGGTTCTTCAAGCTACGTATCCTGCCGATCGAAAGCCCGATCCAAAACAAGAACGCTCATCTGGGGTGGACCGTGTCCCTTGTCGATATCACCGAGATCGAGCGTTCCGCAGAAGCCCTGCGAGAGGCGCTGGCGCATGCAGAAGCGGCGAACCAAGCAAAGTCTCAGTTCCTTGCCATGATCAGCCATGAGCTGCGCACGCCCATGACATCGGTCAAAGGCGGGCTTGACCTTGCGCTTCATGGTCCGATGGGAGAGATCAGCGAGCCGCTTCGGAACCTATTGACGATCGCACAGCGCAACAGTCTGCGGCTTTTGAAGTTGGTTGATGATGTTCTTGATCTGCAGAAGCTTGACCTTGGCACCATCACGCTCAACCTTCAGGATCTGGATGCGGACGAGTTCCTGCGCAATGTCATCGAGGAATACGAGGCCTTTGCAGCAGAGACAGATGTGCGGCTGGTCAACCAGTCAAAGAATGTGAACCAGAAACTCCGGGTCGATCCCCACCGGCTCAAGCAAGTTGTGGGAAATGTGATCTCAAACGCGGTCAAGTTCTCGCCGGAAGGCGGCGAGGTGGTCTGTGCCACGGCGATGCATGGGGCGCATCTTCGGATTTCTATTGAGGATCGCGGGATTGGCATTCCGACCGGCAAGGAGGATCAGGTCTTTGGCCGGTTCAATCAGGTCGATTTCAACGCCTCCAAGGTGTCTGGCGGTTCAGGCCTTGGGATGCATATCGCGAAGATCCTGATCGAGCGGATGGGCGGGGCCATTTCCTATGAGAGCGAAGTCGGAAAGGGCACCACGTTCTACATTGATGTGCCGCTCTCGGCGGGCGAGAAAGACTAATCTGTTAAACATCTTTTGATTGTATGATGTGACGGTTCGGCGGATACTTGGCGTGTAAGCGAGTTCTGAGTACCGATTCCATGACCGAAATAGATCAACTGCTAGGCAAGAGCCTTTCAAAGGCGCGTGAGCGGGTTGGCATGACCCCCGGAGAGTTGGGCCGGCGGGCGCGCCTTTCCGAAGCGACAGTAACCGCGTTTGAAGAGGGGCGTCGACGTGCGACGGCATTGCAGCTCTTTGAGATCGCGGATTGCCTTGATGTCCCTGTGGAAGGCTTGTTTGATTGGGCAGAGCGACCGGTTCCCCAAGTCGGTGCGACAGGGGTTGCCTTTGGTTCGGGCACCGAAGCCTTGGCAGAGCATTACGCGGCTTTGTCGCGATCGCACCGAGCGGCGATCTATGCCTTTCTCCTTGCTTTGGGGCGGGATTGAATGGAAAATAATCAGAGTGAGCGCCGAACCCCGCTGCATCATGCCAGAGAGAAGAGGCTCCATTGTCCGTTATCGACCTTAGCAAAGTTCCCTATCCCGAGAACAATCTCAGATTGTTCCTAGATGAGGTCTGCGAGGCGCATGAGTTGGACTATGCGGCCTATGCCGGGGTCAATCCGATTGCCGGAAGCGTGCATGGGTTCGTCAATTATCCGGATGAATGGCAGACCCATTATGTCGAGCGTGGCTATCAGCACAAAGACCCGGCCTTGATCCTTGCCCGGCGTAGCATTGCCCCGGTGGATTGGCACGGGTTGCGCAGCGCCCCGGCGTTTCAGACGATCTTTCGCGACGCGCATGATTTCGGCATCGCGGAACAGGGGCTGACGATCCCAGTGCGTGGGCCGTTCGGCGATATCGGTCTGTTCAGTGTGACGCGGGACTGTCCGGACCGGGAATGGCAGCTCTTGAAGTCGAAGATCCTGAGTGACTTGCAGGGTGCGGCGGTGCAGTTGCATGACAATGTGGTGCGGTCACATGCCCTGACACGCACCTTGATGCATCCGGCGCTTTCAAAGCGGGAGACGGAAATCCTGCAATGGATCGCAGCCGGGAAATCGCAACAGGACGTGGCCGATATCCTGTCGATCTCGAGCCGGACCGTCGAGGTGCACCTGCGGTCGGGCCGCACCAAGCTCGGCGCGCTCACGACGGCGCAGGCGGTCGGACGCGCGATCGGGATGGGCCTGATCTGCCCGGACTAAAGGGCGACGTCGGGGCAGGTCGGGCGAACCTACGGGATTTCCCCAATAGTAGAATTTTCCACAAAGGCGCATGATTTCCCCAGAAACCTAGTTTTGGAGGGACAGTCATGATCTTGATTATCGACGGTATGAACCGCCATCGGTATGGCAGGGTTCTCGATGAGATGTTCGCACTTCGGGCAAGGGTCTTTGGGGACCGTCTGGGTTGGGAAGTTGATATCGTGGATGGCAAGGAGGTCGACCAGTTTGATGCGCTCGATCCGGCCTATGTCATCGGGCTTAACGATGAGGGACGGGTTGTGTCCTGTGTGCGGGCGTTGCAGACCACCGGGCCGCATATGCTTGCGGATGTGTTCTCGGACATTCTGGATGGTGAAGCGCCGCTGCGAAGTGCGACGCTTTGGGAATCCACGCGGTTCTGTGTCGACACTGAGGTGCTTGACCGCGGCAACTCGCGCAATTCGGTCAGCTATGCCACCTGTGAACTCATGGCGGCCTCGCTTGAATATGCGCGCAATTCCGGAATCACGGATATCGTGACGGTCATTGATCCGATCATGAACCGCGTTCTGAAACGCTCGGATTGCGCGCCCTATGACTATGTTGGCAGCACCAAGCCCATGGGCAAGGTTGCGGCGATGGCGGCGTTGCTGGACTGCACCGAGGATCGTATCAACCGCATCCGAAAGTTCGCCGGTATCGAGGGAAACGTTTTCGTTGACGACGCGACGGCAGAGGCCCTTGCAGACCCGACGCCGGTGGCCGAGGAGCGCGCGATGTCGTGTTCGCTTGGGTGGCACGAGCCGGAGAAACCCTGCCGACAGGATCAGCTTGAGCAATACCTCATTGACCAGTTGATGGACGCTTCGACGGGCGAAGAGCTTGCAGGGGCGAAACGCCTTGCCGATATGCTTTTTGACAAGAAGATGATCGCCCGGCGTGTCACGGAGATGGCGGGCCACTAGGGCATTGTGCCAAGGCTTCTGCGGTCAATGCGATCAAGACGAAAAGGGCGGGTCCGATGTGGCCCGCCCTTTCTCGTTTTCTGGTAGCAGGCTCTACCCTTGAAGCGAGCGCACCTCGATGTCGCCCTCTTCACGCGCCTTCATGGCGTGGGTAGCGGCGTGGGAGGCTGCGGCCGTGGTGAAGTAGGGGATTTTGTCCATCAGGGCGACGGCGCGGATTTCGCGGCTGTCGTTGACGGCTTGTGCCCCTTCTGTCGTGTTCATCACGAGGGAGATGTCACCGTTCTTCAAGAGATCGACGATGTTCGGGCGCCCTTCGTAGACCTTGTTCACTTTCTCACAGGCGACGCCTTGTTCGGTCAGCCAAGTTGCGGTGCCGAAGGTGGCGACGATGGTGAAGCCCATGTCGGTCAGGGTGCGGGCCGCGTCGAGCATCAACTCGGTCTTGTCCTCGTCCTTGATCGAGATGAAGGCCTTGCCTTCTTGCGGGAGGATCATGCCTGCACCGAGCTGTGCCTTGAGGAAGGCGCGGGCAAAGGAGCGGTCCCAGCCCATGACTTCGCCAGTCGAGCGCATTTCCGGGCCGAGGATCGTATCCACGCCGGGGAAGCGGTTGAACGGCATCACGGCTTCCTTGACCGAGAACCAAGGCATCATCGGATCGGCGAGCGTCATCTGGTCGGCGATGGGCTGCGGTGTCGAGATGTCTGCGCCTTCTTCATAGGGCGGGCGCTCGGGGAAGTTCGAGAGCGGTTCACCAGCCATGAGGCGCGCAGCGATCGAAGCGATGGCGCTGTCGGTGGCCTTGGCGACGAAGGGCACGGTACGCGAGGCGCGCGGGTTCACTTCGATGAGGTAGATATCGCCGTCCTTGACCGCGAATTGCACGTTCATCAGGCCGACCACGTGCAGCGCCTTGGCAAGGGCCACGGTCTGACGTTTGATTTCGTCGATGATATCCGCCGAGAGCGAGTAGGGCGGCAGCGAGCAGGCAGAGTCGCCCGAGTGCACGCCGGCCTCTTCGATATGCTGCATGATGCCCGCAATATGGACGTTCTCGCCATCGCAGAGCGCGTCCACGTCAAGCTCGGTGGCACCAGAGAGGTAGCTATCGAGGAGGACGGGGCTATCGCCGGAGACCACCACGGCCTCGGTGATGTAGCGTTCAAGCTGGGCCATGTCGCGGACGATTTCCATCGCGCGGCCGCCAAGAACGTAGGACGGGCGCACCACCAGCGGGAAGCCGATGCCTTCGGCAATCGAGAGCGCCTCGGCGTCGGTTGCTGCAATGCCGTTCTTGGGCTGCTTGAGGCTCAGTTCGTTTACCAGCGCTTGGAAGCGTTCGCGATCTTCGGCGAGGTCGATCGCATCGGGCGTCGTGCCGAGGATCGGGATACCTTCGGCCTCGAGCGCGTTGGCGAGCTTGAGCGGGGTCTGGCCACCAAACTGCACGATAACACCATGGAGCGTGCCGTTCTGTTTCTCGGTCTCGAGAATTTCCATGACGTGCTCAAAGGTGAGGGGCTCGAAGTAGAGGCGATCCGAAGTGTCATAGTCGGTCGACACGGTCTCGGGGTTGCAGTTGATCATGATCGTCTCATAGCCCGCGTCGGTCAGGGCGAAACAGGCATGACAGCAGCAATAATCGAACTCGATCCCTTGCCCGATGCGGTTCGGGCCACCGCCGAGGATGACGACTTTCTTCTTGTCGGAAGGACGCGCCTCGCACTCCACCTCGCCCATCATCGGGGCTTCGTAGGTGGAATACATGTAGGGGGTCTGGGCCTCGAATTCGGCGGCGCAGGTGTCGATGCGTTTGAATACGGCGGTGACACCGGCGTTCACGCGGCGCTTGCGCACGTCGCTTTCTTTGTAGCCGGTCAGCTTGGCAAGGCGGGCATCGGTAAAGCCGAGCATCTTGAGCTTGCGCAGGCCGTCTGCGTCTTGTGGCAGGCCGTTTTCGATGATCGCGGCCTCAGTCTCGACGATTTCGCGGATGCGCGCGAGGAACCACGGGTCGAACATCGTCACGTGGTGGATTTCGTCATCCGTCAGGCCGTGGCGCATGGCTTGGGCGATGGTGCGCATGCGGTCCGGGGTCTGGACCGAGATCGCCTTGATGACGGCGGCCTTGTCCGGTGCGCCGGGGATTTCGACCTCGTCAAAGCCTGTCAGGCCCGATTCCATCGAGGCGAGCGCTTTCTGGAGCGACTCGTGGATGGTGCGGCCGATGGCCATGGCTTCACCCACGGATTTCATCGCGGTGGTGAGCGTCGGTTCGGAGCCGGGGAATTTCTCGAAAGCGAATTTCGGGATCTTGGTGACAACATAGTCGATGGTCGGCTCGAACGAGGCGGGCGTGACCTTGGTGATGTCGTTGTCGAGCTCATCCAGCGTATAACCGACGGCGAGTTTCGCGGCGATCTTGGCGATCGGGAAGCCGGTCGCTTTGGACGCCAGCGCCGAAGAGCGCGACACGCGCGGGTTCATCTCGATGACGACCATCCGGCCATCCTCGGGGTTCACCGCCCATTGCACGTTGGAGCCGCCGGTCTCGACGCCGATCTCGCGCAGCACGTTGATCGAGTGCGTGCGCATGATCTGGTATTCTTTGTCGGTCAGGGTCAGCGCGGGTGCGACGGTGATCGAGTCGCCGGTGTGGACGCCCATCGGATCGACGTTTTCGATGGCGCAGACGATGATGGCGTTGTCGGCTTTGTCGCGCACGACCTCCATCTCGTATTCCTTCCAGCCCAGAAGGCTCTCGTCGACGAGGATCTGGTTCACCGGCGAGGCATCCATGCCGGTGCGGCAGTAGTGGATGTAGTCTTCGCGGTTATAAGCGACGCCACCGCCGGTGCCGCCGAGGGTAAAGGCGGGACGAATGATGGCCGGGAGACCGATGTCTTCAAGTTCTTCAAGCGCGAGTTGCACACCCGCCTCGAGATCGGCCTCGCCACTTTCTTTCTTGGGCGCGGTGACGATGGAGGCGCGGGGGTTCTCGATGCCGAGGCGATCCATCGCCTCGCGGAACAGCTTGCGATCTTCTGCCATTTCGATCGCGTCGCGCTTGGCACCGATCATCTCGACGCCGAATTTCTCGAGCACGCCCATCTCTTCAAGGGCGAGCGAGGTGTTGAGGCCAGTCTGACCGCCCATCGTCGGCAGGAGCGCGTCGGGGCGTTCCTTCTCGATGATCTTGGCGACGACCTCGGGGGTGATCGGTTCGATATAGGTCGCATCCGCGAGGCCCGGGTCGGTCATGATCGTTGCCGGGTTCGAGTTCACGAGGATCACGCGGTAGCCCTCTTCGCGCAGCGCCTTACACGCTTGCGCCCCCGAGTAGTCGAATTCACAGGCCTGACCGATCACAATCGGGCCGGCCCCGATGATCATGATCGAGGAGATGTCGGTTCTTTTGGGCATGGCAGACCTCGGGTGTTGGGGCGATTGCGAAAGCAGACTCGCCCGAATACGCAAATTGTCGTGGGTTATAGACATCGCGGGACAAGGTGCAAGGGGGGATCGGGCCGAGTCGGGGCGAAAATAACACGCCGGGACGGGTCGGTTCGCTTAGGGGCGCGAGAAGTGCTTGAACCGCCTGCTGCCTTGCCTATCTCAAAAGAACAGCGCGCCGCGAAGGAAATACCATGCCTTATCGACATCTCGTCGCCCCGGCCTCGGAGAGCCGGCTCTGGGCGGAGTTCCTCTTGTTCTTCGTGATTGCCCCGGTGGCGATTGCGGCGCTGCTTCCAGCGACGGTTATGTTCTCGGCCTTGTTCGCGTTGACCGCGCTTGGGGTCGTGCTGCTGCATGCGACGGACGGGTTTCACTGGCGCGAGTTGCGGCAGGGCAACGGGGCGATCAGCTTGCGGTTCTTGGCGGTGTTTGCCGTGTCGGTCTTTCTGACCTGTCTTGCCGTGGTTTATGCGTTCGAGCCGGCATCCGCCTTCAGCCTCTTGCAATACGAGCCGATGCTCCTGTTGATGATCTTGCTTCTATACCCGGTGCTTTCGGCGCTGCCGCAGGAGATTGTGTTTCGTCCCCTCTTTTTCCGCCGCTATGGTGCGATCCTTCCGGAAGGGCATCATGGGATCATCCTCAATGCGGCGATCTTTTCGCTTGCGCATCTGATGTATTGGAATTGGGTCGTGGCGGCGATGACCTTCTCGGGCGGGCTTGTCTTTGCCTGGGCCTATGAAATCCGGCGGTCTTTTCCGCTTGCGGTTCTGCTGCACGCGGTGGCGGGCAACCTTGTCTTTCTCACCGGGCTTGGCATCTATTTCTATTCCGGCAATGTGGTGCGCCCTTTTTAAACGGTTTTCACGCCCTGTTCCCTTGACTTTGCTGGCGCGAAAAGGTGTATCGGCGCGACTTCACTATTCACCTGTCACCGGGGAGCGACCATGCACGCCTTTCGCAGCCATACCTGCGCCGACCTGAACAAATCCAACGTGGGCGACACCGTCCGCCTTTCGGGCTGGGTCCACCGTGTCCGCGACCATGGCGGCATCCTGTTCATCGACCTGCGCGACCACTATGGCGTCACGCAGGTTCTCTGCGACCCTGACAGCCCGGTTTTCGCCGAGATGGAGAAGGTGCGCAGCGAATGGTGTATCCGCATCGACGGCAACGTGAAGGCGCGTGACGCCGATCTCGTGAACGAAAAGATCCCGACCGGTGAGGTCGAAGTCTTCGTGCGCGATCTCGAGGTGCTTGGCGCGGCGGACGAACTTCCGCTCATGGTCTTTGGGGATCAGGAGTATCCGGAAGAAACCCGTCTCAAGTATCGCTTCCTCGACCTGCGTCGCGAGGTGATGCAGGAGAACATGAAGCTGCGCTCTGACGTGGTCATGTCGATGCGCAAGCGCATGTGGGATCAGGGGTTCCGCGAGTACCAAACGCCGATCATCACTGCCTCGTCGCCGGAAGGTGCACGCGACTTCCTCGTGCCGTCCCGCCTGCATCCGGGCAAGTTCTATGCCCTGCCGCAGGCCCCGCAGCAGTTCAAACAGCTGATGATGGTTGCCGGTTTCGACAAATATTTCCAAATCGCGCCGTGCTTCCGCGACGAAGACCCGCGCGCTGACCGCAGCCCGACCGATTTCTACCAGCTCGACATGGAGATGTCGTTCGTCACCCAGCAGGACGTGTTCGACACGATCCAGCCGGTGCTTCAGGGTGTGTTCGAAGAGTTCGGCGGGGGCCGTAAAGTCGATGCCGAGTGGCCGCAGATTTCCTATGCGGACGCGGCCAAGTGGTATGGCACGGACAAGCCGGACCTGCGCAACCCGATCAAGATGCAGGTCGTATCGGATCATTTCCGCGACTCAGGGTTTGCGATCTTCGCCAAGCTGCTTGAACAGGACGGCACCGAGATTCGCGCCATTCCGGCCCCGACCGGCGGCGGGCGCAAGTTCTGTGACCGCATGAATAAGTTCGCGCAGGAGCAGGGCCTGCCCGGCATGGGCTATATCTTCTGGCGCGATAAGACCGCCGACAGCGTGGCGCAGGAACTTGGCATTTCCGTCAAGGAAGCGCAGGCCAAGCTCAAGTCCGGTGAGGTCGAAGGCGGCATGGAAGCGGCCGGTCCGCTTGCCAAGAACATTGGCCCGGAACGCACCGAGGCGATCCGCCAGCAGCTTGGCCTCGGCGTCGGCGATGCGGCTTTCTTCCTTGGTGGCAAGCCGAAGTCGTTTGAGGCGGTCGCGGGCCGCGCGCGCGATGTCATCGGCAAGGAGCTTGGACTTCTTGATGAGGACCGGTTCGCATTCGCTTGGATCGTCGATTTCCCGATTTTCCAGAAGGACGAAGAAACCGGCGAGGTCGATTTCGACCACAACCCGTTCTCGATGCCGCAAGGCGGGATGGATATCCTTGAGAATGATCCGCTTTCGGCGACGGGGTTCCAGTATGACCTCGCCTGCAACGGCTATGAGCTTGTCTCGGGTGCGATCCGGAACCACAAGCCGGAGATCATGTTCAAGGCGTTTGAGATCGCGGGCTATGGCGAGGACGAAGTGCGCAAGCGGTTCGGCGGCATGGTCAACGCGTTCAAATACGGCGCGCCGCCGCACGGGGGCTGTGCCGCGGGTGTGGACCGTATTGTGATGCTTCTTGCCGATCAGCAGAACATTCGCGAGGTCGTGATGTTCCCGATGAACCAACGCGCGGAAGACCTTATGATGAACGCGCCGTCCGATCCGACGAGCGACCAGCTCATGGAACTTGGCCTGCGCGTCATCCCGCAGGACTAAGCGCCGCGATAGAGATTGCGAGAGGCCGTCCCGATCTGGGGCGGCCTTTTTCATGCGCGGGTCTTCGCCGGGGGCGTTTTTCCCTCTGAACAGGCGACGGCGGTGGGTGTAGCCTGCGTGTGACCCTATGGGTGTCGAGAGAGGGCAGGATGGGATTCGATCCGATACGTGCAGAGACGCGCTTTGGCTTTGGGCTATCGCCGCGGATTGCGCCACCGACTGGCATCGAAGAGATGCTCGACGGGGTGCGTGTGCGCGATGAGATGGCCCGGCGCTTCCCGATTGAACCCTTTGATGAATTCCGGGCACGGATTGCAGAACGCGCCATAAGCCGCAAGGCGTCGCGTTCTGAAGATATGAGCGAAGACGCGCGTGCCGCAGCAAAGGCGCGGCAGAAGGCGATCAGCAGGAAAGCCTATCGCGATGGTCTTGGCTGGATGCGGCAGGCGATGCTGCGCCGGATCGAAACGCGGACCGGGTTTCGCGAGCGCTTGGCGGCGTTCTGGGGCGATCACTTTACGGCCTATGGCAAGGGCGCAGTGATCCGGGCAGGTACCGGTCCCTACCTAGAAGAGGCCGTGCGTCCCAATCTTGCTGGGCGGTTCGAAGATCTTCTCATCGCGGCGGTGACGCACCCGTTGATGCTCAACTTCCTCAATCAGGATCGCTCCATCGGGCCAAATAGCGTCCAGGGGCGCAACAAGCCCGGTCGCGGCCTCAACGAGAACTTGGCGCGCGAGGTGCTCGAGTTGCATACGCTCGGCGTGGACGGGCCCTATACGCAAGGCGATGTGCGGCAACTGGCCGAGCTGTTCACGGGCCTCGATTGGACGCCACAGCGGGGCGCCCTCTTTCGCAAGAAGGCCGTAGAGCCGGGGCCGGAGACCGTGCTTGGGAAGCTCTATGGCGGGGCTCCGAGGATCGCCCCGGTGCTCGAGGTGTTGCGCGATCTCGCGCGGCATCCGGCCACGGCACGCCATATTGCTTGGAAGCTTGCGGTGCATTTCGTTGCCGATCAGCCCGAGAACGACCTTGTGGCGGCGATGGAGGCGCGGTTCCTTGAGACCGGGGGCGACTTACCGGCCGTATACGAGGCGATGCTGCGACATCCGGCGGCGTGGGCCGGGCCGGGCAATATCAAACGGCCGATTGCCTTTGTGGCGTCGAGCTTGCGGGCGTTGGACGCGGCGCCAGCGGTGCTTTCGCCGTGGGGCTACAAAGAGATCAACCAAAACCTGCGCCGCCCCCTGATGCGAATGGGTCAGCCGTGGGAGCGCCCGATCGGCCCGGACGGTTGGGCCGAAGAGGACAGTGCCTGGACGACACCGCAGGGTATGGCGGGGCGGCTGCAATGGGCGCTCTCTCTTCCGGAGCTTCTTGGGCAGGCGGGTCCGGATCCGCGAGAGTTCGTCGAGGTCGCCCTTGGCCCCGGTGCACCAGAGAGCGTTCGGTTCGCCGCGAGGGCCGCCGAGAGCCGCAGAGAGGGCGTGGCGCTTGTGCTTATGGCCCCGGCGTTCCAGAGATACTGAGGGAGAGGCGAGATGGCACGGACACAGACACGGCGCGACTTCCTTCTCCGAGCGGCGGCGATCGGGTGTTCGGCGGCGGCGAGCCCGCTTGTCACACCGGTCAGCTTTGCCGCAGCCCCTTGGGACAATCGTCTTGTCGTCATCATCTTGCGCGGGGCGATGGACGGGTTGGACGCGGTGCGCCCGTGGGGCGATGCGGATTTCGCAGCGGCGCGGCCCGGCCTTGCGGCGACACGGGATAGCGCGCTTGATCTTGATGGGTACTTTGGACTGCACCCGGCGCTTGCCGACCTGATGCCGCTTTGGCGTGCGCGGGAATTGGCGGCGGTGCAGGCCGTGTCGACCCCCTACCGCGACCGACGCAGCCATTTTGACGGGCAAGACCTTCTCGAAGCCGGGATTGTCGACCTGTCAGGTGGCGTGCGGGATGGCTGGCTCAATCGAATGCTCCAAGGTGTGCCGGGGGTCACAGCGCAGACGACCTATGCCATCGGGCAGGAAAACATGCTGCTGAGTACGGGAGAAATGCCGGTGTCGCGCTGGTCGCCCGATGTAGACCTGTCCCTGAGTGCGCAGGGTCTGCGGCTTCTTGAAATGACGATGCAGGATGATCCGGTCCTTGCCGCAGCGATGGCCGAGGCGGTGTTGCTTGCGGATTCCGATGGGGATTCTGTCATGGCCAAGGATGAGGCGGACATGATGACATCAATGCAAGGCGGCGCGATCCGCGGCAGAGAAGGGCATCTCAGGATCGCGGATTTCACTGCGCTGCAACTACGCGACGCGGCGCGGATCGCGAGCTTCTCTATCGGTGGATGGGACACCCATGTGAACCAAGGCAATACGCTGGCCCGCCCGCTTCGACGGTTGTCAGAGGTGCTTTTGCGCCTCAAGGACGGGCTTGGTGCCGATGTCTGGGGCAAGACGACGGTTGTCGCGATGACAGAGTTTGGCCGCACGGTGCGCGAGAACGGTACGCGTGGCACGGATCACGGCACCGGTGGCGCGATGCTTCTGGCCGGGGGCGCAGTGCGGGGCGGACAGGTGTATGGCGCGTGGCCGGGGCTTGCCGAGGCGGCGCTTTACGATCGGCGCGACCTTATGCCGACGAGCGACGTGCGCGCTTGGGCCGCTTGGGCGATGCGCGGAGCATTCGGCTTGGAGCGGGATCACCTCGAAACCACGGTGTTTCCCGGGCTCGAGATGGGCGCTGATCCGGGCTTGATCCGCTAAGGCCCTGTCACACCACGAAAAGCTTGGACACGCGCGGGCTTTGTGCCAGTCTCTTGCTGATACAGTGGAGGCAGTATGGCCGAAGACAGACCCATAGGCGCACCAGTAGACGGGTGGTCGCCGCCGCCGGCCCCGACCGGCGTGGTGCTCGACGGGCGCTATGCCCGGCTTGAGCCTTTGCAGGCCGAGACCCATGCCGCGCTCTTGTTTCGTGCCTACGAGGGGCAGGATGCGGTCTGGGACTATCTGCCGTATGGCCCGTTTCATTCCGCAGCCGCCTATCACAGATGGGTCAAGGGGATCACCGGCGCGGGGGATCCGTTCTTTTACGCGATCTATGACAAGGACCGGGGCGCTTGGGGTGGGGTGGTGAGCTATCTGCGGATCAAGCCAGAAGCCGGGTCGATCGAGATCGGCCATATCAACCTCGCGCCACAGCTACAGGGGACGCGGGCTGCGACCGAGGCGATGGTCTTGATGATGCAATGGGCCTTTGCCAATGGATACCGGCGCTTTGAGTGGAAGTGTGATGCGCTTAACCGTCCGTCGCGCCGCGCGGCCGAGCGGCTTGGGCTCAGCTATGAGGGGGTCTTTCGCCAGCATAGCGTCGTCAAGGGGCGCAACCGGGATACGGCATGGTTCGCGGCGATTGATAGTGATTGGCCGGCGCTGGCTGCCGCATACGAGGTTTGGCTTGCGCCGGGAAATTTTGACGCACGCGGGGCACAAGTCGAGCGTCTGAGCGATCTGACGCGGCTTGTCCGGGTAAGCAGCGACCCGAGCCTTTGATCTTAGACCGGAACGGGCTCGGCCAAGCGTTTCTTGAGAACCTGCGTCAGGCGCAACAGGTCGGCGTTTAGCATTCGGCCATTGGCGCGCCCTCGCGCAACCGTCTCGGCGGCTTTGTGGAGCGGCTGGTCCCGCGCGCTTAGGGCGATGCCAGAGAGAAATCCCGCGACATAGTCGATCGCCTCGCCCCGACCATCGCCAGAAAGCGTATCCATCGCGTGGCAGAGATCGTCATGATCGGCCACGGGGTCGGGCCGCACCGTTTCATCGAAAAGCGCACGCGGGCCGACGGGGCGGCGATCGCGCGGCAGCTTATCGAGAATGGCCGTTTGAAAGGTGGCAAGGTTGTCCAAAGGTTTGGCGAGGAAGCCATCGGCCCCGGCCTGCCGCGCCGTTTCTTCAAACGCGGTATCGCCAGAGGTCGCGAGGATGACGTCAATGCGCGGTATGGCGACGGCAAGCTCTGAGATAAGGCTGGCGCCGTTGCCATCCGGCAGGCCCATGTCGATGATGGCGACGCACGGGCGATAGACCTGAAGGTGGCGACGGGCAGAGGCAATGCAATCCGCGCGCCGGATGCGGGCACCGGAGCGCAGGCACAAGAGGCGCAACGCGTCGCAGGCAAAGCGGCTATCCTCGACAACAAGCACCGTCAGGCCCAGAAGCGGGCGTTGGGGCGTCGGCAGGCGGTGGGGCGTTTGCGAAAGGAAATCATCCATCGTCTTGGTCCTCGGCAGCGGGTGATCAGGGGCACTGGAGTTGAGGCTAGGCAGGCTTGGCTAACAAAGGGTTAAGTGCGGCAACGGAAAGACCTTGTGCGCGGTCTGACCCTCTTGCATGCGGGCGGCACCCGGCCCATAAGGTGCGCAAGTTTTGCAAAGATATGGAAAGGATAAGGACATGATCGGTCGTCTCAACCACGTGGCTATCGCCGTGCCGGATCTCGAAGCCGCCTCGGAGCAGTATCGCTCGGCGCTTGGCGCAAAGGTCGGTGCCCCTCAGGACGAGCCGGATCACGGCGTCACCGTGGTTTTCATCGAACTGCCCAATACCAAGATCGAACTGCTCTACCCGCTTGGCGAGGATAGCCCGATCAACGGCTTCCTTGAAAAGAACCCGGCGGGCGGCATTCACCATGTCTGCTATGAGGTCGATGACATCATCGCCGCGCGTGATCATCTCAAGGAAACCGGCGCCCGTGTGCTTGGCTCGGGCGAGCCGAAGATCGGCGCGCATGGGAAGCCGGTCCTGTTTCTGCATCCGAAGGATTTCAACGGCTGCCTCGTGGAACTCGAGCAAGTCTGAGGCAGGACGAATCCCGGTTTGAACTCGGGCGCAGGCGGGCTATTGTCCCGCCTGTCGCCGCTAGATTAGGACTGCGCCCATGTCGATCACTTCCGCCCTCGTGCTTTATGCCGTGCTTTGGTTCCTGACCCTGCTGATCGTGATCCCGATCCGGCTCAAGACCCAAGGAGACGTGGGCGAGATCGTGGAGGGCACCCATGCAGGTGCACCGGCGCAGCATAACCTTAAGGCCAAGGCATGGATCACCACCGGCGTTGCCGCGGTGATCTGGCTGATCCTGTTTTGGATCATCAGCCAAGGCATCATCACCGTGCGCGACTTTGATTGGATGAACCGCCTGCCGCCTGTGGGTGAATAGACAAGGTTTCAGAACCCGCGTGGCCGCGCCTCGGAGCGGGCGTTCAGCCCGTGAAACAGGTGCGTGAAGGTCGCCGCGCCGAAGATCGGGATCACGAGGTTGATCAGCGGCAGCGACAACGGCATCGCCATCAGTGTGCCTGCGATCCAGATCGTCACCCAATGCTTCTTGCGTAGGGCCTTGGCCCCGTCGCGCCCCAAGCGGCGCATGGCGGCGAGTTGGAAATACTCGCGCCCGAGCAGAAAGCCGTTCAGACCCCAGAAGATGAACAACGCGAAGGGCGAGAAGAACGCGTAGAGGATAAACGCCAAAAGGTTCGCCACGATCAGCACGCCGAGGAACGCGAGCGTATCGCGCAATGCATCCGAGAAGGGCATGCGCGGCACGGCGGGCAGGTTGGGGTAATGCCGATCTTCGACAGCCTGGGCCACCTCGTCGAGGAACATCGAGGTGATGGCCGAGGCGACGGGCACCATCAGGAAGACCGACAGCACCACCATGAAGATCAACGAGGACCAGCTCAGGAGATCATCGAGCCATGTCACTTCGCCAATGACGGGAACGTAGGCCTCTTCCCCGACGACGAAATCCAAAAGGGTCAGTAGCCCGGCATAGGCCCCGACGAGCAGCGCGATTGTCAACACGATGCCAAGACCGAGTACCTTGCGGAACCGGCGGTCGCCCATCTGCGAAAGGGCGGCGAAAAACGACGAGAAGATCAGCGAGAGACCCATGTCACCTTGTCCTCGATGCTGGGGCGCGGGCGCTCTGGCGGCGCGGCGGTTTCGGTGCCGATATGGATCAGCCCTGCAAGCCGTTCGTGCGGGGCGAGGCCGAGGGATTCCTGAAGGAAAACAGCATCATGCGAGGGCCAGCCCGAAAGCCAATTCGCCCCCCAGCCCGACGCCAACGCCGCGTTCAGAAGCGCGAGGCAGACGGCGCCGGCGGAGTAGGTTTGTTCGATGGCGGGGACTTTTTCGGCGATGACGGGGGATTCGATGACGGCGACGGCGAGGTGGCCGGTGTCGAATTGGGTGCGCCCCTTGCCGGTTTGCACCTCGTCCAGCCCGAGCGCGGCGGCGCGGGCGCCGACAGCATCGCCGAGGCGGTGCAGGGCGGCCTCTTCGAGGACGAGGAGGCGCCAGGGTTCGAGCTTGCCGTGGTCGGGACTGCGTAGCGCCGCCTCGAGCAGGGGCGCGAGTTCGGCACGGGTTGGCACCGGTGTCGTCAGGGTCTTGGCGGGGCGGGAGCGGCGCGTCAGGAGAAACTCGAGCGCGGCCGGATTGGGGGTTGGCATGGGCGTTTCCGTAGTGAGTTCACGCTTGGCATGTTGTCGTTAAAGGCCGGAAATTCAACCACTTTCCAGTTGTTTTTGCAGGTTTTTGCGGTTTGCATGGCGTGGCGTCACAGGCCATAAAGGCGCGCAGACGCCATGGAGGCCCACCCGAATGTCCAACGAATTCGCAGCCCTTGCCGCGCCCGGCACAGAGATCGCCGTGCGGGTGACGCCGAAGGCCTCGCGCAATGCCGTGAAGCGCGATGAGGACGGACAAATCCGGGTCTATGTCACGGTCGTGCCGGAGGGTGGCAAGGCCAATGCAATGGTGCAGAAACTCCTCGCCAAGGCGCTTGGCGTGGCGAAATCGCGGCTCGTTCTGGTGCGCGGCCAGACCGCCCGCGACAAGGTGTTTCGCGTCGAAGGTTAACGACAAAGCCAACGTCGGTATTACGTCGGTATCGCGTCTGTATTGCATCTGTGGGGAAGCGTTAACGCAGCGTTCGGGTTAACGGGCGAAAGCGGTTTCGAAACCGCTTGGGGAAGGCATTTTGAAAAGCCTTTTCCCCGGCCTATTCCGTGCCGCGCTTGTGCAGTTTGTAGACGCCTTCCGGCAGGTCGAGCGCGGCGGCGAGTTCCTCGATCTGATGCGAGGAGAAGGTCACCTTCTGCACCGTATCCGTGCGCGCGTCGTATTGTTCGACGGTGATGCAATCGTCGAACATCTGGATGATGACATCCTCTTTGAGAGGGGCGGGCCCTTCGTCAACAAGCGTGACAACCGTGGCGTCAAATTCGTGCTCGATGCTGAACATGCCATCAGCCTAGCGGATTGCATGGGGTAGGGGAATGGTTTGTTTCGGGGGGCGTTGCAGCGGCTTGCCGGAAGGGGCTTGCGCGGGCGGCGAGGCAAAGCGCTTCGACTCGAGGACGGTCAGTTGAACGTGCGCGTCCAAACTTCTCGACGTGCTTCATCTCGGCGTGCGTAAGCTTCGATCGCGGCGTCCATGTCTTCGGGTGAAAGCGCGGCGGCCCCTTGTGCGTGGCGGGTCAACTGCATTGTATACCATGCGGTAACGCCGCCTTCGGGCGGGGCTTTGAAACGGGGGAACAGAGGCGCGGCCCGTTGACCGGCCAGCCAGTAGGACGGCAGCTCCGGCTCCACCACAAGGGCGCGTGCCAAGCCGACGAGGTCGGCCTTGCCTTCGGCGACGGCGCTCTCGGCTTGTGCCAATGTCTTGAAGCCGCCCGTCACCATCAAAGGGATATTGGTCTTTGAGCGCGCGCGGCCTGCGAAATCCAGGAAGTAGGGACCAGACCCAGCGCGATCAGAAGAGGACGCCGCACCGGGGAAGTATGTGCCGCCGCTGATGTCGATCAGGTCGATGTCGCGTTTGTCCATTGCGGCGATGACGTCAAGCGCCTCGTCTTCGGCGAAACCGCCTTCAAGCTGATCCGTGGCGTTCAATTTGATCCCGACGGGAAACTCCGGTCCGACCTTGTCTCGCACTGCCCGGATCACTTCGAGCAGCAGGCGCATCCGGTTGCGAAGCGCGCCGCCATAGGCGTCATCGCGTCGATTGAACAACGGCGACAGGAACTGGTTCAGCAGGAACCCATGCGCCGCGTGGATTTCCACACCGCCGAACCCAAGCTCTTTGGCAAGCTTGGCTGTGCGGGCGAACTCGGCTGGCAGGGCCTCTATTTCGTCCAAAGACAACGCGCCACAGGTCAAGCCGGGCAGATCAAGCGCGCTCGGTCCTTTTGGCGTGCTGATCGGAGCGTCCGCCATTGCGCCAGCATGACCCAGTTGCACCCAAAGCTGAGCACCGTCGGTTGCGCCCGCCTTGGCCAGTTGCTTCAGGCGTTCAAGGTTCGAATCGCGGTTCATGACCAGATTGCCGGGCTTTTCGGGGTAGTGAGGGGTGCCTTGAACTTCGCCAATGATCGATACCCCAAGGCCGCCTTTGGCCCAGCGACGGTAGAGATTGATCTGGTCTTCGGTCGGGTTGCCAGCGCCATCCCCGAGGGAATCAGACATTGCGGATTTGGCGATGCGGTTCTTGAGCGTTGCGCCGCACGGCAAGATCAGGGGGTGGGCGAGTGGGGAAAGATGAGACTGAGGCATGGGGGCTCCTTGGTCAGTCGGCTCCGTGCCGGGCGCGAAAGCGGGCCATTTCCCGCTCGGTCGGGCGCTGGCCCGAGAAGGTGGTGACGTAATCGGGGATACGCGCGAGGCGCACGGCCAAGGTCTCTTTGACCTGCATCGAGATATAGCCGATTTGCGTCAGGTAGACAGTGCGCGCCCGCACGTCGGCCTCGCCCTTGTCATAGCCGAAGCGGACGAACATGGCGCGGATCGCGTCGAGCCGGGCTTCGTCTGCGGCGTGCACCTGTTTGGCGACGGCATCGGATTG
Source organism: Shimia aestuarii (assembly GCF_022814865.1). Taxonomy (GTDB): domain Bacteria; phylum Pseudomonadota; class Alphaproteobacteria; order Rhodobacterales; family Rhodobacteraceae; genus Shimia; species Shimia aestuarii_A. The sequence goes on along the minus strand of NZ_JAKVRD010000005.1, from coordinate 78,955 downwards.
AAGCGCCCAACCGCGGACCGCAAGATCGAGCCGCCTTTCGAACGGGCCATCATCGAGGAAAATGCCGATCAGGTTGAGAACGGCCTCGGTGATGGTTTCGGCATAGTCCTGCGTGGCGATCACCAGGCTTTCGGTATTCGCGGTTTTCCATTCGGCAAGAAGCGCGTCGAGCAGCGCGGCACGATCCGGGAAGAACCAATAGAAGCTGGTGCGCGACAGGCTCAGCCGGTTTGCCAGCGGCTGAATTTTCACGGCGTCAATTCCGGATTCGATGAAGGCGTCGCGGGCGGCAGTCAGCCAGACCTCGCGGGAGCCTCTCCAGCCGCCTGATTTCTCGTCGGTGTCGCGCTTTGTTTTCATGCGGTGATCCTAGCGGGTTCTTTTGCGGGTCACAAGGAAATGGTCAGAGATGAACGATTTATTGACACAAGTGAACATTTCTGGAATCGTCCTGTCAGTTCATCGGAGTCCTGCAATGTCAAACGATCCCCTTCTTCAGCCCTATCAGCTCAAGCATCTGACGCTGCGCAACCGCATCATGACGACAAGCCATGAGCCCGCTTATCCCGAGGATGGCATGCCGAAAGAACGCTATGCGGCCTATCACGCAGAGCGCGCCAAGGCGGGGGTGGCTCTGGCGATGACGGCGGGTTCGGCGGCGGTCTCCAAGGACAGCCCGCCGGTGTTCAACAATATTCTGGCCTATAAGGACGAGGTCGTGCCGTGGGTTCGGCAGCTGACGGATGCCTGTCATGATCATGGCTGTGCGGTGATGATTCAGCTGACCCATCTTGGGCGGCGGACGGCGTGGAACAAGGGCGATTGGCTGCCGTCGGTGTCCTCCTCCAAGCATCGCGAACCGGCGCACCGTGCCTTTCCCAAACTGGCGGAAGACTGGGACATCGAGCGCATCATCACCGACTTTGCCGATGCCACCGAGCGCATGAAAGAGGGGGGCATGGATGGGATCGAGTTGCAGGTCTATGGCCATCTTCTCGATCAGTTCTGGTCGCCTTTGACGAATGACCTTGATGGGCCGTATGGCGGTGGGTCGCTTGAGACCCGTATGCAGCTATTGATGGATGTGCTTGGTGGAATCCGCAAGCGCGTGGGCGACGGGTTCATTGTCGGGCTGCGCTATACGGCCGATGAGATCGAGGCTGGCGGAATCTCAGAGGCGGAAGGGGTCGAGATTTCGAAACGGTTGGCGGAGTCGGGGATGGTCGACTTTCTCAACGTGGTGCGCGGGCGAATCCATACCGACCCGGCGATGACCGATGTGATCCCGGTGCAGGGGATGAAGAACGCGCCGCATCTCGATTTTGCCGGGCAGGTGAAGAAGGTGACCGGGATGCCGACCTTTCACGCCGCCAAGATCCCGGATGTCGCCACCGCCCGCCATGCGGTTCAGGCCGGGTTGCTCGACATGGTGGGCATGACGCGGGCGCATATGGCCGATCCGCATGTGGTCAAGAAGATCATGGACGGGCGCGAGGATGATATTCGTCCCTGTGTCGGGGCGACCTACTGTCTTGATCGGATTTATCAGGCGGGGGATGCGCTTTGTATCCACAATGCTGCGACGGGCCGGGAGTTGACGATGCCGCACAGCATCGCGCCGGCGCAGACCCGCAAGAAGGTCGTGGTCATCGGGGCCGGGCCAGCGGGATTGGAGGCGGCGCGTGTCAGCGCAGAGCGCGGCCATGATGTGGTCGTTCTTGAGGCACAGCCGGACCCGGGCGGGCAAATCCGCCTGACTGCGCAGAACCCACGCCGTCGCGAGATGATCAGCATCATTGACTGGCGCATGGCGCAATGCGCGGCGCGAGACGTGGAATTCCGGTTCAACACATGGGCCGAGGTCGAGGACGTGACCGCGCTGAACCCTGATGTGGTGATTGTCGCCACAGGTGGAATGCCCAATACCGAGTTGTTCGAAGCCGGGCAGGAGCAGGCCGAGGTGGTGAGTGCTTGGGATATCATCGCGGGAGATGTGAAACCCGGCGCGCAGGTTCTCATCTATGATGAAAGCGGCGATCATCCCGGTCTGATGGCGGCCGAAATAGCCGCCGAGGCCGGTAGCCAGGTCGAGGTGATGACCCCGGACCGCACCTTTGCGCCCGACATCATGGCGATGAACCTTGTCCCCTACATGCGCGCACTTCAGGACAAGGATGTCACCTTTACCGTCACCCGCCGCCTGAAAGACGTTCAGCGCGACGGCAACCGTTTGAAGGCCGTGATCGGCACCGACTATAGCGATTTCACCAGCGAGAAGACCTATGATCAGGTCGTGGTGAACTATGGCACGATGCCGATGGACACGCTTTATTTTGAGCTCAAACCGCTGTCATCGAACCATGGCGCAGTGGACTATGACGCTTTGATCGGCGGTGAGGTGCAGAGCGTGACCCGCAACCCCGACGGCCAGTTTCAGCTTTTCCGGATCGGGGATGCGGTCAGCGCCCGCAACACCCATGCCGCGATCTATGACGCGCTGCGTCTGATGAAGGATATCTGATGCACCGCGTGCGATCGGCCCGGCGTGCCTTGGGCGCGCTCGCAATCGGGTGATGCTCTCTGCTTGGGAGGCAGAATGACCAACTCACATATCTTTAGCCCGCTGACCCTGCGCCACAAGACGTTGCGCAACCGCATCGTGTTCGGGGCGCATACGACCAACATGGCCGAGGATGGCCTGCCCGGGGATCGGCACCTTGGCTATTACCTTGAGCGCGCCATAGGCGGGGCGGCGATGATCGTGGTCGAACCGATGCCCGTGCATGCCGCCGCCGTTCTTACGCGGGGCAATTTCCGGCATTCGAGCGACGCGGTGATCCCGCATTTTGCCCGTCTGACCGAAGCCTGTAAGGCCGAGGGCGCGGTGATGATCCAGCAGTTGTATCACGTCGGTGCACATGGCGATTGGGACAATAGCTGGCATGCGAACTGGTCGCCTTCGGGCGGGCCGAGCTATCACGACAATGATGGCAGCCGGGCCATGTCCGAGGCCGAGATCGAAGAGACCATCGAGGCCTTTGTGAAGGCCGCGCTCCGCTGTCAGGCTGCGGGGTTTGACGGGGTCGAGGTCTGGGCGGCCTATCATTGTCTGCTCGATCAGTTCTGGACCCCGTTTTCCAACACGCGCACCGACGCATGGGGCGGCAGTCTTGAGAACCGCACGCGGTTTTCAAGGGAGATCCTGCGCCGGATTCGCGCCGCTTGTGGGGAGGCGTTCATCGTCGGTCTGGCGGTGTCGGACGATCCGGCCACGGGTGTCTTTCCCACACGCGACGAGATGGTCGAGATTGTTTCGTTGCATGATGCCGAGGGGTTGATGGACTATGTCACCATCGGCGCGGGCAGCTATGTCGATTTTCAGAAGATCATCCCCAGCTTTCAGTATCCCGAGAACCTTGGCGCGGATCTGGCCGAACGGCTCAAACAAGCGGGGGTGCGCGCCCGTGTGACCGCCGAAGCCAATATCCGCACGCCGGAGAACGCCAATACCGTTGTGGGGGCCGGGCAGGCGGATATGGTGTCAATCGTGCGTGGGCAGATCGCCGATCCGCATCTAGTGACCAAGGCGGCAGAGGGGCGGAGCGAGGATATCCGCGGGTGCCTGTCGTGTAACCAGCAGTGCTGGGGGCGGCGGGGGCGTGATTACTACATCTCGTGCCTGATCAACCCGTCTGTTGGCCATGAGGCGGACTGGGGTGGCGACCGGTTCACGCGGGCGGAGACGGCAAAGAGCGTGTTGGTCGTCGGCGGCGGCCCGGCGGGGCTCGAGGCGGCGCGCGTTGCGGCCGAGCGAGGCCACAAGGTCACGCTCTGCGAGGCGGGGCCGGAGCTTGGGGGGCAGTTCCGTTTGGCCGGGCTGCAACCGCGGCGGGCGCAGATCACGGACCTGATCGCATGGTACGAGCGGCAGTTGGCGGCGCTTGGGGTCACGGTGCGGTTCAATCACTATCTCGATGCCGACGAAATCGCGGATATCGGGGCGGAGTGCGTCGTGCTTGCCACCGGGTCGTTACCGCAGGAGAGCGGGTTTCAGAAGGCCTTGCCACAGGTGGCAGAGCTGCCTGGCGTCCAGAGCGGCAGCGTCTGGTCGAGCGAAGACGTGATGGGCCGCGCGGCCCGGCTTGGCCCGCGCGTCGTTCTTTTGGACGAGGGCGGGCATTGGAAAGGCATTGGCACGGCATGGCATCTCGCCGAGGCCGGGCATGAGGTCACGATTGTCACCCCGGATGCGATGATCGCCCGCGATCTGGGCCGCAGCGCGACGGATTTCCCGGCGCGTCAGACGCTTGCCCGGTTGGGGGTAGGGTTCGTCACTGAAAGCGCGCTTGTGGGGTGGTCCTCTTCCGGGGCGCGGTGCCGGTCGCTGTTGACCGGTGAGGAGCGCGAAATCGCGGCGGAGTCGCTTGTGCTTGCGACGGGGAACCGCGCGGATGGCGCGCTTCTTGAGGAATTGCGCGCGCGCGGGCTGCATGTGGTTCCCATTGGCGATGCCGCGGCCCCGCGCCTTGCGGCGGCGGCGATCTATGACGGCAGACAGGTCGGCCTGTCGCTCTGAGCCTGGCCGATCTGTGCCGGCGGGGCGTGGTCGTTTCTTGTGAGACCCGCTTCGCAATTCTGCGTGAGCGCGCGTGCCGGGCTGTCCAATATCGTCTCAATCGCAAAGGAGACTGGATATGACCGACACTTTGGCCCGACCCCGCGCGCGTTCCGGCGGACGCTCGGCACGCCGGACGCTTCGCACCACCCGGGATTTCACCATGCTACCCGGCCTGACCCGTGCCATTCCGCTTTGCGAGGTGATGGACGGCGCACAGGTCGAGAAGATCGACGCCGCCTCGATGGATATCCTCGAAAACGTGGGCGTGGTGTTTCGCGATCCGATTGCGCTGGAAGACTGGAAGCAAGCTGGTGCAAAGGTAGAGGGTGAGCGGGTCTATCTCGACCGCGGGTTGGTGCGCGACCTGATTGCGACGATCCCGGCGGACTTTACCTATTCGGCGCGCAATCCGGCCAAGAACGTGCGCCTTGGGGGGCCGCATTCGATCTTTGTTCCGATGACCGGTGCGCCCTTCCTGCGCGATCTGGACGATGTGCGCCGCAACCCGACGCTTGACGATCTCGCGATGTTCCACAAGCTCGCGCATATGATGCCCGCATTGCATTCCTCGGCGCACCATATTGTCGAGCCCTATGACCATCCGATCAGCCAGCGGCATCTGCGCATCACCTATTCGTCGATGAAGCATTCCGACAAGACCTTTATGGCGATGACCACCAGTCCGAAGAACGCCGAGGATGTGATGGCCATGTGCGCCATCCTGTTTGGCGAGGACTTCATGGAGCAGAATCCGGTCACCACGGGGAACTGTAACGGCAACTCGCCTTTGGTCTGGGACGAAACGATGCTGGGCGCAATGCGGGCGCTGTGCAAACGCAATCAGCCGGTCTTGTGCTCGCCTTTCGTGCTTGGCGGGGCGAACACGCCCGCGTCGGTCCCGGCGTCGGTTGCGCAGTTGAATGCCGAAGCGTTGAGCGCGCTGGCCTATACGCAGGTGATCCGTCGCGGCTGTCCGGCGATCTATGGCCACTATCTTTCGACGGTCTCGATGAAATCCGGTGCGCCGATGGCAGGCACGCCCGAGATCAGCCTGATGAACTTTATGATCGGCCAGATGGCGCGGCACTACGGGGTGCCGTGGCGGACCTCGAACACTTTGGGCGGGGCGAAGACCTTTGACGCGCAGGCGGGCTATGAATCGGCCACGACACTGTCGGCGGTCCTGCATGCGGGCGCCAATTACATCTGGCATAGTGCCGGGTGGAACGAAGCCGGGATGCATTGTTCCGTGGCCAAGTTTGTGGTCGATGCAGAGCAGTGCGCCATGGGCCACCGCATGGCCCAAGGGCCGCAATGGGGCGATTTCGACCAAGCGCTTTCTGCGGTGCCGGACGTGGGACCGGGGGGGCATTACCTTGGCCACCCGCACACGCAGGACAATTTCCAGACGGCCTTTTTCATGCCCGAGCTGTTCGACAACAACTCAATCGAGCAATGGGTCGCGGAAGGGTCGAAAGAGATCACCCAGCGCGCGCTCGAGCACGCCCGCAAGCTCTTGTCCGAGTATCAGGAGCCGAAGCTTGATGTGGCGAAGGACGAAGAACTGCGGGACTTCATTGCGCGTCGCGAACGGGAAATCCCTGCGGCTGATGAGCTCAACCAGGACTATTGATAAGGACAGCTTTGCGAGACAGAGCTGACCTTATAGGTGTCAGTCTGGTTTGGTGCGAGCGGCCAATTGCGACCCTCAAGTCCACTGCGGCGAAGGGCTGCTGCGAGTCCTTTCTGCCAAGCCATTGAAAAGACAAGCAATGTCTAGTTATCTCGTCGCTTAGTTCACTATTCACTCAGTTCATCCCACCAAGGGAGTAGTTTTCCAAGTTCATCAGCAAACGGATAGTTTCGATTTGGATGAGCTGTGCCAGCAACCAAATCTTTGTGAACGCCGTCCAAACGCCAACCTCGATACTTTTCCGAGTTGGATGACTTCAAGGCTTGCAACAAGGTCGCCTCCGTTGAAGTCGATAGAGCGCGCTCTAATTCAGGCACGGCAACAAAGACGATAGGTTTCCTGTCTGCCTCGGAAATATCGGCATCCTTCTCAAGCGCCATTTTTTCGGCGTCTGCAAGAACTTGCTTCCTCAGCGTCTCAGCCATCACAAGCCAGTTGTCCAGCGTTAGCACGACGCCAATAGCTTCATCGCTCACAGCCCTTCCAACATAGCCCCGCCGGCAGTGTGAGAAGAACCGCCATAGCTGGAAAACAGCCTTCGTTATGTCTTGATAGCCTCGGTCCTCAATCGGGTTCATTCCAAACATTGCTTGTTGCGACATACGCGTTGCTTTGCATTCGAATGCGGCTGAAATCTGGTCACTCAGCTTGCAAAGAATGTCTGGGGTATCGAGTTTGTTCGGCTTTTTCCGGTACTTGAATTCTCTTTCCCATTCGAAACCGGGCAACGTTTCAGCAAGGTACCTCACACAGTAGTCTTCGAACCGCCTTCCGTAGTCGTCTCGAATCGGACCGCCGCCGTCCACCACGTCATAGAATACGCCAGATGTGACACGCTCAAGGATAAGTTCCGGCACTGGTGCGCGTATTCTTTCGCCCTCTTCGCCAAAGCGCAAGCAGGGAGCCTGCCGAAGGATGCTCGGTTTGTCTGCCGTGTGGATCATTTTGCGCCGCCTGTCTCTTGCCAGGGCCGAAGCCTTTGGAAACGGCAATGCTATCAGCGCCAAGACTCTTTCGACTTCCTCCCACTCGACTCCCATGTCCACCCAAGACTTGTCGTTCCGAACAACTGGGAAGTTGGTCAATGAGACGTAGAGCATGAACCCGATTTGTGAAAAACGGTTCAGCGTGATTCCGTGCGCTCTCTCGAATTGCGCGGCACAAGGCCCCTGGCCATAAACAAAGGCGTTTCGGTAAAACTGTGGAATGTTAACAAAGCCACGTTGCCAGTCGAACTGGCGCGCAGCGATGCGCCCCATTTCGATGAATATTTCTTCACGTTTCTTCTGGACACGATATTCGACGTTTTCCAACTTGGGAGCCAGTTTACGCAATCCGTCGCAGCGCCAAAGTGGTCGCAGCGCAATTTTCTTATCGGGCGGTTTCTCTTCAACTTGGCTTTTGGAACCGTCATCAACTCATTTGCCAGCGTCTCGATTTCCCATTTATGTATCGAATATTTGCTTGGCATCTTCGCGCTGATTGCCCCTTCAGGAATGGTTTCAGGCAGAAAGAATTTGAGCGCTGGATCGGGATTATCTGTTTGTAGAATATGGGTGGCCCACAAGAGCTGTATAAACTCTTCGTCGCCAGTCCGCGACAACAGCTTGTTGAGCTTCTTCCGATAGTGGTTACGCATTGGCTTATCTTTGCGAATCTGCTTGATGGCAATTCGGGAGAGCTTTGGAGCCCACATAACAGTTTGCATCTAAATATGAAGGAATCAAAGTAATGTACTCCAACATTGTCCCTCGTGAATGCGCCAAAGCAATCGAACGTCAGCTTTGGAAGTTTGCTACTTGACAACTTCGCGACAGCAACGAACGCCCACTCCCCACCCACATTCCCCAACGCTGTGGCCGCGCAATGGGTTGGCTTTGACCTCAAGGCTGCTGTTCACTCCGCCCGTGCTGTCCATTCTTTCCAGCGCAAAACGGCGTTGGCGCCGAGTTGTTGGAAGGGCTGTGGGGGGAGGCGTTTGGGCTTTGCTTCGGCGGTGAAGTGGCGGGTGATGGGGCTTTGCACGCCGCAGGCGAGCTCTGCCGCGCCGATCCCGGTCAACGTCCCGCGCGCGGTGCCGAGGCCGTTTTGCACGCAGCCGGAATAGAGGCCGTCGTCCAGTTGGCGCATCACCGACACGCCGTTCAGCGTCAGGCAGAGATGGCCGGCCCAGGCGTGTTGCATTTGCATTCCGGCGAGTTTGGGGAAGCGGGTGTCGAATTTCTTCTGCATCACGCGCGCTGCTCGTGCGACATGGCCGGGGCCGACGCGCCGTCCGGGGGCCAAGGTCGCGCAGGTGCGGGTGACGATGCGGTTGCCGCCTTGACCGGTATCAATGCGCCGCACGGTTGTTCCCATCGGGTCTGATGGGGTGATGCCCCAGCGGTCTTGTCCGCCGAGCTTTGCCAAGGCGTCTTGGTCGAGCTCTGGGGTCATCACGGCGTAGAGGAAAAGCTGCATCAGCCGGCCTTTCTCAAAGCCGAAGCTTTCCAGATGGCCGTTTACGGTCAGGATGACACGGCCAGCGCTGATCTCGCCGGAGCGGGTTGTCACCTTCCAGGCCTGTCCTTCGCGGGTGAGGGAGAGGACGGCGCTGTTTTCGTGGATGGTCACCGCGTCGCGTGCCAGCCCTGCCGCCAGCCCGCGGATGTATCCGGCGGGTTGCAGCATCACGGTGCCGGGTGTGTAGAGCCCGGATTGGTAGTGATGCGAACCTGTCAGCGCGGCCATGGCCTTGGCGTCCAGCATTTCGGAGGCTTCCCCGAGCGAGGCAAGGTGGCGCGCGTAGCTTTCGTTGTGGGCATGTGCCGTCGCGCTTGCCGCGCCATTCACCTTGCCCGCGCGATCGAAATAGTTGGGGTCTATCTGATACTCGTCCACCGCTTGCGCCGCGAAGGCGATGGCGTCGCGGTTGAGGCTGATCATTGCCCGGTCGTCGCCAGCTCCGGCATAGTCGTCCGAGGTCAACTCGTGCGGGAGATCGATCATGAAGCCCGAGTTCCGGCCCGCCGAGCCTTCGGCGATGCGGCTGGCGTCGAGCAGGACGACCTTTGCCTCGGGCTCGATCTGGCGGACGCGGCGGGCGGCAGAGAGCCCGGCAAACCCGGCGCCGATGACGACGACGTCGGCGGTCTGGGCCCCTTGCAGCGGGGCGTAGTCGGGGGCGGGCCCGAGTATGGCATTCCATGCTGCCGGCCCCGGAAGGGCCGACAGCTTATCGGTTTGGAGGTGGGTCAATTCACGGCCTCGTCCGCGTCGTCGGCCAGATCGAGCCAGATCGTCTTGAGCTGGGTGTACTGGTCATGCGCGTGGATGCCGTTGTCGCGCCCGCCAAAGCCGCTTGCCTTGAAGCCGCCGAACGGCGTCGAGATATCGCCCTCGCCAAAGCTGTTCACGGTCACGGTTCCGGCGCGGATGGCGCGGGCGCCACGGATCGCGCGCTTGATATTCGCGGTGAAGATCGAGGCGGCCAACCCGTATTCGGTCGCGTTGGCCAGTGCGATGGCTTCGTCGAAGTTTTCAACGGTCAAGACAGACAGGACCGGGCCGAAGATCTCTTCGCGGGCCTGCGGCGCGTCGGCGGCGACATCGAGAATGGTCGGTTCGACAAAGCCGTCTTTCGCGGTGCCGCCCATGACAACCTTCGGCCCTTTGCCAAGATAGGAACAGACCTTGTTGAAATGCTCTTGCGACACCAGGGCGCCGACGCGGTTCAGCGGGTCGAGCGGATCGCCCATGGGCCATTCGCGGGCGTGGGCCTTGATACGTTCGAGCAATGCGTCCTTCACACCTTGTTGCACGATAAGCCGCGAGGAGGCCGAGCAGTTCTCGCCCATGTTCCAGAAGGCACCGTTGACGATATGCGCTGCCACCCGGTCGAGGTTCTCGGCGTCGTCCAGCACCACGGCCGGGTTCTTGCCGCCCATCTCGAGCGTGACTTCCTTGAGGTTGCTTTCGGCGGCATAGCGCAGGAAGCGCCGTCCGGTTTCGGTCGAACCGGTGAAGCTGAGCGCGTCAACATCCATGTGGCGGCCCAAGGGTTCGCCCACATCCGGGCCTGATCCGGGCAATACGTTGAAGACACCCGGCGGGACACCGGCTTCCATCGCCAGTTCGGCAACGCGCAGGGCCGTCAGTGACGTCTCTTCGGCGGGCTTGACGATCACCGAACAGCCCGCGGCCAGGGCCGGGCCGATCTTCCACGCCAGCATGAGGAGCGGGAAGTTCCATGGCAGGACAAGGCCGACGACACCGACGGGTTCACGCACGACCATGGAGATGTGATCGTCTGAGGCCGGGCTGACCTGATCATAGATCTTGTCGATCAACTCGGCGTGCCATTTCAGGCAGTGGATGGTTTCCGGGATATCGACGGTTTCGCAGTCGTAGATCGTCTTGCCGCTGTCGAGGCTTTCCATGACCGCGAGTTCACGGGCGTTGCGCGTCATCAGCTTTGCCAGCTTGATTAGAACGTCTTTGCGCTCGGAAGGGTGCAGGCGGGACCAGCGGCCATCTTCGAAGGCATCGCGGGCTTTCTGCACGGCGAAATCCACGTCTTCGCCACCACATGCGGCGAGTTTGGCCAGGACTTCCCCTGTCGCCGGGTTGATCGTGTCAAAGGTCTTGCCGCTTTGGGCCGGACGGAAGCTTCCGTCGACAAAGGCCTGTGTGGGCAGGGTCAGACCTGCCGCGATGGCTTTGTATTCTTCGGTTGTCAAAAGGTCGCTCATGCCGCTGCCTCCGCCTGTGTGCCGGGTTTCGACCCTGCTTCGATGTCTGCCACCGTGCGTTTCAGCACACGGACCACTTGTTCCAATTGCCGTTTGTCGTCCTTGTTGAGGGGGCGCAGCGGCGGGCGCGGAGGACCGGCGTAGTTGCCCATCATTTCGCAGCCATATTTGACGCATTGGATGAACTTGCCGCCCTGTTCGAGGACGCGCATCAGAGGCATCATCGCCGACATGATCCGACGGCCCTTGTCGAAGTCGCCTTCGACGCGGCAGGCGTTCCACAGCGCGACATGCTCTTTGGGCAGGAAGTTCGAGCCGGCGCAGACCCAGCTTTTTGCGCCCCATGCGAAGAATTCGAGGGCTTGGTCGTCCATGCCGCAGGACATCTGGATATGCGGGTAGTCCCGTGCCAGAAGGTGCACTCGGTTGATATCGCCCGAGCTTTCCTTGATCGCGCAGAAGTTGCGGCTACGGCCGACGCGGTCGAGAAACTCTTCGCCCATGTCGATCCCCATACGGCCGGGGTAGTTGTAGAGCATGATCGGCAGGTCCGCGGCGCGGTCAATGGCCAGCGCATTGAGGGCGTTCTCGCGTTCTGTCGGAACGGAATAGGGCGGCGAACCGACCAGAAGCGCAGAGGCGCCGATCTTGGCCGCGTGTTCCGCCATCGCGATGGATTCCGAGAGCCGGATCGACACGGTGCCGACAATCACCGGTAGGCGGTCGCCGACCACGTCTTTGACGTAGCTTGCAACGTCCATCCGTTCTTCGAGGCTCTGGGCGTAATATTCGCCGGTCGAGCCGCCGTTGATCAGACCATGGACGCCGGAGTCGATCAGATACTCGATCTGTGCCGCCAAGGAGTCACGGTCGATGCTGCCATCATCGCGGTGCGGCGTGATAACAGGGGTATAGATGCCATCGAATTTCATGAGGCTCCTTTCAGGGTTGGTTCCCCGGGCGCGCGGCCAAGGGGGATTTGGATGCCGACCGGGGTCACGAAGCTTTCGATCTCGGCGCGCGAGAGTTCCCAGTGGTCGAGGGCCAGTTGGGCCGAGCCTTCGACATCGCCTTTTTCGATCAACTCGATGATTTGATCGTGCTGATCGGCCGCGATGCTGCGCTGCTCTGCCATGGATTTGTTGCGGGGGTTGTAGAAAGACATAGCGATACGGGTGTGGTCGATCAGCAGACGCCGCAGGCTTGGTGTCAGGAATTCATTGTCGGCCATCTCGCCGATGACGGCGTGAAAGCGTTGGTTCATCAAGGCGCGTTCGGCGGTGTCGCCATCGCGGATCGCTTTGCGGAACAGGGTCTGGGTGTCTTTCAGGCGCATGATCTGGGCCTTGGTGGCATGTTCGGCGGCCAATCGGGACACCGCCGCATAGAGCATCGGCGCTGCCATGAAGAAATTGCGCAAGGTCTTGTGCGTCATGGGCGCAACCTGAGCGCCGCGGTTCTTGTGCAGGACCACATAGCCCTCGCCAGCGAGCTGGTTCAGCACTTCGCGCAGGGGCGGGCGGGAGATCTCGTAGGCCTCTGCGATTTCGGCTTCTTCCAGATAGCTTCCCGGTTCGAAATCCTGCGTCAGGATGCGACGGCGCAGATCTTCGACACAGGTCGCTTTCTTGCTGATTGTTTTTTGGCTCATGAATCTGTCTCCGACGCCGCGCGTGCGAATCTTTGCGTGTCATTGTGTTTTGTGAGATGTTGTGTAGAACAGAAAAATACATATTGTCTACAATTAAGATCCGAGCGATCTGTAGAAGGCAGGGAGAGACCCATGAGACCGCATTCCAGAACGACGCTTTTTTGCGGGCAGAGGGCTTGGACAAGTCCGGCAAAGTGCGCAGAGACCGCGCAAAAGCCAACCTGTGACACGTCGCTGGGCGGCCCCTTGGGGGCGTTCGGCTTTCTTGAGAGGTGATCGCAATGTCCGCTTCGCAGCATATCGTCTTTGCGCTTGTCGAGGACTTTACCCACATGGCCTTTGCCTGCGCGGTCGATCCGCTGCGGATTGCCAACCTGATCTCGGGCGAGACGCTCTACCACTGGTCTTATGCGTCGCTTGATGGCGAGACGGCGAAGAGCTCGGACAACACAAGGTTTGACGTTCAACACAGGTTTGACGCGTTGCCGGAATGCGACCGGGTTTTCGTGCTATCGGGGATCGGGATGCAGTCGAAGGACCACTCGGTTCTATTGCGCGCATTGCGGCGCAAGGCGCGGTTGACCAACACCAGTATCGGCGCGCTGTGTTCCGGGAGCTGGGTCTTGGCGATCGGTGGCTTTCTGAACGGGCGGGACGCGTCTATTCACTGGGAATTCCACGACAGTTTCATGGAAAAGTTTCCGGAGGTGAATCTGCTGCGGAATGTCTTTGTCGCGGATGCCAAACATCCGACGGCTTCGGGCGGGACGGCGACGGCCGATCTCATGCTGCACTTGATTGCGCAGGATCATGGCCGGGACCTGTCGGTCGCTGTGGCCGATCAGATGGTCTATAACGCAGTGCGCGAAGCGACGGCGGCGCAGAAGGTTTCGCTTCAGTCGCGCAACGGGATGCGCAACCCGCATATGGCCGCCGCCATCGCCCGCATGGAGCAGCATCTCGAAGACCCGATTTCGCCCGCTGTAATCGCGGCGGAGCTTGGGATATCCGTCCGGCAGCTTGAGCGGCTCTTTGGCAAGTATCTCAACTCTTCACCGAAGAAATATTACATGGAGATGCGGCTCGAGCGCGCGCGGCACCTTCTTGTACAGACGGAGATGTCGATCATTGACGTGGCCCTTGCTTGTGGGTTCGAGAGTCCGGGGCATTTCTCGCGGGTCTATCGCACCGCTTTCGGCTGCACCCCGATGATGCAGCGCGGGCAGTTGAGCTAGACCAAGGCGGCTCAGTGGGTTTGCCGAGGCGCGGCGGCGGGGCGCTCTCCGAGGTGACTTAGGCTGGCGAGGGCCAGAGTGAACAGGGCGAGCAGGGCTGCGCAGCCAAAGGTCATCGAGAAGGCATGGGCGATCTGCTGCGCGGGGGCATGTGTCACGTCGCCAGTGCCGAGGACGGCGACGAACAGAGACGACATGGCGGAAGCCCCGGTCATCAGGCCAAGGTTGCGCGATAGACCGAGCAAGCCAGAGAGGCGGCCGCGTTGTGCCATCGAGGCGCCGGACATGACGGCGGTGTTGTTGGCGGCGAGGAACATCTGGAACGCAGGCGTCAGAGCGATGAGCGCGGCGATATAGCCGTAGACGCCGAAGACCCTTGGCAAGATTGCCAGAGCCAGAAGCCCAAGGATGGTCTGCACGAGGCCCAAGATCATCACCCGCCGTGCGCCGAGCCGATCCGTGAGCCGCCCGGCCGGAATGCCGGCCGCCGCGGCGACGGCGGGCCCGACTGCCAGCACGAGGCCGACCTGCGCCTCGCTCAGGCCCAACGAGAAGGCGAGGAAGAAAGGGCCGACGACCAGCGTCGACATCATCACCGTGCCGATGGCGAGGTTCATCGCAAAGCCGAGGCCGGTGGCCCGGTCGTGCAGCAAGGCCATGGGGACGAGCGGTGCGCGGGCGCGGGTTTCAACGATCACGAAGAGCGCGAAGGCGGCAATGGCGGCGGGGATGAGGAGGGTCGGCGAGACCGAAAGGCCTTGGGCGCCGCCGCTTGTTGCAAGGGCATAGGCGGCGAGAGCCAACATCAGCACGAGGCTTCCTGGCAGATCGAGTTCGCCGAGCGCGACGGGCGCGCGTTTGGGGTCGCGTGCGATCACGCCGATGGCGAGGGCCAGCGTTACCGCCGCCACCCCGGCAAGGAGCCAGAACGCCATGCGCCAATCCCCCCATGTCAGGAGCAAACCGCCGAGAGACGGCCCGAGCGCGGTTCCGAGCGCCGATGTCGTGCCCAACAAGCCCATCGCCGAGCCAAGCCGTTCGGCGGGAACGGCATCACGGGCCAGCGACATGGGCAGGGCAATGAGGATTGCGCCGCCGAGCCCCTGCGCCGTCCGCCCCAAGAGAAGGACCGTCAGGCTTGGCGCGAGGGCGCAGAGAACCGATGCGGCGAGGAACAGCAGAAGACCTGCGATCAGCATGCGGCGATGGCCGAACAGGTCGCCCAGTCGGCCAGCCGAGACGATGGCGATGGTCATGGACATCAGGTAGGCGAGCACGATCCACTGCGCGTCCGACATCGAGGCGGTGAAGTCGCGTGCGAGGGTGGGCAGCAGGACCGAGGCGATGCTTATGCCGAGCGATGCGGTCAGCGTTGCGGCCGTGAGCGTGCTCAGGACGGAGAGAGGGGTGTGGGCGTTCTCGGGGGTGCTCATGGGGTTCCTCTTGCGTGGAATGGCATTGAGGATGTACCCTGCCACTTGAAGTCAACTTGAGGTCAAGCATGAAACTTCTCGACATTGGAACGGTCGCAGAGCAAAGCGGTCTGCCGTCTTCGACGCTACGCTATTACGAGGAGGTCGGGCTTATTCAATCGGTCGGACGGCACGGGTTGCGACGGCAATTCGATGCGCCGGTCGTGACGCAGCTTGCGCTGATCTCGCTTGGGAAGATGGCGGGGTTCTCGCTTGAGGACATCAAGGGCATGTTTGCCAAGGACGGTACGCCGCAACTGCCGCGTGCAGAGCTACACCTGCGGGCGGATGCGTTGGACCAGCAGATTCGTGGCCTCACGCGGTTGCGCGATGCGCTTCGTCATGTCGCGGAGTGCCCGGCGGAGACCCATATGGATTGCCCGAAGTTCAAGCGTCTCATGGAATTCGCGGCGCGCAGCACGGCCAAGCGGTCAGCCGAAAGCACCCGGCGCTAAGAGGCGCGTACCGACAACAGGGCGTGTTCTTGGGACACTGCGGCGGGGCGCTGGGCCTGTTTGGGGGGCGTTGTCTTGTCGAGCGGGGCCTGTGCTGCATACCGCTCGGGGGAGAGACGGTGGCCTTCCGCCATGCAAAGGCGAAGAACCCGTGCGTGCAGGCGGTGTGTCCTGCGGGCTTCGAGCAAGAGCGCGCCACAGCCCCAAGCGCAATAGAAGAATAGGAATAGAATACCGAGAAGAACCTGGCTGCTAAAGAGAAGGCCAATTGCGGTGATCGCGAAGACACCCAATATGACATGCAGCGCGTGGCGCAGGAGCGTATGCGTTCGGTCGGTGGGCGGCAGGTCAAGCCCGGTCAGGTTGAAATACGCCTTGCGGCGGTCGTGATCGAAATGCCCGACGTAGGTTTCGTTGATCCAAACCGCCGTGATCACGTGCCCGAAGCCGAAACCGGCAGGGTCTGCGTCGGGGAGGTGTTGGGTGTTCCCTGAAGGCTCAAGAATACTGGGGTCGCTTGAAGATGGGGCAAGGGCGGCGTTTATCTTGGTCGTATGGTCCGGGGATTGGAACACGGACTGCACGACACCGGTCGAAGTGGAGAAGGTGACTCTCCTCAAAACGGCCAACCCTCAAGACAAGCGTATTCTTGATTTACCAACACTTAAGAACCATGCAAAAGAATCAGGAAAACACCCAACACATTAAAAGGTATAGATCAAAGGTGTACTAATCAACCATTGTATGTGGTGCGGGTCAGATGGTTGCAAATTGTCGGGGAGGGGCCTAACCGCGCCTCAGGGCCTTGGGGTTGTGATCGGCGTTGCGCAGGTTTGCGCACAGGTCAGTGCGGCACCGGTTTCCCACTGGACCCTTGCGCCGCGCCTTCCTAAGTTCCGGGCTAGAAGATCATCACCAAACATTGGGTGCCCCATTGCGTAAGATCGTTCAAACCGCCTTGGCCGTCAGTGCGGCTTTTGTCCTTGTCGGCTGTGTGGAACCTGCACCGCAGGCTGTGTCCAAGCCTGCCCCTTCCAATAGCGTGAGTCGGGCAGAGGCGCGGCTCTTGCCCGTGCAGCGACGGGTCGAACCGGTTGCAGAGCGTTATTGCCGGGACAGACTTCCGGCGGGGAGCAATTGCGATTTCAACATTCGCGTCGATCCGCGGGCGGATGCACCGGCCAATGCCTATCAGAGTCTTGACCGGGCAGGGCGGCCGCAGATCGTCTTTACCGCCGCGCTGATCGCGGGGGCGCGCAATGATGACGAGCTTGGCTTTGTCATGTCGCATGAGGCGGCGCATCACATCGAGGGGCATCTCGGGCGCAAGCAACGCGATACCGTGACCGGGGCTGTGGTTGTGGGCGTTCTTGCCACGCTGGCGGGGGCGAGTGCCGAGACGGTCGATTCCGCCTTGGATATCGGGGCGACGGTCGGGTCGCGGGCGTATTCCAAGGATTACGAGATCGAGGCGGACCGAATGGGAACGGTGATCGCGCATCAGGCGGGTTATGATCCGGTGCGCGGGGCCGAATATTTCCGGCGTATCCCCGATCCGGGCAATGCGTTCCTTGGCACACACCCGCCGAACGCGCTTCGGATCGATGTGGTGCGCGAGACAGCGGCGGGACTCTGACGGCCATGTTGCAGCTTGCCAATGTCCTAAGCGACCGGGGATCGAAATATGCGGTCTCGGGCGGCCCCGTGGCGAGCCGGAAGGAGGCGGATGCCTTCCTCAAGACGCTCAAGCGGGACAAGAAGTTTGCCAAGGCCACGCATAACACCTGGGCCGTGCTTCTGTCGGATGGCACGCCGCTCAAGGGCGACGATGGCGAGAGCGGCGCGGGAATGGTCATCCTGCGCATGCTTGAACGCGAAGGGCTGCACGATCATGTGGTCGTGGTGACGCGTTGGTATGGGGGCGTGAAGCTTGGCGGCGATCGGTTCCGGCGGGTGCAGGACTGTGTGCGGGCCTATCTCGAGGCGCGGGCGGCTTGATCGAGGTCATCAGGGCGCCCTTTGGCGGTTGACGCAGGTCAATGGGCGCAGGGCGCGGGCGTGTTAGCCTCTGACTCGATTTCAAACCGGGACGCCACCCATGACAGACCAATCCACCCTACGCCACCACGCCGCGCTCATGGATCGCGTTGCGGATCGGCTTGGCATTGATCTCGAAGCGGCGGTGCTTACCGGAAGCATGACATTTGACGAGGTGTCGGAGGCGGTTCTGCGCTGCGTGGCTTGTGCGAACCCCGAGGATTGCGCGCATTGGCTCGACCGCGAGGAGGCACGGGCCGAGGCACCGCCGGTCTATTGCCGCAACCGCGCCCTGATGACCCGGCTCGCAGGAGACAGCGCATGAAACCACTTGGCGACACGAATTCCCATTTCTGGCTTGTGCAGCGCATGGCGCAGGCGACCGAGACCGATCTTGTCGCCGCGATGGCGCGGGCGGACCTCAGCAATGCGGATTGGGCCGAGATGGTGCAGAGCTGCCGAGGTTGTGATTGGACCGAGGGCTGCAAGCGGTGGCTTGCGGCCGAGGAGACCGCACAGGACGGGGCCGCGCCGGGAGCCTGTATCAACCGGGAGCGGTTCCTTCGCCTGAAGGAGGCGCTTGAGGAGGTGGAGCCATGAGCAAGGTAGAGCCGCTGGGCGATCCGGCCCGGCATTTCTGGATGACGCGGAGCGTGGCGCGGGTCATGGGGCTTTCGCTCAGCGAGGCGATGGCCGAGGGGCACCTGACGCAGAAGGGCTATGCCGACCTCGTCACAAATTGCCGCCGCTGCACCCATGTGGCGGATTGCGAATACTGGCTCGCGCATCAGGCGGGGAGGGCAGATCACGCCCCCGAGGGATGCCCGCACGCAAAGCTATTCGACAGATTGAAGGATGCGGCCGGAAGGGCCTGAAACGGAGAAGATACAATGAACCTATTTCAGAAATTCGGCCAACATGCCGATTTGGTCTCGGGGATGTCGGACAAGCTTGGCGTGGATTGGGCCGAGGCGTTCGAGGCCCATCCCGATCTCGCGGCGCGCTATCGCAGCGCGGTGCTGAACTGCACGCATTGTCAGAAGACCGGCGAATGTCAGGGCTGGCAGCAGGGCCATGCCCATGCCGATCACGCGCCGGATTATTGCCTCAACAAGGGGTTTCTCGAGGATCTCGCCGCAGAGTCCTGAGCGGTTGCATCGAGAGCGCGGGCGCGGCATGCTCGGCCCGTTACGGAGGGCTGCATGTATTTCATCACGCGCACGATTGAACGGACCCGGTGGAGTGTCGCCGGGTTTCTGCATTGCTGGCGCGAGGAATATTCCTTTCGCGCCTGGGGCTATTGCAATGTCGTCTCGGCGGTGCTGGCGTTCGTCCTGCCGCTCACGGGGGGCGAACGCGCGGTGATCCTCGCGCTTGGCCTTTTGGTGATGGTGGTGGAGTTGATCAACACGGCGGTGGAACGCGCCGTCGATCATACCTCGACGGAGCAGCACCCGCTGGCGGGGCAAGCCAAGGACACGGCGAGCGCGGCGGTGATGCTCACGGCGCTGGCCACGGGCGTGGCGTGGATCGTGGCGCTTATCTTCTAAATCCTTGATTTGCATGGGGGATCGGGGCAAAATTTTGGCCCGGAGGAGTCCATGTTGTATTTCCTGAAACGTCTGAAGTGGCGGCTTGTGTGGTCGTGGCGCGGCTGTGTCGATGCATGGAGACATGAGCATTCGTTTCGCACATGGGTTTGGGCGAATGTGGTGTCTGCCGGGTTTGCGCTTTGGTTGCCGCTTGGCGTCGCGGAGCGGGCGTTGATCCTGGCGCTGGGCGTTTTGGTGCTGGCGGCGGAGTTGTTCAACACGGCGTTGGAGCGGGCCGTGGATCATATCTCGCTCGATAAGCACCCTTTGGCGGGACAAGCCAAGGACGCCGGAAGCGCGGCGGTCGCGGTCACGGCGATTGCGGCGGGAGTGGCTTGGGTTGTGGTGATTGTGGGGTTGGTGGGTCCGTAGCGCCCTATCCACATGAACGCATGATGCTGGGCATCATGCATCGCGCCCGACCCCGCCCCCCAGGGCGCTGGACTTGGACTACGAAAGGGTGTTTTGCTTTCCCAAAGCCAGAGAGATATCGCATGGAATATTTGAAAGAATTATATGAAGCTTGGGGTGCGAGAGTTAAGAGTAATGTCTTGGGGTCCATCGCTATCGCCTTCATATTTGTCAACTGGAAGGCTCTGTTCTTTGTTGCTTTTGCTGATGTGCGAGTAGTTACGAAGTTCAACTACTTTGATGAAAATACGAGTTTATTGACGCTGGCTTTCCTTCCTATGCTAATCGGGTTTGCACTTTCTTTAGGGTTGCCATTTATCAATGATTGGGCACATCGCGTTGTTAGTGAGCCAGTGAGCCGCACTAGAACACGCGACGATGAATTTTCCCATCGACGGCTCAAAAAGAAAAACGCTTGGGCAGAAGAGCGCAACAGGGAGAAAGAGATATATGCTGAAAAACTGCTTCGAGAAGCGCAAATCAATCAAGAGATCGAAGAAACAATCGAAGATCCTAAGACCAGAGATGAACTAAAAAAAGCTATCGATGAATTTCGAGAAATCAAGGAAGCTAAGGACTACAGCTCTGATGAGGTAGCTTTCCCAAAGGTAGCCAGTAGGGTCGAAGGTCTAGATGAGTGTGAGAGAATTGTTCTTCAGATTTAAGCCAAGAAAAGGTGGACGCATAGCACTAGGAACGCGAACTATTTTACACGGCTAGATTCAGAGGCTAGAACGTTCTTTCTTGACTGGTTGCAGGGGAATGTTCGCACGGTTGCAAATCTAGAACGGGCGAGGGTCGAGTACGAAGCAGCTGTTTCGAGCCTCATGCGTAAAAACCTGGTGTTAGAACGTCGCACAGGATCGCAATACTATTCTTCGCTAACGCCAGATGCATATGCCGTGTTGGATGTTATCGGCGAAGCTGAGTTCTAATCTCTCCCCAAAGATCATATTCCCCGGCTTCATCGACCTCGACCGAGACGATCTCGCCGACCGACAGCCCTTCCGTCCCCTCATCAATAAACAGGTTGCCGTCGATCTCGGGGGCGTCGGCCTTGGTGCGGCAGGTGGCGATGCCGTCTTCGTCGATGTCGTCGACGATCACGTCCATGACCTTGCCCACCTTGGCGGCGAGTTTGGCCTCGGAGATGGCTTGGGCCTTTTCCATGAAGCGGTCCCAGCGGTCTTGTTTGACCTCCTCGGGCACGTGATCGGGCAGCGCGTTGGAGCGGGCGCCGTCGACGTTTTCGTATTGGAAACATCCCACCCGGTCGAGTTGCGCTTCGTCCATCCAGTCGAGGAGGTGTTTGAATTCCGCCTCGGTCTCGCCGGGATAGCCGACGATGAAGGTCGACCGGAGGGTGATGTCGGGGCAGGTTTCGCGCCACTTGGCGATCTCGTCGAGCGTCTTGGCACCGGCGGCGGGGCGGGCCATGCGTTTGAGCGTATCGGGGTGGCTATGTTGGAAGGGGATGTCGAGATAGGGCAGGATGAGGCCCTCGGCCATGAGCGGGATCAGGTCGCGCACATGGGGGTAGGGGTAGACGTAGTGCAGGCGCACCCATGCTCCGAGCTGGCCCAACTCGCGGGAGAGGTCGGTGATATGGCTGCGCACTTCGCGGTCTTTCCACGGGTGGGTGGAGTACTTGCGGTCGAGCCCATAGGCGGAGGTGTCCTGCGAGATGACGAGGAGTTCCTTCACGCCGTTCTCTACGAGCTTTTCCGCCTCGCGCAGGATGGCGTGGGCCGGGCGGGAGGCGAGTTTGCCGCGCATATCGGGGATGATGCAGAACTTGCAGGCGTGGTTGCAGCCCTCGGAAATCTTCAGGTAGCTGAAATGGCGCGGCGTGAGCGAGACGCCGGAGGCGGGCAGGAGATCGACAAACGGGTTCGGATCGGGCGGCACGGCGGAATGCACGGCGTCGAGGACCTGTTCGTATTGGTGCGGTCCGGTGACGGCGAGAACCTTGGGGTGCGCGCCGGTGATATAGTCGGGTTCCGCGCCGAGACAGCCTGTGACGATCACTTTGCCGTTCTCATTGAGCGCCTCGCCAATGGCTTCAAGACTCTCGGCCTTGGCGGAATCAAGAAAGCCGCAGGTGTTGACGATGACGGCATCCGCGCCGGAATAGTCGGGCGATATCCCGTAGCCCTCGGCCCGCAGGCGGGTCAGGATACGCTCGCTATCGACCAACGCCTTGGGACAGCCCAAGGAGACCATGCCGATGGTCGGCTGGCCGGGACGGTTGGTTTCGGTGACGCGGGCACGCGCGAGATCGGGGCGGAGGTCGGGCGGATTGCTTGACATGCGCGCTCTATAGGCGATGGGCGCGGGTTTGGGAATACGGGTTGATCTTCCCCGTTGCGGGGCGCGGGGGGCGGGCGTAGGCTGGGCCTAGAGTCTATTGCCGAGGGTGGTCCGATGCGTTTGATCCGTATTCTTTTGATGGTTGTCGTGGTGGTTGTGCTGGGGCTGGTGGCCTTGTTGGTGCTGCTGCCGGGCGAGAAGATTGCCAAGATTGCGGCGGATCAGGTGCGCTCGCAGACCGGGCGCGAGTTGGTGTTTGAGGGCGATGTGGGGATCAGTTGGTATCCGATCCTCGGCGTCAAGACCGGGCCGGTGCGCTTTGCCAATGCGGAATGGTCCGACAATGGGCCGATGTTCCGCGCCGAGAGTGCGCAGATCGGGGTTGATGCGATGAGCCTTATCGGGGGGACGATCCGCATCACGCAGATCGACCTTAACGCGCCGGATGTCCTTCTCGAGGTGCAGGCGGATGGCACGGCGAACTGGGACCTGTTCCCGGAAGGGGCTGAGGCGGGCGAGGCGACCACGGCGACGACGGAAGGCGGCGGCGCGATGGGCGGTCTTGTCCTTGAGAGCCTTGCGGTGCGTGATGCGCGGCTGCGCTATCTCGATCAGGGGGGCGAGAGTTTCGACATCAAGGACGTGGACGCGACCCTTGTCTGGCCGGACCGGGCGGGGCCTGCGGAGGTTGACCTGACGCTGCGACCCGCGGAGGAGGCGGTCGAGATCGCGGCGGTGATCGACAACCTTGAAGGGTTCCTTGGCGGCGAGATTTCCACGTTGCGCGCCAATGTGGCGGCGGCGGGGGCAAGCGTGGCCTTTGACGGGCGCGCCGGGATGGACCCGCAGGCGGCGGGACGCGTGGAGGCGGATGTGCCGAACCCCAATGCCTTTATGGCGGCGCTTGGCCTTGGTGAGGCGGGAATCGCCGGGAAGGCGGTCTTTGCGGGCAATGTGACCTATACCAAGGACGGCAAGATCGCACTCCGGGAAGGCACGGCCACGGCGCTTGGCAATACGGTCAGTGTCGAGGCGGATGTGTCGATGGACGGGCCGCGCCCGCGCGTCAATGCGCGGATCGCCGGCGGTGCGATGACCCTTGCGGCGTTGCAGGGTGGCGGAGGCGGGGGCGGTGATACGTCTTCGGGCGGTGGTTGGTCCAAGGCGCCGATTGACGCGTCGGGGCTTGGCATCATCGACGGGGATATTTCCCTTGCCGCAGAGAGCATTGATCTTGGCGACATGGTGCTTGGGCGCACGCGCGTCGGGATCGCCATCGATAATTCCCGCGCGGTCGTAAGTTTGCGCGAGTTGCACATGTTTGACGGTGTGGCGAGCGGTCAGATGGTCGCCAACAACCGTAGCGGGCTTTCGGTCAGCAGCGATATCACGGTGACGGGGCTTGAGTTGAAGACTTTGCTTACGGATATGGCCGGCATTGATCGCATGTCGGGCGTTGGCACGATGAAGAGCCAGATCCTTGCCTCGGGCAATTCGGTCCATGCGATCATGAATTCGCTTTCGGGGTCGGGGTCTTTCGATATCGGGCAGGGCAAGATTTCAGGCATCGACCTTGATCGTCTGCTGCGCGGGCAGCCGGGGGCGAGCGGGACAACGGTTTTCGATTCCCTTTCGGCGAGCTGGACCCTGACAAGCGGGGTGATGACGAACAATGACCTGCTTCTCGACCTGCCGCATGTGATCGCCAAGGGCGCGGGCACGATTGGCATCGGGGCACGCACGATCAATTACCTCTTCACGCCGCAGATCAAGAACGAGGCCGAGGACGGGCTTGCCGTGCCGGTCGAGATCAAGGGCAGCTGGGACAATCCCAAGATCATCCCGCGTCTCGACAAGGCCTTTGGCCGCGATATCGAGGTCGATCTCGAAGAGAAGAAGGACGAAGTGCGCGAAGAGCTTAAGTCCAAGGCCAAGGCGAAGCTTGAGGAGAAGATCGGCACGATCGACACGCAAGAAGGCCAGTCGACCGAGGATGCGATCAAGCAAAAAGTCGAAGACGAGGTCAAAGACAAGCTAAAGAGCCTGCTCGGTGGCGATTGATTCAGAAGCGGCGAGGCGCGGGCCACCGCACCTTGCCACGCTTATCATCCTCACGGGGGTCTCGATCCTGACGCTCAACATGTTCCTGCCTTCGTTGCAGCACATGGCGGAGGATTTTGGCGTTGAGTATGCGGTCGTGAACCTTGCCGTGGCGGGCTATCTGCTTGTGACCGGTGTCTTGCAGATTATCCTTGGCCCGCTTTCGGATCGCTATGGGCGGCGGCCGGTGTTGCTAGTCGCGATGGCGCTTTTTGCGGGCGCGTCGCTTGGGTGCTGGCTGGCGCAGGATATCTGGGTCTTCCTCGGGTTCCGCCTTTTGCAGGCGGCGGTCATCGGTGGCACGGCGATCAGCCGCGCGGTGGTGCGCGACATGGTGAGCGACCGGGAGGCGGCGGCGATGCTTGGCCAGATCGGCATGGTTATGGCGCTTGCTCCGATGCTTGGGCCGGGGTTCGGCGGATTTCTGGATGAGATCTTTGGCTGGCGCGCGAATTTCGCCGTGTTCACCCTCTTAGGCGTGGCGCTTTTTATCCTTGTCTGGCGCGACCTTGGCGAGACAAACGCCAGTCCCTCGGCGACCTTTGCGGCGCAGTTTCGGGCCTATCCCGACCTGCTCCGCTCACGCCGGTTTTGGGGTTATGCGCTCTGCGTCGCGTTCTCGGTCGGGGCGTTTTATGCGTTCATCACCGGCGCGGCCTTTGTCGGCAAGAGCGCCTTTGGCCTTGGTCCCGCGCAGGTCGGGATCGGGATCGGCTCGATCACCGGGGGATTCGCCTTTGGCAATTTCCTCTCGGGGCGGCTTGCGACACGCTATGGCCTGACAACGATGATGATCCTTGGCCGGGTCGTGGCGTGCTGTGGGCTGCTCGTAGGGCTTGCGCTTGTGGCGCTCGACGTGGTGACAGTCTGGACCTATTTCGGCTCGGTCATGTGTGTCGGGCTTGGCAACGGGCTGACGCTGCCTTCGGCCAATGCCGGCACGATGTCGGTGCGCCCGCATTTGGCGGGGAGTGCCTCGGGGCTGGCGGGGGCGCTCATGGTTGTGGGCGGCGCGGCGCTGACGACGCTCACCACCAGCGTTCTGACGGAGGCAAACGGTCTCTGGCTGCTTCTCGCGATCATGCTTGGCTCGGCGCTTCTTGGGTTGGCGGCGTCGCTCTACGTGCGCCGGATCGACCTGCGGGAGGGGCCGCCTAGGGCGGACGCCTCGGCTTGACAGGGCGCGGCCCTCGTGCGATCCCGACGCCATGACACACACGCGCCTCATCACCACCGTGTATTACCCCCTGTCCACATAAGTGGCGGGGCGTTCATCATGTTCAACCGCCGCGGCGCGGCCGGTTGAACGAAGAGGCAAATCATCCCATCCGCGCGCGGCTCTTGCAAAGGAGAGCCCGGAGATATGGGCGATATTCAACATCAAAGACGCCTTGGCCTGATTGGGTTTGGCGCGTTCGGGCGGCTTGCTGCCGGGGGTCTGGCGGAGCATTTCGAGGTCGTGGTGCATGATCCGGCCTATGCGCGGGCAGAGCTTGCCGATGGGCGCCACCTCACCATGGGATCGCTGGAAGAGGTGGCGCGGGCCGAGATTGTCGTGATCGCGGTGCCGGTCGCGCGGATGGCACATCTCTGCGGGCAACTCGCCCCGCTGTTGCAGCCCGGAGCGGTTGTGGTCGATGTCGGGTCGGTCAAGGTCGGCCCGGTGGCGACAATGCGCGAAGCGCTTCCGGCGCATGTCGAGATCGTTGGCACGCATCCGCTTTTTGGTCCGCAGAGCTTTGGCCGTGCGCCGGGGCAGAAGGTTGCGATCTGTCCGGTGCGGGGGCGGGCGCATCTCAGGGTCGCGGCCTTCCTGCGCGCCTGCGGGCTTCGGGCGCTTCTGACGACGGCAGAGGCGCATGACCGGGAGGCGGCGATGGTGCAGGGGCTGACCCATCTCATTGCCAAGGTGCTTGTCGAGATGGGGCCCTTGCCCGAGCGCATGACGACGGTGAGCTTTGACCTCATGCGCGAGGCGGTCGAGATGGTGCGCCATGATCCGCCAACCGTCTTGCACGCGATCGAGGCGGCCAACCCCTATGCCGCCGAAGTGCGCCAGCGTTTCTTTGCCCAGGCAGCGGCGATGCGCGGCCAGTTCGAGGTCTAGCGTTTGCGCGCCTTCTCGAGGGCCGAGGCGACGGCGTGCCAGGCTGGGGTGGGGCTCAGGTCGTCGTCGAAGAGAGAGGGGCGGTGCGGCGTGCCGTCCTTGCGTGGATAGCGGAAGTCATACTGCGACATGCCTTTTGGCACGGGCTGCGCGGGCAGGTTCATCCAGTTCCATTTGTGGATCAGCCCCCACATCATGACGTGGTCGCAGGCCGTGCCGGACAGGACAGTGTTGAGATAGCGGGTCAGTTCTTTCGCGATCCGCTTGTCGCGCTGTGCAATGTCCGTTGGCAAGCCGTTGTCCCACACATCCATCTCGGTGATCATGATCTTCAGGCCAAGGCGCTCGACCTCGTTCATGAACCCCTTGAGCCGCGCAGAGCTAAAGGGGAAATTCGGGCGCAGGTGGCTCTGCAGGCCGATCGCGTGGATCGGGATGCCTTTGGATTTCAGCCGCTTGATGGTCTCGAGAATGAGCGCTCTCTTGCGGCGGTGATCGGGGTAGTCATATTCGAGACCCACCTCGTTGAGCACAAGGCGAGCGGAGGGGTCTGCCTTGGCGGCGGCGGCGAAGGCGACGTCGATATACTCCGCGCCGAGGCCTTCGGCAAAGGGCGTCGGGATCAGGTAGTCCGCGCGGCGTTTCTGCCAGTCGAAGGGTTCATTGACGACCACCCAGTATTTCATCTGTCCCTTGTAGTGCCCCATCACGTCCTGAACGTGATCCTCGATGACTTTGCGCGCGCCCTTGTTGGCCACGGCCCGGCCCAGCCACTCTGGCACCCAGCTATGAAAGATGGCGGCATGGCCGGCCATCGGGATGCCCGAAGCGCGGGCGAAATTCACCGCCCGGTCGGCGCGGTCAAAGGAAAACCGCGAGGTGATGAAGCGTTTGTTCGGCCCCATGAGGAATTGATGGCCGGTCACGAATTGGCGGCATTGCTGTTGGTAGAGTTCGGCGATGGCAGGGGTGTCGAAGATGTGCTCATCGGGGTAGTCGAGAGCCGATCCGAAGACGATGCCTTTCTCGGCGGCCATGTCTCCGAGGGATGCGGCACGTGCCTGTGCTGGCCGTCCGGCGAGCGCAAGCGAAGATGCGGCTCCGCCAATAAAGGTCCGTCTGCTGAATTCCATGTCAAATACCTTCTGAATGCAATGCTCTGGCGAAATGCGCCGGGTCGGCCCCTGTAAGAATAGAGCGAAGCCGCCTTGGGGCAGGATCGCCAAAGGAGCGCGTGCGATCAAGGTCTTTGTCTGAGGAGGAGCCGGGTGCGGCGCAAAGAAAATGCCGACACGCGGGTGCCGGCATTTTGCAGGGGGTCTGTCGTGAAGGCGCGCGGATGTTACCGTTTGCGGTCGCGGCGCGAGGACATGGGTTGGAAGGCGACGCCGACATGGGCCTCGCAATAGGGTTTGCCCTGTTGCACGGGCAGGCCACAGAACCAGAAATCATCCGTCGCGGGGTCACCGACGGGCCATTTGCAGGTCCGTTCGGTCAGTTCCATCAGCGAGAGTTTCTTGGCGGCCTTCTCGACCTCGCTCACCTTGGCGAGCGCTTCGGGGCTGATCTCATTCGCGGAGGGCTGCGGCGGCAGCGGCTGTCCGGCGGGGATGATCGCCTTGCGCGCCGGGCTCATCGCCGGTTTGGCGGCGGCAGGCTCTTCCTTGGGCGCGGGCTTGGCCTCTGCGGCGGGCTTGGGTTTGGGCTTGGCCTCTGCCTTGGGCTTGGCCGCGGGCTTGGGCTTGGGCTCTGCCTTGGGCTTGGCTTCGGCCTTGGGGGTGGCGTTGCGGTTGGAAAGACCAAGGCGATGCACCTTGCCGATCACCGCGTTACGGGTCACGCCGCCGAGTTCCTTGGCGATCTGGCTGGCCGACTGGCCCTCGCCCCACATTTTCTTCAAGAGCTCTACGCGCTCGTCGGTCCACGACATCCGTTGAATTCCTTAGCTAAAAAGCGGCCCCCCGACAGGGCCGCTCCGCATTGCGAGATTGGCCCTCTATTGTAGTCAGGCGTGAGCGAGTTACAAGGCAGAGAATCAGCGCAAATGAACGAGGAAACGGCATGAACGGCACGGAAATGGGAGTTCGACGCTTTGGTTGGGTCAACTGGCTGGGACTCGCCACGCTGGCACGGCGCGAGATTCTGCGCTTTAGCGTGGTCTGGACACAGACGCTTTTGGCGCCGCTGGTGACGGCGGGGTTGTTCCTGATGATCTTCACCATCGCGGTCGGCTCGCGCCGGGGCGATGTCATGGGCGTGCCGTTCCTCGAGTTTCTCGCGCCGGGGATCCTGATGATGACGGTGATCCAGAACAGTTTCGCCAACACCTCGTCTTCGATCATGATCTCGAAGGTGCAGGGCAATATCGTCGATACCCTGATGCCGCCTTTGTCGCCGCTCGAACTGCTCATCGGGTATCTTGCGGGGGGCGTGGTGCGCGGATTGGCCGTGGCGGTGGCGATCCTTGCGGGGCTGGTGCTGGTCCTTGGGCATGGCGTGGCGCACCCGGGCTGGGTGTTTGTCTTCGTGTTGCTTGGTGGGGCGTTCCTCGGGGCGCTCGGGATCATGGCGGGGATCATCGCCGGCAAGTTTGACCAGATGGCGGCGATCACCAACTTCATCATCACGCCGCTCGCCTTCCTGTCGGGGACGTTCTATTCGGTCGAGGCGTTGCCCGAAGGGCTCGCGCGGGTGACCCATATGAACCCGATCTTCTATCTCATCGACGGTGCGCGCTATGGTGTGATCGGCGTCTCGGACAGCGCGCCGGGCTTTGGCGTTCTCGTGGTGAGCGGCGCGACTATGGTCCTGTGCCTAGTGGCTTGGGCCATGCTTAAGAGCGGCTACCGCCTCAAGAGCTGAAACGCGGCCTCTGGCGGGCGTGTTTCGGCCAAGACGACGCCTTGAGCCTGCCCCTGATTTCTTCTTGGCGGAAATACCTCGGGGGTCTGGGGGCAGCGCCCCCAGCCACGCCCAACGCTTTGTGGCGCTGGCCTTGGCCAGCGTCTCAAAGGGGCGGGAGCACGCCCGTATCTAAACCGGTTTGCGGGTTTCGCGCCATGCAAGGACCGCGGCGCCAATGAGGATGAGCGCGGCCCCGATCCAAGACACCACGTCGGGCCGCACCCCAAAGACCAGCGCGTCATAGAGAGTCGCGAAGGCCAGCGCGAGGTAGAAGAAGGGCGAGACAAAGCTCGCATCCGCAAGCCGCATGGCGTTCACGAAACAGATCTGCGCCGACCCCATCAAGAGGCCAATCCCCGCAAGGGCTGCCCATTGTGCGGGGCTTGGAGTCTGCCAGACAAAGCTCGCGGCGAGGCTGGCCAGTATCAGGCCGATGGCGTTGTTGATGAGCAGGATCTGAAACGGTTTCTCGCGCCCCGACAGGAGCTTGATAAAGATCATCTCGCCGCCCATGGCCAGAGCTGCGGCAAGGGCCAAGAGCGCGCCGAACTCGAGGCTCGCCCCGCCCGGCCGCATGAGCACTGTCGCACCGATCAGCGCAAGCACAGCCGAGCCCCAGCGCCAGCGGCCGACCTTCTCGCCAAGGAAGGGAATGGCGAGGATCATGGCAAAGACCGGGTTGAGAAAGGAGATTGCGGTGGCATCGGAGAGCGGGATGAAAGTCGCGGCGCCGAACATCAACGTCACGCCCCCCCAGCCGAGGGCAGAACGACCGAAATGCAGGTGCAGGGCGGGCCGTGTCAAGCGCGGACGCAGGGCCATCGCGCCAATGGAGAACGCGAGGAAGGCAAAGAGAAACCGACCCTGACTTATCTGCAACGGGTGCAGCGGATCGCCAAGCACACCGGTGCCGATCGCCTTGGCGAGCAGCGTAGTGCCGGCGGCAAAGGCGGCGGCGGTCACGGTCAGGGCGGCGGCGAGGGCCGGGTTCTGGGCGATCTGTTGGGGTTCGGGCGCGTGCATGCGCGATCCTTGTCGGCAAACGCGATCCGCGGCAAGGGGGAAATAGGGGCTAGGCAAGCGCGGAGGCAGGCGCTAGAGAGAGCGCCATGGGATACGCATTTGCGCATAAAGGGCTTCGACGCCTGCGACGCACGCGACGGGCCTGAGCCTGCCGCGCCTTTCGTCATGACATGACGGCGGGAAAACCCCATGATCTGCGCCGGATCGGCGCACTCACTCTCTCACATTGTTGACTTGCCCGCCCCTCTGGGGCAACCACAGGGCTTCTTTGATAAGGACAGGACCATGATCCCTTCTGTTTTGCCGACCTATAACCGCGCACCTTTGAACTTCGTCAAGGGCGAGGGCAGCTGGATGATCGAGGCGGACGGGCGACGTTTCATCGACCTCGGCGCGGGGATCGCGGTCAATGTGCTTGGCCATGCCAACCCGATCCTTGTCGCGGCGCTCACCGAGCAAGCGGGCAAGCTTTGGCATGTCTCGAACCTCTACCAGATCCCGCAGCAGCAGGCGCTGGCCGACAAGCTTGTCGAGCAGAGCTTTGCCGACACGGTATTCTTCACCAACTCAGGCACGGAATCCTGCGAACTCGCGGTGAAGATGGCGCGCAAGTATTGGTATGACAAAGGTCAGTCCGAGAAGGTCGAGATCATCGGCTTTGAGGGGGCCTTTCATGGCCGCTCGTCCGCCGGGATTGCGGCGGCCGGGGGCGAGAAGCTCGTCAAAGGGTTTGCGCCGCTTCTGCCGGGGTTCAAACATGTACCTTGGATGGATTGGGATGCGCTCAAGGCGGCGATCACCGATGAGACCGCGGCGGTCATCATCGAGCCGGTGCAGGGCGAGGGCGGTATTCGCCCGCTGCCGGATGCGGAATTGCGCGCCTTGCGCGAG
The DNA here is from genome assembly GCF_022814865.1 of Shimia aestuarii. GTDB lineage: Bacteria > Pseudomonadota > Alphaproteobacteria > Rhodobacterales > Rhodobacteraceae > Shimia > Shimia aestuarii_A. The sequence goes on along the minus strand of NZ_JAKVRD010000005.1, from coordinate 47,726 downwards.
ATTTGCGACGATGCGGGCATCTTGTTGATCCTCGACGAGGTGCAATGCGGCGTGGGCCGGACGGGCAAGCTTTTCGCGCATGAATGGGCGGGTATCACGCCGGATATCATGATGGTGGCGAAGGGTATCGGCGGGGGCTTTCCGCTTGGGGCCGTGCTGGCAACCGAAGAGGCCGCGAGTGGCATGACGGCGGGCACGCATGGCTCGACCTATGGCGGCAACCCGCTTGGCTGTGCCGTGGGCTGTGCGGTCATGGACGTGGTGGCGACGCCGGAATTCCTTGACGAGGTGAGCCGCAAGTCGGGCCTGTTCCGCCAAAAGCTCGAGGGGCTTGTCGCCGCGCATCCGGATGTGTTCGAGGAAGTGCGCGGTCTTGGCCTGATGCTCGGCCTCAAATGCAAGGCGACCAATATTGACGTGGTGCAGGCGGGCTATGCCAACGAGGTGGCGACCGTGCCCGCGGCGGATAACGTCGTGCGCCTGTTGCCGCCCCTGACCATTTCCGAAGATGAAATCAGCGAAGCCGTGGCGCGGCTCGACAAGGCCGCCGCGCAGGTTGCCGCAGCAAAGGATTAAGGCCATGAAGCACTTTCTCGATATCAACAAGACATCGCAGGATGACCTGCGGGGCATGATCGACCACGCGCACGCTATGAAAGCCGCGCGCAATGGCCGTCCGCGCGGCGCGGCGGATGATGAGCAGCCGCTCAAAGACCACATGGTCGCGCTCATCTTTGAAAAGCCCTCGACCCGGACGCGCGTTTCGTTCGACGTCGGTGTGCGACAGATGGGCGGGCAGACCATGGTCCTTTCGGGCAGTGAGATGCAGCTTGGCCATGGCGAGACGGTGGCGGATACGGCCAAGGTTCTGAGCCGGTATGTCGATCTCATCATGATCCGGACCTTCGAGGAGGCGACGCTTCTGGAGATGGCGGAACATGCGAGTGTGCCGGTCATCAATGGCCTCACCGACCGCACCCATCCGTGCCAGATCATGGCCGATATCGTCACCTTCGAGGAAAAGCGTGGGCCGATCGCGGGCAAAAAGGTCGTCTGGTCGGGCGACGGCAACAATGTGTTTGCGAGCTTTGCCCATGCGGCAGGGCAGTTCGGCTTTGATCTGACCTTTACCGGGCCAGAGCCGCTTGATCCCGAGCAGGTGTTCGTTGAGGAGGCACGCGCCAAGGGCGCGAATGTCGTGATCGAGCGCGACCCGGTGAAAGCCGTCGAAGGCGCGGACCTTGTTGTCACGGATACTTGGGTGTCGATGCATGATGCGCCCTCGGCGCGGGAACGTCGGCATAACCAGCTGCGCCCCTATCAGGTCAATGCAGAGCTTATGCGCCACGCCAAGCCGGACGCTCTTTTCATGCACTGCCTGCCGGCGCACCGGAACGAGGAAGCCACCAATGAGGTCATGGACGGGCCGCATTCGGTTGTCTTTGACGAGGCGGAAAACCGGCTTCACGCACAGAAGGCCGTCATGCGCTGGTGCCTCGGCAAGTAACGCGCAATACGCCCAGAAGAGACAATTCCGCCCCGTCTGATGCCAAGTCAGGCGGGGCGTTTTCGTTTTGCAGGAACAGCCCGACACGAGGCGTTCGAGGCCGCCAGTTGCCTCAATTCTGCCCTATTGGCATACTAGCCAGCGAAAGCTCCGGTGCGCTTTGGTGCGCCGAGTGTCCTGTGATGTTTGACGAGTGTCTCTGGTTCCAATGACGCCGCCCGGCCCCGAATGGGCCGGGAGACCTTTTGGTCGAGGATTGCAGATGAGCGAAAAGACATCCGAAGAGAAGGTTCCCTATCCGCAGATCGTCGTTGCAGGCGCCGGGAGCGTGGGGTGTTTCGTGGGAGGGATGCTGGCCCGAGGGGCGCATCATGTGACGCTTCTCGTGCGGCCGCGCCTTGAAGAGGTGTTGGCGCGGCAGGGGCTTACGCTCACGGATTTCGAAGGTTTGGACGAAGAGCTTGCGCCGGACATGTTCTATCGCTCGGTGGACCCGGCTTGCCTTGCAGCGGCAGATATCATCCTTGTCACTGTGAAAAGCGGCGATACCGCCGAGATGGCGGACCTGATCCGCGCGCATGCGAAGCCCGAGGCCGTGGTCGTGAGCCTGCAGAACGGGGTTGGCAATGGTGGTGTGCTCAAATCGGCGCTGCCGGGGTTTGATGTGCGCGCAGGCATGGTGCCGTTCAATATCGTGTCGATGGGTGGCGGGCGGTTCCATCGCGGCACGAGCGGCGACATCGTGATCGAGAAAGGGCCGGGCTGGCTTGCCTGGACGCTCAGCGTCAAGGGGCTGACGGTGCATGAGCGTGACGCGATGGTGCCGATCCAGTGGGGCAAGTTGCTCATCAACCTCAACAACGCGCTGAACGCGCTTGCGGGCATGCCGCTGCGCGATCAGTTGCGGAGCATGGGCTGGCGGCGGATCATGGCGGATCAGCTTTCCGAAGCGATCCGGGTGCTGGAAGCGGCAGAGATCGAGGCGGTCATGCCTTTGAACCGCCGTCTTCCGATCCGCATCATGCCGAAGATTCTGCGCTTGCCTTCGCTTCTGTTCAATTGGGTGGCGCGCTCGATGCTGACCATTGATCCCAATGCGCGCAGTTCCATGTGGGAAGACCTTCAGGAAGGGCGGCGCACAGAGATCGACGAATTGCAGGGGATGATCGTCGAGCTTGGGCGCGAAAAGGGGATCAAGACCCCGATCAACGCCTGTGTGGCCGAGCTTATCCGCGAGGCGGAGGCCAAGGGCGCGGGTTCCCCCCAGCTTTTTCCGCGCGATATGAGGCGTTTGGTGCGGGTGCAGAAGCAATCCGCCTGAACAATCCCCCCGAAGGGTTGCAGCCGGGGGCGCTAAGGGGCAGTCTTGTCGTGTTAGCGGAAACAGCGCGAGAGGACAGGCCGCGATGCAGCTTGCCGATATCGGGGTATACGGGCTTGGCACGATGGGAAGCGCACTTGCGTTGAACCTCGCCGAGAAAGGGTTTCGCGTTGCGGTGAGCAACCGCGAGAGCGACTGGATCGCGCCATTCCTCAAAGAGGCCGGCCCGCTCGCGGCGGGGATCACGGGGCAGGAGCGCCTTGAAGAGTTCATTGCCGCGCTCGAGCCGCCACGCGTTCTTCTTTTCATGATCCCGTCGGGGGCACCGATGGACGAGATGATTGCCAAGGCCGCGCCGCATCTCGCAAAGGGGGACACGATCATCGACGCGGGCAACGCCGATTTCAATGACACGCGGCGGCGCAACGATGTGCTTGCGGCGCAGGGGCTGCATTTTGTCGGGCTTGGTGTCTCGGGCGGCGAAGAGGGCGCGCGGACGGGGCCGTCGATGATGATGGGAGGCAGCGCGGAAAGCTGGCAGCGCCTGCAACCGATGGCCGAGGCAATTGCCGCGCGGTTTGAGGGCGCGCCTTGCGTTGACCGGGTTGGGCCGGACGGGGCGGGGCATTTCGTCAAGACGGTGCACAACGGCATTGAATATGCCGATATGCAGATCATCGCCGAAATCTATGGCCTCATGCGCGACGGCGCGGGGCAAAGTGCGGCGGGGATCGGCGCGCTATTCGAGACCTGGCGCAAAGGACCGCTGCAGAGCTACCTTGTGGATGCAACGGCGGCGGTCTTGCAGACGGTGGATCCCGAGACGGGGCAGGCGATGGTCGACCTGATCGAGGATCGCGCCGGGCAAAAAGGCACCGGGCGCTGGACGGTGATCGAGGCCTTGAAGCTTGGCCAGTCGGCAAGCGGCATCGAGGCGGCGGTGGGCGCGCGGAGTTGGTCGTCGGATAAGGCGCTGCGCGGAACGTTCGAAACGCGGTTCGGTGCGGCAGGAGGCATGGAAATGCCAGAGGTCGACACCCTTGCCAAGGCGTTTGAGGCGGCGCGTATCCTTTCCCATGCACAGGGTTTTGCGGTTTTGCAGGCCGCGTCCGAAGCGTTCAAGTGGTCGCTCGACCTTGCGCGGATTGCGGAAATCTGGCGGGCGGGGTGCATCATCCGCTCGGGCCTTCTTGATAATCTCGCTGATGCGCTTCGCGCTACGGAGGAGGGCTCCTTGCTGCTGGCTCCCGGCATGGCGGCGCGGCTTGACCGTACCGTGCCTGCATTGCGCGAGGTTGTGGCGGCGGCGGTTGTGGCGGGGTTGCCCGTGCCCGCGATGAGTGCGAGCCTTCAGTGGTTCGACGCGATGCGACAGGGACGTGGCACGGCGAACCTTATCCAAGGTCAGCGCGATTTCTTCGGCGCGCACGGGTTCCGGCGCACCGACCAGACGGGCGATCATCACGGGCCATGGGGCGGTTAAGGTCTGCCCCAAGGTTCGGTTAGTGCATCAGCGCGTTCAGGATCAGGAAGATCACACCTGACATCACCGCAGCGGCGGGCACGGTAATCACCCATGCGGCGACGATGGTCATAAAGTGGCTGCGGCGCACGAGCTTGCGGCGGCGGCGTTCCTCGGGCGCGATGCGGGCGGCTTCCGGGCGTTCGGCGGCGAATTTGCGCAAGCGGCGCTCGGCATGCCATTCGCGGAAGAAACCGACGCCAAAGACCCCGCCAACAGCGATATGGGTCGAGGAGACGGGAAGGCCGAGCCAGCTTGCCACGATGACCGTGATGGCGGCGGAGAGCGCGACGCAATAGGCGCGCATCGGGTTCAGCTTGGTGATCTGGCTACCGACCATGCGGATCAGTTTCGGGCCGAAGAGGAAGAGGCCAAAGGAAATCCCGAAGGCCCCGATGATCATGACCCATGTCGGGATCGCGACCTTGGCGGCGAAGTTGCCGAACTCGGAGGCGTGGACGATCGCGGCAAGCGGGCCAACCGCGTTGGCGACGTCATTGGCCCCGTGCGCGAAGGAGAGCATCGCGGCGGAGAACACGAGCGGCAGGCCGAAGAGCACCTTCAGCGACTTGTTACGGTTCTCAAGGCCGACGGATTGCTTGCGGATCAGGGGCGCGGTGATGACATAGGTGAGCGCGCCGATGACGACGCCGATCATCAGCGCAGTGGTGAGGTCGATTTTGACGATGCGTTTGAGGCCCTTCAGGGCAAGGTAGGAGGCAAATGCGGCAGCCATGATCCCGACCAGCACCGGCACCCAGCGGCGGGCGGCGGCGATCTTGTCTTCCTGATAGATGATCTTGGCCTTGATGAAAGCGAGGAAGGCGGCGGCGATCACCCCGCCAAGGACCGGGGAAATCACCCAAGAAGCGGCGATCGTGGCCATGGTGGGCCAGCTCACGGCGGAGAAACCGGCGGCGGCAATGCCTGCGCCCATGACGCCGCCGACGACGGAGTGGGTTGTCGAGACGGGTGCGCCGACGTAGGTCGCAAGGTTGACCCAGAGCGCCGATGAGATCAGTGCGGCCATCATCGCCCAGATGAAGATGCGCGAATTCTCGATTCCGGCGGGGTCAATAATGCCCTTCGAAATGGTTGAGACCACGTCGCCCCCTGCCAGAAGCGCGCCCGCGCTTTCGCAGAGCGCGGCGATGACGATGGCGCCGCCCATGGTGAGCGCGTTGGCACCCACGGCCGGCCCCATGTTGTTGGCGACGTCATTGGCGCCGATGTTGATCGCCATGTACGCGCCGAAGGCAGCGGCGGCGATGACGATCATGTTCGAGGGGTAAGAGCCGAAGAGCACCCCGGCGGCGAGACCAGCGACCACGATGAACACCAGCGCAATGCCAAGCCCGACCATCGGGCGCGAGACGTAGTTCGTCGCGTATTCGAGATTGGAAATCCGGTGCAGGTCTCGGTCGAGTGTGGACCATTCCTTGCCGTCGCTGTCATAGCGCATGTTTTCGCTCCGCCGTCTTTAAAGTCACGGCGGGGTAGAACGGAAAACCGTTCAGAGCAAGGATTCTGTCATGGAACCGTTACAAATGGTTCACATTTGTCGCAGGATCGACTGCAGCCCCGGCTCATCCACCATCTCGGCGGCCTCTTCGGGGGCAACCCATTTGCGGGTGCGCTCGTCGGCCTCGGGGTAGTCGTCCTTGAGGGTCTTGACCTCAACGGCGTAGACCTTGGTTTCAACCGGAACGGGCATGCCGCTGTCGAGGCGTTTGTCATATTCGTAGGTGCCGACCGAATCCGTGTCGATCTCGCCCTTTTTGACGCCTGCCTCTTCCCAGGCTTCCTGCATCGCGGCGCCGGGGGCGTCGAGACCGTCGATGGGCCAGCCCTTGGGCACGATCCAGCGACCGGTGTCACGGCTTGTCACGAGGAGAACCTTCTTCTTCGGCCCATCCTCACGGTAGCACAGCGCAGCCACCTGCAGCCGCCGGGGGCGGCGGAATAGCGGAGTCACGACGCTTTGAAGCGCATTCTTGAAGGCATCCGTCATGGGACTATCGGGTTTCTGCTCGTGTGTTCGCGTTTTTTGTATCGCTGTTGTATATACGTTTTTTGTTAAAGACTTCAACCCCCCGCATATTTACGAGTTCATCACGTTTTCCGGCGCTTGGCGCGTAGGGTCGGATCGGCCTCGGTCGGGTCTTCGGGCCAGGGGTGTTTCGGATAGCGTCCCCGCATCTCCTTGCGCACATCGGCGTAGGACGTCGCCCAGAACCCGGGAATGTCCATCGTCGTCTGCACGGGCCGCCCGGCGGGCGACAGGAGCGTCACGCGCAGGGGGGTGCAGCCCACGGTGGGGTGGGTCTTCTGGCCGAACATCTCTTGAAGGCGCAGCGAGATTTCGGGGTGGTCGCCGGCGTAGTCGATGGGGATTTTGCGATCGAGCGGTGTCGTGAAATGCGCGGGTGCCTCGCGGTCGAGGAGCTGCATCTGCGGCCAGTCGAGACGGGCGCGCAGCGGATCAAGGAGATCGAACTTTTTCCAGTGCTCGGCGGTCCTCACACCGGAAAGGTGCGGCAGGAGCCAGTCTTCGAGAGTTTCGAGCAGGGCATGGGACGACATATCGGGGAGGTCATGTCCCGCGGCACGCAGAAGATCGACACGGGCGACGAAGCGACGGGTGGCATCGGAAAGCGTCAGGCCAAGATCGCGCACCCCGTCGAGCATGGCGCGTGCGATGGCCTCGTCGGGGGCGTCTTTCCAGAGACGATCATCAAGGGCGATGGCGCCGAACATTTCCTGTCGCCGGGCGATGACGCGGCGCTCGCGCTTGGACCAAGCGCAGCTATCTTGCCAGGTGATCTGATCCGAGAACCGGGCGCGGATCTCGGGTTCGGAGATGGCGATGGCTTGGCGGATGCGGGCCTCGCGCGGGTTGCCGTCGGTATCGGTCACGACAATGAGGCGGGTAGACGCGAGGGGGTCGTCTTCGTCCAGAATGGCCCCTTTGCCGCCGGAGAGGACAAAGCGCGGTGCGTCGCCCTTGCGGTGCAGGCCGATGCGGTCGGGGTAGGCGAGGGCGGCAATTTCGGCGGCGCTCATCCTGTCTTTGGAGCGGGTCTTCGTGGCAGCCGCGAGGCGCTTGGCCTCGTCGCGGATCGTATGCAGCGCGGCGCGGTTGACTTGGTAGGGGCGGCGTTCGGTAAAGGCCTTCAGATCGCGCAGGGCTTCAAGCCGGAGCGATAGGTCCACGGGGGCGCCACGGGAGAGCGGATCACGCGCGGCAAGGAGGGCCGCGAGCGGCGCGGCGTCGGGGCCAGCGAGGGCGAGCATATGGCCAAGGCGCGGATGGAGCGGCAAGGCCGCGAGGGCGCGGCCATGGTCGGTGATGCGGTGTTGGGCGTCGAGCGCGCCAAGCATTTTGAGGACGTTCTGCGCCTCGGCATAGGAGCCGGGGTTGGGTTGGGTCAGGAAGGCGAGGTCGGAGGGCACGGCGCCCCAAAGTGCCAGCTCGAGGGCGAGGCCGGTGAGGTCTGCGGCCTCGATCTCGGCGGGTGGAAAGGGCAGGAGCGCGCCTTCCTCGCCCTTGGTCCAGAGACGATAGCAGGTGCCTTCCGCGACACGCCCCGCGCGGCCCGTGCGTTGGGTCGCTTCGGCGCGGCTCACTTTTTCCGTGACAAGGCGCGACATGCCAGAGCCGGGATCAAAGCGCGCACGCCGGGCGCGGCCTGCGTCGACGACGACGCGGATATCTTCGATGGTGAGCGAGGTTTCGGCGATCGAGGTCGCGAGGACGACCTTGCGACCGCTGGGTTCGGGGCGGATCGCGGCGCGCTGCTCGGCAAAGGGCATGGCGCCGAAGAGCGGGCGGATATGACACTCGGGCGGCAGTTTGAGGCGCTGGGCCGTGCGGCGGATTTCGCCTTCGCCGGGGAGGAAGACGAGGATGCCGCCGTCGGTTTCGCTTGCTGCTTTTTCGATCAAGCGGGCCGTGGCGTCTTCAAGTCGGTCCTGTTTGGCGAGCGGGCGGTCGAGCCAGCGCGTTTCGACGGGGTAGGCGCGTCCCTCGGAGGTAATCACCGGCACATCGCCCATGAGCGCGGCGACGGGCTCGGCGTCGAGCGTGGCGGACATGGCCAGTAGCATGAGATCGTCGCGCAGGGCGTCCGCAATCTCGAGGCAGAGGGCGAGGCCGAGATCGGCGTTGAGGGAACGTTCGTGGAATTCGTCGAACAGCACCGCGCCGATGCCCGAAAGCTCGGCGTCGGATTGGATCATGCGGGTGAGGATGCCCTCGGTGACGACTTCGATCTTGGTCCGGGGGGAGGTCTTGCTTTCTCCGCGCACGCGGTAGCCGACGGTCTGTCCCGGTTTTTCGCCCAAGGTTTCGGCCATGCGTTCGGCGGCGGCGCGGGCGGCGAGGCGGCGGGGTTCGAGCATGAGGATCTTGCCCGAGACCAACCCGGCCTCGAGAAGCGCAAGCGGCACGACGGTGGTCTTGCCTGCACCGGGCGGGGCTTGCAACACGGCGCGGCCGCGCGCTTGCAGCGCAGAGATCAGCGGCGCGAGGGCGTCATGGATGGGCAGGGTCGTCATGATCGCCCTTATCGGGCAGGGCGCGCGGCGCGTCTAGTCCTGCCGGATCAGGGTTGCGCGTCCGTGGCGGGCCTTCAGGGTCAGCCGGGTGGCGCGCCAGAAGAGGCCGTTGCGCTGATAGGTGACACTCAGCGGTGCGCTTTGGCGTTCGGAGAGTTCTTCAGCGGAATAGCCAAAGAGGCGGCGGTATGTGCCATGGCAGGTTATGGTCCGGTCCGTGCGGGTTTGGCGGGGAAAATCGACTGAGGCGACGCGGGTGCCGTCGAAATGTCGGCGTTGCGGGGGGCAGGGAACGGTTTTTTGATCGCGCAGTGTCAGCCAGAGAAGGGTCAGAGGATCAATCGTCTCGGCAAGAGCTGCCGGCGTGATCGGGCTTGCCGGGGGCGCCAGGCTTTGCAGGACGCGGGGCGGGGTCGTCGAGAAGTCGACCTCAGCACGGGCCTGTCGGCGGCCGGTATGAATGTCGCCTTGGTAGATGTGCGGGCGCGGGTGGGTGTTCCCACGGATGCCGGTCGTGGAAAGATCGACACGGACACCGGCCAGAAGATCGGCGAGCCCGGTCGTTCGGAAAACCGCGCGCCCGGCATAGCGTGTTTCCGTTTCGGTGACGGCGAGACGGAACTCGCCAACCTTGAGGCCAAGGGTTTCAACAAACCAGAGCTGTTCCGCGTGGCCCGGTAGAGGCGCCAAGAGAAACGCCAGAAGGGCGCAAAATCGGCGCAGGGGTGCATGTCGGGGTGGACATTGAGCGGGCGCACAAGGCATGAAGCTTCCTTGAAAACAACGAACGAATTCGCGCTGCGCTTTGCGAGGCGCTGGAGGGTGAGAGGCGCTATGGATATCACACAGATGCGTGACAGGATATTGAAGCAGGACCGCCGGGCGCTTGCGCGGGCGATCACCCTTGTGGAAAGCGGGCGCGCGGATCACCGGGCACAGGCGAGCGAGCTACTTGAAGCGTTGCGCGGCTCGGGGAAACAGGCGCTTCGGATCGGCCTTTCGGGGACCCCGGGCGTCGGCAAGTCGACCTTCATCGAGAGCTTCGGCATGATGCTCACGGAAAAAGGGCTGCGCGTTGCGGTGCTCGCGGTCGACCCTTCTTCGGCACGCTCGGGCGGATCGATCCTTGGCGACAAGACCCGGATGGAACAGCTTTCGCGCAACCCCAACGCCTTTATCCGTCCCTCGCCGAGCCAATCGCATCTTGGCGGTGTGGCGCGGCGCACGCGTGAGGCGGTGGCACTTTGCGAGGCGGCGGGGTTCGATGTCATCTTGATCGAGACCGTGGGTGTCGGGCAGTCGGAAACCGTGGTCGCGGAAATGTCGGACCTGTTCATGCTCCTTCTTGCTCCGGCAGGTGGGGATGAGTTGCAGGGCGTCAAACGCGGCATCATGGAGATGGCCGATATCATCCTCGTCAACAAGGCCGATGGCGATCTCAAGGCGACGGCGATGCGGACCTGTGCGGACTATGCCGGCGCGCTTCGCCTCTTGCGCAAACGCCCGCAAGACCCGGAAGGGTTCCCCAAGGCGATGACGGTTTCGGCGCTTCAGGAGGACGGGCTTGAGACCGCATGGGGCGAGATGACAACGCTTGTCGATTGGCGGCGCGACAACGGCCATTGGGACGCGCGGCGTGCGGCGCAGGCACGCTATTGGTTCGAAGAAGAGGTGCGGCAGGGGCTTCTTGCAAAGCTGCGCCAATCCCCGGCACGCGAAGCGATGGCAGCGCTCGCGCTCGAGGTCGAGGACGGCGAGACGACACCGAGCCTTGCCGCGCAACGGATGCTGGAAGAGCATCTCGGCGGATGACGGCAGAGGGGCGTATCCTTTTTGACGGGGAACGCCTTCGGGCGTGCCTTTTCAATGCAGAGGCGCCCAAGCTCATCGTGACGTTTCGTCAACGGGTCACGCCGGATGGCGCCTTCAGCGAAAGCCGTCCGGTGCAGAGGTTCGTAAAGAAAAACTACGCCCATCTACACCTGCAAGCGCGGTGCAATGATTGGTACATCAACCAAGAGACCGACGCCTTCGAGGCGCGGTTGCGCGAGATCGTGGCGCCCTATCGCCGAGTGGTGGGCACGGGGTTCTCGATGGGGGGGTACGGGGTGCTGCGGTTTTCCAAGGCGCTTGGACTTCAGCATGCCATTCTGATCTCGCCTCAATTCTCGATCGCACCAGAGGTTGTCCCGCGGGACCGCCGGTATCGCGATAGCGCCGTTGGATTCGATGCGGCGCTCGGAGATGTGGCGCGGCGGGCCAAGCGCGGCATGAAAGGGGTCATCCTTGCCGATCCGTTCCGCCCGCTCGATATCTACAATGCGGGACTGATCCAGGAGGCGTTTCCCAAGCTCGCCTTGTGTCGGCTTGGCTGTGGCGGTCATCCGGCGACGCGGGTTCTTGGCGAAAGCGGCGGGTTTGGCCGGGTGCAGGGGCTTTTGTTGCGCGGACAGGTCGATCCGAGCGAGATCATCGGCCTGCATCGGGCTGGGCGGCGCGAGTCGGCAACCTATTGGCGCCACCTGGCCGAAACCGCCGAGGCGCGCGGGCGAGCCGCTCTTGCACAGGCGGCACGGGGGCAACAGGCCGCGCGAGAGGCGGCTGCGGCCAAGACATAGAAGTTTCGACCGCGCGGGACATTTCCTTGTGCTGAATCACTTGACGGCACCGAGATTAGCGCCTAATGACGCCAGACAAATTTCCGGGCGCTGCCCTTGGCGGCGCCTTATTGCTTTGACGGGGGCCGATTCCCCGTGGACCGTAAAACGAGGATGAACCCATGTCGCGCCGTTGCGAACTGACCGGAAAAGGCCCGATGACTGGCAACAATGTCAGCCACGCCAACAACAAAACCAAGCGTCGTTTCCTCCCGAACCTGAACGACGTGACGCTGCAGTCGGAAACCCTTGGTCGTGGCGTCAAGCTGCGCATCTCGGCGTCGGCCCTGCGCACCGTGGATCACCGCGGTGGTCTCGACAAGTTCCTCGCCAAGGCGAAGGACACCGAGCTTTCGGCAAACGCGCTGAAGGTGAAGAAAGAGATCGCCAAGGCACAGGCCGCAAACGCCTGATATCGCCTGACCGCGAAAGATTTGGAACGCCCCGCCTGTTTTGCAGGTGGGGTTTTTCCGTTTTTGCCGCTTCGTTTCGCCGCTTCACATTCCGGCGTGGCAATGCCTATAGTTGCGCCATGAACCGACTGCGCCAGTCCATCGCGATTCTGCTCGTCTCCGTGCTTGTCCTCACCGGGCACAGCATGGCGATTGCCCGTGGCATGGCGATGCCCGTGGGCGAGATGGAGCTATGCACCGGGGCGTCCGGGCCGGTCATGATGCCGGTGGATGCCGAAGGCAACCCCACGGGGCCGGCGCATATCTGTCCGGAGTTCAGCCTGTCCCTGCTGAATGCCGTGGCGGTGCCGGATGTGGTTCTGCATGCCGTGGAAGGGCGTGGGGAAAAGATCGTCGTGCCACAGGAGCGCAGCTTGCGCGTGATTCGACCTGTGAGCACGGTCGCGCGCGGGCCACCGGAGAACCGCGTCCTTTAAAGGGCGCATTCCGACCCACCCCCAATTCCAAAGACAGTTTCAGGAGAGACGAGATGTCCTTCAAATCCTTCGCCGCGGCCGCCGTGGCCACCATCGCCTTTGCCGCCCCCGCACTCGCCGAGAGCATCATCACGGTTAAAGACCCCTATGCGCGCGTCGCGACCAAGATGTCGAAATCCGGCGCGGCCTTCATGGTCATCGAGAACACCGGCGACGAGGCGGATCAGCTTATCGACGCGCGTTCGGACGTGTCGCAGGTTGTCGAGCTGCACACCCACAAGGAAAACGCCGAGGGCGTCATGCAGATGCTGCACGTGCCGGAAGGTTTTGCCATTCCCGCAGGCGGTGAACATGCGCTGGCGCGCGGTGGCGATCATGTGATGTTCATGGGCCTCAACAAAGGTCTTGAGCATGGCGACGTGGTCAATGTCACCCTCGTCTTTGAAAAGGCGGGCGAGGTCGCTGTCGAAATCCCGGTCGATCTCGAGCGTAAGCCGATGCACGGTATGGGTCATATGAACCATGGCGAGATGAAAATGGACGACTAAACCCGTCCCGGCCAAGGCTCCGATGGGGGCCTTGGCCAACCCGCGCGTCTCGAGTTGACACAAGTCAACAACGCGCCGCCCTCTGCCGCCTATGGTGCGGCGAGCATTGAGGGAGGTCATCATGGCCGAGCAGAGTAATTTCGACATCGTTGTGGTTGGGGCCGGTCCGGCGGGGCTTGGTTTTGCGCGCGCTATGCAGGGCAGCGGCCAGCAGATTGCGATTGTCGAGAAGCTCTCTGAAAGCGTTCTCGCCAACCCACCGGAAGACGGGCGCGATATCGCGCTCACCCATACTTCCGAGGCTTTGATGCGCGACTATGGCATGTGGGCGCGCCTTGACGAGGGGCGCATTGGGACGATCCGGGATGCAAAGGTGTTGAACGGCACGTCGGCCTTTGCGTTGAACTTTGACGCACGCAAAGCGGGCGCGGATTACCTTGGCCGCATCGTCCAGAACCACGAGATTCGGCGCACGGCCTATGAGGTCATCAAGGATGATCCGGATGTAAGCCTGATCTGCGAGGCCGAGGTCGAGAGCGTGGCGACGGATGCGGGCGGCGCGCGTGTCGGGCTTGCCGATGGGCGGCGTTTGCAGGGCAGGCTCCTCATTGCGGCGGATAGCCGGTTTTCGGGTGTGCGGCGCAAGATGGGGCTGGCGGCGGATTCGCGCGATTTCGGGCGGGTCGTGATTGTCTGCGAGATGACCCATGAGTTGCCGCATGACGATACGGCGTTTGAGTGTTTCCACTATGATCAGACGCTCGCGATCCTGCCGATGGCGGGGAATGTCTCGTCTGTGGTGGTCACGCTTCCGGCGGATCGGGCCGAGCAGGTCATGGCGATGAGCGACGCGGGTTTTGCCGCTGATGTCGCGGCGCGGTTCGAGGGGCGGCTCGGGGCGATGCATCTTTCGAGCCCGCGCCACCCTTATCCGCTTGTCGCGGTGCTGGCGCGGCGCTTCGTGGGGCATCGGTTCGCACTTGTCGGCGATGCGGCAGTCGGGATGCACCCGGTGACGGCGCATGGCTATAACCTCGGACTTTCGGGGGCGAGCCTCTTGGCGGCGGAGATCAGAAAAGCGTTGGAGCGGGGCGGGGATGCGGGCGATGCCCGCGCCTTGAAACGCTATGAGGCAGCGCATCGACGCACTGTCTTGCCGCTCTATCATGGGACCAATGCACTTGTGCGGCTCTTTACCGATGATCGCCCGCCTGCGCGCCTTCTACGGGGGGCGGCGTTGCGGCTTGGGACGGTTGTGAAGCCGGTGCATAACCGGATTCTCAACAAGCTCACCGAAATCGAGGGGCATGTGCGCAGCTAGCGCGACAGCTCTTGTGTCACCCAATCGGGGACGATGCGGGTTGCCGGGCCGAAACAGGTTTCGGCGAAATCCGAGACGCGGGTGGACGGTTCGAGGTTCAGCTCGATCGTATGCGCGCCGCCCATCGCGGCCTCTTGCACGAAAGCCGCCGCCGGGTAGACCTCGCCCGAGGTGCCGATGGCGACGAAAGTGTCGGCCTGTGCCAGATGGGTCCAGATATCATCCATGTGATAGGGCATCTCGCCGAACCACACCACGTCAGGCCGTGTCGCGGCACTGCCGCAGGCGGGGCAAAGATCGTCCTTGTGCATTTCGGGCGGCGCGGGCCAGCGGTGATCGCATCGGCCGCAAAGCGCACCTGCAAGCGTGCCATGCATATGCAGCACGTTTTTGGAGCCTGCCTTTTCATGCAGCGCATCGACATTCTGCGTCACAATGAGAACGTCTCCGGGATGTTCGGCCTCGAGCCGGGCAAGCGCCGTGTGTGCAGCGTTGGGCGATGCCTTGGCGGCATGGGCGCGCCGGGCGTTGTAGAAGCCATGCACGAGATCGGGGTCGCGGTGAAACCCTTCGGGGGTGGCGACATCCTCGATCCGGTGCTGTGCCCAGAGGCCGCCCTCGTCGCGAAATGTGCCAAGGCCGCTTTCGGCGGAAATCCCGGCGCCGGTCAGGATCACGATCTTGTCGCGGCTCATGTGTCGCACTCCTGCTTAGGTCGTGGTCAGGATGGCGTGATGTGCGCGAGGCGGCAAGGGGGAGTTGACCTTGGGCGGACGCTTCGGGGATACCGGGGGGAAACAGGGGAGACAGGTGCGATGGCGACATGGATAGCGGCAGAGAAGATCGGGCGCATGGCGCGGATGTGGGATATGCCCGCGCGCCAACCCACGGATGGCGGCAAGGCCCCGATTGTGTTGCTTGGCGGGGGCGGCACACCGCGCACGCTACCGTGCAAGGCGGTGCCAGAGTTGGAGGCGGGTGTCGGTGGTGGCTGGCTTTTCCCGCCGCTTGCTTGGGACGGGCAGTTCAGTGGCGGCGCAGAGGCGCGGATCGCAGGCTATGCGAGCGCCAATCCGAATTGGGACGGTGTCATCTGTGTCGCCGGTGAAGCGACGGTCTGGGCACATGTGAGCGCGGGCGAGGTGATCAGTTTTCAGCGTTTTGTCACAGGCCAGCTTGCCGCCGCGATGGAGGTCGACGAGGCTTGGGACGATGCGGTGATGCGCCGGGCGCTTGACGATGCGATGGCACGGCCTGAGCGCCTTGCGGCCTATATCGCGCGGGCAGGTGACGCCGGAACGCTTTGGGGGGCGCTTCTTGGGGCGGAGCTTGCGGCGGCGCGGGTCTATTGGCTTGGTCAGGAGGTGGTCTTGATCGGAGAGGGCCGCGCGGCAGAGGCGCTTCAGGGCGCGCTTGCGGCGCAGGGCGTGCCGGTGCGGCGCGAGGACGACACGGACATGCTTCTTGCCGGGCTAGAGGCGGCGGTGCGCGCGCGGGGAGGCGTTTCATGAAAATCCTGTTCGTTTGCCTTGGCAATATCTGTCGCTCGCCCACAGCGGAGGGCGTCTTTCGTGAGATGGCGCAGGACGTGGAGACCGATAGCGCTGGCACGAGCGATTGGCATGTCGGCGAGCCTCCCTATGGCGCGATGCAGGCAGCGGCGAAGGCGCGGGGCTATGACTTGTCCGATCTGCGTGCGCGTCAGTTCTCCGCCGAGGATTTTGATCGCTTCGACCTCATCATCGGCATGGATGCGAGCAATATCGCCAACATGGAGCGGTTGCGCCCGGCGGGGAACGCGACGCCTGTGCGGCTCTTTACGGATTACGCCCCGGAGCGGGGTATGAGCGAAGTGCCAGACCCCTACTATACCCGCGATTTCGATGCGGCACTCGACCTTGTTGAGGCATGCGCGCGCGGGTTGATGGCGACGCTTTAAGGCCTAGGAGTTGGTCAGGTGCAGGTCGTCGGCAAGCCAAGGTAGCTTGGTCAGCGTTGGCGCGATCACCTGTTCCTGTAGGAGGCGGCGCAGGATCGCATGAACGTCGCGCGGCACGCGGTCGGCCCAGTCGGCGCTCGCGAAAAGCGAGATGGTGCGACTGAACGGGGCGAAGGGCAGGGGGCAGGCCTCGACTTCGTCATGGAACCGCACCGCGCGCATGTAGCCAAGCGGCGTCGTCACAGCCCAGCCAATACCGCGCGCAACCATGGCCATGAGGGCAAGGTGGCTTCCGATTTCGAAACGCTCGGGAAACTCGAGGCCAAGGCGGGTGAATTGCGCGTCGATGGTGCGGCTTATGAGTTGGGCGCGTTCGTAGCGTAGAAAGGGCAATTGCGAGAGCGCGTCGATGGAGGGCGCGCCGCCGGGAAACTGTCCGCGCGGGGCGACAATGATGAACGGATCGCGCACCAGCGGGTATTCCGTCACCCCTGCGAGCATCTCTCCGGTGCTTGCGGCAACGCCAAGATGCAAGTGGCGTTCCGTCATAGCCTTGCTGATCTCGTGGCTTGGTGCGGTGATGAGACGAAAGCGACAGTTGGTCAGGCTCTCGGCCAGAACCGTCGCGAGGCGCGGCGTCAGATCATTATCGAAATCGTCGATCATGCCGAGCGAGAGCGAGGTCAGATGCGACAGGTCCATCACCGTCAGTTCCGATTGCGCGAGGCGGAGCTCGGAGAGGACGCGATTGGTGCGGGAAAGGAAGCTACGCCCGGCAGCCGTCAGGCGCATGGGGCGTTTGCCATGATCGACCAACGCCGTGTCAAGCGCGGCTTCGAGGTTGCGGATTTGCTGGCTGACCGCAGGTTGCGAGAGACCGGTTTCGCTTGCCGCCTGCGCAACGGAGCCGCTTCGGGCGAGAGCCTCGAATACCTCGAGACCCCGCAGGGTCACGCCTTTCGAGATCATGTCTGAACCTCCGGAAGTTTCCGGATTTGTGAATTCAGAAGCGGCTCAGGTCAAGGTTTCTGGGGCTGGATTTCAAGAAAGTGAATGCCGGGCCGTGCACGGCATCAGTTCAGGTGCCCGCAGGAGGCGGCGAATGTGGCGCTGAATTCCTTGTAGCGCTTCCAGAACCGTTCGTGGCTCAGGCGATCCGATTGGCGGATTTCCTGAGCGCGGTGTGGGTCGTCGAAGAAGGACGCAGCGAGGCGTTGGTCGCCACGTGGCAAAGCACGGTCGGCCACCTGTTGCATACAGCGGCACATCCGGCGGCTGGCGGCGCTTCGGTCCGATTTCAGGCAGGCGCGCCGGAGCGTGCCCGCATCGGCGGGGGTCGGAACGGCGGGAACGGTGATGGCAGCCAGCATCAGGGCAACCAGAACATGTTTCATGACTCGGCCTCGAACTCGATATGTCGGTGCCCGTGTTTTCACGGTGCACTTGTCGAGAGTATGCCTGAGGCCGCAGGAGAGATCAATTCGCGGCTGACGGATCAGAAGGTCTGCCAGAAGCCCAGCGTCAGGCAATCGGGCCGCGACCTGTCGCCACGTATCTTGATCCCGACGGTCAGGTGCACCTTGTCCCAAGCGCGAAAGGCAACGGAGGCCGAGAGCGTCGGGGCGGGGCGTTCGACGGTGAGGCCAAGCATGACTTTCATGCGCTCGCCAGTATCGAGGCCGAGCGTCGCATCCAGCTTTGGCACCATGCGGCCGCCATCGCCGGGGATCAGCACGGTCGCGTCGAGTGCAGCCCAGCCGGGTTTGTCAAAGAGCGTCAGGCCACGCCCCCAAGACGCACCGGGGCGGAGCAGGGGGGTCAGTTCGGTGAGGCTCCAGTGTGCGCCGAGCGCAATCTCGCCCGCCATGCGGGCGGTTCTCCCTTCGCGGAGGGGAAAGCGCAGGAAGAGCAGTCCGGTGCCGTTGCCATAAGTGTCCGAACCGCCATCGAAGCCGAGCGTCAGGCGAGGGGTCAGGCCGTATTCGCCATAGACCGCGGTATAGGCATCTATGGGGTAGGGCGGAGGAAAGGGCGCGCTGCGCGCCGGATCGGCCGGGGAAATCTCGACTGTGGTCGATGTAAACGCCGTGCCCTTGTCCCGCAGCCAAGGGCCGGAGAAGGCAGGTCCAGCGCACAGGACGAGAAGGAAAAACCAGCGGATCATATTAACCTCTTTGCAAGGAATGAGCCGGGATGGTTTACTTTCAGTTAACGCGCAGTCTCGCCATTCTGCCGATGATCCCGGCAGGCAGCCAAAGGAGGACACCATGCCCAAGATCAGCAAGGACGCCACGTACCAGACGGTCATCACCACTTTCGAGATGACGCCGGGCACCTGTCAGGACCTGCTCGACGCGTTGACCGATGCCTATGAGAGTTTCATCTCGAAACAGCCGGGATTCATCGCGGCGGGGCTTCATGTCAACGACGCGCAGACACGGATCGCGAACTACTCGCAATGGGAGCGGCGCGAGGATTTCCAGGCCATGCTGCGCAGCGATGAGATGCGCGAACGCAATCGGCAGATCAACCAGCTTTGCCGTAGTTTCGAGCCGGTCATGTATGACGTGGTGGCGGCGTTCAACTGACGCGCGGGGCACGGATCGGGCGTGATCGGCGCCGAGGAAAAGCGTGACCTGCATCAATGTGCGGCCCGGTGCTTGGCTCTAAACTGCTGACAGGAAACAGGAGATTCAACATGTATGAACATATTCTCGTTCCCGTCTCTTTCGACGGCGATCGCCACCCGGAAACGGCCCTTGAGGTCGCATCCAAGCTTGGCACGGAAGGCGGCAAGATTACCCTTTTGCACGTGATGGAGCAGGTGCCGAGCTATGCGGTGAACTACATCCCGGAAGGGTTTCACGAGGATGCCAAGAAGACGATCATCAAGTCGCTTGAGGGTATGGCGACCGGTATTTCCAACGCCGAATGCGTTGTGGTCGATGGTCATTCGGGGCGCACGATTCTCGATTGGGCGGATGAGCACAAGCCGGGCCTGATCGTGGTCGCGTCGCACCGTCCGGGGATGCAGGACCTGCTTCTTGGCAGCACGGCGACGCAGCTTGTGCGTCATGCCAAATGCGCGGTGCATGTGGTGCGCTAAGCCGCGCGTTCGTTGATTTGCGATGAGGCCGTCCAATTGGGCGGCCTCAGGTATTGAAGCTTGCATGTGTTCCTCGTTTGCCGGACAAACTTGGGGGAGGGTGCTAGTTTAGGAGGAGAGACCATGAAAACGATGATGGCAGCGTGCGCAGCCCTTTTGATGGCGGTGCCAGCCTTGGCGCAGGAGGTCAATATCCGACCCGACCTCGCCTCGGTCGAGATCGAAACGGCCACCGGCCCGGTGACGATTGAACGTATTCAGGACACCGAGAACAAGATCGAGGGGGACTGGGCCAAGACCTCGCGGCCCTGCCCGAATTTCTGTATTCAGCCGATGATCCCGGCGCCGGGTGTGACGCCGATTGGCGAGTTGGAAATGCTTGAATTTCTTCAGGATCCCGAGGTCATCGTCGTGGATGGCCGGGTCAAATCGAACTTTGACGGCGGCGCGATCCCGGGGGCGATCAACATCCCCTATACTCAGGCGGCGGATCGGCTTGACGAACTGGGCTGTGAAATCGACTTTGACGGGTTCATCTGTGATGACGCCAAGAGGGTCGCGCTTTACTGTAACGGGCCGTGGTGTGGGCAGTCGCCTACGGCGGCGCGGCGGATGATTGAGGCGGGGTATCCGGCAGAGAAGATCTATTACTATCGTGCGGGTATGACGGGCTGGCGGATGTTGGGCCTGACGGTCACAAAATAAGGCGTTTCAGCCGTTTTTCACCCACCGGGCGCGGGCTGCGTGCGGTGGGTTTTTCTTTGCCTGAAAGCCGGGAAATCCCTTGTCGGTATCACGTCGGTATTGCGTCGGTATCGCGTCGGTGCAACTCTTGTGGCAATTGCGGTTAGAGAGGTTTCAGGAGGGTTAAGATGAGCGAACTGCCTGTGGTCGGAGCACAGTTGACGGTGCTGGATCTGCCAAAGCATCGGGACTGGCTCTTTGAGAAGGATCGCGATCTGGAACTGCCGGAATTCTGCATGGCGGACATTCTACGCAACCCGGACCCGTTCATCGACCTTGCCAAGAACGCGCTCGACGGATGGGACGGGCGGCTTGGCATTCACGGGCCGTTCTCGGGGTTTGAGCTGCACACCGGGGACCGTGAGGTGCGGGCCATTGTGCAAGCCCGGATGGAACAGGCTTTGGATGTCTGCGAAAAGCTCGGCGCCGGGCAGATGGTCATCCATTCGCCCTATGATCCGTGGGATCGTGACAACCTCGACAACGGACCGAAGGGGCGGGACAAGCGGATCAATGCGATCCTCGAAACACTTGGCCCGGCGATTGCGCGGGCCGAGGATTTAGGCGTCGTGATGGTCATGGAGAACATCAAGGACACCGATCCGGCCGACCGTATGGCCGTCATCGAGGCCGCCGATAGCGCGGCGCTGCGGCTCTCTGTCGATACGGGCCACGCGCATTGGGCGCATACGATCTGTGGCGCGCCGGCGGTGGATCGGTATATCAGCCACGCGGGCGAAATGCTTGGCCATGTGCATTTGCAGGACACGGATGGCTATGCCGACCGGCATTGGCACCTCGGGGCGGGGAATATCCCGTGGCACGGGGTGTTCAAGGCGCTCGAGGGGTGTCATGCGGCGCCGCACTTGATTGTCGAGATCAACGATTTTGACCGGGTGGAGGAGAGTGTCGCCCATTTGGAAGCATTGGGGCTCGCGCAGTAGGGCGGTGTGTCAGGCGGAGAGGTCGTCGGCGGCGAGGCGGAAGGCCTTGCCAAAACCGCCGTTGAGCGTCGCGCGGTCGATTTCGAGCCGGGCAAAGGCGAAATCGGGCAGGTCGATATAGAGTTTCGACTTCGGGCGCTGGGCGAGGAAATGATCGCGCAAGGGGGCGAAGGCGGGGTCGGTGCGCTCGATGAAGGCCGCGCGACAGTCGAGCATGAGGCGCGGAAAGGCGAGGGGATCGCCCTTGGCGGGCGGCTCGCCCAGCATCAGCGCACAGCGCGGATCGGCGCGCAGCGCGGGCGTATGCGAGGCAAGGCCGGAGATCAGCGTTACGGGCGTGCCGTCTGTGTCGGTGCCGATGGCGATGCGCGTGACATTGGGTGCGCCGGTTTCCGGGTTGGTCGTCGCCAGTGCGCCGGAGGTGGCGGTGTCGATCAATTGCCGCGCAAGGGCGCGGGAGTCGGCGTCGAGGGGCTGGAACGGATCTTTCTCGGGCATGGCTCTTTTCCTTGTGGTGTCGGGAATGGGTGAGCCTAGTGGCGTGCCTTTGGCGAAAGTGGCGGGGAATGTGCGGGAAGGCAAGGGGCTGTGGTGTCCTACCCACAAGAACGCATGATGCACAGCATCATGCATCGCGCTCGACCCGCCCCCCAGGGCGGGCGCGATTGCGCCCACCCTCGGGATCGGGCGCTTTGGGTGGGTTGGAGGGGGTAGGTCGGGCTTTGGTCCGGCGGTGTTGGCGGGCTGAAACCCGCCCTACTGTTTTCTATCGCGCCTAGAACAACTCAGAGACAAACCGCATTTATGGAGCTACGCGCTATCGCCATTGTTGCGTTGGTTCCCCCTTACGAGCACTTTGGCTGCAAGCACAAAGGGGTCATTGGCATATCCGAGACTCGATAGCTTCTTTGTTCGCATCCAAATTGCGTCAGGTGTCCAGAGTTCCCAACCTCTTCGTAGGAAGAGCTCTTTCATCTCTTTGTCTTGGTTCTTGTAGATATTGCCCGCAGCAAGCCCAAGCTTGAAGGTGGTCTTCTCGTTGGCCAAGCCCTTCTCTGTAAGCTCAATGCGGAGTTGGTCGACAACCGCGCTGGAGTATTGTTCACAAGTGAAGAGCTTGTAGCGTCCGGTTGGGGTTTCGAAGTTACTTTCGAGACTAGCTAGTTTTACTCCGGGTGAGTCCAAATATGATTTGACCTCCAATAGGATGACGGTGTTGGTTGCAGGCTTGAATGCGAGAAGGTCGATCTCCGGTCGAGGCATAGAGGGCTTGCCGAGGCGCTTCTTGACGGTTTTTGGTAGACAAACCTTGTGTGATTGGCGTGTCCAATACCCTTCTTCCTCGAGCAAGAGCCTTATCAAGGCTTCGAAGTTATCCACTACCGCCCCCGCCTCTTCACATTTCCCCCGCGCTGCCCCGGCTTACCAGCCGTTGAGCGGCCGCGCGCCTTGGTCGCCGCGTCGCTGGCGGCTTCCACCGCGCTCTGCCGTGCCAGCGGGTCGTCGGCGACCACGAGGTCCACCGCCTCAAGCCGTTTGACCTCGTCGCGCAGGCGGGCGGCTTCTTCGAACTCGAGGTTCTCGGCGGCCTTGCGCATGTCGGCGCGCAGGCCGTCGAGATGGGCTTCGAGATTGGCGCCGTGCAGGGGTTTGTCGACCTGAGCCGTGACGCGGTTCATGTCCACGTCGCCTTGGTAGAGGCCGGCCATGACGTCCTCGACGTTCTTTTTGACCGTCGCGGGCGTGATGCCGTGTTCCTCGTTATAGGCGATCTGGCGGGCGCGGCGGCGGTTGGTTTCATTGAGCGCGCGGTCCATCGAGCCGGTGATGCGGTCGGCATACATGATGACGCGGCCTTCGGCGTTGCGGGCGGCGCGGCCAATGGTCTGGATGAGCGAGGTCTCAGAACGCAGGAAGCCTTCCTTGTCGGCGTCGAGGATCGCCACGAGGCCACATTCGGGAATGTCGAGACCCTCGCGCAACAGGTTGATGCCGATCAGCACGTCGAAGGCGCCGAGGCGCAGGTCGCGGAGAATCTCGATGCGTTCGAGCGTGTCGATGTCGGAATGCATGTATCGGACTTTGATGCCCTGTTCATGCAGGTATTCCGTCAGGTCTTCGGCCATGCGCTTGGTCAGCGTGGTGACAAGGGTGCGGAAGCCCTGCGCGGTCACGTGGCGGATTTCGTCGAGGAGATCGTCGACCTGTGTCTCGACGGGGCGAATCTCGACCTCGGGGTCGAGGAGGCCGGTGGGGCGGATGACCTGTTCGGTGAAAACGCCGCCGGATTGTTCAAGCTCCCATGCCGCGGGGGTGGCCGAGACGAAGACGCTCTGCGGGCGCATGGCGTCCCATTCCTCGAATTTGAGGGGGCGGTTGTCCATGCAGGAGGGCAGGCGGAAGCCGTGCTCCGCCAGCGTGAACTTGCGTCGGTGGTCGCCGCGATACATGCCGCCGATCTGCGGCACGGAGACGTGGGATTCATCGGCGAAAACGATGGCGTTGTCGGGGATGAATTCGAAAAGCGTTGGCGGTGGCTCGCCGGGGGCGCGGCCGGTGAGGTAGCGGGAATAGTTCTCGATGCCGTTGCAATGGCCCGTTGCCTCGAGCATCTCGATGTCGAAATTGGTGCGCTGCTCAAGGCGCTGGGCCTCGAGGAGTTTGCCTTCGCCGGTGAGGATGTCGAGGCGTTGGCGGAGTTCCTCCTTGATCGAGATGACCGCCTGTTTCAGCGTCGGTTTCGGCGTCACGTAGTGCGAATTGGCGTAGACGCGGATTTTCTCCATCGTGCCGGTGCGTTCGCCGGTCAGGGGGTCAAACTCGGTGATCGCCTCCAACTCTTCTCCGAAGAAGGAAAGCTTCCAGGCGCGGTCTTCGAGGTGGGCGGGGAATATCTCGAGGCTGTCGCCGCGGACCCGGAAAGAGCCACGTTGGAACGCCTGATCGTTGCGACGGTATTGTTGCGCCACGAGTTCGGCCATGACGGCGCGTTGGTCGTATTCCTTGCCGACCTCGAGATCTTGGGTCATCGCCGAGTAGGTTTCGACCGAGCCAATGCCGTAGATGCAGGAGACCGAGGCCACGATGATGACGTCATCGCGTTCGAGAAGGGCGCGTGTCGCCGAGTGGCGCATGCGGTCGATCTGTTCGTTGATCTGCGATTCCTTCTCGATATAGGTATCGCTGCGCGGCACGTAGGCCTCGGGTTGGTAGTAGTCGTAGAAAGAGACGAAATACTCGACCGAGTTCTCGGGGAAAAACCCTTTCATCTCGCCATAAAGCTGGGCCGCGAGGGTCTTGTTCGGGGCGAGGATGATGGCGGGGCGCTGGGTCTCTTCGATGACCTTGGCCATGGTGAATGTCTTGCCCGTCCCCGTCGCGCCGAGAAGCACTTGATTGCGCTCCCCGTCCTTGATGGCGTCCGACAACTCGACGATCGCCGTCGGCTGATCGCCCGCCGGGGCAAAGTCTGTGTGCATGACAAAGGTCTTGCCGCCCTCGAGTTTTTCGCGCGTGGGCAGGTCCTGCATCATGGGCAAAGATTTGTCGGAATGGGCATAGGGCATCGCTGATCCTCCGGTTGTCCCTAATGTGATCCCTTTTTGTTCTTGTGCAAGTCCTGAATGGGGCCTTGTCGGTGAGGTCGCAAAATGGGTTGAACGCGTCGGTTTCCGCGACGTAAGTTTTCAAATTGGTTAGATGTTCTGGCCGATCTTGAAATTTTCATAAACATACGCCCCTGTCTGGTGCAACTTTTCTAACTATTTGTCTTGTCAACAAAGTCCCGGTCTCTATAAGATCGTGATTGCAAGCAGCAGACTTGGTTGTCACTAGCCCGCACTCACACCCCTCGCTCCCCGCGGGTCGGTCGGCATCCAAGGCTGCTTGCATACTTCCTCCCCCGATAGCTTCCGGCGATTGCGCGCTTTTTTCATGGCATGCGACCAATTCCACGCTTGCCCGCCGAGGCCAAATTCCCGATAAAGCAGGGGTCTGAAGGAGTCGGAAATGATCGCACGCATCTATCAGCCTGCCCGCAACGCCATGACGTCGGGCACCGCCAAGACCCATCATTGGGTTCTGGAATATGGACCGTCCGAAGCCCGCGAGCTTGATCCTCTCATGGGGTGGACCGCGTCAGGCGATATGCAGACACAGGTCAAGATGCGTTTTGATACCAAAGAGGCCGCGCTCGACTATGCCCGCGAGAACGGCATCGAGGTACAGGTCGTCGAGCCGCACAAGCGCAAACCCAACATCCGTCCCGGCGGCTATGGTGACAATTTCGCCACCAATCGACGCGGTCCCTGGACCCACTGACCCGCGCAAAGATACGGCCCGCCACCGCGCGGGCCTTTTCATTAAAGGGTGCCTGCACAGGTCAAGAAACCCTCTGGGCAAAGCGGAAAGGTTGATCTAGGAAAGGGCCAAGCGGTCCCTTAGCTCAACTGGATAGAGCAGCTGACTTCTAATCAGCAGGTTGAGGGTTCGAGTCCTTCAGGGATCGCCAGTTTCATCAAAAGACATTTGTCTTAGGCGCTTGCGAGATGGCTTGGGCCGGCCGTCATCATGTTGGCATCGTTGGCTGCATAGGCTGTGTGGCGTAGGGCGAAGCTTTTGAGGAGGCTTGCTTTTCAGGGTTTGTTGCGATGGCGCGAGGGGGTGTTCGGGTGGCCTCAATCGGGGGTGGGCAGAAAAAATGTCGACAAGAAATTTTTTTTGAAATAGTGTTCCAAAAGTAGCTGAAGTTCCGGGCTGCAGGGAAACGCCAGATCCGGCGCGAGGACGCCTTGGCTCAATTGGACGAGTAAAATCGGAACAGGGAGGAAACATAATGAACAAACTTGCAGCATTCGCTTTGGGGATGTCGGTGGCCGTTGGGTCGATGACCGGCGCAGCTGTCGCTGAACCCATTGTCATCAAGCTGGGGCATAGCTCGGAAGGTGATGTGCGCCTGCCCGGTTCGGGGCGGACGGCATGCGTTTCGGCGATGAAAAATTATCTCGAGGTCGCCTCTGAAGGCGAGATCGAGCTTGAGGTGCACCCGGACGGAGCCCTTGGCAACGCCCGCACGATGATCGAATCGGCCCAGACCGGTGTGATCCAGATGGTGGGGGCCTATACCTCGATCATGGTGCCGTTCGCGCCCGAGATCAGTGTCACGCAGATTCCGTATGTGTTTCGCGATAGCCTGACCGCGTGGAAGGTGATGGAAGGGCCGCTTGGTGACGAGCTTGCCGACAGCTTTCTCAAGAAAACCGGTCTGCGGGTTCTGGCATGGCCGGAAGGCGCAGGCTTCCGCAACATCTATGCCGAGAAGCCCGTGCACAGCGTGGCCGATCTCGACGGCATGAAGATGCGCGTTCCGGAGAACCCCGGTCTGCTTGCCATGTTCCGCGCCTGGGGCGCCAACACGGTGACGATTACCTGGAGCGAGCTTTATACCTCGTTGCAGTCGGGCATGGCTGAAGGGCACGACACCGAGCTCTACTCGATGTATTCCAAGAAGCTCTATGAAGTGAACCCGCATGTCACCGTCACGCGGCACAGCTACAACCTGCACCCGATCCTGATCAACGAAGAGTTCTTCCAGTCGCTTTCGCCGAAGAACCAGACGCTGATCCTACAGGCAGGCGATGTGTGCAGCCGGGTCGGCAACGCGCAGTCGATGCTGAGTGGCCTGGTTGTGAAGTCGGCCATGGAGGCCGAAGGCGCGACCTTCTACTACCCGACCGATGCAGAGATCGAGGAATTCCGTTCTCTCGGTCAGCAGCCCTATATCGATACGATCGTTCGTAAGATCGGCGATGACGGCGAAGCATGGGTCGAGAAGGTCATGGCTGCGGCGAAAGCCGCCGAAATGGAGTAAGGCCACCACTCCGGGACCGAACGTAAGGTTGCTGCCGGGGGGGACGCGCTTGTTGACGGGCGCGCATCCCGGGTGGCAACCTCCCGTTCATACCCCCGCAGATCGGATATCGCGGCCGTATCGGCCGGGATGACCGGTCTCCGGGCACCTGCACACAATCCCGCGTGATCAGACCTGTTCCGAAACCTAGCTTCGGGGCGCCGGGAGCCTCCGGCATCATGTCACGACGGGTAAGGAGTATGTCGAATGAACAAGCTTCTCTCCGGATATCAGACCTTTCTCGACTGGCTTGAAAAAGCTGCCATGGCGCTGGCGATGATGCTGACCGCCTTGCTGTTTCTCAACACGGCAAATGGCATCATCGTCGATCAGGTTGTCGGGAATTCATTGGTCTGGATCGAAGAGGTCAACAACCTATTGTTTGCCTGGGCGGTCTTTGTTGGCGCGGGCGTTGTCGCGCGGCACGGGGGGCATATCGGTGTCGATATGGTCTATTCCGTGCTCGGCCCCAGGCTCCAGTTGCTCATGCGTATCGGGTATCTTGTCCTGGCGCTGATCATTGTCTGGGTCATGGTCTACTATGGGGTCAAGATGGCCTTGTTTGTCGGCAAGTATCAGACCTCGCTCTATCTCGATATCAACCTGTTCTACTACTATCTTTCGGTTCCTGTCGGCGGTGTGCTGTTGGGGCTGTTCAGTATCGGTGCGACGCTTCCCGACCCGCGTGAGCCCACCGAATCCACCTCAGATGAAATGCCTACCGCCGGAGTTGATCAATGATCGGAATCATTTTTGGAAGCTTTGTCCCGATGCTCCTCTTGGGGGTGCCGATTGCCTTCTGCCTCGTGTTGATGACGATCTTTGTCTATATCGACATCGGCGACCCGCGCCTGTTCACACAGATCCCGCAGCGCATGTTCACCAGCACGGAGAACCTGCTTCTGCTTGCGATCCCCTTCTTCATCATGGCTGGGGAGATCATGAACCGCGCGGGGATCACCAACAAGCTCATGACCTTGGCGTCGTCGCTTGTGGGCTGGATCCGGGGCGGGCTTGCGCACACCAATATCGTGGCCAGCATGTTCTTTGCCGGGATCACCGGCTCGGCCGTGTCTGATACGGTTGCGGTGGGGGGGATCATGATCCCGTCCATGAAGGAGAACGGCTATAGCGAAGAGTATAGCGCCGCGGTGACCGCCTCGAGTTCGGTGATCGGGCCGATCATTCCGCCGAGTATTCCGATGCTCCTTTATGCGTCGGTGATGAACGTCTCGATCGCGGGCCTTTTCCTTGGGGGCATGCTGCCGGGGATTCTTGTCGCGTTGGCGCTGATGGTGACGGCCTATATCATCGCTGTGCGCAAAGGCTTTGGTGAGCGGGCACCGTTCGTCGGCGTCATCCGCCTGCTGATCGCAGTGCTGCATGGTATTCCGGCGCTGATGCTGCCGGCGCTGATCATGGGCGGGATCCTTGGTGGTTTCTTCAGCCCGACCCAGGCCTCGGCGGTCGCGGTGATGTATGGGCTTGCCATCGGCTTCATCTTTTATCGTAGCCTGAAGCTTTCGGATATCGTGCCGATCTTGGCGCATACGGTGAAAGCGACGGCGATGATCATGTTCCTTCTCGCCTGTGCCAAGAGCTTTAGCTGGCTGGTGAGCTACTACAACCTCGTCGAGCACGTCACGCTTGTGTTCGTGTCCATCACCGAGAACAAGTTCGTCTTCCTGATGCTGGTCAATGTGCTGTTCCTGATCATTGGGATGTTCCTCGACATGGGGTTTGCGATCATCGTTCTGGGGCCGCTCTTGGCGCCGATCGCGTATCAATATGGGGTCGATCCGATCCACTTTGGTCTTATCACCTGTATGAACCTGACCATCGGTCTTGCGTCGCCGCCATTCGGGTTGGTGTTGTTCGCGGCCTGCGGGGTGTCGAACGTCAGTCTTGCGCGGCTCAGTTGGGCGATCCTGCCGTTTATCGCCGCCGAGATCGTGGTGCTGTTGTTGATCACATACGTGCCGTTCTTCACGATGTATTTCCCAAAGCTCTTTGGCTACGCCTGAGCCGGGAAACGACCACTGAAACGAAAACGGCCACCGCGATGCGGTGGCCGTTGGCTTTGGGGGAGAGGGGTCTTAGGCCCTTAGGCGTCGGCTGTCTCTGCCTGTTCCAAGAGCAGCGCCGAAGGCGTCCAGTGCGCTCCGATCTCAGCGTGGAAGCGACGCACGTCAGCGGCAACACGGGCCAGACCCGTTTGCTCGGCAAAGAACATCGGCCCGCCGCGCGTCTTGGGGAAGCCATAGCCGTTGACGAATATCACATCGAGATCGCTGGGCCGCTGGGCAATGCCCTCTTCGATGATCTGGTAGCCCGTGTTGACCAGTTGCCAGAGGCAGCGGTGCAGGATCTCTTCATCGGAAATTTCGCGCCGGGTGATGCCTTTCTCTTGGGACACCGCCTTGATAAGCGTCTCGACCTCTGGGTCGGGCTGGCCGCGCCGGGCCCCGTCCGGATAGAGATACCAGCCGCGCCCCGTCTTCTGTCCGAGATGCCCGGCTTCGGCCAGACGGTCGGCGGTGGTGAACGGGTAGGGGCTTTGCGGGCCGCGGGCCTGGCGGATGCGATAGCCCACGTCGAGGCCTGCAAGGTCCATCACGGCCAGTGGCCCCATGGCGAGGCCCCAATCCGACAGCACGGCGTCGATCTGCCAAGGCAGGGCGCCTTCCTCAATCAGGATCTGTGCCTCGCGGTTGAAATTGATGAACATGCGATTGCCGGCAAAGCCGTCACAAACCCCAACCAGAACCGGCACCTTGCCGAGACGCGGCCCCAAGGCCATGGCCGTGGCAATCACATCGGGTGCGGTCTTGTCGGCGCGCACCACCTCGAGCAGCTTCATGATATGTGCAGGGCTAAAGAAATGTAGGCCGATCACGTCCTCGGGGCGGGATGTGGCTGCGGCGATCTCGTTGACGTCGAGCGTCGAGGTGTTGGTGGCGAGGATCGCGCCCGGTTTGCAGATCTTGTCGAGCGCGGCAAAAACGCTGCGTTTGATATCCATCGCTTCGAACACGGCTTCGACCACAATGTCGGCCTCGCAAAGCGCGTCCATCGAGGTGCTGCCGGAGATGCGCGCGAGGCGTGCTTCGGCGTCGGCCTTGGAGAGGCGGCCCTTGCTCTGGGCTTCGTCGTAGATCGCGCGAATGCGGGCAAGGCCTTGATCGAGGCGGTCTTGTTCTTGTTCGATGACCGTTACCGAAAGTCCGGCATCGGCAAGGCATTTGGCGATGCCGGCGCCCATCGTGCCCGCACCGATCACCCCGGCGCTTGCCAGCGCGCGCTTGGGCGTTTGGGGCGGGACATCTTCGATTTTGCGGGCCTCGCGTTCGGCAAAGAAGACGTGGCGCAGGGCCTTGGCTTCTGGCGAGGTATTGAGCGCGGTGAAGGTCTCTCTTTCCCAGGCCAGCCCCGCGTCGAGCGGGGTGTCATAGGCCATTTGCACGCCTTCGAGCGCCTTGGCAGGGGCCGGGGCGCCACGGGCGCGGCGCAGATAGGGCGCAGCGACTTCGGACAGGTCCTCGGGGCTTCCCTCGACTGTGAGATCGCGGGGCAGGCGTTGTGGCGGGCCGTCGGCCAAATCCGCCTCGATCCGCGTCAGTGCTTCGGCTTCGGTGCCGTCGATGCTTTGCGCAATCCCAAGATCATGGGCGCGTTTGGCGGAAATGGGTTTGCCACTCAGGATGATGTCGAGCGCGGCGGGGCCGCCGATCAACCGGGGCAGTTTCTGAGTGCCGCCCGCGCCGGGGATATTGCCAAGGGTAATCTCCGGGAAGGCGACCTTGGCATCGGACAGGGCGGCGAGACCGTGACAGCCCAGTGCCAGTTCAAAGCCGCCGCCATAGGCGATGCCGTTGACCAGCGCGATGACCGGTTTTGTGCTCGCTTCGAGTTGGGCAATGAGGTCGGTCAGGAACGGTGCGCGGCGTCCGGAATCGAATTCGGTAATGTCGGCGCCAGCCGAGAAAAAGCGACCTTGGCCCGTCAGGACGATGGCGGCAATCGCGGGGTCGCTTTCGAAGGTGCGATGGGCCTGCGAGATGGCCACGCGCAGTGCGTGCCCAAGCGCATTGACCGGTCCGCGTGTCATGCGGATGATGCCAAGCGCGCCGTGTGTGTGTGTTGAAATCAGGTCTGTCATCAGCTTGGATCCCCTAGGTTAGAGTGCGTTGTCACTTCCGAAGATGGCGGTGGCCTGGTGCGACAGCGTGATGCCGTTGCCGTGGCAGAGCACAGTGTCGGCCTTGTCGACCTGCCGGGCCTCGGCCGCGCCGCGCAGCTGGCGAGTGGCTTCGATCAGGGTAAAGACGCCATACATGCCCGGATGGCAGAACGAGAGGCCGCCGCCATTGGTATTCACCGGCAATGCGCCACCGGGCGCGATGCGGCCGTCTTGGACAAAGGCACCGCCTTCCCCCTTGGGGCAGAACCCCAGATCTTCGAGGAAGAGGATCACATTGATGGTAAAGGCATCGTAGAGTTGCAGGATGTCGATATCGCCCTGTGAGAGCCCTGCCATGGTGAATGCGCGTTTGCCGGAGTCTTTGGCGGCGGTGCTGGTCAGGTCCGGCATTTCAGAGATCGCGCGGTTGTAAGACGCCACGCCGCCGCCGAGGAAATAGGCGGGCTTGTGTGCGAGGTCGCGGGCGCGGTCGGCGCGGGTCATGACGATGGCACCGGCCCCATCGGTCAGCAGGCAGCAATCCCGCAGGCTCAGCGGTTCCATCACCATGCGCGAGGCGAGCACCTCCTCGACGCTCAGCGGGTCTCTTTCGAAGGCGTCGGGGTTGAGGCGGGCCCAATCACGCGCGGCAACGGCGACGGCGGCGAGTTGTTCGCGGGTGGTGCCGAATTGGGCCATGTGGCGCGCTGCGGCCAGCGCGTAGGCTGTCATCGGGTAGCGCGGGCCATGCGGCACTTCATATGCGGGCTGTTCTGCCGGGGGGACCATGCGGCCCGCACCGGACCGCATTGTCGCGCCGTAGCAGATAAGTGCCACGTCGCAAAGGCCCGCTTCGAGGGCCATTGTTGCCGAGAGCGCGTGGGCGACAAAGCTCGAGCCGCCGGTATTGGTGCCGTCGATCCAGCGGGGATTGAGGCCGAGATACTCGACGGTCGAGATCGCCGGGAAGGTATGGCTCATGTTGGCACAGAAGAGGCCATCAACATCGGTCAGGGACAGGCCAGCATCATCGAGCGCAGCGCGCACGGCGAGGGCCTGAATGTCCATCGCGTTGAAGCCGGGGGCCTCGCCGAGACCTGCCGTACCGACGCCGACGATGGCGGATTTGCCGCGAAGGGGGGAAGGAGATGTCATGGCTGGCTCTCCTCGGGGAAAAAGGCAACGAGGTGGCTGCCGGTGTCGCCATCAATGCGCGCCCGCACGCGCATCCCGATGTGGATGTCTTCGGGTGAGACGCCGGGAAGGTGACTCATCATCCGCGGCCCCTCATCAAGATCGACAAGGACGACGGAGTGCGGAGGCCGTTCGGGCGCGCCGGGCTTGGCCCGAGGGCGCAGTGTTGCTTGCGAATAGATGGTGCCAAGGCCGGAGGCCGGACGCCACTCAAGGGCTAGGGAGGCGCAGGATGGGCAGAGGACGCGCGGCATGAAGATCGCTGTGTCGCAGTCCTTGCAATGTTGCAGCCAGAGCTTGCCATCCGCCACATGGGTTTGGAATTCGTGGTCCGGCCCCGAGGCCGGGGCGACCGCCGGGTCGGTATCCTGTCCGGTGTGACTCATGCTGTCCTCCCTGTTGCGCAGAGTTCGATGACTAGGGTTCTTGCGCAATATGCGTCTGCAATGCAAACAATAATTTTAAAAAGTAGATTGTGCGAGGAAGTGAATCGCGCCTGTGAAGCCGCGGCGGTTGCGCGGCTTGGCGCGTCACCGTATCAATTGAGATGATATCCAAGAGAGGGCGGTGAATGGCGGGCGAGGCATCCAACGGCAAAGCAGAGGGCGGTGCGGACCGGCAGTTCGTGGCGTCTCTGGAGAAGGGGCTTGCGATCTTGACGGCCTTTCGTCCAGAGGATCGCGCTCTGAGCAATCAGGAGCTTGCCGACCGCACCGGGATGCCGCGTCCGACCGTGGCGCGCTTTACCCACACGCTACGGAAGCTCCGCTATCTTGCCTATCATCCGCGCACATCCCGCTACAGCCTTACGGCGCGGGTTTTCGAGCTAAGCCAGGCCGGATTCGCCAGCACCGGTTTGCGCGATATCATGCGCCCCGCGATGGAGGCGCTTTCCGAGTTGGGGCCTTTTTCTGTGGCGCTGGGCATCCCTGTGGATGGTGGGGTGCGCTATCTGGAGCTGGTGCGTCGACCGGAGGCGATCGTTCTCAATCTCGAGGTTGGGGCGTTGCTGCCTTACCTGCCGACAGCGATCGGGCGGGCCTATCTGGCCGAGATGCCCGAGGCGCAGAGGCAAGAGGCGCTTGCACGGCTGGAGGCGGAGCAAGACGCGCCATCCCCGGCGTTGCGCGAGGGGGTGCTTGCCGAGGTCGAACGGTTTGCGAGCCATGGCTACACAGCCTCTTTTGGGGCGTGGTGGCCCGAGATCAACGCCGTCGCGACCACGATCCGCGTTGCTGATGATGGAGATCCTCTATTGCTTTCGCTTTCGGGTCTGTCGTCGGTGCTCACGCCTGATCGGGTTGAGGAGGAATATGCAGCAGCCTTGCTTTCGACGGCCCAGATGATCCGAATGCGGTTGCGGCGCCTCTATCCGGACTAGGGAGTTCCACTTGGTCGCGGCTCAATGTTCGCAATGCGGACACAGATTTTAAAATATTATTGACGCCCCTCCTGCTTCATGGATACCTTCGCGACGAATCTTGTGGAGGGAGAGAGCAATGGCACCGGATGCATCACGCGCGACATCTGCGGCAGCGGAAGGGGCGGGGACGCCAGAGATATTTGAACAGCTTTCGGGATTGCTGAACCCGCGTAGTGTCGCGGTGATCGGGGCGAGCGCCAATACCGAAGGATGGAGTGGTGCGGCTCTGCCGGTTCTGCGGCGGCTTGGGTTTTCCGGCGATATCTACCCCGTCAATCCGAAGTATGACGAGCTTCATGGCATCCCCTGCTACCCGTCGGTCGAAGCGATCCCCGGCGATGTCGACGCGGCGCTCATGTTCGTGCCGCAACGGGCGTTGCCGCAAATCCTTGAGGAATGCGGCCGTAAGGGTGTGCGCGGGGCGGTGATCCTTGCCTCGGGTTTCGGCGAGACAGGCGAAGAGGGCAAGGCGCTTGAGGAGCAACTTCGCGAGGTCGCCAACCGCAACCGGATCGCCATTTGCGGGCCGAACTGCCTTGGCCTTGCCAATCTCGAGAGCGGTTTCATGGGGCTGACCTCGGCAACCTTCCCGGCGGACCTTTCGCCCGGGCGGACGGCGCTGATTTCCCAAAGCGGGCAGTTGCTCATGGTGTTGCTGGCGCGGGCGCACGATCAGGGCGTGCACATGCGCTATCTGGTTTCGACAGGCAACGAGTTGAATGTGGAAGCCGCCGATTATGCGCGTTGGGCGCTTCAGGATCCCCAGATTGCGTCGGTGTGCATGGTGCTTGAAGGGTTGCGGACGCCATCGCGCTTCCTTGATCTTGCGGCGCGGGCACAAGAGGCCGACAAGCCGTTGATCGTGATGAAGCTCGGCCGGAGCCAGCGCGCGGCAAGCACAGCGCTGGCGCATACCGGAAAGTTGGCGGGGGCGTTCCGCACCTATGAGGCCGTGTTCCGGCAGGAAAATATCGTTTCAGTGGATGATCCGCTGGAACTCGCCGATGTGGCGGCTTTGTTCGAGAAATGCCACGCGCCGCGCGGTAAGCGGATTTCCGTGGTGACATTCTCGGGCGGCTGGAGCGGGGTGACCGCAGATCAGGCCGATGCGTTGGGGCTCGAGCTGGAGGACTTCAGCGACGAGACCGTGGCGCGTCTCAAACCGCTGCTGGATTTCACGCCGCCGGCAAATCCGCTCGATCTTTCGGGCAATGTGATGACCCACCCAGAGCGTTGGGGGGCAGCGCTTGAGGCCGTGCTGGACGATGAGAACACCGATATCATGGTGGTCTTCATTCACCAGGTGCGCGAGGCATGGCGAGATCGCCTGACGGGGCCACTGCTTGAGGTGGCAAAGCGCGCAGGCAAGCCTGTGATCGCGGTCTATGATGGCGGTAAGGTCGTCGAGGCGGGGTATGACGCGTTGGTCGAGGATGGTTCGGTGCCCGTGTTCCGCGGCAGTCAGCCGATGTTGCGGGCGTTGAAACGGTTCATCGACTATCACGAACGCAGAGAGAGGGGCCGCGAGGCGCCGGTGGAGCATTTGCTTGAGGCGGATGCGGGCGCGACAGTGTGCCAGAACCTTGCCGGGCATGGGCGCAGCGTTTCGGAATATGCGGCGAAGGCGGCACTGGCGGCCTATGGCATGCCGATGGTCGGCGAAGCGTTGGTGACGACCGAGGCCGATGCTTTGAAGGCGGCGGAGTCGATTGGCTATCCGGTTGTGATGAAGGGGCTTGCGGATGATTTCGAACACAAAACCGAAGCCGGTTTGGTGCATCTGGGTCTCTCGGGGCCGCAGGACGTTCAAGACGCCTTTGCGGACCTGAGCAAGAAGCTCAGTGGCCAGACCCTGAACGGAGCGCCGGCGCCGTGCCTTGTGCAGAAAATGGTCAAGGGCGGGGTCGAGGCTATCCTCGGGGTTCAGAATGATCCCGTCTTTGGGCCCATGGTTCTTCTGGGGGTGGGCGGCATCATGACCGAGTTGATGAACGACGTCGCGCTGCGCCGCGCGCCGCTCTCGCACCGCGATGTTGCAGAGATGATCGACGAAACACGTCTGGGCGATTTGCTGGCGGGATTCCGTGGCAGCCCGGCAGCCGATCGGGGCGCGTTGGAGGAGGCGGTACTGCGGTTGTCGCAGCTTGCCGTTGCCCATGCGGACGAGATCGAGAGCATTGATATCAACCCGCTGCTTGTCTTGCCGGATGGTGAAGGCTGCGTCGCGGTGGATGCGTTGATCGTCAAGACGGAGGGCGCGGAATGAGCGATCTTCTGAACAGTGCAGAGGACGCGGCTTTCCGTGCCGAGATCCGGGATTTCGTTGCCAAGACCCTGCACCCAGAAACGCGCGAGAAGGTCGCGTTGGGGGCGCCTCTGGCACGTGAGGATTTCGCGCGTTGGCAGCGCAGCCTTTACGAAAAAGGCTGGGTGGCACCGGCCTGGCCCGCAGAACACGGCGGGCCGGGGTGGTCGGCGCGCGAGCGGCTGATCGCAGATGAAGAGATGTTCCGTCTCCACACGCCGCCCTTGCCTGGCTTCGGTCTCAAGATGATCGGGCCGATCCTGATGCGGTTTGGCAGCGAGGCGCAGCGGACGCGGTTCCTGCCGCGAATCCTGTCGGGAGAGGACTGGTGGTGTCAGGGGTTTAGCGAACCCGGGGCAGGGTCGGACCTTGCCTCGTTGCGGATGCGGGCGGTGCGATGCGAGGGGGGCTGGAAGCTCTCAGGTTCCAAGACATGGACGACCTACGCGCAATACGCCAACTGGATCTTCTGCCTGGTGCGTACCGACCCGGAGGTGAAGAAGCAGGAAGGCATCTCGATGATGTTGGTCGATATGGCGTCACCGGGTGTGTCGCGTCGCCCGATCCGGCTTGCGGACGGGACCGAAGAGGTGAACGAGATATTCCTCGACGATGTGTTCGTCCCCGATGACATGGTTGTGGGCGAGGTCAACAAAGGCTGGACCTATGCCAAGGCGCTTCTCGAGCATGAACGGCTTGGGATCGGCGGCGTTGGCCGTTCGAAGCACCTTTTGCAGCGCGTGCGGATCATGGCAGAAGCCGCCGGGCGCGCCGATGACCCGGCGATTGTCGCGGCTTTGGCAGGGTTCGAGATCGACGTCATGGCGATTGAAGCATTTACGCTACGGCTCTTGGCTGCGGCAGAGGCGGGCGAGCGGATCGGGGCGGAGACATCGCTTCTCAAGGTGCGGGGCACCGAAGTTCAGCAGGGCTTGACCGAATTGATGCTCGATGTGGCGGGCCCGGCGATGTTGCCGGAACGGGAAAGCCCCTGCGCGGAAGAGCCGTTTGAGAACGTGGCCTATCAGTTCCTCAACTGGCGCAAACTATCGATTTACGGCGGCAGCAATGAAATTCAGCGAGGGATTCTCGCTGGCCAGGTGCTTGGGCTTTGAGGAGGGCAACAAGATGATCAGGTTTGATATTCCCTCGGAAGAGGCGACGCTTCTGCGGGAGACGGCAGAGCGTTTCGTGGCGGATCGCTACGGGTTGGCGCAGCGCGCAGCGATGCTGGCGGATGAGACACTGGCGCAGAAGAATTGGGCGGACATGGCCGAGCTCGGCTGGCTGGCGGCACCACTTCCAGAGGCGCTCGGAGGGCTAGGCCTTCAGCCGGTGCAGATCACCGGTTTGCTAGAGGCGCTTGGCGCCGGGTTGGTGTTGGAACCGGTGAGCGCGGTGATGCAATGCGCGGCCACGCTGGCGCGGGCTTTGCCAGAGGCGCAGGCGCAGGACACGCTTGACCCGATCCTGTCCGGCGCGCGGATTGACGTGATGGCAGAGGGCGCGCGGGGCAAGCCTATCACGGCGCGGAGCGATGACGGGACGCTAAAGCTTTCCGGGACGTCGCCGCTTGTCATGGGGGGGAATATCGCGGCGACCTTCTGGGTCGTGGCAGAGCGGGATGGGGCAGAGGTTCTCTGTCCGGTGCCTGCGACCGCGGCGCAGGTCGAGCGCTATCGTCTCCTCGATGGTCAGCCGGTGGCGCGGGTGGTGTTTGACGGCGTGACCGTGCGCGAGGCCGATACCATTGCCGACATCGGCGCGGCCCTGCGGTTCGGGGCAGATATGGGCCGTGTGGCCATTCTTGCCGAGAGCGCGGGTGTGATTGATGCGCTTTATCGTGCGACCTTGGACTATGTGAAGTTGCGAGAACAGTTTGGCCGCCCGATTGGCCGGTTTCAGGCCGTGCAGCACCGGATGGCTGATATGTTCATTGCCCGCGAAGAGGCGCGTTCGATGTTGCAATTGGCCGCTGAGGCGCAGGAAAGCAAAGATGACGCCTTCCGAGCGCGGCTGATCTCGGCGGCTCGGGTAAAGATCTCGGATAACGCGCGCAAAGTGCAGCGTGATGCGGTGCAGTTGCACGGCGGCATGGGGGTGACCGATGAATTGCCGGTGGGGCACATGGTCAAACGGCTTTTGGTCTTGGCCCAGCTTGGCGGCAATCGGCAGCAGCACTTGGAGCGATTCAACGCGGCGGCGTGACGTCACGCTTTGACAGGGGGTCTTCCTCTGGGAAGAGTGTTGCTCAGTTTGACGCGCGGTGTGCCGATTGGGCGCCCGACAGTGGAAGAGGCGAGGAGAGGGAAATGTTGGAAGGCGATCTGACCCATGTAGGGACCGTTCAGGCCTGGGAATGCGATTCCAACCAGCATTTGAACGTACAGTTCTTCCACCAGCGGTTTCGAGAGGCCGGGGCCTATTTTCGCATGCGCCATGGGCTATCTGGCACGGCGATGGTGTCTGCGCATACCCGATTTCATCGCGAACTTTATGCCGACGATGTGGCGCGTATCTTTACCCTGCCGGTGCAGGGGCCGGATGGCGCGATGTACTTGATGCATCGGCTCACGGTGGACGGTAGTGCGTTGAATTGCAGCACGTTGGATCGTCTTGAGGGGGAAGCGCCGGGGCTGAACCCTGTGCCGCTCTCCGAGTTTCCGGAGGTGGCGCCACGTGGATTGGCGCTTGGGCCGGGGGCGTCGGTTGCGGATATGGAAAAGCGGATCGAGGCGGGACAGGCGCTGGTCTCATGTATCACGCAGGTGATGCCATCCGACCTTGATCACACTGGCGCATGGCGGGCCGAGCGGTTGATTTCCAGCTTTAGCAACGGCGGACAGATCGCCTGGTCCTTGATCGGTGCGGATACGGGCTGGCTGCGGGAGCGGGGTCTTGGGCGTGTGGTGCTGGAAATGAAACTCGATTGCCTGCGGTCGCCCCAGCCCGGCGCGGTTTTGCGCCAGACCAGCCATGCGATTGAGCTTGGAAACAAGATCTACCGCTTTGGGCACCAGATCGAAGATGCGCTCACGGGGGAGTGCGTCGCCGTGGGCGAAGTCCTGTCGATCCTGCTTGATCACGACACCCGGAGGGCCGTGCCTTTGCCGGAAGAGCTCAGGATCACCGGCTGAGGAGGCGCATCTCAGAGGATGCCGCGGGCCACCTGTTCGATTTGCCGCGCACATTCAACGAGCCGCGGGCCGAGATCTTTCTCAAGCCGTTCGGTTGAGACAATCGAGCGGAGCCCGCCGACGTTGATGCCATAGAGCGGATAGCCATCGGCGCGGCGAATCACGGTGCCGGCGGAATTGGCCTCGGCGATCCAGTCACCGCCACTCAGGGCAAAGCCGTGGGTGTTGGCGTAGTCGATGGCGCGGTGCAAATCGGCCTCGACCTTGGGCCAGTCCTCGCCATAGTCCGGAGAGATCTTGGCAATCAGGGCCTCGCGCTCTTTCGCGGGGATGGTCGCCATGAAGGCGCGTCCCATGCCCGTTGTGAACAGTGGGATGCGGGAGCCGACGCCCAGCCGGATCGCCATAGAGGCGGGGGTGCGGCAGGCCTCGACATAGATCAGTTCAGAGCCGCTCAGCGTCCCGAGATAGACCGACGCATCGGCGTAATTGGCCAGTTCCTGCATATAGGGGCGCGCGATGTCACGGATTTCCATCTGTGCCATGACATCATAGCCCAGTGTCAGAACCGAAGGCCCGAGCGAATACCAGCCGGTTTCTTCGTCGTGATTGAGGTAGCCCAATTCCGTCAGGGTAAAGGTCAGACGCGAGACAGTGGCCTTGGGCAGGTTCACACGGGCAGAGATTTCCGCATTGCCGATCGGGCGGTTGTCGGGTCCGAAGGCCTTGAGCACGGCCAACCCGCGAGCCAGGCCGGAGTTGATCCTGTAATCCTTCTGGCCGCTTTCTGCTGGCGGGGAGTCTTTTCTCTTCACTTATGCCGTCCCGTGCTGGAAGTCCGCGCCGCGAGGCGTAGGGGCCCTTGGCGGACAGATTTGCAATCTAATGGAACCTCATAGCTATTGGCGCTTCGCAAAGCAAACGCCGAAAGCTCGGGCACCTATCGTGCAAGGATCGCGAAACGGGGCAAACTGGCAGGAGTTTCAGCCTCAGCGCGCCGCGATTTGGCGATAAAGTTCAATCGTTTCGCGCACGCCTTCCTGCAAGGGGCGCTCTTCGATGTCGCCAATCACTTGGCGCAGGGCAGAGGTCTCGAAACCGTCACTGGGCGATATCCGCACGGTGTCGGCGCAGGTGACCCTGGCGCCCGGCACCTCGGCGTGGATCGCAGCGAGCACCTCGTCGGTGCTGTGGGTGGTTTCCGAGATGTCCGAGAGCAGCGCGCCGTTCCACGAGGCCGAGGCGGCCTTGACGAAGACATCGGCCACGTCCCCTGCGAATTGAAAGCAGCTTCTTGTGGAGAAGGGAATTTCATACGGGCGACCAAGGGCAGCGGCCTCGATGGCGCGGGTAATGGCCGAGGTTTCGCCATCGTCACGCCCGACGCCGTAGACGACATATGGGCGCAATCCGAGGCTCGACATCTGATAGTCATCCCAATAGATGCGCGCGATTTCTTCGTCTGTCTTTTTGAACACACCGTAGAGGTTGGACGGCGCATTGGCGGGGCCGCGCGGCTTGGCGGCGATGGAACTGGTGTAGATCACCCTTTCGACCCCGGCCTTGCGCGCGGCTTCGAACATGTTGATGTGGCCCCCAATATTCACCGAGACCGCCAGCCCCGGCATTTCTCGACACTGGGGAATCTGCAGGGCGGCCAAATGGATGATGCCGGTGGGCCGTGTTTCGGCGATCAGGCTTTCGATTTGGGCCGCATCGGTGACATCGCAGTGTCGGAAATCGATGAGTGCCGGGTTCTGGTCAGGGCTCAGATCAGGGCGCAGGGCGGTCAGACGCGCGTAGTTGTCGCTGACATCGGTGGCGACGACCTCGACCCCGTGTTCGACCATCCGAGCAATGATCCATGAGCCGAGGAACCCCGTGGCGCCGGTGATGAAAACCCGTTCCTTCGCTGTCATTGATTGTCCCTTCTTGACGTGTTGCAGACCTCGATCGGGTCGCGATTTGGCGGCGCGGGTTACACTTTGCGAACCTCTGATCGCGGATTTATCC
Source organism: Shimia aestuarii (assembly GCF_022814865.1). Classification (GTDB taxonomy): domain Bacteria; phylum Pseudomonadota; class Alphaproteobacteria; order Rhodobacterales; family Rhodobacteraceae; genus Shimia; species Shimia aestuarii_A. Next base: position 6,511 of record NZ_JAKVRD010000005.1, on the reverse strand, counting down.
AAGGTTTCTATTCCCTTGGCCGTGGTGGGTCGCTTGCATCGCCGTGCTGATAAATAAATTTAAAACACAATTTCAAAAATAATTGCAAGCCAATTTCGAAACCGTTAGCTTGGCCGTCGAACAGAAGCGTCGGCACGATGAATATGGCAGGCCGACGGCAACGGGAGAGGACCGGACAGATGCCAAAGACGAATGAAATGGTGGTGCGCACGTTGATAGAAAGCGGCGTAGAGCGGGCATTTACCCTGCCTGGGCTTGGGGTGACCTGGTCCTTGCCGGCCTTCTATGATGCAAAGGACGACTTTGATGTTGTGCTATGCCGCAATGAATGGATCGCTTCGATTATGGCGCAGGCCGCTGGTCGGATCGAAGGGAAGCCATCGGTTCTCATGGGGCAGGGGCCTTGGATTACCACGATGGGCGGTCTCGGTATTCTCGAGGCGCATTTTGCCGGGTCGCCGATGGTGGTTCTGACCGAAACCTCGGACTATGACGGCTATGGGCAGATGGGGTGCTACCAGACGATGACCGGCGACTATGGCGGCGCCAACGCGCTGGCGTCGCTCAAGCCGATCACCAAATACGCGACCTATGCGACAAGCCCGGAAGAAGCGGTCTTTGGCACGCAGATGGCGATCAAGCATGCGTCGTTGCCGCGGATGGGTCCGGCAGCGGTTGTCATGAAGACACCGATCATCCGACAGGAGTTTCCTGAGGATGCCAAGCCGGTGATCTATCCGAGTGCAGGCTATCTCTCCTATACGCCCTCGCGGCCAGATCCGGCGGCGGTGGCGCAGTTGGCCACGCTTTTGGACAAGGCCGAGCGGCCCGTGATCGTGGCCGGGAACGGCATCGTGACCGCCGAGGCAGGCGGGGCGCTTCAAGCCTTGGCCGAGAAGGCCGGTATCATGGTCGTCACGAGCTACAACGCCAAGGGCGTCATCCCCGAGACCTCGCCGGTCTGCGCCGGGATGATGGGCACCTGGGGCCACCGCACGGCCAACCGGATGGTGGCGCAGGCGGATCTTGTTGTGATGTTGGGGGCCTCGATGGGACCGGACTACACCCGGTTCCGCGATCCCGGAATGATCCGGCCCGGCGATCAGACCTTGGTGCAGGTCGATATCGACCCGCGCAATGCGGGCTGGGTCTATCCTGTCGATCAGGCGATCACAGGGGACGTGGCAGATGTGCTCGCGATGCTCTCTGAGATTGGCCTGTCGGAAGAACGGGCCAAGGCGCGGATCGAAGCGGGCTTGGATATCAAAACCCGCAACGGCTATTTCGATATGCCGGACCTGCCAGCAGCACAGGGCACGGTGCACCACACCGACGTGGTGCGCGGATTGCAGGAGTTCCTTGGGCCGGATGATATCCTTGCGCTGGACGCCGGCGCACAGCGTATCTGGGCGACCTTTGGCCTGCGTATGCCCCATGCCGGACAGTTGCTTGTACCGGGCGGGACCGGTGTCATGGGCTGGGGCGGACCCGCGGCGGCGGCGGCCAAGATCGTGCGCCCACAGAAGCGCGTCACCTGCCTTGCGGGCGACGGCGGCTTTATGATGACCGTGCAGGTGTTGCCAACCGCCGTGCAGCAGAACCTCGACGTGGTGTTCGTCGTCTCGAACAACGCGGGCCTGGGGATGGTGCGGGACAATCTCGGCGACAAGCAGATTGCGGTTGATTTCAACGATGCCGATTTCGCCAAGATCGCCGAGGGCATGGGCGCGAAGGGTATCAGCGTCTATCACCGTGACGAACTTCGTGACGCCATTGAAGAGGCGCACCGGATGGGCGGTCCTGTGGTTGTCGATGTCAAGGTCGACCCGGAAGCGAGCCACCATGAGGCGGTAGACAATGCGCCGCTTTGAGGGACGCAGGGCGCTTATCACCGCCGCAGGAAGCGGGCTGGGGCTGGGCATGGCCCTGCGCCTGGCCGAGGAAGGCGCGGCGGTGACCGTGTGGGACCGGGACGCGAAGGCCTTGGCAGCGGCTGAGGCGCAAGCGACGGCGGCCGATCTTGATCTGCGTGCGGTCTGCCTCGACATGACGTCCGCGCAAGACATCGAGGCCGCTGTGGCAGAGATGGGTGAGGCCGGGCCGATCGACGTTCTGGTCAACAACATCGGTGGATCCCTGCATACGCCTTTCCGCTTTCTCGAGCAGAGCGAAGAGGATTGGGATCTGGTGATGGACGTGAATGTCACGGCCTGTGTGCGCACGACCCGCGCCGTCCTGCCGTATATGGTCAAGGCGGGCTATGGCCGGGTGATCAACATGGGATCAAAGGCCGGGCGGTTCGGGAGCCTGTTTGCAGGTGCGAACTATGCGGCCTCGAAAGGGGCAATGCAGGCCTTTACGCTTCAGATCGCACAGGAGTTCGGCCCGCTGGGGATCACCTGTAACACGCTTTGCCCGGGGGCGGTTCTGACGGCGCGGGTGGAGCGGCTCTTGGCGGAACGGCAAACCGAAGCGGAGCGGCAGAAGGTTCTGAACTCGATCCCTGTCCGCCGGCATGGCACCGTCGAGGATATCGCCGCAGCGGTCGCCTATTTCGCCTCCGAGGAGGCTGGTTTCGTCAATGGCGCCTCGCTTGATATCAATGGCGGTCAGGCGATGGTGATCTAGGAGAGAGCCCGGGGCCGATCTATTGGGATCAGGCCTTTGTGAAAAGAAAAACGCGACGCCGTTTTCTGCGGCGTCGCGTTTCTTGCTTGGGGCGGGTGTTAGGCCGCGGGAGGCTCCCAAGCTTCAGGCGCACGCGGGTGAATGTCAGTGACAACATCGAGAAGCACTGGTTTGCGCGCGGCAATGGCACGGGCAAGCGCCGGTGCGAGATCGGCTGGATCTTCGATGCGGATGCCCTCGACCCCGAAATCGCGCGCGACGGCTGCGAAGTCGGTGGGGCCGAAGCGGTTGATCTCTTCGGGGCTTCCGCCTTCGCGCCCTTCATAGAACGAGGCCACCTTCGGCGTGCCCTGCCCGAAACCCGAGTTGTTGTTGATCACGGTCACCACAGGCAGGTTCCAGCGTCGTTGGGTCTCGAGCTCGGACAGGTGGTAGTAGAAGGCACCGTCGCCAGAAAAACAGACCACGGGGCGATCCGGGGCGCCGCATTGCGCACCCAAGGCTGCCGGGAAGGCCCAGCCGAGCGATCCCGCCGCGCGCAGATAGCTCTGCCCTTTGAGCGGCAGTTCGAGCATCGTGGCGGTCCAGATGCCAGAATAGCCCGTGTCGGCGACCAAGATCCCATCTTCCGGCAATGCCTGCGAAATCTCGTGGCAAAGGCGTTCAACAGTGATCGGGGCGGCATCGGCAGTGGCGAGGGCGGCAAGCTCTGCGCGCCAATCTGCAACGACTGCAGCGGCATGTTTGGCCCAATCGGACCACCCGGCGGCCTGTTCGCTGGCCGCGGTAAGATCGGCGATGGCCTGACGTGGGCACCCCCAGACCGCAGTTGTATCCGGGTAGTTGCGCCCGATCTCCTGTCCGTCGAGATCAATCTGGATGATCGGCGTGCCGGGTGCAGGCACCTTGTAGTTGTTGGTCGGCTGGTCGCCAGCGTGGCAGCCGACATAGATCACCAGATCGGCCTCGTATACCAGACGGTTGCCCGGCGGTGCAGAGTAGGTGCCGACGGTCCCGATATGCAAGGGATGAGTGGTTGGCACGATGGTGCGTCCGCCCAACGAGGTCGCGATCGGAATGTTCAGCTTCTCGACCATCTCTGTGATCTCGTCATGGGCGTCGACCTGGATCGCGCCCGCCCCAACGACAAGCACAGGGCGCTTCGCCTTGGCAAGACGCTCGGCGGCGGCCTTGATCATCGCCGGAGAAGCAAGGGGGCGATGTTCTGGTAGACGACCAAGTGCAGCATCGGGGAGCGTCGGGTTCGGAACCTCTCCCTTCTCAATGATTTCGCCGCCAAGCCCGTTGAGATCGAGGTGCACCGGACGGGGCGAGCCATCCGTCGCCTCGCGGAAAGCTTGGGCCAGAAGGTGCGGCAGTTCACGCGCTTCGGCCACGTCCATCGAGTCTTTGGTTGTCGAGGAAAACAGCGGCGTATGCGGCACCTCTTGATAGGCGTTCCGGTGGCGCAGCATCGGTTCTTTGCGGCCCGTCATCGCGACCAGCGGTGCACGGTGGAGATAGGCGTCCTGTAGTCCCGCCGCCAAGTTGGCCGCCCCGACCGATTGCGCCATGCAGACGCCGACGCGATTGCTGACACGGGCGTAGCCGTCGGCCATGTAGGCGGCCGATTTTTCGGAGTGGGCGAGGATGCGTGTGATCCCGTGCTCTTCCATACGCACCAAGGTGGGGCGCAGGATCGCGTCCATGAAGAAGACGTGGCTTACGCCAAGCTGCTTAAGTGAGTCGGCGATGTACTGTGCGCCGTCAGAGGACTCGCATGGTGTGGTATTCATGAGGAATTTTCCCGTTGCAGGTTAAGGTTAGAGTCAGATTCCGAACAAATTTGAAATAAAGTTTCATTTATGGCTTGAGATTTCAAGCTTTGGCGCATAATTTTTGAAATTAAGTTTCAAAAATAGTCTTGGGTGGACCGCGAGCTTTGGAAGCAGAGCTAGGGCGGTCTGAGGAGAGCCCCGGATTCAAGCGGAGGAGACCAGGCAGTGGCGATCGAACGCGTTGCAGTCCTTGGAGCGGGCACCATGGGGCACGCCTTGGCCTTGGTGCATGCATTGGGCGGATGCCATGTCACGCTTTATGACCACGCTCCCGAGATCTTGGCGCGTGCGCCTAGCCTAATCCAGACCGCCCTTGCCACCTTGCAAGAAGCCGGGACCGAGAGCGCCGTATCGGCAAAAGCCGCCGTGGAACGGATCGCCTATGCCGACACATTGGCAGCGGCCGTCGAGGCGGCGGACCTCGTGGTTGAGGCCGTGATAGAAGACCCAGAGATCAAGCGCGCGGTTTTTGCGCAGGTCGATGCCCATGCGCCTGCGGCGGCGATCCTTGCGTCGAATACCTCGTATCTCGATGTCTTTCCGCTCATCCCCAATGCCCGGCAATCAAGGGCGGCCGTCGCGCATTGGTATACGCCTCCCTATATCGTCGATCTTGTGGACCTGGCACCCGGCCCTGATACCGATCACCAAGTGATCACCGAGCTGCGCGCCCTCTACGAAGGGTTCGGCAAAGTGCCCGTCGTGTTCGATACGCTGGTTCCCGGCTATGTCGCAAATCGTCTTCAGGCGGCGTTGAACCTCGAATGTCTGCGGATGATCGAGGACGGCTGGGCCACGCCTGAGACGATTGACCTCTCGATCCAGCACGGGCTTGTGCATCGGTTGGCGGTCTTAGGGCACATGCGAAAGATGGATTTCACCGGGCTTGAGATGGTGCGCAATGGCATTGCCGGTCGCAGCTATCAACCGCCCGAGAACACAGGCGAAACCCCGGTGCTTGATCGCCTGATCGCGGCTGGGCGGTCCGGGGTCCGCGCAGGTGCCGGGTTCTTCGACTACGGCGATGCGCCGGTTGAGACGTTGTTTCATGCACGCGACCTAAAGCTCTTGCGGTTGAAGGCGCTATTTGCGGATTTGAAGGAGGAAGACAGGTGATCAAGGCAGACCTCAAGGGAAAATGTGCGCTGGTGACGGGCGGCGCGTCGGGCATCGGACTTGCGACCGTGACCATGCTGGCCGAGATGGGCGCCCGCGTGGCGATCAACCATCTGGAGTCCGATCCGGCGGGCCCGGCTAAGGTCGCCGAATTGACTTCGCAGGGGCTTGATGTGATTTCGGCACCGGGCAACGTATCCGTCCCGGGAAATGCCGAGGCCATGGTCGAGGCCGCGATCGCACACATGGGGGGGCTGGACTTCCTCATCAACAACGCTGGCACAGCAGGCACCGCCGACAAGATCCCGCCCTCGGAGCTGGATAAGATGACCGAGGAGTTCTGGCAGCTTCTGCTCAATACCAACCTGATCGGTGCGTTTCGGTGTGCACATGCCGCCGCTGGCGCCTTGAAAGAGCGTCGCGGGGCCGTCGTAAACATCACCTCCATCGCCGGGATCGGGGAGCAAGGCAGCTCGATTGCCTATGCCGCCAGCAAATCTGGCTTGGTGAGCCTGACCCGCGGCCTTGCTCGCGGGTTGGCGCCCGACGTGCGCGTCAACGCAGTTGCTCCCGGGCAGACAAGCACGCCATGGACGGAAGATTGGCCCGAAGAACGCAAGCAATGGGCGCGGGATCAATCCGTGCTGAAACGCCGCTCGACACCGGACGATATCGCCGAAGCCGCGCTCTATCTCTGCGCGGGTGCCAGCATGGTGACCGGCCATGTGTTGGTGGTGGATGGCGGTATGACGCTCTGATGCGCTGCAATGGCGGCCCAGAAACAATCGATATCTAGTGATAAAGGACACCTCTGAGATGAAGATGACGACCGAAGAAGCTTTTGTGAAGACGTTGCAGATGCATGGAATTGAGCATGCGTTTGGGATTATCGGGTCGGCGTTCATGCCGATTTCGGATTTGTTTCCGCG